>DATMOF010000014.1:0-43268 GCA_035568395.1 Mucilaginibacter sp. | reverse complement strand
TTTTCGCCTTTTTTGTCTTTTTCACGGATCAGTTTCGCTATCCGCGCCGCTACCGCCAGTGAGGCTTGCTGCTGGTTCCCGTACACCGTTACCGGCAGCTTCTCGTATCGCGTCTCTTCTAATAGGTTTAATCTTGCCATGGGATGAATTAAGTCTAAAGTCCTGAGCCTGATTTCGGGCCTGGAAAAATGGTTAAACAAATATATCAGATATGTTCAAGATAGTATCGTGCCTGGTGAAATAACAATCGCAATCTTTAAATTTTGCACATCGCCTAACAATCCCTAAATTATGCCCATGTTAGCCCTCAACAAAAACTTGCAAAAGCTTTTCGAGATTGCCCGAAAACCCGAAAAAATTGGCATCGGGTTAATGTCGGGCACCTCGCTCGATGGGCTGGATATTGCTTTATGCCGGTTTACCGGGAACGGATTGAAAACCCAGTTTGAGTTGTTAAAATTTATCACTATTCCTTATAAAGAGGATTTTAAAACAGCTATTCAGTCTATATTTGCCCGCAAGGATGCCGACCTTGAAAAAGTTTGCCTGCTGAATGCCCAAACAGGTACTTTTCACGGTGAGCTTGTTTTGCAGGCGCTTGATAGCTGGGGCATGAAACCGGGTGAAGTGGATTTTATCGCCAGTCATGGCCAAACAATATACCACGCCCCAAAAAGCCTGCACCACTTACCGGCTTATCCGAACGCGACTTTACAGATCGGCGACGGCGATCATCTTGCCGTAAAAACAGGCATTTTAACCATCAGCGATTTCAGGCAAAAACATATTGCGGCCGGTGGCGAGGGTGCGCCCCTGGCTTTATACGGAGATGTATTGCTGGGAAGTAAGGCCGGTGAGAACCGGATATTGCTTAATATCGGCGGCATTGCCAACCTCACTTTTTTGCCTGCAAGCGGCAATTACAAAAATATTTTATGTACCGATATCGGTCCGGGCAATACGTTGATCGACGCGGCCTGCAGAAAATATTTCAACAAACCTTATGACGAGGATTCAAGGATCGCGTTTTCAGGAAAGGTTAATGAGTTGTTATTGGATGCCTTGCTCGATCACCCCTTTTTCAGCGAGCCAACACCAAAAACAACGGGCCCGGAATTGTTTAATTTGTCCTATTTGGAAGAAGCACAACAAAAGTCAGGCGCCTTAGCCACGAGCCCCGAAGACATCATTTGTACATTAAGCGCATTCACGGCAAAATCCATTGCTAACTTTATTTTGAAAAATTTCAGGGCAGATGACATTAAGATATTCACAAGCGGCGGAGGCGCTAGGAATATTTTTATTATCGAGCATCTAAAAAAAGCGTTGCCAAACACCACTATTGCCGGCACGGGCGATTTAGGGATTGACCCCGACGCCAAAGAAGCTATCTTATTCGCGCTATTGGGTAACGAAGCTTTATCAGGAGAACCAATTGCGATTGGTGACAACCCCGCGGTTTTGATGGGGAAATTTAGCTTCCCGGCTTAAGACTACAGACTCAAGACTTTAGACTTAATTATCAACTACAATCCTGAATAATAATCATACCCCTGCTCGGCCCAGTAATCTCGTGGGCGGCTGTTGCTAAAAGTAATTGTCCCGATACGCTTTAAATTTTTAATGCCGTATTTAACCGGGATGATAAGCCGCAGCGGTGCGCCGTGGTTTAGCGGCAATGGCTTATCGTTAACCTCATAGGCCAATAATGTTTGCGGGTGCATGGCGCTGGGCATATCTATGCCAACATAATAGCCTTTGTCCGGCGTTTCCATACCCACGTATTGCATTTTGGCCAGGTTGTCCAGCTTATAGTGGGCGATAAAATCGCTGAATTTTACGCCTGCCCAATGCTGTATCTGGTCCCAGCCTTCTACACATTTAAAATCATATACAATTTCGGTTTTTGGCAGGGCCTTTAGTTCATCCAGGCTTACCTGTAGTATATCGCCTGCTTTTTTTACGACCTGCAGTTTCCAGGTTGCCGGGTCAAACTTCTTTTCGGCCTCGATACCTATGTCGCTATTCACCCGTACATTTCTGGCAACCATTGATTTGGGATAGGTTTTTACCAGGTGGTTATTGCTGAACAGCCTCCTGAAAACCAGTTCGGTTTTATTAAGGGCGCGCCGGAGCGGTTTACGGGCGCCGGCTGTGATGCCCGCGACCTCTTCGGGCGACTTATACAGCCACCGCCAGCCTTCATAGGCCCCGCCTGCCAAAACGGCGAAAGCAGTAAAAGAGATAAAGTTTCGCCGGTTTATCTTTTGTTCGGTGGTAAGTTCCTTTTTAGGCTTTTTCATGCTCATTTTTCTTAGCTGCCTCAACTGCTGGTTTTGGATTTTCATTAACTACTTCAAATCCGGAAATTACCGACCGGAAATTGTTCCACCCGGCAATGAATACCTGTACTACGTGGACCACAAAAAAGAATACATATCCGAGGGTCAGGGCGAAGTGCAGTATCCTGGCAAAGTGGTAGCCGCCGCAAAGCCAGGTTAAATAATAAAACTGCACCGGCTTATAAATGGCCAGCCCGGTTATTACCGAGCCAATGCCCATCAGGATAATGGCGGTATAAGCGATACGCTGCGCCGCATTGTACTTGTTTTGCGGCGGCGCCGTTTTCCGGATATGCAGATCGTGCAGCAGCACCAGCCAGGCTTCTTTAAATGAATTTCTTTTTGGCGCCAGTTCCCGCCACTCACCTGATATCAGCGTGTACACAATATAAATGATCCCGTTAAGGGTAAAAAACCACATGAACAGGAAGTGAAATGCCATCCCCTCCGACAAGCGGTGCGGGATCTTCAGTGTGTTATAAAACCAATCCGGGAAAAACCGGAAAAAGGTGTGGCCAAATAAGGTGACCGAATATTCGTCGTTGGCCCAGTAGATCAGCATCCCGCTCCAGATCATAATGGTGAGTATCGGGAAATTAACCCAATGGCACCACCGCATGGCTAAGGAATGTTTTTCTTTTATTGCTTTCAAGCGTATTAAATTAATAGTCGATGTCGTTTAGTCAAAAATTATTGTTTTGTATCGGGTGTATCATTTGTTGAGAGAGACACGGTTGATACACTGTTACAGGTGTACCACCCGGTACAGGTGGATACACCTGGTACACCTGAACACACCTGAACACACCTGGTACGCCGTCACCCTTTTAATAAAACGACATTGAATTAATAGTTTGAATTCTTTATCGCCCCGGCAGCGGCGCTCACCTCGTTTGTAAAAGCTACCCTTGCCGCACCTGTAACTGCACCATTTGCTGTGTTTTGCAAAAACCCGATGATTTCCCAGCCCCGCGGATCAAACCCTTGCGGCAATGTTATATTTTCCACCCCGCTGTTAGCATTCAATGCCACACGCTGCAATTTACGTACAATTTGCACATGCGATAAAGTATGGCCGCCGTTTTCGCCGCGCATCACTTTTGTTTGCGCTGACTTTTGCAACAGCGCGACAAATAATACCGTGTTTTTATCAGTGCCTTCGACGGTATACCTTAAGCTTGCCCGGTTTTTATCAGCCTTCAAAATGGTTAGATCAACATGGCTCGCCGAATTTTTTAGCAAACTATTGCGAATGGCATTGCGCAAAGACCCCTCTTCTGATCCAACGAATTCCGTTTTTCCATTAACTACGATTTGTGGGGTATAAACGGATTGCAGATGTAAATAATTAGCGTAATCATGTTGCCTTTTCGAAAAATCGGCGCTGCTGAATTGGTCTTTCCAACCCAAATGGTTCCAGTAATCAACATGGTAAACTAATATGTAAACCGGCTTGCCCGCGCTCTCCTTTTGAATTTTAGCAACTAGCTCATCGGCCGGCGGGCAGCTGGAGCAGCCTTCGGACGTAAACAATTCTACGACGGCGAATCTGTTATTTTCACTGTTTATTTTATTTAAAAGCCTGACATTAATAAAGGCACTGGTGCCTAAAACAACAACAGTTAAAAAGGCGGCAAGAATAAATATTTTAATCGATCTCATTTGAATGAATAAATTTAAATGATTTTTAACGCTTAGTCGGCTTAGTTTTCGATTCCTTACAGTAAATATAAAAATAATGTTGTAAGGTTTTGCTGATATATCCGACTAATGGATAAACGCTGCTCCGGGATAGTTATTTGGTAGCAACATGCAGCTACTGAATGCACTTAACGCAGTTAGTGCATTTTTTTCGCTTAATATGGAACATCAACTTAAACCTCATCAGTGGGTGAACGCCCACGCCGATTATTTATATGCTTATGCTATTACCCGTATTAACGATGAAGAACAGGCAAAAGATTTAGTACAGGAAACTTTTTTGGCCGCGCTGGAAAAGACCGCTGGTTTTGAGGGAAAAAGCACCGAGCGAACGTGGCTGACGGCTATCCTGAAAAACAAGATCATCGACATTTACCGACGGAAATCATCGGGCTTAAAAAACACGGATGTCATCAAGGCCGAAGAGGAACAAAGTGATTTTTTTGATGAAACCACCGGCCACTGGAACGAAGGCCATTTGCTGGTAGAATTCGGTATTGAAAATAAAGACCATTTAATTAATAAAGAATTTGAGCAGGTACTGCAAAAATGCATGCAAAAGCTCCCGGCATTGTGGATGGCGGTTTTTACGATGAAGCATATAGAAGATCAATCAACCGATATGATATGTGCCGAATTAAAAGTTACCGCATCAAATTTTTGGGTGATCATCCATCGCGCCAAGCTAAACCTGAGGGCCTGCCTTCAAAAAAACTGGATTTAAAATTACCATGAACAATCTGAATAAAATATTAAACAACTGTAAACAGGCTACTTTCCTGATCGAAAAAAAATCGATCCGGCGGCTGACTTTCCGCGAAACGATTGAGCTTCGGATCCATCTTTACGGTTGCTCTTTTTGCAAGTTGTACGGCAAGCAAAGCCGCGCGATCAATCATATGGTTCGTCAGCTTTTTCACAGCACTACGCAATCAAATATCAGGCTTGATGATCATTTTAAAAGGGATTTGCAGGAGCGTATAGAAACTGAGTTGAATAAAAATTGAAATATTTTGTAAGGTTGAACGGGATTACTCGACTAAGCCTGAAAACTTCAATTTATTTAACCAAAAAAGTATGAAATCAATTATTTCGGGAGCAGTTATCGCAACTGCAATTGTGGCCTCTTTAACACTTAATCTACAGGCAAAACCGCTAAACAGCGTATCTCCAGCAAGAAACATTGCTGTTAGTGACACTGATAAAATGGCCGGCGACAAGATGAAGATGGATAAGATGGAAAAAAAGAAAATGAGCAAGATGAAAAAGGACAAGATGAAGATGAGCAAGGAAAAGATGTCAAAAGACACTAAAGAGAAAATGTGAGTTGTGTTTGTTTTAAGGGAAGGGGAAATTTCCCCTTCTTTATTTAAAATTTAAAAAAGGATAATGAAAAATATTTTATTTATTGCGGCGGGACTTATCTTCTCGTTGCAGGTATCGGCGCAAACCGGTCTTAAAAAGGGCTCGGCGGCGCCGGAGTTTTCAGCAAAAGACAATTCGGGTAAAACCCTTGATTTAAATAGCCTGCTTAAATCGCATAAGGCTGTAATATTGTTTTTTTATCGCGGGCAATGGTGCCCGTATTGCAATAAACAAATCAAGCAATTGCAGGATTCGCTGCAATTATTAACCGCCAAGGGCGCCTATGTTATCGGCGTAACGCCGGAAACAGGCGAAAACATCAACAAAACTATCGATAAAACCCATGCCTCTTTTTCTATTATCGGGGATAAGGGTTATAAAATAATGAAGGCATACCAGGTTAATTACACTGTTGATGATGCGCTATTTTCAAAATTAAAGGGCTATGGTGTCGACCTGGAAAGGAATAACGGCAATACCGATCATGTGCTTCCTGTTCCGGCAACTTATGTGATCAACCGTTCAGGCAAAATAATTTTTGTTCATTTCGATAAGGATTATACCAAAAGGGCATCGGTCAACTCTATTTTAAATGCCTTGAACTAAGAAGGGCTTTTCTTATATTTGCTAAGGAGCGCCTGGCAACGCTTCCGTCATATATGAACAAGTTCGCGATATTGCTTTTATTATTAAGTACCAGCGCATTTGCGCAGGAAGCTTTACAGCAAACACTTAGTTTTACTATAAGCGGAAAAATAAAAAAGGAATCTGTTATCACGATGGATTCCTTAAGCAGTTATCCCCTTAAATCAATCGGCGATATAAAGGTAACCAATCATTTAGGCGAATTTAAGCACCAGGACGACCAGCTGAAAGGGGTTTTATTAAAGGATATTTTAAGTCATTCCGAATTAATGGCAAACAGCCCTAAACTGTTCAGCAGGTTTTATTTTGTTTGCGTGGGCGCTGACGGATATAAAGTAGTTTACTCGTGGAATGAGCTGTTTAACACCGAAACGGGCAACCATGTATTTATCATTATGGAGAAAAACGGGATAAAAGCCGGCAAAATGCCTGAAAGCATCCAGATGACCTCGATAACGGATTTTAAAACTGGTCGGCGGTATTTGCATAACCTTGATAAAATTATTGTTGGCGAAGCGAATTGACACCAATTGCACGAATTTTATCGAATTACACTAATTATTTTCATTCGTGAAAATTCGAAAATTAATTCGTGAAATTAGTGCAAATTCAATTCATGCTCCGTTAAGCCTTCCAGTTCTTGTGGATAATGACTTACAATTAAAACTGTTGTCCCTAACTCCGCAAAAAGGTCCTTTAAATCACCGATCAATTCCGAACGCATTTTGGGGTCGAGTGCCGAGAAAGGCTCGTCCATCAAAAGCAGTTTTGGTTTAGTAGCCAGCGCCCGGAAGATGGCTAACCGCTGCTGTTGCCCGCCCGACAGGTATCCGGGTTTATGCGTGATAAAAGCATCGAGCTTTCCGATCTTTAATAACTTGCTGATCCATGCTTCGTCGCTGGTAGCGTATGCCATATGCTGATGGACAGTCATGTTTGGAAATAGCGCGTAGTCCTGGAAAACAAAGCCAGCCTTTCTTTTTTGCGGCGCTACAAATATTTTCGAATTCGTGTCCAGCCAGGTGATATCGTCAACTACAATACTCCCTTTTTCGGGTTCCACAAACCCGGCAATGATCTTCAGAAGCGTGGTTTTCCCGGATCCCGAAGGCCCGAAGATCTTGGTAATGCTGCCCGCATGAAATTCCCTTACGATACGCAATTCCTGTTGCCCGCTGTAAGCTTTTAGTTTTGTTTCGATCGCTATCCTTATCATTCCAGCGGGCTTTTGAGATGGTACTTATTAAACACAAAAACAGCTACAACCAAAACGAAGGTGATTGAGAACAATATGAGCGAATAGGTATTCGCCGAACTGTAATCCATCTGCTCGACGGAATCATATACGGCGATAGATGCCACGCGGGTGATGCCGGGAATGTTGCCACCGATCATCAGCACCACGCCGAATTCGCCTAAAGTATGCGCGAAGGTAAGGACCACGGCGGTTAGCAAAGATGGCTTTATGTTTGGTAATAAAACGTGGACAAACGTTTGCCACCGGCTTTTGCCGAGCGACCACGAGGCCTGCGATAACGAAACCGGCAATTGCTGCAAAGCCGATTTAACAGGGCCTATCATAAATGGCATGCTGTAAATAACTGATGCCAAAACCAGTCCCTGGAAAGAAAAAACAAACTGGATATTAAATGTATGCAGCAGCCATTGCCCGACACCGTGTTGCGGGCTGAATGCCATTAATAAATAAAACCCTAAAACCGATGGCGGCAGCACCAAAGGCATAGTAATTATCGCTTCGAGTACAATTTTAAAAAACGACCGGCCCTTTGAAAGCCACCACGCAACGGGCACGCCAGCAATAAATAGCAGCAACGTGGCAATAACCGCTAATTTTAATGTGAGCCAGATGGGTGTAAGATCCATTTGTTAAGTCAAAATTCAAAAGTAAAAAAAGCGCGCCATCAATACTATAAAACGCGCTCAGGGAAATCGCTTTTAAAAAAACCGTACGTCATGCCGACCTTGTTTCGGCACCCCACCGGAAAGATATACGACAGCAAGGTCAGCTATATACACAAGCGCAGACTGAGCGGGCGTGAATGTCCTGAGAGGTGCCGAAACAAGTTCGGCATGACGTCTTATCTGTATCCGTATGCTTTAAAAATAGCTTTAGCTGCCGGGCTGAAAATATACCGGTAAAATTTTTCAGCGTTCACGTTGCCGTCTGCATGTTTTAGCAATATTATCCCCTGCTCAATGGGGGCATATATTTGAGGATCGATAGCTTTCCAGTAAAGCGGTGTTTTTGTATCTTTTACTAACGACTGGGTAGTAAACCCAACTTCCGTAACCCCGGTTGTAATGTAGGTATTAACCTGCGATATGCTTTCTCCGTAAACGATCTTTGAGCACACTTCGTTGATTATCCCTTTATGTTGCATTGCTTCTTTAGCGGCTTTTCCATAAGGCGCTATAGATGGGTTGGCCATAGCAATTTTTTTTATCCTGGCGGTCATTAATACCCTTTCCCAATTCTCAAACCCGATATCCTGGTTGCTGCAAATGATCAGGCTCCCCAATGCGTACACAACAGGCTTTTTTAAACTAAACCCCTCTTTAAAGAGTGTTTCCGGAAAGTTCATGTCAGCCGATAAAAAAACATCGTACGGCGCACCGTTTTTCATCTGCGCAGCCAGGGCACCCGACGCTCCCACGATCGGTTCTATGTCGATCCCGGTCTTTTGTTTAAAGTCTTTTTGTAATACCTTAACGATCGACTGCAGGTTTGCAGCCACAGCTACTTTAACAACCTGGCAAAAGGCCACGCCGGTCGTTAATAAAAGGACCAGGATTAAGCTTGTGCGTTTTTTTATCATCAGGGATTACAAATAACGTGTCACAAATATAAATACTATATTAGCTAAATAAACCAACATAATTACCTCTATAAAATTTATACCCCTTATGAACAAACTACGCAGAAGCCTCATCGTTTTAGGGCTTTTTATCTCAATTTCAGCAACAGCACAAACAACTAAATTTATCAGCGTACGGGGAAAAGATGTTATCGGCACCGATGGCAAGCCTTTTCTTATCCGCGGCACAAACCTGGGTAACTGGCTGGTGCCCGAGGGCTATATGTTTAAATTCAAAAGCGTTAATTCCCCGCGTTTGATCAACGAGGCACTGGTTGAATTGATTGGACCCGAAGAAACCGCGCTATTCTGGAAAAAATACCAGGACACCTACATCACCGCCGCCGACATTCATTTTTTGAAAGCTTCCGGCATGAACTCTATTCGTATTCCTTTTAACTATCGCCTTTTTACCTCCGAAAATTATTGCGGCCAAAACAACCCTAACCGCGGTTTCGAGCTGCTCGACAGGGTAATCAGCTGGTGCAAAACCGAAGGCTTATATGTTCTTTTAGATATGCATTGTGCCCCCGGCGGCCAAACCGGCGATAATATCGACGATGGCTATGGATATCCGTTTTTGTTTA
This sequence comes from Mucilaginibacter sp., assembly GCA_035568395.1. Lineage (GTDB taxonomy): Bacteria > Bacteroidota > Bacteroidia > Sphingobacteriales > Sphingobacteriaceae > Mucilaginibacter. Next base: position 33,752 of record DATMOF010000014.1, on the reverse strand, counting down.
AAAGCCCCGCTATGCAGCAGCAAACTGCCGAAATATGGGGCCGCATAGCCAATCATTATAAAAATGAAACCATTATACTGGGTTACGACCTGTTGAACGAGCCGATAGCGCACTATTTTAATACAGCCGAGCTAAACCCGTATCTTGAGCCTGTTTACAAGCAGATCACCAAAGCGATAAGGCAGTCAGACAAAAACCATATCCTGTTTCTTGGCGGCGCACAGTGGGACAGCAATTTTAAACCCTTCGGCCCGCCATTTGATTCAAAGCTGGTTTATACCTTTCATAAATACTGGACCAAAACAACCGGCACTGAAGTAATACAGGATTATATCAATTTCAGGGATAAATACAATGTTCCGATCTATTGCGGCGAAACCGGTGAAAATACCGACCAGTGGGTTGGCGAGTTTAAAAACACGCTCGAAAAAAACAACATCGGCTGGCATTACTGGCCATATAAAAAAATGGATAACACCAAAGGCATCATCACTTTTGATGTGCCGGCCGGGTATGATAAAATAATTGAATACACCGAAAAACCGCGCGCCGATTTTGGCGCCATTCGCAAAGCCGCCCCGGCCGATCGCGAAGAAATAAAAAAGGCGCTGTACGGTTTCTTAAAAAATAGCTCATTTGAAAATTGCAAGCCCAATAAGGGATATATAGAGGCCCTGGGTTTTAAAGTCCCGTAATATAAAGGCGAAAGGTAAACGGCGAAAGGTTATTTTCCGGAAGAGGAAGTAGCAAGATATGACTTTTACCTTTTACCCAACTGAATAACTGTACAAACTACCTTTAATAGGTTTAGAAAATCAAAAGCATTATCATTGCCGGAGCAACCAATTGACGGTCCCCTGCCGTATAATGTTATAACCAAATAAACCGCAAAGGCATATTGCCCCGCGCATATGTACAGATTTCTACTAAAAAATTTTATCATCTGCAATGCAGTTGTTTTCTGCTTTGCGGCAAGCGCCGGCGCACAGGCTATCGTTCAAATCAGCGATACGGCAAAGCAGCAAATATTCAGGTACGGCCATGTTGTTTATTTTGAAGACGTTCATAACAGTTTAACCATAAACCAGGCAGTAAAGGCTGCATTTGCAAGCCGGTTTAAAGTAAACAAGGAGGCGACACCGGTAACCCACAACCCCAACGCGGCGTGGTGGTACCGCATCCGGATAGGGCACAACCTGCAATCGAAAAACAACTGGATACTGGAATTTTTCGATCAAACCATAGACAGCATTACGGTTTATTCGCCCGACAAGCAAAATCATTATAATGCTACGTTATTGGGGAGCAGCCGCCCGTTTTCGACACGGCTCTATCAGCATAAAAACTTCAGCTTAAACATCGATAACACCCTTCCGGGGAGCCAATATTATTACATCCGGATAAAATCGCATCAGCCGGTTAACGTCATCGTGGTTCTGCGCTCGGTAAACTGGTTTATCACCTATGCCCTGGATGAATACTTTTTCTTCGGCGTTTTTTACGGGATGATACTCGTATTCGGGTTGTACAACCTGATGATGTTTTTGGCCATGCGCCAGCGGCAGTATTTATATTATGTTGCCTATAACCTCAGCATAGGCCTTTATGAAATGTGTGCCGACGGCATAGCTTACCAGTATATATGGCCCGGCTCTCCGGTATGGAATCATAATGCTTACGGGATTGCCCTGTTTTCGGCGAGCTTTTTTTCAGTACTGTTTGCCCAAAGCCTGTTGAACCTGAAGGCCAATGCGCCCCGCCTGAATAAATTACTCTGGTGGATTATTGCATTCCGAAGTGCTTTTTTCCTTTTATGCCTGACAGTCAATCCGGATTGGTTCAGCTACAAGATCATTGAGATAATCCCTTTAACTCTGGCATTTTTTAGTGGCTGCTATGTGCTGATAAAAGGCTACCGGCCGGCAAGGTTTTTTGTTATCGGCTACACGTTCCTTTTAACGGGATTTATTATTAAGGCATTGATCGCACTCAATATTTGGTGGTTCACGGTCACTGCATCCAGCTACTATAGCCTTAGCGTTTGCTTTATAATGGAAATGGTTTTTATATCGTTTGCCATAGGCGACAAGGTACGCATCCTGAAAAAGAAAGAAGAAGAGGCGCAGCGCCGTATAATAAAGCAACTGCGGTTAAACGAAGAACTAATGGATGCTTTAAATAAAAACCTGGAGGATCAGGTGCAGGAACGGACTAAAGAACTGGAAGAAAAATCATTGGTGATAACTTCCCGCAATAACGAGCTGAAATCTGTCAACCAATTGCTTCAGCTGCAAGCCGAGGAAATTTCGCGCATGAATGTGCTGCTTGAGAAGGATAACACCGAGTTGCACCATAACATCGAAAAAATCACACACGACCGTATAATGTCGGCCGAGGTTGATTTTGAGGAATTCAGTAAAATATACCCCGACCGTGAAACCTGTTTTAAATTTCTTTCGGATTTGAAATGGGAGAAGAGCTACACGTGCCGCAAGTGCAGCAATACACATTACGGGCACGGTCAGCTGCCCTATAGCCGCAGGTGTTCAAAATGCGGCTATGAGGAATCGGTGATTGCTTACACTATACTGCAAAACACACGCATCCCCATCAATAAAGCGTTTTATATGATATTTTTAATGTACTCCACCAAAGGGAAAATATCATCATATAAATTATCACAAATATTGTCCATCCGCCAAAGCACCTGCTGGGCTTATAGTTCCCGAATAAAAAAAGTGATGGACAGGAAAAAGAAAGAAATCAAAAACGCCGGGGATAAAGGCTGGAGTAAGCTGGTAATGGATAGTGATTAGAGGTTGGGGATTAGAGATTAGATAGATCGATTTTTTTTTCTGATCTGTAATCTCTTAATTCTCATCTTGTTTCTCTGTGTTCTTTACGCTTTCTCAGCGCTCTCAGAGTTAAATATCAACCATGTTTTCTACTATGACCAGGTTATTTTTGCCGAAACATGGGGTGTAATTTCCAGACTAATCTCTAACCTCCAACCTCTGATCTCTAATCTCAGCATTTTCGTCCAAATTAACATGTGAGATAAGCGTATCAGAAATATTTCTTCATTGTACGAAAATTCATCCATGTAGGCGTAAAAGGCCTGTTTTGCCTGGTTATTATTGTGTTTAAAGCGTATTAATTTTTTTGTAACACATTATAAATCAATTATTTATGTATATTTTTTCTTTGTTTTATGAAATAAATTAACATAGATTTGTTTTACCAATTATAATACACCGGCTACCTGGATAACAAAAAACCATTAAAGCATTTTGCATCATAGCTAAGACGCTGTTTTAATGTAAGTTAACCCCCGCGAATGATAACGTCATTCAACAGGCGGCACTGAAACATCTTTTAAACCAATCAATAAACTTATATCGTTATGAAAACAAACAAGCTAAAATTATTGCCCGTGTTATTGTTAGCGCTGGCATTGTCGTATTTATCGTGCCAAAAGGATATTTCGAAATCCATACCCGGCTTAAGTTTTAAACACGGAGCAATGGTTCGTGCGGCAAACGAAGCCGTAAGCTTATGGGTTACAAGCGGTGACCAGTCTAAATTATTACAGCCTCAACCCGGTATAAACTTTGCCGCCGATGCCGGCACCAACAAAACCACCGTCACCGTCGACGAAAACACCACTTACCAGGGAATTGATGGTTTCGGTTATTGCTTAACAGGCGGCAGCGCCACCTTAATTAACCAGTTGAGCAGTGCGCAGGGCGATTCGTTGCTTCACGAATTATTTTTAACAGGCCCCAATCAAATTGGGGTGAGTTATTTACGTATCAGCTTAGGCGCCTCCGACCTGAGCGCGTCTGATTTTACGTATGATGAAGTCCCAGCCGGGCAAACCGATGTAAACCTCGCCAATTTCAGCATCAGCCAGGAACTTACCGACCTGGTACCCGTTTTAAAACGGATAATCGCTTTAAATCCCACTATAAAAATTCTTGCCTGTCCCTGGACGCCGCCTACATGGATGAAATCAAATAACAGCTTTAAAGGCGGGCGTTTAAACACAGCCTATTATGATGCATATGCCAGATATTTTGTAAAATACATACAGGCAATGAAGGCCCAGGGCATAACGATTGATGCCGTAACGCCGCAAAACGAACCATTAAATCCTAACAATAACCCCAGTTTGCTGATGTATGCGCAAGAAGAAGCCAACTTTATAAAGAACAATCTTGGCCCGCAATTTCAAACCAACAGCATAACGACAAAGATCATTGCCTACGACCACAACTGCGACCATCCTGACTACCCGGATTCAGTTTTGGCCGATGTAAATGCAAACCCGTATGTTAATGGCTCGGCATTTCATCTATATGCCGGAGCGATAACCGCTTTATCAACGGTTCATACAAATTATCCGGCTAAAGACCTTTATTTCACGGAGCAGTATACCTCGTCTACAGCAAGTTTCAGCGGCGACCTGTCATGGCATGTTAATAACCTGATCATAGGCGCGCCAAGAAACTGGAGCAGGAATGTTTTGGAGTGGAACCTGGCGTCTGATCCAAATTATGGGCCGCACACCAGCGGCGGCTGTACAACATGCAAGGGAGCGCTTACGATTGGGGGCACCTCAATTACGCGAAATGTTTCTTATTATATAATCGCCCACGCTGCGAAGTTCGTTCGACCGGGCGCTGTCCGCATATCTTCAAATACATTTTCGGGCGGCATCCAGGATGTAGCCTTTAAAAACCCGGATGGTTCCAAAGTGGTGATCGCTTTAAACACCGGGCATACCAGTCAAACATTTAAATTAAAATGGGGATCGGAATCATTTAGTTACACATTACCTGTTGGCAACGTGGTAACCTTCAAATGGTCGGGCACTCAGTCGCTTTGAGATTGTGCTAATTCCGGAGCCTTTTGCTTTATGAGAAGGCTCCGGGTAATCATTATGCAACCAACTAAACTAAACAAATATTATGAAAGTTAATTTCAACTACAAACTATCAGTCACGGCATTGTTAATAGTTTTTGCAATGCTTTATTCCTCATGCAGGAAGGACCTGTCTAAACCCTCCTCCGGATTAAACTCCGCCGGGATCAGCGCCATTCACGGCGCTATGGTCCGCTCGTCTAATGAATCGGTTAGTATTTGGGAAACCACCACCGATCAAAGCAAACTTCTGGCCCAGCAGGCCAGCGTAAATTTCGCGCCGGATGGCGGCTCTAATCCAATCACTATTACCGTCGATGAAAACACCACCTACCAAACCATTGACGGTTTTGGCTACTGTTTAACCGGTGGCAGCGCATCGTTAATTAACGGGCTCGGGGCTAATCAAACCACATTCCTGAATGATATTTTTTCGACAGCTTCCGGCCATGTAGGATCAAGCTTCGTTCGGATCACAATCGGTGCATCCGACCTGAGCTCCTCTGATTTTACGTATGATGATATGCCTTCAGGTCAAACGGACGTAAATCTGAACAACTTCAGCATCAGTAAGGAAATGACCGACCTGGTACCTGTTTTAAAGAAGATCATCGCGGTAAACCCTTCAATCAAAATATTGGCTACGCCATGGACTGCCCCGGTTTGGATGAAAACCGGCACTACAGGCAACGGCGGCTTTACCGGCGGCAGTTTAAACACTGCTTATTATGATGCTTATGCCCGGTATTTTGTAAAATACATACAGGCAATGCAGGCACAAGGCATAACAATTTATGCTGTAACGCCGCAAAACGAGCCGTTGAATCCCAACAATAACCCCGCCATGACCATGCAGTCAAACGAGGAGGCCAACTTTATAAAAAATAACCTGGGCCCGCAATTTTCTGCTAACGGCATCACAACCAAAATTATAGCTTACGACCATAATTGCGATCAGCCCGGCTATCCCGAAGCAGTTTTGGGCGATGCAGGTGCTAATCCGTATGTTGACGGCTCGGCATTTCATTTGTATGCCGGAGATATCAGCGCCCTGACCACCGTACATAATGCATATCCAAACAAGAACGTTTATTTTACCGAACAGTTTATAGGTGGCCCGAGTAATTTTGGCGGCGATTTCGGCTGGCACATGAATAACCTGATCATTGGCGCACCCCGCAACTGGAGCCGCGTTGTATTGGAATGGAACCTGGCCGCCGACCCGAACTATAACCCGCATACATCCGGCGGTTGCTCCAATTGTTTAGGCGCGGTAACCATATCAGGCAATAACTACACCCGCAATACGGCTTATTATATTGTTGCCCAGGCATCGGAGTTTGTAAAAGCGGGCGCTGTGCGTATATCATCTAATACCTTTCCATCAACCATCCAGAATGTCGCATTCAGAAATCCTGACGGGACCAAGGTTGTAGTAGCGCTTAATACCGCATCATCAACGCAGTCGTTTAAAATAAAGTGGGGCAGCGAATCATTCACTTATTCATTACCCGCAGGCGCTGCAGCTACCTTTACCTGGGCCGGTACACCATCAAACGGAGGGCCGCCAATTGGACAAACCATTACGCTTAAAGGTTTTAATAATTTATATGTAAGCGGCGAAAACGGCACCCAGGCCATGTGGTGCGACCGCACCACGGCCCAGGCCTGGGAGCAATTTTTAGTTGTCGACGAAGGCAATGGGAATGTGGCGTTACAAAGCATGGGCAAATATGTATCATCCGAAAATGGAACGATGGCAATAACCTGCAACCGTACCAGTGTTGGCGGCTGGGAAATATTTAAATGGGGCACTAATCCCGATGGTACGATCACCCTGCAGGGGAACAATGGAAAATTTGTTTCGAGCGAGAATGGAACACAAGCCATGACCTGTACCCGTGCTACAGCATCCGGCTGGGAATCGTTCGGTGTAAATAAATAATCAACTAATCAACTAATCAACAACCAATTTTATACTTAATCAAAACCCAATTATGAAAAAACAATTCTTACACCTTTTCACGAGCGCCGGTATAGTACTGGCGCTCGTGATGCTGGCTGTTTCCTGCAGGAAGGATGTTAGCAGTCCATCGGCAAACGCTATTGCGACGAAAAGTTTTCAGGCCAAATCAAGGGCGGTAACGTGGCAGCTGGTATGGTCGGATGAATTCAATGGCACAAGTGTTGACGGTTCAAAATGGAATGTCGATGTGGGCAATCCCAACGTAAACCACGAACAGGAATACTACCAGGCATCAAATGCCACTGTATCCGGTGGTAACCTGGTGATCACTGCCAGGCAGCAGAGCGTAGGCGGCCAGCCCTATACCTCCGCAAAATTAAACACCTCCGGTAAGTTTTCTGTGCAGTATGGCCGCATCGAAGCCCGGATACAGGTGCCAATGGTAACAGGTACCTGGCCGGCCTTTTGGATGCTGGGCACTAATATTGGCTCGGTGGGATGGCCTACTTGTGGTGAAATTGACATAATGGAACATGTAAACACCACAAATACCATTTTAGGCACTATGCACTGGAACGGCGGCAATGGCCATGTACAATATGGCAGCAGCACCACTACCACACCCGGCAGCTTTCATATTTATGCTGTTGAATGGGATAACCAAAGCATCAGGTGGTATGTAGACAATACATTGTACGTAACCGGAAATATTGCTAATAACATCAATAATACGGGGGCATTTCAACTGCCTTTCTATATCATCCTCAACCTTGCTATAGGTGGCGATTTGCCCGGTAACACGATCGACAATAATTCATTGCCTACCAACATGCTGGTTGATTATGTGCGGGTTTATAAGGCTGTAAACTCAAGCGGCCCGCCAATTGGCCAAACCATTACACTGAAAGGTTTCAATAACCAGTATGTAAGCGGCGAAAACGGAACCCAGGCGATGTGGTGCAACCGCCCTACTGCCCAGGCATGGGAGCAATTCCTGGTTGTTGACGAAGGCAATGGCAACGTAGCGCTGCAAAGTATGGGCAAATATGTGTCATCCGAAAATGGCACGCAACCGATCACCTGTAACCGTACCAGCGTTGGCGCATGGGAAATATTCAAATGGGGAACAAACCCCGATGGCACTATAACCCTGCAGGGAAATAACGGCCTGTTTGTTTCAAGTGAGAATGGAACCCAGGCCATGACCTGCAACCGCACTACAGCTTCGGGCTGGGAATCATTTGGAGTAAACAAATAAGTCCTCAAAATATTTTTGATAATAAATTGTTATATTAGTGAACCAATTTATTATGAAAAGACATTTTTTAAATTTTATTGCAAGCACCGGTATGGTACTGGTGCTTGCACTTTTTGCCTCTTCGTGCAAAAAAACGCCTGTCAATACAGCGCCTCCCTTTGTACCTACAAACACCACTACAACTACTACAACCACGACAGCCACGCTGGATACAACAAAATACTCACTTGTTTGGTCGGATGAGTTTAGCGGTACTACCGTTGACACTTCAAAATGGAATTTTGAAGTGGGTTTACCACCGGGAAACCATGAACAGGAATATTATAAGGCGCAAAATGCAACTGTTGCAAACGGCAACCTGGTTATAACCGCCAAACGAGAGCAAGTAGGCAACCAGCTTTACACCTCTGCGCGAATGACGACACAGAACAAATTTACCGCATCCTCCGGGCTGATTGAAGCACGGATAAAAATACCGCTTGGCGCAGGTATGTGGCCGGCCTTTTGGATGCTGGGCGCCAATATTACTACCGTTTCGTGGCCACGCTGCGGCGAAATAGATATCATGGAGCACATCAATGCAGATAATACTCTTTATGGTACTATGCATTGGGATGGTGGCGGCGGTCATGTTCAATATGGGCTTACCACCACTATAACTAACCCGGGAAATTATCATGTTTATGCTATTACATGGGATGCCAGCTCAATAAACTGGTATCTGGACGGCGTACAGTATGTAAGCGGTAACATCGCAAATAATGTCAATAACACAGGGGCTTTTCACCTGCCATTTTTCATCTTGCTAAACCTGGCTGTAGGGGGCGATTTTCCGGGGCAATATGTTGATACAAGCATATTCCCGGCGAGTATGTATGTAGATTATGTGAAAGTGTTTAAAGCTAACTGATAAACCAGGTAATTTAGCGTTGTTTTCCCACGCCATTTGATGCGTGCAGCAGATGTAAGCAACCTTGGCGGGAGCTGGTACGTAGTGGATTTAAAAACCAACGTTTTGAAAAAAAAGCGCTACTTCACTTTATATAAGGTATATGCATGTATAGTGCTTGCAATCGTATTTACAACTGGTTCGTGTAAAAAACCAAAGTCGCCCATTATTCCGACAACGCCCGAGCCGCCGGTTACATACAGGTTAGTATGGTCGGATGAATTTAACGGCATAGAGGTTGACCAAACGTTCTGGAACATCAATACAGGAAACCCCGGCATTAATAATGAAAAGGAGTATTATCAAGGTGCTAATGCTGTTGTAACAAATGGCAGCCTGCTCATAACTGCAAAAAAAGAGTCGGTATCTGGTTATAACTACACATCGGCCAGCATCAATTCGATGGGCAAAATCAATGGCACATACGGCCGTGTTGAAGCGCGTATAAAAGTGCCCATGTCACAGGGTCTATGGCCCGCTTTCTGGTGCCTCGGCGCCAATGTCAGTACAGTAGGACGGCCCGCTTGCGGTGAAATTGACATAATGGAACATATCAATACCGAAAACATAATCCGTGCCAATATCCATTGGGTAATTGACAAGCCGGTAGTCAATGGCTCTACTATCATAACCACGCCCGACGAATACCACCTGTATGCCATTGAGTGGGATACCAATACAATAAAATGGTTCCTCGACGGCAAATTATATTTCACACAGGATATCGCCAATAATTTCAATAGCACAGGCGCGTTTCATCTCCCGTTTTTTATTGTCTTAAGTATGGCGGTCGCAGGCGATCTTCCCGGCCAAACAATTGATGAAAGCCATCTTCCTGCAACTATGTATGTCGACTACGTGCGGGTTTATGTGGCAGAGTGATTTCTTAGCACACCGCCTATTCGCCATATCCGATCACTGTATCATCTGTCAAAGGATGCCCGGTGCAGGTAAGTACCCAGCCCCCGGCAATATCTGCATCGGTTAATACATCATTTTTTACCATTTCAACCCGGCCGCCTTTACATAAGGCCGCGCAGGTGGAACAATCGCCGACACGACAGCTGTATGGCAGCGGAATATTATTTTGCAGCGCGGCCTGTAAAATACTTTGGTTTTCGCCGACCAGCAGGTCATAGGTTTCATTGATAAAATGGATCCTTATTCTTTTCGGCGGAAAGGTTTTTAAACTGGCAGCTACCGGTATTGTTTCGAGCACGAAATTCTCCTTGCGCACTTGCTCCGGCTTAATACCCATATAAATCAACGTCAATCTTATCATCCGCATATAAACGGAAGGCCCGCAGGTATAAAACTCCGCATTTGTCAAATTGTACTTTACATGCCTGCGTACCAACTGTTCAACTATTAAATTATTAAGCCGGTTTCCTTCGCTGCTTAGCAGGTGAATAATATTGAAACGTTCGGGATTTTTTGACCGCAGTGACTCGAGTTCGCTCCCGAACAGAACCGAGCCCTGATGCTGATTGCTGTAAATAAGCGTGAGCCGGCTTTCTCCGGGCCGGTTTAATATATATTTAAGTTGAGAATATATCGGAACAATACCGCTCCCGGCGGCAAAAAGGAAAATATCTTTCCTGGCTTCGAAGTTGGTGATAATAAACCGCCCTGCCGGTTCAACTGCATTCAGCACATCGCCCGGCTTTATTTTTGTTAACAGGAATCGGGATATTTCGCCGTTTTCTATCCGCTTAACGGTTATAGATAACAATTCTTCATCAGGAGATGAGCTTAATGAATAGGATCGCCGTATCTCCTCGTCGTGATGATTAAGTACAAGCGTAATAAATTGGCCGGCCTGGCTGAGAATCCGTTTGCCGGATATATCTTTAAAGAAGAAAGTTGCCGTATCCGGCAGCTCCCATTTTATCGCTTCAACTTTTAACTGAAGCATAATTACGCCTGGAGCACAATTTTACCAAATTGGGATGAGTGTCCCATTTTATTTACCGCCCGCTGCGCATCAGCCAGCGGAAATATTTCATCTATAACAGGAATAACCTGGTGCTCATTTACAAAACTTACCATCGTCGCAAATTCGTCGGATGTGCCCATTGTGGTACCTAATAGCTGCAGTTGTTTCCAGAATATTTTACGGCCGTTTAATGCCGGTATATCGCCGGCTGTTCCGCCAAATATCACAATACGCGCACCGGGATTGCAAATATCAGGCAGCTTGCCAAATCCTTCGCCCAGGGCGCTGTCGATAACGACATCAAAACCACCTGAAAGGTGCTGCAGCTGTTCGGCCCAATCCTGCGCTTTATAGCAAACCCCGGCAACGGCGCCCAGGTGTTTGGCGCGTTCAATTTTTTCGCCCCATCCTGATGTGACGAATACCTGGCACCCGGCGGCATGCGCCAATTGCACGGCGATGCTGCCTGTGCCGCTGCCGGCCCCGGTTACCAAAACTTTATCTTTTTTTGTGACCCTGCCTTTGGTAAACAATGCGCGGTATGCGGTTAACCCGGCAAGCGGTAAGGCCGCAGCCTGCTCCCAGGTAAGATGTGTTGGCTTGGGATGCAGATATTCTGCCTTTACCTTAACATATTCGGCAAAAGTCCCGTCTTCAGGCAAGCCCAAAATTTTAAAATCTTTTGATTGAAATTCAGGATGGTCGCCCCAGTTATGGCTGGGATTGATGATCACTTCGCGGCCCATCCATTCTTTTTCGGCATCGCTGCCGGCTTCAGCCACAATACCGGCTCCGTCGGAACCTAAAATGGACGGGTATTTAATACCGGCATATTTACCAACCGTTATCCAGTAATCACGGCGGTTTAATGCAGCGGCTTTTATCTTAACCAATACCTCGCCAGGTTTTAACGCGGGTTTTTCAACTTCTTTTAATACGAGGGGTTTATCAGCCGCTTCAAGTACAATGGCATTCATAGGAATTTTTATAACCCTCCCCTTGGTGGGGAGGGTTGAGATAGTGCAGGGTTATATGGCTTTGCTGTATAATTCAGCAACATGATTCCAGTTGATCACGTTCCAGATAGCAGCTAAATAGTCGGGGCGGCGGTTTTGGTATTTTAAATAATAAGCGTGTTCCCAAACATCAATACCCAAAACAGGCGTGCCTTTAACTTCGGCAATATCCATCAATGGGTTATCCTGGTTTGGTGTTGAGCTTATAGCTAATTTTTTATCAGGCGTAACAATAAGCCATGCCCAGCCTGAACCAAACCGGGTAGCGCCCGCTTCGTTAACTTTGGTTTTAAAATCAGCAAATGAGCCAAAGGTGCTGTTGATTGCATTAGCCAGCGCGCCTGTTGGCTCGCCGCCGCCGCTTGGCGAAAGCAATGTCCAGAATAAGCTGTGGTTATAGTGGCCGCCGCCATTATTACGAACAGCCATCGGGTATTTCGAGATATTTTTAATGATATCGTCAATGCTGTTATTTGCTTCGGGCTTTCCTTCGAGCGCCTTGTTTAAGTTGGTAACATAAGCCTGGTGATGTTTGCCATGGTGAATTTCCATGGTCATTTTATCGATGTGCGGTTCCAGTGCGTCGGTAGCGTAAGGTAACGCCGGTAGTGTGAATGCCATAATGTTAAGTTTTAAAGTTTAATGAAAGAAACAAAGATAAGTGATGAATATAGATTTTGTTCTAATTGAATGTCAAGTTTTCGTTGCAAGTACATAGACTATCGGCTATGGACTAAACCTTACCTCTCTTGCTCCTGAAAAAACCCCGCACCAGCTCGGCGCATTCATTTTCATGTATGCCGCCTGTAATAACAGTTTTGGGGTGCGTGATCTTTTGATTCAGCCGGCCAAACCCCAGTTTGGTATCATAAGCGCCAAAAACTATCCTGCTCAGCTGAAACCAATATGACGCACCGGCACACATCACGCAGGGTTCAAGCGTTACATACAGCGTACAGTCCTGCAAATATTTACCGCCTATAAAATTGGCGGCGGCCGTTAGTGCCTGCATCTCGGCATGTGCCGACACATCATTTAGCCGCTCTGTAAGGTTATGGCCGCGGCCTATGATCTGCCCCTTGCAAACTACTATAGCGCCTATAGGTATCTCATCCTCCGCCAAAGCCAATTTGGCTTCGCGGATGGCCTCGTTCATAAAAAACTCATCCGGCGAAATACCCGGCTCATCTCCAAAATTTATATATCGCATTATATCAGTTTACTGCCGTTTGGCACAGATTTTTCAATGGCCGCTAAAACAATATCGCCGTTTTCGTCTGCAAAACCGGTAAGCAAAAACTCCGACATAAAATTTGCGATTTGCTTTGTGGGGAAATTAACCATCCCAATAATTTGCTTTCCCGGCAGCTGCTCTTTGGTATAATGTTTAGTGATCTGGGCACTTGTCCATTTAATCCCCAGGGGGCCAAAATCAACTTTAACTTTATATGCGGGCTTCCTGGCTTGCGGAAAATCTATTGCCTCAAGAATGGTCCCCGCCCTTAATTCTACTTTTTCAAAATCATTCCAGGTAATAGGTTCCATATTGCAAAGTTATAAACCTGCCGCAATTGCTATATGCGGCAGGTTTTTTTATTTTTGGCGAAAATACGGCAGGTTGTCGCAATCGCCCAATAGATCTTATCGCTTCACAAAAATCAGGGGCAATTCATAATTTTTGGCGTTAAAATAAGTTTATGGTCGTAAAGAAATAAATATGAAGAAATACCTTTTACTCATTTGTTTGATCATTACCGGGATCTCGTCCTGTAAAAAAACCGACTCATTTGATGCTGCTAAACAAGCCGCGACCGACGATGCCTTGATCAAGGCATATATTTCTGCCAATAATATTACCGCGACAAAAGATCCAACAGGGATTTACTACCAGGTAATTACTGCCGGCACAGGGGCGTATCCATCCATCGCATCAACCGTAAATGTGAATTATACCGGGAAGTTATTGGACGGGTCGGTTTTCGCCCCCACCGCTAACCTGTCATCTCCGCTTAGCGGCCTTATTAAAGGCTGGCAAATAGGCATACCTCATATAAATGCCGGCGGAAGAATATTGCTGATGATCCCATCAGCTTTGGGATACGGAAATAGCTCTCCGGGCGCCGGGATCCCGGCCAATTCTGTTTTGGTGTTTACCATTGACTTGTTGAGCTTTTCGAATTAAAACTACGGCCTATCAGAGACAAATCCTTTTATTTTTATATTCGGAGAAAAATACCTGATCTGATAATTATTTTTTAATGCCGTATTATCAAAGTATTTATATAATTTAACTTTGGATTGTGAGCGGGCTTCACCCCGTATTTAATAAATGGTATGAGGAATCTTCTGCTTATTTCGTTAGTTGTTCTGTTTGCATCGAATATCGGGATGCAAAGGGCGGGCGCAAAACCCACCCGGGGTGTAAACCATTGGCGGCCTCAAATTGAAGGCCGTGTTAAATTTTCGGCCGATACCACGCTCCCGGCAGACGTAATGGCCGTTATAACCGCAGCCGTTTACGCACTTAATAATTTTAATATTGATGCGGTTGCGAATTTGTACACGCCGAATGCCGTAATTGCCGATGACGAACCGCCATATTCATGGAACGGGCCGACCGCCGGCATACAATGGGTAAATGCTGTTGAACGGACGTGTAAAGAGAACCGTTTAACCAAACTAAAGGGATCGATAGAGAGTGTAAATGTTTTTCAACAATCGAATGACAATATTTATGTGGTAGTGCCAGTTACCTACAAAGGTACTTTACCCGGAAAGGCGCAGTTTGAAGCCGTAGGCGCTTTTACTTTTGTATTGCGTTTAACAAACGGCAAATGGCTGATAAAAAGCCAGGCATGGATGCCAAGGAAGGGAATGTGATTTGAATTCGGATTTTAGATTTCAAATGTTGAATGCAGGATGAGGGTTAAATTTATAAACAGGCTTGCGGGGCTTAAAAAATCAACAACTTGTCGAACCTCCTTTTTATTTGCAGCAAAAATCAATGGCGGAGCCCGACTGCCGAAGGGCTTTTTAAAAATCACCACACCCATTCGGCACGTTCAGCGGGAACAAGCGACAAATCTCGGATAAAAATAAACCAAAAGCTAGTTGATTGGGCGGATGTGATTTTCGTTATGGAACGCAGGCATAAAGATCTGCTCAATCAACGATTTTCCTCAATCCATTATAAGAGAATCGTCGTTTTAGAAATAGAGGATAAATACCAGTTTAATGATCCGGAATTAATAGAGGTATTAAAAACCACGCTTGCCGACTATTTATAGTGACTGCCTACTCGCGACTAAAGACTTTAGACTTAAATACTAAGCCTGCCTTCGGTTGAATCCGTTGAAGTTAATTGTCCTTCGGGAACTGAATGATGCGGTTTGATTAAGAATGGCGACTTCTTTGTAAATATACCCAGGCAGAATAAAAGGCCGCCTAAAAGCAACTCGGGCCAAAACGCTTTTGATGAAAATGTATATAACCAGGGTGATACCATTAAGATAAAGCCCATAAAAACGTCGATAACCAGGTGTATCTGCATGGGGAACTGCTTAACAAAACCTGTTTCGTTATCCACAAAAACAGCCATAATGAATTGCAGCCATCCCATGTATATCGGCATCAATAAAGCGGCGCTTGATACATTAACCAATCCAAATAGCCATGGTGAAGCTATTAGTGTAAAACTTAAGAGATAATTTAAAACACCGTATACTGCTGTTGGAATGAATGGTTTCATTTTCGTTATGCTATTTTATTCGTTTTTTTTTAATAATAGCCTTTCGCGCTATTTGTTTTCAAAGGTATAAATTTTGGAATTAGTTGAGTCAGCTTTTTTATAATTCGTGGCTCAACGGGCCGTTTTTTGTTATTGAAGAATGATATTGTTACGTCATTATTCGCCTTATTGGTTTAAAAAGCGTACCTTTAATAAATTCTGCTATAAATTCTTGTTAGAATTTACATCTCTACCGGTAAAATTTCATTAAACACATTCGGCTTGCTCCAGGTACCCGGCTTTATCGGTTCGGTTAGCTGCCAGGCCACGTAAAAAGATTCTAATCAGCAACATCATGAGCAAAGACAGACAAACTGTAAAAGAGAAAAAGAAGCCGGCGAATCCGCTGGGTAAAAAAGCGCCCTCAGATTATCAGTCGGGGAAAAAAGACGCGGTAAAACCGATAGTTGAAGCAGGTAAAAAGAAAAAATAATGATAAACAGATCCGTTGAATCGCAAGCCAGGGAGTATGTATATGACCTGAAGAATTGTGCAAGTGAATACGGCCAGAGCACGCTGGAAGGCTGGGAATTTAGTTTGGTAACCGATGTTGAGAAAACTAAAATCGAGAAAGATTACTATCCGACTGTTTCGGCACATCCTGAACAAGAGTCGTTATTTGAAATGCTAAAACTGGTTAAGGGGAAGCTTATGCTTCCGCTAAACAATGCCGAGTATGGTTTTGACGTGACCGCAGCAAACCATAAAAACGTAAGGCACCTGATTGCGTTTAATCCAAAATTGCACCGGTAGAGACGCAATACATTGCGTCTCTACTTATTTTTCTTTACAAGTTTCGAAGCGATCAGCGAAAATATGCCCAATACAATTCCGAACATGGCGCCAAAGATCGGCCCCATTATAGCCATAGCTATGCGCGGGTGAGTGGCAATTGAGGCTGGTAAACTTGTGCCCATTGAAGCCATGTCGGGATGATGGGCCTCATAAGTTTCCCTGAATGCCATATGAACGGCGGTGATCCAGATGCAGTTGACCATGCTTACCAAAAAGCCGTGCCAAAAGTACATGCCGGTACAAACTTTAGCAATAACATATGCACAGAAAATAAATATCACCAACCAAAAAGCAGGTTCAACTTTTTCGGGTATCAGTGATACTGTAGCAAAAGCCATTATCAATCCAAAAATTGATAATTGAAAAATGATTTTCCAGTTCATGTGATAGGTTTTTTATATAAATGTAAAAAATTATCAGCAAAAACAAATTTTTTTCAAAAAAAAGGCTCTGATGGCCTGTTGCCTTTTAACGGGATTATAGGGTACGCTGTATCGTAATTTAAAGTTTAACTGGCTTAAGCTTGAGTGCGTTTTTCTTGGTAGTTATAATAATCACACCGGAAATACCTCTTGCCCCATAAAGTGCCATCGAGGGTTTATCCTTAAGAACAGATATACTTTGTATGTCATTGGGGTTTAATTTACCCAAGTATGACGACGCGACCTCTTTGCCATCAACGATGTATAAAGGGTTTGTTGATGTACCTATTAAACGGGTCGCATCCTGGTTTTTTGCGGAATCAACCTCACCGGCAACCGCATCATTACCCGCAGAGGGTGGCAGGCCGCCTGACCTTTCAATTACCGCCCCTGAAGTATTTTCAATACGTTTAACGGGCCTGGCGCCATCTAACGAAAATGCTATCGGCAATGCGAATGCAACCCTAACCGGCTTGCCACGTTGAATACCCGGCTTCCACTTGGACGACAGTTTAATCACCCGTATCGCTTCCTGGTCGATATCTTCCTCAACCCCGCGTGCTATGCGGATGTCGGTTAACGACCCGTCTTTTTCGACAACAAAAGATATAATTACCCTTCCTTGTACCTTATTTCTACGCGCCTGCTCGGGGTATTTAATATTTGCTGCCAAAAAATCGCCAAATGCATTAAATCCTCCTGGAAATTCAGGAATCTGCTCCACTGCCGAGAAAACTTTGTCGTCTTTTTTGGGGATCGTATCAGCGACGGTTACAGAGAGAGGCTTTTTGAATCTGATGGCGGGACCAGGCAGTTGATTTGTTCTTTCTTTGAATGATTCCGCCGGAATGTTCGGAGCAGTGCGCATTCCGCTTGCATCAGCCGGGGTACGAAACACCTGGCTGGCCTTGTCATTAAAAAGACGGACGGTGCGGCTGTTGGTTATAGTTGCTGATGATAAAATAACCATCAGTATAAATAACGGAGCCGAAAGGCCATATTTGACCAGGGCCACCCTGTTCGACCTGTTTTTTTGAAGCATCATGATCCGCTGTTTTAATAAACTATGATTAAAAAACGGGTTAACAAGGCGGTGCGCAGGCGTATCGAACGTTTGGCTCAATAATAGTAGCGCATAATCTGCCTTATCTGTGCCCGCCTTTACTGCCTGGCTGTCGGCAATAAACTCGTGAATATGTTTAATGGCAAAACGGTAAAAGTAAACCACCGGGTTAAACCAGTTAATGATCATTACCATTTCTATCATCAAAATATCCAATGAATGCCATTGATTTGCATGGGCTTGCTCATGAGCGGCTATAGCTTCCTTATTTGTGAGGCTATCGCCCAAGCTTACTTTTTTGAAAAATGAATAGGCTGTGCCGGGTTGCGGCTGCTCAATTACCTTACCTAATTTTAGCAGCTGCCATCCAAACCGCGCAACCAGCAAAACAATCCCGGCAAGGTAAACGGCGGTCGCCACCTGCCCGAAAGTAATGGGTGTACGCTGGATTGGCGTAAACTGGTAAAACATAACCGGGCTGCTGTAAATCGAATATTGCACCCTTCGCGTTATAAATAAACTTTTAACCCAATCGGACTGGATCAGCGGAATAAAAAATGACAACAGCGCTGCGGCAACCAGGTAAACCCGGTTAAGCTGAAAAAAAGTTTCCCTGCGCAGCAACAGCACATAAAACCCGTAAAATAATAGCAGGTAAGTATTTACCAGCAATAAATAATGCCACCAGTACATAGTTATTTATTTTTAAGTTTTTCAATCAGTTTCATGATCTCATCCGCTTCTTTCAGGTCGATCTTTTCCTTTTTCACGAAATAGGAGAACATGTGTTTTACCGAATTATCAAAATAGCCGCTCATTAATTTATCGGTAGCAAAATTTTGATATTCCTCCTTGCTTACCAGCGGATGATACTCGTGGCTTTTGCCAAAAGCCTGGTGCCCTACAAAGCCTTTCGTTTCCAGGATGCGGATAATTGTCGAAACCGTGTTATAAGCAGGCTTTGGCTCGGGCAGCACGTCGATCACATCTTTTACATACCCTTTTTTTAATTGCCACAGAACCTGCATAATCTGTTCTTCGGCGCGGGTTAATTCTTTTATTTCCATGATTTTCTTATTTTCCTTGCTGTAAGCGTTGTAGTTGTTAAAAAGGTTCTGGAACATTTACAACTCTTTTAACATTTATAACCATTCTGCAACACTAATCGAAGTTAAATGATATAAATGAATTACACAACTAAATTTTTAGTTTAATTTATAAGAAACTTTAGCGATACATTTTTGTAGTTTAACAAATTCTTAACCTAACGAATGAATATATTATTTCATGGTGCCGCCCGTACAGTTACCGGCAGTAAACATCTACTTCAATTACGGGACGGGACCAATATCCTTTTGGATTGCGGCATGTTCCAGGGTATGGGCGAGCATACCGAAGACCTGAACGAACATTTTGGCTTTAACCCCAGGAAAATTGACTACCTGATATTATCACATGCGCACATTGACCATTGCGGTTTAATACCGCGCCTGGTTGCGCAGGGTTTTAACGGGCCTATTTTCTGCACAGCACCTACGATGGACCTGGCCCATATCCTCTTAATGGATTCGGCAAAAATACAGGAGCAGGATATCGCCTACAGCAATAAACACCGGCTAAAAAAAGGAATGCCGTTGCTTGAGGCATTGTATACCGAGGAACAAGCTATAGAATCGCTGCGCTTGTTTAAGATAGTTGACTATCATGAGGAGTACGCGATAACCCCTGCGGTTAAATTTAAATTTACCGATGCCGGCCACGTAGTGGGAAGCGCCGCGGTCCATTTAGCTGTTACTGAAGAGGGTAAAACGACGCATATTACGTTTAGCGGCGATATAGGCCGTTATGGCGATATGCTGTTGAAAAGCCCGCAAACGTTTCCGCAGGCTGATTATATTTTGCTGGAATCGACCTATGGCGACTCGTTGCATAAAAGCATTGGACCAATTGAAGATGCTTTACTGGATGTCATCAAGCAAACCTGCGAAATAAAAAAGGGCAAGGTTATCATCCCGGCATTTAGCGTTGGCCGCACGCAGGAATTACTTTATGCGTTAAACGCCTTAGAGTTAAAAGGCGTGTTACCCGATCTGCATTACTACGTTGATAGCCCGCTCTCAGAAAAAGCGACGCAGGTTTTAATGGACCATCCCGAAGTTTATAATAAGGCGGTTAATAAAGTACTGAAAGTTGATGACAACCCATTTGGTTTTAAAGGGCTCCGGTTTGTGCAATCGACAGAAGAATCCATAGCGCTGAATGGCGACCCCACCCCGTGTGTTATTATTTCGTCGTCGGGTATGGCCGAAGCCGGCAGGGTAAAGCACCATATCAAAAATAATATTGGTGATCCCAAATGCACCATTTTGATGGTAGGCTATTGCGAACCGAATTCGCTTGGCGGCCATTTAATACGCGGCGACCGGCAGGTAATGATATTTGGAGAACATTACGATGTAAAAGCCGAAGTGCGATCCATTAAATCAATGAGCGCCCATGGCGATTATGAAGACCTGTTACACTTCCTATCCTGCCAGGACCCGCAAAAAGTAAAAAAGGTTTTCCTTGTCCACGGTGAATACGAGGTGCAGCAGCATTTCAGGGAAACTATTTTGGCCAAAGGTTTTCCTGCTGTGGAGATACCCTATCAGCACGAAAAAATTGAACTGGAGTAGAACGGGAATATTGAACACCGAATTTTGAATAACGAATGATGAAGGGTGAATGCTTCATCATTCGTATTCAAATTAAATTAATTCCGTGCGATAGCCGGCTGCGCTTTTGGCAATTCTTTGCGCGGTATCATTTCATCACGCTGCGCGGTGTTATATACAAATGAAGCTACGATAGTTGCGGCCTGTTTCAGGTCATCTTCGCTCAATTTATCATACGTATCCTGGTTGCTATGGTGCGTACGCGTGCCGTAATCAAGCCCGTCCTGTATAAACTGGAATCCGGGTATACCAACCGCATCAAACGAAACGTGATCGGTGCTGCCGGTATTCCTTATTGTTAAGGTATTGGCACCTAAATCTTTAAATGGCTCAAGCCACGCTTTAAAAATCGGCGCGGCAGCCGAGTCGCCCTGTAAATAAATTCCGCGAATTTTGCCGGTACCGTTGTCAAGATTATAATAAGCTGACAGCCTGGATTGTTCGGGCTTTAGTTCCATCGTTTTGGGATCGCCAAAATGGTTAAGTACATATCCGCGCGAGCCAAACAACCCCTGTTCTTCCGAACTCCACAAAGCGATGCGGATAGTACGGCGCGGTTTAAAGTTCATTGCTTTTAAAATGCGCATAGCTTCCATCATTACTGCGCTGCCTGCTGCGTTATCGGTAGCACCGGTTGCACCATGCCATGAATCGAGGTGACCGCCGATCATCACAACCTGGTCCTTCAATTTCTTATCTGTTCCCGGTATTTCAGCCACCACGTCGTAGCCCTGCAGGTCATCGGCAAAAAACCGTGTTTTTATATCGGCTTCCATCGTCACTTTAATCCCTGCTTTTACCAACCGCAAAATGCGCTGATAATCCTCGCCGCTGGTTTCCAGTTCCGGAGAAACCGCTTTTGCCGTATCCGCATACGAAGCGCCGTTGGTGGTAAATACCGTTCCGTCGCTGCCACGTGCCTGGCTTAAAACCAATCCTACATTTTCGCCCATTAAAAATGTATTTATTGCCGCCCGCAAAGCACGGACCTTGGCCATCGCGGTAAACTGGGGGGTATTGCGCCCTCCGGCCCTGCGCTGGTCGCCCGGCTGACTGCTTGCTTTTGCCATAGCATCAAGCTCCTCATCAGTATAACGTGTGGCGTCAGGTTTGAATGTCCTTTCAGCGCCGGCTTTGGCATCAAATATTATGATCTTACCCTGCAGCGTGCCTTTATATTTATCCAGGTCGGTAAGGGTGTCGGCTTTTATTAAAACCACATCACCTTTTATTGCGCCCTTTGTACCGGGGGTCCAGGCTTTTGGTATAGCCACAATGGCATGATAGTAAGGAACAGTTATAGCCGCATAGTTTTTTTCAACTTCCCAGCCTTTGCCAAATTTTCCCCACGGCTCACGTGTTGCGTTTACCATGCCCCATGATTTTAACTGGCTTACGGCCCAATCCTGCGCGTGCTTTAACGAGGGTGAACCTGATAAGCGCGGTCCCGACACATCGGTCAAATAAAAGGCGGTTTCCATTACTTTTGAATGGTTTAGCCCCTCGTCCCGTATTTTTTGAACCATTGCAGGATCAACACGCTCCTGCGCAAATGCAGAACCCAGCACGCCTGCAAAAAGCGCGAACGAATAAAGTAATTTTGTTTTCATGATTAATAATTTTGTCAGTTGTAAACAAACTTATTAATAAAAACCGCAGAAATTGAAATAGCCCGCTAACAAAGTTGTTACAGGATTTCTCTTTTTAAAGTATATTTGAATAATGAGTTCATACCGGTTAGACAGAACGGCCTTTAAAGCACAAACGGCAGAAGAAGCATCAAACCACGCTGCCTATTATAAAAAGCTGACATGGCAGGAACGTTTGCGCATTGCCAACTACTTAAACAGCATAGCGTATAACTACCCCGAAAATGAACCGCCCCGGCTTGATCGAACTGTTTTCAAAATACGGTCGCGTAAATAAACTTAATCTCATAAACTATGCTCAAATCAGCCGTGCCTATCCTGGCTTCCCTTAACGAACAGGAATCGATTAAATTTTATACCGAAAAATTGGGCTTTACTTTCCACTCGAGTTGGGAGGGATATCTTATTTTAAGTAAGGATAAAGTACAACTGCATTTGTGGCCCTGCACCGATCCTGAAATACCCAAAGCTACGGGCTGCTACATCAACGTGACCGGGATAGATGAGCTTTATGCCAGGTACGAGCCGCTTGGCATCGTTCACCCCAACGGTAAATTAGAAGAAAAGCCCTGGCGGATGAAACAGTTCAGCATACTGGATAATAACGGAAATATCATCCATTTTGGCGAAGATATGGGCGATGACTAGTTGATGAGCAGTTTATAACCCCGCCCATGTACGTTGATGATCTCAACAGTCGAATCATCTTTCAAATACTTTCTAAGTTTGCTTAAAAAAACGTCCATGCTGCGACCGTTAAAATAATTGTCGTCGTGCCAGATATTCAGCAGCGCTTCTTCGCGCGTGAGCACTTCATTCTTCCGCAGGCAGAGTAAACGCAACAGTTCAGCTTCCTTGGTTGATAGTTTTTGCTGTACTCCGCCAATGGTAATAACCTGCAATCCGTACTCGAAAACGTACCGGCCTATTTTAAACGTCGTTTGCTTTTCTTCTTCGTGCTTTTCAGAATTACTCATTCGTTTTAGCAGCGCATTTATACGGAGAAGGAGCTCTTCGATACGAAATGGCTTGGTGATATAATCATCGCCGCCTAAGTTGAATGCCTGTGTCTTATCCTCGATCATCCCCTTCGCAGTAGCGAAAATAATGGGCACCTGCGCGTTGATCTTCCGGATGTCCTTGCCTAAAGTAAAACCATCCTTTTTGGGCATCATTACATCCAGTATCAGCAGATCAAAGTTTTGTTTGGTAAAGGTCCGCAAGCCTTCTTCACCATCTTTGCATAACACAACGTCGAACTTACCTTTTAACTGCAGGTAATCCTGTAATAGCATACCCAGGTTGGGGTCGTCCTCTACGAGTAGTATTTTTTTCATGTTTTTTGGTTAAGGTCCAAATCCCTATAACGATCGGACCGAAGGTTCGAAAGAATGTTTTGTTTTGCTAATATCGTTCCCGGGAACGGAGCTGCTTTGCGCCACCGCTAAAGCTAAGGCGGCACGCGGTCGGGCTTTCCCACCTTTCGGACTCTCTACGCTACCTGGAATTTCAATTCGAATTCCGAGCCCTTTTCTTTTTCGGACCTGACACTTATAATCCCGTTTAGCCGCTTCACCACTGTGTTTACATAGCTCAAACCTAACCCAAATCCTTTAACATCATGCAGGTTGCCTGTCGGGATGCGATAGAATTGTTCAAATATTTTTGTTTGCTGATCGCGGCTCATACCCACGCCCTTATCCGCAACGCGTATAACTACCTGCCCATTTTTGTTTAGCGTACTGATCGTAATATCAGGCGGCCCGATGCTGTATTTGATCGCATTGTCAATCAAGTTATAGATGACGTTCGAAAAGTGCAGTTCATCAGCACTAATGATCGCGTTTTCGGCGTCGAGCTGGAGGTGGGTAACGGCATTGCATTTTTGCAGTTTCAGCTCCATGCTGTCAATCACTACCGATATCATTTCGTTAACATCAAGCGGCTTTTTATCCAGTTTGAAGTCGTTTTTATCGATGCGTGCAATATTCAGCACTCGTTCAATATGACTGCCCAGGCGTTCGTTTTCTTCGTAAATAATATTAGCCAGCCGGGCAACACGACTTTTATCCTGGGTAATTTCGCTGTCCCTTAAAGCTTCGCTGGCTATCATAATGGTTGAAACCGGGGTTTTAAACTCGTGGGTCATGTTATTGATAAAGTCGGTTTTCATTTCCGAAACCTTCTTTTGTCTCAGGATCGAGAAAATGGTATAAACAAAGCAGAAAACCAAAACCAAAAGCAAGCCCCCGGTGGTAGCCAGGGTGGCCGTCATCTTGTTTAAAATCAACGTATTTTTTTGCGGGAAAGCGAGCCTGATCAACCCGGGGTCGTTTATCACGTCTTTGCTGAATATGGGAGTTTGGTAAGTGGTCCCGTTAGTAAAAGTCGGCTTTTCACCAGTTTCATCACTTGCTTTTGAAAATATAAGCGAATCGCTGTTTGCGGTAGTAACCTCGTAGCTGAACGGCAAAGAGATACCTACGTTATGCAGTTCAAACCGCAGCAATGTATCGATCCAAAATGGATTGATGCGCATTCTTAGGGGCTCACCATATTTTCCGTACTCTTCAGCCAAATTTTCAAAGACAGTTGATTTTCCGGGCAGCGAATTTTTCAGCGAATCAGCTTCGAGCAACTTTTTTACTTCCCTGAATTGTCTTTCCTTTTGTTTGCGATCCTGCTCACGCTGCCACTGCGCATTTAAGCGCGGCAGCGATATTATCTGCTTGCCAAATTCAGGGTCGCTGTATATATAACGTATAGTATCGTATTTATGCAATTTTTGATTTCTCTTAACCGGCGCAGGATTCCTGACCAACACGGGCGTTATCCGTCCGTGCACCATACCGAAATCGTCAGTGAACTCTTCGTAATGCAGCTGCAGGTCAACGGAACTGCCCTGCTGCATCAACCTGGCCATTTCATCATCCATCCGTTTGTGCAGGATCATCCGCCTCAAACTATCGCGCAATAACGCGATCTTCCTTTCGCGGCTGCTCAGTAATTTTTTTGCCCGTGGTTTCGGGCTGATTGTCTCTTCTTCCGTATTTGCTTTTTTCTGGTTGGCAGCCTTCCACGTCGTCTGACCGGTTTGTACGTGCCGCGCTTTTGTATTTAAAAAATTCAGTGCGTCATGCTTGGATATCTTGGTAACCACGCTATTTAATGCCTCGTTTACCGAACGGTCAAAAAGCTGGGACTGCAGTTGAAATGATTGCCGTAAAAAATAGAATTGCATGCCCATTACACCCAAGAGTGCAAAGCTCATTAAGCAGATAATAAGGGCTATACTTTTCTTTTTCATCCGGAAGACAAAAATATTTTAAAAAACCCTACATAGCTTACATTTAACACTTTTTAACAAATAAAATATCGCTTTTAACAACTTGAAAGATAGGAGTTTGCTAATTTTGACACATATAAATAAACAACAATATGAAAGCGCATTTTTTAAAACCCGGATTTGAGCTAATATTTTCAATTAGTTTAATAGCCATACTTGCACTGCCCCCTGTGCTAATGGCCCAAAATCAAAAAGACCTGGAAATAAAGATTGAAAATGGCGACACCACAGTCAACGGTAAAAACATAAAACAGCTCTCTGCCAAAGAACGGCAGGAGGCATTAACCGATATCAGGCATTTAAACGGCGATACGAGGGCCAATGGCGAAAACGAACGGGTGTTTTTGTTTCAACGTCGGGATTCGGTTAACGGCGGGCCCGGCCGGATCGAATTTAAAAGGAGGGGCAACCGTTTTCCGTTGATCACCGGCGAAATGATGACCAGGGACAGTGCCGGAAATCGCGAAAATCGCAATTTTACCTTCAGGTACCGGATGAACAACGATAATCCGGGCAGGATGGAACTGTTTGGCGATAATATAGAAGGCCCTTTAAGAGGTTCCGCGATGAGATTTGAACGCAGGAATAGCCAGAATTTCAACTACGTAAATACCAATAACGACGGGATAAGCACCCGCGTAAGTTTCTATGTATCTGATGCCTCAAATGACGACCTGAAGCGGATACCGCACGTTGAGGGCGCTAAATTTGAAATTGAAAACCTAAACCTGGTTCCCGAATTTACAAGCGGCAAAACATTGCTGATGTTTAAGTTACCGGCAAAAATGCCGACCGAAGTTAAACTATGCGACAGCGAGGGCCACGTGTTCTGGACCGAAAAATCAAACGGCGGCAGCTTCAGCAAAACATTCAGCCTGGGCTTAAACGGCATTTATTTCCTGCAGGTAAAACAGGGGAAAAATGTGGTAGTAAAACGAATTCTTAAAGAAGAATAGATTGAGTTTGCAGCGGCTGGTTTGTAGTTTACAAATCAGACCAATAAAAAATAGCCCTTTAAATTAAAGGGCTATTTCTATTATTTAGCCAGCAACCCGCAGCTAAAAACTGCCAACCATTAAAAAGGCAGGTCGTCTTCTTCAGGCGCAGCACTGATATCAGCCGGAGGGGCATACTCAGGCGTAACGCTTGCGCCGGCGCCAGCTAACACGTTCACCTTCCATAACTGTAATGAGTTAAAATACGTTTTTTTGCCGGTTTTATCTGTCCATGGACGTCCCTTCAAATTAAAAAACACTTCAATATCATCACCCACCTTAACATTGTCCAATAAATTGCAGCGGTCCTGTATAGCTTCGAACTTTAAATATTCGGGATACTGCGGATTTTCGATATACTCTAAAATCAGTTCCCTTTTTTTCAGTGAGTCTGTAACCTGTACGGTTGGAGCCACTTCATGTACCTTACCCTTAATTTCCATTGTAAAAAAAATTTAAAGTGTAAAGTTAATAGATAAGAAATAAAATCGGGTGCATTTAATTCATAAATTCGCACAAAATCATGCAAGTTTTCCACACCGAAAGTAAAATCATCATCACCTGTAACAAAAGGCTCTCGCTGTACCTGCAAACGGAGGTCGAAGCGTTAGGCTTTAAACCGACGCGGGTGTTCCAAACCGGCGTTGAGCTGTTAGGCACAGTTACCGATTGCATCGCGCTGAACCTCAATTTACGCTGCGCCAGCCAGGTATTGTACCTGCTCAAAAGCTTTACCGCCGCCGATCCGCAGCAGCTTTATGATAACCTGGTTGAGATAGAGTGGGAAAAACTCATTGATTTTTCAGGTTATTTTTCCGTTTCCTCAAATGTTAATAACGAGCATATCCGCACCCCGCTTTTTGCCAATGTGAAAGTGAAGGACGCCATTGCCGACCGCATAAAAGGCCAGAAAGGCATCCGGCCAAACTCCGGCGCCGAGGTCAATAAAACGCTGGTGCATTTGTACTGGCAGGAAACCGAAGCAGATATATTTTTAGATACATCCGGCGAAACGCTGGCCAAGCATAGCTACCGCAAAATTCCCGGCAAGGCACCTATGCTCGAAGCGCTGGCAGCCGGCACCATTATGGCCACCAAGTGGGATAAAAACAGTACATTCATTACCCCCATGTGCGGCTCCGGTACGCTGGCCATTGAAGCGGCGTTGCTGGCCACCGACAAATGCCCCGGCCTCTTCCGGATGAACTATGCTTTTATGCATATCATCGGTTATGACGAAACTGTTTTCTTTGCCGAGAGAAGAAAGTTAAAAGACAAAGCCAAAAAGGAGATTGGTTTCCGGATCATAGCCACCGATATTTCAGAAGATGCGGTCGACATATCCCAAAAAAATGCAAAAACTGCCGGCGTCGATCACCTGATCGAATTCAGCGTTTGTGATTTTGCCGATACCCAGGTACCTGAAGAGCCCGGCATAGTGATGTTCAATCCCGAATACGGCGAGCGCCTGGGCACACACACCAAACTGGAGGCTACCTATAAACGCATCGGCGATTTTATGAAGAAGGAATGCCTGGGCTACCGCGGCTATGTTTTTACCGGCAACCCCGACCTCGCCAAAAAGATCGGCCTGGCAGCCGCCCGTAAAATTGAATTCTACAATGGCAAGCTCGATTGTCGCCTTTTAGAGTATGAATTATATACAGGCAGCAAACGCGAACCCAAACCCGCAGAGGAGTAGTGCCCGGAGGTGTATCACTTTTTGAATGTGATACAGGTGATACAGTATGATACACCCTGATACAGCTGGTACACTTCTGGTTATTTTAGAAACAATGGCACGAAACTGGTGTTGTTTGTTCATATTCAGAAAATCATTTACTTTAATCAGCCAATCTTAGCCGGGGGATTATACTTTAAATAGTTTCAATGTCGTTATTCGATATTCAGCTTCCGGTGTTCAGTACAATTAAGCAATGAAGAAGACACTTTTATTCCTGACAGCTATAACCCTCTCACTAAACTGCCTGGCGCAGGAAACCTTGTCCTTTCCCTTCCAGGGCGGAAAAGATATTATGACGCGCTTTTTTAAGGACAGCTTAACCGTTTCGCCGGAGATCATTCAAAAAAAAGCCTCCGGGTCGGTAATATTTAAGTTTACCGCCGACCTGCAGGGCCGCATTTCAAAGATCATTATTTATTATGCCGACGATCCCATTTTAGCCGGCCCGGCCATTGAGGCGCTAAAAAGATCGAACCATAAATGGATCATTCCCAATCACGAAAAGTTGCATGATTTTATTATCCCGTTCTCCTTCAGCTTTAATATCCCCGCTGCCGAAACCCGGGGACTGCAAGCCGCCGTTTATGACTATTACCGTAACCGACAACCTGTGATAACTGAAAACCAGGTACCGCTGGATATGGCTACCCTATTGCCGACAGTGACAGTAAAATACGATATTACGCGCTAGTATAACCGGGACGGGGACCTATTCGCGCGCGCCATTTTTCCATATCTACGCCCTTCAACAGCAGCCACAGGCAAAGCGATAGTTCCGCGATAAAAGGGGGAAGCAAAACGAACGGGAACATCCGGCCGGCAAAGGAGGGGTCAATGATCAGGGCAAAGCTGTTTGCCAGGTAACACACACCTGCGATCTGCATCAATATGCCAAGCGCCCGCGGCAGGTAACCCGACCTGGCAATCAAGTAACCCACAATCAGGCAGGTGAAGCCGAAAAATATGAGGCCCACACCAAAACCGTAATCGTGCAGGTGTAAAGCGTTATAGCCTAAGTCATACAGCTGTTTCACATCAAAGGCTTTTAAGTTAGCGCCGCCAGTTATAGCAAATAATGCCGTAAGCAGGTTTAGCTTGTTGGCCACCAACACCGCCGTTTGGATCAAATTAAATAACAAGGCCAGCAAAGCGATATCTTTATTTACCGGCCTCAGCAAAATAAAAAATATCAGCATTAAAGGCACGTCGCAAATATGCATCACCAGGTCGGTGGCAATGCTGATGCGCCACAGCAGCTCATGCGTCATAATGTTATTGGCGGTAGCTGCCGGGTTGCCCGGCACAACGAGCTTACCGCGTACAAACAGTTCGGCAAACATGCCTGCGGCTATAATAACCAGGTACAGCAGCCCACCAATCCTGGTGTACGTTTGCGGCGGGGTTTCAGCATTTTGATCTGCGTTCATCTTCTTGATTTTTAACCTGTTATTTGATGATCATATGCTAAGGTTGTTACAAAATATTCGCCGCATACACCTTGCTCGTTGCAGGGAATTTTGCCGCCGATCAATAATCCACGTTAAACGTAAGCTTTACCACGTACAGGGAAGCGCCAGGGTGATCAAGATAAGTAAACCGTTTGATGAAGTCCACACGGAAAAGTTTGAAAATATTCCCGATGCCCACACCGCCTTCGGTGTAAGGCGTGCTGTTTAAGCTATAAATGCCGTTTGAACTGGCGGGGAACTGGAACAAATTTGGTGAATTTGCCGGGTTGTTCTCGTTGCGCAAACCGCCGTACAAAATTTTAAACGACAGGTATTCCCGCCATTTAAGCCGTTCGATCAGGGGAATTTTATTCAGGAAAAAGCCGTTAAAGCTTTGGTTAATATTAAGGCCAGCCCAATGGTCAGTCACGAACTCCAGGTAGTTCATGGCATTGTATGAGTTGAAGCCAAACGCGATCGACTGGTTAGCCGGGCTGATGTTCAGCAGCGGGAACGGCACCTTACCCGCTACTACACCACCCAGCAGCGTAACATTTGTGTGTCCCAATTGGGATAGGTAGAAACGCTTCCGGATGTTGGCGGCAATATTGGTATAGTCGTAACTGGTATTGAATATCTTCGTCGATCCATACGCGACCGTCAAACTAAAGATTGGGTATTTATTGTCAATGGTCGAGCGTTTGGTACTACCCTGCATTATCTGCTCATGCGGCGCGTAACGCAGCCCGATACTCGCCTGGCGGGTAGTCAGATCGTGTACGATACTGTTATTGGCGTCGTTTAATTGGTATACCAGGGCTCCCGCCGCCTGCTGGTCCCAGTTTTTTAGGGTAAGATTATACGAAAAATGATTGTCAAAATCTTTTACGTAGCTCACCGCCAGTATTTTGTTATACAGAAAGTAGGTTGTTTTACCGCTATGGAACGATGCCAGCGCCGACTGCGAGCTGCCAAAGCTTTGTCCTGGCACGTTAACATCGTACAGGTAGCTCAACTTAAAATAATTATTCGGAAAACGGTAATAGGGCAGCTGGTTTAAAGAGAAGTACGTGGCCAGCATGTATTTTATTTTCGTGTCCGTGGTGCCGTAGGCGGCATAGCCTTCAAGGTAAAACGATTTATTAAATTCAGGGGTTGTCCTTCCGCCAGCCTGTAGACGCGACCCTTCAAGGGTATTAAATGAATAGGTGGCATCGATCGGGCCAACCTGTAAAGGCCCCGCATCTGCATAATTTTGCGCTATCGCTGCCGCCACCCACGACACCCTTTTAAACGATGGCATGGCCTCCAGCCGGTTAATGTTGGCATATACCCGTGCCTTTTGCAGCGATAGCGTATCCGGCCGGTGAAGCGCCCAGTAGCCTGTATCGGCCTGGTTGTTAT
This sequence comes from Mucilaginibacter sp., assembly GCA_035568395.1. GTDB lineage: Bacteria > Bacteroidota > Bacteroidia > Sphingobacteriales > Sphingobacteriaceae > Mucilaginibacter. Next base: position 2,336 of record DATMOF010000014.1, on the reverse strand, counting down.
CCGGCAGCGTACGCATATCTTTTCCGTCGTAAAACGCGACGGGCATCGGCGCATTTAGCTTATAGTTCGAAAAAAATAGCGCCCGTTCGCCAAACAGGCCTGTGCCGCCATTCCGGTACAAACCAAAATCGGCCTTCACATCACTTTTAACCAGGTAATAGCGCCCGCCGGGCGATTGCTTAAAATCCAGGTCGACCTGAAAGCTGTTTAAAAAGTTGACGTTGATACGCTTATTTACGTTCATCTCGCACCACACTACCGCATAGTTCCCGTCAAGGGTAACACGCAGCTTACCTTCAAAAAGCAGATCGCCTTTGTTACGTGGCGTAAAGTTTACCTCAACCAGCTTTTGATTGCCAGACTGAATGGTATCCTCAATAAAAAACTTGTAAAAATCCTTAGCGTGGTCAGCGATCGGGCTCAGGAACTGTGTATTCAGCACCTGGATGTTATTGGTATAAATATCAATGTTATCGCCATACAGCCGATTCAGATAAACGCCCAGCCCGGCCGTGTCGATAAATTTGATCACGTTGATTTGCTTTTGCGCCTTTAGTACTTGTATGGATTTGGCCGGGCTTTTACGATAATAATTTTCCATCAGCTTTTCGCTGAAAAATACCGGCAGCATGGTTTGTCTTTTGCCGTTTATGATCTGCGTGGTATCCAGCATAAAGCTCAGCTCACTTTTGGCTACCCTGGGCGAAAAATTAAAAAACGACAAACCGGTACGCTCGTACTGGTCGTATTGCAGGTAATCCGCGCTTTCCATGCGGTTGCGCTCCTTGTGGTCAATTACCTGCTGTATAAGCTCAACGGCCGGGTTGCCCTTGTTGCGGTATTTTTTATTTTTCGAAGTTACCGATACCTCTTTTAACAAAGTTTGGCTTGGGATAAGGCGGACCAGCAACTCCGCTGCCTGACCCGGTTTAATGATTTTGGTAACAGGCTGATAGCCCAGGGTCGAAAAAACCAGGCGGGTAAAGCCGGCGGGAACTTCAATAGTAAACCTGCCCCGTATATTGGCGCCTGTGCCATAGCTGCTGCCGGCCACCTTGACGCTGGCAAACGGGATTGGTTTGCGCGAAATGGCATCTGTTATCTCCCCGCTGATTTCAGTTGTTGTCTTTACCGGTTTTGCGGGAATGCTTTTTAAACTGTCCCGTTTTATTTTAACGCTGTCTGCCCGCTGGGCCAGGCCGCATAACGGAAAAATCAAAATAAACAGCCAGCCGCAAAGCCTGGTCAGTTTGTTAAAGCGTGCGGTAAAATATGAAAGGTCCGGTAACAATTTGAATGGTTAAATTAAGGTAACGTGTTTAAGCAGCTATTTGTGTGAATTGAGGCAAAAAAATAAAAAATCAACCATTTAATTTTCAAATAAAAAATCTTCGCTCGAGCAGGCGTCCTGCTTGTGGCAGGCAACATTTGTTAAACGGATAACGCCGCTGCACCGTTGTAATTTAAATAAATTTTGCACTTTTAAAGAAATGCACTTTTATATGCTCAATATGTCCCCGCTTAAAAACTTACTTTTCTATACTATAATAATAACCACCCTTTTATCGGACTGTAAATCGCAAAGTATACTCCTACACCCCGATAGTCAAGCATTCGCCAAACAAGCACCCCCGGTATTTAACGTCCTGCTCGAAACCACAAAAGGAAATATCATGATGGAAGTGCGGCGCGAATGGGCGCCAAATGGCGCCGACAGGTTTTATAACCTGGTACGGTACGGCTATTACAATAATACGGCCTTTTTTCGCGTGCGCGATAAAACATGGGCGCAGTTTGGCATAGCAGCCTCTCCCGAAATTGCCCAGCGCTGGCGCACAAAAACCATCCCCGACGACGCACGTAAAGTATCAAATGCGCGCGGAACGGTAGCTTTCGCATTCAAAGACCCTAACGGGCGCACCACGCAGGTTTTTATCAATTTACGCGACAATAGCTCAACCCTTGATGCGCAGCAGTTTGCCCCATTTGCCAAAATAATACAGGGCATGGATATTGCCGATGCGCTTTATGCCGGCTATGGCGAAAGCTCGGGCGGCGGCATACGGGCCGGTCACCAAGATTCGGTTTTTGCAGGCGGCAACGCATATTTAAAGCAGCGTTTTCCGAAGCTTGATTATATTAAACGGGCGGTGATAGTTGAAAATTAATCAATATAGATCAATAAGGTGGCGCACCTGTCGCACTTTTTGTCGCAGGTTGTCTTGTCCTGAAATAGGTTTACACAAAAAGTAAACAAATGGACGAAAAATTAGCAGCTCATATAATCAATGAGCATTTGACAAAAGGGACAAGTCATCGTAAATTAGCAAGGAAGT
>DATMOF010000013.1:0-30064 GCA_035568395.1 Mucilaginibacter sp. | reverse complement strand
TTTTCGCCTTTTTTGTCTTTTTCACGGATCAGTTTCGCTATCCGCGCCGCTACCGCCAGTGAGGCTTGCTGCTGGTTCCCGTACACCGTTACCGGCAGCTTCTCGTATCGCGTCTCTTCTAATAGGTTTAATCTTGCCATGTTGAATGCTATTTACAAGGTAATTATATATAAAAAATCCCCGCCGGGGCGGGGATCTCTCAAACCAATTTTAACTATTAAATTTAACCCTACCGACATAAGGTTACCAAAAGTTCTATTATTTATTTTTCGGAGCATCTATTATAATATTACAAACTTAATAAAATAATTATCACTTCAGCAATACTTTTTAAATTTATTTAATAAGTGTTGCAATTCTCTCCGATTGTAACAGAATTGACACGAATAGCATATTAAGGATTAACTTATTAAATTAGCCCCTTAAACTGACTCATTCAATGAAAAAATCACTCCTCCTGCTGGCCTTTGCGGCCTGGTGCACCTTTTCTTATTCACAATCATCCACTGATACAGGCTACGTCAGAGACCATTACACCAAAATGGAAAAGTATATTACTATGCGTGACGGGAAACGCCTGTTTACTTCCATTTATCTGCCAAAAGACCAGTCAAAAAAATACCCGATCATTATGACCCGCACACCTTACACCGTTGCACCTTATGGCGAAAACGCGTATAAGAGGTCATTAGGTCAAAACCGGCTTTTGGAGAAAGAAGGATTTATTTTTGTTTACCAGGACGTGCGCGGAAGGTGGATGAGCGAGGGCGATTTTGTAGACGTACGCCCTAATATCGACAATAAAAAAAGCAATAAAGAGGTGGACGAAAGTTCGGATACCTACGACACAATAGACTGGCTGATAAAAAATCTGCCAAATAATAATGGCAAAGTAGGCATCGAGGGCATCTCATACCCGGGCTTTTATTCAACAGCCTCGCTGCCAAACGCGCACCCGGCGCTAAAGGCTGTATCGCCCCAGGCCCCGGTTACGGACTGGTTCATCGGCGACGATTTTCACCACAACGGCGCTTTGTTCCAGATGGACGCGTTTGCTTTTTTGACGAGTTTCGGCGTACCCCGCCCGCAACCGATAACGCCGACGCAGTTTAAAAATGGTATTAAATATACAGAAGCCGACAATTATAAATTTTACCTGGGCCTAGGCGCGCTCCCGAATTTTAAGAAGCGTTTCCTGGGCGATTCCGTAAAGTTTTGGGATAACATGATGGCACACCCCAACTATGATTCGTTCTGGAAGGGTATGAATATTCGTCCGCACCTGAAAAATATCACGCCTGCAACAATGGTAGTGGGTGGTTTTTTTGATGCCGAGGATTGTTTTGGCGCCCTGCACGTTTTCGAATCGCTCGAAAAGCAAAACCCGGCTTCGCACCCCAATATGCTGGTAATGGGCCCCTGGTTCCATGGCGGCTGGGAACGTGGCGACGGCCAGTTTTTTGGCGACCAGGATTTCGGCTCGAAAACAAGCGCCTGGTTTGAGGAAAATGTTGAGCTGCCATTTTTTAAATATTACCTGAAGGGCGAAGGCGAAATGGGCCTGCCGAAGGCTACTGTTTTTGTGTCGGGCAGTAATGAGTGGCATAAGTTTAAAACCTGGCCGCCTCAAAATACCGTTGAAAAAACATTGTACTTTCATCCAAACGGCAAGCTTTCATTCACACCACCGCAAGCAGGCGGCGGGTTTGACGAGTATGTTAGCGACCCGAATGCCCCGGTGCCATATCAAGATGGTATTCAATCACACCGTACACGTGAATATATGCTTGACGACCAACGCTTTGCCGAACGCAGGCCGGATGTTAAAGTGTATCAAACCGATGAACTGACTGACGACATAACGCTTACCGGCCCGGTAGCTGCTGATCTGTTTTCCTCAATATCAGGAACCGACGCCGATTATGTTGTAAAACTGATCGATGTGTTCCCGGACAATTATCCAAACCCCAAGCCTAATCCAAAAAATGTAACACTGGCCGGGTATGAAATGCTGGTACGCGGCGAAATATTCAGGGGCAAGTTCCGCAACTCATTTGAACACCCCGAGCCATTTGTGCCGGGTAAGGTAACCGAGATAAAATACAACCTGCCCGATGTGGCGCATACTTTCAGGAAAGGGCATCGCATCATGATACAGGTGCAAAACTCCTGGTTCCCGCTGGCTGACCGTAACCCGCAAAAATTTGAGGATATTTATCACGCAAAAGATTCGGATTTTCAGAAAGCAACGATAAGGATCTATCACGATGCGCAAAATAAGTCGGGCGTGCGCGTAACGGTATTGGAATGATGATTTCACCGATTATATGTAGATTTCACCGATTAAGAATAGATTACGCCGACTAAATGAAAATAAACCGATTGTTAATCGTGCTCCTGGCCCTGGTTAGTGCGAACGCAAGGGCCCAGCTGGGAGTTCAGAAAGAAAAGTTTACCCGCGCCGATTCATTGCGCGGGTATTTAACTCCTTTACGTACCTGTTATGATATTGACTATTATCACCTGGATGTTAAGTTTAATATCGACGATAAGTCTATCAGCGGCAGCAACCTGTTTAAATTTACCGCGGTACAGGATTTTACTAAATTACAGTTCGATCTGTTTGCCAACTTAAAGGTTGAGCGGGTGATATATAAAGGCAAAGAGTTGCCCTTTAAACGCGAATACAATGCAGTTTTTGTGACCTTCCCGAATGTTATAAAAAAAGGAAGCAAGGATGCGTTTACTGTTTATTATTCGGGGCACCCAACCATAGCCAAACGTGCACCATGGGACGGCGGGGTAGTTTATGCTAAGGACTCCATTGGCAACCCCTGGGTTGCTACGGCCTGCCAGGGCCTGGGCGCAAGTGTGTGGTGGCCTAATAAGGATCATCAGTACGACGAGGTGGATAGTGCGTTAATCAGCATCAGCGTGCCCAACGGTTTGCAGGATGTTTCGAACGGGCGCCTGCGTAAGGTAACTGATCTGAAAAATGGCTATAGCCGGTTCGACTGGTTTGTGGCCAACCCGATCAACAATTATGATATAGAAGCGAACATCGGCAAGTACAGCCATTTTGACGATACCTATGACGGCGAAAAGGGCAAACTAACGCTTGATTACTGGGTGCTGAATTACAATCTGGCGAAAGCCAAAAAGCAATTCGGCGAGAACGTGAAGGATATGATCAAAGCGTTTGAGTACTGGTTTGGCCCATACCCATTTTATGAAGATGGCTATAAGCTGATAGAAACACCTCACCTGGGCATGGAGCACCAGAGCGGAACGGCGTACGGCAATCATTTTCAAAATGGCTATCTCGGGCGCGACCTTTCGGGAACGGGCTGGGGATTGAAATGGGATTTTATTATCGTGCACGAGAGCGGGCATGAATGGTTCGGCAATAATATTACTTCGAAGGACCTGGCTGATATGTGGATACACGAAAGCTTTACCAATTACTCCGAATCGTTATTTATTGAGCAGCGGTACGGCAAGCTGGCCGGGCAGGAATATGTACACGGCACGCGGCATAGCATTCAGAATGATGCGCCAATTGTAGGTGTTTACAACGTAAACAAGGAAGGCTCGGGCGATATGTATTACAAGGGCGGCAATCTGCTGAATATGGTAAGGACCATTATTAATGATGATGAAAAATGGCGCGGCATTTTACGCGGGCTGAATAAAACATTCTACCACCAGACGGTAACTTACGACCAGGTTGTAAACTACATCAATGAAAAGGCCGGCATAAACCTATCGCCGGTATTTGAACAATATCTTAAGTATAAAGATATCCCTATCTTAAATTTTATGGTCATCAACGGCCGGCTCCAGTGCCGCTGGATAGCAGATGTAAAAGGTTTTAAAATGCCCGTTCGGGTAAGGGTAAAAGGTGGCGAATACCAATTCATTACGCCAACCACGCATTTTATGCCGGTTGATATTAAAAATGCCACTAAAGATAATATCGAGGTGGATACGTTTAATTATTACATAGGGGTGCTGGTGGATTAAATAGAAGTGAACACCCAGTATCGAATAATGAATTTCAAATTTGGGCTTCATTATTCGATGCCAGCATGCCACTGGTTAAATTAATTATTTAAAGAATATTTTGTAATTTTGGTTACAATGACAACTCTTACCGTAAATATTGACAACAAGAAGTCTGAAAAGGCCGTCAAAGCTGTATTAGATGCCCTGGGGCTAAGCTACAATATAGAGTCGGAGCCTGGCCACGCTCAACGCCCGTTGAATAAGGCCGAACAGCGTGTTTATAAAAACATGAAACAGTCTTTAGAACAAATTAAATTACACCAGGAAGGTAAAATCGAGCTGAGGGACGCAAGGGAGTTACTTAATGAGCTTTAGTGTTAAAACCACTTTGCATTTTGATAAAGAGATTAAAAGGATAGCCAAAAAACACAAAGGCATTAGAGCCGACCTGTCGAATTTGATCAACGAGCTGGAAATAAATCCTAAACTTGGAACCGACCTTGGTCAAAACATGTACAAGATCAGGCTGGCCATTTCAGGTACAAATAAGGGAAAATCCGGCGGTGCGAGGGTAATTACTTATGTCGTTACGGTAAATGAGATCGTATATCTTTCGGAAATTTATTTAAAAAGTGAACGTGATACGGTTGATGCAGACCTTATTGCTCAACGTTTAAAACACGATGGTTTGATTTGACTTCTAACTCCTTACTCAAATGTTGTAAATAACATGGTTTATTTTTATTCAACTGTAACCTAAACCGTGTAACAGTCGTCTAATTCAAAAACCTGCAACCATGAAATCATATGCTAAAATTTTACTGGCGGTTATGCTATTAACTGCCAGCACTCATGCCTTTGCTAAATCTAACCTGGTGGCAAAGGCAAATGCATCCGAAATTGTCGACCGTCACCTTTCAGGCTTTAACGCAGTAAATGTGGCCGGGCCGTATGATGTGTATATAAAGCAAGGCGCTGCAGAATCGGTAAAGGTTGAAGCGCCGGCTGATATGATAGACCGTGTTTTGACCGAAGTTAACGGCGGGGTATTAAAAATATATAGTAAGCACAATAATTGGAACTGGGGCTTTTCGTGGGGAAATCACCGGAAAATAGTGGTATACGTTGTTGCAAAAGACATTAATAGTATCAATATATCCGGCTCGGGCGATGTTTCTTTTAAAGATGGAATAACTGCCAATTCTTTAAAATTAAGAATTACCGGCTCGGGTGATATGACAGGCAGGGTCGAGGTAAAAATACTGGAAAGCAGCATCACGGGCTCAGGCGATATGCGGTTGTCCGGCCATGCTGAAAACTCCGCGGTTAGCGTAGTAGGTTCCGGTGATTTTACCGCGCGGAACCTGGTTACCGTAAATTCATCCGTGCGCGTTTCCGGCTCGGGAGATGCATACGTAAATGCCAGCCAGCGGGTCGACGCGGCAGTAAATGGCTCGGGCGATGTGCATTATACCGGGGCCGTTAAAAGCGTTAATAGTAAAAAAAGCGGCAGCGGTGATATTAGCCGATATTGATTTTGAGGCAAAAGGCGAATGGCTAATCAAGTTAGAATTTAACCTTTTACCCTTCGCCTTTAACATTTGGCCTTTACCTGTCGCTTTCCTCTTTAAACCGTGCGATGACTTTCCTGCCCAGGTCATACGTCACCCTGAATGCTTCCTGGTTGCTTGTATAGCCAGGCGTACGATGAATACTCAAAATGAACGAGCCTTTTAAGCCTGCGGCTGAAAACGGGGTAAATATCAAATCCAGCCGGTCGTAGAATTTTTTTTCGTAAAAAGAATCGCCATAATCAATATATGAGCCCTGACCCGCGTAAAACTCGTTAAAGGCTGCAAAACGGCCATAGCTTGCATAAGCACTTGCAACAAACCCGGCGGGTGTTTTGAACCCGTTGATCCCGCGTTCTCGCTGTAGCGATATCATTCCGCCCGCCTCAAAGGACAGCGAGTCAAGTAATCGTTGTTTGTGGGTAAAATCCAACCCCAGCCGCACCTGTGCGGCACCGTTATCGTTTATATGATCGTTGGGCAACAATATCTCTGCCCCGGCATCATGCATCAGGAAAAAGTAATGCGAAACATAAAACGGTCCGGCTAACCATGGTTTATACTTGCCTTCAAACCCGAATAAAAACTGCTCGCGCTGTGTTTGGGTTTGGCGGCTTAACCAGTCGATCCACCCTGTTTCCATAAAATGCGCACTTTGATACCTGGCCAGTAAACCTTCTACATTGGGGCGGAAATAACGCAGGGTATCGTTCAATAACGCACGCGGGTAATTGGTCAGCAATCCTTCGCGTGGAAATTCCCCAGCGAAAAACAGCCAGTTTGCGCTTTGATATTTGTAATAAAATACCGGGTTTACTTTTAGGAAAAACGGAATTGCGCCAAATTCGTGTATGCCATTTACACCCACAACGAAGTGGTTTAAGCTGTCGAGGTTCAACCCGAAATCAAGTGCGGTAAGTGTGCCCGAATAAGTGCGTGAGCGGGGGATAAAATCCTTGTATTCCCGGTTATCCAAAAAAGCGAGGCCGTTAAAATTAACATCAACGGTTTGCGCCAGCGCCGCGGTCGCTGTAATTACTGTTACCAGGATGGTGAAGTAGATTTTTTTGATCATTTTAAATAATAGGGGTTATTTGACGGTAAAGTTAATAATCCTGCTGTTTTTACTGCCGGGAAAAGGCTCGGTCCGTAAAGAAAATAACAACTCCATATTGCCTTTTTGCATCGGAGCTGTTATGTTAAACGTATAATGGGCGCTTTCTCCGGGCTTTAAACTAATATTGTTAAATGTATCCGCTGCTTTTTGAACAGCAATTGCACTATCTCCGCTAAAAAAACAGGCCTCCAGCATCACGGGATGCAGGTATCCTTTGTTGGTGAAGGTTATAGCATGACGATATGGATTGGTTACTGTTAAATCAAAAACAAGCCTTTGTCCCGGCGAAGCTGTGATGTTTTCGACCGGGGTTTCGAAATTTACCTTCTGATATGTTCGCACATCATCAACCCAGCCGCCGTACCAGGTACCGGCCGCTACTTTTATCGAATCGGTTGTAACGCCTTTAATTGGCTGATAAAATAAATAGTAAACTCTTTTGTGCTGGATACTATCCTCCATTGGCCATATGTCAAATTGAGTGCGCCGGTAATACCAGGGATCATAGGCAAAGCATTTTAAGCTGTTGGTATAGTAGTTATACTTTGACGGATTTTGAAAACCTTCGCTCATCACCACATACGAATTTCCAGCGCGTTTTTTTACCTCGCTTGTCCAATCCTTAAACCCGTAATAGCTTTTCAGGTGGCCATAGGTCTTCGCAAAACCAAAACCAAAGATGATGATCACCCGGACAGTCAGAATTAAAGCAAGGTTTACCATTCCAAGCCGAAACAACCATCGCGGTATACCGCCCGACCGATGAAATTGGATAAGGGTCAGCATAACAAGCGGGGCAAATAGCACAAAGGTCCACTGCGGTTGCACTGTTCCCTTAAAGCTGCTGACCAGGAAGAAAAGCAACGTACCCACGCAATTTACCAATAAGCACCTGATGAACGCGTCCTTAACACGGATGGTAAATGCCTTGTAAAATAAAAACCAGCCTATAAGCGGGCCGGCCATCAGCAGCTGCCCCGGCAGGTACGAAAAGGTGTCGGTAAAGTTATACACGCGCGCCGAACGCTCGAACAGGTGATAATTTATAGAAGGATAACCATTGTTTACCTGCCAGAATACATGCGGCAGGAATAATATGGCCCCCAGTACGACGATCAGCCAGAATGACCCGCGCTTTAGCAGTTTTATATTTGATAGCAGGGTGAACCCGATAATTAGCACAGCGTTATACTTGCTATAAAGAAGGCAGGCAACTATAAATCCCAGCAAAACAGCCAGGCCCCACTTATCTTTTTCAATGTACTGCTGGTAAACGAAATAAAACAATACGGTGAAAAAGAAAAGAGGAGCATCGGGCGTGGTAGTGAACCCGTAGATATGAAATATAAAAACGCCGGAAATAACCAGCATGAAAGCCTTTGCGTCGACGCTGTACTTTTTTAAAATGAGCAATAGCAGGTAAACGGAAGCCGAACTGGCAAGCACGGTAGCGAGCCTGAGGCCTAGTTCGCTATGCCATAAGCTATCGCCGATGCGGATAAACAAGGCCACCATGGGCGGGTGGTCGAAATACCCCCAATCCAGGTACCGCGAATAAAGCCAGTAATAGGCTTCGTCGCCCTGCAATTCGAGGGTGTATGCTTGTACTGCGTTGAGTATCGTCCATGCCAATAAAAAATATAAAATCGTTCTTTCAGGTGGGGGTGAAGTATTTACAGCTTTATAAGGCATGGTACCAGTTTACCGGTTGATTTGGTAAAGGTATGAAAACGGTTTATGCCAGGAAACTCAAAAACAGCATTCCTAAAACCGAAATTGGAATAAAATAGTTGTCCGCGTTTAGTTGTAACGCGTAAGTGACTTCAAACGTGTTTGAATATAATCAGCCTTCATCAGCAAAACCTTATCCTGTATAAAATCCTCCATATTTTTTACGCTATTCATTAACGATTTTTTGAATATATCTTTAAAACTGGAATAGGTTAGCGAAAAATGCCACTTTTCGGTTAAAAAATTAAATACCTCATTGTCTCTTTTCTCGAGCATAGCGTAATTGATCACCAGGTAGTCGCCCTGGGGGATGCTTTTTACCGTTTTCAATATTTCTTCGTTATAAGCCAGCCATACTTTCAGGTAATGTTCGGCATTCCGCTGATAATACAGTTTCTGTTGGCGTTCGCGACGAAAAATATTCCAGATCAATTTTGAAAAGAAATGACGGGATACTCTACGCTTGTCGATCTCTAAAAAATCCCGCCTCAATAATGAATCAATTACCGACTGATAATCCCGCACTACAACAAGATACTTTGACTCAGGCAACAACTGCCTGTATGTGTCCAGGAACAAACAGGTACGCGGATCTTTCCACCCCCACTGATCGTAAAGCTTGTTTTTAACGTTGATAATGCTCTTGAGTTTTTCCGTTTGGTACACCGACAAGTCCACATCGTGAACCTCGACCAGGCCGGATGACGGCAGGTTTTTACTGGTTAAAACCTCCTCGTGCAATATCTTAAATTCCAGGTCCTCAAAGTGGCCGTTGATATTGCTGGGGGTGGCAGCTTCCAGCCGTTCTCCAACTTCCAGGCCGCATTTCTCCAGCCAGTTTGTTACGAGGGATGTACCAGACCGGTGCATCCCTACAATAACCAATATATTATGGGGCATAACAAAAAATTTTAATAGGGGTATTTAATGCCGCTTAATAATGGTTTACCGACTTCTTAAGCGGGTATCTGTTCTCCATTATGAATGAGTAAAGTTCATTCGTACTTTCATCGATTGTTAAGTTATAAGTGTTAATATATAAATCGGGGTTAGCGGGCTCCTCAAAAGGATCATTTACCCCGGTCAGGTTGTTTATTTTTTGCGGATCATCCGATGGAAGAAGCGCCCGCTTGTAAAGTCCCTTTGTATCTCTTTTAACCAGCACCGCCAGCGGACAGTCAACATGTACTATTTTAACGTTTTTATAGGATTTTACCAATTCGTTGCGGATCTCATCATATGGATTTATCGCGCTGATAATAGTTATGATATTATGGGACGAAAATTTATTTGCGATAACACCCAGCCGCCTTATATTTTCGTTTCGGTCTTCTTTTGAATATAAAAGATCTTTGAACAGCCGCTGCCGGTATTCGTCCGCGTCAATGAGTTCAATAAAAATCTCAGACTCAGCCAATTTGTGTTTAACGGCCATTGCAAGGGTTGTCTTCCCCGCGCCGGATAACCCGCATAAAAGTATGATCATCTTAATCAGTGTTAGGTATTGGTACTACGTTGTGCTGCTCCCATTTCGTTACAACATCAACGAATTTCAATTCAAATATTGCTTATATATGCGTAAAACGGCATTTTGTATCGGCGAATTTACAATTGTGAATTGCTGGTTTATACGCCCGTTATTGCCCGTCAGTTGCCCCGGCATCCTGATTATCTCAGTGGACTGTAAGCTAAACTCCAGCTATTTTAGGCTATACAAGGCTATATCAAACAAGAGAAATGAAGAATTTAAATCAATATTCGTCACAATTAATTTACAATTGGCAACCGGCAAAAATAGCCCGAAAACAAAAAACCCCGCGTTTGCGGGGTAATATCATCCTGAACATTTGGGTAGTTATTAGTAGATCACTTTTCCAGCCGAAGTCACTAACGATGCTATCCGTATCGCATCAAAAATACGCTCCTCGGTAGTGCCGGTTTTTATGAGCGATCCTTCGTGTGCATTTACACACATTTCGCAGCCGTTTACTGCCGAAACAGCCAAACTCATTACTTCAAAAAACTCTTTACCGGTTACCGGGTTCATCATTATCTGCATGCGTATACGCGCAGGTATCTGGTTATATTTTTCCTTTTGCGTGAAATGGCGAAAACGGTATAACACATTGTTTGAAGCCAGCAACGAAGCACAGGCCGCCGCTTCGGCCGTCTCAGCAGGGGTGGCACCCTGCTCTTCGGCATAGTGGGTAAAAAACGTTGTAAGCGGGCCGTTATTATTGTTTACGGCGATGGAAAGCCCCAACAAGGCGCATTCCTTAGTGCTCAGATGCTCTGACGTAAAGGTACTGGTCAGGTTAAGCTTTAGATCTCTTAAATAGCGCGATTCGCCTTTTTCAAGCAAGGTAAGGGCATTGGTGCGATATGCTGTATCTATGCCGAGGCTTTGCAGCAATTCGCTTATCAGTTCGGTTGATTCGTTCATGATTTCCGGAAATTGTGTAATAAAAAAAGTCCCCGCACTAGATCAACGCGGGGACTTTGTATTAAATTATTAAACAGTTAAAGTTTCCTCACCTTTAACCCAGTTACATGGGCAAAGCTCGTCTGTTTGTAAACCATCCAGTACACGTAAAACCTCTTTCACGTTGCGGCCAACGCTTAAGTCATTAACCGACACCCAGCGGATGACGCCGGTAGGATCGATAATAAAAGTGGCGCGGTAAGCTATTTTTTCGTTTGGCTCCAATATGCCTAATTCTTCAGCCAATGATTTTGACGTATCGGCAAGCATCGGAAATTTAAGGTCGCGCAGGTCGTCATGGTTTCTTCTCCATGCGGCATGCACAAATTCAGTGTCGGTAGATGCGCCGATCAAACGGGTGTCGCGGTCGCGGAACTCGCCGTAGCTTTTATTGAATTCAGCGATCTCGGTAGGGCAAACAAAAGTGAAATCCTTTGGCCACCAAAACATTACCGTCCAAACGTTATCCTCGTTAACCAGGAAATCAGACGTTATTGTTTCAAACTCTTTTCCTTTTTCAATACTTACAACCGCTGTTTTAGAAAATTGCGGGAATTTTTGACCTATTGTTAGCATATTAATAATATTGTATTTTATTTTTTACAAAGATAGCACTTTTTCGAGCACCGGGTTATACAAAGAATCTATGTGTTCATAGATATTATCTATAATTACACGTATTAAAAATAGCATTTAGCGATATGACAAAAAACGAGCGCATCGGGTGTCAATCTCGCAATGGCCCAAAGAAATAAACGTTCACAATTGAGAATATGGAAATAGTTTAAGACGAAAAAAACCCGGCACTTACCGGGTTTGAATATTTGTTAATAAGCTTCTTTACACTCCCAGCAACAACCGCGCAGGATCTTCCAATAATTGCTTAACCCTTACCAGGAAGCTTACCGACTCGCGGCCGTCAACAATGCGGTGATCGTAAGAGAGGGCCAGGTACATCATCGGTCGGATAACTACCTGCCCGTTCACGGCAACCGGGCGCTCAATAATATTGTGCATGCCTAAGATGGCAGACTGCGGCGAGTTTAATATCGGCGTTGACATCATCGAACCAAAAACACCGCCATTGGTAATAGTGAATGTACCGCCGGTCATTTCTTCAATGGTTAGCTTGTTTTCGCGTGCCTTTAGAGCCAGTGCCGCTACCGCTTTTTCGATATCGGCAAGGCTCATGCTTTCGGCATTGCGGATAACCGGTACAACCAAGCCTTTTGGTGCTGAAACGGCGATGGAAATATCCGCATAATTACTGTAGATCACTTCTTCACCGTCGATGCGGGCGCCTACAGCAGGCCAGTCTTTCAAGGCCTCACAAACAGCCTTGGTAAAAAACGACATAAAGCCGAGGCCAACACCATGCTTCTCTTTGAACTTATCCTTGTATTTGGCGCGTATTTCCATGATGGGCGACATATCCACCTCGTTAAAAGTGGTAAGCATCGCCGTTTCATTCTTTACAGCAACCAGGCGCCTTGCAACGGTTTTACGCAGCGACGACATTTTTTCGCGCCTGTCTTCTCTTGCACCCGAAGAAACAGTCTCAGTTTTTGGAGCAGCAGTCTCCGGCTTCTGACCTCCGGCCTCCGGCCTCTGGGTCCCTTTAGCAACCTGTGGATTTTCGGAAATTTTTTCTGCCAGCAACGCGTCTTCCTTGGTTATTCTTCCGGCAACACCGGTGCCGCTAACCGAACTTGCCGCCACACCTTTTTCGGCCAGTATTTTAGCAGCAGCGGGCGATGGTGTGCCCGATGCATATGTAGTTTGTTTATTGTTGCTATCCTGACTGACCGGAGTTGTGGCGGGAGTAGCCGCAGGAGCCGCCGGTTTAGCAGCCGAAACCCCGCCTTCAATGGTGCATACCACCGTGCCGATCGGCAGAACGTCGCCCTCTTTTGCTTTGGTATGTAATACCCCCGCTTGTTCGGCGGTTAATTCGAAAGTGGCTTTATCCGATTCAAGTTCGGCAATGGCTTCGTCCATTGCAACGTTTTCCCCGTCTTTTTTTATCCAGCGCGACAAGGTTACCTCGGTAATTGACTCCCCAACGGTGGGAACTTTTACTTCCAGCGATCCTTTTCCTGCCTGGCCGTTTGTAGCAACTACAGGCGCGGCATCTGCAGGGGCCGGCGCATTGGCGGCAGCCTGAGGCTGTGCCGCAGGTGCAGCGTCTTTTGCAGGGGCCGGCGAAGCGCCGTTTTCTTCAATAGTGCCAACAACTGCCCCAATAGCTAAAGTATCGCCTTCCTTAGCAACAGTTTTTAAAGTGCCGGCTTTTTCGGCCGTAAGCTCAAACGTAGCTTTATCTGATTCCAACTCGGCAATAACTTCATCCATCTGCACCTGGTCGCCGTCTTTCTTTTTCCAGCCTGATAAGGTTACCTCTGTAATTGATTCGCCTACCGGCGGAACTTTGATCGTTAAACTCATATTGTAGTATTTGTATATTCGAAAATTTGCCGATTTGAAAATTAATTGACTCTTATTTTCAAATAATCAAATTTCAATTTATCTTATAAAATCAATCCGCACCCGCATTAGCCATTTTTTCGGCTGTTGCTTTTATCGTCGCTTTTACTTCCTTTCCGGGCGGCGCTTCGAATGCCTTTGAGAGTATATATAATTGCTGCGCGGCGTGCTGTTTTGCGAAACCGGTAGCTGTGCTGCTCCCTTCCTGCCGCGAAATAACGTTCACATTGATCACTTTATCGTTATGGAATTTCCGGCAAATATACGGCCACGCGCCCATATTTTCGGGCTCTTCCTGCACCCAGAAAAACTCGGTGGCTTTGCTATACTTCGCTTTGACCTTCAGTATCTGTAATACCGGTGTGGGGTACAGCTGTTCGATCCGTACGATGGCTACGTCCTTGCGTTTATCAACCTGTTGTTTCTCGAGCAGGTCGTAATAGATCTTACCGGTACACAATAATACACGTTTGACCTTTTTTGGGTCAGCATAATCATCATCGATCAATTCGTGGAATTTGCCCGACGTAAATTCCTCCAGCGGAGATACACATTTCGGACTGCGCAATAAACTTTTCGGCGTAAATATGATCAATGGCTTGCGGAAATCACGCAGCATCTGTCGTCTCAGGATATGGAAAAAGTTTGCTGGTGTAGTACAATTAGCTACCTGGATATTGCTATCGGCGCAAAGCTCCAAAAACCGCTCGACACGTGCCGATGAGTGTTCGGGTCCCTGGCCCTCATATCCGTGCGGCAGCAGCATTACAAGGCCGTTGCCACGCTGCCATTTGGTTTCGGCACTGGCTATATACTGGTCGACTATAATTTGCGCGCCGTTAAAAAAGTCGCCGAACTGCGCTTCCCAAATCGTTAAGGCGTTGGGATTAGCCATCGCGTACCCGTATTCGAACCCGAGTACGCCATATTCCGACAACAGGGAGTTGTAGATCGAAAACTTCGCATCCGTTTCGATAGTATCCATCGGGATAAATTCATCTTCCGAATCAACCAGCGTTAAAACTGCGTGACGGTGCGAAAAGGTGCCGCGTTTAACATCCTCGCCGCTTAACCGTACCGGGTGGCCGTCCTTTAACAGAGTGCCGTATGCCAGCAGCTCGCCCATGGCCCAGTCAAAAACATGGGTTTTGGTCACCATTTTATTGCGTTCCTCGAAGAGTTTTTCGATTTTCTTGAAGAACTCTTTTCCCGGCGGTAATTCAGACAGTTTTTTTCCGATAGCCAGCAATTCATCTTCCGGAACTGCGGTTTCAACCGGCGCAAAAAACTCTCTCGAACTGGCAATATGCAGCCCCTGCCATGCCCCTTCGAACATTTGGTTGGTTTCGGTTATCTTGTCTTCCGCTTTTGATTCATCGAGTTTTTGCTGTAACTCTTTACGGAAATTTTTTTCCAGTTCTACCGCATAATTGGCATCAATGCTGCCTTCGGCCTGCAGTTTCTGTTTGTATATTTCAAGCGGGTTTGGATGCGCCTCAATAGCCTTATATAACAATGGCTGGGTGAATTTTGGCTCATCGGCTTCATTATGTCCGTAACGGCGATAACATAAAATATCGATAAATACGTCTTCGTGGAATACCTGCCGGTATTCCATTGCCAGGTTTACCACATAGGCCAACGCCTCAACATCGTCACCATTCACATGAAATACCGGCGAAAGGACAACCTTGGCAACATCGGTACAATAAGTGCTTGAACGGGCATCCTTAAAATTGGTGGTAAAACCGATCTGATTATTGATCACAACATGGATAGTGCCGCCGGTGCGGTATCCATCCAGCTTCTCCATTTGTAAAACCTCGTACACAATACCCTGGCCAGCTATCGAAGCATCGCCATGTATCAGTATCGGGGCTATTTTTGAGTGATCGGAATTATATTTAAAATCGATCTTTGAACGGGTGAGCCCTTCTACAACGGGGTCAACCGCTTCCAGGTGCGAAGGGTTGGGGCAAAGACTTAAATGCACGTTTTTGCCGGCTTTGGTCACCACATCCGTTGAATAACCCAGGTGGTATTTAACATCCCCGCCAAAGGGCGACTCCTCGTCGTAATTTTTGCCCTCAAATTCCGAGAATATCTCTTTGTAAGGCTTCTCCATAATATTGGTAAGCACGTTGAGCCTCCCCCGGTGTGCCATACCTATAATAAACTCCTGTATGCCCAGCTCCGAGCCGTTCTGAATAACAGAATCCAAAGCCGGGATAAGCGCCTCCGCGCCTTCAAGCGAAAAACGTTTCTGGCCTAAAAACTTGGTCCCTAAAAAGTTTTCGAAAACAACCGCCTCGTTCAGCTTATTCAGCATCAGCTTTTTTTCATCCAGGTTAAATGAAGGCGTGTTCCGCTTGCTTTCCATGCGACTCTCAAACCATTTAATTTTGATCGGATTGCGGATATACCGGTATTCGGCGCCGATCGACTGGCAATAGGTGTCTTCAAGCAGCTGGCGGATGTCGCGCAGCGTTGCCTGGCCCAGGCCAACTTCAACGCCGGCATTGAAAACTGTATCCAGGTCGGCATCGCTCAACCCGAATGTTTCCAGCTCTTTCCCGGGATAATATTTACGCCTTTCGCGGACAGGGTTTGTTTTGGTAAACAGGTGGCCCCGTGCGCGGTAACCGTCAATAAGGTTAAGTACTTTTATCTCTTTTAAAAAGTGATCGGGTGTTTCGGCATTTACAGCACCAGGTGCCGGTTTATCCCGTCCGAAATCAAACCCTTCAAAAAATTTTTGCCATCCAAAGTCAACTGATTCGGGGTCTTGCTTGTATGCTTCGTATAAAGAATCAATGTAGGCAGCGTTTCCGCTATTTATATAATTGAGACGATCCATGAGAAACCAATCTTTAAAACGGTACAAAAGTACGCATATACGCTTATAAACTTTTAATTTAATTTGTAATTAGTTGATTGGGTTGATTTAGTTGGATTGGGTTGATTTAGTTAAAGATCGCAGTATTATAAGGGTTGAATCCCTTAACTTATTCAACTACTCACTTAATCAACTGTTCACTATCTTAATGCAATATCTTTTGCAGAAAGCTGCGCAGGTAAGAAAACCCCTCGAAAAGAATAGCAAGGATGCCGATAATGATGGTATATTGTTCGAAAGGGTTCATATTAGTATTAAGACGTAAAAATGGGGAAAATGTTACATTTTATTCCATTTATTTCAAGCCAGCAGCGCAGGCAGCCAGGTATCTATGTATTCGCTTTTACTTTCCATTTCGACAGTCTGCTTGCCCGCGATCTGGTAACGGCTTTCGCGCGCATCGTTTATACCGGCTATAAATGCCCAGTTACCCCAGTTACTGGCCGGCGAATAGTCGATCAGCTTTTCTTCAAAATAAGCAGCGCCTTTGGTCCAATCGACTTTAAGCTCGTGGATCAAATACCCCGCAACCACCTGGCGCTTATTGTTATTGATATAGCCGGTAGCATTCAGTTCGTGCATAATGGCGTCAACCAACGGAACACCAGTCTCCCCGCTTTTCCAGATCTCAAACAATTCCTCCTGGTTGGCGGCAAGCTTAGGCGACATTGCTGACGTTTCCTTTCCGGCGATGAATTTTTGGCCGTGCTTTTTAAACATGAACCTGAAATAATCACGCCATAACAGATCGAGAATAAGCATGTTCCCGTAAGGCGGCTGATGCGCGATCACTTCCCAATATACCTTCCGCATGGATACACAACCCATCGCCAGCCATGGTGATAACATCGACCGGTACTCAGCGCCTGCGATGTTACGACCACCTTTAGGTGTACCCGGCTGCCCGGTATGTGCAAAACAGGAGGATAACTGCTCAAGGGCCGCATCTTCTCCGCCGGTAAACCTTGTTGCCGACCGCGGGTCGTCAACCGGTTCGTTCAAACCTAGTTGAGTTACCGACGGCAGCTCGCCGGCATCGGTAATTTCAGGTGTCGAAATGCTTTCGGGTGTGCCGGTGTATGGCCGTACAGTACTATCGCGTTCTATCTTCTTTTTGAATACGGCAAAACTATCCGGGATATCCTTTATCGGGAAAGGAAGATCTTCTTTATGATATAAAGTGTGTCCTATGAAGTGTTTAAGGTTTAGCTTAATTTTCCACAGCGCGGCTTCAGCCTGTTCGGATATATCGGTTTCTTCATAAGCTACTTCCCTATGATGGTACACCTCGTTCACCTGGTATTGCTCAGCCAGTTGGGGCAGTATCTCTGCCGGGTTACCGATGCGAATGATCAACTCTCCGCCAATACCCCGTAAATTTTTCCTGAGGTTGGCCACCGATTCGACCAGGAACCGGGCTCTTAAATTGCCGGTTTTAGGATTGCCCGACGCGTTCTTTTTAAAATAGAAGGGGTCGAAACAATAAACCGGTAATACTTTATCCGCTTTACGCGCCGCTTCGAACAATATTTCATTGTCGTGTATGCGTAAATCGTTTCTAAACCAAACCAGTATTATTTTTTCACTCATCGTTAAACGCGCGGTTAACCTAAATACGGCCCACAAATTTGCAATTAATTTATCGCTTCATCATAACCAGGCCAAATTTTTGACATGGACGCAACATTTTTAATAATTAAATAGTTTTTGATATGCGACATTATATCCTTACATTTGGTAAAATTGTCGCACATTATGAGAGTTGCTGAAAAAAAACCAAAATTAAACCCAGAGCTGAATTTTGTTCATCTCCTTGGCGGGAAAAGCGTCCTGACTAAACCCATCCAATCGGAATTTGACCTCATATCATTAAGTAACGAGGGTATCACTAAGGCTTCGCTTGATGCACTGATCGGTCACCTGGGGATCTCGAAAAAAGCATTCTCCGAAAACATCCTGGATGCTTCGGTCAAAACACTTGAGCGCAAAAAAAGTACCGACAAACTTGACAAGCGCACGTCATCGCATGTAATTGAGATAGCCAAAGTTGCTGATCGTGCCTTTTCGGTTTTTGGTGATGAAGAAAAAGTAAAAAGGTGGCTTAACGCGCCGAACAGGGCTTTAAACAATGTAAAACCCATTGATCTTTTTTATATCCCTACCGGGCTGGCTATGGTGACTACCATTTTGGGAAGAATTGAAGAAGGCGTTTATTCCTGATCGAAATGACGGTTTATCGGATCGCTAAATCAGAACTCCGTGCAGAAGATCTGTCGGGTATAGGCGCTTTCAAATATGGCGGCCGCTGGAACAGTAAGGGCATCTATATGCTGTATACCAGTATGAACAGCTCGCTGGCATTCCTTGAAAACCTCGTTCATTTTGATGAAGTAAATTTACCGCCGCATTTATTTATCGCAGCCATCGAAGTGAATGATGACCAGTCAATTTACGAGCTACCGGATAATAAATACCCTGCCACGTGGCAGATGCAGGACAACCTCGAAAATAAACTATTGGGGGACCAGTGGATGCTTACAAAAAAGTTTCTCGCCGTGAAAGTTCGGTCGGCGGTTAATCCTTCCGAGTTCAATTTTCTTTTTAACCCGCTTTATCCCGGATACCACGATAATTTAACTATACAATCTATCAAACCGATAAGTCTTGACGCCCGTTTAGTGCGGTAACAAATGCCCAATAATTTGCAATAACAGCCAAAACCAGTCGTTAACTATAGATAACAATGTCGCATTCCTTACGGCGCGTCATTATTTTTAGTGTAAATCATATAATCTACCTGTTATGGCCACCATTGAAAGCATTCAGCACGCGTACATTGATCTTGTGCTAACCGAAGGCGAACCGCCAAAGTCTGTTTATCTTTTTGCAAAGCGAAATAAAATGCCCGAAGAGGAATTTTACAAGTTCTTTAGCTCATTTGAAGCGATCGAGCAAAATATATGGATCGGTTTCGCGGTAAAAACCATTTCCGAAATAAAAAGCCAGGATGCCTGGCGCTTATTCACCGCAAGGGAAAAGGCACTGTCGTTTTTCTACACCTTTTTTGAAATGCTGAAAAGCAGTCGCAGTTTTGTGGTTTACAGCATAAAAAAGCAGCCGAAGACTTTTACATCTTCTCAAATTTTCTCGGGTATAAAGGACGTTTTTGAAAATTTTTGTAACGACCTCATCATAGACGGCATCGAATCGGATGAGTTGTCGGACCGCAAGTTTTTTACGAACCGGTATAAGGATGCCCTTTGGGTGCAGTTACTGTTTGTATTAAACTTTTGGATAAATGACAGCTCAACGGGTTTCGAGAAAACCAGCGAAGCCATTGAAAAAGGCATCAACGTTACGTTCGATCTTTTCCAGCGCTCGCCAATTGATAACCTGCTTGAGTTCGGCAAGTTTTTAACCCGGAACCGGAGCATTAAACACAAAATAAGCTTTGGCCACAACTAGGGGTATCAATCAGCCCTCTCCAAAGGAGAGGGCTTCAGAAGCGCGCGTAGAGGGGGCGTTTGCCATTATTTTTGATATGGATGGCACCCTGGTTGATAATACACCCTATCACTTTAAATCGTGGCGGGCACTGTTTAAGGCGCACGGCAAAGGTGAACTTAGCAAGCATACTTATGAAACAGAGATCAGCGGAGTGCCGGTTATGGATTCTATCGGGCGGATATTTGGCGATGCGTACGACGAAGCGGGGTTAAAAAGACTGTTCACCGAAAAGGAAGAATTTTACCGGAAGGAATATGCCCCTTATGTGGCGCCGGTTAATGGCCTCGAAAACTTTTTAACAGAATTAAAAGACGCAGGTATAAAAATGGCCATGGCTACGTCGGCAACGGTCGACGATATCAATTTTATATTAGACAATGTGCCGATACGTGATGACTTTAATGTTATCGTTAACTCAACCATGGTAACCAAACCCAAGCCGCACCCGCAGATATTTTTAAAAGCTGCGGAAAAATTGAATATGCCGCCTGCCAAATGCATTGTTTTTGAAGATTCCCTTGCGGGGATAAAAGCCGCCAACGCCGCGGGGATGAAGGTTGTGGGGATAACTACCAATCACACAGCCAACGAGCTGCACCCTGTCGACCTCGTGATAAATGACTATTCAGAATTAAGTGTCAAAAAAATCGCGGAGCTGTTTGAAAAGTAGCATAATTGGCAATTTATTCTCACTTTTAGCGAAATTTATACTGCCATGCTACTCAAAAACACCTTTGTACACCACGTACATTTCTGGCTGAAAGATAAAGCCGACAAACAACGATTAATTGACGGACTGAATACCTTAATTCCGATACCGCATATCCGCGAAATACATATCGGCGTGCCGGCCAATACCAACCGCGACGTGATCGACCGTTCATATGATGTATCGCTATTGCTGCTGTTTGATACACCTGCCGCGCAGGACGCTTATCAAATTGACCCTACGCATGTGCTGTTTGCTGAAAATTACGCCAAACCCTTATGCAGTAAGGTTGTTGTGCAGGATAGTGTTAATGTTTAGTGTCCATAGTTTAAGCTGGACCTGAATTGACTATGGTCTATGGACTTAAAACAACTATGAACTCCCCAAAAAGCATCCTCCTCACCGGCGGTACCGGCCTTATCGGGCGGCATTTGACCGAACAATTACTGGCGAAAGGCTATAAGGTAAGCCATTTGAGCCGTTCGCCGGGAAATGACAGCCGGGTTACCACTTTTTTGTGGGATGTTGAAAAAGGCGCAATTGATGCGCATTGCCTGGACGGCGTTGACACTATAGTACATCTCGCAGGCGCCAACATCGCCGAAAAACGCTGGACCGAAAAGCGCAAAAAAGAACTCATCGCCAGCCGCACCGATTCTATCGGGCTGATCTATGGTTTAATGGACAAAGCGCCCAACAAAATAACTTCTATCATATCCGCATCGGCCATCGGCTATTACAGCGACCGGGGCAATGAGCTATTGACAGAAACAAGCCCGCCCGGCAATGATTTTTTAGCGCAATGTTGCGTGGCCTGGGAATCAGCGGTCGATGCAGGCAAAAGGCCGGGCCTGCGTGTCGTAAAAATGCGTACGGGTGTTGTGCTGGATAAGGAAGGCGCACTCGCTAAAATGGCTATGCCTATAAAACTTTACGTCGGTTCGCCGATAGCGAGTGGCAGACAGTGGATACCGTGGATACATTGGCAGGATGTAATTGACATGTACCTGTTTGCGATTGAAAACGATAAAGCCGAAGGTGTTTACAACATGGTTGCACCCTACCCCGTGACCAATAAACAGCTTACCCGGGCTGTAGCCGAACAACTGCACAAGCCACTGTGGGCGCCAAACGTGCCGGCGGGGATCTTAAAGCTTTTAATGGGTGAAATGAGCACCATTGTATTGGGTAGTACAAAAGTTTCGGCACAAAAAATTGAGGATGCTGGGTATCGTTTTAAATTCCCGGTTCTTGCAGGCGCGTTAAACGACATTTATAAATAAAAAATGGGTTCCGAAGTAGCTGATATCAGCAAATATCCAAAACCCATTATCAGATCACGCTTTTGCGCGTGAGCGGTATTTAAAAATGTTTAAACATACAGTCGTTATATAATTACGGCGTAACCGTTAAAATCGTCCAGGTAAAATTTAAACAACTATTTGGTGGAATTGAATTATTTGCAACTTCTGCATAAGCCAAGTGTGAAGGGATTAGCAGTGAAATTTTAGTCCCTGCAGTGGCATAATTTTCTAACCCTTCCGTCACACCGGCAACAAAGTTACCTGTAGAGCTAGTTACTGAAAAAGTATAGATATTAGTCGTCTGACTATCGAAAGTATTGCCATTGAGCAACAGGCCAGTATAGTACGCTGTATTTGTACTGGTAGCAGTGATGGGTACAGTTCCGGTTCCTGGCGTTAAAACTTTATAATACAGGCCGCTTGCTGTTTTGGTGTAGCCCGTTAAGGTATTGGCAGCCATATAATTGCGGATAACCTGGTCGTCATAAGTGGCTTGGTTATCGGTTGATGTATTGCCGATCACATGCACATAATAATCAAGGCATTGGTTACCTGCTATCCGGTTGTTGGTGTTTGTGATACTGCCCGAGCCATACCCGTTTACACCGTAGGCCAGGTGCGATGGTATAAGCAAGCGCATGCTGGCGCCCCTGTACCTTAAATTATTACGAATGGCAAGCTGCAGCCCTATCGGTAATTTGCTCAGGGTTACGTGGCCCAGGTAACCCTGGTAATGGTTGGTTATTGTATCAACCTGTGCATACTTGCCGTCAAAGCTACGCAGGGTAAATACAAACGCTATATTGTCGGGATAATCCATTGGCGGTAAGGGCTTACCCTGGTCAACGGAATCGCCCGGGTTGATGATCTGGTAATACATACCTGTTGTATCGCCGTTTGTCTTATCACGCTTCATACCGGTTATACCATGAACACTTATGTAGTTCATTATCTGAGCCTGATCGTATTGTTTTATATCCGGTTCAACTTTAGTTTTCCTGCACGATAGTAAACCAACTGCTGAAATAATTAAAAGCGTAAAAATTTTTTGTTTCATTACTAAGTATTTGTTTTCGTATTATTCGCTGTCAGCCAACCGTCGTTAGTTGGCTACGTTATAAAGTTTTATATCAAAAATGAGCACAGCGTTAGCCGGTAAACCAACATCTGCTTGCGGATAAGGCCCGTAAGCGTAGCGCGATGGTAAAAAAAGCGTAACGGTGCCACCGGTTTTAATTTTGGGTATCCCCAACTGCCAGCCCCGTATCACCTGGCCCAAAACATAGGTGGGATGAAAATTATTGGTTTGCGCAAATACAGCCCCCGTTGTTAATAAGCGGCCGGTATAACCAACCGTAACCTGGGTTGAATTGGTAAATAACGCATTTCCGCTCCCGGGCGTATCAATTATATAACGCACGTCCGTGGTGTCTACTCTTAATGCTGTTAATCCCTTTGCGCTTAAGTAATTGTCAATTATTTTATTATCGACAGCTGCCTGAGCTTTTACCTGCGCCACTACTACGTTTGACTTGGTACACCCGCTTATCCCCGCCGAAAAAAGCAATAAAATTAACAGTATCCTGTTCATTTGGCTCCGTTTACATTTAATTGCCTGTTTTCCAAACTCCAAACAAAATGGTTTCAAACGGCAAATTTATTCTTTTATATGTCAAAAACAGCAGCTTAACATTTTTTAACGTTTTCCGCACTAATAGCCGGCTGCAAAAATGCGAAATGCCGCTGCTGTCAATAACGTTGGTTTTCTAATAAACGTGTTTGGCATTTGTCAATAAGTTGGAATGGCTGGAAAGAAAACAAGCGTAAAAATGACTGTAACTGCTGCTGCTAGCTACTGATCGCCTGGTTTAAAGTTCAGCGTAAGCTGGTTGATCTTTTTGAGCGTCTTTATCAGGTATTCTTTATCGCTTTCGCTGATATGCGCATTTAGGTAATTATTGAATTGTTTTACTAGCCCGCGTGCCAGGTGCCGTTTTTCCTTTCCGAGTGCAGTCAGGTAAATTTTAACTGACCGTTTATCCCCCTCATTTGATTCGCGGTATATCAATCCCGACTTTTCCAGCTGGCGCAGCATACGCGAAAGACTGGTTGATTTGAGCCCAAGCAGCGCCGCTGCCTGCGAAACGGTTGTGCCCTCCTGTTCATCAATATTAATAAGCAGGTAACCGATCGACTGGGTTATGCCAAATTCAGTAACCAGCTGGTTATAACGGTTAGCAACGGTTTGCCAAACTATTTTTAAAAAATAATCGATAGTTTCCTGGTGTTTTACATTGCTTTGCATAACCAACAAACTTAATAGAATTTAGTTAAACTTGATTGTTTATTTAAGTCCATGGAGCATAGTCGATGGACCATGGTAACTATGTTTGGAGGTACTGCTATGGTCCATTGACTATGGACTATCGTCCAATTCACCACCCCATCTTCGTATCGTCGCCGCGCGGGTCCGCGCCGCCCTCATAGCCGTCTTTTGTTTTTAAAATGGCATCAACCCGGCCGCTGGGGCCATGGTCGACTATTTTATAGCCCTTTTGCTGTAGTATACTGCGGGTTTTAACATCAAAAGCGTCCTTTTCAATTTGCACATCATCAGGCAGCCATTGGTGATGAAACCGTTTTGAGGTAACAGCCTGCTGCATATCCTGTCCAAACTCAATCACATTTAAAATAGTTTGAAATACCGATGTGATGATCGTTGAGCCGCCGGGGGTTCCCACTATCATAAATAACCTGCCGTTTTTTTCGATGATCGTGGGTGTCATAGCCGAGAGCATCCGTTTGCCTGGCTGTATGCTGTTCGCTTTACCACCGAGAAGCCCGTACATATTTGGCACACCCGGTTTGGCGCTAAAATCATCCATTTCGTTATTCAGCAAAAATCCGGCGCCCTTTACAAATATTTTTGATCCGAACGAACCATTTAACGTGGTGGTGATAGCAACGGCATCCCCCTCGCGGTCGACAATAGAAAAGTGTGTGGTTTGGTCGCTTTCGTAACCTGCAAATGCCCCCGGTTGTATGCTTGTGCTTGGCGTGGCAGCGTTCCAGTTAAAATTCGCCATGCGCAACTCAGTGTAGGCCGGCCTTAGCAGGCTATCAACCGGAACCTTGTAAAAATCCGGGTCGCCCATGTATTTTGAACGGTCGGCATATACCCTGCGCTCGGCTTCAACAATTAACTGCACGGTCGAATCGCAATTAAAGCCCCATCGCGTCAACGGGTACTTTTCAACCGAATGCAGCAGTTGCATTAAAGCCACCCCACCGCTTGAAGGCGGCGGCATAGTAATGATCCGGTAACCTTTATAATTACCGATAATTGGCTTGCGCCAAACCGAGTGATAATTTTTCAAATCGGTTTTGGTTATAAGGCCATTACCATTCTTCATTTCATCTGCCAGCTGGTCAGCTACGGTGCCGGAATAAAATCCCTCACGCCCTTTGTCACGGATCAACACGAGCGTCTTTGCCAGGTCGCCTTGTATAAGCAAATCGCCTTCCTTCCATCCGCCGTCTTTAATCAAATATGATTTACCCGGGTTTAACTTTTTAAACTGATCGGCGGCACGGGTAAGCGAAGCGGCGAGGCGGCGGCTTATCTTAAAACCGTTATTTGCCATGTCGATAGCGGGTTGAACTAAGTCGGCCCATTTTAGTTTCCCGTATTTTTTGTGCGCCTCAACCATGCCGTCAACCGATCCGGGCACACCCGACGCCTGGTGGGTTGCCAGGCTCATATCGGGGATCACATTACCGGAACCATCCAGGTACATGTTCATGCCGGCTTTTGCCGGAGCCTTTTCACGAAAGTCGAGGGTACTATTCTCGCCTTTTGCAGACCTGTAAACCATAAAGCCCCCGCCGCCGATATTACCCGCTTCGGGATGTGTAACAGCGAGTGCAAATTGTACGGCTACAGCTGCATCCACAGCATTACCACCCTTTTTTAATACATCCAGGCCAACCCGGGCAGCCTGCGGTGTTGCGCAAACCACCATGCCGTTGCGGTAATGCGGCTGAGCTGATACAGGCTGTGCATAACCGCGGCATATAAAAAGGGAAGCGAATAAAAACAGGCAGCATTTAACGCCGGTTTTAAACCATCGCAGATATTGTTGTTCTAATGCAAATAAAAAGGTCATGTCTTAACGGAATATTTGCGACTAATTTAGCGTATTCCCGCGGATAACGTGACCTGAATTTTTATATCTGAGGGTGAACAAGTTGGTCAAATAACAGTTATTGAATTGAATTAAAGTACCATAAAACGTTGGTTTCGCCGTTAAGTCCAAAACACAACCTATGAAAAGAATAATTTTTTACGCATTTATTTCACTTTCCTTTTTAGTCATCAGCAAAAGATCATCAGCCCAGGATTATAAAACCGCGGTCGGTTTAAAATTTGGCGGTTATGAAAATGGTATAACCGTTAAGTACTTTATGATGAATGATGTAGCGCTTGAAGGCATCGCCGGTTTCAGGGATCATGGACTGGTGATCACCGGGCTGTATGAATTTCACCAGGAGGCCTTTGGTGTTCACGAATTAAAATTCTATTACGGCGCAGGCGCTCACATCGGCGCGATAGGCAGCGGTGTTTATCAAAGATTTAACGGCGATAATCAGCCATACAACAGAAGCAGCATATTACTGGGTGTTGACGGTGTTTTGGGTTTAGAATACCGGATACCAAAATCGCCAATCGCTATCAGCCTTGACCTTAACCCGCGGGCCGAACTTGCAACCGGGCCATTTTTTGATATTGCACCCGGCCTGGGGCTGAAGTATACGTTTTAGAGGCAGGAAGACCAAAGCTATCTTAGAAGTTGTTTAAAAATGGTTTTGTATGGTTGTAGAGACGCTCCGATATATCGGGGCGTCTCCGGCTATACAGAACGGGTTTGCAATTTATATTGCATCATAAACGCTTTAACCCCTTCAAGGTCACAAGTCCATATTACTGGCCTGGCAAAACCGAATGTCCTTTAAACAGGGACGTTCTTTCCCCCGATATTTCCGCTAAAAATTGAAACTATCTCGTCCGCATTGCGTATAAAGCAACCAAGGGTTATTTGCAGGCTAAAATCCGCGGAAGGCAAGTGTGAGTATTTAATATGGTGGGCCAAGATTTTTGTAAATAATAATAAATTCTAATACCCCACCTGATTAATCAAAGGTTAACAATATTCTTGTTGTTGACAGTCACTGCCGGTATATATACCTCCACCGGATCAAAACCTGCCGGCCACCCGGAAACTGCAATCCTATTGTTGATACTGCATTTTCGGAAGGCGCTCTATCAAATAGGGGTTTGTAAACGATAAATAAGCTTGTTATGAAAACATATATACTTTATTTTTTCCTTGCAATTGGGTTAACGTTTACTTATTGCGACGCCTTTGCAGCCGTGCCTGTAATTAGTTACACCCCTTCAACGAATGTTTATACGGTAAACACTGCTATAACTTCGTTAACACCTACCAATACAGGGGGAGCCGTTACAAGTGGGGCTTTAACTACGTTTGCAAACATCCCTATAATTGGCTCTAACTATCAGCCTTTTGGAATATCATTTGACCCGACTACCGGGGATATTATAACTGATGACTACTATAATGGTAAAATTTATATTTACTCACCTACCGGTGTGTTGTTAACTACCTATACCAAAGGTTCTAACAACAGGGATATTGTCGTTGATGTTTCAGGTAATATTTATGTGGCAGCCGGGGGAAGCGGCTATGTCATTAAAATTACGCCAGGTGGTGTTATAACAACCATTACCGGACCCAGTATGACCTGGCCTGCCGGTTTGGCTATCGATGCTTCGGGCAATATTTTCGTAGGCGATTGGAGCAGTGGTAATGTTTACAAAATTGCTGCCGGCGCAACAGTTGCTACTATTTATGCAAGCGGGTTTAACAATAGTTACGGCGTGGCCGTAAACAGTACCGGCGATGTATTTGTGTCAGAGTCCGCTCCCAATAGTGACCTCATCAAGATCGCCGCCGGCACATTAACTCAAACTACCCTGGCTTCCGGCTTTAATGACCCCCGTAATATCATTACCGATGCTGCAGGGAATATTTACCTCTCTGATTATGGTGCTAATGCCATAGTTAAGATTACACCTGCCGGGGGAACGAGCAATTATATTGCCACGGGCTTAAATCAGCCCAGGAGTACGGTTTTTGACCAGTTTGGAAACATGTACATTGCAAACAGTGGCGGCTCTAACGTTAAGGAATATTCCGCAAACGGATACTCAATAGATAAGACCCTTCCGGCCGGCATGAGTTTCAATACGACCACCGGTGTAATTTCGGGTACGCCTACAGTTACTTCACCAACAACGGTTTATACTATTGCCGCCCATAATGCATCGGGTACTGCTTATACGACCGTAACAATAACCGTTGACCCTACTGCGCCAACCGGCATCCCCGGCAGCGTCTGCGGTTCAGGAACGGTAACGCTTACCGCCTCGGCCGGAAGCCCCGCGGGCGGTACTTATAACTGGTATACCGCTTCATCCGGCGGGTCGGCTATCGCTGCGGGTACAACCTATAGCCCAAGTTTATCGGCAACCACGACCTATTATGTTGATTATACCCAGGGCGGGGTAACATCGGCCACGCGGACGGCGGTAACAGCCACTGTAGGCGCCGTTCCTGTTATAGCCACTGCACCCACCACGGGCGCGTATTTTTCGTATTCATTCACCGGCGGCATCAGCACCGACATCGCCGGAAGCAATAATGGCACACTGCAAGGTGCGCCGGCTGCAACGACCGACCGCTATGGCGTTTCGGGCAATGCTTACAGCTTTAATGGCAGCAGCCAGTATATTTCAACTACAACATCATACACTACACCGGGCCCCCAGGCCTTTTCAATAAGCGTGTGGTTTAAAACAAGCGCCGCAGGAGGTTACCTTGCGGGATTCGGCAACGCCCAAACCGGCAATAGTGCAAGTGCCGACCGGGTTGTTTATATCGGAACAAATGGAAAGCTTTATTTCGGGGTTGCCCCCGGAGGCGCTAAAAGCACCATAAATACCGCATCAGCCTATAACGACGGCAACTGGCACCACATGGTGGCCACGTTCTCAACCACCAACGGCAGCAATATGTATGTCGACGGTGCTTTGGCGGCCTCAAACCCGGCCATGCAATCGGCGCTGGCTGCCACCGGCTACTGGCGGTTGGGCTATGACGTTTTAACCGGTTGGGTTAACGCCCCCGGCACAGCTTATTTTAACGGCTCGCTGGATGATGTCGCCGTGGCCAATACAGAATTGACTGCTGCACAGGTAAACGTACTATACGGTGCCGGAAGCAGCGCCTTTTGCGCCGGCAATACACTGTCGCTTACAGCCAATACGGTGGCGGGCGCCACTTATTCGTGGACCGGGCCCGGCGGTTTTACCTCGGCCCAACAAAACCCAACCGTGTCATCACCGGTGGCGGGTACTTATGTGCTTACAGTAACCGGCGCTTCAGGCTGTACATCGGTAATAAATGTAACAGCGCCTTCAAATGTAATTACTTACACCTGGACCGGGGCCGCAGGGACTACGGATCCGGCAAACGCCTCAAACTGGGATAATTTGCCCCTGTTTAACAGCACCACTAACCTGGTTATACCAACCGGGTTGAGCACATACCCTGTGCTTACCGCCGACCAAACCATTTTTGGGCTTACTTTAGGAGCTACCGCTTCATTAAATTTAAACGGTCATACGCTGAGCGTGGGCTGTAACATCGTTAATAACGCAACGACTTCGGGCGCCGGAATCGTGTATGGTTCTAATAATTCATCCGGGATCAACTGGAATGGTTCTGTTGCGGCTCAATCTTATACCGGCACCAATACAGCCACAACTGCCCAGGTGGGAAACATGACCGTGAATAACTCCATTAGCGGAACCGTGACCATATACGGCGGCCCGATAGATATTTTCAATCTGCTTACCATGACCAAGGGAAACCTGGTCATCAATGCTGCACCTGCGACAATCACGTTAAAAAGTTCTGCGACCTTAACGGCGACGGTTACGGCTATACCTGCCACCTGTGCCATTATCGGCGTTTTTAACGTAGAGCGTTATCTTAGCGGGGGGAGCAATACCTACCGGGGATACAAGCTCCTGTCTTCGCCGGTATATACCGCAAAAGTGGGCGGGATCAATTATTTTGACCTGAGCAATTTCCCCTTATATATGCCGGTTACAG
>DATMOF010000012.1:0-177877 GCA_035568395.1 Mucilaginibacter sp. | reverse complement strand
CGCGCTGTATCATCAGCCTTTCTTTTTTCGAAAGGTTGCTGTAGGTACCGTCTTTGGTCAATTTATCGATGTTCGACATCTTTTTGATCGACTTGCGCACCGTAGCGAAGTTTGTCAACATGCCACCTAACCAGCGTTCGGTTACGAAAGGCATGTTCACTGTTTTTGCGTAATCGGCAACGATATCTTTCGCTTGCTTTTTAGTAGCTACGAATAACACCTTGCGGCCCGATTTTACAATTTGTTTTATAGCTGAAGCAGCTTCTTCAACCTTAGTTAAGGTTTTGTTTAGATCGATAATGTGGATACCGTTGCGCTCCATGAAAATGTACTGTGACATTTTCGGGTCCCATTTGCGGGTAAGGTGACCAAAGTGTACACCTGCATCCAGTAAATCCTGATATGTTGTTCTTGCCATTTTGTTGTCCTCCTTTGATTAACGTTTACTGAATTGGAATCTCTTACGTGCTTTCTTGCGTCCTGGTTTTTTACGCTCAACCATACGGTCGTCGCGAGTCATGATACCTTTAGCGCGCAGGGCTGGTTTCTTTTCAGCATCGAGTTCAACAATAGCTTTCGCGATAGCTAAACGAACGGCTTCCGCCTGTCCTTTAACACCGCCGCCGGCAACGTTAACCTGCACATCAAATTTCCCGGTGGAGCCGGAAACCTCAGTGCTTTGCATAACGATGTATTGTAATGGCAATGTGGGGAAATACTCCTTGTAATCCTTACCGTTTACGGTAATTGCGCCGCTGCCATCTGTTAAGTAGATGCGTGCCACGGCTGTTTTTCTTCTGCCCGAAGTGTTAGTTGTTGGCATTTCTTCTTTTCTCCTTTAAAATTAAAAGTTAAATGGTTGTAGGGTTTTGTGCTGCATGAGGATGCTCGGCGCCTGCATACACATGCAAATTGCCAAACAATGCTTTGCCCAAACGACTTTTAGGTAACATACCGCGCACCGCTTTTTCAATTACGCGCGTTGGATGCTTTGCCATTAACTCCTTAGGAGAAATGAAACGCTGACCACCCGGGTAACCGGTATAAGAAACATACTGCTTTTCGCTGAATTTGTTTCCGGTCAGTTTTACCTTGTCTGCATTAATAACGATCACGTTATCGCCGCAGTCTACGTTTGGGGTGAAATCAGGCTTGGTTTTTCCACGGATGATCATGGCGATCTTTGTGGACAAGCGCCCCAAAATCTCGCCTTCAGCGTCAATAACAACCCATTGTTTGTTGACGGTTTTTTTGTTGGCCGAGACAGTTTTGTAACTTAACGTATTCACTTGCTTTAAATTAAATTTATTAAACGTTTTTTATACCCCGCATTTTCGGGACTGCAAAGATACGGGTTTTACCGTTATTTACAAATAGATTTTGTGTTTAGTTGATTAAGTTGGATTGGGTTGATTGGGTGAGTGGTTTTTGATTGTGGCGGAGTTGGATTGTTGTGAGGTTGTAATGTTATTTGTGGGGTGATTAAATTGATTGGGTGAGAGGCCTTGGGATAATGGTGAATTCATTCCCTTCCGCCTCGTCTTTGCGAGGAACAGCCTTTCCTGAACTTGATTCGGAAAAGTAATTTCTGCACATGCAAACCAATAGTAAATTATTTTTTGAAAAAGCAAACGTCCACGCTTAAATCTATTCCCGGCTGCGTGCGCCTTTTGTCATCCCCAAATAATATTTACAAAATTTTGGAACGGTCATTCCAAAATTGATCTATGTTTGTGGAACGATTATTCCAAAATATAAAAATAATCATTCACAAACATGAAAAAATTAGAAAACAAAGTAGCAGTAATAACAGGCGCCTCAAAGGGTATCGGCGCGGGCATAGCCAAAAGCCTGGCAGCCGAAGGGGCCTCGGTAGTTGTAAATTACGCCTCGGCTAAAGCGGGTGCAGATAAAGTAGTGGCCGATATCATCAGCTTGGGCGGCAAAGCTATTGCAGTACAGGGTAATGTATCAAAAAAGGCAGATGTGAGCCGTTTATTTGCCGAAACTGCCAAAGCCTTTGGCGCGGTTGACATACTGGTGAATAACGCGGGTGTGTATAAGTTTGGCGCGATAGAACAGATCAGCGAAGAGGATTTTCACAACCAGTTTGATACAAACGTATTGGGCCTGTTACTTGCAACACAAGGCGCATTGACAAACTTTAACGAAAAAGGTGGAAGTATCATTAATATTGGCTCGGTTGTAAGCAGCATAGCCCCGGTTGGCAGCTCGATCTACACCGCTACCAAGGGGGCGGTAGATGCCATTACACATGTATTATCCAAAGAGCTTGGGGCCCGGAAGATCAGGGTAAACTCTATTAATCCCGGCATGGTTGAAACCGAAGGCGCACATGCTGCCGGTTTTATCGGCAGCGATTTCCAGGCCGAAACAGAACGTACT
Organism: Mucilaginibacter sp.; assembly: GCA_035568395.1. Lineage (GTDB taxonomy): Bacteria > Bacteroidota > Bacteroidia > Sphingobacteriales > Sphingobacteriaceae > Mucilaginibacter. The sequence goes on along the minus strand of DATMOF010000012.1, from coordinate 175,471 downwards.
GCGCCGCTGGGGCGTATCGGTCAGCCGGAAGATATCGCACTGGTTGCCGTATTCCTGGCTTCCGAAGAATCGCGCTGGCTGACAGGTGAAACCCTGCTGGCAGGCGGCGGCGTGAGGTAAAACGCCTTATTTTATTTTTAATTGAATAGCTTTGCTTAATAATAAGCAAGGCTATTCCTGTTATGGCAAGAACGAAAGATTTTGATGAAAATGAGGTGCTGACCAGGGCCATAGATATTTTTTGGCATAAAGGATATAACGGCACATCCATGCAGGACCTGGTGGACGGACTTGGCATAAGCCGTTCAAGCCTCTACGACACTTACGGCGACAAACACACCCTTTATATCAAAGCATTGGAAAGCTATCAAAGTAAGAATTCGGGTAAAGTTTGCGCCATCGTAAACAGCGCTGCCCCGGCAAAAGAGACCATAAAAAAACTACTTGAATTCATAATCGGCGAACTGCTGAACGACCAAAAGCATAAAGGCTGTTTTATGCTGAATGCCGAAGTAGAAGTGGCCCCGCATGACGGCGAGGTTAGCCAGCTGGTATGCGCAAATGATCAGCAGGTGGAAGATGCTTTTTACCAGGTCATCAAAAAGGGGCAGGACAGGGGCGAGCTCAGCAATAAGCACGATGCAAGGGCGCTGGCACGGTTTACATTTAACACCGTAAAAGGTATCCGGGTAACCGCAAAGTCAACTACCGACAAGGCCTTGTTCGACGACATTATCAATCTGGCGGTAGCCGCACTTAATTAAAGCCCGCTTATTGTCCTTCATTCCGGCAACCATCCCTCCGGCCGTCGGATTCCATTCTATATTCTTTCTTCACCTCAGATGCGCCGAAATCACTCAAACAATGCCCACATTGCGCCCCCGATCAGAAGCGTAAAGACAGTGTTATAAAAAGCTGCTAATCAACTAATTATTTCTTTTTGAAATCTCAAAAACAATTGCCAACTTTATTATAACCAATCATTATTTCAATTATGGCAGCAGCAATTTATATCGATAAAAATGGCGATAGCCATGTGATCGATGACCCCGGTGCCGCAAACCCGGGTGTTCCGCCGGAAGCGCTTGAGGCGTTGAAAAAATACAAACTGTGCGACTTTAAATATGGTGATAAAGCACTCACGAATGATAAACTGCAGGAAGCAATAAACAAAGATATTAAAGACGCCGATGCAGCAAAAAAAGCTCAGAAAGATAGGGCGGAGGCTGAACAAAAAATAAAAGATGATGCTAAAGCTAAGGCAGCGGAAGCAATTAAAGCGATCGGGAAAAAATGCCAGGAGGAGATCGATGCTGCTGATAAAGAAATGAATGGGATTATTGACGCTATCAATCAGGGGAACCCCCCACCGGGTTATGGTGGCATGAGTAAGTCGGTTGCCAAAGATAAAGCGCATGATGCAAGAGACAAAAAAGTAAATGGGAAAGACGGCATTATGGATCGGTGCAAAAAGAAGAAAGCTGATGCGCAAACAGATGCGAACACTAACGCAGCCGGCGAAATAAAAAAATTAGGCAAGGAACCGCCGTCGCCGCCCGTGCCGCCCGTGTCATGCGCGCCGAATGTGGTATGTAAGACTTGTGATAAAGGATACATAGCGCCTAACCCGGCATACGTACCTGTGGCTAAAGGCGGAAAAAAAGATGATAAAAAAGGCGATGCCCCGATGGATTCACCCGAGCCAAAATATACCGGCCATATGGCAGCCATTAGCAGCCTGGATAAAGACCATTTGTATTTTTGTACGTGCGGCTTAAAATAACGTTCAATTTCAGGCAAACGAGTTTGACCTGCTGAAGAGAAAACATAGATACTTGCACCTCAGCAGAATAGCTCCGCCCGAAATCAGGCAAAATCAACAATTGCGCTAATACAACCACCGCAGCAAGTCTTTATTATATTTAAAATATCCGGCTGAAGGATGAGGGATATTATAAATAATAAGCGGCACGTCCTGCTCATAAACAGAGCCATGTGACCGGTAAGTTGCAGCCAGTGTTTCTGTTTCGCTGGCAGCTTCGCCTAACACTGTGTTTTTATCGCCTAAAACAACCAGGTCGCCAATACGGGATGCCATTAGGTGCAATTTAACAACAGCCTCGCGCCGGGTATAAACCGTTTCAACGCCGGGCAGGCTCAGCAGTATTTTTTTGGCTTTAGCCGTATCGGCAGCTTTATTCAGGTATACATACGCGCAGCCGCCAAAGCCCAGGTGATGTTTCGGATACAGGTCTTTCGAAGTCGAAATACTCAGTTTGACAGGTAATCCCCGGTTGGCCAAAGCTTTTGTAAGGTCCCACACTTTGCTTTTATGGTTCATGCCATGATCGGCGGTTAAAAAAATAGCAGCGTTAGGTAAGGTTTTGATGATTACACCAAGCAGGCTATCGATCGTATGCAGGTGTTGTTTGGAACGGACATCGCCGGGCTCCCACATATGCATGGGATAATCGGTAGTATGAATATAATATAAGCCGATATCGGGACGTATTTTCATAAGCCGGATAGCGGCGTTAAACGTCCAGTAATTTACCTCGCTCGAGTATTTATCCGGGGGCATGCCGATGGCGTTCGTCCACTCCGGGGTGGCTATTTCCGGGCTGATGGCTATGGTGGCGCCTTTCGCCAGTAAATGAATGGTTTTAAGCTTACTCGAAATCAAAGCCGACTTAACGCCGTATTTTGCCGCCCGTGTAAAAATGGTTGGCGCCATCAACAACAAAGAGTCTTCCATGAACTCTTCTTTACTCGTTTTATAATTATAAAAGCTGTTGCCAACAATGCCGTTAACCTCAGGGAACGTGCCGGTGCAAATAGCAGCGTTGTTACAGTTTGTAACCGAGGGCAGCATGTCCTTACTTATCGTATAAAGGCCGGTGGCTATCATGCCTTTTAGTACAGGCATATCGCTGGCGTCAAGGTAGTCTTGGCCAAAGCCATCCATCATGATCATAACTACCGGTTGTTTGGGAACAACATGGTTAAACTTTGGTTTAGGCTGTGAAAAACAGGCGTTAACCGCGCAAATGATCGGCAAAAAGTTAAATAAGCGTTTATAATTCATCAGGTAAAAATATAGCTTTTGAAACCTGGTGGTATTAAAACAGCGTTAACATTGTATAATGTTTATTAGGATGCCCGGTCGGCATACGTCATTTTTACGGCCTGACCGCCCATGCCAGCCCATCTGCCCCGCGTATAGCGATATGCCCGGTTACTTCAATCGTTTTTAGATCGACAACCGCTACATAATTATCAGCGGTACAGCCGATAAACGCGCGCGATCCGTCGGTATCCACCAGGATGCCCGCCGCACCGCGCCCGGTGCTTATGCGCTTTATTTCCCGGCGCGAAGCCACATCAAAAATAAACAGGTCGCCGGTGCGCAGGCTTGATACCAGCACCCGCTTGCCATCCGGCGTAAACGCCAGCCGGTTGGCGCCGATAGCTTTGGCATCAATTGTGGCGGTCAATTTTTTGCCCGCAAGGTCGATGATGACAATGGTGCCGTCGTCCGCAGCAGCCGTCCATAGTTGCCTGCCATCGGGCGACACATCAAACCCTTCCGAACCTTTGGAAACAGGGATTAAAGTTTGGACCCAATCCCAGTGCGGCGGCGGCGCAAAGCCATTAGGGCTGGGATTGGGCTTCAGCAGGCTATCGACTAAAATACTTACCGTACCCGATGCTACATTCGTGGTGTATACCCTTTTTCCGCCCGGCGCTACGTATATCATGTGCGTGCGGTCCTGTCCAGTCCCCATTACCCAGTCGAATTTGGCTGTAGCCGGATCGTACCGGCCGACGGTTTTGGTGCCCTCGGCAGTGAACCAAACCTTGCCCTCAGCAAACGTTATGCCATGCGGCCCCATCAGCGGCCGGGTATCAATAGCGGGTAAAGCCTTTTGCCCGACAAGGTCGATCACGCTTAGCTCGTGCAGGCTGCCGCCGCCATATATCGTCACATAAGCCGTCCTGCCATCCGCTGAAGCGATAACCTCGTGCGGGTCGGAACCAACCGGCACCTGCGCAACCACCTTCAGCGTAACCGGATCGATGATCGCCAGGATATGGTCGCCTTTTGAAAGCGCCAGCAGGGCGCGCCGCGGCGTAGGCTGGGCTGCGCACCGGGTTGCAGAATAAGCCAACGTGACCAGCAAAAAACTTACGGTTAGCAGTCTTTCCGGGAGCGCTTTAACCAACTTCAAGAGCCGGTTGCAGGTGGCTTTATTCATATTATTTTATCCTTACCGGCGCTTCCAGTTTCTCCCAGCGAAGCGCAAAACCATTGGGCAGAAATACATATTTTAAGTGCTCGGACATTTCGGCCGGGCGCGGTTTGGCTGTAACGGTTATCACATTCTTTGCCTCGTCAAAATTGGCCGTGCCGTCGCGCTTTATTCCCCACTGCCCGGTTTGCGAGTTAAAGACATAGGTCCACTCGTCCTTTCCGGGAATGACAAACAGGCTATAAGTTCCGGCGGGCAATCTTTTCCCCTGCACGGTTATATCTTTATCCGTAGTAAATAAAGTTGCCTCGTCCGCGCCGCCGCGCCAGGCTTTATCATACGGAACAAGGCCGCCCCAGATGGTGCGCCCATTCATTGCCGGGCTGCCATAAACGATGCGTAAGTTGGCATCCGAAATAACATTTACAACGGTGTCGTGCGGGCTTTTCCGCATCCGTTGTGCGTTTGAAACTGCCGGCAACAGTAACACTGCCAGGCAAAATGCGAGAGCTTTTACTAAATGACTTGTTTTCATAATTGTTAAATTAAATAATTGGTATTTATATCCGGGAAATTATATTCGCGTTAACATTTGTTTTTTCTCCCCGCAGTCAATGGTAACCGTCACATCGTCCGAGAGGATCATACTTTTACTGCCGACGCCAAAATCCAGCCTGTTTATTTTGAACGTGCCTTTAAATTCAACTGTACCTTCCTTATCCAAAAAGGCAAATGGTATCTCAATTTGCTTCGACCTGCCTTTCATCGTAAGTATAAACATGCCGGTATAATTGCTGCCGCTTTTATGTTTAAAGTTAACTGATTTTAACGAAATTTTAGAAAAATGCGCAGCATCAAAAAAATCTTCGCTGCGCAGGTGCTCATCCCGCGAGGCGTTGTCGGTGTTGAGGGTATTCACATCAACCGAAGCTTCAATTGTGCTGGCATTCAGGTCGGCAGGTGTGAAATGCACTTTAGCCTGCAGTCCGCCGAGTGAACCACCCATAGCGATACCCAGGTTTTTGATCTCGAACGTTACCGCAGAATGTATCGCTTGCGACTGCGCCTTTAACCCACTTGCACAATGCATCAGCACAATAGCTGTAAAAACAAACAACTTCTTCATGATAACTCCTCTTCTGCTTCCGTTTTTATTGATGCCGATTACTTGCCTGGCGTGCCGCCTGGCCCGCCCGGGCCTCTGCGCTGTTCGGGCATTTTAATCTCGGGGTGCGCTGTACCATGGTGGCAGGTATTGCAGTTAACAGCGATAGCCTGCACCATTCCCAACGTATCTTTTTGCGCATGGAAAAACTTTTTATTGATCTTCGCCGTCATGATAAACATCTGGCGTGCTGCGGTTTTTTCGGGCTTCGCGTCACTGGCAAAGTCCATTTTATTGGTTTGCTCGTTGCGTACGTGACAAAAATTGCATCGCACCCCCAGCGACTCCGACCATACATCCATCGCATGGTCAAGTACGCGATAAGGAATGTTTTTAGGGAATCCTTTAAGATTGACCAGCTTCGGCTCGGGCCGCTGCTGCTGGGGTAGTGTGGCAGCGATACTTATTGCGGTTACTGTAAACACACCTGCAATTACAACGAGTTGTTTTTTGAAATACATAAAGATATCTGTTTGGTACATTAAAGGTAAGTGCATGCAATGTCAAATTTTTTGATAATCGACCCGGGCCTGTAATTTATAGACAGAAGGGATGTTTTTGCCGATGACTATTAACAACAGGTATTAAAGAATGCCATACATAGACAGGGCCGCTCTTCAATTTGCATACCTGACGATATAAAGGTAAATTTGTATATTTACGCTATATCATAATGCATTTATCATGCTGACAAAAGTTAAAGTTAAAGAACTGGTTGAGCAGATGCCTGAAACATTCTCGGTCGACGATCTGCTGGAGCGGGTACTGCTTTTGCAAAAGATTGAAGTGGCTCAAAAGGAAATCGAAAACGGTGACGGATTGGATTGGGAAGATGTTAAGAAGGAAATGGACCAGTGGTAAAAATTGTTTTATCTAAAACTGCGAGGTTCGATCTTAAAGAAATTGTAGATTATATTAAACGGGATTCCGTAAAATATGCCGTTTTAGAGAAGGAAAAGATTAAAGCGGCTATTAATAACCTACCGAAACACCCTTTGTCAGGCCGCATTGTTCCCGAACTCAATAATAAAAACCTAAGGGAACTTATCTTCCGAAATTACAGGATCATTTACGAGATAGTGTCTGAACAGCAGATTAACATTCTTACCATCCACCACCACGCTCGTCATATCGCTAACAACCCTGCTTTCAAGGACGACGAATAAGCCCCAGAACCCTGGTCCAGGCAATTCTTTACAATCCCTCAACAACTCCTTCCGTACCTTTGTGTTTTAATCACTTATGGACACAAAAAAGATCCGTCTTAGCGTACTCGACCAATCGCCTGTACGTAAAGGCGTAACCGCAGAGCAGGCTGTACGCGAAACGGTTGAGCTGGCAAAATATACCGATCAACTGGGCTACACCCGCTTTTGGGTGTCCGAGCACCACAATACGGGCGCACTGGCCGGCTCAACGCCCGAAGTACTGATGGCACACCTTGCCGGTCAAACCAAAAACATCCGCATCGGCTCGGGCGGTGTAATGATGCCCAACCACAGCGCCCTTAAAGTAGCCGAAAACTTCAGGATGCTCGAGGCCCTGTTCCCCGGCCGCATCGACCTGGGCATGGGCCGCGCGCCCGGCACCGACAGGCATACCGCAGCTATACTTAACCCTTCCAACCAGTTCCGCGAGCAGGATTTCGTGGAGCAACTGTACGACCTCAATAACTTTTTCCATGACAGGGGAGAGCCGGGTACCCCACAGTCGAAAATAAGGGCTATTCCGCAGGTAAAAACCGTGCCTGCCATGTGGCTGCTTAGTTCGAGCGGTCAAAGCGGCATATTTGCGGCACATTTCGGTATGGGTTTTTCATTTGCCCATTTTATCAACCCGTACGGCGGCCCCGAGGCTGTTGCCGCATACCGCGAAAGGTTTAAGCCATCGGAAGATATGCAGCAGCAAAAGGCAAACATGGCCATATTCGCGTTCTGTTCGGAAGATGAAGAGAAGATACGCCGCCACCAGGCTTTAATGGATTACCGCTTTAACCAGTTTGAAAAAGGCGCCGGCATTGTACCGATAGGATACGAGGACATCAAAGATGTGGTGTATTCACCCGGCGAGATGGAGCGTATCCAGTACAACCGCAAAAGGGTGATAACGGGCAACCCGGATCAGATGAAAGAGAAAATATCCCGCCTGGCGGCTGATTATGATGTAGATGAGATCATCCCCGTAACCATAACCGAAGATTTTGAGGACAGGTTGATGTCGTATAAGCTTTTGGCTGAAACCTTTGGGTTAGTGATTAGAGGTTAGAGATTGGAGGTTGGGTAAAACCGGTAATGTCCAACTAATTTCTAATCTCCAGCCTCTGATCTCTAATATGGTTAATTTAAACGAAAATAAATTAATCTTGGCAAGATAGTTGTTTTAAATCCCGTACATTAAAAACAATGATCATATGGAAACGATAGAAAAATCAGTTGAGGTATTGAATGACCTGATCGAAATTAATAACGACCGCGTTGCCGGGTTTGAGCACGCATCAAAAGATCTGGGCGATGGAGATAGGGATCTGAGCGATTTCTTTCGAACCCAGATAGAAGCGAGTCGCCAAAATTCGTTTGAGCTAACCAAAGTTGTAAACCAGCTTGGCGGAGAAGCGGAAGACGGGAAAAGCATCAGCGGCACCATACACCGTAACTGGCTTGATGTAAGGGCTACCTTTACCGGTCACGACCGCGCGAGCATATTAGCTGAATGTGAAAGAGGAGAAGATGCGATAAAGAAAGCTTATGAAGACGCGCTGTCGGCTGATAAAGGCTTGTCGGGCGAAGCCAGGCAAGTTGTGGCAACACAACAGATAGGCATTAACGCCTCGCACGATAAGGTGAAAGCTATGATGCAGATCGCTCAATCGTAATTTAATGCATAATTAATGAAAAGGCTGCCGTAAGTTATGGCAGCCTTTTCATTAGTTTTACGCTGCAATTATATACCCGTTAAACCACATTGCGCTATTTATCGTATCTTTGAAGAAATTATAAACAATTCCTCCATTTTTGATATTATATCTTTGTGATCATCTTAATTTTCTTCATTGCCCATTGGTTCCTGTCTTTGTTCTTTCAAACATTTTTCCTGCATCGCTACGCGTCGCACAAAATGTTCAGCACCAATAAATTCACCGAGCGCATTTTTCACCTGCTTACATTTATTTGCCAGGGGTCGTCGTACTTAAACCCGCGCGCTTACGCCATTATGCACCGCGAGCACCATGCTTTCAGCGACACCGAGAAGGATCCGCATTCGCCTTATTTTTTTAAGGATGTTTTTCAAATGATGTGGCGTACCGCTCAAAGCTATAAGCTGTACGAAAAACGCCTAAAAGAGCCCGAAGCGCAATTTAAAGGCAATTACCCGGAATGGCGCTTGCTTGACTATTGGGGATCTACATTTTTTTCAAGGATACTGTTCGGCTGCTTTTATGTAGCATTCTATATCATTTTCGCAACGCACTGGTGGATGTTTTTGCTGCTGCCGGTCCATTTTATGATGGGCCCGATACATGGCGCTATTGTAAACTGGTGCGGTCATAAATACGGCTACGCCAATTTCGAGAACGGCGACAAATCAAAAAACACAACACCGTTTGACTTTTTTATGCTGGGCGAATTATTCCAGAACAATCACCATAAACGCCCCAATAATGCCAATTTTGCGGCACGCTGGTTTGAGTTCGACCCGGTTTACCCGGTGATGAAGCTCATGCACTGGATAAGGCTGATCAGGCTGCGGGAAGCGTATTTGTAAGGATTTCGGATTTTAGAATTACAATTTACGATTTACGATTTGGGAATGTCGCCTTTTTCGGCTTTCCTTAATCTTCTATCACCACACCCATCGAGCAGAACTTATTGATGCGCTCGGTTACCAGCTCGTCAACATTACGGTCTTTTAATACTTTCAGGTCTTTTAAAAGCTGTTTTTTGAGGGTAGCTGCCATGGCAACGGGGTCCTGGTGGGCACCGCCGAGCGGTTCTTTAATTATGCCGTCGATCAGCTTGTTTTTAAACATATCGGCCGACGTAAGCTTCAGCATTTCGGCTGCCCTTTCCTTATATTCCCAGGTTTTAAACAGGATAGTTGAACAGTTTTCGGGCGAGATAACCGAATACCACGAGTTTTCGAGCATCATCACCTTATCGCCGATGGCTATACCCAAGGCCCCGCCTGATGCCCCTTCGCCGATGATCACGCAAATTACCGGCACTTTTAAAACCGACATTTCGAGCAGGTTGCGCGCTATGGCTTCGCCCTGTCCGCGTTCTTCAGCTTCCAGGCCAGGGAATGCGCCCGGTGTATCGATCAATGTAATAACTGGCTTGTTGAATTTTTCGGCCATTTTCATCAGCCGCAATGCTTTGCGATAGCCTTCAGGGTTTGGCATCCCAAAGTTACGGTATTGGCGTTCTTTGGTGTTGCGCCCTTTCTGGTGACCAATAAACATGGCAGTTTGGCCATGTATGGTGCCAAAGCCGCCTACTATGGCTTTATCGTCGCCAACTGTACGGTCGCCGTGCAGTTCGATAAAATCATCGCACATCAGTTCAATATACTGCAGGGTGTAGGGCCTTTCGGGATGGCGCGCTATCTGCACGCGTTGCCAGCCGGTGAGGTTGGTATATATTTCGTGTTTAGTGGCTTCCAGTTTACTTTCCAGCTCCGCCAGGGTTGCCGACATGTCCAGTTTGTTCTTGTCTTCAACCTGCTTAACCTTTTCGATCTGCTGCTGCAGTTCGGCCAAAGGTTTTTCAAAATCAAAAGTAATCTTCATATACTTTATTGGGGCCGCTAAATTAAATAAATCAAATGGTATTTTTATGGCCTCACCTAAATCCTCTCCAAAGGAGAGGACTTTGATTTGCAAACTGAATATATTCTTTTCTTTTAGCCTCCAAAGTTTAGTATATTAAGCATCACTTTTACTCCCTCTCCTTTGAAGAGGGCCGGGGTGAGGCTTTTTCCAAAGCCTCGTACTTGTTTATTTGCTGCGGCGTAAGCAGCTCGCGCGCTTTAAGGCACGACTGTAATATCACGTTCCTGAGCTCGCCCTGGTATAAACCGTACCGGTTGGCAAAAAATATCAGCGAGCCGTTATCCAGCCGGTGATATTTAAAAATACTGTCCAGTGTCTGCTCGTTATGGATGATGATCTGGCCCATCTCCAGCTTTTTTCGGTGCAGTTCCTTATTTATAGCAGTAAACTGGTTAACCTGTATTGGGCTCAGTCCTAATTGTTTTTTATATTTCATTACCTTTTCGGGATTGGGGTAATGGTTTAGCTCGGCAGCTAACGACATGCCGTAAATATCCTCGCCCTTTACCAGCGCGTCGTATTGTTTATCGCTTAACGTTTTTAACTGCGAATGGTTAATGGTGCTGTCGGCGGTCGATTGCGCATTCACGGCACGACAAAATACCACGATAGCTATAATAAGTAGTAGTTTTCGCATAGCGGAAGTTTTTTCAAAGGTGGCAATTAATTTATGAATGCTTAGCTGAAATATAAATTTCTGCCCGGTCGCCCTTGTTGGAGTTGTCTCCAACACGCCCCGCATTTTGTTGGAGACAACTCCAACAAAGGCGATATAATATATAAATTTCTTATATTCACGCTTGAACAATTGATTTTTCCTGTTGCGATGAATACGAACAAAAAAACGTTTACCACCGGTATTTTGCGGGCGCTGATCGAAACGGGGTTTATTATGTTCCTGTTTTATGCCAACTTATTAATGGGCGAGTACAACCGGACGGGTAACGGCCACAAAAAAGGACTTGCCTGGGCGCTTCATGATATTTTTACGCTAAATAATTTTCTTATCGCCGTGGTGGCCGCCATTATCGGCTATTTGATATTTGAGTTTTTAAGGAAAAAAGTGTAACCCCCAACAAGCTCTGTACGTTTAATAACCGTTTTCGTTATAATGACGAAATGGCCCGATAAATGTATGAATAACCTAAATATTTGTCAATTATGAGAGCTTCCCTCGCCGTGATACCGTTATTATTACTATTGGTTTGTACGATTTTATACGTATCAAACCATTATATTATCGCATCCTTCATAGGAATTGTTGGGTTGGGCGCGTTATTATTAAACGCGTGTGCTGCAACGATAGATATGCAATAAGTACCGGGATTGGTGCAGTTATTTCCCAATTCGTGGATTTGCTTACATTCTTCGCTTACCGGCCCTCCGCTACGTTTTGTTGGAGACAACTCCAACAAAGGCGAAAAGGCAAGGACTTTTCAAAACAACTCAACCAATCTTTCCAACGCCATACCTCTCGAACCTTTTATCAGTATCGTTGAATTCTTGATAGGATTGGCCTTTAATGCGTTTATCGCATCTTCGGCGGTGGGATAGAAGAAGTCCATAGCCGATGGTCGATGGTCCATAGCCCGTCCTGCTTCAGAAAAATCTTTGCCGATAAATATCCGTTCGTCGACCGGGGTTTCCAATGCTTTTTTGATGACCGATGTATGTTCGGCAGGGGCTTCGTCGCCCATTTCAAACATATCGCCCAATATCAGCACCTTTCGTTTGGCATCCAGCTTGCCAATATTTTCTATCGCCACAAACATGCTGCTTGGGTTGGCATTGTAATAATCGCAGATCAGGGTATTGGTTTGGGTGTGTACGACTTGCGAGCGGTTGTTTTTCGGCTGGTAACCTTCAACGCCCTTGTTAATTTCCTCATCTGTCAAACCAAAATAAATGCCGATACAAATAGCCGCCAGTATGTTATCAAGGTTGTATGCACCCGTCAGGTTTGTTTTAACAGCAGAGGTGATGCCCGACTTGTTATTTGTCCACTGTAAAGTCAAAAGCGGCGAATTTTCAACGATCTTGCCGGTAACCAGGTTCTGCTCATCGCCGGTTCCATAAAATACCAGGTTTTTTAATCCCCGTGCCTGCTCCATTTCCAGCAGCGTTTTATTGTCACTATTTACAAAAGCAACCCCCTGAGAGTCCGGAAGATCAGATAGGGCAACATTCCAACCTTCCAACTTTTCAACCTTCCAACGCAAGAAATCATACAGCTCCCCTTTTCCCTTCTTAACGCCTTCAACACCGCCAAAACCTTCCAAATGCGCCTTGCCCACGTTGGTGATGAGGCCGTGTGTTGGCTGCGCTATGCTGCATAACAGCGCAATTTCCTTCTGGTGATTGGCGCCCATTTCAATGACGGCTATCTCGTGCGAACTATCGACGGTTAATAGGGTAAGCGGCACGCCAATATGGTTGTTCAGGTTCCCTTGCGTGGCTTGTGTTTTAAAATGCTGCGATAAAACCGAGTTGATGAGTTCCTTTGTGGTGGTTTTGCCGTTGGTGCCGGTAAGACCGATAATGGGGATGTTCAGTTGCCTGCGATGATAGCGGGCCAGGTCCTGCAGGGCGGTTAAAACATCATCAACCAGGATATATTGTTCGTTTAAGCGGTATGCGGGGTTATCAATTATAGCATAAGCCACCCCGACTTCGATGGCCTGTTTGGCAAAGGTATTGGCATCAAACTTTTCGCCTTTAAGGGCAAAAAACAGGCTGCCCGCAGCAATTTTCCGTGTATCGGTGCTGATAATGGGGTGTTGAAGGAATAATTTGTATATGTCTGATGTTGTCATTATTATCATCCTTTGTCATTGCGAGCGAAGCGCGGCAATCTCGTAGCTATGCACGGCGGTCATGTATGTTAAGGAGGTTGCCGCGCTACGCTCGCAATGACATGGTTTTTTAATTGTCGTTTTTTCCAATGTTAAGTTATTGCCCCTTCCCGCTGCATCCATGATACCACGGCTTTAATTTCACCATAACTATAATCCGCGCCCAATATTTCTTTTAGCGGCGCTAATCTTTCGGCGCCGTAGCTTTCCACCGCATCTTTGATGGCGGGTATCTTGCTTTCGCTGACCATTTCCTTTACTTCCATCTCGCCCGTTTGTATAAAATAAGCCAAATGACTTTCAATGGTTGTGCTTGAAAGACTTCTCGCGGCAGCAATATCGTTAATGTTTTTGCCCGATTTGTACAGCCTGAGGCTTTCCGAACGGGTATCAGAAACTCGTTGCCGGACAGGGGTGGCGTTCGTTTTCCCCTGGCGCTTGCGTGATTTCTGCCCGATCCTTGATGCAAGGCCGTTTTTTACGCAATAGCTTTTTACCGGCAGCAAAAACTCGCGGCCATACCGCGCCAGCTTCACATCGCCGAAGCCGGATATCAAACGCAGCTCGTCCATCGACTGCGGCAGATAGGTGGCGATTTCCTGTAAAGTGGCGTCCGACAGGATAATATATGCCGGCACATTCTCGTGCAGGGCTATATCACGGCGGATATTTTTTAATTCAGCTAATAAAGATGTTTCAAAAGGCAATACTTCCGCCGGCCGGTGTTCTTCGGTTGTTTCGCTTAATACCAGCTCAACTTTTGCCAATCCTTTTAAAACCGCGTCGCTTTTTCCGGTTAGTTTTAGAACGGGGTATGCATCCTCGGTTACCTGCAGGTAACCCATCGCGCAAAGCTCGCGGATATACCGCAGCCAATCGTTTTTGCTGATATCAGCACCGATGCCATAGGTCTTCAGCTCTTTATGGTCGGCCCGTATCTTTTCACTTCTCGACCCGCGTAAAAAGTCAACCACGTATGTGCCGCCAAAACGTTCCTTAAGCCGCACCACGGCCGACAACAATTTTTGCGCGATCAGTGTGCCGTCGAATTTTTTGAACTCGGTCAAACAAAAATCGCAGGAACCGCAATTGTCGGGAAACGCTTCATCAAAATATTGGAGTAAAAACTGCCGGCGGCAGGCGTGAAGCTGGCAGTAATGCACCATATCGTTCAGCTTGCTCAGCATGATGCGGCTTTGTTCGGGGTTGTCCTCGATCATCGCAAACTGTTTCAGCTTGTTGGCGTCGCCCGGCGAATACAGCAGCATGGCGTCCGACGGCAGGCCGTCCCGTCCCGCGCGACCCGTTTCCTGGTAATAACCCTCGATGTTCTTAGGCATATCTACATGCACCACGTACCGCACGTTTGATTTATTGATACCCATGCCAAAGGCAATGGTGGCCACAATGATCTTCACATCATCCCGCAAAAAAGCTTCCTGCGTCCGCGCTTTTACAGCATGATCCAAACCGGCATGATAGGCCTCCGCTGCAAAGCCGTTCGCTTTCAGATCAGCCGCCAGCGCTTCGGTTGATTTACGCGAAAGGCAATAAATAATACCCGAATCGTCCTTGCGCTCATCCAAAAAATCAAGCAGCTGGTTAAAGCTGTTCTTTTTGGGGATCACCCGGTAAGTGATATTCGCCCGGTTGAAGGACGAGATGAATACGGCAGGGTTTTGCAGGTTTAGTTTTTCAAGGATGTCCTTTTTGGTGAGCTTATCGGCCGTCGCGGTAAGCGCGATGACCGGCACGCCGGGGAACGCCGTTTTTAGCCCGGCAAGGGCAAGGTATTCGGGCCTGAAATCGTGGCCCCAATGCGATATGCAATGCGCCTCGTCGATCGCGATGAGCGAAACGGTTAAGGTCTTTAAAAAGCTAACCAGCTTACCTTCATTCCCAAACAAACGCTCGGGCGCGAGGTATAAAAGCTTTATTTGGTTGTTTTTGAGTTTTGTGGTCAGATCTATTTGCTCTTCCGATGTCTGGCTCGAATTATAAAAGGCCGCCGGGATGCCGTTCACATTCAGGGCATCTACCTGGTCTTTCATCAACGCGATGAGCGGCGAAATAACGATGGTTAAACCGTCCAGCAGCACGGCCGGCAATTGGTAACACAAGGATTTGCCACCGCCGGTCGGCATCAGGGCCAGCACATCTTTTTTATTTAAAACATGTTGTACAATGGCTTCCTGCTCGTGCCTGAATTCGCTGTAACCGAAATATTTTTGCAGTGCCTGTAAAGAGGTCATGTTTAATGTGCGAATGTGCAGATATGCAAATGTGCAAATTTTTAGTGAACGGAAATCGCGTATCGGAAATGAAAAAAACTATTCTGAAAAGCGGGGAACATGATAAGAGCGTTAACCGTATTAAAAAGACAGCTCCGAAGTTTGAATGAAGATTTTTGAGATCGGCTTAATTAATATTCCTTTTTTTGATTGTTTGCGGGCTGCCAATGCTTTCAGAAAACAAGTAATTACTGCAATGCATTTGCTTTACGTTTCATTTATTATAATCTTGCAAGCCAACATAAAACATTTAAGGTAACGCCAGCAACTATAGTTGGGTTGGCTAAATGTCCTTATAGTATTGAGTATATCTGATAAAATGTGAAGCAATTTTTAATTATAATATTATTTCTTTCCCTTACGATTAATGCAATCGGGCAGAAAGCCTTAAATGACAGTGTTGGTGAGAAGGAACCCATCGCAATCGCCGGGCTTGGCGGAGCTGCTTCTTCGGATATTAAAAGCGGCAGATCAAGTTTCGGTTATAACATTTCGGTTGAGTTTACACCAATAGAGAACTGGCTGGAATTGGAAATAGGCGTTACGCCTACTTTTGGCGCTCATTTGAGAGAGCAGGATATAGACATTTTGTTCAAGAAACCCTGGACACTCTCTCCGAAAGTGGAATTCATGTTCGGGTTGGGTTTGGCGTGGAATCACACAAGCAGTTATAGTGTGACGACAAACTCTGTTGGCGGCGAACTTGCATTGGATTTTATGTTTTGGCCCTCTGCGAAACGTAGATTCGGCTGGTTTCTTGAACCGGCTTACGAATACGGCTTTGGTCAGGGCCATGAGCAATCGGTTGGTATAAGTGGAGGTTTACTTGTTGCGATTCGCTGAGACTTTGTTAACTAAGGTGCGGTAAGCCCATGCCTGGTGGGATATTAACACATCCTAAAATTCAAATTGAGACACTACCCATTTTCACCCTTCCTAAAAATATTTCCTAAATTGCGTTTGCTGAATTACCCTATGTCGAAAAAAATACTTCTTTGCTTTAGTTTTTTGCTCTGTATTTCCGCGGCTTTTTCGCAGGAAATATTATCGCCCGAAAAGTTTTTAGGTTATAAGCTGGGCGAGCAGTTTACCCCGCAATATAAGGTGGCCGACTACTTTAAGTATATCGCCAAAACGGCAAAAAACACCAGGATCGTGCAGTACGGCACCACCAACGAGAACCGCCCGCTGCTGGCCATTTTTGTTGCCTCAGATGAGAACATCGGCCGCCTGGAGGAGATACGCAAAAATAATCTATACCTGGCAGGGCTGGCTAAAGTATCAACTATGCCATTAAGCTTGGCACCGGTTATTGTTTGGCTGAGCTATAATGTACATGGCAACGAACCCAGCTCGAGCGAGGCGGCCATGCAAACGCTGTTTGACCTGGTTGACCCGGCCAATGCCCGCACGAAGGGATGGCTGAAAAATACCGTTGTGGTTATGGACCCCTGCCTGAATCCCGACGGGCATGACCGGTATATCAATTTCTATAATTCGGTAAAGGGTACAACGCCCGACCCTAACCCCGCATCGCGCGAGCATGCCGAACCGTGGCCGGGAGGAAGGGTTAATCATTACTACTTTGACCTTAACCGGGATTGGGCCTGGCAAACCCAGAAGGAAACGCAGGCCCGTATGGCTTTGTTTACCCAATGGCTGCCGCAGGTGCATGTTGATTACCACGAGCAGAATTATAATGCACCTTATTATTTTGCCCCTGCCGCCGAGCCTTTCCACAAGGACGTGACCGCCTGGCAGCGCGAATTCCAAAACATCATCGGTAAAAACAACGCGAAATATTTTGACCAGAACGGCTGGATGTATTTTACCAAGCAGGAATTCGACCTGCTGTACCCATCTTACGGCGATACATACCCGATATACAGCGGCTCCATAGGCATGACTTACGAGCAGGGCGGCATCAGCGCCGGCTTAGCGGTTATAACCCGCAGCGGCGATACGCTGACGCTGGCCGACCGTATCGCGCATCATCATGCTACCAGTTTAAGCACTATTGAAACGGCTTCGGCCTATGCACAAAAACTGCTGAACGAGTTTAAAAAGTTTTACAGCAACAGCCTGCTTAACCCGCCGGGCGAATACAAAACATACGTTGTCAAAAACGATAATAACGATAAAATAAACGCCCTTGCCAAACTGCTCGACAGGAATGGGATACTATACGGGTTTGGTTTAAACACCAGGGTGTCGGGGTTCAATTATATTACCGGGAAAACCGAAAGCTACAACGCCGGGCAAAATGACATGGTAATAAACGCCTACCAGCCGAAATCGGTGCTGCTGAATGTGCTGTTTGAGCCCAAAACCTTTATTGCCGATTCGGACACGTATGATATTACGGCCTGGTCGCTGCCTTATGCCTACGGATTAAACGCCTATGGCGTGCGGGAGTCGTATAAGCCAATTGCCGGGGCTATGACTCCGGCCAAAGTGCAGGCATCAGTTAATTCGCATGCTTATGCTTATGTGTCGTCGTGGCAGTCGGTAAATGACGTTAAATTTTTAGCGGCATTATTAAAGAAAAATATCAAGGTAAAATATTCGGAACGGCCGTTTGAGGCTGCCGGTAAAAACTTTATGGCGGGCAGCCTGCTGATCACACGTGCCGGCAACGACCGCGCCGACTTTGACCACATTGTCACGCAAACAGCTATTGAACTCGACCACGAGGTAACGCCTTTATCGTCCGGTTTTGTTGAAAAAGGCGCGGATTTGGGATCGACCGTTATCAGATATATTCACGATCCCAAAGTAGTCCTTTTTACGGGTGACGGCGTATCAGCCGAAGCTATGGGCGAAGTATGGCACTTTTTCGAACAGCAGATCAATTACCCGGTAACGCTTATAAGATATAAGGACCTCGACAGAATTAAACTTGGTAATTTTGATGTGGCCATATTCGCCAGCGGGACCTATGACGATTTCCCTTCGGAAAAACTGCAAAGCTGGGTACGCGACGGAGGTAAACTGATAGCAATCGAAAATGCGGTTGCACAGCTGGCTGACAAAAAGGGTTTTGCCCTTAAGAAAAGAGAGGAAAAAAAAGAGGATAAGCCCGATGCAAAAGCTAAACCACTGCCTGTACACACATACGAGGAGCGAGAGAAAGAGGCCATTACTTCAAGCGTACCGGGCGCTATATATAAGCTAAAGCTGGATAATACCCACCCGCTTGGCTTTGGGATGCCGCCATATTACTACTCGCTTAAGCTAAGCAGCGACATTTACGAACTGCTTGGCGATGACGGCTGGAATGTAGGCACAGTAAAAAAGGACGGCTACGTTTCGGGCTTTGTAGGGCATAAAAGCAAAGAAAAAATTAAGGACGGCTTGCTACTGGGTGTACAATCCCTTGGCAAAGGTACCGTAGTTTATATGGTTGACGACCCGCTTTTCCGCAGCTTTTGGGAAAACGGGAAGCTGCTGTTCAGCAACGCCGTATTTATGGTGGGGCAGTAGGGGGAATTGTCAGTTTTTAGTTGGCGGTTTGCAGTAGGCCGGGTTGTTTAATTATACAAGCTTTAATTCCTCAATCCTGTTAAAATGCTTTTTATTTAATGTTATCAATGGTAATTCATTGACTATACATGTTGCCGCAATAAAAATATCTCTAAATTCTATTATTTTGTTTTGCCGTTTGAGCTAGTGATAAAGTTGCGCTGCTTTAATAGCAACACTATCCGTAAAAGGAAGAATTCGAACATCTTCGGTAAGCGTACGCACATCTATTTCTTTTTCATTAGTCGACGCGCCAATGAAAAGTTCATACAGTGAAACAGCGGAAATAAATAATTCCGAATCATCGGGGAGGAGGTAGAGCGTTGTATTTAATTTGTCTTTAGCCCGGAGATGTTCAATAAAACTCCTGTATCAATTACCATTGCTGCGGTTTAAAACTGTCGAAAGCCGTTTTGCTTTCTTCGAAAACTTTTAAATCGTCATCTGTCCAGATGGATATATTAGCTATTTTTTGTTTGTAAGCTGAAATATTAGTCTTTCCGGGCTGTTGTATAGTTACCCCCAACTTTTTGAGCATTTGTTTTACCAAAGTGATCTTCTTCTCGGGAATATTGATAATCAGCGTTTCCATATCACAAATTTAACAATATTTTTAAACAATAACTATGCTAGAAAATAAGCCTCACCCCAACCCCTCTCCAAAGGAGAGGGGCTTTACAAGTGCGATTTATAGTCCTCTCCTGTGGAGAGGATTTAGGTGAGGCCTAATTCGCTCCCTTTACCCTTCCTTTTTCATCTTCGGCGCCGGTTTGGTGCTGGCGGGCCTTTATTTTATTGTTGCCGAAATTATAAGTGAATGTAAGCCGCGTGATCCGGGTTTCGCGCTGCTGACGGATATCCAGGTTGTTGCTTTGGTAATTGCTGGTCACATCATTTCGGCGGGTATTAAATATATCGCTCACCGACAGTTTGATGTTGGCTTTTTTGTTGGCGAACGAATGGCTCACGCCCGCGTCGGTCGAATATTGCGGCTTCACGTAAAACAGCCCATATGTTAACGCAGATTGGTAATTGGTTGTTAATTCGGCTTTGTACCCTTTAAAAGGCAAAAATGTTTGCGTGGTGCGGATCTGGAAAGCCGCCTGCCCGCGGTTTAAATTTCCGCCTTCGAGACCGTTTGATTTAAAGCCCAGGTAAAAGCCGGTTGCGTTAACATTTCCTTCCCACCATTTGGCAATCGTGTACGGCGAATAAATATTGATGTTATAGTTGTTTTGTACCTGCAAATTCTGCTCTGTTACAAACGAAACTTTTGTAGCCGGGTCTGTTCCGGGCACCTCGGTTATTACATCGGTGGTATGGCTGTAGCCGAGGGTTACGGTGAGGCTTTTATTATAGGTATAATTAAATTCAAAGTTGCTGGTGTACTGCGGCCTCAGGTAGGGGTTTCCTTTTTGATAGGTATATGGGTCCAGGCGGTATACAAACGGATTCAGGTTGTCATACCGCGGGCGGTCAATACGGCGGCTAAACGAAAAATTGATCTCGTTTTTATCGTTTATGGTTTGATTGATAAATACGCTCGGGAAAAAGTCAAGATAATGCCTTGATATAACCTGCGTTACATTCAGTGAATCGCCGGTAGCGGTCGAGCTGGTATACTCGGCCCTCAGGCCAGCCTGTATCGATGTGTGCTTAAAGTCCTTGCTAAAGTTAAGGTATCCCGCATCGATCTTTTCGTCATATGTAAAGTGATTGTTGTTTTGATAGGCCGCTGATGCAGATAATGCTTCCATCAGGTTGTTGTCGGTAGTTACATCGCTGAATTTTAGCCCTGACTCCAGCTTCAGCGATTTATTCAGCGGTTTTGTGTAGTCGATCTTACCTGTACGGATGTCGATGGTCGACGGTGTGATGTTTCCTAAAAACGCCTGGGGATGCTGTACGCTGCCGTTGGACAAAAAGAAATCGGTAACGTAATGCGCAACGGAGCTGTTTTGAAATTTCGAATAGTCGAGGTCGGCACTGATCTGCTGGCCGGCGGTGTCTATTTTATAGCTGTCATTTAAATTAAAGGCGATGTCGTGGTAAGTTTGGTGAATAGCAGAAACAGTATGCAGCGATGAATCGGCACTGGTAAAGTTTTGGCCGATGAAGGTATGTGTATTGGTATTATCATCCTCGCCATTAAAATAACCGTTAAGCACAAAGCCAATGGTGTTTTTTGACGATATATCATAATCGGCGCCAAAGCGGTAGCTGTTATTTTGGGCGCTTGATATGATGGGGCTTGTTTGCCTGAAATAGGTTGTGCTGCCGTTACTGGCGGTAATTATGCGGTTGATGTCGATCGTCTGAATCCGTTTGTTGTCATTGTGGCTAAAGGAGCCGAAAATATTCAAATTACCTTCTTTGTGGTTTAAGGACAGGTTTTCATTGTCTTTGCCATAAGCGCCGTAACCTGCGCCCACGATTACGCTGCCATTGGTGCCTGTTTGTTTATTCTTTTTCAGCTTGATATTGATGATGCCCGAATTTCCGGCAGCATCATACTTAGCCGAAGGATTGGTGATGATCTCGATGGATTGTATGGTTGTGCCGTCGGTTGAGCGGAGCAGGGTAGCCAGCTGGGTCGACGACAGGTAAGTAAGCTTATCATTTATCATTACCGTAACGCCCTGCTTGCCTTTAATGCTGATGTTGTCATCCTTGTCGACTGATACGCCCGGCGCCCGTTCCAGTATTTCCATCGCCGAATTGCCGGCGGCTAACACACTGTTCTCCACATTCATTACCGTTCTGTCGATCTTACGTTCGATCAGCGGCTTTGATGCGATAACATTAACTGTATTAAGCGTATGACTGGCTGTTTTCATTTTTAAAGCAGGCACGGTAATATCCGGCGATGCTGCTGTTAAAGTAAATGGCTTGCTCACCGATTTTTCGTATCCCACAACAGTGGCCCTTATAATATAGCTGCCGGGTTTAATATGCGCAAAGGCATAGGTGCCTGCCGGGCTGCTCAATGTGCCTTTAACCATAGATGAATCCTGCGCTTTCAGCAGGCTTACGGTGGCATAATCCAATGGTTTACCCTGTTCGTTAAGCAGCGCACCCGAAACGGTGGCGGGTGATGGGGCGGTTTGTGCAAAAAGCGTGACCGCGCTTAGTAATAGCAGCAATAGGGTGGTGTATATTTTTATGATAGCTGGTTTCATTGTTGTGAATTTTTGGGCAATAGTATCCTGTTAAAGATTTTTGTTCTTTTTAAAAATTTGAATTAAGTTTTGGCTGGTAAATGTCCCTGCCGGATGGCGCGGGTATGTTTATATTATATGGTCGTTATTTATTCATTTTATCAATTTTATATCCTGCTCACCGGGCAATAGTTATCCCGGCAGGATGTTGCACCTGTTTTTTTAAATGTTAACTAAAATTTGAATTACCGGCTGGACCGGCGCGCTTGCTGTATTTTATATTAAGATGCAAAAAGGGGCGGTAAGGTTACATTTAATTTGAATTATTTAATACCGGCAGCAAGTGCAGTGCAACATCAAAAAAAGAAAAGGAGTTTTTTGATTCAGGAGCAGAGGACTTGGGAATGGAGATATCCTCAGACTTTTTAACTGAACGCGGTGAATATGCGCCGCAGCCCTGCTCCAAAGCCCTCCCGAAAGGGGAAAGCTTTGGCAGGATCAAAAATCCGCAAAATAACAGGATGCTTATATATTTAATGAGCGGTTTCATTATTGTGCATTCGCGGTAGTATCAACTTGTTTTAAAGTATTAACCGAATCCTTTTTAATGGTAACCAGGGTATCCACCTTGCATTGCAGGCCGTTATCAGTCATGATGAATGTGGCCGATGTGACGTTTTCTTTTTTATTAAGCTGCTTGCAATAGGGCACATTTGCGCCCTCAAGCATATCGTTTAACCTTTCGTCGATAACTACTGTCGAATTCATCGGGACTTTTAAGATCATAAATAATTCTTCATCATGCCATAATTCATCTTTTGCAGGATACAGCCTGTAATCGAACTTTAAAATAGAATCCTGCTGCATAAACCGGTATTGCGTATTGCGCACATTCAATAGTGCATCATCATAACTCCTTCCTTTGGCCCTGAATGTTTCAATAAGCACCGGCTGGTTAACATCACTTTTCTCAATTGAAATATGCACCCTTCTCTTGTAATTGAAATGCTCAAAATCATTGTATGAATATGGATCCTCGGTGATTTTAACATTTGGCGCCATCGCTTTTATATTCAAACGCACGCTGTCTTCGGCTGTAAAATATTTAACATCGTTTAATTTAAGGTAATAGATGTTATTCTTAGCCGGCTTAATCCCGATGTTTTCACTGAATTGCGCCGAATCTTTAAAGTTCAATGCTATCTGTGTTGAATAGTAGATGAACACTACCAGTGCACAAAGCCAGATCACCAGCACGGTTGAACCAGTTGATCGGCTAACCGAACCTGTATTAAATATCCCCTTAAGGGTCAAAAATATAATGCTTATTACAGGGATAAGCGCCGCTAAAAATCCCGTAACATAAATGAGTTCGGCATGATTGTGCCTTAACAGGCCCACAGGAAGATCGTGGAAAGGGGCAAAAGTGCCGAAAGCCAGCAATGCAACAAACGCTACGATCAGGAAAATAGTTAAGCCCAGGCAGCATAACAATACAAATACGCCAAACAATTTGATTAGCAATTTGCCAGTCCCGCCAAGGAATATACCGAGATGGTGGAAAAAGTCACCGGCAAAATCGCGTGCTTTATATACAAATGGCCGGGCTTCGTTGCCAAAGTTTGAAATATTCTGACGTACGGAGCTTAATTCATCTTCCAGGTTCTTTTTAAAGCCCTGCAGATTTTGTTTTTCTCCCTTCATGGCCATGCGGTCGGCGCGGGTTACAGCCTTAGGCACTATTATCCATAATATAATATATAACAGGAAACCGGTGCCGCCGATAGGGAAGAACAAAGCGAACGCCAGCCTAATCCAAACGGCGTCGACATCAAAATAGTTGGCTATGCCCGAGCATACACCCGCCACCAAATGGTCGTCCGGGTCGCGGAACAACCGGCGGTTTTCGGTAGTATAGGCAAAAGGGTTGCCTGTTTTGCCGTCATCTTCGGCATGTTCAAAATCAGCCACAGTGCCCATTTGCTCGATAACCGAGGTTACGTCCTGTTCAACAATAACCTGCTTGTTCTCTTTTTCGAGCAGTTCGCTGAACATTTCGGCTATGCGGTTTTCAATATCGGTCGTGATCTCGAGGCTGTCGGCCGAGTTCATAAAATGACGTTTTACATCCGTCATATAATTTTTTAGTATCTCGTAAGCATCCTCCTCGATATGGAAAACGATGCCGTTTATATTTATGATAATTGTTTTATTCATGATAAGTTCTTTTAGTAGTCATTGGTCATTAGTCATTGGTCATTAGTCATTGGTCATTCGTTCAATAGGTCATTGCAAACTGCTTGCTGCAAACTGCCTACTGTTTCCGCTCTCCTATGGCGGTTGTTACGGCGAACGATAGCTCATCCCAGGTTTTATCCAGCTGTTCGAGCACGCTTCTGCCCTCGTCAGACAGGATATAATATTTTCGCGGGGGGCCCGAGGTTGACTCAACCCAGTTATACGTGAGCAGGCCATTGTTTTTTAAACGGGTGAGCAAAGGGTATAATGTGCCCTCAACTACGAGCAGCTGGGCCTTTTTCAGCTCGGCAATAATGTCGGAGGCATAGGTTTCGCCCTTTGCAATAATGGAAAGTATGCAATACTCCAGTATTCCTTTCCGCATTTGGGTTTGTGTATTTTCAACAATCATACTGCAAAGATATATGTTTTAAATTGTATTATGCAATACATAGTACTAAAATTATTTCTTTTAGCGGAAAAAAGGCCGTTTTTTTAAATAAATGTGATGTTTTTTTTAATAAAGCTTGACAATTTGATAATGGAACAGTACTTTTATCATTAATTAACTATTAACTGATCTTATTTTAACAAAATGAAAAAACTTCTACTAGTAAGTTTGTGTTTCCTGATGTTATGCATTACACAGGTATTTGCACAAAACCGTACAGTTACTGGTACGGTTACGTCCAAAGAGGACGGCCTGCCCATCCCGGGAGTAACAGTAAAGGTAAAAGGTACCAGCATTGGTACCCAAACAAACACAGCGGGTAAGTACACTTTAAGTGTTCCCGCTAATGCGACACTTGTTTTCAGCTTTCTGGGGTATGCCCCCATCGAGGTTTCTTCGGGCACTAAAGCTGCGATAGATATCGCGCTGACCGCGCGCGGTGAACAGCTGAACGAAGTTGTTGTAACCGGAGCATTGGGTATTCAGCGGCAAGCTATATCGCTTGGTTACTCTACAGCAAAGGTTACAGCTAAGGAACTTACCCAGGCTAAACCGGTTAGCGTAATTAACGGCTTAACAGGTAAGGTGTCCGGTTTGCAGATAAATACTGTAAACAACGGCTTATTTGCCCCAACCCGTGTTACCTTACGTGGAAACAGGTCGCTCACAGGTAATAACCAGCCCCTGTACGTTGTTGATGGAGCTATATTTTATAGCGATATCAGCACGATCAACCCTGAAGACATCACCGATGTAAGCGTATTAAAAGGATCAAGCTCCTCTGCGGTTTATGGTTCTGACGCATCAAACGGTGTTATTGTTATTACAACCAAGCATGGTGTTAAGGGCGCCCCTGTGGTAAACGTTTCATCCACAGTTTCAATTGAAAAGGTTTCTTATATGCCTACTTATCAAACCAGGTTCGGCAGTAATGGCGGCGAGGTTAACGTGGATAACTTCAATGACCTTTCTACGTATATTCCTTATGAAAATCAAAGTTACGGCCCCGAGTTTAACGGCAAAATGGTGCCCCTGGGTCGTCCCCTGCCTGATGGCAAGGTATTGATGGTTCCATACAGCGCGGTTAAAAACGGGAAAGAGAATTTTTTTAATACCGGTATTACTACCCAAAACAATTTTTCTTTTAGTTCAGGCGATGATAATGGCAGTTTCTTTATGTCTGCGCAGGATGTTAACAGTAAATCTGTTATGCCGGGCGATGTGGGCCGCAGGGATATCTTTCGTGTAGGCGGCGATAAAAAGTATGGCATATTTTCTGCTCAATACTCGATGACCTATACCTATTTGACCACTAACAAAACAAATACCGGAACGGTTTATAACGAACTGATCGAATCGCCGACTTTGGTGCCATGGAATCTGTATAAAGATGTTAACGGAAAGTACGGCAACCCTGATGCCTATTACAACGACTATTACTACAGCCCGTACCAGACAATTGCACAGCAACGGAATTTGACTACCGAAAATCATATCCAGGGTAACCTGCAATTAAATTTAAAACCGGCTAAATGGGTTGACCTGTCATACCGTACAGCTATCGATAATAACAGCAGCCGTTACGAATACAGAGATGCAGGTATAACTTATACCAATCGTTCTAAAACGGTTGATAGCGTTTATTTCTCAAATCCGGACGGTACCGGTACAACCTTGCAGGTTGGCCAAAATGGTGCTAAATATACAGCGGTTGTTGGCGACCAGCTTCCGCAATACGGTACAAATAATTTAATCAATTTCTTGTACAGTTCAGATTTCCTTGCGTCTTTTAAAACAAAGATCAATAAAGACTTTAGTTTCAATAGTACAATAGGTGTTTCGTATATCGATAACAAGATATCGTTTACTCAAATCCAAACCGGCCCGTTAAACTTTTTGCCATATAATACGCAAAACTTCGCGTCGGTACCTAATACAAATGGCTCGATTACTAATGAAGCCCGTAAATTGGGTTATTTTGGGGAAGCCCAGTTTGGTTTTAGAAGCATAGCTTTTATACACGGTTCATACCGCACGGATTTGGACACCAGGTTATCTAAAGCAAACAGGTACATCCCTTATTATGATATTGACGGATCATTAGTATTAAGCGAGCTATTCAAAGATGCTTTTGATAATGATGTGCTAAATTTCGCTAAATTACGTTACGCGCATTCATTAACCGGAAACGTATCGGCTTTGGCTAATGGTTCACAATATATTGCCTATGGCGCATACGCTACATTGCCGGTTGTCGTATCGGCAGGCGGCTTTCCTTACAGCAGCTCGGGTTTAGCGGGTTATTCATTGAGGGGTACTATCGCCGATCCGAACATTAAGCCGGAAAAAGTTACTGAAGACGAAGTTGGTTTAGACTTAGGCCTTTTAAGAGATCGCCTTACTTTAACCGCATCGGCGTATAAGTCAACTACTAAAGATGGAATTATTTACGCTTCGGTTTCAAGAGCATCGGGTTATACCACAGCTTTAATAAACGCAGCAAATACTGAAAACAAAGGATTGGAACTTGACCTGCATGGTTCAATTATTCGTTCGCGCTCAGTAGTATGGAATGCAGGTATCAACTGGACACACCAGGAAAGTAAGGTTATAAGTATCGTTTCGGGTGTTAATTCACTGGCGCTTACTTCAAACATCAACGCTTCCGGAAATGCCGGCGGTACTGCCAACACTTATGCTGTTGTAGGAATGCCTTATCCTGAAATTGAAGGATACGATTGGAACAGGGACCCTGCAACCGGAAAAGTGATCGTTGACGCCGTTACTGGTTTGCCAAGCAGAAGCTCTAAACTTAGTATATTAGGACAGGCTAATCCCAAGGATATTTTGGGTTTCACCTCATCAGTTAGCTTTAAAGGGTTTACTTTAAGTATTACAGCTGATTATAGGGGAGGATACAAGATATTTAACCAGATTGCAAATACCCAGGATCACAGCGGTGTAGGTATTGGTACCACGCTAACCGGCCGTCAGCCATTCGTGTTCCCGAACTCTGTTTATAAGGATGCGAACGGAAATTACGTGAATAATACCAACGTAACTATACAGGATGCTAACTTTAACTTTTGGCCTACAACTTATTTAGGTGTTGATGCCAATTATGTAACCAGTGCGGCTGCTATTAAGCTGAGAGAAGCAGTATTGGCTTATAATTTTCCAAAAGCTTGGATAAGGGATGCGAAATTCATTAAAAACGTAACTATTTCTGTTTCCGGCCGGAATTTATTAATGTTCCGTCCAAAAACAAACCAATGGACGGATCCTGAGTTTTCTGAAGATACCAGTAACGCAGTTGGAAGAACAACTGTGAATGAAACTCCGCCAACCAGGATTATCAGCGGGACTTTAGCTGTAACTTTTTAACAAAAATGAAAATGAAAACAAAAACGATATTTAAGCGAAAAGTGAACCAGAGTTTACTTTTTATAGGTGTTTTATTGACAGCTACGGTGGGCTGTAAAAAAGGCACATTTGATATTAACAGCCCGAATCCAAATTCACCATCTACAGTACCGCCCAAATATTCGCTATCTTCATCATTAGCAGCTACAGCCAGCCTCGTGGCCGGCGGTAATATGGATGTTGCTAATAACTGGATGGGTTATTGGACTCAAAGCGGGGCGTATACACCCTCAACCGTATATGTAATATACCAGTTGACAAGCAGCAACTTTACCGGTAACTTTGATGCGGCTTATTTGAACCTGGCTAATTATAAGTTATTGCAAACTACAGCGGGCACAACGCCTTCGCAAGCCAATTACAGGGCCATTTCGATGATCATGAGCTCATTCATTTTTCAGCGCCTTGTTGATTGCTATAACAGTGTGCCTTATGCCAGCGCTTCGATCGTCAATTCTAAATTCTCATACAAGTATGATGATCCGGCTACCATCTACAAAGGAAGTATTGCCAGCATAGATGCAGCCATCGGCATAATAAAGGCTAACACAGCAGTTGCAGAAAGTCCGGGAAAATATGACGTGATGTTTGGCGGAAATATGAACCTGTGGATACAATTTGCCAATACCCTAAAATTAAAGATGCTGATGCGCCAAACGCAGCAGGCTGGCAATGGTTCCCTTGGTGACGCAGGCGTAAAGTCAGCTTTAAGCGGATATTCGCAAAGCGACTTTTTGGGTGCCGGCCAGGATGCCGCTGTTAATCCGGGATATTCGAACGCTGCAAATAATCAGTTAAACCCTTTCTATTTCGATGCTATCGCAAATGCGACCGGTACCACATCAGGTACAAACCAGGTTTATTGGAGAGCTAATTCATACGGCGTAAATTTTTATAATACGCATAATGATCCGCGATTAACCGCGTTTTACATTCCCACAGCTGACGGCAAGGTACATGGCAGGGCTTACGGAAGCACCAATGGCGCTACCGAGTCTAACTCGGTAATATCAGCCATCCTGGGCACAGGTTTTAATGCTGCCGGCGCGCCTAAAGGACCGACACAAAGTGTGGAAATTATCCCTGCCTTTGAAAGTTTGTTTTTACAGGCTGAAGCCATACAGCGTGGTTATATAACAGGCGATCCGCTTGCTACTTACAACAGTGCTGTATCTGAATCCTTTAGGTTGCTTGGTATACCAAACTACGCCGCAGCTGCAACCACCTATGTAAACCAGGCTGACAATTTAACAAATTATGCAATAGCTCCGAATAAGTTACAGACGCTTATCACGCAAAAATGGGCAGCATGCAACACGTTTGATCCGCTTGAATCATGGAGCGACTGGAGAAGGTTGGGTATCCCTACCGATTTGCCAGTTTCTATCTATCCTGGCAGCACCGCAACGCACATACCTTATCGTTTGCCTTATCCTGTTAGCGAAACAAGCTTTAACTCGATCAACGTACCGTCGGGCGGCACTGGTCTTGATATAATGACATCGAAGATATTCTGGATGCCTTAATTTATTATTGTAAAATATTAAAACAGAAAAACATGAAAAAATTAATAATGATCTTAACAGTGGTTACTATCTCACTGGCGGGATGTCTGAAAGACAACCCCAATGTGGATTTTTCGAAGATAGTTCCCACTATAAATTTACCGTACAGCGGCTTGGCTTACTTTAGCAAGGATGCGGTAACTGACGCGGGTGATACGATCACCAAATCCTTTACAATTAATCTTGCTTCGGATTACCCGTTAAAAACAGATACCAAAGTAACGGTTGGAGTTGATAATTCAGTGATAGCTACTTATAACGCTTCGCAAAGCGCTATTGTTTATAATGCGATGCCAGCCGGTTCTTTCACTTTTCCACAAACAACGGTTACTATAAAAGCGGGTACCCGGTTAGCTACGCTTAGCGTAACTTTTATTAAGCACTTATTGGATCCATCACAAAGTTATTTGCTTCCGATAAGGATTTTGAGTGCCGATCAGGTTATCAGCTCAAATTTTTCAATACATTACTATCACTTTATCGGTAATGATTTCGCGGGTACTTATCTTCATGATTTTACCAGGGTGCCTGCCGCCGGTAATTACGTTGGTCATACAATTACTTTGTCACCGGTTAACCCTACCCAATTTGAAATGGCTGGGGGGTATTTCACCGGAAACATCCGCTACGAAGTAACATTTACTAAAACAGGAAGCGGAGCTTCGGCAACCTATACAAACTTTGCAGTAAGTATTAATGCTGATGACATAGCAAATATTTTAACACCCGCCGGTATCGCTATTGCCAGCGGGCCGACGTTTGTAAGCTATGACCCTACTCATGCGTATACTTACAACGAGGTTGTTCATGGACTACTTTTGCTCAATTGGCACACTGTGAGTGGCAGAAGTAATACGGATTACTATTATAAACCGTAAACGAAATAATTATAGTAATTTAGAAAGCCGCCCTTATTTTGGGGCGGCTTTTTTGTTGCGCCTTACGAAAAATGCAGACTATATATTTATTTAGAATAATTACTATATTTAACTTCGATATAAAAACACATATTATGAAAAAACAATTTTTTCTAACTGCAATATTGATGATTGCAATGATCCAGCTGTCTATTGCGCAAATTATCAACGCTACCGGCACCGTAAAAAATGATCAAGGTAAACCGCTTGCCTCGGCTTTAGTGCAGGAAAATGGCAGTACCGCAGCGATCTATACCGATTCGCTGGGCTTTTTTAGCTTAGCTGTAAAAAATAACGCCACGCTGGTGGTTAGCTGTAACGGATATAAAGAGGACGTCGTTCCGGCGAAGAACAACCTGGTGGTTGTATTAAAGCCAGGCAAATCGGCTTTAAAGAGGATGAATGCGCCGCTAGATCCAAATGTTGCCAGAAATATTCCGGCCCCCATTACCAATGTAGAGACAGGTTTTACAACAACTAATATTGCTACTTCCACCGCCGGTTCCCTTATCCCATCGTTTTCACATAAGGAAGAGACTGTTGGCAGCCGGTATCTTTTGGATAATTGGTCAAACGGCTACGTTGTAAATACCAATGGAGCTGTTATCAAAAATGATATGTATGCTTATAATTACGATAAACTGAATGGGTTCCTGCTGTTAACACAAGACCGTCGTGCTGCGGTTGAGGTTGATAAGGACCAAGTTAAATCATTTACTATATACAATAAACTGGATGTACCGCTAACGTATGAAATGGTGCCTGCTATTGATACCAAACATTTCACACAGGTTTTGTCATCGGGTGATAAGTACAGAATTTATAAATACACGCAAACTACTTTTGTAAAATCTGATTTTAAAACAGATGGCATGACATCATCAGGCAACAGGTATGATGAGTATGTTGATGAAAGCAGCTATTATGTGTTAAATGTTAAAACCAGCCAGCTCCAGAAAATAGCATTAAAAAGCAAAGCTATAAAGCAGGCATTTGCAGATAATGCCGATAAAGTAAAAATTTTTTACGCTCAACATTCTGACGATGCAATCGACGAGGTTTTCTTAAAAAACCTTGGCGACTATTTGAATTGATCATTAACACCTGTACAGGCACGCATAACGACTATTTGCTGCCTGTACAGTTATGTTTAATAATGGACTTAGATAGCTCCCCGGTTTATGAAGTGACAGCTATGCTATTTCTTATCCAAGCTAAACTTGCCCGGTCCGATAAAGAATAACCCCGCAAAGGCTATAGCATCTTCAATGGCGTGCGAGGCGCCCATTAAACCTTCGCCTTTACCAAAGTTGAACGCTATGGCTACAATAAGGTTGATCACGAGCAAAAGGCAAACCGGGCGGAATGCCAGCCCGAGGGCTAACAGGGCTCCGCCTAAAGTTTCAACAACGGCGCTTAAAAAGCCCCACATCCCCGGCCAAAATTGAATGCCGACGTATTTTGTCGCGCCTCCGAGCAGTTCCCACTTATTTATACCGCCCGTTAGCTTGGGATAGCCATGGTAAATAAACATAATGCCCAACCCGACGCGGATGATGAGAATGCCGAAGTCGCGGTAGTTGGTTAATTTGTTTGAACGTTTCATGATATGGAGATTAGTGATTAGTTGATCAGAGATTAGGGGATACATTAAAGTTGATGTGTACGTTGTCATTTACCGATAAATTTACACGGGCACCCAGCACCAAACTGCAGTTATCGGGGATGTGGCCGGCGGGGAAGTCGAAGCATACGGGGTATTTATATTCTTTTACTGCCTCTATGATAATTTCGGGTACGGTTTGGCCGAAAGGGATACCGTTATCTTTCACATCGGTGAAACTGCCCACGATAAGCCCGGCCAGGCGCCCGAGCTTGCCGGCGCGCTTGAGGGTGTGTACCATGCGGTCAATGGCGTATAAATATTCGCCCACATCTTCTATAAATAATATTTTGCCGGAGTAGTCCAGGTCGGAGACAGAGCCCGAGGCCGCCACCAGCAGTGATAAATTGCCGCCGACTAAAATGCCATTGCCTTCGCCGCTGCGGTTCAATGTATGCGAATTGAATTGGTAACTGAGATCTTCTCCGAAAAGGGCTTTTCGCAACGTCTCAAGCGATGCGACGGAGGCATCGGGTATATTCACCGGCATTTGCCCGTGGATGCTCTGCGCGCCGTATATTGTGAATAAATGGGTATGCAGCAACGTAATGTCGCTGAAGCCTACCAGCCATTTCGGGTTCTGGGCAAACCGGCTAAAATCTACCCGGTCGATCATCCGTATGGTGCCATAACCGCCGCGGGCAGCAATGATGGCCTTTATGCTGTCGTCGTCGATAAAACGCTGCATATCCTTTGCGCGCAGGTCATCATCCCCTGCAAACTGGTGATAGCTGGCCTCAACGGTTTCGCCCAGTACCACTTCGAGGCCCCACGATTGCAGCAGGGTTATGGCATCCGTCATGGGGCTGGGCAATTTTTTAGCCGGGCAGGTGATGGCAATTTTATCTCCTTTTTTAAGGTAGGGGGGGATAAGTCCGGAAGTAGCTGCAGATGCGGGTTTATTCATAGATCGGTATTAATGATGCGGCAAGGTAGTACCTGGTGCCTGACAAACTTACAAAACTTTCGGGGGGTGTTCAAGGTGTATCAAGTGTATCAGTTGTATCACCTGTATCACGTGTATCACCTGTATCAGCTGTATCTCTCTCAAAAAGTGATACACCGTGTTTTAGGTTATTTACTTACTTTAGCTGTATACTTTTTCGTTTATGAAATACGGTTTTGTCTGCCTCTTATCATTAGCGGTTGCTATACTTACATCCTGTTCGCCGAAAGGCCCTTACGCGCTTACCAACAAAGTTTATAAAGAAAAAACGAAGTCCTACCTCGCAACTATCAATAAACAATTGCCCGATTCACTGCGCGACAGTACCGGGATGCTTATACCCTCGGCATGGGTGGGCACCGTTAATTTTGGCATACGCAAGGCGAATTATGTGATCATCCATTTTACCGCGCAAGATTCGGTACAGCAAACGCTAAAAACTTTCACCACTACCAGTACACAGGTGAGCGCGCACTACGTTGTTGCTAAAAACGGCGGGGTCTTCCACATGGTGAACGACTACCTCCGCGCCAACCATGCAGGCGTGGGCCGGTGGGGGAGCGTTACGGATATGAATAGCTGCTCGATAGGTATTGAAATAGATAATAACGGCAGCGAGCCCTTTACTGATGCCCAGGTTAAAAGCCTGCTGGCACTGCTGGCCCAGTTAAAAAAGAATTATAATATTCCGACCGCTAACTTTATCGGCCACCAGGATTTCGCGCCAAAGCGTAAACCCGACCCAGGGCCGCTATTTCCGTGGAAAACCCTTGCCCAGCATGGCTTCGGTTACTGGAGCGAGGATGTTCTCGAGCTGGCTCCCGATAAATTTGATTATACGATAGCGCTGCGGCTGATAGGCTATGACACTTCGGACATCAACGCCGCCATTGTAGCATTTAAACGACATTTTGTACAAACGGACATAACCCCGCAGCTAACTCAGCTGGACCTGAATATTTTGAACAACGTGTATAAAAAATACGCCGCACTTTAATCCGGAGGTTTATTTTTTGAGCAGGTATTCGATAATGCGCTCTTCTGGCCGGAATGGCGCAAGGTCGGACAGTCCGAGCGAAATTATGGCTGCGTCGATAATTTGCTCTTCGGCTACCTCAATAGGGCGATGCTGTTTTGCCAGGAAGTATTTGCCGGCGTTAAGCATGGCTGTTAAAGGTATGAGGCCAACAAGCTCGCTCCCGGTAACCTGTATTCCGCGTTGGGTGGCCTTGGCGCGTACTTCCTCAAAGGCTATGTGTAATGGCGTTATTTCGATGTTGGTGAGATTCATGGATACCTGGGCTATGCTGTATTCCGGGATATGCCAGCCTATAGCCTTGATCGCTTTTAACGAACCGGGAATAGTTGATGGCTTGCCGGTTTCATCCCGTAAAATTCGGCCCGACTCGCGCACATCGCGGGCTATTTCGTTTGCCAGGGGTACTGATGCAGTATCCAGGTTTACATTGTAGGCGATCAAAAAATCACGTGCGCCGATCACTGTTGCGCCGCGTTTTACGTCCAGTTCAGCCGGGCCGAAGTCGGGCTTCCAGCCGGGTGATTTTATTTTCTTAAAAAAACCTTCATACTCGCCCGCTCGTATCACCGAAAGGTTGTGACGGGTTTTATCAGGCTGGGCATGTTCGTATAGGTAAACCGGGATCTGTAATTCTTCGCCAACCCTTTTTGCCAGTTTTTTAGCGTATTCAACGGTTTCGGCCATACTGATATTGGCAATAGGGATCAGCGGGCATACATCCGTGGCGCCCATGCGGGGATGTTCGCCTTTATGCGTTGGCATATCGATCAGCTCGCCCGCTTTTTTGATCGCTAAAAAGGCGGCATCAATAACCGGCTGGGGTTCGCCTGCAAAGGTGAATACCGTACGGTTGGCGCCCTTACCGGGATCAACATGCAGCAGTTTTACCCCGTCGACGGATGCAATGGTGACCTTTATCTGCCCGATAGTAACCGGGTCAGCGCCTTCGCTGAAATTGGGGACGCATTCTATTAACTTCATGTAGCTAACTATTTTACAATCCCTTTGTGCGTTGCTTACCCCATTTGATCATTTCGGCTACCACAGGGGTTAAGGTGAAACTATAGGTGGTAAGCTTATAATCAATGGTGACCGGGTAGGAGTTATTGACAATGCGGATAATGAGTTTATTCGATTCGAGGTCCTTCAATTCCTTGGATAGCACCCGCGTGGTAATGCCCGGAACGCTTCTCTGCAAATCGCGGAACCGGCTTTTGCCATCAAACATCGACATTAAAATGGGCAGCTTCCATTTGCCGTTTATAGTGGATAAGGTATCCTGTACGTAGGTTATTTTATCCTGCAGGGTGGTAATATCATTTTTCATTTGATATACTTCGGGTTGGTAGTATCAAATGTATATCAAATAGTTGGTTTATCAAAATACGATGAAAGACTTACGAAGTTTTTAAAACTTCGTAAGTCTGGTTCTTAAATTTTATTCCTCCCCCTTTATCCTAAAAATCATCCCGTCCATATCCTCGTTGACGCGCAGCTGGCAGGCCAGACGGCTGTCGTGGCCAGCATCGGGGAGGGTATCCAGCAGGTCGAGCTCAGCATCCGTCGGGTGGAAATATTGCTCGGGGCCTTCAACCACCTGTACATGGCAGGTCGCGCAAAGCGCCATACCGCCGCAGGTAGCCAAAATGTTATGGTCGGATGCTTTTAAAACTTCCATCAGGCTCAGGCTGATGCCTTCGGGAATTTCCACAGGCTCCCGGTTTCCGCTTCTGTCTTCAATTGTAATGTTTATCATCTCAAAAAGCAGTTACGCCATAAACAGTGGTATACTTAAAGCTTAATTTTTGATCGGGGTAAACCAGTTTGAAAGCGCTTTGGGCCATCAGGGCGGCTTCGTGGAAACCGCAGAGGATAAGCTTCAGCTTGCCGGGATAAATATTGATATCGCCGATAGCATATACGCCCGGTACATTGGTGCTGTAATCAACCGTGTCAACCATAATGGCCGATTTGTCGACATTTAATCCCCATTCTGCGATCGGGCCGAGTTTTGGTGTGAGGCCAAACAGCGGGATCAGGTTGTCGGCTTCGATAACTGAAACCTCATTATCCCTGCCGATTACTTCCACCTGCTGCAAATGACCGTTGCCGTTGATGGCCTTTATATGCGACTGCAGGATGAGGTTGATGCGGCCTTCAGTTGCCAGCTCAAAAACTTTTTCAGCCGAATCGGGTGCGCCGCGGAAAGTATCGCCCCGGTGTATCAAGGTAACCTCATCAGCAATGTCGGCCAGGAAAATGGTCCAGTCGAGCGCCGAATCGCCGCCGCCAGCCAGCACCACCTTACGTCCGCGGTAAGCTTCAGGATTTTTCACCATGTAGGCGACGCCTTTGCCTTCAAATTCTTCAAGGTTATCAATAGCCGGCTTGCGCGGCTCAAAGCAGCCGAGCCCGCCCGCGATCACCACTACCTTGCTGTGTACTTCGGTGCCGTCGCTGGTTTGGGTAATGAATGACCCGTCCTCCAGTTGTTCTAATTCATTTACCCTTTCGCCCAATGAAAAGGTGGGTTTAAAAGGTTCAATCTGCTCCATTAAACCGTCAACCAGCTGCTGGGCATTGATGGTTGGAAAGCCCGGTATATCATAGATGGGTTTTTGGGGATAGATCTCCGAAAGCTGGCCGCCTACCTGGGGCAGCACATCGATGAGATGGCAGCGCATTTTTAATAATCCCGCCTCGAACACTGCGAATAAACCAACCGGCCCGGCCCCTATAATGCAAATATCTGTAGTTATTATTTCCATGGAAGTTACGTGTTATGAAGGCAAATATACCGATAGTCATAACCGATCTGCGATGACAAATAGTAATGCACAATTACTTTATGTTATAGGTTGAAAGACAAAAGCGTTTGAACAGGTTTGTTAATTGTGAATGTTTGCCATGCAGCTGGATAAACTGGAACGTGCGGAAGATATCCAGCCCTTTTATGTCGATAATGCTCAGTTCGTTATACTTCAATTCGCTGAAGACCGACTGGATCGAAAGGAATGTGGCGGTTTCGGAATACAGCAGGTATTGCTTGATCGCGATGCTGCTTTCGAGCGTTATCTCTACGTGCAGGTCTTTTGGGTTGATCCCGGCTTTGTCAAGGGCGTTAAAAATAATATCCAGCGTGCCGGAGCCGGCTTCGCGGAGGATCAAAGGGATCGTCAATAACTGCTTTGGCGTAATCTCCGGTTTTTTTGACAGCTGGTTATTTGCGCGCGTAACCAGCACGATCTCGTCCTTGGCAAACGGCGCGTAAGCGATCTGGGGATAATGCGCGGCTCCTTCAACGATGGCAATGTCGACCTTACCAGCCAAAACCAATTGGGTGATCATGTCGGTGTTGCCTTGTACAAAGGTAAAGGCGATGGCCGGGTAATTTTTTTTAAACAGGGCCAGTATTTTGGGCAGGATCGTTTGCGCCACCGTGGTGCTGGCGCCGATGTGCAGAGTGCCGGCTTCCAAATTGCTCAGCTGGGCCAGTTCGGTTTCCAGTTCGGTATAGGTTTGGAATATTCTTTCGGCGTATTGCTGCAATACCTTACCCGCCGGGGTTAACACAATGCTGTTTCCGTTGCGCATAAATAGCTGCGCGTTTAACTGGTGCTCCAGCTCTTTGATATGTTTGGTAACAGCCGGTTGGGTAATATACAGTTCGGCAGCAGCCTTCGTAAAGCTTAACCGCTGCGCAACTGTGTAAAATACCTTTAGCCGGAAATCGAATATCATGGCGCTAAGATAGGTAAAAGCCGAAAGCATAAAGCTAAAAGCTTACAGGGGAAGATCAAGCTTTCCGCCTTCGGCTTTTTGCTTTTAGCTTGTCTTTTTGGCTGTGGCGATGATCACTATGCCGCCGATCAGCAATATCCCGCCTAAATAGGGCGGCCAGTTAACGGTTTTTTCCCTGTCTGCTGAAATTTGGATGGGGCCGGCGTCAACAATCTTTTCCTTTTTGGTATAGGTGAAGCCTGTCCAGATAAGCATAACTGCCCCTACGACGATAAGTACAATTCCAATGGTTCGGTTCATGGTGCTGGTTTTTGGTTTATATGTAAAGATAAATTGGTGGAAATTGTTTGAGGCAGCGGCATGATGGCGAGTGGACTCACCCCGACTGCACTACGCTGGTCGACCCTCTCTCCGGTAAACCGGAAAGAGGGTGAAACTTCAAAAAGAAAACTTAGCTTAGTATCACCAATCAACCCGTTATGGAACCCATTAAGATCGCGACCGCCCAGTTTGAAAATAAGAGCGGCAATAAAGCATATAATTTACAAATGATCAAAAAACTTTCGGCACAGGCCGCTTCCGAAGGCGTGGATGTGATCGCGTTTCACGAGTGCTCGGTAACCGGTTACTCATTTGCGCGGCATTTTTCACGGGAGCAGATGCTGGAGATCGCGGAGGTTATTCCCGGCGGCCCGAGCGTACGCGTATTAACAGAGATCGCCCAGGAAAATAACATTGCCATTTTAGCCGGGCTGTTTGAGAAAGGTGCCGACGGCAAAATATACAAGGCACAGGTTTGTGTTGACAAAAACGGCCTGGTCGCTAAATTCCGTAAGCTTCATCCCTTTATCAATAAACACATTACACCCGGAGACGAATACGTGGTTTTTGACCTATACGGCTGGAAATGCGGTATTTTGATCTGTTACGACAATAACGTTTTTGAAAACGTAAGGGCAACCAAACTGCTTGGCGCGGATATTATTTTTATGCCGCATGTTACCATGTGCACCCCGTCAACCCGGCCCGGCGCGGGTTTTGTCGACCCGGCATTATGGGAAAACAGGGCGGCCGACCCAACATCATTGCGCAAAGAATTTGACGGATTAAAAGGCCGCGAGTGGCTAATGAAGTGGTTGCCTGCCCGGGCATACGACAACGCCATTTACGCTGTTTTCTCGAACCCGATAGGGATGGACGACGACCAGCTGAAAAACGGCTGTTCGATGATCATTGATCCTTATGGGGACATTATTGCTGAATGCCGTAAGCTGGATAACGACATCGCCATAGCCACCATTACGCCGGATAAGCTTGAAAAGGCGGGCGGGTACCGTTATATGAAGGCCCGCCGGCCGGAGTTGTACTGGGATATAATAGGGCAACCGCATGTTTCGGTGCAAAAGGTTGTGTGGCTTGAAGAATAAAAAACACCGAGAAAAACTTACGAAGTTTTCAAAACTTCGTAAGTTTCGGATATCCTTACCAGCCTTTGTAAAAATCCGGCTATAGAAGCAAAATCTTATCAAATAATTGTCACTTGTACATTTTTAAATTTATCTTAGCATTACCAATTTAACCGCCATGTTAAGACAAATCACCACCTCCGTCAAAACCTGTTTAGTGTTCGTTTTTTTACTGCTTACCGCGATAACATCCGCACATGCGCAGCGGCGGCCCAGGAGAGCTGCTCCCGCCGGAACGCCAAATGAGTTACAGGTAACGCCTTATAAAACCACCATGCTGGCCAATGGCAATGACGAGGTGCGCATAAGCGTTAAACTGATCGATGCCAAAGGCGATACTCTACCCGCCGCGAAACGGCTGATTGAATTTCATGTTAAAGGGGATGCAAGGATCGTGAGGATAAATAATGCCCGGGGTTACGAAAGCATGCCCCACACTGACAGCACTGCTCAGGCGAATGTGCAAGGTAGCTGCGAGGTAATATTGCGTACCGGGCGCACCCTCGGCCATATTATGTTTAAAGCTACTGCTGACAGCTTATGGCCCGGCTCAACCGAGATACATACCGTGCAGCCGGGCATTGCGCATGTGGTTACGCGCGACAAATATGTACCCAAGCGGGTTAACGGAAAGATATTAGGTGCGGATATTTCCTTTTTACCCGAGCTGGAGAACCGCGGTATAAAGTTTTCCGACAAAGGTGAACCCGGCGATGCCATACAAATAATGAAGGCGCACGGTTTTAACTATATCCGCCTGCGCATTTTTAACGAACCGGCCAATCCGAAAGGTTACTCGCCTAAACAGGGCTTTTGCGACCTGGAGCATACCAAGCAAATGGCCAAACGCATCAAAGCTGCCGGTATGAAGTTTTTGCTTGATTTTCATTACAGCGACTATTGGGCCGACCCACAGCAGCAAAATAAACCTGCCGCATGGGCAGGCGAAGATTTTACAGCGCTAAAAAAATCGCTGTATGACTACACAACAAACGTGATGCAGCAATTAAAGGCCCAGGGCACTGCGCCTGATATGGTGCAGGTAGGCAACGAGATCAACCACGGCATGGTTTGGCCCGAAGGCGGGATCAACAACCTTGACAGCCTGGCGCAGCTGATATACCAGGGCGTTAAAGCGGTAAAGACGGTTAGCCCGTCGACCGTTGTGATGCTGCATATCGCTTTGGGCGGCCAAAATGCCGAGGCCCGGTTCTTCCTGGATAATATGGCCAAACGCAATGTACCTTTTGATGTGATCGGCTTATCCTATTATCCCAAATGGCACGGCACGCTTACCGACCTGAAAAACAATATGGCCGACCTTTCCTCGCGGTATAAACAGCAGGTAATGGTTGCCGAGTACTCGCAGCTTAAACGCGAAGTAAATGATATTGCTTTTAGCGTACCCAACGGCAAGGCGGTGGGTTCTTTTATCTGGGAGCCGTTAAGTACTTGGGAAGGCATATTTGACCGCAGCGGCAAAGCGAACGATTACATGGATGTGGTTTACCCGGAGATAGCGAAGAAGTATGGCGTGAGATAGTGTAGAGCGAAGAGTATTTATTGAACTAACTTTTCAAGTTACCCGTATAAAACGGTGTTGTAATTGTTTGAGTTCAGGATTAACTTTATCTCTCATATTATGAACCGCATGATCACCATAGCTTTGCTTGCCGCGATGTCCTCATTTAAAGCATCTGCGCAAGCTACGGTTGCCGCTAAAGATGCCGGAAAACACATCGGCCAAACAGTTAAAATTTGCGAAAAGGTTTATAATGGCAAATTCATATCCGTATCAAATACTACACTACTTTATTTGGGCGGCGACTATCCAAACCAGGCGCTGACGGTTATTATTAGCGGAGCCGGCAGGGGTAAGTTTAAAGGCCGGCCGGAGGTTGATGATAAAGGAAAAGATTTTATTGTAACCGGTAAGTTGATCAATTACCAGGGAAAGCCGGGAATAGTGATTAGCCGCCCGGCTCAGCTCAAAGCGGTATTGATCGATAACAGTAAGCAACCGGCATTGAAGCTGCATTGACCGCTACGTTAAAACTACTTCCGGTTCCTGCAAGTGCTGCCTCGCCGCATGCACATCCATCGGAAGAGAGATATAGAATTTACTGCCTTCACCCGGGCTGCTTTCCACCCAAATCTGCCCATAATTTAGGGCCATGAAATCTTTGCATATCTTCAATCCCAAACCGGGGCTCTTTTCTTTAGGGGATTTTAAAGCGGCGGGCGCGTTAAAAATTTCCGGTTGCTCCTCCGCCTTTATGCCTATGCCGTTATCCGCGACAACAATGGTAGCAAAGTCGTCCTGCATCGTCCCTGTTAGTCTGATCGATCCTTTTTCGGGCGTAAATTTTATGGCGTTTGATACCAGGTTACGTAAAGTTATGGTAATCATTTCCTCGTCGGCGTATATATTGATCGACCGCGAAATCTCGTTTACAATCGACAAGTTCTTTTGATCAATAACCGGGCGCAGTTTATTGATGACGTTGTCGGCAGTCTTACTTGCGTTAAATAATATAGGGTAATAATTGAAGTCCTGCAGCTGGTTTTTTGACCATATAAGCAAATTGTCAAGTAACTCACGCGTATTTAAGCTTGAGACTTTAAAGGCGGGCAGCAATGTTTCAATTTCAACGGTGGTAATGTCGCCTTCTTCCCAAAGATCCACTAAACCAATAACCTGGGATAAAGGGTTGCGCAAATCGTGCGAGATAATGGAGAAGATAGTGTCTTTTACTCTATTGCTGTTCGCGAGCCGGGTATTTTGTTCCTGGATCAGCTTGTTTTTCATTGTTACCTGCCGGTATAGCTGTTCCATAATAACGAGTCCTACACAAATAACGATCGCACTAAATATCCCGATTGACAGGGATATGCGTTGATCCCTTATAATGGTTTGATCTTTCTCTTTTTCGGTTTTTAGCCTCGCATTTTCTTCCTGGCTGTTAGCCTGTTCGGTTTTTGCCTGATATAAAGCCGTCTCCCGTGCTTTTT
This sequence comes from Mucilaginibacter sp., assembly GCA_035568395.1. Taxonomy (GTDB): domain Bacteria; phylum Bacteroidota; class Bacteroidia; order Sphingobacteriales; family Sphingobacteriaceae; genus Mucilaginibacter. The sequence continues at coordinate 132,944 of DATMOF010000012.1, read as the reverse complement.
TTAAACTATCGGGAGTTTTGTTTTCGCCCCGGGCAAAACAAAAGGAAGCTATACTTAAAATCAGGATAAATAGTCCCCTTTGATATAGTTTAATCATTAAACGCATATTTGGGTTATACGGCTATATATGAAGAGTGTTGCGTATCTGAGACAAAGCAGGTAATTAAATTCAGTAGCTGTCCCTGCCGTCGAAGCGGTAAAATCAGATCAGTTTTAGTGCCTAAAACCCTTTTACCTTTTAAATGGTTATAGTAAAGCATTAATATTTCTATCTATGAGATCAATCTGGAAAGGCTCGCTCGGTTTTGGGCTGGTAAGCATACCTGTAAAACTATATTCGGCAGTGCAAACCAGCTCGCTTGATTTTGATATGCTGGATAGCCGCGACCATTCGCGTATTCGTTACCAGCGCGTAAACGAACATACCCATAAAGAAGTACCCTATGATAAAATTGTGAAAGGTTACAAGTTGAACGATGAATATGTGGTAATGGATGAAAATGATTTTGCCGATGCAGCCCCCGAAAAAACCAAAGTGATTGAAATAGAAAGCTTTGTTGACATAGCCGATGTTAACCCGATGTACTATGAAACGTCCTATTATGCCGAGCCTGATACAAAAAGTAACAAGGCCTATGCGCTTTTGATACAGGCCCTGGTTAAATCGAAAAAGGCGGGGCTGGCCCGGTTTGTATTACGCAGCACCGAAAGCCTTTGCATTGTACACCCAGTTGAAAAGGTGCTGGTAATAACCCGCATCCGTTTTGCACAGGAGATACGCAGCACCGAGGATTTAAAGGTGCCCAATATTGAAGTAAGCAAAAAAGAGCTGGATATGGGCCTCGCGCTCATTAACCAGTATGCCGAACATTTTGACGTGTCGAAATTTAAAGATGAATATAAAGATGAGTTGTTAAAGATCATACAGGCCAAATCAAAAGGGAAACGCGCCACCGTTAAAAAGCTCAAGCCGCAAAAGGCCACCAGCGACGACCTGTACGAACAGCTGATGCAGAGCCTAACAGCAAAAAAAGGGGCATAAGAATTCATAGTGCGAACCGGGCGATAATAGCATAAATTGTACAAATAATAAATATCAGAGGTGGCGGCCCTACTAACTAAAGAAATAAATGTCGATTATTTAAGTGGTTGATTAGTATGATACTAACAAATTAAACTTAATATAAATAATATAAAATTAATTATAACGAAATTAATGGTATGGTTAATGTGCTTTAACCGAGGTAAACACAAACACTATAACATTATGGAAACGAAAGCAAAAAAACCAGCACAAACGGCAGATTCGCAGGAGTCTGCTTTGAATGAATTATTCATTGACGAATTAAAGGACATTTATTGGGCCGAGCAACATTTAGTTAAGGCGCTCCCAAAAATGGCAAAGGCGGCAACGTCCGAAAAATTGCGGACCGCAATTGAAGCCCACCTGGCCGAAACAGAAAATCATGTTAGCCGTTTGGAAAATGTTTTTGAATCGATTGATGAAAAAGCGGTTGCCAAAAAATGCGAAGCAATGGCCGGCCTGATAAAGGAAGGTGATGAGATTGTAGCTGATACCGAAAAAGGAACTTATACCAGGGACGCAGGTATTATATCTGCCGCTCAAAAAATTGAGCACTACGAAATGGCCTCATACGGTACATTAAGGACCCTGGCAAATGTGCTTGGTTATAGAGAAGCCGCCCAACTTTTGGAGGAAACTTTAAAAGAAGAAAAAAATGCCGACGGGTTACTTACTAAGATCGCGGAAAGCGGGATTAACCAATCAGGAGCTCAAGAAAAAGAATGATTTTTTTGCTGATACAAAAATGCCCGGCTTAGTAATTAAGCCGGGCATTTTTATTAAAGTCAATTTTAAAAGCGTTGCAGCCGTTAAACTGCCGTTGGCCTGCGCAATAATCCAAGTATTAATGAAATGATCGCGATAACCAATAATATGTGGATCAATCCGCCTGCCGCAGCAACGAAAAATCCGAATGCCCATCCTATTATAAGGATCACGGCAATGATGTAAAATAGAGAGTTCATAAAATATTTGTTTTAGTTAATGATTTATAGGTGTATAACACACACATAAAATCAATTGTTTTAATATTAACAATAAATATTTAACTACAAATTAATTATAAATTCAACCACTTCTTTCTTACGGCAAGTTGCTGAGGATTAGCATTGGAGAGCTCATCAATTTTATACTTAACTCTTTGGCTCCTGAGCAGGGTTACCGGCAACGTTAACGGCAGCCCGTCGCGGATAACCGAAACGGAAATTTTATAGCCGGTTTTTTTGCCCTCAAGCAGGGTGTTGATGTCCGTTATTTGATTTCCGTCTATTGCAACTATCTCGTCGTTCACATTGATGCCGTCAATCCAGCCCGCGCTGCCGCGTAATACGTTAGTGACGATTTTTTTGCCGTTGTTATTGGCGAGCATGATTCCCAGGCTTGGGTCATTGGTGCCGGCAAGTTCATCCGATAGTTTATAGCCCGCATAACCAAGGTATTTGTTATAGTCAATGGCGGCTACGCCGTAAATGTATTTTTTATAAAAGTCATCCAGGTTCTTTCCTGCAAATTTTTCGAGGCCGTCCTTAAATTCAGCATCGGTGTACCCGCGATTTTTTTGCTTGTAGTAGGTATCGTACATATATCTCATCACATCGTCCAGCGATTGCTGCCCCCTCGTGTCGTTAATAATTTCAAGGTCGAGCAACATACCAACTACTGCACCTTTATCATAATAAGATATGCCGGTGTTTACCGAATTTTCGTTTGGCCGGTATGCTTTTATCCAGGCATCAAAACTGGCTTCGGCCAGCGGCTGAATTTTTTGCCCGGGCTGGTTTTCGATTGTGTTGATCTCACCGGTTACTGCGTTCAAATAGCTTTCAGGCGTGCTTAAGTTGGCATGGCGCAATACCCGGTTCTGGTAGTAAGCGGTAAAGCCTTCGGCTATCCACAAATCGGTGGTATAGTTTTCATTGTCATAGTCAAACGGCCCTAAAGCGATAGGACGCAGGCGTTTTACATTCCACAAGTGAAAATGCTCATGAGCAACCAGCCCCAAAAAATTGTGATAGCCCTGATCGTTCGCATAACTGTCGCGCGAAGCGCCTAATACCGTTGAGCTCAGATGCTCCAGGCCGCCGCCGCCACGGGCGTAGTTGTGCACAATAAAAACATAGTGCTTATTGGGGTTTTCGCCAAATATGGCTGTTTCCTGCTCCACAATTTTGGCCATATCCGTTTTGAGCTTTTCTTTATTATAATTTCCGCCGCCGCACATGGCAACTTCGTATTTAACGCCTGCGGCATCAAATCCAAAAACATCCTGGTTCCCTACTTCAATGGGCGAATCAAATAGTATATCGTAGTTAGGTGCGTGGCGGGTAAAGGGATCGCTATTCACCATATCGAGGCTGGTTGAAACTTTGTCCCAGTCTTTATAAGGGATAATATGTATCGTCGAAGGCTCATGCAGCATTTTATCGGGGTACATAAATGTTCCGGCAGACGAAAGAAAACCATGGGCAGCATCTACAAAACTAGTACGTACGGATACCTCGAAGCAGTAAACGCGGTATTTTACTGTGATAGCCGCATGCCCTGCGGTTTGGATACGCCAGCAGTTTTTGCTGACTTTCGGCGCCGGCAATGTTTGATTTCCTGAAGCCGCGCTAAATGATTCCACGCTTTTGGCATATTCGCGTACCAGGTACGAGCCAGGGGTCCATACCGGCATCTTAAGATCAAGGGAGGTTTGGCTCAGGCCCGAAATATGCATTTCAACATCAGCATAATGCGCCTGCGCCTCGGGAAACGAAACAGTATAAGAGATTTTTACAGCGCCCGCTGCGTGGCTGGTTTCAGAATACATAAAAAGAAGGGTTAGACAAATAAAGGAAGTTTGCAGAAATGATTTCATCCGGCAATTTATAAAATAATTTTATCGCGAATTATTCGGTAACGGATTTTTTAAATAATACGACAGCGCATTTTTGTACGAAGCAGTTGTTAACATTTAATTAATTTATGTTGAATAAAAAAGGCAACAATTTTTTTTAAATTGTTTTAAAAAGCTATTTTTGAGGGTAAATGGGGGATTGCTTTAAAACCTGCTTGTTGATTGACGACAATTATATCGATAATTTCGTGACGCGTAAGATTTTGGAGGTTAGCAATTTTGCTGAAACCGTTATTGTCGCACGTTCGGCAACCGAAGCAATCGACTCCCTGCGGGAAGGATCCGTTAAACCCGATGTGATCTTTTTGGACGTGCGTATGCCGATGATGAGCGGGTTTGAATTTTTAGAGGCATACGACAAGATCAATATCGATAAATCGGGTATCAAAATATTCATGCTATCTTCCTCGCTCGACCCGTTGGATATCAGGCGGTCGATGGATAATAAATATATCACACAGTTTTTGCATAAACCCCTCACCCAAAAAGCACTCGAAGCCCTTTGTCAATGATCTTAGTGGCTGATAGCGGGTCGTCAAAGACAGACTGGTTGCTTGCCCTTCCGGAAAACAAGACGCAGCAATTCAGAACATCGGGGCTCAACCCTTACTTTTTATCCGAAAGGGAAATCGTTAAAATATTACAGGACCAGGTACCCGACCTGATTGCGTTTGCCGACGATATCAGCGAGATCTATTTTTTCGGCGCGGGCGCCTCAAGCCCCGACCGGCACGAAATTGTTTCGAATGCGCTGAGCCAGCTTTTTACCAAATCATATATTAGCGTCGACAGCGACCTGCTGGGATCGGCGTATGCTACCTGCGGGCATCAGAAAGGCCTTTGCTGCGTATTGGGGACCGGCTCAAATATTTCGTTTTTTGATGGGGAAGACATTCATGCCGGGCAGCACGGGCTTGGATTTGTTTTGGGTGATGAAGGGGGCGGGACATGGTTTGGCAAGGCCCTGGTAACGGATTTCCTGTACGGCAATATGCCCGACGAGATAAGCGAAAAATTTAAAGATAAATATCACCTGGATAAGGAAATCGTTATCCGCAGCGTCTATCAAACGCCCAATGCCAACACCTACCTGGCGTCGTTTAGCAAATTTTTGAGCGATATCCGGCAATCGGCCTATGCGCAAAATTTACTGCGTAGGGGTTTGCTTGAATTTATCGAAACCGATATTAAATCGTACCCTGAATACCATAATTACAAATGCAATTTTGTTGGCTCAATTGCTTACGTTTTCACGGATGAGCTAAAGGCAGTTTGCAAGGAAAACGGTATTCATATCGGCAAGGTTATTCAGCAGCCGATACATGATCTGTTGAAGTTTATATTGAGCAGGGACGGGGAGTGAGATGCGGTTGTGTCATTGTCAGAATGTATAAATAACAGTCGCCTTGGTAAGAGAAAATAACAAACTATGTCATTGCGAGCGATAGCGCGGCGATCTCGTCGCTAATGCACGACGCCAATGCATTACGCAAATACACGACGACGAGATTGCTTCGTCGTTCCTCCTCGCAATGACAAAAAATTTATTTCCTGAACATCCTTATCACAATAAATAATATCCCCAATAAAGCCAACAAGCTGCCCGTCTTAGCGATATAATCCCCATGCAACACATAAAAAGTAATATCCGAATTTAAATTGATATTTTGTTTTATCGCGGTTTTAACCCACCATTTGGTTGACTGCACCACATCGCCGCGCTGGTTGATGAACGCGGAGATGCCGGTATTTGCCGAGCGGCATACCCACCGGCGCGTTTCAATGGCGCGCAGCTTGGCGTAGTCTAAATGCTGGTCCTTACCGGGCGTGTTTTCCCACCAGCCATCGTTGGTAATAATGGCGATGAATTGCGAGCCTTTACGGACGGATTGAGCTATCCATTCGCCCCAAATGGATTCGTAGCAAATGGCGGGGCTGGCGCCAATGCCGCTTTGCGAATAAAAGACCCCAGGCTCTTTCTGGCTGCCATAAGCGCCCGTAGCTCCACCAAGGTGCTCGAAAACCGGTTTTAAAAACGACAGCTCACTTTCAAACGGCAACGATTCGGCCCCGGGCACCAGCTTTGATTTGTGGTAGAATTGCACATTGGCCGAGTTCTCAATATTCACCGCAGCATTATAGGCGTCAAAAAATTGGTGGCCTTGCGGGTCGTACGGCCTGGCTGTTTCGGTGGCCCTGTTATTGTATATCTTAAACGTTTCGGCGCCGGTTAACAGGTTGCCGTTCTTGTATTTGCTTAAAAAATGCTGCGCCTGTAAAAAGTAAGCATTGCTGCGGATCTTATCCTCATCTATCGGATCGGGCATGGCGGTTTCGGGCCATAAAAAGAACTCGGTGTTCGCCTGCCCCAGCGAATCGGACAAATGGGTTAAAATATTGAGCTGCGCCGCTGCCGGCATAGATGATTCCTTGGCATAAGGGTCGATATTCGGCTGCACCGCCACGATGTTGGAGGGGTTGGGTTGCTCCTTATAGCTGTAATACCGGTACAATGAAAACCCGATAGGAAGTATCAATAGAATAATATATGCCGAAATAAGCCTGATCTGCAAACGCCAGTTCTTTTTATTCCGAAAATCGTCATAGATCAAAAACGCGAGAATATTCAATACCCATATCCATATTGTTCCGCCGTAAACGCCGGTGTACTCGTACCATTGCACCCAGGCGTGTGCCACTGCAAAACCGTTGCCCAGCGTCATCCAGGGGAAGGCGAGGGGCCAGCTCTGGTGCAGGTATTCGTAGGCAATCCAAAAACAAACCAATCCTGCCAAAGCAATTGGGCGTCTTGTGATCAGTCGTAGCCTGAAGTACAGCCAGCAGGCTGTAGCCATTAACAGGGGCGCAAGGGAATAAGGTACCAATGAAATAGGCAGGGCCGCTATAGCGCCTACCATTTTTAAGGCGTTGTAAACCCAAAAAATAGATAAGGTATTCCAGATAAAAAATCCCAGGAAGGTTATGCGAAATATCTTTTTGCCCTTCGATTTAACATCCGACCGGATAATGTTTTCGATAGCGACCAGCATCGGGGCCAACCCAACAAATAATAGAAATGTTGAATACGGCGTTGGCGGCCAGGCAACCCAAAGCAGCAAACCGGAAAGGACGGATAAGAGGACGTTTTTTTTCATGTGATAATCTCTTGTCATTGCGAGCGATAGCGCGGCAATCGTGAACTTTGCATGTCCGTTTGTACGACTACGAGTTTGCTTCGTCGCTGGCAGCCCGCCCGCCTATACGCTCCTCGCAATGACATTTTTTAATTTTTCCCCGCCACGCAAATTACAAATTCTCCCTTTGCGGGGTGTGTTTCAAAATATGCTTTCACTTCGGTAACCGTGCCGCGAACGGTCTCTTCGAACATCTTTGTAAGCTCACGCGATACGGAAATTTGCCGGTCGGCGCCAAAATAGGTTGCCATTTCGTCGAACGTTTTTAATAAACGGTGCGGCGATTCGTATAGTATGATGGTGCGCTCTTCGGCAGCCAAAGTTTTGTAGCGCGTTTGCCGGCCTTTTTTTAAGGGAAGAAACCCTTCGAAACAAAACCGGTCGGTAGGGAATCCAGAGTTGACAAGGGCCGGTACAAAAGCCGTAGCGCCGGGCAGGCACTCTACCGGTATCTCATTTTTGAGGGCTTCCCGTACCAGGTAAAACCCCGGGTCGGATATAGCAGGCGTGCCGGCATCCGAAATCAGCGCGATATTTTTCCCTTCCTTTAAAAACCGAACGATCTCATTCGAAGATTGATGCTCATTATGCTGGTGGTGCGAAAATACTTTCTGATGTATGTCAAAATGTTTCAGCAGCGGTGCCGACGTTCGGGTATCTTCAGCCAGTATAAGGTCGGCCTCCTTTAAAACGCGTATCGCCCTGAAGGTGATGTCTTCAAGGTTGCCAATCGGGGTGGGTACTAAGTAGAGTTTACCTGTCATTGATAGTAGTAGCAGTTTTAAGTAGCAGTAGCACTCTTTAAGACGTTAAGCGATAACATAGTCAAAAGTCAAGTAGCCGCAAAAAAAACTGCTACCGCTACTTAAAACTGCCACTTAAAAAATATCTTTGCCTAAAAATAAATCAATGCTGCAAGTTAGTTATATCCGCGATAACAGGGAACAGGTTTTAGAACGTTTGGCTGTAAAAAATTTTAAACAGGCTCAACTGGTTGATGAGATCATCAAACTGGATGACAACCGCCGTTCAACCCAAACCAGCATGGATAATGTTTCGGCGCAGGCCAACGCGGCGGCCAAACAAATCGGCGAGCTTATGCGCACGGGTAAAAAGGTTGAAGCAGAAGAGCTGAAATCAAAAACCGGCGCCTGGAAAGAGGAGATCAAAAACCTGGGTGATCAGCTTAACGCGATCGAAGAGGAGCTGCAGCAAAAACTGGTGCTGCTACCCAACCTGCCACATAATTCCGTCCCAAAAGGAATTACGCCGGAAGAAAACGAAATAGTGCTTGAAAATGGCGCCGTACCTGCGCTGCCGGCTAATGCCCTGCCGCACTGGGAACTGGCTGCTAAATATAACCTGATAGATTTTGAGCTGGGCGTTAAAATAACCGGCGCGGGTTTTCCCGTTTATAAAGGCAAAGGCGCCAAGCTGCAGCGTGCCCTTATCAATTATTTTATTGATGAAGCCGAAAAGGCGGGTTATAGTGAAGTAATGGTACCGCTGCTGGTTAACGAAGCTTCGGCCTATGGCACCGGCCAACTGCCCGATAAAGAAGGGCAAATGTATTTTGCCGGCATCGACAATTTATACCTGATACCCACCGCCGAAGTACCGGTAACCAATATGTACCGCGACGTAATTTTAAAGGCCGACGAACTGCCTGTTAAAAATTGCGGCTATACGCCCTGTTTCCGCCGCGAGGCGGGTTCATACGGCGCGCATGTACGCGGACTGAACCGCCTGCACCAGTTTGACAAGGTAGAGATTGTGCAGGTTGCGCATCCGGATAGATCATATGAGACGCTGGAGCAAATGAGCCTGCACGTGCAGGGGCTGCTGCAAAAGTTAGGGCTCCGTTACCGCGTGCTGCGGCTTTGCGGCGGCGATATGAGCTTTGCATCCGCTTTAACCTATGACATGGAAACCTGGAGTGGGGCGCAGCAGCGCTGGCTGGAGGTATCGTCTGTTTCAAACTTTGAAAGCTTTCAAAGCAACAGGTTAAAATTGCGTTTCCGCAATGCCGAAGGTAAAACCCAATTGGCGCATACGCTAAACGGCAGTGCATTGGCCTTGCCCCGTATTGTGGCTACGCTGCTTGAAAATAATCAAACCGAAACCGGCATTAAAATACCGGATGTGCTGGTGCCCTATACGAAGTTTGATCTGATAGATTAGCCGGGAAAATTAGCAGAGTCGAGAAAGTAGTAGAGTCCGGAAGCCGCTGCAGGTTTGCCTTTAGCCAAATATTTGCCGGTTTTAATGTGAAGCGTTGGCCACCCATTTCATGATGGAGGCATCGAACATGGCGGCGACGCTGCCGAGGATGGTTTTGTTTTTTTGCAGCTTTGCCATATCATCCTGGTAAAACAAGTGATCGACACCGAGCGCCTTAAGCAGGCTGTCGGTTTTCTCGTTTGGGGTTGATTTATAGCAGCAAATTTTCAGCTTGTCGTAAAAGCGGTTGATTTTGATCCGGCGGAGTACTTTCTCAATATCTGCGCCGATATAATCATAATCGAAAATAATTACTTGTGGGTTTAATTCGAAAATAGAAGGGAATATCCCGCTGATAGCGGCGATATGTTTAACGTTCTTATTATCAGCCAATAACTGACCGGGAAAAACGTCGGGTGCAACCAATAGTACCTTCTTGAAGCGTGTACGGATCATGCTTATTTGAATTAGGACGATAAATATAAATTCAATTATTGATATTGTCAAGTGCCTATTAATCAATGGGAAAGAATTAATATGGATAACATAGGCATAACATGACGGGCACGAAAATGAACCAAAATACAGGTTTAGCGACAAGAAATTAATCAGGAATTAAGTTTTGATAGCCAAGGGATATTTTTGAGCATATTTCTTTCGGCGGAAAGGGGTTCAAAAATGGCGGGGGGAAGTTTTTTAATAATAACAGCTGCCGGACTTTCTTCCTGAAATAGCTGCTTGTTGTGAAAAGTTGATGAAATGCGCCCGGCTATGGGGTTTAGAAGCTTGCCGTGACAAGTAAATCGGTTGCCGCTGAATCGAGAATGGATTTAACGTGATTGATAACCGTTTTCGTGGGGTTTTGCAACTCATGCTTATAAATTACATGATTAACACCTAATACCTGCAGGAAGCTATCGATCCGGCGATCAGGGCTGCTTTTGAAGCAGCATATTTTAATTTTATTGTAGTAGGCGTTGCTGCGGATACGACGCAGTATTTTTTCCATATCCTTGTTCAGATAATCGTAGTCAAATACGATTATGTTGGGAACAACTTCAAAAATGGCTGGAAAAACCCGGTCGACAGACGTGATGTGCTTGATTTGTTTGTTGCTGTCTAATAACTCTATCGAGAAAATATTGGGGGCTACCAGCAATATCCTTTCACGCTTATTAAAAATCATAACTGGTTAGGTTAGGTTAAAAATATTACCAAAGTTCAAATTAATTACGTTAGTGATAGTGAACCATTTACAATCGGATTTAGGGGGCAATTATTAATGATCCGTTACTAATTATCGGTATACGAAAGCTGGATTTAAAAAGTTACGGGATAATTTCAAAAACTGCATGCACCTGGAAACTTAGTTTTATTTTTTTAAAATCAATGTCCGAAACCTGTGGTAAAGCTTTGAATGTCATGGCCCTGTTGGCAAACATGGGTTGGGGTTCTACGCCACTATTATCGGCCTCATTTATTTCAATTACCGGGCCCAGCTTAGCGCCAATGCTGCTTAATAAGTAATTTGCCTTTTCTTTTGCAGCAAGCAGAGCTTGTATTTTTAACTCCCGCTTTACTGTTGTGATTTTTGAGTAATCATAATTTTCAATGCTGGTTGATTGTATTCCTTTGGGATCAACCCCGCTTAATATCTGGTTATATTTATTAAGGTCGTGAAACCGGATACTGTATTGCTTGCTTGCCAGGAAATCGGGATTCTTCTTTTTCTGGTAGGTATTATTGTAACCGTATAGATTATTCACGGTAAAATCATCTTTTGCTATACCGGCATCTTTAACTGCGGTTTCCAACTGGTTTTCGAGCTGGTCGATGGTAACTTTGGTTTTTCCGTTTATGTATTCCTGTAATGAGATGGAAACGTTTATAATGTCAGGTGTAACTTCCTGTTCGGCAATGCCGGTCACTTCAATTTTTCGGCGCAGATCAACGCTTTGCGCGGATGTACAATAGGTGGTCAGGCATATTATCGCCAGGACGAATAATTTTTTCATGGTTATCGGTTTTAGGTAAAGATACATAACGAAGTTAAGTCTTTAGTTGTATTGAGAAGTCGGGACGGAACTTTAAGCCCTATTTGACAAAAAATTAAAAACCCATTCGCCAATCGCGAATGGGTTTTTAACGGGTTTGCCCCCTATATATGATAGAGTTGCTGAGAGTTGAAGCGGCTATTGCGATAAATCAAAAGATTTCAATATCGTTGTAGCTCTCTGCAAGCGTTATTACCGGGCGGCCCTGGCTATGTGGTAGCATTCATAAGCCAGGTGCCTGTTAAAATCGTTTGTAATGCTCTTGTATATGAACAAATCAATAACTGTTCCAATTCCTAAAAATCCGCCGGTAAAAAAATAAAGGAGCCCTAAAATGATCTGCCCGGTCATAAACCGCTGTATCCCGGCAAGGCCTAAAAACCCCATTAGGGTTGCCAGTAAAATATCGTTCGGGTTTTTACGCCTGTCATTATAAACCAGCATAAAGGTTTGCATTTGATTGTGGGAAAGCCCTGCGGATGCATGATGAAGAAAACTATATTCTTCTATCGTGATGCCCGAAAACGATGTATATGAATTTTGATAAGCGTCCATTTTTTTACCAGGTTGTGTGTTGTTTTTTATATTCTGGTATAAAATTATATCCCGGGCGGGTCCGCAGCAATATGAATTTGGTCAGCGGTTAAAAGTTGTCGGTAAAAACAGGAATTTGGGCGGTGAATGCTGGCCGGTTTGTTAAGTGTTTGGGTGTACCAGCTGTATTCACCTGTGTTCAGGTGTATCCACGTGTGCCGGGTGGTACACCGGTATCACCTGTATCTCTCGTTCACAAGTGATACAGCCGGTAATCATCGGCTAAAATTCGTAATCACGCTCCACCTTGCATATCCTTACCTTGTACTGCTCATACCATTTTTCGCGCCCCTGCCGCTGTGCAAAAAGATGCTGTGTATTGGCTTTCCAGTTTTTGATATCTTCCAGCGAGCGCCAGTATGAGACGGTAATACCCAACTCGTTCCGCGCCGATTCAATGCCGAGATAGCCTTCCTGTTGCTTTGCCAGCGCAGCCATTTCATCCGACATGGCATTATAACCATTTTCCCCTTCCGTACGCAAGGACGTAAAGATGACGGCGTAATAGGGTGTGGCGGGCGTATTGGCGATCATATTTTTAATGTGCAGATTTCAGATGTGCAAATGTGCAGATGGTAAATATGCAGATTCCAAATGAGCGCAAATGTGCAGATAGGAATAATTATTTGCACATCTGAAATTTGCACATCGATTCACATCGCACATCTATTCAATAACACTTTCTTCAAATTCGTAATCCTCCAATGGCGGACAGCTGCAAATGAGCGTTCTGTCGCCGTAGGTGTCATTAACACGGCCAACCGACGGCCAGAATTTATAGGCCGCTACATACGACAGCGGGAAGGCTGCTTTTTGGCGAGTGTAGGGATGCTCCCAGTCGTTGGCTGTAATTACCGAAGCGGTATGCGGCGCATTTTTTAACGGGTTATCTGTTTTATCAGAAATACCTTTTTCCACATCGTCAATTTCGTGGCGGATCGAGATCATCGCATCGCAAAAGCGGTCAAGCTCGTGCTTGGGCTCGGATTCAGTTGGCTCAACCATAACCGTTCCGGCAACCGGGAAGGAAACCGTTGGCGCATGGAAGCCATAATCCATTAAACGCTTCGCGATATCGGTTACTTCCACACCAAAGTTTTTAAAGGCACGGCAGTCCAGTATCATTTCGTGCGCGCAACGGCCATTTGCGCCGGTATACAATACCGGGTAGTGATGCTGCAGGCGGGTTTTGATGTAGTTGGCGTTCAGGATAGCGTAACGGGTTGCGTCGGTCAAACCTTCGCCGCCCATCATGGCGATGTACGCATGTGAAATGATCAGTATCGAAGCAGAACCCCATGGTGCAGATGATACCGCATGAATGGATTTGCCCTTGTCGATATCAACCACCGCATGCCCCGGTAAATAGGGAACCAGGTGTTTGGCCACGCCGATCGGGCCCATGCCCGGACCGCCGCCGCCATGCGGAATGCAGAATGTTTTATGTAAGTTTAAATGGCACACATCCGCACCGATGTTGGCCGGGCTGGTTAAGCCAACCTGCGCGTTCATGTTGGCGCCGTCCATGTAAACCTGGCCGCCATTTTGGTGAATGATGTCGCAAACCTCGATGATAGATTCTTCGAACACACCATGCGTTGACGGGTAAGTTACCATCAGGCACGAGAGCTCATTTTTATACTGCTCTGCTTTCTCCTTCAGATCGGCAACATCAATATTTCCGTTCTCGTCACATTTCACTACAATGATCTTCATCCCGGCCATTGCTGCAGATGCAGGGTTGGTACCATGCGCGGACGAAGGGATCAGGGCAATATTGCGGTGGCCGTCGCCCCTGTCAAGATGATAGGCACGGATAACCATTAGCCCGGCGTACTCGCCCTGCGCGCCGGCGTTTGGCTGCAGGCTCATGGCCGCAAAGCCGGTGATCTCGCAAAGCCAGGTATTCAGCTCGTCAAAAATTTGCATATAGCCGCCAACCTGGTCGGCCGGGGCAAAGGGGTGCATTTTGCTAAACTCTGCCCAGGTAACCGGAACCATTTCAGTGGTCGCATTCAGTTTCATGGTACATGAGCCCAACGCGATCATCGAGTGGCAAAGCGAAAGATCCTTTGTCTCCAATGATTTGATGTAACGCAGCATCTCATGCTCTGAATGATGCGAATTAAACAGGGCATGCGTTAAATACGCTGATTTACGCTGCAGGCTAGCCGGTATAACCGTTTTAAGATTTTGTTTTAAATCGTTAAAAACAGCTTCATTTAATGGCTGGCCCTTTACTTTAGCAAAAATGCGGACAATGGTTTTAATATCTTCAGGCGACGTGGTTTCGTCAATTGAAATGGTAGCTGTTGAACCGCTGTAGTTAAAGTTCATTTCATTATTAACAGCTTCGGAATGAATAGATCCCGCAAGGTCGCCTAAATCAATTTTCAACGTATCAAAAAACGACTCGTTCAGTTGCTTATAACCAAGTTGTTTTAATGAGTCGGCCAATAATACTGTTAAGCCGTGTATCCTTTCGGCGATAAGCTTTAAGCCGGCAGGACCATGATAAACGGCGTACATCCCCGCCATTATGGCCAGCAGAGCCTGCGCAGTACAAATATTTGAGGTGGCTTTATCCCTGCGGATATGCTGCTCGCGTGTTTGCAGGGCCATACGCAAAGCATAATTGCCGGCGCTGTCAATGGTAACACCGATTATACGGCCCGGTATTGAGCGCTTGTATTCCTCTTTGGTGGCAAAAAATGCAGCATGCGGGCCGCCAAAGCCCATCGGCACACCGAAACGCTGGGTTGAACCCACAACAATATCGGCGCCCCATTCGCCCGGGGGCGTTAAAAGCACCAGGCTCATGATGTCGGCAACCACCGTAAGTTTAATGCCTTTTTCATGCGCCTTCGATGCAAACTCAGTATAATTATATACAGCACCGTTCCCTGCGGGGTATTGCACTATGGCCCCAAACATATTGTCTGCAAGCTCAGCAGTATGATGATTGCCTATCTGTAATTCAATGCCGTAAGGCTGGGCGCGTGTTTTTAAAATATCGATTGTTTGCGGGAACACTTCTTCGGATACAAAAAATACATTCGCCTGCTGATTTTTGCGCATGCTGTATTGCATAAACATCGCCTCGGCCGCAGCAGTGCCCTCGTCTAACAGAGATGCATTGGCAATTTCCATCCCGGTAAGGTCGATCACCATCGTCTGGAAATTTAACAGGGCCTGTAAGCGGCCCTGGGCTATTTCAGCCTGGTAGGGCGTATACTGCGTGTACCATCCTGGGTTTTCCAAAATATTACGCTGGATAACGCCCGGTACGATCACATCATAATAGCCCTGGCCAATAAACGATTTGAATACCTTATTTTTTGAAGCCGTTTGTTTCAGCGTATTCAGGTAGTCGAACTCGCTTTTTGCCGGGAGAAGGCTCAGCGGGGCTTTTAACCTTATTTTTGCCGGAATAGTTTGGTCGATCAGCTCGTCGAGCGAGTTAACGCCAACGGTGTTTAACATTTTAGCAGTATCTGCGCTGTTTGGCGCAATATGCCTTGTTTGAAATTTTTCCTGGTAATCGGTGTTCAGCTTCATGCAGTTCGGTGTCCCTTAAATTTTGAAGCAAAGGTACAATTTTAGGCATTGAGTAGCAATGCGTAAGTATTAACTGACGCTGATTTTACATTGGAAATTATGCCGACCCTTTAAGCCAGCTGCCTCAAATACATTTGTACCGTATTTTCCAACCCATAATACAAAGCATCGGAGATAAGGGCGTGGCCAATGCTAACTTCGTCCAGGCCTGGAATGTTTTCTGCAAAGTATTTGAGATTATGCAGATCCAGGTCGTGCCCGGCGTTTATGCCCAGGCCCAGCTTTTGTGCGATTTCAGCTGATCGAATATACGGCGCTATTGCTTTTTCTTTGCCATTGGCATATTGATGTGCGTAAGCTTCGGTATATAGTTCTATCCGGTCGGTGCCGGTTGTGGCGGCGGCTTCTATCATTTCAGGCACCGGGTCAACAAATATCGATACACGGATGCCGGCTTGTTTAAATACCGAAATCATATCTTTCAGATATTGCTGATGCGTAACTGTATCCCAACCATGGTTGCTGGTAATTTGTCCTAATGCATCCGGAACTAACGTTACCTGCTCGGGTTTGTTGGCCAATACCAGGTCGATAAACTTTTGTTCCTGGCAATTGCCTTCAATGTTAAACTCGGTGGTGACTATTTTTTTCAGGTCAAAAACGTCCTGGTAGCGGATGTGTCTTTCGTCGGGCCGGGGGTGTACGGTGATCCCCTGCGCGCCAAACCGTTCGCAATCCTTTGCAACCTTTACCAGGTCGGGATTGTTTCCGCCGCGCGAGTTGCGCAGGGTGGCAATTTTATTTATATTGACAGATAGTCGGGTCATTTGATTTAAGAATTAAGAATTACGATTTGGGATTTATTATTAAATTAAAAAACACAAAATCGTCAATACAAACTTATAATACTTAATCTGAAATCATAATGAAACAATCCTTAAAATATTTACTATTAATTTTTTTACTATCAGGATATAGTGTTATCGCTAATGCCCAGGTTAATTATTTAAAAATTACCAATTACCAAACCTACTACGCATCGGCAAAACGGAATAATACCGACTGGTTTGCCATTCGCAGGTTTGAAAATGACGGCAAAACTTATTTATTGCTGGTTGACCCCGACGAGCTGGAAACGAAGGTTGACGAAGCTGCACGGTACACCTTAAGCCCTATGCCGATGGCGCAGGCCAGGCTGTATTATCAAAAATCATCTTACGAAAAAGCCTTGCGAAAGGCTGAACAACAATCAAAGTCAATACAGGATGCGGGAATCCAGAGCGGTATGCCCAGTGAAACAGGCGTTACGCTGACCGCTGATCTTTGCCCTTCAAGCCGGCCGCTGGACAGGCGAATATTCACGGATATTTTCGAACAATTTAAAAGGGTAGAGCAGCCGGTACCCGTAGCATTATCCATAACAGGCGTCTGGATGCGCCAGCACCCGCAGGACCTTGAATGGCTAAAGCAAATGAATATGAAAGGCGAGATATATATCACCTGGGTCAATCATTCCTATAATCACCGTGTTAGCAAAACGCTGCCTTTAAAAGAGAATTTTTTGCTTGAGCCCGGCACTGATATCAACTTCGAAGTATTGGGTACCGAACAGGCCATGCTTAAGAATGGTTTACTGCCGTCGGTGTTTTTTCGTTTCCCGGGTTTGGTATCCGACAAACAGCTGATATATAAAATTACCGATTTTGGTTTGATACCGGTTGGTAGCGATGCCTGGCTGGCAAAGGGGCAGCAACCGCAGGCGGGCAGCATCGTGCTCATTCACGGCAATGGCAACGAGCCTGTTGGCGTCAACGATTTTATCAGTTTACTAAAATCAAAAACAAAATCCATAGCTAAAAAACAGTGGTTATTATATGATCTTCGCGAAAGCGTTGAAAATGACTTTGAAGGAAAATAGAATATATCTTAACTTATCCCCGCTGACTATTGAAACTCTGCCACGGCCTGTTCAGGCGTTTGTATCTGGCTTAACGACAGCGGCGTTAGTTTTTTGGTTTTAAGATAGGTGATGGTTACTATAACCAGCGTCATGCTGCCGCCAAAAATAACTGAAGGCACCGTGCCGAGCAATTTGGCTGCGGTGCCCGATTCGAAGGCGCCGATCTCGTTGGATGAGCCTATAAACATTGAATTTACAGCGGACACCCGCCCGCGCATGTGGTCGGGCGTTAAAAGCTGTATGATCGTTCCGCGAATAATAACGCTGATGCTGTCAAAAGCGCCTTCGGTAAAAAGGAATAAAAGCGATAGGTAAAAGCTACGCGACAGGCCGAAGCAAATGATCGACAGGCCGAAACCCGTTACCGCTATAAGTAAATTACGCCAGGGTTTACCCATAGGCGAAAACCGCGTCATCGCCAGCATGGTGATAACAGCACCGAGCGATGCAGTAGCCCGCATAATGCCTAATCCCTGCGAACCAACATGCAGAATATCCTTTGCAAACACGGGCAAAAGGGCCACCGCGCCGCCGAAAAAAACCGAAAACAGGTCGAGGCTCATGGCCCATATCATCATCTTGCTTTTGAAAACGAAGTCAATCCCTTCTGATAAACTTTTCCAGACACTCTCTTTCGGAACAAACACCGGCGGGTACACTCTTAACAGGTATATCAATCCCATTGATAGTACCAGGAAGATCAAAATAATGCTAAATGCCGCCGTTATACCATAAAATCCATAGATCAAGCCTCCGGCTGCCGGGCCTAATATAGAGGCGATCTGCCAGGAAGAGCTGCTCCAGGTACTGCCATTCGGGTAAAGTTCTTTCGGGATACTGTGCGCATATATCGTAAAAGTAGCCGGTCCGTAAAATGCACGGGCCAGCCCGTTCAGGAAGATCATAAAATAAATAATGGGCACTATCCAGCTTGTGTGAACATATGGGCTCATATTCTTCATCGTAACGGTGAACATCACCAGCGACGCAAACAATACAAGTGATGAAATAATCAGCAGCATTTTTCGCTTCTCGGATTTATCGGCCACATAGCCACCGTAAAGCGCGATGCCAATGGCTGGTATAGCCTCGCAAAGGCCAACCAATCCTAACGCAAATACATTTTTTGTTACCTGGTAAATGTAAAAGCCGATAATAACGGCCTGCATCTGGTAAGCGAAGGTGAATAAAAACCGCATGCCCAAATAGTAGCGAAAATCTTTATATCGCAACGCAGCAAATGAATCTACTCTGGGTTTACTATCTCCTTCTTCGGACACTAATTTAGGGTTAGGATACGTACAAATTTACGATTTGTAAATAACGCGGCGGATTTTTTTTCACCCGGGCGCCGTGTTTTACAAATTTGTTACTGAAAACCATGCTGATCAATCAAATAAACCAACGCCGCGATAGCTGCCGATCCCAGCTCAAGCTCTCGCTTGTTCACGTTTTCAAAAACATCCTTAGCGGTATGGTGCAGGTCAAAATACCGTTGGGAATCCGGCCGGAAACCGATCAGCACAACGTTTGAGATCGCCTGCCTGAGCGGCCCGATATCGGTTCCACCGCCACCGTTGGTTAAACGATCAGCTTCGTAAGGTTCCAGCAGCGGCTGCCAGCTCTGGTTGATTTTTTTTAGCGATGCCGCTGATAAGCCGGTAAAGCCAAATCCGCGGGGTGTAAAGCCGCCTTCGTCTGTTTCAATGGCGGCAATGTGTTCTTCTTTGTTTTTTGCAGCCAGCTCGGCATATTTCTCTCCGCCCCTGTCTCCGTTCTCTTCGTTCATAAAAAATACCGCCCTGATGGAATTTTTAGGATGGTAATTCATGGTTTTTAAAATGCGCAGCATCTCCAGCGATTGCATTACGCCGGTTCCGTCATCACTGGCGCCTTCAGCCAGGTCCCAGGAGTCGAGATGCCCGCCAACGGTGATATATTTATTGGGATTTTCACTTCCCTTCAACTCTGCTATTACATTGTACGACAATGCATCCGGTAACTGCTGACAACTTTGCTTAAAGTAGAATTTTACTGTTTTGCCCTGCTTGATCAAAGCACTTAAAGTGTTAGCACCCAATGTTGATATAGCAGCCGCCGGTATTTTATATTCGTTATATACAGTGGTACCTGTATGCGGGTAATCGTCAATGATCTCGGTAAGCGACCGCACAATAACGCCTACCGCACCGTATTTCGCTGCAGCGGATGGGCCCGCCCGTCGCTGGTCGCCCGCTGCTCCGTATGCCCGGCCGGTTTCAATAAACCGGGGGTCAAACGGCCGGTTGAAAAATACGATCTTACCTTTTATTGCCGATCCGCCCAACGAGTCAAGCTCTTTCAGGCTGTGTACCTCAATAATATCGGCCGTTATGCCATTTTTTGGTGTCGCGATAGACATACCCAAGGCGCAAATTTGCACCGGTATTTCTTTAGTGCCGCTTATGATTTTAGCTTGCTCCTTCTCGCCGCGTACCCAGTGCGGAACCATTACTTCCTGCAAATAAACCCTGTCGAAATGATAACTTTCCATTAGTTTTTTGCTCCATTCTACCGCTTTTTGCGCGTTGGCTGATCCGCTTAAACGAGGGCCGATATTTTTGCACAGATCATGCAGGTTGCTATAGCATTTTCCGTTCACCAAAGCTTCATCGTAAATTTTCCGGATCATTAACGAATCCTGGGCATTAACACCGGTAATGGTTAAGAAAGAGGCAACAATCAAAAAGTAAATAAATTTCATATTGGGATTTTAATAAACGAAACTAAGAAAAAACTGAATATTCTATCGCAAACAGGTGATCAGGAAATTTTATTCCAGCTCAACCCGTGGCCTTTGGTTTGAAACGACTGGTGCAATACCTGGTTTTCCGGAAGGACAAGTTGGGGGTCTTTCTCAAAAATCTCCTCCACGCATTTACGCGCCTGTATCAGCAGTTCCTGGTCGGTTACCAGGTTGGCTACCTTTAAATCGAGCACGCCGCTTTGTTGGGTCCCTTCGATATTGCCAGGGCCGCGTAGCTGCAGGTCGATCTCTGCAATTTCAAACCCGTTATTCGTTTTAACCATCGTGTCAAGCCTGATCTTTCCGTCGTGACTTAGTTTGTGATGGCTCATCAAAATACAAAAAGATTGCTCGGCGCCACGTCCCACACGCCCCCGCAGCTGGTGCAGTTGCGATAAGCCAAAACGCTCGGCATTCTCGATGATCATAACTGATGCATTCGGGATATTTACACCCACTTCAATAACCGTTGTTGCCACCATTATCTGGGTTTCGCCTTTTATAAAGCGGTTCATCTCGAATTGCTTTTCAGCAGGTTTTAGCTTGCCGTGTACAATACTTATGCGATAATCGGGTAATGGAAACTCGTGTGCCATTACATCTATGCCGTCCATCAGGTTTTTCAGGTCGAGTTTTTCGCTTTCCTGTATCAGGGGATAAACCACATAAATCTGCCTGCCCTTGGCAATTTCCTGTTTCATAAAACCAAACATTCGCAAACGCTGGTTCTCATAAAAATGAACGGTTTGGATTGGTTTACGTCCCGCAGGTAATTCATCAATTACCGAAATATCCAGGTCGCCATATAGGGTCATAGCCAAAGTGCGCGGGATAGGGGTGGCCGTCATCACCAGGATATGCGGGGGTATGGTGTTTTTGCGCCATAGCTTTGAGCGTTGTTCTACACCAAAACGGTGCTGCTCGTCTATCACTACAAATCCCAGGTTTTTATATTGCACTTTATCTTCGATAAGCGCATGCGTGCCGATCAATATCCTTAGTTGCCCGCTTTCAAGCCGTTCGTGTAAAACCTTCCTGGCCTTTTGCGGGGTTGATCCGGTAAGCAAGCCTACCTCGATAAAGTCATCGCCAACCAATTCCTTTATCGTTTGATAATGCTGGTTGGCTAATATTTCGGTCGGCGCCATGATGCAGGTTTGAAAGCCATTATCGATCGCTATCAGCATACTCATTAAGGCTACAACTGTTTTGCCGCTACCCACATCGCCCTGAAGCAGGCGGTTCATTTGCACCCCGCGCTGTGTATCGTACCTGATCTCCTTTAATACCCGCTTTTGCGAATTTGTTAAGGCAAACGGCAATTTATGCTCGTAAAATTCATTGAAAAAGTTGCCGACTTTGCCGAATATATTTCCTTTAAACTTTTGGTCGTGGTTCAGTTTATTCTTTAGTAATTTAAGCTGCAAAAAGAACAGCTCCTCGAATTTCAACCGGTGAAGCGCTTCATTAAGCCTGGCTGTATCTTCCGGAAAATGAATATGTCTGTATGCATCGGCGCGGGCCATTAACTTAAAACGGTTGATGATATACAGTGGCAGGTTTTCGTGAATATCCTTTAGATGCTGCTCCAGTAAAACCGCAATTAGTTTTTGCAGCCCTTTACTGTCTAACGAAAACTGTTTTAGTTTCTCGGTAGAGCTGTAGGCTGGCTGTAGTGTTAAGTTGCCCTTCTGTTGCAGCGCCGCTACGGAATACGGTTCAATTTCCGGGTGGGCCATTTGTGCTTTGCCGTTAAAAAAGCTGGGTTTACCAAACAGTATATAAGCCTTGCCCACAACAAGCATTTTTTCTACCCACCTGATGCCCTGGAACCATACCAGTTCAATTACCCCGGTGTTGTCTTTTGCCTGTACAACCAATCGCCTGGTGTGTTTTTCGCCTATGATCTCCTTATGGGTCAAACGGGCAATAACCTGTACATAAGGTAAATCGGGGTGGATGTCTTTTATTTTATAAAACCGGGTGCGATCGATGTATTTATAAGGAAAGTGACGGAGCAGATCGCCGGAATTGGTGATCTGCAGCTCTTTTTTTAGAACTTCAGCACGGCTAAGGCCAACGCCTTTTACATATTCAATCGGGGTTTGAAACGCCTGGCTGTTCAATTCCGGTAGATCAACGCTTAATAGCGGTTACTGATATTTCCACATTAACATTCTTAGGCAGGCCGGCGACCTGGATGGTTTCGCGGGCGGGGAATTGCTCGCTGAAATAGCCGCCATACACTTCATTGACTTGCGCAAAGTTCTGCATATCTTTTAAAAAGATGCTGGTTTTTACGATATTACTAAAATCAATACCGGCTTCAACCAAAATGGCTTTGATGTTTTCCATTACCTGCTTTGTTTCGGATTTGATAGTATCCATAACGAGTTCGCCGTTAGCCGGATTGATAGCAACCTGGCCCGAAACGAACACGAAATCGCCTGCAATTATAGCTTGGCTGTAAGGACCTATTGGCGCCGGTGCATTAGCAGTGTTTATTACTTTTTTCATTAGGTAAATATATTAAAGACTGTTTATTTCTTTAATATAAACCATTGTATTAATTTCCAGAGAATGCCCAGTACAAACACGGTTATTGCGATAGCATTAATCGTGTGCATTACCCTCAGATTAAAGTTTGTTGGCCGGTTTGGATCTTTTTTTCGAAAGAAATACATATACAAACTTACGTAAAAAAAATCTCAACAAATATGAAGTAAAGTAAATTGACTAAAACAAAAAAGGCTTCCCGAATACCGGAAAGCCTTTTTTGTTAGTTAACAAATATTATTTGTGGAATTCAACACGACGGTTTTGGATACGTCCTTCTTCAGTTGAATTATCAGCAATTGGGTGTGTTTCACCGAAAGCTTTAACTTTTAAACGCTTAGCATCAACACCTGAGTTAACTAAGTAAGTTTTTACAGAGTTAGCACGGTCTTTTGATAAACGCATGTTGTGAGCTGCAGTACCTTCAGATGAAGCATAACCAGCTAAAGTAACTGTGCTGCTATTAGCTCTTAAATCAGCTGATGTAGCATCTAATACCGGGTAAGATGAAGTTTTTAATACTGAGCTATCAAATTCAAATTGGATATTTGAATAAGCAGCAGCTGTAACTGCACCTGTTCCACCCATTCTAACGGTATCAGGTTTAGGGAATACAATCGGACAACCTGAACCATCAACTACAGTACCTGCAGGTGTGTTAGGGCATTTGTCAAATTGATCAGCAACACCGTCACCGTCTGAATCTTTCTTCAGGTCGTTAACAGCAGTTTCAACATTGGTAACACGGCCTTTCAAAGCTGCAACTTCCTGACGAAGGGCTTCATCATATAATTCGTCATACATCATAGCCACAGGATTTACCCAATCCATATTTGGTTTTGATTTTGTACCGAAAGTGTATTCTAACCCAGCATATCCGTAAGAATAATGATCTTTATTTGGATAGGTACTGTAACCGCTGAAATTATAGCCATCAACAAAGTTCATAGTGTAACCTACGTTAAGGGCAAGTGCATCAGATAATTTGAATTTAACACTACCGCCGACAGGAAGGATAAGCTCTTTAATATAATGATTGCTTCCGTCAGGATTGGTAGCTATTACGGAGGCGCCACCAGCGGTCACCCATGATGGATTATAAACAGCTAAACCTGCGCCTGCTGATAAATAAAAGTTAACCGAGTTTTTGCGGTGAAGAAAGTCAACGCTTGCAACGTTTACTAAACCGGTTAAACTTCCTGAATAAAAGGTAGTTTCAAAGCTTTGATAGCCATACTTAAGGCCTGTTGCAGAGCTTGTATTGTCACCTGAAACTTTGCCTCCGTGAAAATCCAGTTGTAAACTAAAGGAATGGGCTAGTTTATCTCTTAATGAGATTCCATAGCCTAATCCAGCTTTCCAATTTGTGGTGGCATTGCTACCACCAATAGCTAAAAATGGTGACGTAACACCAACGTTTACACCTAGGCTCCAGGTGCTGTACTGACGTGCACCGCCAAATGTTTTGGCAGTGGTTGTCGCAGACGACATTTTTGTTGAATCAGTTGTGGTTGTTGTCGTGGTGGTGGTTTGAGCATTTACCATCGCAACAGCCATCAAGGAAACAAGTGATAGACCGACTGTTTTCTTTAATGTAGAATAGTTCATAGTTTTAAGATTAAACGATTTTAATTGTGATTTTTTTCAAAAATAGTAATTATGTTTGATTCCATTACCAAACATTGTTCCAATTTTATAATTAGTAATACAAATAAATAAAAAAAATTGTTTTAAAAAACTAAATAAATATATAAAAATGAAATACTTTCCTATTAATAATGAGTTGTTTACATTAAATAGAAAAAATTTCGTTACACGACTAAAACCTAATTCTTTAGCTGTTTTTCATTCAAATGATGAATTTCCCAGGAATGGAGATCAAAATTTCTTATTCAAGCAAAATCCCGACTTTTTTTACCTGACAGGGATTGACCAGGAACAAAGTATCTTATTATTATATCCCGAGTGTCCTAATCTGGCATACAGGGAAGTACTATTTTTAAGACAAACAAATGACCATATTGCGATCTGGGAAGGTCACAAATACACAAAAGAGGAAGCTAAAAAGGCTTCCGGTATTGATAACATATATTGGCTGAACGAATTTGATGCCATTTTGCATACCATAATTAACTATGCAGACAATATATATATTAATACAAATGAAAATGACCGCTATGCGCATACCGTTCCTTACCGGGATATCCGGCTTTTCGAAAGCTTAAAGGCCAAATACCCTTTGCACCATTATGAGCGCTCGGCTGTCATTTTACGTAACTTGAGGGCTGTAAAATCATCCATTGAAATTGAATTGACCAAAAAGGCTTGTGAAATTACCCGTGATGCATTTATACGTATATTGAAATTTATAAAGCCGGGCGTTGCTGAATATGAAATTGAAGCCGAGATAACGCACGAGTTTTTAATGCAGCGCGCCACTGGCCACGCCTACAGCCCCATTATAGCCTCGGGCAAAAATGCTATTGTGCTGCATTATACCGATAATAACCAGGTTTGTAAAGCCGGCGATGTGATACTTTTTGACTTTGCTGCCGAATATGCTAACTACAATGCGGATATGAGCCGGTCGGTGCCGGTAAACGGCAGGTTTACAAAGCGCCAGCGTGATGTCTATAATGCTGTTTTACGTGTGATGCGTGCGGCAACTAAGCTGATTGTTGCCGGCGCGATATGGAATGATTACCACGATGAGGTCGGAAAAATCATGACCGGCGAGCTTATTGACCTGGGCTTACTGAATAAGCGTGATGTTGAAAAGCAAGACCCCAAAATGCCCTTATATAAAAAGTATTTCATGCATGGCACCTCGCATCACCTGGGTTTAGATGTGCACGACTTTGCCAGTCGCTATAAACCGTTCGAGGCTGGCAATATTTTAACGTGTGAGCCGGGCATATATATTCCTGAAGAGGGATTAGGTATACGAATCGAAAATGATATCCTAATAACCAAAGATGGCAACATCGACCTGATGGCCGATATCCCTGTTGAGGCAGAGCACATTGAAGAGATCATGAATTCTTAAAAATTTCGGCTGTCGGAATTTCGATTTTTCACAATTGTTTATTTCAAATGGCGTTCAAGAAGGCTTCGCCGTTTTGGATTTATTTGATCACAAATGTAAGAAGAGAGATGGATTATGTCGGAAATCGACGTTGTAAATAAAATTCCGGCATCGAAAAAATCAAACCTTAAAATCAAAAATAATTTTCCGTAAATCTGTACAGGTTAAAATCCGGTTGCGCTAAAGCTTCTTTGATACTAAGCAGAAGCTTTTTTTTATCGACACCCGCCATTTGTTTTTGCTGAATGAGTTTATATGCCTTTTCGGCGAGCAATAATTCTTTACGACTGTTTTTTGCTGTTGACGCGGATAATATGAAATCAACCACTTCATTCACCCCTTCGCTGTGCGACGCAACAGTTTTGAAAACCGGGACTTTACTTTCGCCTTTCTGCGATATGATCTTTTGCAGGTTATTGGCAAATAAGCCGGCATCTGCTCTGTCGGCCTTGTTTATAATAAAAGCATCGGCAATTTCCATAATGCCCGATTTGATATTTTGTATTTCGTCGCCGCTTTCAGGAACTAAAACCAGCAGGGTTAAATCGGCCAACCCGGCAATTTCAATTTCCGACTGGCCTACGCCTACAGTCTCAATAATTACATAGTCAAACCCGGCCGAACGCAGCACATCGGTCATTTCGATGGCTTTTGCTGAGAGGCCCCCCATTGAACCCCGTGTAGCTAACGAACGGATAAATACACCGGGATGATTAAAATGCGGCGCCATCCTTATCCGGTCGCCTAACAACGAACCGAAATTAAATGGCGACGTAGGGTCGATAGCCAAAATAGCTATTTTAAGATGCTTTGCCGTCAGTTGCCCGATCAGCGCGTTCACCAGTGTGCTTTTACCGGCCCCTGGCGGTCCCGTTACACCAATTACCGGAACATGTTTGTCAAACGCCAGGCTCTTAAGCAGATCGTTCGCCCCATACAAATCGTTCTCGACGATCGAGAGCGCCCGGGCCACCGATCGGAAATCTGAAAAGTGAGGTTTAATATGTTGAATGCTGCTCTTCATTGGGAGTTATAAAGGAACAAAATATAACGTAATCTAAAAAGCATGGCTGCAAGTATCTTTCAGTTATAACAATTGCAAACGAAAGCCCCATAAAGTTATCTTTGCGCCATATCGCCGTAGCTGATCAGAAAGAAAAGACCCTGGTTAACTATAGCTGTTTGTTAATAAAAGCCAGATTAATGAAGGTAGCCGGTTTTACTTTTATAAGAAATGCAATAAAGAATGATTATCCTATAGTTGAGGCCATAACTTCAATATTGCCGGTTTGTGATGAATTTGTGGTGGCCCTTGGCAATAGTGAGGACGAAACAGAACAGCTTATATTGGGTATAAATTCCCCTAAAATAAAAATCATCCACACCGTTTGGGACGATACACTGCGCGAAGGCGGGGCGGTATTTGCCGCCGAGACAGACAAAGCTTTTAATGCCATATCACCCGATGCGGATTGGGCATTTTATATACAGGGCGATGAATGTGTACACGAAAAATATCTTCCGCTTATTAAACAGAAAATGGCGGATAATTTAAATGATAAGGAGATAGAAGGCTTATTGTTTAAGTATAAGCATTTTTATGGATCGTATGATTATTATGGCCATTCGCGCCGGTGGTACAGGCGCGAGATCAGGATATTAAGAAATAATAAGGCCATTCATTCATATCGTGATGCACAGGGGTTCAGGTTGGCCGGCCGAAAAATTAAGGTTAAGCTTATTAATGCTTATATTTATCATTACGGTTGGGTAAAGCCGCCGGCAGGATTAAAAAATAAATTATTCAATTTCAACAAGTTTTATCATGATGACGCGTGGATGGCGCAAAACCTGCCCGAAACGTTTGAATTTGATTATAAAAATGCCGACAGGCTGATACGATTTACGGATGGCCATCCGGCTGTAATGCAAAAGCGAATTAATGCGATCAACTGGAACCTGGATATTGATCTGGACGAGATACATAAAAAAATGTCCCTGCGACGAAAACTTTTGCAAAAGATAGAAGATGTTACCGGGTGGAGGGTAAGTGAATACCGGAACTACAAAATAATTAAATGACCCGTGGATATAAGGAAAAGTGTTTCGATTGTTATTCCTAATTATAACGGGGCTGGGTTATTAAAGCAATACCTGCCCTTTACCGTAGAGGCTATTAAAAATGCAGGGGTAGACTACGAAATTATTGTTGTTGATGATTGCTCGATCGATAACTCATTGCAGTTTTTAAGGTCGGATTATCCAAACGTCATCGTAATCGCAAATTCAGAAAATAAAGGGTTTTCTTACTCATGCAACCGTGGTATTGAAAAAGCGCGGTGTGAATTGATATTGCTTTTAAATTCCGATGTCAAACTTATGCCCGACTATTTTGAGCATCAATGGAAATATTTTTGGCGGTGGGACACGTTTGGGGTAATGGGACGCATTATAGATATGGATGGCGACCACATACAGGATGCAGCCCGTCTGCCAAAATTCAACGGGCTAAAGTTAAAAACAGACTATTTTTATTATACCAACGACGATCAAAACAGGCTGTTCACCTTTTATCTATCCGGTGCAAATGCACTAATAGATGCTGCTAAGCTGAAAAAAATAGGCGGCTTTTATGAGTTGTTCTCTCCGTTTTATTGCGAAGACATGGAACTGTGCCTGCGTGCATGGCGATTAAAATGGAATTGTTATTACGAGCATAAAGCAGTTTGCCGCCATGAAGTTTCGGCAAGTACAAAAAACTATCAAACCGCAAACTGGGTTAAAAGTGTTTATTACCGCAACAGGTTTTATTTGCATGCACTTCATTTAAACGGATTGTATCTGTTTGCCTGGTATTGCCAGGTAACCATTATTGATTTGCTGCCAAAATTGCTTGCAGGCCAGGGCTGGATATGGAAAAGCTACAGGGATTTATTCGCAAACAGAAAACTGCTTAAGCAATATAAACAAAGAATAAAAAACCTGCTTGATAAAAATGAAAGTCACGTCACCGTTGACGAAGTGGTTACAAAAATCAGGGCATCAGTAAAAAATAAAAAGCTTATACGTTTTAAACCTTAAATCAAAAAGGTGCCACAACATTACGGACCTGCCACATCCAGTTAACGGTAATTAACTAATTACTGTTAGCTTTGTGCTTTTATAAGCTTAAATGAAGACATATTTCCGGCTTCTTTCATTTGCCAAACCAATCGAAAAATTTGCCATACCTTATATCTTAACAACTATATTTTCGGTAATATTCAGTACGCTTAACCTGGCTTTGCTGGCGCCGTTACTGCAGACGCTTTTTGCCGGACAACAATCGGGCAATATTGTTAAACCTCTGGGCATTAAGCCCCCCATACATGATATTATGCATACGTTCAATTACTATGTGCAATACATGATAAACAATTACGGAACATGGGGAGCTTTGCAGTTTGTTTGCGGCGCCATTGTTTTTTCGGCTCTGCTCAGCAACCTTTTTCGTTATTTATCGCAGCGAATCATGGAAAACCTGAGGGTGCATACATTGCTCAACTTCAGACGGGCTGTTTTCAATAACGTGATGAACCTTCATTTGGGCTATTTCAGTAATGAGCGCAAAGGCGATATTATTTCAAAAGTAGCTTCTGACGTGCAAGTTGTACAATATTCGGTTACTGCTACATTACAAGTTGTTTTTAAGGAACCTCTAACACTTATAGCCTATCTGGCGTGGTTGTTTGCCATATCGCCAAGCCTTACTTTTTACTCGTTATTGATTATCCCAGTTTCGGCCTTTGTTATATCACGTATTGTAAAACGGCTTAAACAACAAGCCATTGCATCACAGCAAACCTATGGTAATATGATAAGCTATCTTGACGAAGCTTTATCGGGCATTAAAATTATTAAAGCCTTTAATGCTACCGCATTTATTAAAAACAGGTTTGATAAGGAGAATACAAAATACTCATCAATAACGCGGTCGATGGCAAAGCGGCAGCAGCTGGCCTCGCCCGTTTCTGAATTTTTTGGCGTAACCATGGTTGCATGTATTGTTTTATATGGCGGTCACCTTGTCTTAAATAATACGTCAACGTTAACAGCTCCGGAGTTTATCACCTATATAGCGTTGTTTTCACAAATAATGCGACCGGCCAAAGCCATGTCTGACTCGTTTAGTAATATACATTCCGGGATAGCCGCGGGCGAGCGTGTGCTGGCGCTGATAGATGAAAAACCAATGGTAGTTGACATCCCTGGCGCCGTTGCGGTCACCGGGTTCAATGAGAGCATCGAATTTAAACATGTTTCATTTGCGTACCAGGACCGGCAGGTTTTATCGGATATTAATTTAACCGTACCCAAAGGAAAAACTATAGCGCTTGTCGGCCCGTCGGGCGGCGGCAAGTCAACGTTGATGGATTTGATACCCCGGTTTATGGACCCCCAATCCGGCGAAATACTTGTGGACGGCAAAAACATAAAAACCCTGACTGCCGACTCGCTCCGAAGCCTTATGGGTATCGTAAACCAGGAATCCGTGCTGTTTAACGACACGATATTTAATAACATAGCCTTTGGTAAAACCAATGCCACTTTAGAACAGGTAGAAGCTGCGGCCCGGATCGCCAACGCGCACAATTTTATTGTGGAGGCCGAAAGCGGGTATGAAACCAATATCGGCGACCGCGGTACCAAACTATCCGGCGGGCAACGCCAGCGGATATGCATAGCCAGGGCAGTTTTAAATAACCCGCCGTTGATGCTGCTCGACGAGGCTACCTCTGCGTTAGACACCGAATCGGAAAAACTGGTACAGGACGCATTAAATAACCTGATGAAAAACCGGACCTCGTTGATTATTGCGCACCGGTTAAGTACAATACAAAATGCTGATACTATCGTCGTATTAGAAAACGGGAAAATTGTAGAACAGGGCAACCACCAGCAACTGTTAAACAATAATGGCTTATATAGAAGGTTGATAGATATGCAAACTTTTCAATAAATGAACCAGCCGTTAGTTTCGATAGCGTTATGCACCTATAATGGTTCAGAATATTTGAAGGAGCAACTGGACACGCTCGATGGTCAAACCTATAAAAATTTGGAGCTCGTTATTGTTGATGATGGGAGCAGCGATGGTACAATTGAACTATTGCGTCAGTTCGCGCAGAATTCTTCTCTTAATATCAAAATATACATCAACGATGAAAATTTAGGGTATATAAAAAACTTTGAAAAGGCAATAAGTTTATGTAATGGGGACTATATTGCTTTATGCGACCAGGATGATGTATGGGACGAGCGGAAGATCGAAACATTGGTTAAACATATCGGAGATAACTTACTTATTTATCATGATTCGGCTCTTATAAATGAAACAGGCGACCCCTTAGGCCAAAAAATTTCGAACCTCCGAAATTGCTATTCCGGAACGGATTCGCGGGTATTTCTATTTGAGAATTGCGTTTCGGGCCATGCAATACTCTTTAAAAAGGAATTGCTCACCTTTATAGATGGATTTAATAAAACAATAATACACGATTGGTGGCTGGCGTATGCGGCAGCTAATAATGGCAGTATTTTCTTTTTAGATCAGGAGTTAGTTCAATATCGTCAGCATAGTAACGCCAATACCAATATTCTCCGGCAAAAACGTGACCAAAATATAAAACCCGATTCCTTAGAAAAAATTGAAAGACAGCTAAACATTGTTAAGCTATTCGCCGAATATCCGTTTAACACGGATAAAGCGTTTAAAAATAAACTTGCGCAGCTAATGGAGCGCCGTATCCATAGCTATGTATGTGTTTCATTACCCTGGTTTATGTTTCGGCATCGTAAATTGTTGTTGTATATTCAAAAAAAATCAGCATTAAGTAAACTGAATTTTATTTTAAAATTTACATTCGGTTATAAATTAAAGCGGTTACTGAAAGCCCAATAATATGAATAGCAGTATTTCACCCCAAAAGATAACTTCTCTAACAAATAATTACAAATTCACCATAGCGACATTAGTTACCGATATGACCGAATATCGGGAAATGGTTGAATCTTTTAATAAGGCCGGCTTTACTAAAGACATTTGTGAATATATCTATATCGACAACATAGGCAATAACAGTTTTGATGCCTATGAAGGGCTTAATTTGTTTTTACAAACTGCCCGGGGTAAGTACATTATCATTTGCCACCAGGATATTCTGCTGAATTTTGACAATATTGATATACTAAAACAGCGGATTGAACACATAAGCACAACAGACCCCAATTGGGCTATATTAAGTAATGCGGGCGGAATTGAAAATAATTTATATCGCCGGATCGCTATAGATGTGGTTTACGAAGATGGGTTTGAGCAAGTTTATGGTAAGAAGCCGCAAAGAGTGTGCACGGTTGACGAGAATTTTATTTTAGTTAAACGCTCGGCAAATCTTTCACTATCACATGACCTTACGGGATTTCATTTATATGGTACTGATCTTTGCCTCGTAGCTGAGTTATTGGGTTATTCGTCTTATGTCATTGAGTTTAAGCTTCTGCACAAAAGCTATGGCAATCCCGGCAAAACGTATTACAATATCCTGAACAAGTTGATCGAAAAATATGTGCGGTTTATGCGCAGTCGTACTATAATAACAACGATAACGGATTTTCGCTTATCCAGGTCATCAATTAATACCGCCTTTTTTAATACAAAATTCGTAAAGAAAGTATACCGGAAAATAAACAAATTGGAATAGCAGCAACCCGGCTGCCGTTAATAAAAAAAGCCACCCACTAGCGGATGGCTTTTTAAGTATTAATCAATCTAACGTTTATTCGAATTTAATGCCTAAGCCAATTTGCCATACCTGGTTGCGGTAATCGCCCCCGTAGCTGGCATTTTGCTGGTTTTGCTGCATGTCTAAAGTGTATCTCACGCGCAGCTCAACATTCGGGTTAAAATCAAAACTTACACCAACAACACCATCAAGTATTGTTTTTTGCCCGTAAGTGTTATAGCTGCTCTCGGAGGTTACATTAAACCCGTTATCAAAAGTTTGAGTTGTGGAAACGGGAATAGCTAGCTGCGGGCCTATCAGGAAATTGAAGGTTGGCGACAGTTTAAACTTTGCGAGCAAAGGCACATCAACGTAATTGGTACGCTGGGTATAGTTGCCATCAGGTGTTGAAGCTGCAAAACCTTTTTGCGAATACAAGGCTTCGGGAGCAAACGATAATGGATAAATAAGGGGGATCTCCATGGTGAGCCCCGCATTGAAACCAGCGATGGCCGCCGTGGTATAATTATTATTATAGGCATTTATAGTATTGGCAATGTTCAGCCCGCCTGTTAGGCCAAACCTTATCCTGTAAAACTCATCCGTATGGCTGCGGGGAGGGGGCCGCCTTACAACCCTGCGTGGGCCGTAGTAATAACCTTGCGCGCTTACCGAGCCTGCAACCAGCAGGCTTATCGCTAAAAAAAAGAAAAGTTTTTTCATATCTTAAATTGTTTAGTTTATCCTTAGAGTAAATAAAATGGCAAAGGTTTATCGCGGGTTTAATTTTTTTATAAAATGTTCATATTAAGTCGCGCGATGAAATTTGGAATAAGCTACATTTGGGCCATGCAATTGCGCAAGCCTCTGTTTCAATTTTGTTTATTGCTGATATTTTGCCTCATTGCTATCAGCGTCTCTGCCCAGAAGGAAGATTATATCCAATCGTTAAATCATCAAAACAAATGGGTCGATTCCGTTTTTCGGAAGATGAGCCGTAAGAAAAAAATTGCGCAGCTGTTTTTTGTGCGGGCGCATACAAACCGGGGCCAGGCTTATGAAGATTCTGTCGGCAAGGTTATCGAAGACGAGCAGGTTGGCGGGCTGGTGTTTTTCCAGGGTGGCCCCGTGCGGCAGGCCGAACTGATCAATAGGTACCAGAAATTGGCTAAAGTGCCGCTGCTTGTTGCCATGGACGGCGAATGGGGCGTAGGTATGCGGCTCGATTCAACCATATCCTACCCTTACCAGATGACGCTGGGCGCCATACAGGACAATAGCCTGATCTACAAAATGGGGCAGCAGGTAGCCTATGATTTTAAGCGGCTGGGCATGCACATGAACCTGGCGCCCGATATGGATATCAATAATAATCCGAACAACCCGGTTATTAACTTCCGTTCGTTTGGCGATAATAAATATAACGTGGCTGAAAAAGGCATAGCCTATATGAAAGGTATGCAAAGCTCAGGTTTGCTAACTACTGCCAAACATTTTCCCGGTCACGGTGATACCAATGTTGATTCGCACCTCGATCTGCCCCTGCTTCCTTTTAGCAGGCATAGGCTGGATTCGCTGGAGGAATACCCTTTCAGGGAGGCTGTAAAAGCCGGCATCAGCGGCGTAATGATAGCTCACATGGATATACCGGCCCTGGATACCACTAAAAACCTGCCTTCAACTTTATCCAGGCGGATCGTTACCGGCGACTTAAAGGATTCTTTGGGATTTAGAGGGCTTGTTGTATCTGATGCGATGGAAATGAAGGCCGTTATAAAATACTTCCCTGATGGCGAGGCTGATGTAAAAGCTTTTTTAGCCGGGAATGATATTATTGAGCTATCAGAAAACTCTGCAAGGGCAATAAAAATGATACGTAAGGCTGTGCGCAAAGGCGAAATAACCATCGACGAATTTAACGCACGCGTTAAAAAAGTGCTGGCTGCCAAGTACTGGGCCGGGCTAAACTATTACCACGAAACTTCAACTGTGCATTTGGTTGAAGACCTGAACCGGCCCGCAGCCAGTGGCCTGGTCCAGCAATTAAGCGATGGCGCTGTAACCGTTTTAAAAGGGGATGCCGCTGCATTGCAACTGGACCCATTTCAAAAAACAGCGATCATAAGTATCGGCGTTACCGGATCGACCGTTTTTCAGCGCGAACTAGCAAAGTGGTATTCCAACGGTACACTTTTCCAGGTTGGGAAAAATGCGCCGGAGCAGGAACTGAAAGCATTACTTGATGCGCTGCAGCCGTATCAGCAAATTTATATTAGCATCAATGATACGCGCCTGCGCCCGGCAAGCAAGCTGGATTACAGCGAAAATGTTAAGTCTTTTATCGGCGAACTGGCCGCACACCACAACACCGTTATCAGCGTTTTTGCAAACGCCTATACCATTGCCGGGCTTCCGGGAATTGAAAAGGCAGGAGCATTATTGGTTTGCTATCAAATGACGGATGAACTGCAGCGTTCGGCTGTTAAAGCGATAACACGGCAAATAAAACCTACCGGGCGGCTGCCGGTAACTATTAACCTGTTTTTCCCTACGGGGTTAAGGAGCGCTTTGTAACCAGGAAATAGTTTATCGTCTTAATCACCTACCGCTACGTTTTTCTTCATGATAACGTTGCCGGTGCGTTTTAAAGCCCCCCACGAGCCAAGTTCGCCTTTCAGCGCTTTACGTAACGATTTAAACAAAACATAATACATCAACTGGCGCCATATAAACCGCTGGGGTATAATGTAAACCAGTTTTTTGTAATCCTCTTTTTCCATCCAGAAGGCAATGATCGCTACGATAAAATCGATCACCACAAAGCCAACGTAGTATGCAATTATTTTTCCCGGCTTGTCGCTGAATAAACCGAAGATCATCATCAAATCAGCCAAAGGAGAAAACAACGGCAATACGATCTGGAATACCAGGATATTCGGCATGCCTATCATCCCAAAAAACTTATATTTTTTATTAAAAAGCGCACTCTTGTTTTTCCAAAAGCTCTGCATCACGCCAAAGCTCCAGCGGAAGCGTTGCTTCAACAGGCCATTGAGTGTTTCGGGCGCTTCGGTATAAGCAATAGCCTCGGCACAGTTTTTTACGACATAGCCCCGCTTTAATATCCGCATGGTCAGGTCGCAATCCTCGGCCAGGGTATCATACGTAAACCCTCCCGCCTTGTAAATTGCCGATTTGCGGAAGGCCCCGATGGCGCCCGGCACCACGGTTATGCTGTTGATGAGATCGAAGGCGCGGCGATCCATATTTTGGGCAGTGATGTATTCGATCGACTGCCAGCGGGTTATCATGTTGGTTTCGTTGCCTACTTTAACGGTGCCGGCTACGGCGCCGATCTCGTTATCCGTAAAATAGGTCATCAAGTGATAAATGGCATCGGTTTTTAATTGCGTATCGGCATCAATGCACACTACAAATTCGCTTTGGGCATGTGAAATGCCAAAGTTCAGTGCCGATGCCTTACCGCCGTTTGGCTTCGTCAATACTTTAACCAATGGATGATGGCCGTAAGCGTTATTCACCAGCTCATACGTTTTGTCTTTTGAGCCGTCGTCTACAAAAATGATCTCGAACGATGGGTATTCAGTTTTAAGCAGGCTTTGTATTGTTTTGATGGCTGTAACTTCTTCATTATAACCCGGTACAATGATACTTACCGGTTTAAGCTGGTCCGGGTCAATGACCGCGCGGTTCATTTTTTTATCTTCAATATATTGCCTTACCGAAAGTATCCCTATCAGCACCACTCTTCCAACAGCCAGGAAAATTGCCGATAAAAATAGGTAAAGCAAAAACCAGTTGCTATAAAAATAACCCTCGATCAGCAAATTATATAATGAACCAAGCACCCCCGAATTGGCGTCGTCTTTTATCGGCGGCATCAGGTCGGCTTTGGTTTTTCCTAAAACCGCGGCTATGGTGGTAAACTGGTATCCGTGGCTTTTAAAAAAATGGATTATTTCCGGCAATGCCTTAACGGTTTCTTCGCGCGTATCGCCGCCTGCGTCATGCAGCAACAGCATAGAGCCATTATCTTTTTGCCGTATGGTACGGGCGATAATACTGTCGGCAGTTACACCAGGCTGCCAATCCCAGGGGTCGATAGATTCGCCGATATTGATATAGCTTTGATTGCGGCTTTCGGCTACCGGAATAACCTCGGCCAGTGTACGCGGCTCAGCATCCGCATTAAAAGGTGGCCTGAACAGGATGGTGCTCCGCCCGGTAACCGATTCGATGAGCTTGCGGGTTGCATTTAGCTCGAGGTTAACCCGCTGAATACTGACAGTAGAAATGTCGGGGTGAAAGAAGGTATGGTTGCCGATCTCGTATCCTTCATCAAATTCTCTTTTTAATATCGGGATGTTTTTTTCGGCCATTGACCCGACCACAAAAAACGCCGCCGGAACATGTTCTTTTTTTAATATGTCCAGTATACGCGGCGTGTAATCCGGGTCGGGGCCGTCGTCAAACGTTAATACGATTTTACCGGGTGCATACCCGTATTTCCTGATCACGTATTTGGTGGGCAGCTTAATGTATACCTGGTTGGTTATAACAAAGTTTGTTGAATCCATCCGGACGCTGATTTTGCCGGGGTCGGGGCTGGTTATCAGGTCCAATACCTCGCCATCACCATCGTAATAAATTTTATTATCCAGGCCAACCGAGGTTAGCCGTTTAACATCGACGCCTGTTTTTCGTAAGGAATCGATAGCCAGGTTTTTTTGAAAAAATGTCCATAAACGCGGGTCTTCCGACCCCAGGCGCCACAGCGCAACGCCGCCGGTTGCCCAATCATCCGCCATGCGGATTACATTAAAGTTAGTAGCAGCATCGGTGAAATACACGGTGTGATCAAGACTGTCGTCGTCCAGGTAAGTATAGTGCAGGTTGGCTGATAATGGGTCGAAAGTAATTTTACTCCCTTTTTCCTGGGCCATACTTATGGCCTGCTGGTAGCCCATCGGTTTTCCAACGCTGCTTTCGGGCCAGTCATATGCCCCGCCGGCCACGGTCAGTATCACTTTTTCGCTTGGTATCCGGGTGCAGATATTATCCAATATTTGTTCAACCCAATGCTGATTTGAAAGATCGCCGGCATTGCTGTTTTCATTGTGCTGGTCGAGCGCCATTACAAACAAAAAGTCGTTTATATGCTGGAGCCGTTCAAGCTGATACTTTTCATCGTCGGGGATCACGTTTTGCGTCACCAAAAGCCCCAGGGGGTGCAGCACAGCAAACAGTTCATTTTCAAATGCGATATAATTCTTGCTGTTAATATCTTTGATATTGTCAAAATCAAGGTTAACCCCATTGAATTTAAAACGCGTTAACTGAACGGCAATGTTATTGATAAACTGCGACCGAAGCTGTTTGTTGCCAATGATGCGCTCAACATCCTTCGTATCATAAGCGCCGCTGCTTTTATCATTATTAACGTAGTTTGAAAGCGAAATCAGAACTGGTTTCTTGTATTTTTTATTAAGATTGATCAGGCCGGTATCAACGTTTGCAACTAAGGTGTCATGCCCGGGGAATATGAAAAGCCCCTCACTTACGATCATATCTAATTTTGCGATATGGGCAGCCAGCGAGCTGTATGCCTGCGGCTCCCACGCCCGGTAAAAACCGGCATTGATACGGTCTTTATTGTTGGGGTGCTTAAGCTGGTGTAAATGGCGTGATCGGGCAAGTTTTTGTATTTCGGCAATATCAATCTTAAAATCCTTAAACTTTTTTGACCTTTTTAACTGGTCAAGCTCCTCTTTGGTCAGTTTTTTAGGGGCGGGGTTTAGGTTTGGTAAAGAGGGATATTGTTTTGAATTTACAATAATAACAGCGGCCACGATACTGCACACCAGTACCACCAACAGGGCGCGGCTAAGCCATTTAAAACGGATCCATCTGCCTGGTGTATCTGTTTGAAAAACCTGTTTATCAGCCATTAAATGCTATTATAAAAATTGAATTGTAATAAAGGTTTATTGAGGTTATATCGTTTATTGTTTATTTGGTTTGCCTGCGTCAATGGCCGAAAAATCCACCCCGCATTTGCAATTGGTTCCGCAGCTCTTTTTTGCCGACAAACTGTTATAAACAAGCCGGCACACATAAAAAACAGCGGCCGCAAAAAGTATGGCGATAATAATCGTTTGAATACTCATGGTACAAAATTAATACTATTTAGTTATATATCAGACAAGTGAAATAGTATTTGGTTTAAGTGAGAGTAAAAGCTAAGAGGCGAAGAGAAATTTTATTGGGTCAGGTTCTGTAGTTGTTCTTTTAAAATTGGCAAATCAAGTTTAATAGTAGAATAAATTGTAATTGCCGAGATCCCGAAATACTCATGGATGAGCTTATTCCGCATTTCTTTCATCAATCTCCATTGCACTTTCGGATTCGTGTTCTTAACGCTTTCGGAAATTTTTGATGAGGCCTCTCCAATAATTTCGAACCTCCTGATAACAGCATCCTGAAGCATCAGATCATTTAGAAATTCAAATTCAGTTTTATTTTCGGTATAGGTGAGAATGCTTTCCAAAGACTCAAGAATGTCCTGTAAATAGACCTTATCAGACCGGCTCATAAAATAGTTATCGCAGATAGCAGAACCTCTTTCTTAATGGAAGGCTTTAAAGCACTATATTCTACTATATCTACTTTGCGTTTAATTATCTCGGAAATCTCTTCTTCCAACATGAGCATTTTAAATATCGTAAAATCTTTTTCAGGCTCAATTAATAAATCCACATCGCTGTCTGCAAAGGTGGCTCCTTTAGCAAAGGAACCAAAGATGGCGGCACGTTTAATAAAATGCCGTTTCAATACAGGTAAAATGAGCTGCTGATATCGTTCAAGTTCTCCCATATTCAATTATAAAGAAAATTAATCATTAAACAAAGTCATTAGCTACTTCTAAATCTCTACCAAAGCGAAATCAGGCAACACTTCCCCGCAAATTTAAAACAGCCTGGTCCAAAAAGTTCGGGATCATCGTATTTTGTGTAAGGGCTATTTTGTCCGGGTCGTCCAGTTGCAGCAGCATGCTATTGTATTTTTTAATGCCGTGTTCTTCAATTATCTGCTGTTTTTCTTCGTCCTGCAATAAAAATATTTTCATTCCTTCGGGATCGGCTTCAGGATGAAACTGGGTGCCGATAGCATATTCGCTGAACCGGATAGCCATCATAGCCCGGGGCAGGTCGACATGGGTACGTTCTTTTTCGATAGCCAACAGTTGCATCCCCAGTTCGGCAAAGCGGTTT
Source organism: Mucilaginibacter sp. (assembly GCA_035568395.1). Classification (GTDB taxonomy): domain Bacteria; phylum Bacteroidota; class Bacteroidia; order Sphingobacteriales; family Sphingobacteriaceae; genus Mucilaginibacter. The sequence goes on along the minus strand of DATMOF010000012.1, from coordinate 92,902 downwards.
TCATCCGCATTCACCACCTGCCAGTACCGCGAATCAACAGCATAAAATGGATCGGCCAGCCCTTCGAATGCAGGTTCGCTTAACCCGGCCGGGGTTTGATATATGGGCAATACCCCCAATGATTCCGAGGTGCGCAAATTAACATCACCTAACTTATATTTCCGGCACATTAACTGGAACGAGTGGCACACATAAAATATGTGTTTTTTTTGAGGGTCGTTCGAAAGATTGTGGTCTTCCAGCTTATCGGTCAGGTTAAAATAGTTGTTTTCCCACTCGCTGCCTTCGCTGTCGATCGGGCTTCCGGGGCCACCGCTGACAATATAAATATCAAAGCCGGTACCCGGAACTTCGGCTTTTCCCCGCACGTCAAATTCTTCGACGGTTAAATTTAAATTGTTTTTTACCCGGTAACGCTGCAATATTTCCCTAAAACCGCGCATGCCTTCGTTTGCAGTGCCATCGTATAGGTCGAGTAAGGCTACTTTTATGGGGTGTTTATCGGCTTGTATCATTTCGTCCCTTCCTTTTGAGCATTTGCAATGTAAATAAAGTGCGTGAAAAAATCAGAAATTGCCAGCTGTAAATCAAAGTTACATTTACATTTCTTATTACTTGCGGGGTGATAAAAACAAATTTATACTTTTATGCAATGCATCATCCTGAAAATAACCCCTGGCAAATTACTGCCGAAAAAAATGTTTATGATAACCCCTGGATCAATATTACGGAATACCAGGTGATCAATCCATCGGGGAATCCGGGGATATATGGGAAGGTGCACTATAAAAATTTTGCCATAGGTGTTTTTCCGCTGGATGAGGATTTAAATACTTACCTGGTTGGCCAGTATAGGTTTGTTTTGGGCCAGTATAGCTGGGAGATGCCCGAAGGCGGCGGCCCGCTGGACACCGATCCGCTTGACTCGGCCAAGCGGGAACTGCTTGAAGAAACCGGCCTTAAAGCCGGCAAATGGACCGAAATACAGCGACTGCACCTTTCCAATTCAGTAAGTGATGAGCTAAGTATTATTTACCTGGCCCGGGATTTTGAGCAATTCGAATCGGACCCCGAAGATACCGAGCAGCTCATCGTTCACAAATTGCCTTTTGAACAAGTTTACCAAATGGTTTGTAATGGCGAAATAACTGATGCTATGACCGTTGCGGCTGTTTATAAGGTAAGGCTTATGTTGGCCGAAGGTGGTTTATAACAATCGCAAATCCCAAAAAAAACCTAAATTTGGGCTTTTATGAGGAAGTTTTTAGGATATATTTTATCGCCTTTCGCACTCTTTGCCTTCTTTTTGGTGCTGGTTATTTTCCAGCCGCTGCAATGGATTAGCTATAAGTTTTTTGGCTATTCAGCCCATAAAAAAGTGGTGGATGTTTTAAACTTATGCCTGCTCCGTACCTTTTACATACTTGGTAACCGGGTAATATTTGTCAACGATCAAAACCTGCCTGTCGGCCGCCCCATTATTTTTATAGCCAATCATCAAAGTCTGTGCGATATACCGCCGCTTATTTATTACCTGCGGAAATATCATGCGAAATTTATTTCTAAAATTGAATTAACCAAAGGCATTCCATCTATATCTTTTAATTTAAAATATGGCGGCGGCGCCAATATCGACCGTAATGATGCCCGCCAATCCATAACCGAAATAGTTAAGCTGGCCAACCGGATGAAGGAAAACAAATGGTCGGCGGTGATATTTCCTGAGGGAACGCGGTCAAAAAACGGTAAAGTAAAACCCTTCCAGGCGGCCGGCGTGGCCACTATCTTAAAAAAATGCCCTGAAGCGCTGCTGGTCCCCATTGCTATCGACAACTCGTGGCGAATGATCAAGTACGGCTATTTCCCGATGATGACCTTTTTACGCATGACCTGGGATGTGCTGGAACCAATAGAACCAAATAGCCGGCCCGCCGAGGAATTGGTGAAAGAAGCTGAAGAACGGATAAAGCAAAAGCTGGGGCAGGTTTGAGTTTGGAGTCTTAAGTCAAAACTTCATTTTTGCGATGTTTTCATTCTTCGTCTTACAAGGACTCCTGACTTAAGACTCCAGGCTCAGTACTTAAATATTCTTCCCGTCAATGATCTTAAAAAATTCTTCGCGGTAGGTGTCGCCTACGGGGATAATTTTATCGCCGATACAGATACGGCTGCGCTCGATGCTGTCGATCTTGTTGATAGATACGATGTAAGATTTATGCACCCGGATAAAATGTTTTTCGGGCAGGGCATCTTCCATTTTCTTCATATTTTGAAGCGTGATGATCCGTTCTGTCGGGGTAAAAATGGAAATATAATCCTTTAGCCCTTCGATGAACAGGATATCGTTCAGGTACACCTTCTGTATCTTATGCTCGGTTTTAACAAAAATAAAATCGCTTAAAAAATCCTGCTGTTGCTGTTGAATTGAAGCGGTTTGTACAGGTGCTGCTGATACCGGCGCTGCATGCGGCTGCAAAACCGCTTGTGCTTTCTGGACCGATTTATAAAAGCGGTCGAAGGCAATGGGTTTAAGCAGGTAATCTATCACATCAAGTTCATATCCTTCAAGTGCATATTGGGGATAGGCCGTGGTTAAAATAACCTTTGCCTTGCCGTTGGCAATTTTTAGAAATTGAATGCCGGTTAGTTCGGGCATCTGCACATCCAGAAAAACCAGGTCGACGTTACCTTCCTGAACAAGCGTTAATGCTTCGATCGGGTTGGTCGTCGACTTCACCAACTGCAGGAAAGGAATCTTTGATATATAGTCTTCCAATATATGCAGGGCCAGTGGCTCGTCATCAACTATAAGGCATCTGATCATGCTATAAAATTAGTGATAATTCAACGGTATAGGTGTCAACTTCATCGCGTATGTCCAAATTATATTTTCCGGGGTAAAGCAGGTCAAGCCGCCGTTTTACGTTGTTCAGGCCTATTCCTCCGCTGTCATCCCGGTTATTGCTGTGTTTTTTATTCTGAATATAAAAATGCAGATGCGTATCGTCAACATCGATCGTTAAACGAATTGGCGACGCCGGCATATTTGCTACCCCATGTTTAAAACCGTTCTCGATAAACGCGATCAGCATAAGCGGCACTATTTGCTGATGCTCCACCTTCCCGGTAATTTTAAAATCAATAAATGCCTTATTGCCAAACCGAATCTTTTGCAGATCGATATAGTTTTGCAAGTATTGTAACTCCTTGACGAGGTCAACCTTATTATCGTTACACTCATACAGCATATAGCGCATAATTTCTGATAGTTTCAGGATAGCCTCGGGCGTAGTTTCGGAACGCTGATAGGCAAGCGAATAAATGCTGTTGAGCGAATTAAATAAAAAATGCGGGTTTATCTGCGATTTCAAAAAAGCAAGTTCGGCGGTAAGGCGTTGATTTTCGAGGTCGCGCTGAATGCGCTCATTTAAAAACCAGTCGACCGTAAATTTTAGCACCGAGCTCAGGAATAAAAAGGTAAGGCTGTTGTAAACCGTACTCATAAAGTACGTCCCGAAACCAATAGTATGGCCCTTTACACGCGAAAGCACGTATGGTTTAAAAACGATCGCCACTCCATATTTGCCAAAACCGTATACGATAATGGCGACAACTATTGATAGCGCAAATAAGCCGTATCGCTTTTTATCCAGGAACCGGGGGATCATTACCAGGTAATTGAGGTAAAACAGGCTGATGTTAATGGCGCCGTATACCACAATGATCACCAGCAGGTCGTTGATGGTTAACCTTGTGTTGTTACGCGCGACCACAAAACAAAAAAGGAGGATAAAAACCCAGAAAAAGATATGCCAGAATATTTGCCAGCGTTGTTTCATCGCACCTAAATTACTGTTAAGATGGAGTTTATGGCTATATTTTATATATAGCAGTGTGTATTATCGATGAACTGGCATTTATATCCGACGAACGGGCGGCATGGCATAAATCGGGAGTTCATCTATAAATCCCGTGTGTTGGTCTAAATCTTTTTAACAGGCTGATTATTTGGCTTTTCTTTGTTCTATCAAATCACACACAATGAAAAGGCTCGCAAATTCAAATCCGTTTATCCTGTTGCTTCTCCCGGTTATGTTTGCCCTTATAATGGGTGTTACTTACCAGGTGCAGCAAAAAAGAGAAGCTATCGCAGATTCATCTGTTCATGCAACTTCTCTTTTCTATAAAGGCGTAACGCTTGTAAAAACCGTTTGCGCTATAGCGAAGGAAAAAGTATGGTGATCAGCACCCAGGGGCTGACGTTTAACTTTGGCAATCAAACGGTTGTTAAATCGTTATCGTTACAAGTACCCGAGGGTAGCATTTATGGTTTCCTGGGGCCAAACGGCGCAGGCAAAACCACCACTATAAAATTACTGTTGAACCTGCTGCAAACGCAGGAGGGAAGCATTCATGTTTTTGAACAGGAACTTAAACAGCACCGCATACAAATTCTTTCACAAATCGGTTCGCTGATCGAGCAGCCGGCCATTTATCTGCACCTTACGGGAAAAGAGAACCTGCTGAACCGGGCATTGCTGCTGCAAATACCCGAACAGCGGGTTGACGAAATGCTCGACCTTGTGCATTTGACGGATGCCGCACATAAAAAGGCCGGCCAATATTCGCTGGGTATGAAACAGCGGCTGGGCATAGCGCTGGCCCTGCTCCCCGATCCTAAACTCCTTATTCTTGATGAGCCGACAAACGGCCTCGACCCTAACGGCATCATTGAAGTGCGCGAACTGCTCATCAGGCTCGTAACCAAACATAACAAAACAGTTTTTATATCCAGCCACCTGCTGGCCGAAGTTGAGCGGATGGCTACCCATGTTGGCATTATTCATCACGGCGAAATGCTGTTCCAGGGAAGTATCAAAGAACTGGAAGCTTTAAGCAAACCGCAGGTACAAATTGAAGCGGAAAATCCGGTTGACGCAGCCAATTTTTTAACCCGCAATAATTTTACGGTGACCGAAGTTAGTGAGCATCATTTGTTTGTACCTTTTATCTCGAAACGGGAGATGGCAGAGATAAATGCCTTATTAAATAAAAACGGGCACCTGGTATATAGCATCAACAAGCAGCAAAAGGACCTGGAAAAATTGTTTTTAGACATTACCCAAAACGCCTGAGCCATGAAGGGATTTATACTGTCGTTCCGGTCCGAATTTTATAAAACCCGTAAAACTATGGGTTTTTGGAGCGCCGTTATATTGCCGCTGGCGCTTTGCCTGCTGCTTTTTGTTGGGTTTTATAATAAAAGCGACAAGCTGCTGCACGAACCTGGCATGATGCTTTGGCTGCAATTTTCCGGTACTATTTTGGGCATTATGGGTTCACTGATATTGCCTATGCTTATTGTGTTTATCGCCTATTCGGTAAACAGCATTGAGCATAAGGCCGAAACCTGGAAAACTTTGTTCAGCCTGCCTATTTCAAAGCTGTCGGTATATTCTGCCAAATATCTTTATGCATTTTTTTTGGTGGCTATTTGCCTTACACTGTTTGTGATATTCACCCTTGCATTTGGCAATTTACTGGGAATTGTGAAACCTGAGCTGAAATTTAGTGAATACAACATAGGCGGCCTTTTGATGCGGCTATATTTCAAGCTTTTTCTGTCGTCGCTTGGTATATTGTCCATACAGTTTTTATTAAGTCTGTTGATGCGCGATTTTTTAAAGCCGATGGGCATTGGGTTTGTAAGCACCATTACCGGGGTTATTTTGGCTACCAAGGGTTGGGAATATGCTTACCTGTTCCCCTACTCGCATCCTATGCTAACTATCATGACGGTGGGAAAAGGAATGCATAACACACCCGGCCCGGGTGCAGCACCGCCGATAAGCGTTGATATATTTACAAAAGAAATATTTGTCAGCCTGGCGATTGCTGTATTGGTTTTTATTGCCGGGTATTTTATTGTGCTGAAGAAAAGCGTGAAGTAGAAAGGAAGTAAAGCCCGAAGAAAGGCAGATTCAACTTCCCCAATTGACATTCTGATTTCCGTATTTAACTAATCTCTAACCTCTAATCGCTAACCACTACCTCCCATACATAACACAACCATACGTATTATTACCCGTTTTGCGGGCCCATTTTGGGAAAAGGCGTATGAGTAATGTCCAGGGGAATTTAGCCAAAGGCAACTTGCGGCCGAGGCGGTCGGCTTCATCCAGAATGTGAATGTTTTCAGCTACTTTCCAGCCGTCTTTGCTAAAAAACATGATAGGATTGTCAACATCAAAAATAATAGGCGTTTTTTCTAATAGTTTCTCCCATTTTCTTGAGCGGCCAAGCCGGCGGAATTTTCCCTGGCTATAATCATGGATCCAGTATTTAAATGAAGGGACTTCAAAAATATCTTTGGAAAGCTGCGATGCCTTTTCATTACTAAGATAACTGATCAATCCTTCGGTAATTACCAAAGCTTGCTTAGTATTGTCGCCCAATTCTAATAAAAACGCTGTTCTTTTGATCTCATTGGAAAGGTCAAAAGCAATCCGGCTAAGGTTACAAACAGGTTTTTCGTCAGCCAGTTTGGTGTTTTTATAATCGATGATATTGGGAAAGTCGACCTCTATCCAATTGAGATCAGCTGGCAATCTCAGCCGGTAGGGGCGCGTATCCAAGCCTGCTCCAAGGTTAATGATGGTATCTACCCCGCGTTCCACTGCATGTTCAGCAAGTTGGTCGATGGAGGTTGTGCGAATCACCATGGAGAAGGCCATCCGTTCCGTGCCCGGGGTGTTTGCGACCATTTCAGCCCCCTGCGCACCCGCAAGCTTTTTGGCCAGCACATCATGAAAAACAGCATCGGGCCGGTCAGTTTCCTGAGCTCGGAATCCTGCTATCCAAAAAGCGGTATCAGCTATATTCTCGAACTGCATAGGTTTTATTAGCTAATCCTACAAAATTCAAAATAATTTTGGAATTACAACCGCTACCTCACCGGTTTTGGAAACACTGGCAAACTTTCATGCCCCTCTGCATCAACCGATTGAACCGCGAAAAGGTAGTTGTCTTTTGAGTACGCCAGGGTGGCTGTTGGTTCGGTTACATAAAATTTCTTTTCCCAAACCGGGCTGCTGGTTTCACGCATCAGCACATAATAACCGGCCGGCTTTTTACCTGTTTTGGGCGCATCCCATTTTAACTGCGTTTTGTTTGTTAATCCGCTGGTAATGATCCCAACATTTTGCGGTTCGGCAGGGGCCATGGCCAGGTTTGCCAGCACAGACAGATTCATGCGCGCCACCTTTTGTACGTAGTTAAAGTCAACAAAGTCGGGCAGATCACCATAATCCACACCGTTTTCGGTGCGCACGTTTTGATGCTGGCGGGTAAAATCCTCATTCATTTCGGTAAACCTTACTGCGGTGAAGCCCTGCTGTAAAAATGGTACGTGGTCGCCGCCCCGCAGATACCGGTCGCGGCGGTAAACCAGTTTTACATCCAGTTGGTCAACGTAGCGTTCGCCGGTTTCTTTAATATACCGGGCCAACTCGCGAGAGGGGCTGTCATTCTCGCCGCCAAGCGAAATTAAACCGGCTATCATGCGTTCGTTGCCGGCAGCAATAGAAGGCACACCTTCGCTGAAAACCCGCACACTGCGGTTATCTTTCAAATCGTTTTCCATACCGTGGGTGTTGCCTACGATATCGTTGTTCAGCATGGCATCAATATCCCAGTTTTCGGCCTTCGCGCGTTTGGCGACATTGGTTGAACCATATAAACCCTGTTCTTCACCCACAACCGACATAAAAATTATCGTTGCCGGGAATGATCTTTTTGACATTACCCGTGCCAACTCCATTGATACGGCTGTGCCCGAGGCATCGTCATTGGCGCCGGGTTCAACCCCGTTGGGATCCATCACGTCAGTGATCCGTGAATCATAATGGCCTGACACAATATATATACGGGTATCGTTTGGGTCGGTCCCTTTCAAGACCGCCAATACGTTTTTTAAATGGACGGGCTTATCTATCCGGTTCCCTTTTGGTTGTGTAAATGTATCAAACTGCACTTTCATGCGGCCGCCCGATGAGGCCGCGTATTTTTCCATCTCGGCCTTTATCCAGTTACGCGCCGCGCCGCTGCCTTCGGTTTTGCTGGTGGTATCGCTCAGTGTATGCCGCGACTTAAAGGTTACCAGCTTCCGGATGGTAGCTTCAATGTTTTTGGCGGAAACCTCGTCAATCATTTGTTTAATGGCGGCATCTTGTTTGATGATCGTTTGGGCGTTACTTTGTAAAATGAAAAGTACCGGGATAAAAAAAATTAAATATTTCATATTGGAATTTAATGGTATAGACGCAATTGCGTCTATACGGTATGTTAATCAATATTTTCTTCTTCCTGCATCACATTGCCCACCTGCTTAAAATTACTCTTTACAAAATGGCACCAGTCGCATTCCTTCTTGCCGCAGCCTGTGTTGAAGTCGTGCGCCATAATCCGGCTGTATACTGTTTTTATCTGCCCGGTAACCTCTTCGGTATCTGCCGGCGTGATGGTGATCCTCTCTTTATGATACTCGCCATCGCTAACGGGTTCAACAAATTCAAATATAGTGTTTATCACCTCCCAGTCAAGGCTGTGGTCGTGGTGGATCAAAATTTTATAAAAAACGGCCTGCCGCCAGTAATCGCCGCCGTTAGGCTGATCGTTGTTTGGCCCCGCCAGCTTGTCTTTGGCATATTTTAATTTGCCAGTCTTATAATCTACCACGGTTACCAGTTTGCCATCAAACTCCACTTTATCGAGGCTGCCTTTTATCGGCACACCTTCAACCTCAACATTTTTAATGGTCTTTTCGGTAACCGCAAATTTGTTCCAAACGCCGATATTCTGATTGTAGTAGGCGGGCAATATTTTTTCGCCATAATCCAGCCGCAGTTTAAAATCCTCTTTGGTGAATGAATCGCGGTTGCGGTACATGTACCAGCGAAATTCCTTCATAAAATCATCCGTCAGCGGGAATTCGTCGCCATTGGCTTTCATCATCCTGAACGTTTTATTCAAAGCCCAGTGCACGGCCTGCCCAAACGTGGCCGACGGGCTTTTGCCCGAAGGAACCCGTATAAGGCACTGAAAGTAAAACCTGAGCGGGCAATCAAGGAAGTTATTTAAATGCGTTACCGAAAGCGTATAATTTTGCAGCAACTGATCGATATAGTTTTTATCCAGCAGTTCCACTTTGGGCTGGTCGGCTTCGCTAAACTGTATGGATAAGAATTCTATCATCGCATCCTCGCTCACTTTGGGATATTTAACCTGTAGGTGTGTGTCAGCTAAAATTTCACCAACGAATTGGGATGCCTCCTGGTCCTTGCCATTTTTATCTCTGCTGGCATACGAGATATTCAGACATTGTTTTGCACGGGTAATTGCTACGTAGAACAAACGGCGAGCTTCTTCCTTTTGCGCGATATCGTCATCCGGCGCCTGGGTCAGCGTATCCGGGTAACTGAAGCCGTAGTTGCGCCCCTTACCGTCCCATATCTTTTTGCTGCAGCCGATCAGGAACACATGCTCAAACTCAAGGCCCTTCGACCCGTGTGCTGTTAAAAAATTGACCCCGTTTTCCGAATAGATAACCTGGTTCAGGTCAAGCCTGATCTTGTTATCCTGCATCAGTTTGATGGTAGCGACCAGTTCAGCCAGTTTGATGCCTGGGTTTTTGCGGCTTTCATCCTTCAGAAAGTCAAAGAAATTAGTCAGTATCTGCATATACCAGCCTTTGTCGGGCTGCTGCATAACGTATTTGAGGATGCCCATTTTAGCGATAACCTGCTGAAAAAGCTGCTGCAGCGTGTTGCTGGCCGAAAACTTTAGCAGGTAATCAATATCGCTGACGAGGAATTTCATTTCCTGGTTTGGCGTTTGGTCAAACAGGCCCTGTTGCGCCGGAACCCGCATCTGGCTGATATATCTGCGCAATGACGTTTTAGGCTCGTTGTTATTTGAAGTGGCATAATTCTCTTTCGCTACCGCGACACTTGCTTTGGCAATTTCAATTGGCGGTATATCGAAAAAGTCGTAATGCATGATCTCGAACAGCAGCTCATCCCCGCTATAGGGCGAGTCCATTTCCATGGTGAGATAACGCAGAATGTTGATGATCTTCTCGCCGAAAGGCAAGGTGAAAATATCGATCTTCCGCTTGGAGTTTACCGCTACGTGCTGGCTATCGAGGTACTGCACCAATTCGTCTACCTGGCTATGGTTGCGATAGATCACGGCTATTTCGCCGGGTTCGGCGCCCTTTTCGAGCAATTGTTTTATTTGCCCGGCCACGTGCACCAGTTCCTTTTCGGGATTTTCATATTCGCTTATCACCGGCTCGACGACCAGGTCGTTAAAACGCGGATGGGCGGCCTCCAGGTTTTTATCCAGCGCCAGCTGCGTCGTTAGCCGCTCGCGGTTATTGCTGATGAGCGCCTTTGAAATGTCGAGGATATGCTGGTTTGAGCGGTAATTGTGTTTTAATACCACGGTATGCAGCGTATTGACATAATCGCTTGCAAAGTCGAGAATGTTCTTCATGTTCGCGCCCTGGAACTTGAAGATCGACTGGTCGTCGTCGCCTACTACGAAGACATTGGGGGTTTCCCAGTAGTTTATGATGAATTTTAACAGCTCGTTTTGCGAACCACTGGTATCCTGGAACTCGTCGACCAATATATACTGGTAACGTTCCTGGTACCGGCGCAGCAGGTCTTCGTTTTCTTTGAAAGCCTTCAGCACCCACTGGATCATATCGTCATAATCATACCGCCCGCGGTGTTTCATTTTGGCGTCAAAGCGGTGATACTCGGATACTGCTGCCAGCAGCTTTTTCATCATCGCGTTGGCCTCATCGATATCCTTTTGCTTAGGGTCGCCAATTTTGATGCCTTTTGCAGGATTAGCGCGCTTATAAATAAAGGCATCGCGCAGGGGCAGGTCGGCCAGGTAATTTTTTACGGCCTCTTCAATAGTAGCGACATCCCAGTTTTCCCGTTTCATATCCGAAAACAGGGTTTTTAGCCGGGGCGCATCATAATATTTATCTCCTGTGAAACGCTTGAGCAAATGGTCGTTTGGGAATTCGTCAACCAACTCCTGAAAAAGCATAGCGGATTCCAGGTCTGACAGGGCGTCCAGGTTCAGTTTGCCGAAATAGTCCAGGTTTTCCTGGATGATCTCGTTGCAAAAGGCATGAAAAGTATAAATATTCACGCGGTAAGCATCGGGCCCTATAAATTCAAAAAGACGCTTGCGCATGGCTACCGCGCCCGCATCGGTATAGGTGAGGCATAAAATTTCGTGGGCATTGGCATCTGTTTCGGTGAGTATTTTCCCGATACGGGCCGCGAGTATTTGTGTTTTGCCGGTCCCCGGCCCTGCGATCACCAACACCGGGCCATCCATCTTGTTAACTGCGGCGAGTTGCTCGGGGTTTAACTGCGCAAGGGCCTGCCGGAATTTTTCGTTGTATTTGTTGGGGGTTGGGTGCATGATATTGGTAAATTTAGCAACAATTTTCGCCATTGTTGGAGACAACTCCAACAATGGCGAAAATTGATTTGATATGGAATGGCAATTACCGTTTCGAATATTATTAGATCTTCTCGATCAAACAAACAGCATAGGCTACCACACCTTCCTGGCGACCGATAAAGCCCAGCTTTTCGTTGGTTGTGGCTTTTATGGATATATCTTCTTCGCTTATACCGGCTGCATGGGCGATGTTTGTTTTCATGGCCGGGATGTGCGGGTTTATTTTTGGTTCTTCGAGACAAACCATGGCATCGATATTGCCGATCTGCCAGCCTTTTTCGCCGAGGAGCGCCATGACATGTTTCAGCAACAAGAGGCTGCTGATGCCTTTCCATTTATCATCCTTATTTGAAAAGTGGTAGCCGATATCGCGCAGGTTGGCCGCACCTAATAGCGCGTCGCAGATAGCGTGTAACAGCACATCGGCATCTGAATGGCCGAAGGCGCCTGAATAATGATCCAGGTCGACACCGCCTAATACAAACGGGTGTCCCTCCTTTAGCTGGTGCACATCAAAGCCAAAACCCACCCTCATCTTTCCCATTATTTTTTCTTTGCCTTTTTGGCCGTCTCAAAATTGGCGCTTAGCGTAAAACGCAGCGTATTGGCCAGCGGGCTGTTTTGCTGGCTTGCAGCGAGGTATGAAAAATCGAACAATAAATCTTTGTATTTGTAACCGACACCGAAGGTAAGGTAATGCGCACCGCCTTTATTGGCGTTTTGGTAAAAGTACCCGGTTCTTAACGCGAACATGTGACTGTACCAGTACTCAATGCCCGGCGAAACGGTGATCTCCTGGATCTCTTCATGAAAGCCGCCCGGGGCATCTGTAAATGAGCCGAAAATGCCGGCCGGAACGGATACATTATCATCCTGCCCTTTTATGATATTTCCGTTTGCATCCCTGATCGGTGGGGTTGGCACCAGTAATTTGTTTAAATCCAATGTAAACGTTAGCTGGTTAAAATCATCCAGGTTCCAGGTATTGGCGGCGCCTATTTTTAAATTGGCAGGTAAAAAATATTGCGGGCCGCTATCACTGTAACTGATCTTCGACCCGATGTTTGAAATGTTAACGCCGAAAGAAAAGATCGCATCCTTGCCGAACTGCTGCGTCGGTTTGGTATAAAATAAGGAAACACCTGCCGCTACTGAATTCCCGGCCTTTGCCTGCTGGCCCGAGCCTGTGGCAAAAAAAGCGTTAGATAAATTGGAATGCACAAGCCCCATGGTTAAGCCAAGTGAAAAGTCCTCGCCAAACTTGCGGGCAAACGAACCGTTTAATGAAAACTCATTTGGGCTATATGTGCCCTGGTTATTCTGGCTGGCATCGGTTAACTGGATGGTGCCGTAATTAAAGTAACGCAAGGACAAGCCTATGGAATTACGGTCGCTTAGCTTATGGGCATAACTTAGGTACGATAAACTTATATCGGGCACCAATTGCCGCAGCCAGGGGCTGTATGAAATAGATATATCGTTGTTGTTTTCGAGAAAAGCCAGCTTGGCCGGGTTCCAGAAATTTGCATTTACATCCGGGGCAATCGCTACGCCGGCATCGCCCAATCCACCCGAGCGTGAGTCGGGTGTTATATTTAAAAAGGGCACCGCTGTAGGTATGGCCGATAAATTAGTTCCGTTCGTATTTGTGCCCGTGGATTGCGAAAACGCAGTAACGGGCAATAAGAGTACACACAGGAAAATAGCGGTTTTATGAAAACTAAACTTCATTGGCGCAATATACTTTTTATATTTTTGAAATAGTAAAATAGCCCTGGCAGTAATACGTTTGGGTACTCAAATAAGTTTTTACTCAAAAAAGTTAACTTTGTTGAAACTACATTTTAAATTTTACGTTTAAATCGTAATTGGATATAGTTCCGCCATTTCAATCATGTGGAATTAAATTAGAATTTTATACAAAATGTATTAAATTTACCCATCTTAAAATAATAGTAAAAAAATATGAAAGTACTTTTTACGAAGACTGCTTTGGTGCTGTTGGGATTAGGGACCTTGATTTGCAGCTGCAGTAAACGACCAACGTCTGCCAAAACAGGCATAGTTTATAACGATAAAACCAATGGCGGTTACGAACGGTTCCGTAATATACACCCGGCCCCCGGGCCCGGCCTTATTGCGATTGAGGGCGGTACCTTTGTTATGGGCGGCAGCGCTGACCAGGACGTTACGTTCGATTACAACAACGTACGCCGCAGGGTAACTGTGCCGTCGTTTTATATGGACGAAACAGAAGTTGCCAACCAGGACTGGCTGGATTACCTGCACTGGATAGCCGTTACCTATCCGCAAGACCGCGAGCTTTATTACAACGCATTGCCTGATACGCTGGTATGGCGCAAACCTTTGTCGTATAACGAGCCTTATGTGGATAACTATTTAAGGCACCCGGCCTTCCAGGATTACCCGGTTGTTGGTGTGACATGGGACCAGGCGCAGGATTACTGCCAGTGGCGGACAGACCGTACCAACGAAAATATTTTAAGATTGAGCGGTCGCATGGTTGCGTGGAAAGACTTAGCGGGTGGAGGTAAAGGCAAAAACGCCCAGGCTCCTGCCGCAGGTGCTGGTAAGGCGCCGTTTAACACGGATATTTACCTGAACGGACAATTAACCGGCCCGGGTTACGATGGTAAAAAGATGATGCCTAACTTAAGCCCCAACGCCCAGGCTTCTGCCGGTGCAAACGGCAAAGCCGGGAAACCCGTTCGTACGGTGCGTATTGAGGATGGTATCTTAAAGCAAGCTTACCGCCTGCCTTCGGAGGCTGAATGGGAATATGCAGCTTTAGCCCTAATAGGCAATACACAATTTGAAAATATTAATGATGGCAAGATATATCCATGGAATGGCATGGGCGTGCGTTCTGCAAAGAGAGCGACCCGCGGCCTGATCATGGCTAACTTTAAACGTGGCGCAGGTGATAATATGGGTGTTGGCGGCTATTTGAACGATAAGGCTGACATTACTGCACCTGTAAGGTCGAACCCGCCGAATGATTTTGGTTTATACAATATGGCGGGTAACGTAAACGAGTGGGTTGAAGATACTTATCGCCAAACCTCATTTGAAGAGTTTGATGATTTCAACCCGTTCCGCGGAAACGAATACACCAACAAGCGTATGGCCGATGCTACAAAAGGATTGTATGCCAAAGATAAGTATGGCAAACCCATTAAAGACCCTGCAAAAGCAAACAAAAAATTAAAGTATAGCGAATTGGTTGCTTTACAGCAGGGCCAGGCAGCAAATACTGCTGCGGGAACCACCGCTGTTACCACACCGGGTGTTACTACTCCAGGTGTTACCGCGAGTGCTGCGTTAACTTCGCAAAAGAACTCCCTGCAGGGAAAGCCCTTTAACCCGGATTTGAGAGGTTACGGCGATACTGTCAATACTTCATTATACGGTACCACTACTTTGGTAAATGACCACTCGAAGGTTTATAAAGGTGGTTCATGGAACGATATGGCATTCTGGTTAAACCCGGCAACACGCCGTTTTATGGATGAGGATGAATCAACTGCCGAAGTTGGGTTCCGTTGTGCTATGACAATGGTTGGCGCTTCTGAGATTCGCCCGGAAGGCAAGCCGCATTTCAGCGTGAAAAAACCAAAAGCGTATAAAGCGAAATAATTCGTTGCAGACAGAAATAACAGAAAAAGCGGGAGTATCCCGCTTTTTCTGTTTATATGAAATTATTTTGTGCCCGTGTCTTAAAACATCAGCAGCACCTGTCCCTTTTCCACCTTATCACCCGGTTTTATTTTTACCATTTTGATAATTGCGTCGGCTGTTGCTTTGATGATGTTTTCCATCTTCATAGCCTCCAGGATAAACAGGTTATCGCCTTTCTTTATTTCGGTGCCCTCGTTTACAAAAACCTTGAGTACCATGCCGGGCATAGGGGCTTTTATATCGCTAACCTTAGCCGCATTTAAATTGCTAAGCCCTAACTGATCAAGTAAAATATCAAACTGATCTTTTGCCGTAATGGTATATATATTATTGCCGACCTTTATTTCAGCCGTTTTCTCAGCCCGGTTAAAGCTTATCACCTCAACGTTATAAGATGCCAGGTTGTTAATAATATGCCACTGGGAACTATTTATTTGCCTTATATCGGCATCCGTGACCTCGCCATTGATCTTTAATCCTTGCCCGGTCCGGTCCATTTCGAAAGGATATTTGCCGTTTACATCTATTTTGTACATGGGTTTGGAGAGATTAGACCGCTGATTAATTTGATTCGCTTGATTTCGTTGATTCTCAAATATCCTCGATTAGGAGCAGATATGCAATTAAATTGTCGGAACCGCTGATTTATTTGATTTGGGGATTTCGTTGATTGTAGTTGATGTTCAAGATATTAAGATCAGCGTAATCCTTAAATCAAAATTAATCAACGGTCTTTATTGTGTTAGTACGTATTGGATGAGATTTGCGCCCATTTTTAGCGCTTTTACGCGGTTTTCCTGGGTGTCGCCGGCGTAAGTGCCATAATCTTCCCATCCGTTGCCCAAATCGCATTCATAGGTGTAGAAACATACCAACCGTCCTTTGTAGATGAGGCCGAAGCCCTGCGGGCGCTTGCCATCGTGCTCGTGTATTTTGGGCAGGCCCGTCGGGAAACTAAATTTCTGATGATAGATAGGATGATTCAATGGCAGCTCGACAAAATCGAGCTCCGGAAACACCTTTTTCATTTGCGGACGGATAAACTGGTCCAGCCCGTAATTATCGTCGATATGTAAGAAGCCGCCGCCAGTGAGGTACCTGCGCAGGTTACGCACTTCCTGGTCCGAGAATATAACGTTGCCGTGCCCGGTCATAAAAATAAAGGGGTAATTGAACAGCTCGGCGCTGCCGGCTTCCACAACTTCATCTTCGGGCTGGAAATTGGTTTTGAGGTTGTCGTTGCAAAATTTTATCAGGTTGGGCAGTGCCGTCCTGTCGCCATACCAATCGCCGCCGCCGTTGTATTTCAGCTTGGCCATTTTATAGGTGGGCGGGATAGTAAAACTGGTTACAAAACTTACCAGGACGAAAGCGGCAACCACGCAGATACCTTTTCTCATGCCTATCTGTTTAAAAAATTCACTTCAAAACAAGCTTCCAATGCGGCCGTTTCTGTCCTTAAACGGCTTTCGCCTAAAGTTATGGCTTTGTACCCGCTTTGCAAAGCCGCTTCGATCTCGGGTGGAGAGAAATCACCTTCCGGCCCTATCAGTATCAAATACGAGCCATGCGGAACCAGTGCTGCACCCAAATTTGCCTTATCGCCTGCATCGCAATGTGCAATAAATTTTTGCCCGTCAAACTTCTTTGCTATCAGCCGATCAAAACTAACAGGCTCATTCAAAACAGGATGGTAAGCTTTTATCGATTGCTTAATTGCCGACGTTATAATTTTATTCAGCCGGTCGACTTTTACTTCCTTACGTTCGGACCGCTGGCAGATGACAGGCGATATCTCGTCAATGCCAATTTCGGTCGCTTTCTCGATAAACCACTCCGTCCGCTCGATGTTTTTGGTTGGCGCTATAGCTATATGTAAATAATGATTTCGTTTATTAAACGCCGGCACTACCGAATTTATTTGAAGGACAACTCTTTTGGGATGTGCATCCGTGATCCGGGCATTGTACAAACCGCCGCGGCCATCAACCAGCTGAACTTCACTGCCCGCTTCAAGCCGAAGCACCCTGATACAATGCTTGCTTTCTTCTTCGCTAAGCAAATAGTGGGAATGGGTGGGATCAATGTCGGGCGTATAAAAAAGTTGCATGGAAATTAGCAGATCAGTGTAAATCTACAGCATCTTCCTCATTTATCAGCAGTTCGAGTTTAACCGATTCAATATTCTGGTCGGATTTTTTAAGGACGGTGATATTATATCCGTTTGATTCCTTCTGCTCGCCAACCTCTGGTATCTTACCAAAAATATCACCCAGCCAGCCTGAAACGGTATCAAAGTCGCCGTCTTCGGGCAGGTCATGCGGTAAATGCTCGTTCACATCATAGATAGGTGCGAGGGCATTTACGATGAATTCGCGCTCGTTCACCCGTTCAACAATCGGTTTTTCTTCGTCGTACTCGTCCTGTATCTCGCCTACCAGCTCCTCAACTATATCTTCAAGCGTTACCATCCCTGCGGTTCCGCCAAACTCATCTAAAACAATGGCTATCTGTATACGCTTTTGCTGCAGTTCGGCCATCAGGTCGTTGATCTTTTTTGTTTCGGGAACGAAGTAAGGCTTGCGGATGATGTCTTTTAAAATTATTTCCTCATTGCGTGCCAGCAAAGGGAGGATATCCTTGGCGTGTACGATACCCACAATTTTATCGATCACATCGTCATAAACCGGCATCCGCGAGTAACCTTCGGTAATTAACAGCTCAAGCAGCTCATCTTTCTGCGTATTGATATCCACGCCCGATATTTTGGTGCGGGGAACCATAATATTTTTAACGACCCGCTCATTGAAGTCGAATACATTCTGGATCAGCTCGTGCTCATTTGAGTCGATGGCGCCGGTTTCCTTGCCCTGGTCGAGCAGGTACTGCAATTCTTCGGAGCTATGGTGCGCTTCGCCCTGTAGTGTTTGTATACCAAACAGCCTCAGGATAAAATTGGCGAAACCGTTTAAAGCCCAGATTATCGGCCTGAAAACAACATAAAAGAGACGCAGCGGCAATGAGATCGCCATTACCGTACGCACCGATCTTTGTATGGCTATAGACTTTGGCGCAAGTTCGCCGAATACGATATGGAATACGGTAATAAATGCAAATGCTACCACATGACTGGTATCGATGATAAAGCCGGATGTGATATTTAAGCCAAAGCTTAAAAACATACGCAGCATTAGCGCGGTCACAACCGACTGCCCAAACCAACCCAGGCCCAGCGAGGCAATGGTAATGCCCAGTTGCGTTGCGGCAAGATAACCGTCGAGGTTATGCATAATGCCGCGGGCTATTTTAGCTACGGGGCTGCCCGACTTGGCCTTAAGCTCAATTTGCGAACCGCGAACCCGCACCATGGCAAATTCGGCAGCTACAAAAAAGCCGTTAAGCAGCACCAGGAAAAAGGTCAGAAAAAGGTATAAGCCGTTTATTTCGAGGTCGGGGTGCATTTATTATGATTGATATATCGGAAAGGTAGCAGTATATAATTCCATGCTTTCCTTTATTACTTTATGCGCATAGCGCATACCTAAAAGATGTTCGATGGTTACGTTTTTACCTTCGAGCTTTTTATAATCCTTGAAGAAACGTACGATCTCGGTCATGGCATGGGGCGGCATCTCAGCCAGGTCGTTAATATAATTAACCGACATGTCGTTTTTTGCTACCGCGATGATCTTATCGTCCTGCTCGCCATTGTCAACCATGTGCATTACGCCAATTACTTTTGCTTCGATAATAGCCATCGGGAATACATCAATGGAGCAAAGCACCAGGATATCCAGCGGGTCGTTATCATCGCAATAAGTTTGCGGGATGAACCCATAATTAGCAGGGTACATTACAGATGAAAACAATACGCGGTCGAGCTTTAACAGGCCTGACGGTTTGTCTATTTCGTATTTGGCTTTCGAGCCTTTCGGGATCTCAATAACTGCGTTAACAATTTCGGGAACATTATCACCGGGCGAAACCTGGTGCCAGGGATGTTGTGTACTCATTTAATTTCTATTTTAATTCATTAACATTTGCGCGTTTTTGCAAAGTCTTTTTTAACAAAGCAAAAATCAGCGGAATTGTTGTAATTATTATCAAACCCAGAATAATATATTCCAGGTAATCATGCAGCCGTGGATATCTCCGTCCTAAAAAAAATCCGGCTAACGTAAAAGTAGTTACCCAGGCTACGCTGCCGATAAGGTTATACAAGCTGAATTTTTTCAGATCGACTTTTACGATGCCTGCAAAGATAGGTGCAAATGTCCTGATTATCGGGAAAAATCTGCCTAATATTAAAGCCATGCCGCCATGTTTTATATAAAAATCCTCGGCCAGCTCAACATAGCGCCTTTTGAAGAATAAAGAATTGTCCTTGCTGAATAATTTAGGGCCGGCTCTATATCCAAACCAATAACCAACATAGTTGCCCAGTACACCCGCGGCGATAAGAGAGAGCACCAGGGTATAGATGGAGATATTAAACCTTCCTGTTGAACATAACAGCCCGGAAGTAAATAGCAGGTAATCTCCCGGCAGAAAAAAACCGAAAAACAAACCGGTCTCAGCAAAAACAACAATAAGCAGGAAGTAAAACCCCAAGCTTATAATTGACTGAGCGTCCGTTAGATTTTGTAGATATTCCCAAAAACTTGTCATCCGCTATATCTGTAAAATTACAAATATTAAATCAATTTGTAATATTTGCTTTACAGATTATAACAAGCCGGACAACAAAGCAGGGAATAAACCGATAACAATTGTTGCTAACGCGGAAATACCCAAAACAAATTTATAGTAATCAGGCACGGTTACTTCGTCGCGGTCGGCATCGCGGAAGTACATGGCGATGATGACCCGGAAGTAATAAAAGATGCTGATTATGGCGTTTATTACAGCCAGGATAACCAATACCACCTGGTATTGCCTTAATGCGGCCGAGAACATGAAGAACTTACCGATAAAGCCCGCTGTAAGCGGAATTCCGGCCAACGATAACATAGCGATCGTTAACGTAAGGGCCAGGAACGGATTTTTCTTTGATAAGCCGTTAAAGCTTTCGAAGCTATCACTGCCCGATTGCTGCTGAACCAGTATCAACGCGCCAAAGGCGATTATAGAAGCTATTGAATAAGCGGTGGCGTACATAAATACCGAGCTGGCTGAGCTTGCGCCCAGGGCTACAATAGCAAACAGCAGGTAGCCCGCGTGCGATATGCTCGAAAATGCCAGCATGCGTTTAAAGCTTTGCTGGTATATGGCCGTTATATTGCCGATAAACAGGGTAACAATGGTGATGACGAGCAATACCGGCACCCAGAAATCCGAAAGGGGGGCAAAGCAAGCAGTAAACAACCGCAGGAATGCAGCAAAGCCGGCCGTCTTCGCCACGGTCGACATGAAGGCGGTTATCAGTGTTGGTGAACCTTCGTATACATCGGGTGTCCAGAAATGGAAGGGTGCAACGCCTACTTTGAAACAAAGGCCAACGATGATCAACAGGATGCCTGTATAAAACATCGGGTCGATAGCGTGAGGATGCTCGACCACCCAGTTGCGTATGGTTTCGAGGTTGAATGAGCCGGTTGCGCCATAGATAAGGGTTATGCCGAACAATAAAAACCCGGTTGAAAAGGCGCCCATCAGGAAGTACTTTAGTGCGGCTTCGTTCGAGGCGAAATCGTTCTTTTTTATCCCGGCAAGGATATACAGGCTTACCGACATGATCTCGATACCGATAAATAGCATCGTAAGATTATAAAAAGAAACCATCACAATAATGCCCGCCAGCGAAAACAGGATAATGGCATAATATTCGGCGATGTGGCTGCTTATCCTTTCAAAATAGTCCTTTGATAAAAATAGTATCAGTACAGTCGATAGGATGGTTATCACCGAAAATGCGATCGCGAAGTTGTCGTACAGCATCATGCCGTGGTAGATAGGCTGCGCGCTATTGTTCCATTGTGCAATGCTTAAACCTGCAGCTGCCAGCAAGCCAAGTATGGTAACAGGCAGCAATGCTTTTTGGGCCTTATATAACCCCAGGTATAAAAGCACTATGGGTAAAATGGATATGATTATTAAAGTATTCATTATTTTACTTGCGCAAATTTTTGATTCACTGTTTGAACTAAATTACTAACGGCTGCCTCGGATATATGTAAAATAGGCTGCGGGTAAATACCGATGACGATAATTAAAGCGCAGATGATACCCAGCACCAGTTTCTCCGAGCCGCTGATATCGGCAAAAACGGCGGTTAACGCATTCGTTTCGCCCTGCATTACTTTTTTATACATGCGCAGCATATAAACCGCGCCGAATATCATGGTTAAGCCGGCAATAGCAACTGCGAATATATTAAACTGGAAAACGCTGTTAAGCAATAAAAACTCACCGACAAAACCGTTGGTTAACGGTAAAGCAACGGTGCCCAATACGATGATAAGAAACGCCAACGCAAACTGTGGCGCCACTTTGGCTATGCCGCCCATTTCGCTGATCTCGCGGGTATTTAAGCGCCGGCTGATGATGTCCCAGATAAAGAATAAACCTACTACGTTGATACCGTGGCTCAGCATCTGGATCATGGCGCCTTGCAGGCCTTGCAATGTCCAGGCGAATATACCGGCGGATATTAAGCCCACGTGGGCAATTGATGAATAAGCCACTAAGCGTTTACCGTCACGTTGTGTGAACGCGATTATGGATGCATACACGATACCGATAATAGAAAGAACAATAGCAAATGTGCGCCATTCTAAAAACCCCAGCGGAGCGTTTGGTATCAGCCAGCGGATAACACCGTAAATACCCATTTTTAACATGATACCCGATAGCATCATGGTACCGGCTGATGGCGCTTCGGTATAGGTATCAGGCTGCCAGGTATGGAATGGGAATATCGGCATCTTAATGGCAAAAGCCAGGAAGAAGGCCCAGAATACCCACGACTGGTGCTGTGCATCCAAAGCCAGGTTATAAAACTGGAACAGATCGTAAGTTTTTGCAGGTGTTTGCAGATACAGGTAAATAATACCCAGCAGCATAAACAGCGATCCTGAAAAAGTATAGATAAAAAACTTAAGCGTAATGCGGATGCGGTTTTCGCCGCCCCACAAGGCACTGATAAAATAAATAGGTATCAGCGCGGCTTCCCATCCCACATAAAATAAAAATCCGTCTAAAGCGGTAAAAACAACCAGCATGCCCGCCTGCATAAACAGGATAAGCGCGTAAAAAGCCGATGCGTTTTTATACTCGTGTTTGTAGGTGGTTAAGATGATAAGCGGGACCAGCAGCGTGGTAAGCAATACCATGATCATGCTGATGCCATCAATACCTGCATTGAAGTAAATACCCAGTTTAGGCAGCCATGGAATATCAGTGGCAAATTGTACACTGGCATCAGGCACAAAGCGTGATAAGAATAGGGCCGCTACTGCCAGCTCGGCAACAGAAAAAGTTAAAGCCGCGTGTTTGGCTGTGCTGTTTTTAAATAGTAAAACAGCAAGGCCCGCAATTACCGGTAAAAAAATTAAAATACTAACCGTCATTTTATTTTGTAAACGTTACTCGTTTTTATGCTTTAACTAAAATGTACATTAACACCGAAACAATGCCTGCTACCATCATAAAAATATAGAAACCTACATTTCCGGATTGTAATAAACGCAGCCCCTTGCTTGATTCAACAGTTCCCTTGCCCAGCCCGTTCACAATACCATCGATGCCCATCTGGTCGATCACTTTATAGAAAAATACAGATAGTGCATCAAGCGGCTTGCGGATGATGGTATCATATAATTCGTCAATATAAAATTTATGGTAGGACAGGTTGACCAATGCCGGACGCTCTTCCGTATCCGAAACAGGCACATGCGCGTTTTTGATGTATTTGATGTAAGCGTATATCAGCGCAAGCACAGCGCCCGCCACGGATATCGCCATTAAGATCAAGTCGGTTTGCTCAGCTGATGGCGCCCGGGTAATTAACGCGGCGGAATCTTTAAACACCGGCGCCAGGAAATGTTCGAGCCAGTGATGGCCGCCCAATGATTCGGGCACGCCTATAAAACCGCCGATAACTGACAATAGTGCCAATATGATAAGCGGCACAGTCATAGAAGGGGGCGATTCGTGCAAATGATGCTCCTGTTCTGCTGTACCGCGAAACTTGCCGTAAAAGGTAAGGTACAACATCCGGAACATATAGAACGAGGTGAACATAGCCGTAATAACGCCGATGATATACATCGGTATGCTTTGTACAAACACATTAGCCAGTATCTCATCCTTCGAGAAGAACCCAGCAAATGGGGGAATACCCGAAATGGCCAGCGTACCGATAAGCATGGTAATGAACGTTATTGGCAGCTTACTTTTCAAACCGCCCATATTGCGCATATCCTGCTCGCCGCTTACCGCGTGAATAACTGAACCTGCACCAAGGAATAACAAAGCTTTAAAGAAGGCATGAGTCAATACGTGGAAGAACGCGCCTGTATAAGCGCCTACACCCAAGCCCAAAAACATATAACCCAATTGCGATACGGTTGAATAGGCCAGTACCTTTTTAATATCTGTTTGCGATAAAGCGATAAGCGCCGCTACCACCGCCGTACATAAGCCCACTATTGCCACAACGTGCATGGTTATAGGTGCCTGGGTAAATAAAATGTTTGAGCGGGCTATCATATACACGCCAGCTGTAACCATGGTTGCAGCGTGTATCAGCGCGGATACAGGTGTTGGGCCGGCCATAGCGTCGGGCAGCCAGGTGAATAACGGCAATTGAGCCGATTTACCTATCGCGCCTACAAATAACAATATCGCTATCCACTCAAACGGTGCAGCGGCAAACTGGTGCGTAGCGGCTTTAGGGAATATATCGGCAAACGCTGCGCTGCCAAATGTGTTGATAATGATGAATACGCCAATGATAAAGCCCAGGTCGCCGATGCGATTCATAATGAAGGCTTTTTTGGCGGCATCGGCATAGTCGGGATTGGTGTACCAGAAACCGATAAGCAGGTAGGAGCAGAGGCCCACACCTTCCCAGCCAATAAACATCACCAGGTAGTTGGACCCTAAAACCAGCAGCAGCATAAAGAACACGAACAGGTTGAGGTAGGCAAAAAATTTGCCGTAACCTGCATCGTCGTGCATATATCCCACTGAATATAAATGGATAAGAAAGCCTACGCCAGTGATGATCAGGAGCATCATTGCGCTTAACTGATCGACCAGGAAGGAAAAAGATAACTTAAAGTCGCCTACTGAAAACCAGTTGAACAGGGTAACGTTGATAGGCGAACCGTTTGCGTGTACCTGTAAAAAAGCGCCTACGCTTAATCCAAAAGAAAGCAATACCATTAAACTGCCAACAAAGCCGATAATGCTTTTTGATAAGGTATTACGACCGAGGCCGTTTATTATAAAACCGGCTAACGGCAGGATGGGAATAAGCCAGATGTATTTATCCATTTTGTATATCTAATGTCCACGTCATTGCGAGGAACGAAGCAATCCCCGATTTGCAAATCCGCTCTGTAAGTTTGGGATTGCTTCGTTCCTCGCAATGACGCGCGTTTTTAATTCGTAATCTTACTCACCATTTCAACCTGTTCAATACATTCGTATCTATCGAGTTTGTATTGCGATAGATCATGACGATGATGGCTAATCCCACGGCTACTTCGGCCGCGGCAAGGGCCATTATAAAAAACACGAAAACCTGGCCGGTGGCATCTCCGCGATAAACGGAAAAAGCGGTAAGCAGCAGGTTAACCGAATTCAGCATCAGCTCGATCGACATAAATATGACGATGGCGTTGCGGCGTATCAATACCCCGATCACACCTATCGAAAAAACGATGGCGCATAACAGGATGTAATGATTAAGCGGTATGGCTTGTATATTTTGTGATATCGTTTCCATCAGGCGGTCTTGGTATCTTTAGTGGCCAGTAAAACAGCGCCAACCATTGCCGATAACAGCAATATGGACGACACTTCAAATGGCAGTAAATATTCGTTGAACAGTATCTTACCTAAATTTTTTACCAGGCCCAGGTTCGGGTCCTGCAGCACAACCGGGTGCGAAACGCCTAATGCTTTTAAGGAGGCAACTATCGTCACCAAAAAACAACCTCCGCCAATAACGCCGGCAAACTTTACCAGGTTTGATTTACGGGGCTCCGATTCCTTGTTCAGGTTGATCAGCATCAGTGTATACAGGAACAATACCAGTATGGCGCCCATGTAAACGATGAAGTTAACGATAGCCAGGAACTGTGCATTCATCAGGATATAATGAATGGTGAACGTGAAAAACGTAAGTATCAGATAAAGTATACTATGTACAGGATTTTTCGCAGAAATAACCAATATGGAAAAGAATATGGATAAAAATGCGATGAAGTAAAATGTACTCATGGTTTATGTATGCAAATACCTTTACCCCTAAAAAAGGTAGGGGCAAAGGTATAAAACTTCTTTATTGATTTAAGGGAGCTTCTACTAATTTGTCTTTGCCGTAAATAAAATCTTTTCTTAAAAACTCCGACGGAACATAGTCGCCGTCGAGGTAAATGGCCTCTTTCGGGCAAGCCTCTTCGCACAAGCCGCAAAAGATGCAGCGCAGCATATTAATTTCATAAACCGCGGCATATTTTTCTTCCCTGTACAGGTTTTCTTCACCTTTCTGGCGCTCAGCTGCGATCATCGTGATGGCTTCGGCAGGGCACGATAATGCGCATAAACCGCAGGCTGTACAACGCTCGCGCCCGTCTTCATCCCGCTTAAGGGAATGCATACCCCTGAAGTTTTCTGAAAACTCGCGGCGCTCCTCGGGGAAGCTTACGGTTACGGGTTTCCTGAAAAAGTGCTTCATGGTAATACTAAGCCCCTGGAAAATAGAAGGCAGGTAAATCCGCTCCCAAAAATTAAGGGGCTTTGATTCAACTTCTTTGCGTTTATTACTTAATGATTCCATTGGTTAACTCCTATCTGTTGAGAAAAGTAATAACAAGTCCGGTGATAATAATATTGGCGATTGCCAACGGTATCAACGCTTTCCAGCCCAGGTCCATCAACTGATCGTAACGGAAACGGGGAACCGTCCAGCGCACCCACATAAAAAAGAATATGAAGAAAAATATTTTTGCGAATAAGGCCAGCATACCCAATATGGTTACCCAGTTTTCCGATAGCCCTAAATGGTGCATGAACGGGAAGTTGTACCCGCCAAAATATAATGTAGCCATCACCGCGCTCGATACAAACATGTTGATGTATTCGGCAAACAGGTAAAAGCCCAGTTTCATGGATGAGTATTCGGTATGATAACCGCCTACCAGTTCGGTTTCACACTCGGGCAGGTCAAATGGCGTACGGTTGGTTTCGGCAAACGCACATACGATAAACAGTAAAAAGCCCAGCGGCTGTTTAAATACATTCCACGTGAACCAGCCGTGCGACCAAAAGCCATGCTGCTGCTCAGCAATTTCGCGCAGGCTTAATGTGCCGGTCATCATCAGCAAAGCAATGATGGAAAGGCCCATCGAAATTTCGTAGCTGATATTTTGCGATGCCGCACGAATGGCGCCCAGTAATGAGTATTTGTTATTTGATGCCCAGCCACCTATCATTACGCCGTAAACGCCGAGAGAAACGACGCCGAAGATGTATAGGATACCTACATTAATATCTGTAACCTGCAGATCGATGACATGCGAGCCGATGGTTAATTTTTGCCCCCATGGTATCACCGCCGAACCTATGCAGGCGGTAAGAATAGCGATTGAAGGGCCTGCGATGAACAAAAATCCGCTGGCATTGGTTGGAATGATCTCTTCTTTCAGGAACATCTTAGCACCATCGGCAAGTGGCTGCAGTATGCCAAACGGGCCGGCACGGTTAGGGCCGATCCTGTCCTGGAAAAATGCCGCTATTTTTCGTTCGGCATAGGTTGAGTACATAGCTACCACTAAGCTGATCGCAAATATGATCACTATCAGTACAAACTTAATTACTATATCTGCTAATCCCATTATAAGCGTGTGTCTCGTTCAAATTGTTGTTTATTGGCTCCTTGTAACTGCGGATTGGTTTTCACCACGGGCAACGGTTTAAACTCATAGTGATTTGAGCTGATAACCGATTTATGCGATATTTTGCGCGGCCCTTCAATTACCCAATCAGATGTTTTCTTAGTATCAAAGCGGCAGGTATTGCAAATAAATTCCTCTACCTCGCCATACTGATCTTTGCGTGCGGTTACGCGCAATACTTCTTCGCCTTTATACCATAGGGTAACCTTGCCATTACAACCCGGGTGGTCGCATTCACGGTGTGCATCAACCGGCTTGGTGAACCATACGCGGTTTTTAAAACGGAATGTTTTATCGGTAAGCGCGCCAACAGGGCATACGTCTATTACGTTTCCGGAGAAATCATTGTCAACCGCTTTATGGATATAAGTTGATATTTCGGAATGGTCGCCGCGGTTTAATATACCGTGTATACGGTGGTCGGTGATCTGGTCGGCTACAAACACGCAGCGGTAGCATAGGATGCAGCGCGTCATGTGCAATTGTATCTTATCGCCGATATCTATTTTCTCAAACGTGCGGCGGTCGAACTCATAGCGTGTTTTAACCGCGCCGTGATCGAAAGCCAGGTTTTGCAGATCGCACTCACCGGCCTGGTCGCAGATCGGGCAATCCAGCGGGTGGTTGATCAATAATATCTCAACAATGCCCTTACGCGCCTCCAAAACTTCGGGCGAGGTAATGTTTTGTACTTCCATGCCATCCATTACTGCGGTACGGCAGGATGCAACCAGCTTGGGCATAGGGCGCGGGTCCTTCTCGGAGCCTTTGCTTACCTTAACCAAACAGGTACGGCATTTACCGCCGCTATCTTTCAGCTTGGAATAATAGCACATAGCAGGCGGCACCACATCACCACCGATCTGCCTAGCGGCATTCAGGATGCTGGTCCCGGGTTCTACTTCAATGGCTATGCCATCAATTGTTACTTTCATTGACATTTGTATAACGTCCTTTATATTGTTCCCGTCATTGCGAGGTACGAAGCAATCTCTAAACTGTGCAGAGCGGCTCTGTAAGCCGGGGATTGCTTCGTACCTCGCAATGACGCGAGGTTTTATGCTGTTTCTTTTATATCCAACGGATCGGCATAATGCGCCAACCCGTAATTCCTTACCACCGCTTCCGATGCATTGGTCACATGCCATTCAAACTCATCCCTGAAGTGACGTATTGCGCTGGCTACGGGCCACGCTGCTGCGTCGCCCAGCGGGCAAATGGTATTCCCTTCAATCTTTTTCGATACGTCAACCAATAGGTCCATGTCGCTTAGCGTACCATGACCGTTTTCGAGACGGTGCAATACTTTTTCCATCCAGCCCGTGCCTTCACGACAAGGCGAACATTGTCCGCAGCTTTCGTGGTGATAAAAGCGGGTGAAGTTCCAGGTATTACGTACGATGCACTGATCTTCATCAAAAGCGATGAAGCCGCCTGATCCCATCATGGTGCCGGTAACAAAACCACCTTCGGCCAATGATTCATAGCTCATCAGGCGGGGCTCGTTCTTCGCCGTTTTCATAAACAGGTTAGCCGGAAGAATGGGCACCGACGAACCGCCGGCTACCACCGCTTTAAGGCGTTTGCCGTTGGCGATACCACCGCAGTATTCATCCGAATATAAAAACTCTTCAACAGGCAGGCCCAGGTCAATTTCGTAAACGCCCGGTTTTTTGACATTACCGCCGGCAGATATTAACTTGGTGCCGGTGCTGCGACCTATGCCTACTTTGGCATATTCGTCGCCACCTTCGTTAATGATAGGCACTACTGCAGCAATAGATTCTACGTTATTTACCACAGTAGGGCAGCCGTATAATCCTGCTATAGCGGGAAAAGGCGGCTTGATGCGCGGGTTGCCGCGTTTGCCCTCCAATGATTCAAGCAAAGCAGTTTCTTCGCCGCATATATAAGCGCCGCCGCCGGGCTGAACATACAGCTCCAGGTCGTAACCGGAGCCTAAAATATTTTTTCCTAAAAATCCTGCATTCTTTGCTTCCGCGATGGCTTTTTCAAGTATCCTGATCTGCGGCATCATTTCGCCACGAACGTAGATGTATGATGTTTTAGCGCCTAAAGCAAAGCTGGAAACGATCATTCCCTCGATCAGCAAGTGAGGGATATACGTCATCAGGTAACGGTCCTTAAAAGTTCCGGGTTCCGATTCATCGGCATTACAAACCAGGTAACGGGCAACACCTTCGGGCTTAGCCAAAAAGCTCCACTTCATCCCGGTAGGGAAACCCGCGCCGCCACGGCCGCGCAAGCCCGATTTTTTAACCTCTTCAACCACATCATCGGGCGACATGGTTTTCAGGGCCTTCTCAACCGAAGCATAACCGCCTTTTGAGCGGTAAACATCAAAAGTATTGATGCCGGGTACGTTAATATGTTCTAATAATAATTTGCGTGCCATCAGTTATTACCCTTTGC
Source organism: Mucilaginibacter sp. (assembly GCA_035568395.1). Taxonomy (GTDB): domain Bacteria; phylum Bacteroidota; class Bacteroidia; order Sphingobacteriales; family Sphingobacteriaceae; genus Mucilaginibacter. The sequence continues at coordinate 63,095 of DATMOF010000012.1, read as the reverse complement.
TTTTAAATCTTCGATCAGTTTATCAACCGATTCGTTCGTTAAATTTTCGTAGAAGGTATATTCGGGGCCGATCTGCAGAACGGGCGCATAACCGCAAGCGGCCAGGCATTCCACACCGCGCCAGCTAAACAGGCCATCAGGTGTAACATCACCCTCTTTAACGCCAAGTTTTTGTTCGATGTGGTCCATTATTTTTTCGGCGCCTACCAGGCAGCAGGGCCCGGTGCGGCAAACCTCCAGTACGTATTTGCCCTGCGGGCGTAAAAAATACATGCTGTAAAACGTAGCTACTTCGTAAACCTCGATATCCTGTAAATGCAGGTAATCGGCCACTTTATCCATTGCAGCCGAACTAAGCCAGCCATATTCAGCTTGTACAAGATGCAATATGGGCAACAGTGCCGATTTTTGCTTCCCTTCGGGATAGCGGCTTACAATATCGTCAAATTTGGTTATCAGCCCCGGTGTAAACTCAACCGGTTGCTGGGCTTCATCTACTCTAAGCATCCAATTCTCCGGCTATAATATTTAAACTACTCATGTTAATAATTGCATCTGACAGCAACATTCCCTTGCTCATTGGTGCATACATCGCGTAATTGATGAAACTGGGCCTGCGGAAGTGCAAACGGTACGGCGAACGCCCGCCGTCGTTAACCAGGTAAAAGCCCAATTCGCCATTGGCGCCTTCAACTGCGTGATAAACTTCCGAGCTTGGGGTAGGCACTTCGCCCATCACGATTTTAAAGTGATAGATAAGAGCCTCCATGTTGTTGTATACATCCTCTTTTGGCGGAAGGTAAAAATCGGGCACATCGGCATGGAAAATATCCGGTGGTTCTTTTTCCAATTTTACCAGTGCCTGCTCAATAATACGCAGGCTTTGCCACATTTCTTCGTTGCGTACCAGGTACCTGTTATACACATCGCCATTGGTACCAACAGGTATTTCAAAATCAAAATCTTCGTATGATGAATAAGGCTCCATCGCGCGGACGTCGTAATCAACGCCGCAGGCACGTAATATCGGACCGCTCCAGCTATAGTTCAAAGCTTCTTCGGCTGTTACCGCTGCCACGTCTTTGGTACGGTCGATAAATATGCGGTTGCGGGTTAAAAGGGATTCAAACTCCTTTAACGCAACAGGGTATTCCTTCAAAAACTTACGCAGCTTAGTAAACGCTATCGAATTGAAATTACGTTCAAATCCGCCTATGCGGCCCATGTTGGTGGTTAATCGGGCGCCGCAAACCTCTTCGTATATTTCATAAATGGCTTCGCGGTATACCATCAGGTACAGGAAGCCTGTGAATGCGCCGGTATCAACGCCAAGTACGCTGTTGCAAATTAAATGATCCGAAATACGTGCCAACTCCATGATAATTACGCGCAGGTAATCCACCCGTTTTGGGGTTTTAATGCCCAAAAGTTTTTCAACCGTCATGTGCCAGCCCATATTGTTGATCGGGGACGAGCAGTAATTCAAGCGGTCGGTAAGTGGTGTTATCTGGTAAAATGGCCGGTGTTCGGCAATTTTTTCGAAAGCGCGGTGTATATAACCTATGGTGGATACGCCGCTAACAATTCTTTCCCCGTCCAACTGTAGCACATTCTGGAACACACCATGGGTTGCAGGGTGTGTTGGCCCAAGGTTAAGGGTTGAAAGCTCATTCTGCGGATCATTATCCGTAAATACCGGATGGTTCTTCATGCTCTATCTTCCAAAAAAGTAATCTTTCTTATCTACACGGTTCGGGTCTTCCAGCGGGAATTCTTTTCGCAGCGGGAAGGCTTCCATATCGTCAACATTTAATATCCTGCGCAAATCGGGATGGCCGTCAAAAATCACCCCGAAAAAATCGTAAGCTTCTCTTTCCATCCAGTTTGCGGCATCCCATACCGTACAGGCTGTGGGGATATGCACATCATCACCATCTAAAAAAACTTTCAAACGGATGCGTACATTATTTACAAGACTGTGCAAATGATAAATTACGCCGATTGATTTTTCCTGTTCGGGATAATGGATGGCGGTAATGTCTGTCAGAAAAATAAATTGTAAGGCGGGATCGGTTTTTAACCAGGTTAACAGGTCAATGATCTGTTCCCTGGTCGTTTCCATAGTCAGCAATCCATATGGCTCACCAACTAAAGTTACCCCGCCGGCAAATTGATCGCCAATGCGCTTTATCAGCTCTTCGTTTGTTATTTTACCCATTATTGTATTCCGTATGAAGCCAATAATTGTTGATACTTCGGTTCGCTCCTGCGGCGCAGGGTTTCAGTTTGTACCAGTTTTTGAATATTCATAAATCCATCAATGATGGCTTCAGGACGCGGGGGGCAGCCGGGTACATATACATCTACCGGGATCACTTCATCAATACCCTGCAGAACTGAATAGGTATCAAATATACCACCGCTGGTAGCGCAGGCGCCTACGGCTATTACCCAGCGCGGCTCGGCCATTTGCAGGTATACCTGCCTCAATACCGGACCCATTTTTTTTGCTATCGTACCCATAACCATCAGCAGGTCGGCCTGGCGGGGCGAGAAGCTCAAACGCTCGGCACCAAATCTTGACAGGTCGTAAGTTGAGGCCATGGTAGCCATAAACTCAATACCGCAACACGATGTGGCGAATGGAAGCGGCCATAAAGAATTTGCGCGCGCTACGCCTATGGCTTTATCAAGTGTAGTGGCGAAAAATCCTGCGCCTTCAACACCCGGGGGGGCTTCAACTAATTGAATATCACTCATGATTTGTAAGTCATTAGTCAGTGGTCATTAGTCAGTGATCATTTGTAAGCAGTGGTTAACTACTAACCTGATGTAACCCAAATTGGTTTTGGGAAACTAACAACGCGGGGCAAATTTACAACAAATTACTATGTAAGCAGTACACTATGTTGAGGTAAATATATTTAGAAACAGTCTAAACAGGCCTCACCCTGCCCTCTCCAAAGGAGAGGGTTCTTAAAAATGCTTTATGTAATCGTCATTTAAAGTCCTCTCCTTTGGAGAGGATTTAGGTGAGGCTAATCCCAGTCGAGGGCGCCTTTTTTGATGACGTAAATAAAGCCGAGCAACAACGTACCCATAAAAATAAACATCTCAATCATGCCCTCGCTGCCAAGCGCCCTGAAATTTACCGCCCAGGGGTACATAAATATCACCTCGACATCAAACAGCACGAACAGGATAGCTACCAGGAAATATTTAATGGAGATAGGCGTTCGGGCGTTCCCGATCACCTCAATACCCGATTCAAAAGGGGTAAGCTTATCTGTCGTTTTTCTTTTCGGGCCAATTTTATGGGTAACAAACATGGTGCCTACCACAAAACCCAGCGCCACGATCATTTGAAATATGATGGGCAAATAATTAACCGGTAAACTATGTACTTCCATGCTGCAAATATACAAATGGTACGATAATAAAAAAGCCCGCTGAAAATATCAGCAGGCTCCATGTTATTTATAAAAATTATTTATTTGCTTTTACCTTGCGCTCTTTTAGCGAAGTAATAGACAACCTGCGGGTTCGTAGGGTCCATTTCTTTTGCCTTGGTATAATAGTCCAGTGCCTTGGCTTGGTCATGCTCTTTATTTTCGGCATAAGTACCTAAATAAACATAGGCATTTGCCAAACTTGATTTGGTTTTGTCGTCTGGTGCGCCTTTAGCTAAAGTTAGCTGAATAAACTGCTCATAGTATGGTTTTGCTAAGCCTTTGATATTATTCCGGTCATTATCTTCATAATCCCTAACATAGGCATGGAATAAAGCTACCTGTGCGTTGGGTTTCGTTGCCTTGCGCTCAACGTAACTGTAAGCCGAATCAGCTTTAATGAGCAATGTAGAATCTGGTTTTACCGACTTGTTTTTTTCAGCTCTGGTAAGTTGGTCTGAATACGCCTGGTAATAGCTAAAACCTTCCTTGAAATGATCCTGGAGGGTAGCGAGGCGTGATTTTTCACCGTATTTTCTATAAGCCTCCGCAGCCTCAACATATTTACCAGAGGCATACATCGATTTGGCAATTTCGCCATAAATGTCAACCTGACTTGTATCCAGCTCAAGTGCTTTGCGTAAATCGCGAACCCCTAATGAATCATGCTTTTGAGCCAATTCTATCCGGCCCATGTATAAGTAGTCGTTAGGTATAACCCGTTTCGGACCAGCTTCGTTAACCCATTTAGTCATTGCTTTTTCAGCAGCGGGATAATCCTTATTCTCGTAAGCCGCATAGCCCAGGTAACGGTAAACCCTTAAGTTGCTTCTTGCGGAGGAAGTAAGATCGGAAGCCACCTTTTGTAAAGTGACATAATCTTTAGCCCTGATCAGGAAGTCGGCATAGTGCATTTGGGTTTCAACGGAGTAGTCAGTTAAAGTGATGTATTTTTTATAATGATCTACTGCTTGCTTCACCCTGCTATCGTATAGTTTAGGATCAGTCGTTGCCAGTCGTACATCGGTTTCAGCCCATTCGCGGTAAGCCGGCCCGTAATTGGGGTCGATCGCCAGCGCAGCCTGGAATTGTTTTTCCGAATCGTCGTAGTTATCCGCATACCGCCATAAAACGCCGGTAGCTACGATAGCAGCGGTTGATTTTGGATCGATGGCTAAAGCTGATGAATAGTTGCTATAGGCCTCGTTGCTTTTTAATTGCGAGCGGTAAGCGTCACCCAATGCGATCAATAATTCAACATCGCGGGGGCTGATGGCTTTTCCTTTATTTAATACAGCAATAGCTGCATCTGCATCAGCAGGAGCTATACGGCTGCCATTCGGGCCGTTATTGCTGCCGCTCAATGGCAACAGGTACGACAAGCCTACATAAACGTAAGGCTTGCTGTTCTTTCCGGCCAGCGTTATCGCCTGGTTAAAGTTTGATGACGCACCGGCGTTATCTCTTTCAACGTGGGCAACGGCTCCTAAACCCGCAAAATTCATCGCAGACCTGCCGTTTACAGCCAAACCTTTATTAAATAGGGTTTTTGCTGAATCGGGGTACTCCTGCTTGAGGTAAACCCAGCCCAGGTAAAAATAATTTTCGTCCTTATCTGCCTGGGTCACGATAAGGTTCTTTAGCATTGACTTGGCTTTCTGGTATTGCTCGGCATCGATCGCTTTTTTGGCATCGGCAAGGCTTTGCGCAGAAACTGATGAACCGACTAACACCAATCCAAATGCTATTCCGGCTAATTTATTTATCATTTTCATTCTTAGTTATTCGTTTACACTTATTAATGCCATACGTATGGCCTGCAATATTGTTTGATTGTCAAACCCGAAGGTATGACACCAATTATCCAGGATTGTCAAATCCCTATTGTTTTAGTTAAGTCATATTACTTAAAAACAACTTAGTTGCAAGCGTTTAAAATGCAATATTATATTTTTTTGCGTGATTTTGCATACACAAGGGTAGCGGATGCATTATTTTTTTATTGTTTTTACGATGTTGATCTCCCTGCCGGGGATTATCTCGGGCAATATTCCCGATTTCAGGATTATCCGCTGCCCCCTATCACCCTCTACAAATGTCGCAAATTCCATTCCCAAACCGTATTGACCGGTGCAATTGATAAAATATAAATTCCGGGTCAGCGGGTATTGTTTTAATGCAAGTGTATTTTGCGATGGCGAAAAATATTCCCGTGAAGCATTTTTCCCGGTGTCGTTTCTTACGCTTACAATTTTTATCTTCTGCAATGCATCGGCATAATCTTTATCGGGATCGTTTAACCAGCTGAATCCTGTTATGCCTATGGCATTGGGATGTTCGCTAACATATTTGATCACTTCCTTATTTGATTTTAGCGAAAAAACATTCTTCTGCTTTAAATCTTTACTGCCCGAAAAGTTTTTTAAATACCTTACCAAACCAGAGTTAGGGTTATCAAAAACGATATTTTTATCCTGTTTAGTATTGCCGTTCAGCATTTTTTTTATGTCGCTTACGGTTATCGTGGTATCATTTGACGCCTGGTTAACAATGAGGGCGACCGCATCGACCGCGAAACGGGTGACAGAGGGGTGGATGTTTTTACTTGCCAGTTGCTGGTATTCCTGCGGATCAAGGTCGCGTGCGGTAAGCAGCACGCGGATGCTGTCGGCCAACAGCAGGTTTACAATCGTGTTTTCGGGTGCGTAAATAATGTTCGGATGGGCTTTTTCGTGAAAGGATTTAAAAACATATAACTCCTCATCAACGATCGGACGAAATGACTCGTCGACGCCAATGCTTGTGGTTTGCGACACAAAACGGGAAAGGTCTTCCGTTTTTTTTGTTTCGTGATGGCAGCTTTCAAAAAATGCCGCACCTGCCAATAAAATTGTTAGGGTAAAGGTTACCAGGTTTAACCGGCTGCCTTCCATTTTAATTTTATTTATCATCGGGTTCCTTTTTTAACAATCGCGAAAAACGTAAAAAAGCATACAGGATTATTACACCGCCGAACGCGAATTTTTGACTTTGCGGCATGTTTGGCAGCATCCTGTTCCAAAATATCACCATCAGTCCCAACGACAAAATACAGATGAAAGCGGTTACGCCTAAAATAAGCAAAAATCGCCTTTTGGGCGATTTTTGCCGGTTATTGTTAAATAACATCTATTGCTTTTTATTCTCCAGCTAATGTAAATGCAATAGGTACGCTGTAAGCAACCCGCACCGGGCGGCCATTTTGAATACCTGGTTTCCATCTCGGTGAATTTTTAATTACCCGAACGGCTTCCTCATCGCAACCATCACCAATTCCGCGAGCCACATGTATATCGGTCAACGACCCATCGCGTTCGCAAACGAAGCTGATGATAACACGTCCCTGGGTATTGTTTTCGCGGGCAATTGCCGGGTAATGAATGTTTTTACTTAAATAACGTCCAAAAGCTTCCATGCCACCAGGAAAATCCGGAACCTGCTCAACCGATGTAAATATCTTATTTGGATCTTCTTCGGTAACCTTGGCATCCGATGTTCCAACCGGCTCGTCAATGGTCACCTCGGCGTTTTTATCACCTTTCAGGTTCTTTTGACCCGGGTCGGCCACTTTCAACTCTTCAATGGTTGGCGGCTTTTCTTTAACCTCAACATCGGGCTTTACTACCGGCGGAGGGAACTTAACCTGGTCAACCTTTGGTTTTGGCGGTTCAGGCGGAGGTGGCGGAGGTGGTTTCTTTAGATCCACCGGGGGCGGCGAAAGTACAACGTTGGTGATCTTCACCTTTTCTTTGGCTTTCGGGATAAAGCCGGCGATCAGATTGAGGAGGGTATTGAATGATATAATAAATACAAATAACACAACGCCTATAATAAGGGCATTACGGGTATTACGCCCGTTATCCCTTCTGAGCTCGTATGCACCATATGCCTTATTGCGACCACTAAATACAACATCAATCCAATTTTGGGCTAATATGTCTAATTTTGATCCTAACATTTTTTTAGGCTTTTAATATTTAATTAACGTGTATAATAATACGAATATTATTAATATAAATTGTTCTTTTTCAGGTCGCCAACTTCTATCGGTAAAATCTTAACGATGGCATACGACTTAACACCTGTGATGCTCATTTCATCGAGTACGGAAACTAAGTTCTCGTAAGTTGATTTATCACTGGGTTTTATTAAAACGATCATGAAATTATCAGGAGCGGCGTGCGTTTCAGCAACTTTTTTTCCGTTCTCGATCAGTGCTTTGCGCAATCCTTCTTTTCCATAATTATCTACAACAGGAGGTGTTTTTGCCACCTCGCCCATATACCACTCTACTTTATTATGGCTACCCAGCAGGATAGTCATCGAGCGGGTTGCTGCTACCGGTAACTGGCTTGTTTTAACAGAGTTATCGGGCATGGCAAGGTCCATTGCCTTTGGTTTACTAAGCGTAGTGGTAAGCATGAAAAAGGTGATCAGCAAGAAAGCAAGGTCAACCATCGCGGTCAGATCGACGCGTGTTGACACTTTTTTACTTCTAACTTTTCCGCCTTTATGCCCACCCCCGCCGGAGGTATCTAATTCTGCCATAATTTTATTTTTTTGGAGCCGCTCTTAGCGATGTAATTAAATTAAACTTGAAAACTTTTTGTTTTCCTAAAACACCAATTACCGTGTTAATGATCGGGTACTGCTCCCTCCGGTCGCCTTTTATAGCGATCTGCAGATCCTTGCCATGCAGGGCCCTGTCGGCTTTCCGTGAGGTCAATATCCAGTTTGATAACTCGTTGTTATTGGTTGTATCAACAGGGATACCTGGTTGCTGATAAGTTTTTTTCTGATCGGCAGTCATATCCAGGTATGATTTTAACTGACTCATTGGTACACCAAATACCTCGGTGATAGCAAATTTGGCTTTTTCTTCGGGGGTAAACTTTACGTTGTATTTTTCACCCATCGCGTCTAATGTTTCAGTGCGTATATCGGTGCCCGAAACGGAATAAAACACCTTGTCTTTACCACCAATGGTTACCTGGGCAATATTATCTTCGGCCACAGGCTGCTCTTTTGACGACGCCGGCACCTCGGCCTTGGTAGGGTCTTCCACCTTAGGCTTGGCTGTTAATATGAAAAAGGTGAGCAACAGGAAAGCCACATCGCACATGGCTGTCATATCAATCGCTGTGCTTTTCCTGGCAACTTTTACTCTTGGCATAATGTTAATTTTTTAGTAAGAATGTATAAATGATTTATACTATACCGGCCGGCTAATCGCCGCTGACGATAAGCCGGCCGGATAAAAACTAAGCAATAGCGCTTATTTATTTACTTTTGTGTGATGCAGCAAAAGTTTGCACAATGCTGAATCCTGTTTCGTCAATGGCGTAAGTCAGCTTGTCAATTTTAGATGTAAACACATTGTACATTACAATTGATATAGCTGATGTACTGATACCCAAAGCAGTGTTAATTAACGCCTCGGAAATAGCTGTTGAAAGCGCTGTGGTGTTTGGCGCACCTGAAGTTGCCAGTGCCGCGAACGCGCGGATCATACCGATTACCGTTCCTAACAGACCGGTTAATGTACCGATAGATACCAGGGTAGCGATAACTGTAAGGTTTTGCTCAAGCATTGGCATTTCCAATGAAGTAGCTTCTTCGATATCCTTTTGGATAGCTAAAGTTTTTTGGTCAACGTCCAGCCCTGTCTCAGTTTCCATCTCGCGGTATTTTTTCAATCCCGATTTGATCACGTTAGCAACAGAACCTTTTTGTTTGTCACACTCGGCGTTAGCGCCGTCAATGTTACCTGCGTTAAGGAAAGTTTGAACTTTTCTCACGAAAGCATCTACGTTACCGGTGCCCGATGCCTTGCCGATCACCACGAAACGCTCGATCGAAAATACAATAACGATCAACAGATACGACATAATTAAAGGTACGATTATACCTCCCCTGTGTACTGTTCCGAAAAGGTCTCCCGGAACACCTTTTTCCACATCCCCGCCTTCATAATGGCTTGGGTCGCCCAAAATGAATATGTATATAATAATTGCAACAACGATACAGATTGGAATAGTAAGCGTTGCAAACATGCCTGATGCACTTGACTCTTTTTTAACAGGACTTGTTGGTTTTGTTGGTGCGTTTGCCATTACTTTTAGTTTTTAGTTTTAGTTTTTAGTTTATAAAATAAATTTAGTTAATGCGTTTTTTTGCGGATAACAAAATTAGAATTTAAATGAAATAAAAAAACCTTTTTTGATATTCTTTGTAATTTTTTAATGAAACCCTCATCCCGTTGATACTTTGGCGGATACATAACGTAATGAAAAGCAAAAATTGTCTGTATTGCAGACAATTATTTTGCAATAAAACCTATTTTTTTTAATAATAGCAAATGATGGGCTATAAATATTATGTAACTATACTGCTAATGTTGCATTTGTTACATTGGGGCCGGCATTTATCACGTCGGTATTGCTGAGATTTGCATATTGCTCAAAGTTCTTAATAAAGGCGAGGGCTAAATCGTTTGCCTTATCATCGTAATTATTACCATTTGCCCATGTTTTTTTTTGGTCGAGGAGATTGTCGGGCACATTGGGGCAGCTTGCGGGGATCTGCAGGTTAAAAATGGGATGTTCGTGATATTGAACATTGTCAAGTTCGCCGTTTAAGGCGGCGGTTATCATTGCCCTGGTATATTTCAATTTCATTCGTTTCCCGGTTCCATAGGGGCCGCCTGTCCAGCCGGTATTGATCAACCAAACCTTCACATCATGCGCTTTAATTTTATTGCCGAGTAATTTGGCGTAGGTTACCGGGCTCAATGGCAAAAAAGCTTCGCCAAAACAAGCCGAGAATGTAGCTTGCGGCTCGGTCACACCGGTTTCGGTACCCGCAACTTTAGCGGTGTAACCCGATATAAAGTAATACATGGCCTGCGCCGGTGTTAGCTTTGAAATGGGCGGCAGTATGCCAAAGGCATCGGCTGTTAAAAAGAATATATTTTTAGGTGACGATCCTATCGACGGGTTAACGGCATTGCTGATATTATCTATCGGGTAGGCCACGCGGGTGTTCTCCGTTTTATCGAGGTTCGAAAAATTGACCGTACGGGTGCCTTTTATAAAATTAATATTTTCAAGCAGCGAGCCAAACTTTATAGCGCTGAAAATCTGCGGCTCTTTTTCCGGGGTCAGATCGGCACATTTGGCATAACAGCCGCCTTCGAAGTTGAATATTGTATACTCGCTCCAACCGTGTTCATCATCGCCGATCAGGCTGCGATCGGGATCGGCAGATAATGTTGTTTTGCCTGTTCCGGACAGCCCAAAAAATACAGCGGTATCGCCTTTGACGCCGGTATTGGCCGAACAATGCATGGAAAGCACCTTTTTTTCATGCGGCAGCAGGAAATTTAATACCGAAAAAATACCTTTTTTTATTTCGCCGGTGTAACCTGTTCCACCTATAAGTATAATTCTTTTACTAAAGTTGATGATCGAGAAATTGTGCTGGCGCGTACCATCAACCTGCGGGTTAGCTTTGAAGCCAGGCGCGGCAATGATCGTCCAATCGGGAACCGAAGCCGGGTTGGCTATCTCGGGCCGCAAAAATAAATGATGTACAAACAGGTTTTGATAGGCGTTTTCGGTTATCACCCGTATATCGATATGGAATTTTTCGTTGGCGCAGGCGCAGGAATCGCGAACAAAAATATCGCGGTCGGCAAAGTAGGCGATAACTTTTTGCAGCAGCGCGTCGAATTTGGCGCTGTCAAATTTAATATTGATCCGTCCCCACCACACAGTATCGCGGGTGATATCGTCTTCAACAATAAAGCGGTCTTTTGGGGAGCGGCCTGTAAATTCGCCGGTATCAACGGCCAGTGCGCCGGAGTCGGCTAAAACGCCTTCATTTCTTTTTAAAGCTTCTTCAACCAGTTCGGCTGCGGTTAATTGGTAATAGATATTCCTGGCCCGATCAAGCTTCAGGTAGCCCAGATCAGGTAGTTGGGTAGTACTGTTTCTCATCAAATAATAATATAATTGGTTGCCGCAAAATTACCTGATTTGGAGCCGAAGAAACAAGTAAAATTTGATATTTATTTACATAATGTACGTTTTACACACTATGTAATTATTTGATTATTAGATAATTATATCGGCAATAAAAAATTTGTCAATACACTATGCCTCGGGAATAGTTGGCAGTTCGGAACTGGCGGTTGATGGTGAATTGAGGAGTTACGGGCTTGGAGGATTAACTAAGTGATAATCAATAATGATACCGGCACTGGAAAACGACAACGGCGTCCTTTTCAATTTTATAAACCAGCCGATGTTCCAGTGTGATTCTTCGCGACCACGAGCCGGCGAGATTATGTTTTAGCGGTTCAGGTTTGCCGCTTCCTTCAAAGGGGGCGCGTTCGATTTCTTTTATTAAGGAATTTATCTTCTTTAACATGGCCTTATCTGTATTTTGCCAATACAAATAATCCTCCCACGCTTTATCGAGGAAAATTATTTTCATTCTTCAATCAGGCTTCTTTCCCGGCCTAATCCCTTTTCATAATCTTCTATACTTTTTAACAGCCTTGCAGCGTTCGCGGGGCTTTTTAGTAAATAGAAAGTTTCTTCCATGCTTTCATAGTCAGACTTAGAGAGCACAACCACATCTTCATTGTTTGCACTTGTCACGTAAAGAGGAGTATGATTGGTTCGTACCTTATCTAAATAAGATTTCAATTTTTGCCGGAAAGCGGTATAAGTTGTAACCTGCATAACGATGAATTTTTATAAAAGTAAAAAGAATAAACGACATGTACAATATCGTGTACAATTAAATTACTTCACCTTCATTTCTTTTTTCAAAAACTGGCCGGTGAAGCTTTCTTTTATCTTGCATAAACCTTCGGGCGTGCCGGAGAATAGAATTTTGCCGCCGCCGGAGCCGCCTTCGGGGCCGAGATCGATCACATGGTCGGCTACTTTGATCACATCGAGGTTATGCTCAATTACAAGAACGGTATTTCCTTTATCAACCAACTGGTTCAGCACGCCCAGCAGTACGTTGATGTCTTCAAAATGCAGACCGGTGGTTGGCTCATCCAGTATATAGAAGGTATTGCCTGTGTCTTTTTTAGAAAGCTCTGTCGCCAGTTTAACGCGCTGCGCCTCGCCGCCTGACAGGGTAGTTGACGATTGGCCAAGGGTGATATATCCCAAACCCACGTCAAATAATGTTTTTATTTTGCGATAGATAGGCGGGATGTGCTCAAAAAACGGTGTGGCATCCTCAATGCTCATATCCAGTACGTCGCTGATGGATTTTCCGCGGTAGCGTACTTCAAGTGTTTCGCGATTATAACGCCTGCCGCCGCATTCCTCACAAGGTACCTGCACATCGGGCAAGAAGTTCATTTCTATTACCTTTAAACCGGCGCCCTGGCAGGTCTCGCAACGGCCTCCCTTCACGTTGAACGAGAAACGGCCGGGCTTATACCCGCGGATTCGTGATTCGGGCAATTGTACATACAGGTTGCGGATATCAGAAAATACGCCGGTATAAGTGGCGGGGTTTGAGCGCGGGGTACGGCCAATAGGCGTTTGATCGATCTCGATCACTTTGTCGATATGTTCAAGCCCTTCAATTTTTTCGTAAGGCAGCGGATGTTTCTTGGCCCTGAAGAAATGGTGGTTTAATATCGGGTACAACGTTTCGGTGATCAGGCTCGACTTGCCGCTGCCGGATACGCCGGTTACGCCAATTAATTTGCCTAACGGAAAATCGACGCTCACTTTTTTCAGGTTATGGCCGGTTGCCTTTTTCAGCGACAGGGTTTTGCCGTTGCCCTCACGTCTTTTTTCGGGCACGGCTATTTCGCGCTCACCATTTATATACGAGGTGGTAAGCGTATGAGTCGCCATTAGTTCGTCGGGGGTGCCCTGGGCTACTATTTCGCCGCCATGTACGCCGGCGGCCGGGCCCATATCGATAACATGGTCGGCGTGCAATATCATATCTTTATCGTGCTCAACCACCACAACCGAATTACCCAAATCGCGCAGGTGTTTCAGTGCGTTGATCAGCCGCTCGTTATCGCGCTGGTGCAGGCCGATACTGGGCTCATCCAGGATGTACATCACGTTCATCAGCTGCGAACCGATCTGTGTAGCCAGCCTGATGCGCTGCGCCTCGCCGCCCGACAGCGTTTTGGCCGTGCGATCGAGTGTTAAATAGCTTAAACCTACGTCCAGCAGGAAGACGATCCTTGCCCGTATCTCTTTGAGTATTTCCTTAGCAATTACATTTTGCCTTTCGGTAAGCCTGTCTTCTAAATTGGTAAACCATTCCTGCAGGTTATTGATATCCATGCAGGCCAGCTCAAAAATATTTTTATTATCAACTTTAAAATGGAGCGATTCTTTTTTTAAACGGGCGCCTTCGCAAACCGGGCAGGTTTTTAGTACCCGGTAGTTTTCCATATCGTCCATGCCTTCGTCGCCGCGGCGTTCCTGCTGCTCTTCAAGCATGCGGATGATGCCGTCGAAACTAACCTGGTAGCTTTGTACGTTCCACTTGTTATATTCCACTGCCACGGTGATCATTTCAGTTGATCCGTTCAGGATAATATCCAGGTGGTCTCTTGAAAGTTTTTCGATGGGGGTTGAAAGTGAAAATTCATATTTCTTTGCCAGCGCCTTCAGTACCTGGAATATCCAGGTTTCGCGGTATTCGCCCAACGGGGCAAGGCCCCCGTTTAATATGCTTAATTTGGGATTTGGGATAACCGAATTTTCATCCACCTCAAAAATATAACCCAGACCGTTGCATTTTTCGCAGGCGCCGTAAGGCGAGTTGAATGAGAAGGTGTTCGGCTGTGGCTCGTCGTATGATATGCCCGAGATCGGGTCCATCAAATACTTGCTGTAATAGGCCACGTTATTATCCTTATCCGCAATACGGATAATGCCCTTGGCTATTTTAAGCGCGGTTTGAATTGAGGTATAAAGCCGTTTGCTGTCGGCCTCACTAACCACCAAACGATCAACTACAATATCAATATCGTGGATCTTGTACCTGTCGACCTGCATTTTAGGTTCCACATCGGCAATAGCGCCGTCGATCCAAACTTTCAGGTAGCCTTGTTTGCGTATCTGTTCAAATAGTTCGCGGTAATGCCCCTTCCTGGCTTTTACAACCGGGGCAAGGATGTTTACCGGCTGGCCGTCGAATTTTTCGGAGATGGTCTTTAATATCTGCTCTTCCGACATCCGCTCCATTTTTTCGCCGCTGACATAGGAGTATGCCTCACCCGTACGGGCGAACAGTAAGCGCATAAAATCGTATATCTCGGTAATGGTGCCCACCGTTGAGCGCGGGTTTTTGCTGGTGGTTTTTTGTTCGATGGCGATAACCGGGCTAAGGCCGGATATTTTATCGACATCGGGCCGCTCCATACCGCCCATAAACTGGCGCGAGTAGGCCGAAAAGGTTTCCATGTACCGGCGCTGCCCCTCGGCATAGATGGTATCGAAAGCCAAAGAAGATTTTCCGCTGCCGCTCAGGCCGGTTATTACCACCAGCTGGTTGCGCGGAAAAGAAACGTCGATATTTTTTAAATTATGAACCCGGGCCCCGTAAACTTCAACTTCGCTTTGCTCGCCCAGATCGATAGGTAATGTACTCATGCTTTGAATTAGTAAGATGGTTGATTAGGTTTATTGGGTTGGATTAAGTTGAAAATATTTACTTTCTAACTTAATCAACAACTCACTCGGTCAACTCAATCAACAAACGACAAATATACGCAAAAAGGCCGGTCTCCGGGTTAGGAAGAACGGCCTGTATGTTCCGTATAATGTAATAATTTATAATGTGTTGACTAGTTTACAGCCAAAAAGTCGGCCGAGGCAAGGGTGCTAAACTTAACCGGGTTATAGTGTTTCATAAACCCATACTTATCAGGCTGGTTAATTATCGCTTTCATGGCAACAATGTTGTAAATATAAACGCCTGTTTCGCGGTTTAAATGCATGCGGTAGTAGTTCTCCTCGTTTTGCTGATCCATAGCCCGCATCAGCTTTATTGAGCCGTTGTTATAAGCGGCAGCGGCTAATGTCCAACTGTGAAACTCTTCGTATAAGCCTTTTATATACCTGCAGGCTGCAACGGTTGATTTACGGATATTTTTCCGTTCGTCAACATCAGCGTTAACCTTAAGGCCGTAAGCGCGTGCGGTACCGGGCATAAACTGCCATAAACCTTTAGCGCCTTTTGGCGAAGTGCCTTCGGAAAAGCCGCCTTCAACCAGCGGTATATATTTAAAATCGTCTGGAATGCCGTAGGCTTTTAAAATAGGCTCAATGATGGGGAATATCTTCTCGGCCTTGCGGTGCAAAATGTTCGAACCAACGTGGCGGTAGTTATGCTTCATCAGCGAAAGCTGCATTTTGCGGTTAACGCTGGCGTTGTGCAAAGGCAGCGCCTCGTCGGCAAAACTATAGTCCTCTTTAGGCTCAATTGTTTTAAAAAGAAATGTGGTAAAAGGGCCTTTAAACTTTACCGGAACCTCGTGCGGTTTCGGGGTTTTTGCACCGAAAAAATTAAGGGCAAAGAAGATAACAAAAAGCATTACTACGGAACACGTAATCAGGTGCTCTTTAATTATTTTAAAATAACTCATCAAATCAATATTGGTAAAAGTGTTGCAAAGGTATGTCATATAGGTCAGATTATCAAATACTTATGTAAATCAGTCGTTTTTATAGTATGGTTTTGGGTCCAAAAACAGCGATTAAAAGCTGTATACCAAGGTTTTTGAACCGATTAAAAAAAATCTCGTTTCTGCTCCAAAATCACTAACTTTGCCCCTCACGCTGCGAAAGCGCTAATCAAAAAAATATGGTATCCAAAAGACCAGGGAACAGTCGCGACGACAAATCCGGCAGATCATCAAACAGGGCTTCTAAAGCCGGCGATAAGCCAAAAAGATCATCAACATCTGCACGCAATTCCTCAACAGGTTTTGAACGAACAAATAACAGCAAACCTGGCAAAAAGTTTGGCAGTGACCGGCCCGGAGAGAAAAAGCCCTTTAATTCAGGCGAAAATAAGTCGTACCAAAAAAGGGACGACGGCGATAAACCTGCGAGCAGTTTTAGCGGCAGAGCGGGGGAAAAACGCTCATTCTCGCCCAGAAACAAGCCTTATACCGGCAGGGCCGCTGATAACGACGACCGTCCGAAACGTAGTTTTGGTGGTGAATCAGCGGGGGGTGAAAAAAAATCATTTTCGGCAAGAAAAAAACCATACTCGGGCCGGACAGCCGATTATGAGGATAAACCAAAAAGCCGGGATGGCGGCGCATCGGCCGGCGGGAAGCGTCCATTCTCTGCTCCGGGTAAATCATATTCGGGCAGATCAAATGATAATGAAGAAAGGCCCAAAAGAAGCCCCGATAGCTATCGGGGTGGCGGCGACAAGCCGGCCGGTAAATTTGGCGGCAAGCCTTCGGGCGGATTTAAAAAGCGCGACGATAAATCGTTTAGCAGCGACCGCCCGCAACGTTCGAAACCGGGTTATGATAAAATCACCCGCGATGAGAGCGCCCCGGCAAAAACCTTACGCGGCCGTAAAAAGGGCCCTGAAAGCAAAGACACCGGCCTTATCAGGCTTAATCGTTATATATCAAACGCGGGCATTTGTTCGCGCCGTAAGGCTGATGAACTGATCGCAGCCGGGGTTGTTTCGGTAAACGGGGTGGTGATCTCGGAACTAGGCCACAAGGTTGATCCGCAAAAGGATGAGATACGCTATAACGGCGAGTTACTGAAGCGCGAGAAAATGGTTTATGTGTTGTTAAATAAGCCAAAAGACTATATTACAACTACTGAAGACCCGCAGGAACGCCGCACGGTGATGCACCTGGTTGAGAAAGCCAGCAAGGAACGTATTTATCCGATCGGACGTCTGGATCGTAATACTACCGGGTTGCTGCTAATGACAAACGACGGCGACCTTGCCGACAAGCTATCGCATCCCAAAAACAATATTGTTAAATTATACCAGGTTGAACTGAACAAAAGCTTAACCCAGGGCGACCTGAATAAAATTTCCTATGGCTTAGAATTGGAGGATGGGTTAATTAAACCTGATTCGATATCGTTTGTGTCGGGCGGTTCCAAGCGTGAGGTTGGTATACAAATACACAGCGGTAAAAACCGCATTGTGCGCCGCATATTTGAACACCTGGGATACGAAGTTGTAAAGCTGGACAGGGCGGTATATGCAAATCTCACCAAGAAAGACCTCCCGCGCGGCCGCTGGCGCTACCTCGATGAAAGCGAAGTTATACAATTGAAGCACCTTATCTAACGGTGAAAGGATAAAGGCGAAAGATAAAAGGTTGTTTGCAGAGCTTCGATGTTCATGAACAACTTTACCTTTCGCCTTTTACCTTTTAGCTTTCACCTCCAATCACTATCTTGCAGCTTCATAACCAATTCATTCCGAAATGAAAAAATTACTGCTGATAATTTCGCTGCTGTCGCCGGTGATGTTATATGCGCAGCATAAAAAAGCCGCGCCTTCGACATACGACCTGCTTGTTGGTACCTATACAAAAGGCCAAAGCAAAGGGATTTATGTCTACCGTTTTTATATCGAATCCGGCCGGATGGCTTACCTGAGCCAGATCGACGATGTAAGTAACCCTTCATATCTTTGTGTGGCCGCCAATAATAAATTTGTTTATGCAGTGAACGAGGATGGTAAAAATGGCGGGGTTAGCTCATTTAAGTTTGACCCCAAACAGGGTAAACTGACTTTTATTAACAGGCAGTCATCAGCCGGCGCCGACCCTTGTTATATTTCGGTTGATAAGGAGCAGAAAAATGTTTTTGTTGCCAATTATTCAAGCGGCAGCTTAACGGTTTTACCGGTGAATAAAGATGGCTCGCTCGGCGCGGTATCGCAAACGGTACAAGACCAGGGCCATGGCATTGATAAAGAACGGCAGGAAGCGCCGCATGTACATATCGCTATGCTTTCGCCGGATGAAAAATATGTTTTGTACACCGACCTGGGTACCGATAAGTTAAATGTGATGCGCTATCATGCTTCGCACCCGCAGCCATTGAGCCCTGCATCGCCCGCATTTGTTAAGGTGAAAGACGGCGAAGGCCCGCGACACATTGTTTTTTCGGATGATAAGAAACATGTTTACCTGTTAACGGAAATGGGTTCGGCGGTACATGTTTTTGATTATGATAACGGCAAACTGAAAGAAAAACAGTCTATTACCCTGCTATCACCGGGCTTTAAAGGCCAGACAGCAGGGGCTGCTGTACATATTTCGCCCGATGGGAAATTTCTGTATGCGTCCAACCGTTTGGAAACAAATGAAATATCGGTATATTCAATTGAGCCTGAAACCGGCGCGCTTACTTTTGTGCAACGCGTATCAACATTCGGTAAGAACCCGCGTGATTTTGCTATAGACCCAACAGGCCGTTATTTGGTAGTGGCCAACCAGGACAGCGACAGGTTATATATTTACCATAGAGATCAGAGTACCGGCACAATAACCCGGATGGGGCCGGAAATAGAAATAGGCAACCCGGTTTGTTTAAAATTTACAGCAGCGGAGTGAGCTGAAAGCGAAAAGACGGAAGCATTAAGCGAAAAACCACACTTTAACGATCATTGGCTTTTAGCTTTTGCCTTTAAACCTTCTCCTTACAGCGCTCAATTACCTCCACGTAATAATTTTCATACGCGGGCAGGATAGTTGCCAGGTCAAATTCTTTGGCGCGGGCAAGGGCGTTGTTTTTGAATTGCTGCAGGCGCGCTTCATCTTCCAGTATATAAATGGCTTTTTCAGCCATACCGTCAACGTCACCTACATCTTTTAAGAAACCGGTTACACCGTCGAGGTTCAGTTCGGGTAATCCGCCGGCGTTTGAGCTGATAACGGGCACTTTGCAGGCCATGGCCTCCAGAGCCGCCAACCCAAAGCTCTCTGATTCGGATGGCATTAAAAACAGGTCGGATACGGATAGGATCTCTTCAATGGCATCCTGTTTACCCAAAAATCGCACGTCTTCGCCAACCCCTAGTTCACGCGCCAGTTCCTCGCAGGACGACCGTTCGCCGCCGTCGCCAACCATCAGCAGCTTAGCCGGGATCTTTTTGATCAGTTTTGCGAAGATCTTTATCACATCTTCAGTACGCTTTACCCTGCGAAAGTTGGAGGTATGCACGATGATCTTTTCCCCAAACGGGGCTATGGCCTTCTTAAAATGGTCCTTCGCTTTCAGGTTGAAACGGCTGAGGTCGATAAAGTTGGGTATTACCCGGATATCATTCTCGATCTCAAAAAATTTGTATGTATCACTCCTCAGGTGCTCGGAAACCGCGGTAACGCCATCCGATTTGTTGATTGAAAAGGTAACCACCGGTTTAAAGGTGCGGTCGCGGCCTACCAGGGTTATGTCTGTACCGTGCAGAGTGGTAACAACCGGGATATAAATACCGTAGGTTAATAATATCTGTTTAGCCATAAATGCAGCCGAGGCATGCGGTATGGCATAATGTACATGCAGGATATCCAGTTTTTCGAAACGTACCACGTCAACTAAACGACTGGCCAGGGCCAGCTCGTAGGGCGGAAAATCAAATAGCGGGTAGTTGGATACTGATACCTCGTGGTAAAACAAATTTTCGGAAAACAGGTCGAGCCGGGCTGGCTGGTTATAGGTTACAAAGTGAACCTGGTGACCGCGGTCGGCAAGGGCTTTGCCCAGTTCAGTGGCAACAACGCCGCTACCGCCGAAGGTTGGGTAACAAACTATTCCTATTTTCATTTGATGCTTTTGTGGTAATGAAACTATCATGCCCATATAACTTGTGAAGCTAATGTGCATGACAGTTTCACTGGTGCAAGTTTAGCAGCTATTTATTGGAATAGTGTTAAACGGATGTAAAATGATTGTGGTGATTTCGGAATTGTTATTTGTCATTGCGGGGAGGAACGACGAAGCAATCGCGAACTATGCAAGACGGTTATGCATAGTTCGCGATTGGCGCGCGGCGCTCGCAATGACATGGAAAGAAAATCAAAGACCCTTTTGTATCGCTTCGTAAATGGCATCCTGTATCCTTGGGCGGATGTTGAGGCTGCTCAGTTTGCTGCCAACCACGGGGTTTACCCGGTTCGACAGGAATATATAAACCAGATTTACTTTTGGGTCCACCCAAACGCAGGTGCCTGTAAAGCCGGTGTGCCCGTAGGTTTGCGGCGATGCCAGTTGTGAAGGATAGTGATGATCGGCAATCGGGTCCCACCTGTCGAAACCCAGGCCACGGCGGCTTACATCCGATTGTTTGGCGGTAAAAAGATCAATCGTTTCGGGCTTAATATATTGTGTGCCGCCGTAGGTGCCGCGGTTTAGCACCATCTGGTATAATATGGCAACATCATTTGCATCGGCAAACAAACCGGCATGCCCGGCAACGCCGCCCATTAATGCCGCGGTGGGGTCATGAACATAGCCATCTAATAAAGCATGCCGGTATTCCTGGTCGTTCTCTGTCGGGATGATCTGGTCGGGCCGGAAACGGTAGAGCGGTAAAAAGCCCATGGTTTGCAATCCCAGTGGGTTATAAAACTGCTGCTGTACATATACATTCTCGGGCGTAGCAGTAACCGTTTCAATAATTTGCTGCATAAAGCACATGCTAAGGTCGCTGTACACATATTGCCCGCGGGTTTTTACCGGCGAATTAAGCATTTCCGGCCACATCACATCTTTAAAATAGTCCTTCCTTAAATAATAACCGTCGTTAACTTTTGTCGGGAAGGCGGCTGATGTATCAGGGGCATGGTCGGTTGGCTTGATAGCAGTAAGCGTAGGAATATCGGGTATTAACCCGGCCTGGTGCTCCAATAATTCACGCACACGGAGATCATTTTTGTTTGTTTTGCGGGCGACGGGCAGGTACTCGCCAATGGTTTCGTCGAGGTTTATTTTCCCCTGGTCGTACAATTGCATGGTTTCCATGGTGGTTGCCGATATTTTGGTCATGGAGGCCAGGTCGAAAATGTCGGTCAGCTTATCCGGTAACGTTTTGTCATATGTATGATAGCCATAGGCTTTATTAAAGATCACTTTGCCGTCCTTCACCACCAGCACCACGCAACCCGGGGTAGCCTGCTCCGATATCGCCTCGGCCGCAATACGATCGATCGCCATAAGGTTATCGGTATTTACACCTGCATCTTCCGGAACAGTATATTGCAGCCTGGTCTTGGTCGTGGTAAAGCCCATGTTTTTACGGTACGCCGGGGATATGTTCTTGTTCAATTTCTGCGTAAGCGGCACCCCGCCGAATATAGCCTGGGCGGTGTAAAACGCCGACACCTCGGTAATGCGCCCCGCCCAAATGATGGGGGCGACAGTGTTATTTAATTTGATGAGTGCGTCGCTGCTGCCAAACAGGGCGACAATTACATTTTTGATCTTTTGATTGGTATTGATAAAATCAACGATCAGCGGGTTGTTCAGGTCGGCGTCATTTACCTGTACGATGAGGGTATTATACCATTTCAGGTCTGCCGACAAGTCGTCGGGGCTTTTTATACCTATGTAATCTTTGCCGTTAACGGTGGCTACTTTCGCATACTTATTCAGCAGGCTGTCGAAGCTGTGTGCATACTGGTTCGAAAAATTTATGCTGGCTATTTTTAACTGGCCAAGGTTTTGGAGCGGGATCAAAAGCCCGTTATTGTTTAGCAGGATGGTGGTTTGTTCTGCAAGTTTCTCTTCGGCCACATAAGCCTTGCCGGTGGGAGGATTTTGGGCGCAGGCTGAATTAAACAGGATAAGTGCCAGTAAAATTACCGGGCAACACTGCCACTTACTTTTTCTCATAAACCTTCTCTCCATTTATATATGTTTTTAAAACTTTTACCTGCGGCATGTCCGCGCCGTTTATTTTCATAATGTCCTTATCCAGTATCACAAAATCGGCGTATTTGCCCGGCTCTATGCTGCCTTTTTCTTTTTCTTCGAAATTGGCCCTGGCCGCCCATATCGTGATGCCGCGCAGTGCCTGTTCGCGGTTCAGCGCATTTTCCGGCTGAAACCCACCGTTAGGATAGCCTTTCAGATCTTTACGCTCAACCGCTGCATAAAAGGAATAAACGGGATTAATGTTTTCCACAGGGAAATCAGTGCCTAGCGGAAGCCAGCCATTTTGTTCGAGCAATTGCTTATATACATAAGCCGATTTTAAACGCTTGTTTCCCAAACGGGCGCCGGCCCAGTACATATCTGACGTGGCATGAGTAGGCTGTACGGATGGGATAATATTGTATGCGCCGAAATACTTAATGTCATCTGGCGATAGTATCTGTGCATGTTCTATCCGCCAGCGGCGGTCGTTTTTGCCTTTGAGCACGCTCGCATATATTTTTAACATCACCCGGTTTGCCGAATCGCCGATGGCATGTGTGCACATCTGGAAACCTTTTTCAGCCAGCTTTTTCGCCACGTCCTCAAAATGCTTCTGGCTGCTCAGTAAAAACCCGCGCCAGTTTTTCTGGTCGGCATAAGGCTGTAATAAACAGGCGCCCCTCGAACCCAAAGCGCCGTCGGCATATACCTTAAACGCACGCACATCCAGCAAAGGCGTTTTGTATACGCCGCGTTTAAATAAATAATCGTAGTTATCACTATTATCCGACAGCATCACATACATGCGCATTTTGAGTTCGCCTTTATGCTGCAATTGTACTATGGTGTTGATCATGGTATACGGCAGCCCGCAATCATCAACCGTGGTTAGTCCCACCGCAAAACAGTTGGCCTGGGCATCCAAAAATGCTGATTGAACCATTTGGTCGTTGGGCGCGGGTATTTTATGACGCACCAGGTCCTGCGCGTTATCCACCATCATGCCCGTAAGCTTGCCGTTTATGGTTTCTATTTCGCCACCCGCGATGGTTTGCCCCGGTTTAACACCTGCTAAAGTTAATGCGGCCTGGTTGGCAATAAGCGCATGCCCATCGATGCGGGTTAAAATGACCGGCCTTACCGGGAACAATGAATCGAGTTTGGATTTATTGGGGAATTGCTTTGTTTTCCATTTATTCTGGTCCCATCCCCGGCCTATTATCCATCCTTCGGGATTTCTGCGGGCATAAACATTCACCGAGTCAAGCACATCGCGCCAGCCTTTGGTATTATTGAGATTTACTTCCTGCAAACCCAGCCCGTAATTGTAGAAATGGGCATGTGCGTCAATAAAGCCCGGATATACGGCTTTACCTTCGGCATCGATCACTTCGCGGGCTGTATACTTTTCTTCGAGCGCGTCGGCTTTGCCAACTGCCACAATTTTTCCGCCCGTTACAACAAATGCGCTGGCGACCGAGAAACTACTGTCGACCGTATACACCACAGCATTTTTAACCAGCAGATCGGCATTAAACTCCTTTTGCTTGCACGCGAAGGCAAACAGGATAAGCAGGGGCAATAATTTTTTCATGGCAGGTGATTGAAATCGCAAACTACAAAAGTATATACAACTATCAAATCATAAAGTTATGCCTTCAAATATTTAAATTCGCATCGAAAACGAATTGAAAGGGAATTTTTACACGATGCCAGATATAATCCAGCTTTTACCGGATGCCGTTGCCAACCAGATTGCCGCGGGCGAAGTCGTGCAGCGCCCGGCCTCTGCCGTAAAAGAGCTGATCGAAAACGCGATTGACGCCGGGGCCGATAAAATACAATTGATCCTGAAGGATGCCGGAAAATCGCTGATACAGGTTATCGATAATGGCTGTGGCATGAGCCTCACCGACGCCAGGATGTGCTTTGAGCGCCATGCAACATCAAAGATCCGCAAGGCGGAAGACCTTTTCGCTATCCGCACCATGGGTTTCAGGGGCGAGGCGATGGCGTCCATCGCGGCGATAGCCCAGGTTGAGCTGAAAACCCGGCGGCATGAGGACGAGCTGGGTACCTGCATTTTGATCGAAGGCTCGGAAGTAATAAGCCAGGAAGCGTGCTCAGCCAATTTTGGTACGTCTATATCCGTAAAAAATTTATTTTACAATACACCTGCCCGGCGCAACTTTTTAAAGAGCAACCCGGTGGAAATGCGGCATATCATCGACGATTTTCAGCGCATCGTACTGGCTAACCCGAAAGTGTTTTTTACCCTGCACCACGATGGCCAGGAGGTTTATCATTTACCAGGCGCGGCGCTGAAGCAGCGTATTGTCCATTTGTTCGGCAATAGCTATAATGAAAGACTGGTGCCAGTTGAGGAAGATACCTCGGTAATTAAATTACGGGGATTTGTAGGCAAACCCGAATTTGCCCGTAAAACACGCGGCGAACAATTCTTTTTTGTGAACAACCGCTTCATCAGGGATGCGTATTTAAACCACGCGGTGCTGATGGCCTTTAAGGAATTGCTGCCCGAGGATACCTTCCCGCTGTATGTGCTGTTCATCGATATCGATCCGGCCAAAATCGACATCAACGTACATCCCACCAAAACCGAGATCAAATACCAGGATGAGCAAACGATTTATGCGATAGTGCGCTCGGCGGTGAAACGGTCATTAGGACGATATAATATTACGCCCAGCCTGGATTTTGACCAGGACAACAGTATTGAGCATTTGGTATCGGCCAAACCGCTGGAAGAAATTGTAGCGCCTACTATTTCGTTTAACCCGGATTTTAACCCGTTTACGGCCGACCGGAAAATGGAACGCGAGATACCGTTTTTACGCAACGCCGGCGAACAGCGCAGTTCGCCAATACCGCAAAACTGGGATACGTTATACGAGATCAGCAAAAAAGAAACTACGCTGCAGCAGCGGATACACGAGCAGGAAAGTATAGAAGTCGACGACCAGGAGATCAATAAACCGAGTGAGCGGCAGCTTTTCCAGATCCATAACCGGTTTATCCTGTCGCAGATCAAATCGGGGTTTATGCTTATCAGCCAGCAGGCGGCGCACGAGCGTATTTTGTACGAGCGTTTTTTGCATCAATTGCAAACCCATTCGGGCGTAAGCCAGCAAAGCCTTTTTCCGCAATCTGTTACATTAAATAGCAGCGATTTTGAATTATTAAAGGAACTTTTACCCGATATTCGTGCGCTGGGTTTTGATATACGCGAGTTTGGCAAAAACACCGTAGTGGTTGAGGGTATACCGGCCGACCTGAATAATGTAGGCGAGCACGAATTGCTGGAACAGCTGCTGGAAGGGTTTAAAAATAACCAGGCCATTTTGAAACTGGATAAAAGAGACAGCCTGGCCCGGTCGCTTGCGCGTAACGCTGCAACGAAAGCGGGCACAAAGATGTCATTGGAAGAAATGAATTTACTGATCGACCAGCTTTTTGCCTGCCAGATGCCTAATGTGGCATTAAACGGCAAACAGGTGATCAGTACTTTTACACTGAGTGAATTAATTGAACGATTTGAAAAATAACCTAAAATCCTGATACCTATATTTTATGAATGCATACAGGCAATCGCCATTCGCTAATTTGACACCGGTAGTCAAAAACCTGCTTATCATTAATGTTATTTGTTTCCTGGTTTTTTTATTGTTCGACCATGGGAATCCCGGCGGCCCGGTCAGCTCTACTTTTGGTGTTTACTATTTTAATTCGCCCAACTTCAGGATGTGGCAAATTATCACCTATATGTTTATGCATGGCGGCTGGGCACACATTATTTTTAATATGTTCGCCTTGTTTTCATTCGGGCCGATCATAGAGAACACCATAGGCTCCAAAAAATTTTTCAACCTTTATTTTATCTGCGGTATCGGGGCCATTGTTTTTCAAATGCTGGTACAAGCCTATGAAGTATACCAGATCACAGGTGCCATTACTATCGCCCATCCGTCGCTTGAATCATCGTATCTTCAATACGGTGAGCAGGCGCAAAAGTTGTTTGATATTTATCATGCTTCGGTTGTGGGCGCTTCGGGCGCGATATTTGGTTTGCTGGTGGTTTTTGGCATGCTGTATCCTAACCTTGAGCTGATGATCATGTTTATACCTGTTCCCGTTAAGGCCAAATACATTATACCGGTATATATCGTATTAGAAGTTTATTTAGGTTTCAGCCAGTTTTCCGGCGACAATGTAGCTCACTTTGCTCACCTTGGCGGGGCCCTGCTTGGTTTCATCATGGTAAAGGTGTGGCGGCTGCAAGGCCCGCGAAAATTTTATTAAGACAATAAAATGCGATACTAATTCGTAAATTGTACGTAAAAGCGTTTAAACGCCTCTTTGATCAAGATTTCAGTGTAAATGAGCAACATCTGGCAGGATATTCAATATAAAATGCTTCGGTCGGGCAGTAAGTTAAACCTGCTGATCGGTATTAATATTGTCATTTTTTTAGCCATTAACATCCCCGGGGTTGTAGAGCAGTTGTTTTTCGGAAGCAACCTGGTTGACAGTTACAGTACCGATTACCTTTCGCTGCCGGCTTATTTACCCAAACTGCTCACCCGTTTCTGGACGCCCTTTACCTATATGTTTATGCATGCCGGGATTTTCCATATCCTGTTTAACATGTTGTGGCTGTACTGGTTCGGGCAGATATTTGAAGAATACCTCGGTAAAAAGCGTACACTCGGCCTTTATATGCTGGGCGGCCTTTCGGGCGCGTTTTTATTCCTTTTAGCTTTTAACACCATCCCTGCATTTACCCATATTCATGCGGCAAATACGGCCGCTATGGTCGGAGCATCTGCTAGTGTAATGGCCATTATTGTGGCCACCGCTACACTGCTGCCGGATTATACCATACCTTTAATATTTATAGGCCCGGTACGGCTAAAGTGGCTGGCCATATTTTTTGTGGTGATCGACTTTTTGGGCATTACCGGTTTGAATGCAGGCGGCGAAATATCGCACCTGGGCGGCGCGCTGTTTGGTTATGTTTACGTTGTCCAGCTGCAAAAAGGGAACGACTGGATCGGCAATATCGGCAGGCTATTTAAAACCCGGAGTAAATTAAAGATAGCGGCCAAGAACATTGCAAAAAACCCATTGGCACGTCCCCGCCAGGAGGATGTTGATCTGATACTGGATAAAATTTCGAAGTCGGGATATGACAGCCTGAGCAAGCAGGAAAAGGAAGTACTATTTCGCGCCAGCAATAATGAAGGCTAAAAGAAATGTCCACCTCGTTGACAAATTTCTGGTAGGGTTAAATATCCTGCTGTGCATCGCATTACTGCTCAGTAATATGGCGCACGTGGTCGACCCGAAAACAGCCTGGCTCATCGCCTTTTTTGGCTTAGCGTATCCCTTGCTTTTGCTGGCGAATGTCATCATGGTTTTCTTTTGGATGTTTCGTAAAAAATGGTACCTGGTGCTTTCATTGGTGTGTATAATCACCGGATGGAATGTGCTGAATAATAATATAGGCTTTCATACATCAGTAGCCGACCCCGCGCTGAAAAGCGGGAATGTGATACGGATAATGACCTATAATGTGCATAATTTCAGGCGGTACGGGTCCGACAATGAAGTATCTACAAAGCATGAGATACTGCAGGTTATCAACCAGCAGCAGCCGGATATAATAGGGTTCCAGGAATTTTACACCAAATACAAGGGCAAATTTGATATGCGCGACTCTCTCATAAAAATGATGGGCGCAGATCACAGCTATTTTCAACCGATCATTTTTAATAAAGACGAGGCATTAGGTGTTGCCATATTTTCAAAGTTCCCCATTATTGCGCAGGGGTTTATACTGCTGGCGGATAAAAAAAGCGAGAACGCGTGCATTTATGTTGATGTAAAAAAAGGCAGCCAGGTATTCCGGGTTTACAGTGTGCATTTACAATCGATCAGTTTTGACCCGGAGGATTATAAATATATCAATACGATAAGCAACTCGGGCGGGCCGGACATGTCATCGACCAGGCGGTTGGGAAGTAAACTAAAAAACGCATTCCTGAAGAGGAGCGGGCAAGTGGTTAAAATAAAGGAGCATGCCGCAACGTGCCCATATCCCTACATCATATCGGGCGATTTTAATGATACACCCGCTTCGTACGCGGTTACCGAAATGGCAAAGGGGTTAAAAAATGCTTTTCGCGAAAAGGGGGTAGGCTTTGGCCGTACCTACAACGGTAACTTCCCCAATTACCAGATCGATTATATTCTGGCAAGTCCGCAATTTGATATCGCCAATTACAAGATCATTGAAAAAAAATTATCCGATCATTTCCCGGTGCGGAGTGATGTTGTTTTAAGGTAATTAGTTCATTAGTTCATTAGTTCATTGGTTTTTATCGGTATAGGCAAATCCGATGTAATTTAATCTGCTGCATTTCTAAGCTACGCAACTAATGAACCAGTGAACCAAACAAACTACTTCTTCATCTCTTCCTGTACAGCTCTTAAAAATTCGTTGGCGTGGCGGGAGCCGATGATGTATACCAGGCCGTCGCGGTCGGTTAGGTGGATGGCATCGTTGCCAGCGGTATAAAAGCGAATGCTGCCCTTTGTGTGGAGGTTGTATACCGGATTATTGAATAAATATTTACTGTAAATGCCTTTTTCAGCTTTAACAATGCTGTTGAGATCGATCTTTATCAGGCGGGTGGTCCACAAGCCATCCAAAAAAACAGCTTTATTGTAAACACGGGTGCTGAAATGCAGCAAGAAACCCATGATGATCGAAATGATGATAATGGCGAACCCTACAACAACCAGCAGGTTGTTTCTATCGCCGGCATCGGTCATAAAATAAGCCGCAAAGCAAAACATAGACAATACCAGGCGGATGGTAATGGGAATAAACTCTCTGCCGAGGTATTGTTTTTCAATGAAAGTGGGTTTTTCAGACATTATTTTAATTTGAAAATTTGTTGTTGTGCTAATTTGAAAATGAATTTTGCCGGTTTAATTTTCAAATATTCAAATTAACACATTTTCAAATTACTAGCTCGAATATAGTAACTTTTTTGGTGTTACCGGTTACTTTATAACGGTCGTCGGGCCGGTAGCCGCCTATCCAAATAATATCGCCGTTGCCATTTACCAATACCGGTATCTCGTTTTTTTGGTGCAGGGGCACTTTTTGATCGATAAAAAAGTCGCTTAGCTTTTTACGGGTTTTCATGCCCAGCGGGTGAAAATGATCGCCCTGCTGCCAGGCTCGTAATGTTAATGGGTATTGAAGCAGGCCGGCGTCAATTGACGCGGCCATGGCGTTGTCTTTTACGATCAGCGGGCTATCGTCGTGCAGCAGGGTTAGTTTATACGCCCCGTATTTTGCCTCGTGATCATACTTATTGATTTGAACCGGAGGCTGGCTATCGCTGTTTTTTTTGGTGAGGATCAATTTCCCCCTGTCCAGCAATAAAACAAAGCCGGGCGTCTCAAATATTTTGCCGGGCTGCTTATCTAAAGCCAGAATCAAATCGTCGATGGTGGTTTCGTTGAAGCCATATTCCTGCAATAATTTAAAAAGGAGCAGGGGCTTGGGCTCCAGTTTGTTTACTTCGGCAAGCGGCAGGTGGATCTCGTCATCGTGATAAACGAACAGATCAGTTTTTAATTTGGCTATTTGCTGCTCAAGAAAAAGATCGAGGTCCCTAAAATGGGCCAGGTTGTTTTCAAAGGTTTGCTCGAGAGCCGGGTTCAGCTCTTTTAATTTGGGGATCACCTCAAGCCGTATCTTATTGCGGGCATATTTTACCGAGCTGTTCGAGCTGTCTTCAACGTATACCAGTTTGTTGTCATGGATGATGTCTTCGATCTCTTCCCGTTTTAAAAACAGCATCGGGCGCACCAGGTTGCCGTTTTTTGGCAGGATGCCATGCATGCCAGCGATGCCGGTGCCGCGGGTTAAGTTTAACAATATTGTTTCGATCGCGTCGTTTTGGTGGTGTGCAAGCGCAATATAATCGTAGCCAGCTTGCTGCCTGACCTGCTCAAACCATTGATACCGAAGCTGGCGGGCGGCCATTTGCGTTGATATTTTGTTATCGGCTACAAACTTTAGCGTATCGAAATTGGTTGTATGGAAAGGCACGCGGAGCTGCCCGGCCAGGCGGTTGCAAAATTCCTGGTCGGCAAGGGATTCGTCGCCTCGCAGCTGGAAGTTACAATGCGCTATGCCAAAACTAAACCCTGCTGATTTGAGTAAATGAGCCATCACAACAGAATCCATACCGCCGCTCACAGCAGCCAGAATTTTGCTGTCGCGCCCAAATAAATTATTTTGGTCGATAAAATCAGTAAAACGTTTGGCCGGCAGCATCCTTCAAAATTATTAATTTAAAACCCCAACAAAAAACTAATTTTGCCACCGTGAGGAAATACGCGTTCATCCTTTTGTTATTAATGACCACTGCCGCTGTAATGGGGCAAAAAAAATCACTGGTAAACCTGGTTAGTTCAAGGAGCAGTACGGGCATAAAACGCGGCGGCAAGGACGTGGTTAAAGTTTACCAGGGCACTTTTAAACAGGATTACTCGACGCTGACATCCGACAGCGCTTACTTTTACATACAGGACAATGCTTTTGACGCTTTCGGGCATGTGATCATCAACCAGGGCGATACGCTGAATATTTTTTCGGATAAGCTGAACTATAACGGCAACACCAAGGTTGCCATATTGACCAACAACGTGCGGCTGGTAGATAAGGACGCCACGCTAACAACCAACCATTTAACCTATAACACCGCCACGCGCATTGGCACCTATACCGATGGCGGCAAGCTGGTTAACAAGGATAATACGCTGCTGAGCCAAACGGGTTATTATTTTGCTTATTCGCGCGATTCGTATTTTCGTCACAACGTTTCGCTTACCACGCCCGACGCGCTGGTGAAGACCGATACCATGCGGTACAACACCGGCTCCAAGATCGCTTACTTTTACGGGCCCACCAATATTTACAGCACCAAGAACGAAAAGGACCGCGATACGCTCTATACCGAAAACGGCACCTACAACACCGCCAACGAACAGGCCAGCTTTGGCAAGAAGAACCTGTACCGGTCGGGGACGAAATCGTTGAAAGGGGATAGCTTATTTTATGACAAAATAAATGGCTACGGTCGTGCGGTAAAGCATGTGACCTTTACCGACAAGGAGCAAAAAATAACCATACACGGCAACCTGGGCACCTACTTTAAAGCCGACGAGCGCACATTGGTTACCGAGGACCCGTATGTGACCATGGTGACGGAGCAAAAGGATACCACCAAAACCGATTCAGCCGCGCACGTTGGGCCGGTCAAAAAAGCGCCGCCGGGAAATAAAAACATAACGATGAGCGGGGTGATACAAAAGATCATCCCGGCCAAAAGCGATACGCTGCACGCACCGCCCGATACCATTTTGGTGAAAAAGACGACAGTTAAAAATAACAAAGGAAATGGGCCAGCAGTAGTTTCAAAAAACACAAAGCCTGCGTCAAAGACGGCGGTGGTTAATGGCGCGGATAAAAATAACACAGTGCATACGATAGCGGCTATTAAGGATACTTCGACGATCAAGCGCGATACGATATATATGTCGTCGGATACGATAGAGACACAGATACTGACCTATAAGGAT
The DNA here is from genome assembly GCA_035568395.1 of Mucilaginibacter sp. GTDB lineage: Bacteria > Bacteroidota > Bacteroidia > Sphingobacteriales > Sphingobacteriaceae > Mucilaginibacter. The sequence goes on along the minus strand of DATMOF010000012.1, from coordinate 31,000 downwards.
CTTAAAATCTACCAGGAAAAGCAGCGGCTGGCGCATATAAGGGACACTACCTCGCGGCCGAAACCTAAGGTAAAGCCCAAGCCGTCTAAATTTTTAACGGGCGCGCAACTGGGTGTGCCGGCCGACAGCAGTTTCCAGCACCGTAATTTTTTTGGCGCACCAAAGGTGGTAACCGTGAAAAAGCCTGCGCCGAGGCCGGTAAGCAAGCTGCAACTGGCACGCGACAGTGTGAAAAGGAAATTTCTCACAGATTCCATTGCCGCAGCACGGAAGCTTGAGCCGAGTGATACGGCCAGGATCAGGATCATGATCGCGCACCACCATGCCAAGCTGTTTAAGTCGGACCTGCAGGCTAAGGCCGACTCGATGTTTTACAGCACCAGCGACTCCACCATGCGGTGTTATGTGAAGCCGATGATATGGACGCAGGGTTCGCAGCTATCGGGCGATACCATCCTTTTGCAGATGAAAAATAAAAAGCTGGATAACATGAATATGTTTCCCAACGCGTTTATCGTCAATATAGAAAAGGGCGACTCGGTGCACTTTAACCAGGTAGGCGGCAAGCGTATGCGCGGTTATTTTAAGGACGACAAGCTGAGCCGCATGGATATCAGCGGCAACGCCGAGACGATCTACTTTTCGCGCGACAGCGCCAAACAAACCGTTGACGGAATGGAGCGGTCGCTGAGCAGCAGGATACGGGTTAACCTGAAGGATAACAAGGCCCAGCGCCTTGCCCTGTATGTGAAGCCGGAGACGAGATACGGCCCGCTGGATAAATTCAAGGAGGACGAGCAAATATTAAAGGGCTTTATCTGGAAACCAAAGGACAGGCCGGTATCAAAGGAATCGATCATCCCGTCATACAACAGGCGCAAAGAAGCAGCAGAAAAAGCCGCGGCGGCGAAAGCGGCCAAAGGCAAAACGGGCAAGCTGCCTTTGAAAAAACCCGGTGATAAAGCGGTAAGCGACAGTACGAAAACAAATACACCCGGAAAACAGCCCGCGTTGAAGACTTCAAAGGATAGTACGCTGAAACCGCCGGTTAAGAAGGATACGGTAGCCGCGAAGAAAGTGGCTTAGTTAGTATCAAGTCGATAGTATCAAGTATCCAGACGGATTTTCGGGTGCATGAGCGGTGATGCATTGGCGAAGAGATTGCCGCGCTATCGCTCGCAATGACATAGTTTAATTTAGTATCAAGTAGTTAGTATCAAGTATCCAGACAGGAACTTAGCTGCATTTTTCTATACTTGCTACTTGATACTCGCTACTTGATACTATCTACACACTAATATAATACGCCGCCTCAAACACATGCCCTTGCTTTACGTGCTGGATCTGTTCCTTCTGGCTGATATCTGTATGTATGCCGGCGGTGTCGGCGCAGCCGAGCCAGGGCTCGATGCATACGAAGTTGCCGCCGCCTTTTGCCCAAATGCCCAAATAATTAAAATGCGGGAACTCCACCGAAACTGAATGGCCGTGCTTGTCGCTTTTGATGCATACCTCGCGCGAGCGCAGGTTCTTAAATACCAGGGCATCGTCTTTGAACAGTTCGCGGGTTAGGCGCAGTTTGTTGCCGGGGTTGGCTACCGGGCGGGTTACGCCGGTGAAAAAGCCCTCGGGCGATATCTGGTGGGTTTCCAGCTTTTCTTCGAGCTCAAACTCCAGGTAATAGTCTTCGTAATTCTCGCCGGGATTAAAGGGCACGTTAAATGCCGGGTGCCCGCCTACCGAAAAGTAAACGGTTTTTTTATCGAGGTTAATGAGCTTGTAGGTTACGCGCAGGGCGTTCTCTATCAGCGTGTACAACACCTGGAAATCAAATTTATAGGGGTATACCTTTTCCGTTTTTTCGCTGTAGGGCAGCGAGTAAGCGGCCTGCGTATCATCGTTCTCAAGCAATATAAACTCCGACTGCCGGGCAAAACCGTGCCGGGCCATGGGGTATGCCTTGCCGTCCACCAGCAGCTGGTCGTTTATCAGTGCGCCTACGATCGGGAACAGGTTGGGCGCATGCCAGGGCCAAATATTGGCGTCAGCCTGCCATAGCTGCTCGGTGCCGGTGGCTTTGTTATAAATGGAGGTGACCTGCGCGCCTGTATGGCTGGTGGTTACTTTCAGGTATTCGTTCTCTAATACGGCCATGGGTTATGGGTATAATTGGTTGTAAAACGGGATAAAGTTAAAATTTGTTTTGAGAAATAGACCGGGTTGATTGGCGGGGAAGGGAATTGTTTATTTGGTTGGCGGCTGGGCTGGTTGTGTTAGGTAATAATCGGGAGGATTTTAAATAGTAATTGATTTTATTATTTGGAATGTTTATGGTAAACGGGGTATGCAGGGCGATTTGAATATTCGTGATGTTTTGGGCGTTCCCTGCGGGCCGGGCTTTCCATTCATACTGCACGGGCCTTAGCCACGGGGCTGGTATCCATTGCAATCCCTAACGCAAATTTAATCATATAAGCATCGTTTTGCCTGATTCCGGCCGAAGCTGTTCTGCTGAAGGAAAAGAAATTCATTAGTCTTTTTTGTCATCCTGAACGATAGTGAAGGATCTTCTTAAAGCGACAAGTTGGCGTTTGCAAGTTGGAGAAGATGCTTCACTATCGTTCAGCATGACAAAAGTAAAATAGGTGAATTGTTTTGCTTGATTTCGGCCGAAGCTGTTCTGCTGAAGGAAAAAGAGAAGTTATAGCTCAACTAAACGAGTTGGCTGCAGATTGTTTATCTTTAAATCATAAATCGGATGTCATGAAAAAGTTTACACTTATTGGCTTGCTTTGTGCGGCCTTTTTGCTGGGCTATGGCTTCAGCCGCCTAACCGCTCCGGCCAATACCGGCCCGCGCGTGACTGGTATCGGCGGTATTTTCTTCAAAGCCAAAAACCCCGCTGCGCTCAAAGCCTGGTATGAAAAAAACCTGGGTATGCGCATGGTGCAGAGCGGGACGAACTTCGAATGGCACCAGGGCAATGACAGCACGAAAAAGGGCTTTACTATATGGGCGCCCTTCAGGGAAACGACCAAATATTTCCAGCCTTCCGACAAGCAGTTTATGATCAATTACCGGGTCGAGCAGTTGGATGCGTTGTTAGCCCGGCTGAAAGCTTCCGGTATTTTGCCTGCGGATACGGTAGAACGGGTTAGCTATGGCAGCTTTGTACACCTGATGGACCCGGAAGGCAATAAGATCGAATTATGGGAGCCCAACGATGTGGAGTATGCGAAGATGGGGACAATAACCACGAAGTAGGGGAAAATAGAGCCCGCTCATATACGCCACGCGTCATTCCCGCCTTTGTTGGTGTTGTCACCAACAAACCGCGCGTGAGGCATGTTGATGCTCCACTACGTTTCGCATGATGATATGTATGGTTCACACAATGTTCTCGCCGCTCATGGCCGCGGAGGCCTAGTTACTTTTGTGGCACCAAAAGTAACCAAAAGTGCTTTCAGCAGAAATGCTTCTTTGCCGCACTGGGCCTTTGCCCTGCAAATCAGGCAAAACCTGGGCTGCAATATTTTTGCCCGGGCGAACCTGTCGCTTTGTGACCCTACATGCAAAAAGTTGCTATGCCCTGCCGCGCGCGTGGCCACCATTGTTTTGCCTGATTTCGGCCGAAGCTGTTCTGCTGAAGGGAAAAGATACACCAATATTCTTACAACGCGTCATTGCGAGGTACGAAGCAATCTCTAAACTATGCAAGTCAATCAGGTAGATGCTTGTGGGGAAACGAAAGCCGGCTGCAAGGCATGTTGATGCTCCCGCCTTTGTTGGTGTTGTCACCAACAAACCGCGCGTGAGGTATGGATGCTCCACTACGTTACGTATGACGATATGTATGGTTCACACAATGTTCTCGCCGCTCATGGCCGCGGAGGCCTAGTTACTTTGACGCGCCAAAGTAACCAAACCGCTTTCAGCAGAAATGCTTCTTTGCCACACGGGGCCTTTACGCTGCAAATCAGGCAAAACCGGGGCTGCAATATTTTTGCCCGGGCGAACCTGCCGCTTTGCGACCCTGCATGCAAAACATTGCTATGCCCTGCCGCGCACATGGCCTGCATCGTTTTGCCTGATTTCGGCCGAAGCTGTTCTGCTGAAGGGGGAAGCCTCACCCTAAATCCCTCTCCAAAGGAGAGGGACTTCAGAGCACCCCGTCATCGCGAGGTACGAAGCAATCTCTACATAGGACATTAGCACTCGCACAAAAACCCCGTTTTTATCCACAATCAAATACGACATCAAAAACCGTGTTTATTTTTAACTTATCTTTGATTAAACGACAAAGGAGCCGCAAGGGCCCCTTATTGTTTGACATGAATCCGATAGAGATGATACAGTATTGGAACCTAATCTAATATCAGACGGTAAAATTCCGTCCGGAAGTTCGGAAGCCTCGAGACTTGTACTCTCGGGGCTTTTTGTATCACTTATACAAAGAACGTTAATAGACAACTTAGAATCAAGTTCTACAAAATAAAAAGTTATAGACCATTTTTGTGGTACTGGTGGATTTCTGATTTAATCGTTACAAGCCCACCTTATTGTCCGTCCGGTTTGGGAGCGAACATACGTTAGCACAGGTGGACAGGTTGATGTCACGAGAAGCCTTTACGCCATCTCCTGCCCGTCATTCTCGCGCCAGAGAGGCGTTAGGACAGGCGGACAGGTAAAAGTACGGTAGGACTTTGCGCGGTTCCCTGCCCGTCATTCTCGCGCCAGGTTTGGGGGATACGATAGAACGGGTGAGCTATGGCAGCTTCGTACACCTGATGGACCCGGAAGGCAATAAGATCGAATTATGGGAGCCCAATGATGTGGAGTATGCGAAAATGGGGACAATAACCACGAAGTAGCGGAAATAAAGCCGTCTCATATACGCCACGCGTCATTGCGAGGTACGAAGCAATCTCTAAACTATACAGGGTCGATAGCTAAGTGCTGTTAAATAGGGTGTTTTCACTGTTGATGATGTCTTTTAACTTGGCGATCTTTACTTGCCAATTAACCATACCTAATAACTATTTGAGTGGAATTCGACGAGCTTCCGACATACGACGAAATCGTATCTTATTTGAACAAGCGTAGACCAAAACATTTGCTTTTTGGGAATGGCTTTAGTATGGCTTATGACAAAGACATCTTTTCTTATAATGCATTGAGCAAGTTTATTGAAAATACTGCTGATCCACTTATAAAAAATCTATTTGAAAGGCTAAATACAAAGAATTTTGAGTTAATAATGCAACAATTGGATAACTTTTGTGAGATCGCCGACATTTTTAGCAATGATAGAACTTTAGTCGTTAAAATTAAAGCGGCAAGCGAAAAACTTAAAAACAGCTTGATTGATGCAGTAAAACAATTGCATCCGGAACATGTGTTTAAAGTGCCGGAGGAAAAAAGTCAATCCTGTATTAAGTTTTTGCAAGAATATCTTGGAAAAGGTGGCTTTGTATTTTCTACAAATTACGACTTGCTGCCTTATTGGGTTTTAATGAGAAATCGGGCCGCGAATGCAATTGACGGTTTTGGTCGAGACTTGGAAACTGACCTTGAAGATGGAAAATTTATTCCGCCGGAAGATTTAGAGTTTTCGGAATTACGGTGGGGAAAACACAAGGAAGATCAGAATATATTTTATTTGCATGGCACATTACCAATATTTGATACAGGCGTTAATATCGTTAAGGTCCAATATGATAGCGAACATTTTATACTGCAAAACGTGAGTGATAGAATTGATGCAAAAGAGTATCCAATTTTCGTGACAGCAGGGAATGGCGAAGAAAAATTGACGCATATAATGCATAATAAATATCTCTCTTTCTGCTATGATCAATTGTGTAATATTCAAGGATCTCTTATAACATTTGGCTTTAATTTTGGCGAATATGACACCCATATCATCCAGGCAATAAACCAAGCTGCAAAAAATAAACCCCCCAAAAAGTTATGGAGTGTTTATATCGGAGTATTTTCTGACGAAGATTTGGCGCATATTATAAAACTTGAAAAGGAAAAAAAGTTCAAATGTAAGATTGTGCCTTATAACGCAAAAACGGCAAATATTTGGGGCAATTAATGTTGGATTCATATGGTAAACTAATGGATAAAATTCGGTAAGAACATAAGTCATTTTCCGCTGAGAATATATCATATCAATTTAGCCTCTCCCACCTGCAATTACCGTTTGATATTTATACTTTTATTAAATCCTTATCAATCAAATACATGGAAATTAATAGATACCAAGAGTTAGCCAAGGAGTATGACCAAAACCCCAATAAAAAAGTAATAACGAGTTATATAATTCCATTATTTGGAATAATTGGTGAGGTTGGTGCATTAGTTTCCGAGTTTAAAAAAAGCTTTAGAGATAAGCAGGCGCACACGAAATTTCAACACAACGTTGAAGAGATACTGGGTAATATATTATGGTATGCAGCTAACGTTGCAACTAAATTAGATTTAGAGATGGATGTTGTAATCTCAAAAAACCTACAGAAAATTAAGGAAAGGTTCCCCAAAAAAGATGAGGTCATGTGTGTTACAGAACTATTCGATTCCAGTTTCTGCGACGAAGAAAAAATTCCCAGGCTTATGAATTTAGAATTTAGAGGGCGAAATAGTGAAGGAAGGCAAATAATAGAAGTTTTCATTGATAACCAGATTATCGGAAATCCTCTAACTGATAATTCTTATGAAGATGATGGATACAGGTTTCATGATGTATTTCACTTTGCGTATGCGGCAATTCTCGGTTGGTCGCCGGTGGTTAGAAGTATAATGAAGGTTAAACGAAAAAGTAACAAAATCGTAGACGAAATAGAAGATGGAGCTAGAGCTGCAATCATTGAAGAGGCAATTAGCGCTTTCGTCTACCAGTATGCTAGGGATCATAAATTTTATGAGGATATTAATAAGGTCGATCACCAATTAATCAAAACCATACGAAATCTATCATCAAATTTAGAAGTTTCCAAGTGCAGTATGGCTGAATGGGAACGAGCAATATTATCCGGATATGACGTATTCAGAGAACTTGTTAAGCATGGCGGCGGCAATATAAAAGTTGATTTAAACGATAGGGAAATAAGCTTTATTACTAATTAAAATGCCGAAACTTATCGAAACGCAAAACTGTTTGTCTGCTTGGAAAGAGGCTTGTTCATACATTTTAAATAAAGGTGATGGATTTAACCTAATCGTGCATATTTCAAGTCCCGGTGATATTAATGATAATCATCTTGACGAAATATTCAATTCTAGAATCACTTCTAAAATTACTATACAAAATGTTGTAAATACGATATTTCCTTTCAAGCTGTATCAACGCAGTCATGGTCAGGACTTAAATTATTTTTATGACTTGCATGAAGCGCTGTATGAAAGAGGTAAAAGACTACACAGAAGAAACAAAAGCAGGTGGGGCAATTATTTTTTAAGATTCACTAAGTTTGGGACAAACAAAGAAAATCAAATTCAAAATATTATAGATGACATTAACAACAGACAGAATATTCGGGCGGCATGTTATATTATGCATGTATCTTCGGTAGATTATGACAGTAATACCAGAATTATGGGAAACCCATGTTTGCAATATGTTCAGTTTGCACAGGTGGGCAATATATTAAACTTAAGTGCAGTCTATCGTAATCATGATTTTCTTACAAAAGCATTAGGAAATTATCTAGGATTAACACATTTATTAAAATTTGTTTGTGATCAAACTAATTCTAATATGGGAACCGTAACATGCCATTCAATTCATTATTATTTAAAAAATAGAAGAGACGTTAATAATTGCATTGGGAGTTTAACTTGGTAGAGGAGATATGGAACTATTTAACGCTAATGAATTCGATATTTTAGGGGAAAAAGTACGAAACTGTGACTTATGTCCGAGGATGTGCTACAGCCAAAAAATATTGAATAGGTCTTCCGGCTCGCTCAATGCTGAGATTATGTTTATTGGAGAGGCGCCGGGGCGACTCGGGGCGGATAATAGTGGTATCCCCTTTCATGGGGACAAGGCTGGTCATAATTTTGAAGAACTATTGAAATTTGCGGGCATCCACCGCTCCAATATTTTTGTAACCAACGCAGTCTTGTGCAACCCAAGAGACGAAAAGGGAAACAACTCTACTCCGACAAAGGCTGAAATAGACAATTGTTCTTTTTATTTGAGAGAACAGATAAAATTAATTAACCCTAAAATCATAGTGACCCTTGGGAGTGTTGCCTTAGAAAGCACAAAATATATTCTAAAACACGATCTTAACCTAAGAGACTCTGTAAGAACAGCAAACAGATGGTATGAGAAAATTTTAATCCCCTTTTACCATCCTGGCCAACGAGCTATGATTCATCGTAGTATGGCTAATCAACGATCCGATTATCAGTTTCTTGCTGACATTGCAAAAAAGCTATTTAAAAAAAACAATAATAGTTTTGTTTCCACGCCATCAATAGATGTTATTTCAATTATCAACTATTTGTATCAGAAAAAGAGTACCTACACTTACTTTGCTTTACATAAACTTTTTTATTTAATTGAATACAGAAGCGTAATAAAATTTGGTGCTAGGCTTACTAATTCTTATATTATTAGACAAAAAGATGGCCCCTATTGTACAGATCTTCATATTCTAAAAATAAAAAAGGCGTTGCCATATCTGGAATCAAAAATATTGAGCAATACAAATATTCAAATTTATAAAGCTAACAATGTGTTATTTGAGTATGAAACATTTAGTGAGTGTCTTCTTCTTCAGGATTCGGTCAAACATTTAATAGATGAGATTTTAGTTGAACACGGAGACAAAACTAACGCAGCGTTAAAACGTACTGTTTATTTTTCAAGGCCGATGAGAAATATTTTATCCATAGAAAATGAAAAGAAATTAAACTTATATAACACTCCAATCAGCTTCGATAATTTATGAAATAGAGGTAACTATATTTTACATAATATTCAATGCTCGCGTTAGTGAGCGTCGCGGATACCGGCACTTCGACGAGCTCAATGCAGGCCACGCCTAAGGCCGGCAACCGTATGAGCAAAGCACCATCGGTTCAACCAAAATAACATCAATTAGGCCTTTCAAACCGTAATAATCCGCCTTTGCCCGACATTCTCGCGCTAGAGAGAATAAGGTAAGTAAACGAGGAAGTCGTAGTTATTCATCTTCAATATAAGTAATTTTTTATGCCGGTTGTAACTGTGTCACTATTTTTTGAACTACCGCTAGTTCAAAACTCTTTAAATCTTCCGGAAGCATTTTGGAAAAACTGCTAAAGTCTTGTGAATTGACTCGTTTTAGTTCTTCGATGTTTTTCCAGTATTCCTCAGCCTTGTCAATCGGGCGTATTTGATTTTGCTTTACCTCGAAAAGATAATTATCAATATGTACACTGAAGAAAACGTTCTGCCAAGTTTCCTCTTGTTTTTTCCTTCCGGTGCTTAATTCAAATTGACAGGCTTTACTTTTTAGGGAATGTTCTGAAGCTATAAACAACATAATATCATGATTATATACATTCTTGGACATGATATCTTCCAGGTATTGACCTCCGGGGGCATCATTTTCCCATAAAAAGGTTTTTACGCCATTTTTTTTAAGCACTTCGTTTAAAGCGCGAGCGAAGATTTGATCTTTAAAGCTGTAGGAAATGAAGATCTTTTTATATTCCATTTTGGTCGACATTTCACTAATCCTTGACTTATAATCTGGGATGTGAATATTAAAATGCTGTTGTAATACCCCAATGTCCGATATGTCGCTTTTTAGAATGGTTTGAAAGTCCATTGAAGCATATACTGGTTGAAGCTTTTTGTCACCAATTGTAATGGTTTGGTTAGCTATCGTGCAATTCTGAAAAACACAGAAGTACAAGCTGCAATTGTTAAACCGACTATTTCTAAAATCAATACTGGTGAAATAGGTATCAATAATATTGCAATCTGTAAAAATTACATCATTGGCAGCCTCTTCCAAAGGTACATCAGGCGGATAATAAACTATTGAACGAAATTGGCTGTCCTCAATACGACAATCTAAAAATTCAACATTAAAGACGTCTTCAGCCATTCTGAGTCCAGATATTTCGCAATCCTGAAAAATACTATTGTCAAGATCGCCTTCATCTATCTCTACGTTTCTAAAATAGCATTTAAAGAAAACTAGTTCGGTCCAGCCAAACTGGCCATGAGAAAACCTTGAATTTCTGAAAGTACAACCAGTGAATTCGCACTTCTTAAAGTAATGAAAGAATCCCCAAATATTCTCGAATGTACATTCTATGAATTTGCATCCCTTAAATATGAATCCGTCGAATTTGCCGGTGAAGTGATACTTTTTAAAAGTATGATTGCGAACCCCCTGTGATGCTTCGTCATGGGTTTTTCTTTTCGGAGGTACGACTAGCTTTTTGGGCGTAATCTCCGCAATGTGTTGCAGTATTTCGGCACCACTATATAATATTGGGTTTTCATTAGATTCCAAGATTTCGATAAGTATTTAGTTTTGTAATAGCTAACTTACATATTTAGCCCGTGTTTACAAAGATTCGAATGATAATGAATATTAATCAATAGTCCTGTCTCTGGCGCGAGAATGCAGTGCAGGCAAATAGAGGTGGCGTTCTCGTGCCCCGCTTGCAGGAAAGCTACTATGTTGTCACGAGAACTCAGCGTTTGTGGCCTTTGCGCGGCGTTCGCGCGCGAGGATCGCGTTAGCGGGCGACGCAGATACCGGCACTTCGACGGGTTCAGTGCAGGCCGCGCCCAATGCCTGCAGCCGTATGAGCAAAGCACGCGACCCGCTTCTACCAGCGGGGAACGCCCTTGTTCAGTTGGCAGTTATAAGTTGGCAGTTAGCAGTCCTTTGCATGGCGAAGAGGAAAAGTATAATCAACACCCAAAATCCAACTTCCTTTCCAAATTTTCAAATCCATCGTCGCACACAAATCCACCCTCTTTCCCAACCTCTAAATCTTCAATCCTCATCTGCACATCTGAAATTTGCACATCTGCACATCAACAACATCAATCATCATCATCCCTTTTCTTTTTCTTCTTCTCCAAAATCACGAACGCGCTGTGTTTGGGGGCGGGCATAACGGAAGCTTCGCCTTTTACCGACTTCCAGATCACTTCGTTGAGGACAATGTCGGGCACGGCGTCTTCTTTGGTTAGGTTGAACGACTGCGATACTTTGCTGCTTTGGTTTACGGCTACGTTGCGCTGCTCCAGGTTTACCTGCGCGGGTTTGGTTTGGTAGGGGGTAAGGTCGGGCTTGCTGGTGAAGCACTCAAACATAGGTACGGCGGCGGCATCGTACTGGCTCATGGGCGGCAGGCCCAGGATGAGTTCGATGGTGCGCAACACGCCGGAGGTGGAGTACATGCTGTGGATAACGGCGTTGCGTTTTACATACGGCCCGGCGACAAAAACGGGCGAGCGGTGCGCGTCGATATGGTCGGGGCCGTTTTGGGCGTCATCCTCGAGGATAAACACGACAGATTCTTTCCAGATGCTGCTTTTTGACAGGTGCTCGATCAATTGGCCCACGGCCAGGTCGTTATCCGCCACGGCAGCTATCGGCGATATGGCGCCTTTTCGCTGGCCGCTGGTATGGTCGTTTGATATGCGGATGGAGTTGAACCGCGGCACGGCGTTTTTGGTGAGCAGCGAATCGAAATCGTGCGCCCATATCGCTTCGCGTGTTACGTCCTTTATCGACAGGTCGAAGCTTGGCGATTTGGTGCAGGAGTGGCCCTTTAGCGATGGGATGTTCACTTTGTTGTATTCGGCAAATTCGCCATAGGTGCGGTAGCTAACACCTGCGCGTTTGCAATAATCCCAAATGTAGCCGTCGCGGGGGTTGCCTATTTCGCGCTCGGCCTCCGAGTCGTAATTGCCGCCGCGGCCGCCATAGCTGGTGGGCCATGTTTTTTCGATAAAGTCGGTGGCGTATGCCGCCATGCTCCAGTTATGGCCGTCGGCGCTTACCTCGGCATCCACGTAAAAATTATCCAGCAGCGCAAACTCGCGGGCTATGGCATGCTCGTTGGGCGTAACCCTGTTGCCGAAGATGCATAGGGAAGTATCGCCGTTGCCCTGGGGCATATCGCCCAAAACCTGGTCGTAACTGCGGTTTTCCTTAATGATATAAAACACATACTTAATGGGCGATTTGCCGCCGCGCGTGCGGGGGATGGGGTTGCCCGCCATGCCCGCAGCCGTAACGGTTACTTTATTATTAAAAGGGGTATTGGCGTAAACTTGTTGCGTATAGGCTTTAAGCTGCGCGGGCTGAGGCACGGTGATAAACGACAGCGTGCCTTTAAACAAGCCGCCGATGTATTGCTCGCGGCTGTTGATGGCGCCGCTTTTATAGCCGCTGTTATCGGCCTTTTTAACCGGCTGCGGCCCCTTTGGATTGGCCATAGAGGTAAAACCCTTGCCATTGGCAACCAGTATTTTACCGCCAAGCGTTTTTACGTTGGTGGGGTACCAGCCCACCGGGATAAACCCGAGGCTGTGGCTGCTGCCGGGCTTGCTCACATCAAACACGGCCAGGCAGTTGTTATCGGCATTGGCAATGTACAGCGTTTTTTCGTCCGGCGACAGCGCCAGCCCGTTGGTGGTTGAGCCGGTTAAATGCGTAGGGTATAGCACCGTAGAAATAACTTCGACGGTTTTGCGGCTAACGGTGTTGACCACCGAAACGCTGTTATCATTTGCGTTGGCCACGAATAAAATGGTGCCTTGTTTGTTCAGTAATATTTCGTTGGGATGGCTGCCGGCTTTTATGGTGGTTATGTTCCCGGTAACGGTGCTGTAACAGGCTACTTCTTCGGCGCCCCAGATGGAAATGTAGAGGGTTTTTTCGTCGGGCGAGAGGATGCAGCTATAGGCCTCGGCCGGCAGCTTAACGCGCTTTAATATATGGCGGCTGGCCGGGTCGAACACGTACAGGGAGCTGTCTTCTTTGGTAACGGTGTACAGGCGGGTATTGGCTTTATTAACGGTAATGCCCGTGGCGCATACCTTGTTTTTGGGCCATGCGGCCGGGGCCAGCTTCAGGGTGTCGGGTTTGCCGAACTTATTGTTATCGATGGGGTAGGCCAGTATCCAGTTATCATTTCCGCCGGATGCGTACAGCGTTTTTTCGTCATGACTGAAAGCCAGGCCATACCACGATTTGCCGATGGTTTTTTGGTCGAGCTGTTTTTCGGTTTTCGGGTCGATGAGCTGGACCGACTGTGTGCTTTGGCCGTTATTGGTAACCGCCAGCAGTTTGCCGGAGGCAGATAGTTGCATGTTGAGAGGCAGATCGCCTAAAGGCAGTCCGCGCCCGGCGGGGCTCAGCTTCCAGCCGTTTGGCAGCAGCACCTGGCTGGTTTTTTGGATATGGCCGGGGAGCTGGGCGAAAGAAGATAAAGTTATTGCACAAAAAGCGATACAGATAAGCAGTTTTGTTTTCATAGCTGAATTTTGATATTCAAAACTACGGAATGCTTTTGATTGGAAAGGATGGTTAACAAAAACTTAATGTAACGATGCGATGACGGAGGCATTGGCGTAGACTCACCCCGACTGCGCTGCGCTGGTCGACCCTCTCTCCGGCGAGCGGAAAGAGGGTGAGGCTCCAAAAGAATTTTTTATTCTTTTTCCTTCCCCTCTTTACCGCCTGCGGTAGAGAGGGTGGCCGGGCGCAGCGATGGCCGGGTGAGTAAATATACGAGCGGAGGTGACGCAAATGCATTGGCGTGGACTCACCCCGACTGCACTGCGCTGGTCGACCCTCTCTCCGGCGAGCGGAAAGAGGGTGGAACTTCAAAAGAAAATTTTTATTCTCTTCCTTCCCCTCTTTACCGCCTGCGGTAGTCCCGATAGCTATCGGGAGGGTGGCCGGGCGCAGCGATGGCCGGGTGAGTTAACTATGCGAGCGGCATTAGCGCAAATGCATTGGCGTGGACTCACCCCGACTGCGCTTTGCTGGTCGACCCTCTCTCCGGCGAGCGGAAAGAGGGTGAACTTCAAAAGAAAATTTTTATTCTTTTACTTTCCCTCTTTATGGCCTGCCATAGAGAGGGTGGCGGGGCGAAGCGATGACCGGGTGAGTTAACTATGCGAGCGGCATTCACGCAAATGCATTGGCGTTATTCCGGCGAACGGAAAGAGGGCCGAGTATTATTTAACATTTATTTTGGGCGTTGCCCGGCGATAGGACCGGGCCGGGCTTTCCATTCATACTGCGCAGGCATTAGGCGCGGGCCGGTATCCATTGCAATCCCTAACGCGGGTGGGTAGGGAGAGTCAAGAGTCAAGAGTCAAGACGAAGAGAGTTACAAATATTTGTTACTGCCCACTGCTACTGCCCCTCGCTACTGCCACTGCCAGCTCACCACTGCTAACTGAAAAATGGCGTGTTCAGGGGTGTTCGGGGTGCGTTCGCGACATGTTCGGGGGGTGTATCAGCTGTATCAGTTGTATCACCTGTATCTCTCTCTCAAATTGATACACTGACAAAAATGTGTCAGTTCGGGTCGTTCGTGTGTAACGCAAAGCGAACACTAGCTACATTAGGAATTTGGCGCTGATATTATCAATTAAATTCCGAAATTCGGCACTCGTATAAAACTGTAATGCTCCAGATCCAAAGAAACGTTTCGCTAAAAAATTTCAACACCTTCGGGGTTGAGGCAAAGGCCGCTTACTTCGTCGAGATAAACCAGAGGGACAAACTGGCCGAGCTTTTCCTTGACCCGCAATGGAAGGAGATGAAAACGCTTGTGCTGGGCGGCGGCAGCAACCTGCTGCTGGTAAACGATTTCGACGGGCTGGTTATCCGGATCAATATCCGCGGCATCGAACACCGCATCAACCACAACGAGGTTTTCATCGAAGCCGGCGCCGGCGAAGTATGGAACGACCTGGTAAATTTCTGCGTTACCCGCGGCTATGCCGGCATCGAAAATCTGAGTTTGATCCCGGGTTCGGTGGGAGCATCGCCGGTACAGAACATCGGCGCGTACGGCGTTGAGTTGCAGGATGTTTTTTTCAGTTGCTGCGCATTTGAGATCGCCACAGGTCAATTCAAAACCTTTACCAAAGCCGATTGCAAGTTCGGCTACCGCGAAAGCATTTTTAAAAACGAATTAAAGGACCGGTATATTATTGTATCCATAAAACTACAGTTGTCGCTTATCCCGCATTTTAACCTGCAATACGGCGCCATTGAACAGGAACTTGCTAACCGCGGCATAACCTCACCGACGATTAAGGACGTATCTCAGATTGTTTCACACATCCGGGTCTCGAAATTACCCGATCCTTCAACCATCGGCAATGCCGGCAGTTTTTTCAAAAACCCGGTTATTGATGCTAAAACCTTCGAAGTTATCCATTCAAAATTCCCGGATATAGCCCACTACCCGGTTGGTAACGAGGAGGTTAAGTTAGCGGCCGGCTGGCTTATTGAACAATGCGGCTGGAAAGGCAAAGTGGTTGGCCATACCGGCACATGGAAAAACCAGGCGCTGGTTTTGGTGAACCATGGCGGGGCAACTGGTTTGGAAGTGTATACACTTTCGTCGCAAATCATAGACAGTGTGTACACTAAATTTGGCGTTATGCTGCAGCGTGAAGTGAATATCATCGGTTAATTTTTTGTAATTCAAAGATTAAGTTTTTCCTGTAAAGGCCCTCATTTCCTTTATAACTTAATTAATTTCGTTAATATACAATTCGCTGTTTTATAGCTGTTTATAACGCATTTCGTGTTCGGTTTACACTCATATGACCGACACTATTTTCGTGGTAGCATTGGTTTGGCCGATGGTTAAAAAGTTTTGTAAGTGGTATCATGTTTGTCTAGTTCACCCTACAAAACATTAACTATATGACAAAGATCGAGTTTAACACCCTAGTATTGCGTCAGGCATCTTCATTAAGGTCATATGCCTTACATTTCACCCATGATGCGGATGATGCCAACGACCTTGTCCAGGATACAATGTTAAAGGCCATAACCTATTACAATAAGTTTAAAGAAGGCACTAATTTAAAGGGGTGGTTATACACAATCATGAAAAACACGTTTATCAATAATTACCGCAGGTTTATTAAGATGAACACTTTTGTAACCAAATCCGACGAGATTTCATCACCAAACCTGATCTTTAGTTCAACAAAGAACCAGGGCGAGGCAAAATTTGTAATGGATGACCTTAAAAGAGCTTTAGACAGGCTGCCTGAAGATTATTTTGTGCCATTCACCATGTATTTTGAAGGTCACAAATACCATGAGATCGCTGATCACCTTGAAATTCCGATCGGCACAGTTAAAACCCGTATACACGTTGCACGTAAATTGCTAAAGAAAAGCTTAAAGGCTTACGATAACGGTGTAGCAAAACCAGTTTACGCAGAAAACTAAATCAACATATTCCACGATCCATTGAAATGGGCATAAATACTTCTTAAACCGAAGGATTTATGCCCATTTTGACTTTAAGGGGATTTAGGCTGGATTATATTGGCTTCTTTATTTATTTTAGGCCCAAAACAAGCCACATGGATGAATTGCCGGTTTATACGAAGTCGCAACTTGCGTTAAGAAACGGTCAGGATAAGCCGGAAGTATGGATAGCTTATAAAGGCGTTATTTACGATGTATCCCGCAGCCGTTTATGGCGCAACGGCAAACACTATGAGCACTGGGCCGGGCAGGATCTTACCGCCGAGTTGCCCGATGCCCCGCATGATGAATGGGTATTTGAAAATTTTGATCCGATAGGAAAGCTAGTTTGAATCCGGAGTTCGGAATGCCGAAGCCGGAATGAAACTTTCGCAATCCAATTATACTATTTCAAACTTCGATAAACTTACAAACTCCTGCACGCGGTCGGCTATTTCCTGTTCGGTAAGATTTCTGATCTTTTCGGTGCCGAACTTCTCCACACAAAATGAAGCCAGCGCCGAACCAAAAATGATCGCGTTTTTCATATTGTTGAAGCTAACCGTACCAACTTTTGCCATATAGCCTATAAAGCCGCCAGCGAAAGTATCGCCGGCGCCTGTCGGGTCAAACACCTCTGCTAACGGCAAGGCCGGCGCCGCGAATATTTTATCTTCATGAAATAGCAATGCACCGTGCTCGCCTTTTTTTATGATCAGGTATTTTGGGCCCATGGCCAATATTTTACGGGCGGCTTTTACCAGTGAGTACTCGCCCGAAAGCTGCCTGGCTTCGGCATCGTTAACAGTTAGCACGTCAACCATTTTTATGGTTTCAAGCAAATCGTCAAGAGCAATGTCCATCCAGAAATTCATGGTGTCCATTACCACCAGTTTCGGGCGGGTTTTAAACCGGCTAATCACCGTTTGCTGTATTTTAGGCGTCAGGTTACCCAGCATCAGAAAATCGCAGTCCTGGTAGGCATCCGGGATGATCGGGTCGAAATCAGCCAGCACATTCAGTTCAGTAGCCAGCGTGTCGCGGCTATTCATATCATTGTGGTACTTACCCGACCAGAAAAACGATTTTTCGCCTTTTTTTATTTGTAATCCTTCTGTGTCGATGTGGTGATCGTTGAAGTTTTTAATTTCGCTTTGCGGGAAATCGTCGCCGGCAACGGCTACAATTTTTACGTTATCATAAAAATAAGCCGCGGCCAGGCACGCGTAGGTGGCAGCACCGCCAACAATTTTATCCGTTTTACCAAAGGGTGTTTCAATGGCGTCAAATGCCACAGTACCAATCACTACTAAACTCATGCAGAAGAATTTTAAAATATTTTGCGGCAAAGATTGTGAAATTAGCCCGGAAATCATACTTTTGCACCACTCTAATCAAAAATACTCCTGAGTAGCTCAGCTGGTTAGCGTCCCGCACATACGGGATTAATCAGAGGGCACATAATAATAGGAGAAAAAGAGATTCCTGAGTAGCTCAGCTGGTTAGAGCATCTGACTGTTAATCAGAGGGTCGCTGGTTCGAGCCCAGCCTCAGGAGCAAGGCCCCGCATGTCCGCGGGGCTTTTTGTTTTTTATGGAATATTACATTTATATCCTTTATTCCAAAACCTCCGACATTTACTATGTTGGCTATTCAGATGATTTTAGAAGGCGCTTTGAACAGCATAATTATTCAGAAAATACAACCTTTACTTCAAAACATCGGCCTTGGGTACTTAAGGTTGTTTATTCCTGTGGTAATAAACAAGGTGAAGCAATGAAAATTGAAAAATTCATTAAAAATCAAAAAAGCAGAAAGCTGATCGAAAAACTTATAGCAGGCGGCGAATTTACCGGTATCCTGGCTCAGCTGGTTAGAGTCCCGCACGTGCGGGATTAATCAGAGGGTCGCTGGTTCGTCCCGTACGTACGGGATCAGGAGCGCATACCCTTAACGATTTCGTTAAGGGCATTTTTCATATCCGGCAGTTTTTAGCGCATTCACAGCCAATCGCTACTGTATCATTTCGCGAGAGAGATACACATGATACAGCTGATACATGTGATACAACTGATACGCGTGATACAGCTGATACAACAGATACACCTGATACACCTGATACACCTGATACAGGTGATACACCTGATACACTGACAAAACACTGTCACCACTTTTCAGATCTGCACCACTTAAATTTGTATATAACAGGCCAGGCAGAGTCAAGAGCCAAGAATCAAGAGCCAGGACAAATCATCCCTCTTGCAGCAAAAATTTGTTACTAACAACTTAATACACCTGCCCCAAACCCTCTTTACGGCCTGCCGTAGAGAGGGTCGGCCAGCGCAGCGCAGTCGGGGTGAGTCCACGCCGACAACAAGAATCAAGAGCCAGGACAAATCATCCCTCTTGCATCAAAAATTGTTACTAACAACTTAATACACCTGCCCCAAACCCTCTTTACGGCCTGCCGTAGAGAGGGTCGACCAGCGCAGCGCAGTCGGGGTGAGCCCACCGCCATGCAAATAAAATCTTTCGGACTTTACTGACTTCCCCAACTAAAAAAACTAATCCCCAATCTCTAACCTCCAACCTCTAATCTCCAACCCCCATGAACCACACCTCCGAACGCCCCTGGTTTATCGAAAGCATCCGCCAGGAATCCCGCCAGTACGCCGAGCGCGCCAAAAAAGCAGGTAAATATGGCCAGGTACCTGAAAAGGACCCCGCCAAAAACATGTTCCAGATCCATTCCGCCAACCATTGGATGGACATTGAAAAAAATACCCCCGTGCCCAAAATGCTGTTCGGCGAGTTTTGGTACGAAGGCGAATTATGCATCCTGTTTGCCGATACCAATGCCGGCAAATCCGTGCTCGCCGTGCAGATCGGCGACGCGCTGGCCCGCCGCCAGCGCATCCACACCTTCGATATCGAGACCGAACAGGCCAACGTAGTGTATCTCGATTTTGAGCTGTCGGGCAAGCAGTTCCAGTCGCGGTACATCAACGGGCAGGACGTCCCCTACCAGTTTGGCAAAGGATTTTACCGCGCCGGGTTCGACCCCACCGTCGATATGCCCTTCAACTTTAAAACCTACGACGAGTACATGAACAGCGCCATCGAATACGCCGTAAAACGCACCGGCGCCGATGTGCTCATCATTGACAACATTACCTCGCTGCGCAGCGGCACCGAACGGGCCGCCGAGGCCCTGCCCCTCATGAAACATTTAAAGGCGCTCAAAACCAGGCTGCAAATTTCCATCCTCGTGCTGGCGCATACCCCAAAGCGCAACCCCGCCAGGCCCATTACCCGCAACGACCTGCAGGGCAGCAAAATGCTCATCAACTTCGCCGACAGCGCCTTCGCCATCGGCGAAAGCCACAAGGAAAAAGGCCTGCGCTACCTCAAGCAGGTAAAGCAGCGCAGCACCACCGAAATATACGGCGACGACAATGTTTGCCTCTGCCACATCACGCGCCCCTTAAACTTTTTGCAGTTCGAGTTCCTGGGCCAGGGCTACGAGCGCGACCACCTGCTGCGCCCCAGCCAGCGCGATTTCGAACTATTGCAGGCACAGGTGCTCGAACTGGCCAAACAGAACCTCAGCACCCGCCAAATAGCCGCGAAACTAAATATGGGCTCGGCAACGGTGAACCGCATCATCAGGGCAAACGCTTGATGTTTAACTCCGCGCGTCATTGCGAGCCTGCCTGCCGGTAGGCAGGGAACAGCCTGTCCCGACTTTTTCGGGAAAGCAATCTCTATACTGTGCAGATCAAACAGATAGATGTATTTGGGGAGATAATTAAAAAAGCCGTGCCATAAGTGCAAACGGGCGAAGATGTGGAGGTGATTGTTGCGCTACTGTAAAACTGACTAATGACCAATGACCATCAGGGCGTTCCCCGCTGGTAGAAGCGGGTCGCGTGCTTTGCTCATACGGCTGCAGGCCTTATTCGCGAAGTGCCGGTATCCGCGACGCCCGCTAACGCGGCTTCAACGCAATCCTGGCGCGAGAATGCCGGGCAAAGGCCGGAGCGCTGAGTTCTCGTGCCAATCAGTTTATTACGGTTTGCCCGGCGTAGTCAATATCAATTTGGTTGAGCCGATGATAGGATGGCCGGCATAGTTTGTTATCTGCAAGCGGGGCACGAGAACGCCACCTCATTTGCCTGCGCGGCATTCTCGCGCCAGAGGAGAGGAAGCATCAAACATCTATTATATTGGCTGTAACATATCATAGTGCAGTCTACGACCGTAGTCAGGTATCGTCCGATTGGAGTTGTTAGATATTACTAAAGTCGCGGACCCAACCCGAAAAAATGAGATTTAACTTATATTTCGTATTGAAGAATTATGGCGTAAAATCGATACTTTTGCATATATGAATACGAATATCGATAACAAAAAGGTCGAAAAGATATCCAAAGCCCTGGGCGATCCTTACCGTATCAGGATCATGCAGGCTGTTAAGGAGGAAAAAGACTGGTTGCAATGTCAGGCTATTACGCAGATGTTCAATTTGGCCCAGTCAACTATTTCGCATCATTTAAGTCAATTGGTTGATGCCGAGTTGTTGCATGCTGAAAAGGATGGCCGTCATGCCCGTTATAAAATTAACCAGGAGGTCCTCGGTGACTATGTTTCTTATCTTAGCGATTTTAAAGGGAAATAATATTCGATAGCCGCACTGCCTGCCAGATCCGCCGCAAACGCAAACTTTTCACAAGCTTACTATGCCCGGTGCAAACGTAACCGTGCCAGGTTTTGGCGTGTACTTAATCAGCATACCGTTTCTCTGGAATGCCTGATACGTTAAGAGAACTTACTTCAAGTGGCATACAAGCAGCAATAGAGAAGTAAGTCAATCATTTATTTGCTCGTGAAAGGGGGCGACCGTTTGATGGTATCGAAATTTCTTTAATGTCTGCAGAATGTAAAAGAAGAGCCTGCATGATAAAAATATATCGATATATTTAGATATATGGAAATAACAAGTACCTTTGTCCCAGATATCAGAAATGATTAAAAAAAACAAACGAGATCGTCACAAGTATGATGAAAACTTTCAAGGATTACAAAAGGGACTATTGCAACAGGTTATACTATTCGCTTTTCTTTTTAATCTACATATCGAAATATCTAAATTAATTAATACATATCTATAACAAATAAACTTAAATTAAAATGGAAACTACAGAGAAAAAAAACAACCGTGCAAAACGTGAGCTATCAGAAAGTGTCGTATTAATTACCGGCGCGCTTACCGGAATCGGCAGGGCGACTGCGCTTGCCTTCGCTGATGAAGGTTCTACGGTCGTGATCGCCGGACGCCGCGAAGAAGCTGGCCGGCAACTCGAAGCCGAACTCCGCTCAAAAGGTGTTGAGGCTAAATTTATCAAGACGGACGTCCGTTATGAGAAGGAAGTAGAAAACCTGGTGGATCAGACAGTGGCGCGATTTGGCCGTATTGACGTGGCTGTCAATAATGCAGCTGTTGAAGGAACTCCGGGGCCGATCTCAGATCAAACCGCGGAAAGTTATGCTGAAACCTTCGATACCAATGTGCTGGGCACTGTATTAAGTTTAAAGCATGAGCTAAGGGTGATGATACCAAAAGGACATGGCAGTATCATCAACATTTCTTCGACCTATGGTCGTCGCGGTGCGGGCTATGCTTCAATTTATGTAGGGAGCAAGCATGCTGTGGAAGGAATCACAAAATCCGTAGCACTTGAAGTGGCCACCACAGGCGTTCGTGTTAACGTTATTGCCCCCGGTACGACTGAAACCGGAATGCTTAAACGTTTCACCGGGACCGAAGAAAATTATAACGGTCTGGTGTCCACCGTTCCGGTGGGAAGAGTGGGGCAACCAGAAGAAATTGCTCAGGCCATTGTCTTCCTCGGTTCAGACAAGTCACCATATCTTACCGGTTCATCTATTGGCGTGGATGGCGGGTTCCTGGCCTAAATAACAGTATAAATAAGAATTATCATGAACGCACACACACATAATACCGCTCCTACCCAGTTCATTGAGGCTGCAGGAATCCGGTTCGCATACCGTCGTTTTGGAAAAACCGGTGGAATTCCCCTGCTTTTCAATATGCATTTTACGGGAACCATGGACCATTGGGATCCGCTTGTTACCGATGGTTTTGCCAGGGAACGCGAAGTAATACTTTTTAATAATGCAGGCATATCAACCAGTAGCGGCGAGGTACCGGAGTCAATATATGAAATGGCTCGTTATGCAGAAGCCTTTATAGATGCCCTCGGCATTCGTAAAATAGATGTCTTGGGATTCTCCCTGGGCGGACTGGTCGCTCAGCAAATCACAATCGACCGCCCGGAATTAGTTAATAAACTAGTTTTGGTAGGTACCGGTCCGAAAGGCGGCGAGGCGATGCAGTCGCTGAGCACCGAAGCAATGGAGATATTTGGCGCGACCTACGATGTTCCGGAAGAACTATGGTTAAAAGTCTTCTTTACGCCTTCAGCCAAAAGCCAGGCAGCCGGAAGAAGGTTTCTGGATCGGTTCAGGGCGCGTACAGTGGGCCGCGACCCTGAAGTTAAAGAAACGGTCGCCGCCGCACAGGCAACTGCGCTGAGCGCTTACAATGTGATAACAGAAGATCGATATTCCGACCTTAAGAAAATCACTCAGCCAACGCTTGTGATTAATGGCAGCAACGACGTCATCGTTTATACCATCAATTCATACATCCTTCAGCAGAACATACCAAACGCTCAACTTATCCTTTATCCTGACGCCAATCACGGAGCACAATATCAGTATCCGGAGTTGTTTGTTCAACACGTTAATATTTTCCTGAACTAATGGTGTGCAGGGGTGCAGATCGATTAGTTCTGCACCTTTTATTCCGGCCGGATAATGGCGAGGTAAATGGCGGAACCCCCGCCCGGGCAAGCGTCCACGCTTGCCCGTAAATAAACTTAGATAGCGGTAGGCGTAAGCCAGGCTTCAAATGTTAATAGAAATAAAAAAGTTTATCTTTAAAATTTAACTTTATCGTCAATAACAGCGCGTCATTGACGATAACACCAACTACAATGGAAACAAACAAAAGTGAAAACAAATCGGAAGGGCCAATTCATACCGTTTTTGCCCAGACATACTTCCACGGCACAAAGGCTGACCTAAGGATTGGCGACTTTATCCAAATTGGTATCAACTCAAACTACGGGCAAAAAAACAAAGCGGAATATATCTATCTCACCGCTACGCTTGATGCTGCAGTATGGGGCGCCGAACTTGCTTTAGGCGAAGGGCGCGAAAGAATATATTTGGTAGAGCCGCTTGGCCCGATTGAGGATGACCCCGATTTAACAGACAAAAAATTCCCGGGTAATCCAACAAAGTCTTACCGCTCAAAACATTCGTTTAAGATCGTTGGCGAGGTCACCATATGGCAGGGGCACTCGCCCGAACAGGTAAAAGCAATGAAAGGCGGCCTGGCAAAATTGAAGGAACAAGGCATTGAGGCTATAGAGGACTAACCAAAAGCCAGGTTATACCAAATCTACCCCAATGATCTCGTGATCCATTATTTGATGTACTTTCAATATTACCCTGCCATTTTTAATAGCATATTCAGGTTTGCGCCCGCTTACGGGCAGCTGCACGCCGGTAACTTTTTTATTTGCGGGTATTTTAATGCTAACCTCGGCATCCACTGGGATCAACTCGCGGAAAGGGCCTTTCATCATCATCGGGTTGGTTAAGTTTACAAGGTGCACCGTCATTGACTTAGCCTGTCGCCAAACGGTGGTTTCTACCAGGCCCGGCGCTTTAACCGTTACTATCGGGTCTTCGTTAAGCGCCCAGCGGATGGTATTGCTAAGCAGCCTGCCATGATCGGGCGCCATGTATTGCCAAAATGTGCGGTCGATATCCCATGGGAAATAAGCTACCCTTCCGTTTCCCGTCTCACGCAGGTAAAGTTCCCTGGTATCCGTATCGGGCTGACGGGTGTACACATCTTCCATGGGCAGGTCGGGATAGCTTGGTACAAGGGTAACCGGTGATGGGAAACCGGCTGGCCCGGGTGTTACTTTAACGCTGAAAATACCATTGATGATACGGTTGGCATCTTCAAGGCCTTCCAATACCGGGTGAAATTTACCGGTAACGGGGTTGCTCTTTAACCTCAGGTAACTGTTTTGCATCGGCCCTTCTACGCCCTGGCCAAAGGATACGCCAAACACATCGGCGAGGCCGAAATCAGTGCGTCTTTTTCCTGTTTCATTATAAAGTGACGACTCAAAGGTGGCCAGTAAACTTCCGCCGCTATTTACAAATTCCCGTATTTGCGTACACTGGTCGTCAGAAAGCGCAGCGATATTTGGCAGGATAAGCAATTTGAAAGGTTTTAGATGTTCGGCATCCAGCATGGCGGCGCTTATCATTTCAAACGGAATATGCCCTTCAACCAGGTTATGATACATGCCATGCATGTGGAAACTGCCGTTTTGCTGCCACGGGTGGTTTTCGCCCGCGCTTTCACTCCCAATTACAACCGCCACACGGGCCATCAACGCCGTATTTCTAAGGTAGCGCTCGCTCCGGTAAAAGCCCTGGTAAATTTTTTCTATCGGGCTAAACCAGCGCTTATCGATAGGTGTTGCGCCAAATTTTACAAAACAAGGCCGCATACCATTGGCTACGCCGCCCGCCGCCCAAACCCGCAGCTCTGCGTCGGTGTTCACCGAATCTTTCCACCGGGGCGGCTCCTCCAGCCCAACGCTGAATATATGGATCATCGGTTTCATGCCCATCCCGCCGGCGCGTAATTCTTTCGCGCCTCTGCCCGCGCTCCACGGTGGTATCGCTCCCGATCTTCCCTGCCTGTCCACGAAAAATATGTCAGACAATTGAGCCGTTATTTTATTGTCCGGAAAACCATTTGGAATAAACCGCGAAGCGGGTTTTATTTTGCGAATTTCGGCATCCCACAAAAACCATAGTTCTTTAAGCCTGGCAACATTCCACTCTTTGTATTTGGACATTGCAGCAGCTGTGTTACCGCGGGGCAGTTCCATTCCGCCGGAAAATAGTTTAAAATTTTCGACACAATGCACGCAGTAGCACATGCCGCTGCCGCCCCAGCGATTTGAAAATATGCCTTCGGGCTGGTACTTGTGCATAATTTCCTGGTGCACTTTGGTCATAAACTCAAAGTTATACGGGCCTAACCCGCAGGTTACCCAAAGTTCCGGGTTAGCCCAGTGGCGCCGTTTCTGCCCGTCGGCCGTCACAGCTATCCAGTCGGGGTGGGCGTCGTACACATTTTGCCGCGCCGCATGCGGATCGGTACGTAAACACACTGTCATGTTCATTTTTCGGCAGCCTTCCACCATATAGCCAACCAGGTCTTTATTGCCCAGGAAATCGCTCCTGTGATGGAGCGGTATATCGGTAGGATAAAAGGCAACCACACCGCCGGCGCTCAGCAAAACACCATCGGCATGGATACGTTTAAAATAATCGAGCCAAAAATCAGGGTCACAGCGGGTGGGGTCATTTTCTACAAAGGCAAGCTGCGCCCATCGCATCGACCGGTTAAACCACGGCTCGTCGTCGCCGGTTATGCCGCCGGCTTGTAGTAGATTGGTATTGGCCAATACAGGTGCGGCTACCATCGAGTACATACCGGCAATGGCTGAGGTTTTGATAAATTGTCGTCTTTGCATATATGCTGGATATCATTTCTTCAGATCAGGATCAATAATAAGAATACCGCTTTCCGGGTCTAATTTTTTGAATAATGAAACGGGTTCAACCGTCATCATTAGTTGCAATGTGGGCGATATAAATGCTTCAAATAAGTGACCGCCATGCACGATGCCGTCCTGTGTTGCCATGCTGATATGCGCGTGCACTACCGGGTTGTTATTATAAATAGTAATGTCGCCGGCAAGCGAAGTGATCTCGGCAAACTCGTTAAGGCGCATCACTTTAAACATCTTCTTTGATATATCGTACCACCCAAATTTTACCGAACTGGCATCGCCAATTGCGTTAAAATGCGCGCTTTTAACATGGTATTTAACAGCAAATTCTTTTAAACCCGACATCACTTCATCGCCCTTTGCGAATATCAAAACATAGGTTTTGGTTGGGCCGTCGGCGCTGATCAATTTTACTTTTACGCCTGGCGATCTCCCCGTAAGCGGAGGATTGGTTGGCGAAACATATTCCTGTGCATTAGCGCTAAAACAAAAAAGTGCCGTGGTTAATGAGGCAGCTGCTAAAACTGACTTTATAAATACTGTAGTTTTCATAATGGTGAATTTTGATGGATTTAATTTTAAATACAGGTTTAAATTGAAGAATAAGTAAATATCGCCTGTCTGTAAATGTAAACCAATCAGTTGATAAATGATGAGCGATGCAATTATATCTATCGTTCCTAAATGCGTAAAAAATCAATTTAAAACATAAATTTATGCCGTTATTTTTAATCAAACCGAATTGTCACCCTCAATTTACATAAATGCAACTCAACCAAATCGCCGCTAAAATAAGGTTAGCATCATTGTTACTGGTTTTATCATCATTTGCAGCAAAATCTGCCGGTGTTACAAGCAAGCCCGGCGACACCATTTTTAATTCGCAATCTGTTTTAAAAATAATGACACGTGTTGGCGATTGGCAGCTGCAGTCATGGAAGACAGATGGGTTCAAACACAAAAAAACCGACTGGACCAATGCCGCTCTATATACCGGTTTGTTCGACTTAAGCAAGGTCAGCAACGATGAAAAGTACGATCAGACACTGATAACGATCGGCGACGACGTGAATTGGAACACGGGCCGCAACCGGCTGATGGCCGATGATTATTGCATCGGGCAAACCTACTCGCTGCTGTACATGAAATATAAACAGCCAAAAATGATCGGGCCGTTCTGGCACCTGGCGGATAGCATTGTGGGCCTGCCTTTCGGCGAGTCGCTGGAGTGGAAAAACGGTATACAAAACCGCGAATGGGCTTGGTGCGACGCCTTGTTTATGGGCCCCACGGCGCTGGCCTATCTATCAACCGCTACCGGCGATTTGAAATATTTGAACAAGGCAACTTCGCTATGGTGGAAGACTACCGATTATTTATACGATACCCATGAAAAACTGTACTCGCGGGACGGCAGCTTTTTGAACAAGAAGGAAAAAAATGGTGCCAAAGTATTTTGGTCGCGAGGGAATGGCTGGGTACTGGCCGGCCTGGCACGTGTGCTCGAAAACATGCCCGCGAATTATCCTGGCAGGGAAAAGTTTGTAAGCCAGTTTAAAGAAATGGCATCAAAAATAGCCTCGTTGCAGCAACCGGACGGCAGCTGGCATGCCTCGCTGCTTGACCCGGACAGCTACCCGATCAAAGAAACCAGCGGAACAGGGTTTTATTGCTATGCTTTTTTATGGGGCATAAATCATGGCATCTTAAACAAGGCGCAATATCTGCCTGTTGCCAAAAAAGCGTGGGTAGCATTGATCACGGCCGTACAGCCCGACGGTATGCTGGGCTATGTGCAGCCCATAGGCGCCAGCCCCGATAAAGTTACCGACCGCAGTAACGAAGTATACGGCACCGGCGCGTTTCTGCTGGCCGGTTCGCAGCTTTATCAATATTTAAAACGGCACCACGATTAACCGATCTTTTGCCGCATCCTTAACATAGAATGTGCAGTTTCCGGTTATTTTACGATGGCGACCCAGCCGGATAGTTTCTTATTATAATTTTTTAGATCGATCAGGTAATAATAAGTTCCCCACGGCAATTTTTTGCCATTATACGTGCCGTCCCATGCCTGGGGGTAACCATTTGAATAATATAGCTGCTGTCCGTACCGGTCAAATATCCTGACGGTTATATTAGGATAGGTGTCCAGCTCCTTGATAACCCAGGTGTCGTTGATGCCGTCGCCGTTTGGCGTAAAGGTGTTCGGGATCACTATTGGTTTAAGTACCTTTATATTAAACGTTGTTTGTGCAACGCAGCCCGCGGCCCCGGTAACAGTTAACGTATAGGTTACGTCTCCTACGCCGGTAAAAACCGGGGTTTCCAGCGTATTGTTGTTCAGATAGATATTTGGCGTCCACAAATAGGTAAGGTTGGTGCCAACTACCGACGCTTTCAAAATAGCTGTTTCATTTTGCAGCACATACAACTGCGGGATAGCTTCAATAATAGGTAGCGGAACTATTTTAATATTCATCTTTGACAATACCGGCAGGCAGTTGCCCGGCCCGCTGGATGTAAGCGTAAGAATAACATTGCCGGTCTTTTTATCCGCCTCGCTAAAAACATAAGTTGCGTCCAATGCGGTGTTCGACGGGTTGAAGTGCCCGGTTCCCGAACTCGTCCATGTGCCGCCTGCGGCGTAGGTAACCGAGCCGTTTAACAGCGCATCCTGGTTTGCACACACGATCTGGTCTTTTCCCGCAATTACGATAGGCGTTGGGTTTATCGTGACTTTAATTGAGGCCGGTGTAGGGAAACAGGAAGCAGTAAGGGTAGGTGTCAGCGTTAACGTAACCCCGCCGGCGGCAATGTCTGCCGCGGATGGGATATAAGTGCCGCGCAGGCTCAAAGCCCCGGCTGTAAAGGTACCGGTGCCACTGCTGCTCCATACGCCGGTAGTGCTTCCGCCGGTAACCGTTCCGTTTAAAAACACGGTTGAGTTATTGGCGCAAACGGTTTGAT
This sequence comes from Mucilaginibacter sp., assembly GCA_035568395.1. Taxonomy (GTDB): domain Bacteria; phylum Bacteroidota; class Bacteroidia; order Sphingobacteriales; family Sphingobacteriaceae; genus Mucilaginibacter. Next base: position 1,782 of record DATMOF010000012.1, on the reverse strand, counting down.
CAATACCGGCGTTCACAACGGGTGGCTGGTCGATGGAAACAGACGTAACAGATGTCGTGCTGCTGCAGCCGTTTGCAATAACGAATACCGAATAGCTGCCCGCCGTGCTCGCTGAAACATTGTCGATCACCGGGTTTTGAAGCGTAGATGAGAAACCGTTAGGTCCGCTCCACCTGTATGATGCACCGTTGATCGTTGATGCCGAAAGCTGCAGGCGCTGGCCCGCGCAAACCGGGCTGTTATTTGATGCAAGCGGCACTGCCGGCGTTTGATTTACGATTACATCAGTTGATACGGTAGTGGTAACGATACAACCCGGCGAAACAATGGTAACACTGTAACGCCCCTGGTTGGCCACAACCGAATTGTCGATAACCGGGTTGCGAAGATTCGATTTAAAGCCGTTTGGCCCCGTCCAGGTGTAAACCGATCCGTTATAATAGTCCACGTCCAGCTGTAAGGGATTTCCCGAACAAACCGGAGAATTGCTTGATGCGATTGGATTGATAGGGGTTTGATCGACAGAAACCGCTACTGTGGATGCCGGGCCCGGGCAATTCCCCACTGAAGCGATAACGGTATAAGTTCCTGTAGCGATCGTCGGCGCAGCAGGGATCGTGATATTTTGAAGCGTTGAGGTAAAGCCGTTCGGGCCAGTCCATTGATAGGTTGAGCCCGGGATACTTTTGGCGCTAAGGGTAAGGGTGCTTCCGGCGCAGATAGGGCTGTTGGTTGTAATAACCGGCGCGGTTGGTACCGGGTTTACCAAAACCTGGATAGTGCCGGTTGGGCTTGGGCACCCGTTTACTGTCGCTGTTACCGAATAAGTTCCCGTTGCTGAAACCGAAACGTTGTTGATAACCGGATTTTGAAGCGTTGAAGTAAAGCCGTTCGGCCCGGTCCAGCTATACGTTGCACCGGCTATGGTGCTCGCAGTTAAGTTAAGCGTGCTGCCTGCGCAGGCTGGGCTATTGCTTGTAAGCACCGGTGCAGCCGGCGTTTGATTTACCCGGACAGTTACAGTTCCCACATCGCTGCTGCAGCCATTAACCGTTTCTATTAGCGAATAAACCCCGCTAAACTGTGTAGTGGCGTTTGGTATCTGCGGATTTTGAAGATTCGAAGCAAAGCCGTTTGGCCCTGTCCAGCTATAGCCGGCCCCTGGTATAGCCGGGGTCGATAATAATATTGCCGAGCCGCTACACACCGGGGAGTTGCTTGTTATAACAGGCACCAATGGTTTTGGATTGACTGTGATTGTATATGTGGTTATTATTTCGGTACAATTATTATACGATGGCGTTATGCTATAGGTAACTGCGCCCGCGGTTGTGCCCGAATTGATCAGCGTTTGCGACGGGATTGTGTTAGTGCCGTTGGCAATAAAACCTGTTATTCCCGGTGACGCGGATGCTGTCCAGGTCGTGGTCGCGCCGATTACATTTGTTGTAAGGGTAACCGGAATTGAATTGCTTTGAGAACATACGGTTTGCAATAACGAATTATTGGTTATAATTACTGTAGGATTAACTTTTACAGTATACTTAAAAGGCGGCCCGTCGCACCCGTTTGTTCGTGGAACAATTATATAGGTTACAGTCACGTTAGAATTCGAGGTATTAATCAGCGTTTCAGTGATACTGCTGCTGGTTTGCCCGTTTGCGGCGAGGTTGCTAATTCCCGTAACCGCAGCTCTGCTCCAGGTAAACGTTGCCCCGGGTACGTTGCTGGCTATGTTATAATTCTGAGGAGTATTATTACAAATTGTTGCATTTGCGGAAC
>DATMOF010000011.1:0-152460 GCA_035568395.1 Mucilaginibacter sp. | reverse complement strand
GAGTATGAAGCTATGGAGGCGTTTGTACGATATCACTATTGACATTCATACAGGAGCGTCATTGCGAGGAACGAAGCAATCTCTACACTTTACAGGGCGGACCTGCAAGTCGGGGATTGCTTCGTTCCTCGCAATGACGAGCGGGCTAGAAACGTTCCTTCAAAAACTTACCGGTATACGAATCCTTTTCTTTGATTAAATCTTCCGGCAAACCTTCAAAAATAACTTTACCGCCGTTGTCGCCGCCTTCGGGGCCGATGTCGATGACCCAGTCGGCGCATTTAATGACATCCATATTGTGCTCGATCACGATAATGGTATTGCCATGGTCGAGCAGGGCATCGAATGATTTTAGCAGTTTTTTGATGTCGGCGAAATGCAGACCGGTTGTCGGTTCGTCAAAAATGAACAGCGTTTTGTGCGTATTATTCCCTTTTACAAGGAAAGACGCTAGCTTGATACGCTGGGCCTCGCCGCCGGACAGGGTATTGGACGACTGCCCCAGTTGGACATATCCCAAACCAACGTCAACCAGCGGTTTTATTTTATTGATGATCTTCGGCTCTTTGGCAAAAAACTCCAAAGCCTCATCAATCGTCATGCTCAATACTTCGGACACATTTTTATCCTGGTAAGTAACATCCAGTATATGCTGTTTAAAGCGCTTGCCGTCGCAGGCTTCGCAGGTCAGGAAAATATCGGCCATAAACTGCATCTCGATCTTCACCTCGCCCTCGCCCTGGCAAACATCGCATCGCCCGCCTTCTACATTAAATGAAAACGCTGAAGGTTTTAACCCGGCTGCTTTTGCCACTGGCTGAGAGGCGTACAGGTTGCGTATCTCGTCCCAGGCCTTTACATATGTAACCGGGTTTGAACGTGACGAGCGGCCGATCGGGTTTTGGTCCACCATTTCAACCTGCTCAATTTTTTGATGATCGCCTTCAATACTGTCGTACGAGCCGGTTTGTTCGCCCGAATAATTGCCCAGCGTTTTTTGCAGGGCGGGGGCCAGTATGCGTTTCACCAGACTTGTTTTACCCGAGCCGGAAACGCCGGTCACTACGGTTAAAACTCCCAAAGGAAATTTCGCGTTTACATGCTTCAGGTTGTTTTCTCTTGCACCTTTTATCTCGATAAAATCGTTCCACTTACGGCGGCTTTTGGGTATGGCTATTTCTTCTTTGCCGCTCAGGTAACGCCCGGTAAGGCTGTTATCATCCTTAATAATATCATCATAAGTGCCCGAGAACATCAGATTACCGCCATGCGTACCAGCCGCCGGGCCGATGTCGATAATATGGTCGGCGGCTTTCATGATCTCTTCTTCGTGCTCAACCACCAAAACGGTATTGCCCACATCGCGCAACGATCTGAGCACACTGATCAGTCTTTGCGTATCGCGCGGATGCAAGCCGATGCTTGGTTCATCCAGTACATAAATAGATCCTACCAAACTGCTGCCCAGCGAAGTGGCCAGGTTAATCCGTTGCGATTCACCGCCGGATAGGGTGTTTGATAAGCGGTTAAGCGTTAAATAGCTTAGTCCCACATCATTTAAAAACGACAGACGGTTGGTAATCTCCATCAGTAAGCGCTTGCTGATCTTTATATCTGTTTCGTTTAATTCGATCGATTTGAAAAATTCAAGCGCCTTATCCAGCGGCATTAATACCACGTCAGTTATCGATTTGCCATTTATTTTTACGTATGAAGCATCCTGCCGCAAGCGGCTGCCCTTACATTCAGGACAAGTGGTTTTTCCCCGGTAACGGGACAACAAAACGCGGTATTGGATTTTATAGGTTTGCTCCTCCATTTCCTTGAAGAAGGCATCGAGGCCGCGGAAATATTGGTTGCCCGTCCATAACAGCTTTTGCTCCTTTTCGGTAAGCTGGTTATATTGGCGATGTATCGGGAAATCGAATTTTAAGGCATTTTTTACGAGGACGTCGTTCCACTCGCGCATCTTTTCACCGCGCCACGGGGCCAATGCTCCTTCATAAATGCTTTTGCTTTTATCGGGGATAACCAGGTCTTCATCAATACCGATCACCTTACCGTAACCCTCGCACCGTTTACAGGCGCCATACGGATTATTGAAGCTAAAAAAGTTTGGGGTTGGCTCTTCAAATCGGATGCCGTCCAGTTCAAAGCGGTCGCAAAAAAAGCGTTCCTGTTCCTTTTCTGCATCCGGTTCCTGGTAGCGAACATAGCAATCGCCTTTGCCTTCAAAAAAAGCGGTTTGTATCGAGTCGCCCAAACGGCTCAGTGTTTCTTCTTCTTCGTTTTTCGAGATACGGTCGATGACGATCCTTACGGAGTTGTAAGTTGCAGGTTGCAGGTTGTAAGTGGTCGTTTCTTCTATAGTCTCTTTTTCACTTTTACCTTTTGCCTTTAACCTTTCACCTTTCACCTTTCCGCTTTCTGCTTCAATCTCCTCCACCAGCCACGAGCCGTCGTCAACAATGCTCATGTCCTCAAGTAAATCCTCAATTTTTGAAAGTTTCCCCCTGAACTCAACCCGGACAAATCCCTTTTGCATCAATACCGCCAGTTCTTCTTTCAAACTTCGGTTGTTGTGCGGATAGAGCGGGCATAATATGGTAACCTGTGTTTCTTCGGGAAACGTCATGATGAAATTGATGACATCCGTAACAGAATCTTTTTTTACGATCCCGCCTGATATGGGCGATATGGTTTTGCCGATACGCGAGAATAGCAGCTTCAGGTAATCATATATTTCGGTTGAAGTACCCACTGTTGAGCGGGGGTTGGAAGTAATCACCTTTTGCTCAATGGCGATAGCCGGGGCAATGCCTTTGATATAATCAACATCGGGCTTATTCATACGGCCCAGGAACTGCCGGGCGTAGGATGAAAGACTTTCCACATAGCGGCGCTGGCCCTCGGCATACAGGGTATCAAAAGCAAGTGACGACTTACCCGAACCCGACATGCCCGTAACCACAACCAGCTTGTTTTTGGGAATGGCCACATCCATGTTTTTAAGGTTGTGTACCCTTGCGCCTTTTATAATGATATGATGCTGAGGATCTTTTTCTGCTTCGTTCATGTTTGATACTCCGTAGTCCATGGTCGATAGTCCATAGTAGCTGCAAAAAGCTACGGCCATTACTATTTTTTTAATGTTTGGTGTTTATTCCGGAAGGTTAAGTAATCATTTTTGCCATGGTCTATGGACCATTGACTATGGACTTTCTCCCAAACCGCAAAAATCCTAAAATTTTTAGCCGTATCCAAATGAGTTTGAGAAATTTAAGGGGTTAGGCAGCGCTTAAATAAATACTTTGCATTGGCCTGACAATTAAACCCGGCAACGTTTTGTTAGTCTAACTATTGTGAAAAAAGATGTTAAAAAATGTTAAATTACAGCATTCTGCCGCTTGACATTGAAAATAGGATTTGTTTTTTTGCCGATAATTTGTTTTATTTGGGATAACAATTTCTTAACCCTAAAAGAGAACGCTATAGATAAAACTCTACCTGAACAAAATATTTAAATAATTTAAGTAGTAGTTTTCTATGGATTTTCAATTGAAGAGTGATCAGGATCTAATCCATCTGTACATCTCGGGTGACGAAGCGGGGCTTGTTGAGCTCATACGCCGTTACCAATCAAAAATCTACACTTCCATTTACTTGCTCGTAAAAGACGAATACCTTGCGGAGGATATCTTCCAGGATACTTTTATAAAGGTGATCAATACATTAAAGGCCGGTAAGTACAACGAAGAAGGCAAGTTTTTGCCCTGGGTAGCCCGTATAGCGCATAACCTGGTGATCGACCATTTCCGCCGTGAAAAGCGCGCGCCGACAATCAGCAACGGCGACGATTTTGATATTTTTGAAGTTTTAGGCAACTATGATGAGAGCACCGAAGACCGCATGGTGCGCGAACAAACCTACCGTGACCTTAAATCGCTGATCCATTTACTGCCTGCGGAACAAAAGGAAGTATTGATTATGCGTCACTTCGGCGATATGAGCTTCAAGGAGATCGCTGACATTACCGATGTGAGCATCAATACTGCACTCGGCCGCATGCGTTATGCGCTCAATAACCTGCGCAAGATGATGCAGAGCAAGGAAATGAGCTTGAAAAATTAGAGATTAGAGGCTTGAGATTAGAGATTAGTTTTAATTTGAGAAGTAGGAAAAGAGGAGAATTGGGTGAGTTGATTTCCAATTATTCGACGTAGCCTAACCTCTAATCACCGACCTCTAATCTCTCTCACAAAAAAATTTCATTTAATTTTCATCTTTATAAAATATTCTGATTAGGCTGTCGTTACTAATTCATAAACTCAAATAATAAAAGCTTATGGATGAAACTTTTACAACGACTTTAAATGTATTGACCAACCAGGCCAATGAGAACGAAGAATTGCAGGAGAATCTGGAAGGCGACGAGCTGATGTTTTATCATTCGCTGCGCGCTGATTTGGATCTTTTGGAGAAAACACCAAAACTTCAAACCCTTCACCACATTCTCGATCACTCGAAGAGCTTGCGTTAGCAGTACTAACTTAACTGGTTCACATATCATATTTGTTTTTTAACAGGTATGGTTTGTGAACCTTTCTATTTTAGTTCATTTGTTCACTGGTTCATTAGTTTATTGGTGGAAGAGTTTAATAACTATCCGATGATATTTGTCAATTTATCGCTGGCATATTGAATATCTTCGTATTATTCAGGATTATTGCGCAATCGTTCGCTGGCAGGTATCCGCCGCGCATTACCAACGAACCAGTGAACCAATGAACTAATGACCAAAAAGGAGCGCTACCGACATTTTGTAGAATATTTTTCCAAACACTCGCCCAACCCGGTTACCGAGCTGCATTATGGTAACCCGTTTGAATTGCTGGTGGCGGTTATCCTTTCGGCGCAATGCACCGATAAACGGATCAACCAGGTAACGCCTGCCTTATTTGAGCGCTTCCCCACGCCGCAGGCACTGGCGGCAGCATCCGTTGACGAAGTTTTCAACTACATCCGTAGTGTAAGCTATCCGAATAACAAAGCCAAACACCTGGTGGGCATGGCTAAGATGCTGGTTGAAGATTTTAACAGCGAAGTTCCGTCAGCACTGGACGACCTGCAAAAGATGCCCGGCGTTGGCCGCAAAACGGCAAATGTTATCGCATCTGTTGTTTTTGATGCGCCGGCTATTGCAGTGGATACACATGTTTTCAGGGTGGCCAACCGCATCGGGTTAACCAGCAACGCTACTACCCCGCTGGCTGTCGAAAAGCAGCTGACAGAACACCTGCCCCAGGATGTGCTCGGCGTTGCGCATCACTGGCTGATACTGCATGGCCGGTACATCTGCGTGGCCCGCACACCCAAATGCGAAATTTGCCCGCTTACCTGGTTCTGCAAGTATTATGAACGCAATAACACCGAAACCGCATTGCTCAAAGCCGAAGCGCTGAAGGTCAAAAAAACAAAGGACCTGAAAAAGAAGAATGCGTTAAATAAGATCAGCCGGGAACTGGCTAAGCGGAGTGTTGATAACAATGGTTGATTAAGTTGATTAAGTTGCCTAAGTTAGCTGTTGGTAACGCCAGGAAAATCGAAATAATAACTAACAAAATCAGCTAATTCACCTGGTTGCATAATTTTTTACTAAAAATATTAGTATTTGTAAATAAAACATTTTACATTTGTTTCATAAATTTTTAAAATGAGCAGCGCAGACAAATTAAAGGCATTACAGCTAACATTAGATAAGCTGGAAAAATCATACGGAAAAGGTACCATCATGAAACTGGGTGATACCGCTATTGAGGCCACCGAAGTGATCTCAACAGGCTCCATCGGCCTGGATATCGCATTAGGGGTTGGCGGTTTGCCAAAGGGCCGGGTGATAGAAATCTACGGCCCGGAATCGTCAGGTAAAACTACGCTGGCTATTCATGCCATTGCGGAGTCGCAAAAAATGGGCGGTATCGCTGCCTTTATTGATGCGGAACACGCCTTCGATCGTTTTTATGCCAAAAAACTGGGTGTTGATGTAGAGAACCTGCTGATCTCGCAGCCGGATAACGGCGAGCAGGCGCTTGAGATCGCTGATAACCTGATCCGCTCGGGCGCTATTGATATTTTAGTTATCGACTCTGTGGCCGCGTTGGTACCCAAAGCCGAAATTGAAGGCGAAATGGGCGACTCGAAAATGGGTTTGCAGGCGCGTTTAATGTCGCAGGCATTGCGTAAGCTTACAGGAACCATCAGCAAAACAGGATGTTGCTGCATATTTATTAACCAGCTGCGCGAGAAGATCGGCATTATGTTCGGTAATCCCGAAACCACAACAGGCGGTAACGCACTGAAATTTTATGCTTCGGTACGTTTGGATGTGCGCCGCATATCGCAGATAAAGGATACCGAAGAGGTTTCGGGTAACCGGGTTAAAGTGAAGATCGTGAAAAACAAGGTTGCGCCGCCGTTTCGTGTTGCTGAGTTCGATATCATGTTTGGTGAGGGCATCTCTAAATCAGGCGAGATCATTGACCTCGGGGTAGAGCATAACATCATTAAAAAAGCAGGTTCATGGTTCAGCTATGGCGAAACCCGCCTCGGCCAGGGCCGCGATGCCGTTAAGCAACTGCTGTTGGATAACCCGGAACTAATGGATGAGCTCGAAACCAGGATCAAAGAAACCGTAACGGGTGAGCATTTGGCGGAAGTTTAGATTTTGATTTCACAGATTTGGGGTGATTTCACCGATATTTGGAGCCTTCCTTTGGGGAGGCTTTTTTGTTGGGATTTTATTAGTTTTAAATATTATTGTAAGTAGTGTATTATCTGCGAAGATTGAAAAACGTCAACATGCGAATTCTTGTGAGGCTTTTACTGATAAATATCCTTTCGATGTCCAAGCGCGATAACATCTACCAGGAGTTCCTTATCAAAAATATTATAGATAATACGGTAGTCGCCAACTCTGATACGGTAGCTATCGCGGCCTTTTAGTTTTTTGCAGCCGGGCGGTCTTGGGTTATTTTCTAAACGGCCAATGGCGTCAAGGATCGGTTCGGCAATAATATCAGAAAGTTTATCTAATTGTTTTTGAGCCTGCTTAGACAAGACTACAATATATTCAGGCATTTTTCGTCTTTCTGTGTTTTAGATAGTCAGAAAATGAAATACGCTCGCCGTTATCATTCTTTATTGCTTCATCGTAAAGCCTGACGTCTTCTATATCTTCCAGTTCCTCCATAATGGCATCAAATTCTTCCGCCGAAAGCACAACTAAGGATTTTTTACCGTTAGCGTCTTTAATATATTGAGGATGTACAGCTATCATATTTTTCTATTTAACGGGCATATTGGTAAATTGCACTAACACAAATATAAGAGAACTTCATCTCATATAAAAGCAACGTTTTCTGTTACATCAGTCAAGTTTTGTTTCTAAACCAAACTAAGCGTACTTTCGTTAGTATATATATGAACATTCAAAAAATAACATTTGGTAACGGATGCTTCTGGTGCACCGAGGCAATATTCGAAACCTTGAAAGGCGCAAAAAAGGTTACTTCGGGATATGTGGGCGGACAGGTCAAAAATCCGACTTATGAGCAGGTATGCAGCGGTACTACCGGCCACGCGGAAGTAATAGAACTGGAATACGATGCGGACGAATTATCGTTTGACGAGCTGCTGCTGGTATTTTTCAAAACGCACAATCCCACTACATTAAACAGACAAGGAAATGATGTAGGTACACAATACAGGTCGGCTATATTTTATAACACCGATGAGCAAAGGGAACAGGCCGAAGCGATGATCAAAAGGTTAACCGACGAAAAGGTTTTTGACCGGCCTATCGTTACCGAAGTGACCCCGGCAAGCGAATTTTACAAAGCCGAAAATTATCACCAGAACTATTTTAACAATAATCCCGGTAACCCTTACTGCGCCGCGGTTATCCAGCCCAAGCTGTATAAATTTGCCAAAGAATTTACGGAAAAGATCAAGCCGGAATTACTGTAGTTAATTATGCGGTGGTGGTGCGCCGGCGTTAATGTCGCTCACAGAGTTAACTCACCCGATCGATGCTTCGCTGGATCGCCCTCTCTCCGGCAAGCCGCAAAGAGGGCTGGGGGAATGGGTGATATTATAAATTTATCCTGTCTCCGTGAGCTTTGGGTTCGGATATAACCAGGAAATGCAAGTCGGTTTCGCCGTCGTTTTGGATGCGGTGTTTCGCGCCCTTCGGGATGTGGATCGACTGGCCGGCGGCAACTGTTTTCACCTGCTCTTCAACTTCGAAAGCAGCGATGCCTGACAGGATATAAAACACCTGCTGTGCATTTTTGTGGTAATGCAGCTGTTCGGCGGCGCCCGGCGGCATGCGTTCTTCTATTACACTTAAGCTATCCGTTCGCAGCAAGTGCCAGCCATCGCATTGATTGCCCCATGTATAGTGCTCGGCGTTTTCGGTTGATGTGATCATTTCAACGTTTTTTGTTCGTCGCACTAAAAATAGTCAATTCGCTAAAATCCTGTCTATTTTCTTTTGTATGGTTTGCTTGTCGGCAGTGGTGCGGGCAAGCAGTAATGCGTTTTTAAAATGCTGTTTTGCCTTTTTGTTGTCGATGCCGGCGTACAATTCGCCCAGCAGCGTAAAATAAAAATGGTTATCCGTTAGCTTTAATTTTTCGGCCTCAGCTATCGCTGCTTCTTTACCGTGTACCTTCGACAAGGCATACGTACGGTTAAGCGCCGCTATGGGCGAGTATTCCAACTGTAAAAGCACGTTATATAAGTATAAAACATTTTCCCATTTTTCGGTGGTGTCCTCCTTTCGGGTGTTCCAAAAAGCAATGGTAGCCTCCAGGTGGTATTTGGAAAGCCGTCCCTGTGACGCTTGCTTTAAATAATATGCACCTTTGGCGATAAGTTCGTTGTTCCAGAGCTTTTCATCCTGGTTGTGGTATAAAATGAGTTCGCCGCTTTCGGTTTTCCGCGCTTCAAAGCGCGAGGAATGAAAGCACATCAACGCGAACAGTGCGTTCACATCGGGCCGGTTCGTAGCATCATTTTCGATAAGCAGGTAAGTAAGCTGCATGGCTTCGAGGCAAAGGTCTTCGCGCAGCACCGCGTCCCGGCTTTCCGAATAATAGCCTTCACTAAACAACAGGTACAAGGTTTTCAATACGGTGTCAAGCCTGCTGTTGATTCCCGCTTCGCCGGGAAATTCAAGCTGTACCTTTTCGAGCCGCAATTTTTCCCTCGCCCTGAACAGCCGCTTGTTGATAGTTTCTTTGTTAGATAAAAAGGCTGTTGCGATCTCGGTAACGCCAAATCCGCAAAGGATGCGCAGCGCCAGCACGATCTGTGATTCCGTTGAAATAACCGGATGACAAACGGTGAATAGCATTTGCAGCTGGCTATCGGTAATGTTTTTATCGGAAAGGTCAATTTCAATTTCCGTGCTTTCCGGCGTGGAGCTTTGTATTTCGGCAGTAACTTTCCCCGAAAAGAGCCGGCCGCGGCTGATATAGTTTTTAGCCTTGTTTTTCGCAACCGTGTAAAGCCAGGCGGTCGGGTTGTTAGGAATACCGTTGTAAGGCCAGGTTTCCAGGGCGGAAAGGAATGTCTCGCCCGCAATATCCTCAGCTGCTTCGATATGCTCCATCCCAAAGGTTTTACAGAGCACGGCAGTTATTTTCCGGAACTCGGTGCGGAATAAATGGGGGATCAGCTTCTGTCGCTCGTTGTTTTGCATTGGCGTTTATATCGCTTGTATAGTTGACTCACCCCGACGGCGCTACGCTAGTCGACCCTCTCTACCTTTCGGTAAAGAGGGTGAAACTCAAAAAATATTTCATTCTTCTTTCCCAACCCTCTTTCCCGGCCAGCCGGTAAAGAGGGTTGGGGAGATATTAATCGCCGTCTTCTTTTCCTACAAGTTGGCGTACCTCTACGCTGTTACCGTCGCCCTGCAAAACCGGGCTGCCTTTGGCAAACTCAACGGCTTCGTCAACCGATTCGGCTTTAACCACGATATAGCCGCCGAGCGTTTCCTTTATTTCACCGAAGGGGCCGTTGGTTACCACGTTGTTGTGCCATACCACGCGGCTATCGTCGAACGCCAGGCCCTTGCCGCCGACGAATTTGTTTTGCGCGGCAATGCCGCCTATCCAGTCCATCGTTTGCTTCATCCATATTTGGATCTGCTCAGGCGAAGCCACTTTGTGGCCATCCTCGTGCCTGAAAATTAACATAAATTCTTTCATGATCTTAAGTTTTTAATGCCCGCGTCTTCCATTTGGATTGACGGGCTGTTATTGAATATTTTGATTTATACTTCAATAACAAATGGCTTTTCCGGAATTGGACATAGGATTAAATATTGACAGGTGGGTTCGATGATTTCATTATTCTGCGTGTGATGGTTCATTATAATATTGTGTTTATTGTTGTGGGCTATGTGCTGGATGCTGTCGTATTAGAATGGTTATTTATTATACAATAGGATATAAGTGCTTTTACTAAGTTCGAAAGATTTGGGGGTATTTTATAAAGTTTGGGATAGTTAATTACCAGGTTGAATAGCGGGGACGTGGTTGTTGGTAAGATTGAGTGCAATACTTGCTTTAACGAAACTGCGCTGATAGTAATTGATCGAATCGGGCTGCTTCCTGTGAAATGATCGTAAAAAAAATTATTGGTTGTGTATTGGGCGTTGCCTACGGCCCGGGCTATCCGCTTATACTACACAGGCCTTAATCACAGGCCGGTATCGCTTCTATCCCTAACGCAGTCGGCTCTCTCCAAACGCCGGTATTCACGCCGGCATTAACGTGTCCATACATGGCACCGTTATTGCGTTATATGCTTTTGTAACAATAATGTTATAAATAGCAGATACCTGATAATTATTTAAAATCTATGAAAAAGTTCGTTTTTTTCTCATTAATGGCCCTTATTTCTGTTTTTACTTTCTCGTGTAAGAAAGACAGCAGCGGCGTTCATACTGTAAAGTATACTATTCAGGGCACAAGCAAGTCAACTGTGACTTATTCAGACGCCAATGGCAATATGCAAACGGCTACCGCAGTGGATGCCAGCTGGACCTACAGCTTTACATCAAGCAATCATGGCCTGGCACTAAAGCTAACTGATGTAAGCTCGGATGGTAGCCAGGTAGGCGCCAAAATATTTATCGACGGCAACCAGTCGGCCCAGCAAAACGGGGTGACAGGCAGCGTGTCGATCACATCGGTATTGCCATAATAGTTCACACCAAATAGTAAGGCCGCGCCATGTATGGTGCGGCTTTTTTTGTGTCCATTCAAAATCGGTCTCAATAAAAATCAATGTTAATTTCACATTTAATTACGTAATTTTAACTTCTGTTATAAACCAGGTAAACCCTCTTTTACTAAGTTAAATTTATGCGGCGGAAGTTATATTTTCTTTGGCTAGTGTGCATGGGATGTGTTTTGTATTCGCTTCATTCCTGTAACCGTTCCGGGCAAAGTGTTGAAGACCAGGTGCCGGATACCATCAGCTACAATTTTAACATCAGGCCCATACTTTCTGACAAATGCTATAAGTGCCACGGCCCCGACGCCAGCAAACGGCAAGCCGGTTTAAGGCTTGACAAGCCCGAAGGCGCTTTCAAGGCACTGAAGGATAATCCGAATGCGCATGTGCTGGTGCCGGGAAGCCCCGAGATGTCGGAACTGTTCCGGAAAATATCGACCAATGATACTTCGGAGATGATGCCGCCGTCTAATTCAGGCTTGAAAAGGTTGACGCCTCATGAAGTCGCCCTGATAGAAAAGTGGATAAAACAGGGTGCTAAATATGAGAAACACTGGGCCTTTGTTCCGCCCAGGTTATGGCCGGTGCCGGATGTTAAAGACAAGCAATGGCCAAAAAATCAAATTGACCATTTCATCCTGCATAAACAGGAGCAATACGGCCTGGCCCCCAACCCGGAGGCTGACAAGGAGCGCCTGCTGAAACGGGTGTGTTTTGATCTGACCGGCTTACCGCCAACCATCGACATGATGGACAGATTTTTGGCCGATAAAAGCGCAAACGCCTACGAGAAAGTTGTTGATGAGTTGTTAAAAACCCCGGCTTATGGCGAGAAGATGACGCTTCATTGGCTGGACGTTGCCCGCTATGCCGACTCGCACGGCTACCAGGATGACAACTACCGCACCCAATGGCCCTGGCGCGACTGGGTGATACATGCGTTTAATGAAAATTTACCCTACGACAAATTTGTGACCTGGCAACTGGCCGGCGACCTGATGCCCAACTCTACAAAAGAACAGTTATTGGCAACAGGCTTTAACCGCAACCATAAAATAACCGAGGAAGGCGGGGTGATCCAGGAGGAATACCGCGTGGCGTATGTAACCGACCGCACCAATACATTTGGCAAGGCATTGCTTGGCGTAACCATCGAATGCGCCCATTGCCACGATCACAAGTTCGACCCGTTTTCGCAAAAGGAATATTACCAGCTTTTTTCATTTTTCAACAGCGTTAAGGAGCCGGGTATACAGTCGACCGTAGGCGGGCCCGAAACCTATGCCAAGCGGCCAATGATGCAGGTAACCAACGACGATGTAAAAAGTATTTTGAAATTCGTCAACAAACAGGATACCGGCAAGCTCATCGTATCCGTAATGGGCGACAGCGAGGTTTACCGGAAAACATATATACTGAAACGCGGCAATTATGATACGCATGGCGATGAAGTGCAGCCCGGCACGCCGAAAGCTATTTTACCTTTTGATGATTCGTACCCCAAAAACAGGCTGGGGCTTGCTGAGTGGCTGTTTAACCGCAAAAATCCCCTTACCGCCAGAACATTTGTAAACCAAACATGGCAGGAGTTTTTTGGCCGGGGCATTGTAAAAAGCTCCGGCGATTTTGGCAGCCAGGGCGATCTGCCTTCGCATTTTGAACTGTTGGATTGGCTTTCGGTTGATTTTATGAACCATGGCTGGGATATTAAACGCCTGGTAAAACAACTGGTTATGTCGGCAACATACCGGCAATCGGCGGCGTTCAGTTCCGAAAAATTGCAGAAGGACCCGGATAATGCTTTATTAACGCGTGGCCCGCGCTCACGGCTCCCGGCTGAGTTTGTTCGTGATATGGTGCTGGAAAGCAGCGGACTGTTAACGCCTACTATCGGCGGGCCAAGTGTAAACCCGTATCAGCCGCCGGGCCTTTGGGAAAACGCGACATCCGGGCGGGGTTTACTGGCTAATTATAAGCAGGTGCATGGCCCAAACTTGTACCGCCGCGGTATGTATACGCTGATCAAACGAACGGTGCCGCCTGTTGAAATGGCCATTTTCGACGCCAGCAACCGCGACCAGTGCGAAGTAAAACGGCTGCGTACAAACACACCTTTGCAAGCGCTGCTGATGCTGAATGACCCAACAGTACTGGAAGCTGCCCGGGTTTTAGCCGCAAGGCTGCTGCTGGACAACAGCAGCGCGAAAGATAAAATTTACAAAGCCTTCAGGCTGATCGTTTGCCGCAAGCCCAACGAGAAAGAGATGGCTATTCTAACAGGTTACTATGACGACCAGCTAAAATCAATGGATAAGCGAACCGCTCAAAAAATATTGAACGTTGGTGAATATCCTATACCAGGTAATTTAAATAAGGTTACACTCGCCGCAATGATGAAAGTGGTTGATACAATTTACAATATGGAAGAAGCGATAACCAAAACCTGACAGATATGGAAAAAGATATTTTAGAGCACAGGTTAAATATAAACAGGCGAAAGTTTTTGTCGAGGTTAAGCCTGGGATTAGGCAGTGTGGCGTTAGGTTCGTTGCTTATTCCGGATCTTTTTAGCGGCATCGGCTCGGATAGCGAGGCTGATTTTGTCCCGGGTATCCCCAATTTTGCGCCGAAGGCCAAACGGGTGATCTATCTTTTCCAGGATGGTGCGCCTTCACAGCTTGAATCGTTCGACTATAAACCAAAGCTTCGGGAAATGATGGGGCAGGAGCTGCCGCCCTCTGTTCGTGGAAACCAGATATTAACGGGGATGACATCCGGGCAAAAATCCTTTCCGCTGATAGGCTCATTTTATGATTTTAAACAATACGGCGAATCAAAAGCCTGGGTGAGCGACCTGTTCCCGCACATCGGGAAAATCGCGGATGATATTTGCATTATCCGCTCCATGTATACCGAAGCGATCAATCACGACCCGGCTTTAACTTTCTTCCAAACCGGCGCGCAGCAGGGCAACCGCCCAAGCATGGGCTCGTGGGTGAGCTACGGGCTTGGCAGCGAAAATAAAAATCTGCCGGCCTTTACCGTGTTACTTTCAAAGGGTAAAGGAAACGGGCAGGGCGTATATTCAAAACTCTGGAGCAATGGCTTCCTGGATTCCATTCACCAGGGTGTACAATTTAGCAGCGGCGAAAACCCGGTGCTATACCTGAACGACCAGGACGGTATTAACCGCCAAGATCGCCGCAAGATGCTGGATAAGCTGGCCGAACTGAACGACCTTTCATATAAGGAATTTGGCGACCCGGAGATCACCACGCGGATACAGCAGTACGAAATGGCCTACCGCATGCAGGCGGCGGTGCCCGAGATCATGGATGTTTCAAAGGAATCTGATGATATCATAAAAATGTATGGCCCTGATTGCCTGGTGCCGGGAACCTATGCCGCCAATTGCCTGCTGGCGCGCAAGCTTTCCGAAAACGGTGTTCGGTTTGTGCAACTGTATCACCAGGGGTGGGATCAGCACAATAACCTGCCCAAAGAAATGGCCGGCCAGGCGATGGATGTTGACCAGGCTTCGGCGGCATTGGTTACCGACCTCAAACAGCGCGGTCTGCTGGATGAAACACTGGTAATATGGGGCGGTGAATTTGGCCGCACCAACTATAGCCAGGGGAAATTAGACAAAAACAACTATGGCCGCGATCACCACCCGCGCTGCTTTAGTGTATGGATGGCAGGCGGCGGCATTAAGCCCGGCATCGTGTATGGCGAGTCGGATGAGTTTGGGTATAATATAGTAAAGGACCCCGTTCACGTGCATGATTTTCATGCCACGATATTAAACCAGTTGGGCATAGATCATAAAAAACTTACTTTTAAAACACAGGGCCGCCGGTACAGGCTAACGGATGTGGCGGGTAACGTGGTGAAAGGAATAATCAGTTGACACGATTTATATCAATCAGCGCAATCCAATAATCAAACTAATCAGCGGTTCAGACAATGGAAAGAAGAAAATTTATCAAACAAACAACCGTATTTTCGGCGGGTATTTTAATGACTAAACACCTTATGGCAAAAAATGATGATCCCCTTTACGGGCATGGCAATATGCGTTACCGCATGGATAAACAATGGGCCAAAGCTGATCCGCTGAAAAACCCGGTTAACGACTGTCACGAGATGGTGCAGGATTCAAAAGGCCGGATATTGTTGCTAACCAACGAAACAAAGAATAATGTGCTGATCTTTAATAAATCAGGCAGGCTGCTTGATACCTGGGGACATGATTTCCCCGGTGCACATGGCTTAACACTGGTTAATGAGAACGGAACCGAATTTTTGTTTATCACCGATACCGCTAAACACCAGGTATACAAAACGACTATGGACGGACGGATATTACTGACCATTGATGTTCCGCTGGAAACCGGTGTCTATAAAAAAGCGGAAGAGTTTGTTCCCACCGAAACAACCATAGATACCAATGGCGACATTTTTATTGCCGATGGCTACGGCGCGCAATACACCATGCATTACGACAAAAACGGGAAGCTCAAAAACTTTTTCGGCGGCCGCGGCGAAGGCGATGAACACTTTGATAATGCCCACGGCATTTTGATTGACAGGCGCAAAGCTGTACCAACACTTTTGATAACCGACCGCACCCGTCACTGCTTTAAGCGCTTCAGCATGGATGGCAAGTTGCTTGATATTATCAAGCTTCCCGGTGCCTGCGTTTGCCGCCCGGTTATAAAAGGCGATCATTTATATGCCGCGGTATTGCGGTCGCCGGCTTTGAGTAACGAAAACTCAGGTTTTGTAACCATTTTGGATAAGGATAACAAGGTGGTGTCAAACATAGGCGGTACCGAGCCCACTTATAAAGATGGCATATTGCAGCCCATGGCCCAGGCCGAAAAAATATTTTTGAACCCGCACGACGTTTGTGTGGACGATGATGAAAATTTGTACGTTGCACAATGGGCATCAGGCAAGGTTTATCCTTATAAATTTACGAGGGTGTAGTAGATGGTTTTTTACACTGAGAGCGGGAGAAGAAGTTTTGGCCTTCAGATCAAAATCAGATAAACGTAAACTAGCCACCAAAGTTAAAATAGGAATTAAAGAGCAATGAAATTGGATAAGTTTTTAGGGGCTTTTAAACAGTCGGGCAGAGACAATACCTATTTGAGACAGTATAATAAAGTCGGTTCAAGTGCATTATCTAATTTACCGGAACTTCGAGAATTATTTGAAAAATTTGCAGGTATGGCTTTTGAAAATGGCCTTTTTAAAATACATACTATCGGTTCTTTTTATTTATGGACGGAAATAGCATTTGAATATTTTAAAAAATTCAAGGGTAACAGTTATTGCTTTGCTTTTGATTGGGTTGGTAGACAGTATGCGGTTAATTATTCTAAGGGAAAAACTTTAATCTTGATGTTAGACCCGGCAACGGCTGAGGTATTTGAGTTAGAGGCCAATATAGAGTCTTTTTTAAGTGAAGAACTAGATGATTTCAAAAACGGCCTTTTGGAGATAGAAAAATTCAATACACTGAGCAGAAAAATAGTTCCGAATTTACAATTCAGCCAGTGCATTGGGTTCAAGAAATTTTTGTTTTTAGGTGGCAAGGATGAGCTTGACAATTTCGAAGTTAGTGATATGGAGGTGTATTGGGAATTAAGTTATCAAATTTATTGTAAAACAAGAGGGTTGCCTCCAGGTACAATAGTCAATCTATCAATCGAATAGGTGAGGTAGGGTAGTGGGTAGTGTACGAAAGCTGTTGATTGTATAAAACGTAGTAGTGTATCAAATTTTTGTTATTGATTAGGAAAAGCAGGCAAGTTGTTGGCTTAAAAGTAGATAATCGAAATTTCATGGATTTACATATAAAATGATAAAAAAATTAATAATTAAACCTCAGTGGCCTTTGCGCTTCCTCTGTATCTCTGTGTTAAAATCTGCAAATGATTATTTATATTAAATGATGATAAAACCCCACCACAAAGGTTTTGCAGAGAACCTGCTATTTGCACTGAATATATTTATCATCTTTTTCCTGCTGTTCGGCGGCAATATCATTATTCCGCAGTGGCTGCAGCCGGTTGGCCGGTTGCACCCGCTTATCCTGCATTTCCCTATCGTTGTACTCATCATGGCCATGGTGCTGGAGTTTTTCCGGTTTCGGGACCGCTTTCGCACCGAAAAGCTGTACCATGATTTTACAACTTACTTATGGCTCACAGGCGCCCTGTTTGCGGCGGTTACTGCTATCATGGGCCTGTTTCTTGCGAAAGAACCGGGTTACGAGGGCGCTACCCTGCAGTGGCATAAATGGCTGGGCGTAAGCGTTGTTTTTGTAGCAACAATAATTTACTGGTGCCGCAGCGCGGGCTGGTATAACGAAAAAATCGCGCGTTCTGGCGCGGTTGCTACTATATTATGCCTGGTGGTTGCCGGGCATTATGGCTCAGACATTACCCATGGCGACAATTTTATCTTCGCCCCGGTGTGGCATCCCCAAAAAAAACTGGTCCCTATTGAAAAAGCGCTGGTATTTCGTGATGTGGTACAGCCGATATTCGAAAACAAATGTATCAGCTGCCATAATCCCGATAAAGTAAAAGGCGGCTTAATGCTGATAAACGAAAAGTCGGTTTTGAAAGGCGGTAAGGACGGTAAACTGTTCGTTCCCGGGCAACCGCAATTGAGCCTGCTGCTGCAGCGCATCCATTTGCCCGAAGAAGAAAAGAAACACATGCCCCCGGCCAGCAAACCACAATTAACCGCCGACGAGATGAAGCTGCTTTACCTTTGGATAAAGGAAAACGCGGAGTTCAATAAAAAAGTGACCGATCTACCTGCGAATGACTCATTACGTGTACTTGTTTCAACTTATTTAAAACCGGCAGAGGAAACACAGGAGCATTACGATTTTGCTGCCGCCGATGATAAACTGATCAAAAAACTGGGTAATAATTACCGGGTGATATACCAGTTTGCCAGCGAATCGCCTGCGCTGGGCGTGAACATCTACAACAAAAAGCTTTATAATTCAAAAGTGTTAACAGATTTAAGCGGAATAAAAACACAGGTTGTATCGCTCGACCTTAACAAAATGCCGGTAAAAGACGCCGACCTGAAAATCATAGCGCAGTTTGAGAACCTCCGGTCGCTAAACCTCAATTTTACCGACATCACCGGCAGCGGGCTGAAAGACCTGGTCACGCTCAAATATTTAACTTCCTTATCGCTGGCCGGTGCAAAATTAGATGCTAATGCGATCAGGCAGATCAGCCGGCTGAAAAATTTAAAGAAAATTGCGCTGTGGGATACCGGTTTGCCGGATGCCGAAATAGCTGATCTGCAAAAATCAAACAAAAACATTGAATTTATAAAAGGCTTTAAGGATGATGGCAAACCCATTAAGCTGAATGTGCCGCAGGTAAAAAATGCCAGTTTTATATTTAGTAAACCGGTGCATTTGCAATTGAGCCACCCGATAAAGGGTGTTGAAATAAGATATACGACTGATGGAATGAATCCGGATAGCACAAAGTCGACGTTATACAAACCCGGTATAATGCTCACGGATAAAACAACGATAAAAGCGAAGGCTTTTAAGGTGGGATGGGTTGGCAGCGACGTGGCACAGTTTAATTTTTTCAAGGCGGGTTATACGCCCGACAGCATCGGTTTTATTGCGCCACCGAATGATAAGTACAAGGCCGATGGCGCAAAAACATTAATTGATAAGGAATTGGGCGGTACCGATTTTGGCAATGGAAAGTGGATAGGCTCGCAAAAAGACCTGGTAATATACATGCAATTTAATACGCCGGTTAGCCTGCATACGGTCACCCTTAATTGCATGCGCAACATAGGCAGCCAGTTGTTTTTACCCATTGAGGTGGAGGTGTGGGGCGGAAAGGATAAAGATCATTTAAAGCTAATGAGCACAGTAAGACCCGCGCCCGCGAAAAAGAAAGACCTGTTTGCCATAATGGGGATAGATTGCAAATTGGAGAATACCCACCCATTATCATGCTTAAAAATAATTGCCAAACCTATACAGCACCTCCCGCCCTGGGATCCCGTAAAAAAACAGCCGGGATGGGTGTTTATGGACGAGATATTTTTGAATTAGGCTTATATATTAAACTTACGAAGTTTTTTAAACTTCGTAAGTTTTCCCGGTTGGATGCATTCGAATCAATCGATATCAACCGTAACCTTTTCCCCGATCTGTTGCCGCCACATGGCATAATAAAGCCCCTTTTGCGCGATGAGATCGAAGTGTTTGCCGGATTCAATGATATTGCCCTTTTCCAGTACGTATATTTTATCCGCATGCATAATGGTCGACAAGCGGTGGGCGATCAATATAGTAATGTGATTTTCAAAATCCGACACATCACGTATGGTTTCGGTAATTTCCTCCTCGGTGATCGAGTCAAGGGATGACGTAGCTTCATCAAATACCAAAATATCAGGCTTGCGCAATAATGCACGGGCAATGGATAACCGCTGCTTTTCACCGCCGGATACTTTTACACCGCCCTCGCCAATCACGGTGCTCAAACCTTTATCTGCGCGGGCCAGCAGGCTTTGGCAGGCCGCACGTTGCAGCACATCCATACATTCCTCATCAGTAGCGCCGGGACGAACGAATTGAAGATTCTCGCGTATGGTTCCCGAAAACAACTGTGTATCCTGGGTTACAAACCCTATTTTTTCGCGCAATTGGTCAAGGTCGATATCCTTGCTTAATATATTATTGTATAAAATGTCACCCTCGTAAGGTTGGTAAAGCCCGACCAATAGTTTAACCAGCGTTGTTTTCCCGGAACCGGAAGGCCCGACAAAAGCAATTGTTTCGCCGCTATTCGTTTCAAAGCTAATATGGTTCAGGGCGTTTCGGTTGGCCGTTAGATGCTTGAAGCTTACGTTGTCAAAAGTTAAGGTATTTACTTTTTCCAGTAAGACCGGTTTTTCTGGTTTCGGATCAATGGGGGTACTTAATATTTGCTGGAAATTCCCTAACGAAACTTCAGCTTCACGCCATGAAAGGATCACATTGCCCAACTCCTGCAGCGGGTTAAATAAAAAGAAAGAATAAAATAAAAAGCTAAAATACTGGCCCGGCGTGATGGTTTGCTTAAATATTAATAACAGCAGCACAACTACCATGGTACTGCGCACAAAATTCACGGTAGTGCCCTGCACAAAGCTCATACTACGTACGTACTTTACCTTTTTTAACTCGAGGCCCAATATTTTGTATGTGGTGTTGTTAAGACGTTCTATTTCCTGTTTTACCAGCCCCAGGCTTTTAACGAGTTCAATATTCCGCAGCGATTCGGTGGTTGAGCCGGCAAGAACGGTTGTCTCGGTTACAATGGTTTTTTGTATCTTTTTGATGCGGCGGCTCATGGCCATACTTACGAAGGTAATAACCGGTATTGCGCCAAAATATACCAGGGTAACCTGGTAGCTTACTGTAACCGAATAAACGATAACAAAAACCATCCCGATAAGGCTTACAAATAATATCCCGATAAACGAGGTGATAAATTTTTCGCAGTCGAGCCGTACTTTTTGCAGTATCCCTAATGTTTCACCGCTGCGCTGGTCCTCAAACACCTGGTAAGGCAGTTCGAGCGAGTGTTTAAGGCCATCGGCATACATTTCGGCGCCGGTTTTTTGGGTAATGATATTGGTGAAGTAATCCTGAAAGTTTTTTGCTATGCGCGATACCATGGCCACGCCAATTGCATAACTCACCAGCAGCAATACCCGGTGCAGGTATTCATCGTATTGCAATTTACTGCGCTGTTCAATAACAACGTCGACAATCCGCCCGGTTATATAAGGGTCGAGCAGCGAAAAACCAATGTTAAGGGCAGCCATTAGCAGTGCAAGAACCACTACCCAGCGGTGTTTTGAAAGATATGATAGGAGTATTTTCATTTGAATTGTAATGGTGTTGGCAAAAATAAAAAAAGGGAACGGCTAACAAGCTCATTCCCTTTAATTTGACATTTGTAGTATTTTTTTACTTTCCCTTTTCAAGCCCTCTCCCCTGGAGAGGGTTGGGTGAGGCCTTTAAACCGTCATAATATCTTTTTCCTTTTCTTCCGAAAGCTGGTCTACCTTTAATATATAGGTGTCGGTTAATTTCTGAATTTCATGTTCGCCAACTTTCATTTCATCTTCCGAAACACCTTCGGATTTTAGCCTCCTGATCTTTTCATTGGCATCTTTACGAATATTGCGTATGGCGATCTTTCCGGTTTCGGCTTCGGCTTTTGCTTTTTTAACCAGGTCGCGGCGGCGCTCTTCTGTTAATGGCGGCACATTAATACGGATGATAACACCGTCATTCTGCGGGTTTACACCGAGGTTGGCTTCCATGATCGCTTTTTCTATCGCGCCAAGCAGCGATTTTTCCCAGGGCTGTACCACAATGGTACGGGCGTCAGGCGTATTTACACTGCCTACCTGGTTCAGCGGGGTGGGGCTGCCATAATAATCAACCACAATATCATCCAGCATGCTGGGGCTGGCCTTGCCGGCACGTATTTTTTGCAATTCGCCGTCGGCATGGTCAATAGCCTTATCCATTGAGGCCTTTGCGTCAGTAACTTGTTTTTTAATGAGTTCGCTCATCGGTTTTGAATTTTGACAAAAATAATAAAAAGTATGATTTTACCTCAATAATTACCAACCGCCGTTTTGGAGCGGCATTTTGCAACTATAACAGCCGGGTATTCAAAAGTTATTAACAGGCTTTGATATAATTTTCCCCGTTTTTATATTTGATATACAATAACATAAACCTTATCACAATGAACAAAAAAGTACTTATTCTGATCTTTTTAGCTACCGGTTTAGCCTGGATGTTAAATTCATGCGAGCAAAGCAAAGCCGATAAACCAGACGCTGAAAACACGCCATCAAAGGACAGCCTGATCAAACGGGGTAATTACCTGGTGGCCAGCATTGGGTGTAATGATTGCCACTCGCCCAAGCATATGGGGCCTCACGGACCCGAGATCGATACCTTAAATATGTTATCAGGTTTTCCCTCGAACAGGCCGATTCCCGTAGCAAACGAAAATGATATAAAAAACGGCCTGATCGTGTTTAACAGCGATCTGACCGCCACCATCGGCCCATGGGGAACCACCTTTGCGGCGAATATAACTTCTGACGAAACCGGTATCGGCAACTGGACAGAAGAACAATTTAAAAATGCCTTGCGCAATGGTAAGATCAAGGGCCAGGATGGCGGAAGGCCAATTATGCCGCCTATGCCATGGCAAAATTTCCGTAATTTAACCGATGGCGATATAAAAGCTATTTTTTACTACCTGAAATCGACCAAACCGTTTAAGAATGTGGTACCGGCTTTCAGGCCGGCGGGCGTTAAAAGTTGAAAGGGATTAAAAGGTAAGTTTTAAAATTTCCGGCGTGCTGGAGTTGTCTTCAACAAAACCGATCTATACCTTAGCCGAATGAAAGCCTTCTTCGCAGGATTTATAATGGTCTTTATTTTTTGTGTTTATACGGCAAAGGCGCAATCTGCTGTCGATAATCAAATCCATTATATATCTGATACGACGGTTAATTTTGATGGCCTTGTCAAAAAATTTAAAGGGAGGTTGATTTATGTAGATATGTGGGCGACCTGGTGCCGGCCCTGCCGCCAGGAGCTTAAACAAGCGAAAGATGTAGCCAACTTTCAGCGGTTTGCCGTAAAAAATAATATCGTAACACTTTATATATGCCTCGACAGAGATGGGAGCTACTGGAAATCATTTATAAACCGTAACGATCTGTTCGGATACCATATCCTGGTAAATCATCGTTTCTACGATGATTTACATACTAAATTTGCCGTTTCTCAACTTAGGCAGGGCAAAATAAAAAAGAGCCTTTACATCCCGCGGCATTTAATAATTGACAGAAACGGCTTAGTCGCCGATAGCAGCGCCGGCGGGCAGGGCAGTGCGGCGGTTTATTCTGAACTTACTAAGTTGCTGAAATAGGAATTCGGGACATTTACTTGCTTTCAAAGTAATTGTTTAAATTTGTTGTATGGCTACGTTGTCAATTGAGCTATTATTGAGTGAGCTTTAAAATGATTTGTAAGGAAACATTGTTCAGCGATCACGCCATCACCCAGATGTTTAAGCGAAATATTTCAGTAGATAACGTTAAATCCGTAATTGAAAATGGAGAAGTGGTAATAACTTATTCGCATGACAGGCCCTACCCCAGCTATTTGATATTAGGTTATATTAACAAAAGACCGTTACATGTTGTGGTAGGAAAGGACAATGGTTTGGGGATGTGTATTATTATTACTGCTTATGAGCCGGATGCAAATATTTGGCAACCGGGTTTTAAATCTAAAAAAGAATAATATGGAATGTGCATTATGTAAGGTAGGTACCACCGAAAAAGGTATGGTAACAATTACTTTAGAAAGGGATGGAGCAATTGTATTGATTAAAGATGTACCGGCCGAAGTATGTACCAACTGCGGACACTATTACCTTTCGGAAGAAATTACCCGGCTGGTAATGGAAAAAGGTAACGCTGCTATTGAGAGCGGCGCCGAACTCGAGGTTTTTAAACTTCAGGTAGCCTGAGGATTCGTCAAACTTGCGAAGTTTTAAAAACTTCGCAAGTTTTTGGCAGAGTTATTGACTCACTAAATCAGCCAAATCCACCATTCACCACACTATCTCCAAACAATTTCTAAAAATAACTCATTTACTATTTGCCATTTAATCTAAAAGTTCTATCTTTGCCGTCCCTTAACGGGGGAATAAATATGCCTTGAACGAAGCCCTACTGCTTCGATGGGCACAAAAAAATATAGAAATGTCAGGAATAATTGGTAAAAAAGTAGGTATGACCAGCATATTCGACGAAGCAGGGAAGAACATTCCGTGTACAGTTATCGAAGCTGGCCCTTGCGTGGTAACACAGATCAGGTCTGTTGAGACAGACGGATATGCAGCTGTACAGCTGGGTTACGGCGAACGAAAAGATAAGCACACCTCAGGCCCCCTAAAAGGCCATTTCCAGAAAGCCGGCACAACTCCAAAACGCAGGCTGGTTGAATTCAAAACTTTCGAGGATCAAAAAAACTTAGGTGATACCATTACCGTGGATATTTTTGAGATCGGCGATTTTGTGGATGTGGTTGGTACTTCAAAAGGTAAAGGTTTCCAGGGTGTGGTAAAGCGTCACGGTTTTGCGGGTGTGGGTATGCAAACTCACGGTCAGCACAACAGGTTACGTGCGCCAGGTTCAATGGGAGCTTCATCATGGCCTTCACGTGTATTTAAAGGTATGCGTATGGCCGGCCAAATGGGTAATGAGCGTGTTAAAGTTCAAAACCTACAGGTGGTGAAGGTTTATGCAGAGCAAAACCTGCTGGTAGTTAAAGGTTCCATCCCGGGAGCTAAGGGTTCATTCGTAATAGTGGATAAATAAGATGGAAGTTAAAGTAGTAAATGTATCAGGCAAAGAAACAGGTGCGAAAGTGCAGCTTCCTGAGTCCGTATTCGGTATCGAACCAAACGATCACGCTATATATCTCGATGTTAAGCAGTATTTAGCTAACCAGCGCCAGGGTACACATAAAGCAAAACAGCGTAATGAAATTGCAGGTTCGACCCGCAAATTACATAAGCAAAAAGGCACAGGCGGCGCCCGTGCAGGCAGTATAAAATCACCATTGTTTAATGGTGGTGGCCGTGTATTCGGTCCGCAGCCGCGCGATTACAGTTTCAAATTGAATAAGAAACTGAAATCACTGGCACGTAAGTCAGCCTTATCATACAAAGCAAAAGACAACAGCATAGTAGTTTTAGAAGATTTTAATTTTGATACCATCAAAACTAAAAACTATATCAAAATGGAAGCTGACCTCAATGTTACTAATGACAAGACATTATTAGTACTGGCAGGTGTTGAAAATAACAATGTTTATTTATCAAGCAGGAATCTGAAAAAAACTAAAGTTATTTCGGTTGAGCAGCTAAACACTTACGATGTGTTGAACGCTGGTAAACTGTTATTAACCTCAGGTGCCCTTAAAACTTTGGAGGAAGCATTAGCTAAGTAATTATGGAAATTTTAAAGAAACCCTTACTTACTGAAAAGATTACTCAATTAACCGAGAAGCTAAATCGTTATGCTTTCAAAGTTGATCACAGAGCTAATAAAATTCAGATCAAAGGGGCAATTGAGGCAATGTATGGTGTTAACGTAACAGCTGTAAATACCATGAAATACGTTGGAAAGCTGAAGACACGCAACACGAAGGCAGGCGCCGTTAGCGGCCGTGCTGCTACGTACAAAAAAGCGATCATCACGCTTAAAGGCGGCGAAGTAATAGATTTTTATAGCGGTATATAAATAAAGAGATGGCAGTTAAAAGATTTAAACCGGTTACGCCGGGTACCCGCTTCAGAGTTGGTGCCGATTATTCGGACGTTACAACTAATGTTCCTGAAAAAACATTGGTGGTTTCGCACAAAAAATCAGGCGGACGTAACAACAGCGGTAAAATGACCATGCGCTATATGGGCGGTGGCCATAAGCAGTCATACAGGTTGATAGATTTTAAACGGAATAAGTTTGATATAAACGCAACTGTTGCAACCATTGAGTACGATCCTAACCGTTCAGCACGTATTGCTTTATTGCATTATGTTGATGGCGAGAAGAGATATATGATCGCACCCGAAGGCTTAAAAGTTGGAATGGTTGTGGTATCAGGCGAAAACGCAGCTCCCGAAATTGGTAACACATTACCATTGAAGAGCATCCCGTTGGGTTCTATCATACACAATATAGAATTAAACCCGGGCCAGGGTGGTACCATCGCACGCAGTGCCGGTACTTATGCCCAGCTTTCGGCACGCGACGGCAAATATGCCATCATCAAGTTGCCGTCAGGCGAAACCCGTATGATACTGGCAAGCTGCCTGGCTACCATTGGTACTGTTTCTAACTCAGAAAAAGCCAACGAGGTATTAGGTAAAGCGGGTAGAAAACGTTGGTTAGGCCGCAGGCCAAGAGTTCGTGGTGTTGCCATGAACCCGGTAGATCACCCTATGGGTGGTGGTGAGGGAAGGGCCTCAGGTGGCCACCCCCGTTCACGTAAAGGTTTATTAGCCAAAGGCTTCAAAACCCGTGACAAAAAGAAAACATCGGATCGTTATATCATTGAAAGAAGGAAAAAATAATGGCTCGTTCAATTAAAAAAGGACCTTACATCGACCATAACCTTGACAAAAAGGTTACTGTGCTTAACGATGCTAATAAAAAATCGGTTGTTAAAACATGGTCAAGACGTTCCATGATCTCTCCTGATTTCGTTGGTCATACATTCGCAGTACACAATGGGAATAAATTTATTCCGGTGTATGTAACAGAAAACATGGTTGGGCACAAGCTGGGAGAGTTTGCGCCAACCCGTACATTCCGCGGTCACGCAGAAAAGAAAAAATAACAGGCAATGGAAGAAGCAAGAACAAAATTTAAAAAGTCTGTAATAGCCAGGCAACGCAAGGAAGAAGCAAAAGCCCAGGTGGGCGGCGCTTCGATTGCCAAGCTGCAGAACTGCCCAACCTCACCACGCAAAATGCGTTTGGTGGTTGACCTGATCCGTGGTGAAAACGTTGAGAAAGCGTTATACATCTTAAAATATACAAATAAGGAAGCTGCCATCCGTGTAGAGAAGCTTTTGTTATCAGCTATTAAAAACTGGGAAGCAAAAAATGAAGACAAGCGTGTTGAAGACAGCAGTTTATATGTGAAAGAGGTTTCAGTTGGTGGTGGCCGCATGTTAAAAAGGCTGCGTCCTGCTCCGCAAGGAAGAGGATACCGTGTCCGCAAACGCTCAAACCACGTACACCTGGTCGTAGATAGTAAAAACGATAACAATTAATTTGAAATGGGACAGAAAGCACATCCAATAGGTAACAGATTAGGAATCATCAGAGGTTGGGATTCTAACTGGTTCGGTGGCAATCACTATGCCGACAAATTAGTTGAAGACGAAAAGATCCGCAAATATATTTCAGCGCGTATCTCAAAAGGTGGTGTATCAAAGGTAGTTATCGAGCGTACTTTAAAACGCATCACTATTACTATCCACACTGCACGCCCGGGTATCGTTATAGGTAAAGGCGGGGCTGAAGTTGATAAGATCAAAGAAGAGTTAAAGAAACTGACCAAGAAAGATGTTCAGATAAATATATTCGAGATAAAACGCCCTGAGCTTGATGCACAATTAGTTGCAGAAGGTATAGCAAAACAACTCGAAGCGCGTATTTCATTCCGTCGTGCCATGAAAACTACTATTGCTTCAACCATGAGA
Source organism: Mucilaginibacter sp. (assembly GCA_035568395.1). Lineage (GTDB taxonomy): Bacteria > Bacteroidota > Bacteroidia > Sphingobacteriales > Sphingobacteriaceae > Mucilaginibacter. The sequence goes on along the minus strand of DATMOF010000011.1, from coordinate 124,772 downwards.
ATGGGCGCTGAAGGAATAAAGGTAATGACATCGGGCCGTTTAGGCGGTGCGGAAATGGCACGTACAGAACAATATAAAGAAGGAAGAATTCCATTGCATACTTTCCGTGCAGATATCGACTATGCATTAGCCGAGGCATTAACTACTTATGGTAAAATAGGTGTTAAGGTTTGGATATGCAAAGGCGAAGTTTACGGCAAACGCGACTTATCGCCAAATATTGGCGCAGCTAGCAGCGCGAGCGGTAAAGGCGGACGCCCTGAAGGCGCGGCAGCATTTGGCGGTCGTGGTAATGAAAGAGGCGGCGAGCGTGGCGGAGAACGCCGAGGCGACAGGAAACCAGGCGGCGATCGTCGGGGCGGACCTGGCCAGGGTGGTGCTAACCGCGGTGGCGGCAGCCGTCCGGGTGGACAAGGTGGTCCGGGTGCAAATCGCGGCGGAGGCGGAAATCGTCCCGGCGGTCCTGGAAGAAGATAAATTAAGAAGATTTGAGATGTGAGATTTGAGATATGAGATTCATATCCGGTTCAGGTCTTAAGTCGGTAACAATAAAAATTGATGATCGGATGGGGGATTCGAAATGCGGGCTAAAGAATTTTTATCTCACATCTCACATCTCACATCTCAATACTAAATAAAATGCTACAGCCAAAAAGAACGAAGTTCAGAAAGATGCAAAAAGGCAGGATGAAGGGAAACGCCTCAAGGGGCGCTGAGCTTTCATTCGGATCTTTCGGTATAAAATCACTTGAAGCGGCCTGGATCACCAGCCGCCAGATAGAAGCTGCACGTATTGCTGTAACACGTTTTATGAAACGTGAGGGACAGGTTTGGATAAGGATATTTCCTGACAAGCCGGTAACTAAAAAACCAGCCGAAGTACGTATGGGTAAAGGTAAAGGTGCTCCTGAATATTGGGTTGCCGTTGTACGCCCGGGCAGGATCATTTTTGAAGCGGAAGGTGTTCCTTTGGATGTTGCCAAAGAAGCATTACGCCTGGCAGCGCAAAAATTGCCGGTACAAACAAGATTTATAGTACGTAGGGATTACGTAGAAGCATAAATAAAATTGAAAGGTTGTAATGTTGAAAGGTTGTAAGGTTAAAACTCACGACCGCCAGACTGGCAACATTGAAACATTCCAACTTTTCAACATTACAACAAAATAAAGAAAATGAAGAACTCAGAAATTTTAGAGTTGTCAACTGAAGAATTGGTTGCCAGGATAGGCGAGGAGAGGGCGAATCTTACTAAGCTGAAATTTGCACACGCGGTTTCTGCTATTGAAAACCCTACCCGTATCACAAAGGTACGTAAGGACATTGCTCGCTTGAATACTGAAATAACAAAGCGTAAAGCGGCGGCGTCAGCTTCTGAATAATTTTTAGCGTCGAGAAAAATGGAAAGAAATTTAAGAAAAACACGTACCGGCCTGGTAGTTAGCAATAAAATGGAAAAGTCCATTGTTGTTGCGGTAGAAAGGAAAGTAAAACACCCTATCTATGGTAAGTTCGTTAAGAAGACTACCAAGTTTATGGCTCACGACCAGGAAAATACCTGTGGTATAGGCGATACCGTATTGATTATGGAAACACGCCCGCTGAGCAAAAACAAGAATTGGAGATTAGTTCAAATTTTAGAAAGGGCTAAATAAAATGGTACAACAGGAATCAAGATTGAATGTAGCTGATAACAGCGGGGCTAAAGAAGTTTTAGTGATCCGTGTGTTAGGCGGTACCGGTAAAAGGTATGCCTCTATCGGCGATAAGATAGTAGTTACCGTAAAAAGTGCTCTGCCGTCAGGCAACATTAAAAAAGGTACCGTTTCAAAAGCCGTAGTGGTTCGGACTAAAAAAGAGATTCGCAGAAAAGATGGTTCATACATCCGTTTTGATGACAACGCTGCTGTTTTGCTGAACAACCAGGATGAGCCAAGAGGCACACGTATTTTTGGCCCCGTTGCGAGAGAACTACGTGAGAAACAATTTATGAAAATTGTATCATTAGCACCGGAGGTATTATAACATGGAAAAGAAAAAACACGAACAACCTGCCAAACTGAAGATCAAAAAAGGTGATCTGGTAAAGGTTATAGCCGGTGATTCAAAAGGATCACAAGGTAAAATTCTGGAAGTAATATTAGATAAAGGCCGGGCTATTGTTGAAGGCGCAAATATGGTTTCAAAGCATACTAAGCCCAACGCTTCGAAGCCAAACGGCGGAATTGTAAAGCAGGAAGCTGCCATACACATTTCAAACCTGATGCTGGTAGACCCTAAATCGGGTAAACCAACACGTGTGGGCCGTAAAAGAAATGATGCCGGTAAATTAGTAAGAGTGGCAAAAATATCAGGAGAGGAAATTAAGTAATGGAATACGTACCAAGATTAAAAACAAAGTACAGAGACGAAATTCGTACCGCGCTGAAAGATAAATTTCAGTACAAAAGCGTTATGCAGGTCCCTAAGCTTGAGAAAATTGCCATCAACCAGGGTGTTGGCGGTGCTACCACTGATAAAAAACTGATTGAAAGCACGATTACCGAATTGACCACTATTACCGGTCAGCAGGCTGTTGCTTCAAAATCTAAAAAAGATATTTCGAACTTTAAGTTGCGTAAAAATATGCCAATCGGCGTACGTGTTACTTTGCGCGACAATACCATGTATGAGTTCCTGGACCGTTTGATCGCGGTTGCTTTGCCACGTATCCGTGACTTCAAAGGCATCAACGATAAAGGTTTTGACGGAAGAGGAAACTATACTTTAGGTGTATCCGAGCAAATTATATTCCCCGAGATCAATATTGACAAGATCAATAAAATCCAGGGTATGGATATTACCTTTGTAACCTCGGCAACAAATGATGTTGAAGCATTGGAGTTGTTGAAACAATTTGGATTACCATTTAAAAATCAAAATAATAATGGCTAAAGAAGGTGTAAAGGCACGCGAAATCAAACGTGCTAAATTAGTAGCTAAGTACGCTGAAAAAAGAGCGGCCCTTAAAGCTGAAGGCGATTACGCAGGTTTGGATAAATTACCAAAGGCATCGTCTCCGGTAAAATTACACAACCGTTGTAAATTAACAGGCCGTCCGCGTGGTTATATGCGCCAGTTTGGTATCTCGCGGGTAACTTTCCGTGATATGGCACTGGCAGGCAAGATCCCGGGGATCAAGAAGGCAAGCTGGTAATTGAGGCGAAAGCCGAAAGGTAAAAGCAAAAAGCTTTGGTCTTTCTGCTTTTGGCTTTAAGCTAAAAAGAATATTAACCGATAGAAGGTCCAAAAAGGAAACCACTATCATAAAACAATAAAATGAATACAGATCCAATCGCAGATTATCTTACAAGAGTAAGGAATGCTATTAAGGCCAACCATAGGGTTGTTGAAATTCCTGCATCAAATCTGAAGAAGGAAATCACGAAAGTGCTTTTCGACAAAGGTTACATTGCCAATTATAAGTTTGAGGAAAACACCGTGCAGGGCACTATTAAAGTGGCTTTAAAGTACCACCCGATAACTAAAATTTCTGCTATACGCAGCATTTCGCGCATAAGTAAACCAGGTTTGAGGAAATACGCAGGCATGGATAATATGCCAAGAGTATTAAATGGTTTAGGTATCGCCATCCTGTCGACTTCAAAAGGTGTAATGACCGACAAAGAAGCGCGCCAGCAAAATGTTGGTGGCGAGGTATTATGCTACGTATATTAACAGGAGGAATTAAGCAATGTCAAGAATAGGAAAAGCACCGATTGCACTGCCACAAGGAGTTACCATTACTGTATCGCCAGAGAACCTGGTTACAGTAAAAGGCCCCAAAGGTGAGCTGCAGCAGGCTGTTGACAGTGATATCATTGTTGAACAGGAAGAAGGAAATTTGGTTGTAAAACGCCCGTCTGAGCAAAAACGCCACAAAGCGCTTCACGGTTTATACCGTTCGCTTATCAACAACATGGTTGTTGGCGTAACCACCGGTTACAAAGTTGAACAGGAATTGGTTGGTGTGGGTTACCGTGCAACCAATAGCGGCAATACTTTAGACCTTGTGCTGGGATATTCTCACCACTACGTGTTTGAATTGCCAAAGGAAATTAAAGTTACAACTACTGCTGAGAAGGGTAAAAACCCGACCATCATTTTAGAATCAATTGATAAACAACTGATTGGCCAGGTAGCGGCAAAAATACGTTCGTTACGTGCACCGGAGCCTTACAAAGGTAAAGGTATCAAGTTTGTTGGCGAAGTATTGAGAAGAAAAGCAGGTAAATCAGCATCTAAAAAATAATCGTCATGGGAGCTAGAGCAAAATTATCAAGAAGAGACAGAATTAAAATGGGAATCAGGAAGCGCCTGTCAGGTTCTTCGATCCGTCCCCGTCTGTCAGTATACCGGAGTAATAAAGGCATTTACGCGCAGATCATTGACGATGTGAGCGGCAAAACACTGGTGTCTGCATCATCTTTATCAAAAGATTTCAATGCAGAAAAAGGCAGCAAGATCGATCAGTCGGTTGCCGTAGGCAAACTGGTTGCTGAAAAAGCTATTGCCGCAGGAATTAAGGATGTGGTTTTCGACCGTAACGGTTACTTGTACCATGGCCGTGTTAAATCACTGGCCGATGGCGCACGTGAAGGCGGATTAAACTTTTAATCGAAAAGAAAGATGTCAACAATCAATATAAAAAGAGTAAAAACCAGCGAGATCGAATTAAAAGACCGCCTGGTTAGCATACAGCGTGTTGCTAAAGTAACCAAAGGCGGCCGTACATTCAGCTTCTCAGCCATTGTGGTAGTGGGTGATGAAAACGGGGTTGTAGGTTATGGCTTGGGTAAAGCCAAAGAGGTTACCGAAGCTATTGCAAAAGGTATTGATGATGCAAAAAAGAACCTTGTAAAAGTTCCGATCATTAACGGTACAGTGCCGCATGAGCAAATCGGCAAGTTTTCGGGTGGTTTTGTCTTCATTAAACCGGCAGCAAACGGTACCGGCGTAATTGCAGGTGGCGCGATGCGTGCGGTGTTAGAATCAGCAGGTATCCACAATGTACTTGCAAAATCAAAAGGTTCATCAAACCCGCACAACGTGGTTAAGGCAACTGTTTCGGCGTTATCACAATTGCGTGATGCCCATACTGTGGCGCAGCACCGCGGCATTAGTTTAGGTAAAGTATTTAACGGATAATCAGTCATGGCAAAAATCAAAATAACACAGATTAAAAGCGTGATCGATAGAAGTGAGCGCCAAAAGAAGACCATCGAAGCCTTAGGCTTAAGAAAGATCAACCACAGTGTGGAAGTTGAAGCTACTGCAGCTATCATCGGTATGGTACGTAAAGTTAATCACCTGGTAGCAGTAGAAAATATTTAATATCATGAATTTAAGTAATCTTAAACCTGCAGAAGGTTCTACTAAAAATAGGAAAAGAATTGGCCGTGGTACCGGTTCGGGCCGTGGCGGAACGTCAACCCGTGGCCACAAAGGCGCAGGTTCACGTTCGGGCACAAGCACCAAGATCGGTTTTGAAGGCGGCCAGATGCCGTTGCAGCGCCGTGTACCAAAGGTGGGCTTTAAAAACCCTAACCGTGTTGAGTATGTTGGTGTAAACCTTGATGTTTTACAAAAGCTAACTGATCAATATTCAGTTTCGTCAATTGATTTTGCTACTTTGAAAGAGCATGGATTGGTTTCAAGGAACGACCTGGTTAAAATATTGGGCCGTGGCGAACTGAAAGCCAAATTAGAAGTTAAAGCACATGCCTTTACTGCAACAGCGCAAAAAGCGATCGAAGCAGCCGGCGGTACTATAGTAAAGCTATAATTTTCGATGAAGAAATTTTTCACCACATTATCCCACATCTGGAAGATAGATGATCTAAGAGTGCGTATCACTAACACACTCTTATTTCTTTTGATATATCGCGTAGGTTCTTTCGTTGTTCTTCCGGGGGTTAGTTACGCAACAACGCTGAACAGCAAGAATGCAAGCAGCGGTTTAACCGGACTGCTGAACATGTTTGCAGGAGGTTCGTTTGGTCGGGTTTCCATTTTCGCGTTGGGTGTGATGCCATATATTTCGGCCTCCATCGTAGTGCAGCTATTGGGTATTGCGGTTCCTTATTTCGCCAAACTGCAAAAAGAAGGCGAAAGCGGGCGTAACAAACTAAACCAGTGGACACGTTATCTGACGATTGCGATAACTGCTTTCCAGGCAGTTGCTTATTTGAAGTCGCAGATCAGCCCCGAGCAAATGCTGATCACCAACCCATATTTTACGGTGTTAAATATGTGTGTGTTAACCGCAGGTACCATGTTTGTAATGTGGCTGGGCGAAAAAATTACAGATAAGGGTATTGGTAACGGTATATCGCTTATCATCATGATAGGTATTATCTCAGCGCTTCCGGGTGCGTTTGCCAGCGAGTTTGTAACACGTACAACCGGCGCTGGTGGCTTGATCACCTTTATCGTTGAGATTGTTGCGCTTATTGTTGTTGTGATGTTTACCATATTGGTTGTGCAGGGTACCCGCAAGGTGGCTGTACAGTATGCAAAGCGTATAGTTGGCAATAAGCAGTATGGAGGCGTTCGCCAGTATATCCCTTTAAAGGTGAATGCTGCGGGTGTTATGCCGATCATATTTGCCCAGGCCCTGATGTTTATCCCGGCAACGGTGGCGCAGTTTTTTCCAAAAGCTGCATCCACAGGTATCCTGATGGCATTGTCTGACTATACTTCGTGGCAGCATAATTTACTGTTTGCGATATTGATCATAGCGTTCACCTTCTTCTATACGGCGATAACGATCAATCCGAACCAAATGGCGGAGGATATGAAAAAGAACGGCGGATTTGTACCGGGTGTTAAACCAGGCAGAACAACGGCTGAGTTTTTGGATGCCGTTATTTCGCGGATCACGTTACCGGGATCTATTTTCCTGGCTATCATTGCTATCATACCGGCATTCGCCAGCATGGTGCACGTGAGCAGCGGGTTTGCACGCTTTTTCGGAGGTACTTCATTGATCATCCTTGTGGGTGTGGTTTTAGATACATTACAGCAGATTGAAAGTCATTTATTAATGCGTCATTACGACGGATTAATGAAAACAGGAAGAATAAAAGGACGTACGTCTCTTTCTTCAGCGAGCGGTGCGAGCCAGCCTGTTATCTGATAAAAATCAAACATGTCGAAGATCCATTATAAGTCTGTCGAGGAGATAGAACTGATAAGAGAAAGTTCTTTACTTGTTTCCAAAACACTTGGAGAGATTGCCAAAGTTATAGGCCCGGGTGTTAAAACCATCACGTTAAACAAACTGGCAGAAACCTTTATCCGTGACAACGGCGGAGTACCTGCATTTTTGAACTATCACGGTTTTCCTTATTCATTGTGTATATCGCTTAACAACCAGGTGGTACATGGTTTCCCGGGCGAATATGTGCTTGAGGAAGGCGACCTGGTATCAGTTGACTGCGGTGTTGAGCTGAACGAATACATCGGCGATTCAGCCTATACATTTGCTATCGGCGAAGTAAGCGAGACAACCAAAAAACTGATGCGTGTTACCATGGAATGCCTTGACCTGGGTGTTGAAAAAGCGGTGGTAGGCATGCGTATTGGCGATATAGGTTATGCCGTGCAGCAGCATGCCGAGAAGAATGGGTTTGGGGTAGTGAAAGAACTGGTAGGCCACGGCGTTGGACGAGAGCTGCATGAAAGGCCCGAAGTACCCAACTATGGCCGGCGCGGTTCGGGTGTTAAGCTGGAGGAAGGAATGGTGATCGCCATTGAGCCAATGATCAACGCCGGAAAGGCCCGGGTAAAGTTTTGGGATGATGGCTGGACCGTATCAACGGCGGATGGCATGAAATCGGCGCATTACGAACACACGGTAGCGGTAAAAAAGGGCAAACCCGACATTCTATCTACATTTTCGTACGTAGATAATGTTTTAGAAGAAAAAAATAAAAGTTAAAATATTTTTATTAATTTTGCATCCCGCTTTTAGGGTGGATAATTAAGTAATAATCAGTAAAATATGGCCAAACAAGCCTCGATTGAACAAGACGGAACGATTAAAGAAGCATTATCAAACGCGATGTTTAGGGTAGAATTGGAGAACGGTCACGAAATTATTGCACACATATCCGGGAAAATGCGGATGCATTATATAAAAATTTTACCTGGAGACAGGGTTAAATTGGAAATGAGCCCGTACGATTTAACAAAAGGCAGAATAACTTATAGATATAAATAATAAAGCGATGAAGGTTAGAGCATCCATTAAAAAACGCAGTGTTGATTGCAAGATCATCCGCCGGAACGGGAAACTTTATGTGATCAACAAAAAGAATCCGAAATTCAAACAGCGTCAGGGATAATTAAAGTTATTGTAACGATTCGTACAACGGTAGCCGCCGTTCGGTCTTACTTAAAAACAAAAAACAAATATGGCAAGGATATCAGGTATTGATTTACCAAAAAACAAAAGAGGAGAGATCGGGCTCACCTATATTTACGGAATTGGCCGTTCAACAGCTCAAAGAATTTTGACTGATGCGGGCATCGATTTCAATACCAAAGTTCAGGACTGGACAGATGAGCAATTGAACGCTATCCGCGGGATCATCAACGATGAGATCAAGGTTGAAGGTTCGCTTCGTTCAGAAGTTCAATTGAACATAAAGCGTTTAATGGATATTGGTTGCTACCGCGGCACACGTCACCGTAAGGGATTGCCGTTACGCGGCCAGCGCACCAAAAACAACTCACGTACCCGTAAAGGAAAACGTAAGACTGTGGCTAATAAGAAAAAAGCTACTAAATAAGTTGATTAGTGATTAGAGAATAGAGATTAGTTGAATAGCTGATTAAAATTCAAAGATCATTAGGAATATATAAATTATAAAAAGATAGTTACCGGGTCCGGGTTATTCAATAACTCAATAATTCAGTAACTCAATAATTAAAAAAATGGCTAAAAGTAAAAAAGTAACCAAAAAGCGTGTTGTAATTGTTGAGCCGATTGGCGAGGCGCATATCAATGCTACTTTTAACAATATTATTATAACCCTTACCAACAAAACCGGGCAGGCTGTATCATGGTCGTCGGCTGGTAAAATGGGCTTCAAAGGTTCAAAAAAGAACACCCCGTATGCTGCGGGTCAGGCTGCTGCCGATTGCGGTAAAGTTGCTTACGACCTGGGCTTGCGTAAAGTTGAAGTGTTTGTAAAAGGCCCGGGCGCAGGCCGCGAGTCGGCTATCCGTACTTTGCAAACTGCAGGTATTGAGGTTACTACTATAAAGGATATTACACCGCTGCCGCACAACGGCTGTCGTCCTTCAAAAAGGAGAAGAGTTTAATTAACAGATTTTTTAAAGCTAAGATTCGACAGCTGCGGGCTGTTTGATACTTTAAAAACAACAAAAATGGCTAGATATACAGGTCCAAAATCAAAAATTGCACGCCGTTTCCGCGAACCGATCTTCGGTCCGGATAAAGCGTTAGAAAGAAAAAATTATCCACCGGGTATGCATGGCGCTTCCAAAAGAAGAGGAAAGCAGTCAGAGTATTCAACCCAGTTGATGGAGAAACAAAAGGTTAAATACACCTACGGTGTGTTAGAGCGCCAGTTCGAAAACTTGTTTCACCGTGCATCTTCAAAAGAAGGCATTACAGGCGAAAACTTACTGAAATTTTTAGAGGCACGTTTAGATAACGTGGTTTACCGTTTAGGCATTGCCCCAACACGTTCGGGTGCACGCCAGTTGGTGGGCCACAAACATGTAACTGTTAACGGCGAGGTGGTAAACATCGCTTCGTACCTGTTAAAAGCCGGTGATGTTATTGCGGTTCGCGAAAAATCTAAATCGCTTGAATCCATTACACATTCGGTAGCTGGCAGAAGGATCAACAAATACAGCTGGCTTGAGTGGGATGCCAATAATTTATCTGGTAAATTCCTGAACTATCCAAACCGCGATGAGATCCCTGAGAATATCAAGGAAAACCTGATCGTCGAGTTGTACTCTAAATAATAATATGAGATTGGAAAATAGAGATTAGAGGATAGAGGTTAGATATTGGAAGTGTTTTCCAATGTTTATAATCACTAACCTCTAATCTCCAACCTCTGATCTCTGGTCTATAAACAAACAATAAATAAAGGATATAAATGGCAATTTTAGCATTTCAAAAACCAGACAAGGTTATCATGCAGAAATCAACTGATTTTGATGGCACGTTTGAGTTTCGTCCGTTAGAACCAGGCTTCGGTGTTACCATTGGTAACGCCCTGCGTCGTATCTTGCTTTCTTCATTGGAAGGTTATGCGATCACTTCAGTTCGCTTTTCAGGAGTGATGCACGAATTTTCAACCATAAAAGGTGTTGTTGAAGATGTAACCGAGATCATATTAAATTTAAAACAGGTAAGGTTCAAAAAATCAGGTGAAACAGGCGAAAGCGAAAAGATATTTGTGATCATCAATGGTCAGGATGCTTTTACCGCCGGGGATATCACCAAGTTCTCGAATAACTTCGCCGTTTTGAACCCCGACCTGGTAATCTGTAACATGGATTCGTCAGTAACGCTTGAAATTGAGCTTACTGTAAACAAAGGCCGTGGTTACGTTGCCAGCGAAGAAAATAAAAACCCTGACGCTAATGTTGGTGTAATAGCTATCGATTCTATTTACACCCCCATCAAAAACGTAAAATATACCATTGAAAACTATCGTGTGGAGCAAAAAACAGACTATGAAAAATTAGTTCTGGATATTACCACTGATGGCTCAATTCATCCTGAAGAGGCGCTCAAAGAAGCTGCCAAGATATTGATCCAGCACTTTATGCTGTTCAGCGATGAGAACATGATGCTGGAGGCGCAGGCTAAAGAAGAGACCAAGGAAGTTGACGAAGAGATCCTGCATATGCGCAAGGTGCTGAAAACTGAACTGGTTGATCTTGACCTATCTGTACGTGCATTGAACTGCCTTAAAGCTGCCGACATCCGCAGCCTGGCCGACCTGGTATCGTACGATGTTGCTGACATGCTTAAGTTCAGGAACTTTGGTAAAAAATCATTAACTGAAATTCAGGACCTGGTTAAATCAAAAGGTTTATCTTTTGGTATGAACCTGTCGAAATTTAAGTTAGACGAAGAATAAAATTAGAGATTGGCGATTAGAGATCAGAGATTAGTTCTGAAACTTTAATCGCTAATTTATTATAAGACAAAGGGCTCGCAGGTTGGCGACTAATCTCTAACCTCTGATCTCTAATCACTAAAAGTAAGCGAGAGCATAATTCCGAGGGCTTGAGTTGATCGCCCGACGGTATGCACGTGAAATAAATAAAAACAATGAGACACGGAAAAAAAGTAAACCACCTGGGCCGTACCGACAGCCATCGTAAAGCGATGCTGGGTAACATGGCTTCATCGCTTATATTACACAAGCGTATTACTACAACTTTAGCTAAAGCAAAAGCTTTACGCGGATATGTTGAGCCTTTATTAACCAAATCAAAAAGCGATACTACGCATTCACGCCGTATTGTATTCAGCTATTTGCAGGACAAAGACGCGGTAACTATCCTGTTCCGCGAAATTGCTGAAAAAATAGCCAGCCGTCCCGGTGGTTATACCCGCATCATCAAAATGGAAAACCGTTTAGGCGATAACGCTGAAATGGCAATGATCGAGCTGGTAGACTATAACACTGTTTATGGTACTGAAGCTGGTAAGGCTGAAAAGAAATCAACACGTCGTCGTGGCGCTAAAGGCAAAGCAACTGCTCCCGCAGCAAAGGCTGCTCCTGCCGCTACTGCCGAGGTAACGCCTGCTGATGATGAGGCTGTAATTGAAGCGCCTGTTGCAGAAGCTGCACCGGTTGCTGAAACTACAGCTGCAATTGAAGAAACTCCTGCTGCTGAAACAGAAACACCAAAAGCATCAGCCGAGAACGAAGAAAATGCTGAAAAAGGCGAATAAGTAATTCGCTTTTAAAATAAAAGGAACGCCTTGCTTATTTAAGCAGGGCGTTTTTCGTTTTGCACTTTTGTTATCCTGAGTGATAAAATTGAAAAACTCTGAAGATGAAAGGGGTGTCATGGTGAGCTCCGTCGAACCACGGCGCGCGGGGCTAACGGATGCTCGTCGAAGTAATCGTTAAATTGTTCGCGAAGTAACCCAGCTATGTATAACGGGAAGGCCTTTGCCCACTATGGTTCGACGGGGCTCACCATGACAACTTGGACTTGTTCGGGAACAAACATGCCATGGGTAACGCAGTCAAGGATATTCTCCACCCAAAAGGGAATCGAACACGTCATTAAACGAACTGCTCTATAACCTGCTGCAGCTGACCGGCCTGCATAACCCCGCTTTGCCGCCATTTCGACTCGCCGTTTTTAAATATCATCAGCGTTGGAACGCTTTGTACATTGTAGGCGCTTGCCGCCGATGGGTTTTTGTCTATGTCTATTTTCAAAATAGTCACCTTATCACCCATGGTGTCCTTTACCTGTTTCAATATAGGTGGCATCATTTTACATGGCCCGCACCATTCTGCCGAAAAGTCGATCAGCACAGGTTTCTCCGATGCTATTATATCCTTGAAATTTGCCATAACAATTTGGGTTAGATGATATATAAAGGTAACATATTTGAATGTTTAAAGTTTCCTTTTTGTATATTCAAACGTTAAAACTAAACCGGTATAACAATAATGAAAAATCCACCTGAACCTTCGGGAAAGCAGCGTATCCAGTCGATCGACATTTTGCGTGGGGTTATTATGCTCATCATGGCTATTGACCATTGCCGCGACTTCTTTCACACCGGCGGCCCTAACAGCGATCCTACCGATATGCACACCACCACGGTTTTTTTCTTCTTTACCCGGTGGATCACTCATTTTTGCGCACCCACTTTTGTTTTCCTGAGCGGCGTTTCGGCCTATCTTGCCGGAACAAGGCGCACATCAAAAGAGCTGAGCGCTTTTTTGATAAAGCGAGGATTGTGGCTTATCGTCGTCGAACTGGTGGTAATAACGCTGGCCTTTACTTTTAACCCGCTATATAATGGATTTATATTACAGGTAATATGGGCTATAGGTATCAGCATGGTTATTCTCGGCCTGCTGGTGCGTGTGCCGTTAACGGTTATCGGGATCATTGGCGGTCTGATCTTTATCGGGCGCGATATTCTCGATTATATGCAATTGCCAAAGGCCGGCGCCGGGTATGTGCTGTTAAGAATATTTTTTACGGCAAAAGGAACAATTTTGCCGCTCGGCAGCAGTCATTTTATTTTCGACCTGTATGCCGTTATTCCATGGACGGGTGTGATGCTGATAGGGTACGTATTCGGTTCGCTTTATAAGTCGTCAGTTAGCGCAGCGCAGCGAAAAAGAATTTTGCTTGTTGCAGGCTTCAGCTTTATCGGGTTGTTTATTTTGTTAAGATTACCTAACGGGTATGGCGATCCATCGCCGTGGTCCACGCAACGCAACTGGGCGCATACGCTGCTTTCATTTTTAAATGTCAGCAAATACCCACCATCGCTATTGTACCTGTTCATGACCCTGGGGCCGGCTTTGATCGCATTGGCGCTAACCGAAAACCTGCAAAACAAGTTAACCAAAATTTTCACGGTTTATGGCAATGTGCCGTTCTTTTATTATGTGCTGCACTTTTATTTGATCCATATTATAACCGTTATCCTGTTTTTTGCGTCGGGGTATACAACCAGCCAGATCGTCGACCCAAACTCGCCATTTTTATTCCGGCCAACGAACTTCGGATTCAGTTTGGGGATCGTTTACCTGTTGTGGATGTTTGTTATTGTAGTTCTGTATTTCCCGTGCCGGTGGTTTAGCAGGTACAAGCAAACACACCGCCAGTGGTGGCTGAGCTATCTGTAAGGATTTCGGAATTGGAGCTTATGCTATTTGGCGTGGATTAATGCATCACTTTCGGCCCGTCACTATTTACCGACTGCAGGATATTATTATCAGACAGCCAGTCAGCAAGCCGGTCGGGCCAGTTTTTTATTGATTTTAGTTTTGAACGGTAGCCCATATTAAAGCCATGCTGCCCCTGTGTAAAAAGGTGCGCTTCCGCGGGAACTTTGGCATCGCGATATTTTTGAAGCAACTGCATCACCGAAATTGAACAACAGGGATCGTCATTGGCAGCCAGGAGGAATATCGGCGGCGCATCATGCGGCACCACATCAGGGATGAAACCCGGGCCCGGGTATATTTGTATCAAAAAGTTGGGTTTTGCGTTGGCGCGATCGATGATGTCAGGTGCATTTGGATCGCCTTGTCCATTTTCAAAAGCTACCATATCAACCACCTCGCCGCCTGCCGAAAAGCCCATCATGCCAATGCGGTTGGGATCGATGCCAAACTCCGCCGCACGGCTGCGCACCAGCCGCATAGCCCTGAAACCATCCTGCCGGGCATGTACCTCAACTTTATAGGGCGAGAGCGTATCCCGGCCTAAGCGGTACTTCAGCACAAATACAGCAACGCCCAGGTTATTCAAAAATTTAGCCGGGTCTATGCCCTCGGCATTAAAAACCAGCAGCCGGTGACCACCGCCGGGGCAAATAACCACCGCAGCGCCATTTGCTTTATCTTTCGGCGGCAAAAACACGGTAAGGGATGGGTTATGTATGTTTTTCACCCAGTATGATTTAGCCTGCTCGGGCTCGTTACGGCGATTCTCGAAACCTGGCGCACCCTTTTGCCAAAGCGGTATTACAAATGAATCGGTTTGAGCCCATATTGCCGCCGGTAATAGCAGCAGGCCAATAATTGCTTTGATATATTTAAACATAGCCTGGTTTTATTTGATTATTCTAAGTTATTGATTTTTGACCAAATTTGAGCTGCCGCGAGCATTGATTGCCTGACTATAGAACAAGAAATGAAGCGCATCATAAATTCCGGGCGGCACAACCGAGTCGTGGTCTTTGTCGGGATAGTATTTATGCTGCCAGCGTAAGCCGTTCCCTGGGTTGCTACCCAATATGTCGATCAACTTGAGCAGGGACCTGATATGGTTCGTTGAGCCGGTGGTATCGCCTTTAGCTTGCGTGATATCCATACCAATAGGCATGGTATTGGCAACACCGAGAAACAGTGAGGTGCCGGTAAAATTTCCGCCCTCAAATTTTGCTGCGGCATCGTTCAATACAATTCTGTTATCCCACCACATGCTTGGGTCAATGGCTGCGTAGGCGTCAAACATTTTGGTTCGGGTTATTAAAATATTTATTACTGTTAATCCGCCCAATGAGTAGCCCATCAAGGTTTTATATGGCGACGTAGGATAAATAGATTCGATATATGGTATCAATTCCTTCTCTATAAAGCCGATAAAGTTTTCGCTCCCGCCTGAGTTTTTCAACATGTCTAACTCATCTCCTTCGGGGCCGATCGACGAGATTGTTGGGGTGAAGTCGCTGGCGCGATCGGTGTTGCTGACGGCCACAACGATCATTTCAGGGCAGTGTGCGTCAGGATTTTGCTGTCTTAGGTGCGTTAACCCCTTGATAACTTCCGCGCTAAGGGCATCGCCATCAAACAGGTATATAACCGGGTATTGCTGTTTGTTAAGTGCAGCTTTATTATAGCCGGCCGGCAAGAAGATCCGTATGCGCCTGGCTTCGCCCAATATCCCTGAATAAATGACGCCTGGTTGCCCCCATACAATACCATTATATTTAATGATGAACGCGGCCACGGCCGCCATACCGCCTAACAATAAAAGAAGCGCTGCGAATTCCATAAGGAACTAATAATAAACTAAGATAAATGAATAACGGAAATAATAAATAATTTAATATTTTAGCTTTAAATCAAATTGATATGCAAATACGAAAACTTGTTTTGTGTGCAATAGCAGCAGCTACGATAGGCAGCCGGGCAAATGCGCAGAAAGTTGAATTTACAGAATACGATATGCCCAACGGCCTGCATGTTATTCTGCACGATGATCATCATGCACCCGTTGTGGCCGTATCGGTTATGTATCATGTGGGTTCGAAAAATGAAGCCGCCGGCCGCACGGGCTTCGCTCATTTTTTTGAGCACCTGCTGTTTGAAGGAAGCGAAAATATTAAGCGCGGGCAGTTTATGAAGATCGTATCGGCGAACGGCGGACAAAATAATGCCAATACCACACAAGACCGTACTTTTTATTATGAAGTATTTCCGTCAAACGAGCTGGAAACCGGCCTTTGGCTTGAGAGCGAACGTATGATGCACCCGGTAATCAACGAAGTTGGCGTAAAAACACAGAATGAGGTGGTAAAGGAAGAAAAACGCCTAAGTTTTGATAACCGGCCCTATGGCAACGTGATCAACGATATTGAGGGGGCTATGTTCACGAAACACCCTTATCACAATGGCGTTATCGGGTCGATGAAAGACCTTGATGCTGCAAAGCTGGACGAGTTTAAAGGTTTTTTTAAACAGTACTATGTGCCAAATAATGCAGTGCTGACCATCTCGGGTGATATCAACATCGCCAAAACAAAACAGCTGATCGACGCCTATTTTGGTGCGATACCGCGCGGGGAGGCTGTTGTTTACCATAAAACCGAGGAAATGCCGATCACCAAAGAGACAATTGATACGGCTTACGATGCCAACATACAAATACCGGCCATTTTAGCCGCGTACCGTGTACCGGGAAGAGACACCAGGGATTCAAAGATCATGGAGATGATATCATCCGTTTTATCCGGCGGTGCAAGTTCAAGGATGTATAAAAAAATGGTGGATGATAAAAAAGATGCCCTGCAGGTTTTCGCGTTTAACTATGCGCTTGAAGACTATGGGATGTACATCGTGGGTGCATTGCCAAGCGGGGGCGCCGCGCCAAAAGGTTTGCTGACGGATATGGACGAGGAAATTGTTAAGCTGCAAACCGACCTCATTAGCCCAGAAGATTATCAGAAATTGCAGAACCAGTTTGAGGATAATTTTGTAAGCGCCAATACGCGGATGCTTGGCATAGCCGAAAACCTGTCGAACGGCTACACTTTTTATCATAAGGACACGAACCATATTAATGAAGAGCTAACTGAGATCAGGACGATAACACGGGAAGAGATAAGGGATGCCGCCCGGAAATACCTGAACACCAGCCAGCGCGTGGTATTGTATTACCTGCCGGCTAAAAAGACTCAATAATTAATTTATATCACACATGATCATGATGAAAAAATATATAATGATAGCAGCCGGCGCATTGTTAATGCAATATGCCCAGGCGCAAATAAAAGTGGACAGGAGCAAACAACCAACGCCCGGCCCGGCGCCGGTGTTAACCATAAAAGACCCGGTTGTTTATAAAATGCCAAACGGTATCACTTTGCTGATAGTTGAGGACCATAGATTGCCTAAAGTATCAGCCACCTTTATGGTCGACCCCAGTCCGGTTACCGAAGGGGAAAAGGCGGGCATAATGAACCTAATGGGCAGTATGCTGAACGAGGGCACCAAAACAATGCCCAAAGCTGCTTTTGACGAAGCTGTCGAAAAACTGGGTGCGAATGTGAATTTGAATTCAAGCGGCGGTTCGGCATCTGCTTTGACCCGCTATTTTAAGAGTGCTTTCACCCTGATGGGGCAGGCCCTTAAGGAACCTGCATTCACGCAGGAGTCGTTTGATAAGCTGAAGACACAAGCCATTACCGGGTTAAAGGCGCAGGCTAAAAGTGCGCCTGCCATTTCAAACCGGGTAACCAACGCGCTGGTTTACGGCAAAACCCACCCGAATGGCGAGTTTGAAACCGAAGAAGGTATTCAGCATCTTACTTTACAAGATGTTAAAGAAGCCTATGCAAAGCATATTACCCCATCGGGGTCGTACCTTACCATAATCGGGGATATTAACCCTGCCGATGCCAAAGCCCTGGTAATATCGGTGTTTGGAAACTGGACCGGCGTCATGTTAAAATTGCCGCACCTGGCCATTGTGCCTAACCCCGCAACAACGGAGATCGATGTCGTTGACCTACCCAACGCAGTACAGTCGGAGATCAAAGTGGTTAACCTGGTTGACCTGAAAAAAAATAATCCTGACTATTTTCCGGTGTTGCTGACCAATTATATACTTGGCGGAGGAGCCGAAAGCCGCTTGTTTATGAACCTCCGCGAAAAGCATGGTTTTACCTATGGCGCCTATTCGAGCCTGGGTACCGGCAGGTTTCAAACCACTTTCCAGGCCTCGGCTTCGGTACGAACTGCGAAAACAGACAGCGCAGTTATGGAATTTTTGAACGAGATCAAACGTATACGCGCTGCGAAGGTATCCGATGAGGAATTGAAAACGGCCAAGGCTTTATATAATGGCTCATTTGCGTTGGGATTGGAAGACCCTGCGCGAACAGCTACTTTCGCCAGCACCATCCTGATCAATAACCTGCCGGCAGATTTTTATAAAACCTACCTGCAACGGGTAAACGCCGTAACGGCTGACGATGTGCTCCGCGTGGCCCGGAAGTATATGAATTATGATAACACGCGGATCGTGGTGGTGGGCAACGCCTCGCAAATGCTTGCCGGGTTAAAAAAGTTAGGCTACCCCGTTAAGCTGTACGATGCTTTTGCCAACCCTGTGGTTGAAGGCGCACAGGCAAAAAGTGTGGCTGATGTTAAAGCATCGGATGTGATAAAAAATTATATCGACGCTATTGGCGGAACTGCTGAGCTGAGAAAGCTGACGTCATATTCTATAAACATGTCGCTCGCCATGCAGGGAATGACGCTGGCCGTAAACAAAAAGAAAA
Source organism: Mucilaginibacter sp. (assembly GCA_035568395.1). Taxonomy (GTDB): domain Bacteria; phylum Bacteroidota; class Bacteroidia; order Sphingobacteriales; family Sphingobacteriaceae; genus Mucilaginibacter. The sequence goes on along the minus strand of DATMOF010000011.1, from coordinate 105,957 downwards.
TGGCGCCTAACAAAGAATTGATGACCATTTCAATGGGTGGCAACGTAGTGATGAAATCCCTGTTTGATGGCGAAAAAGGTTACCAGCAACAGGCTGGCAATAAAAAAGACATGACGGCCGAAGAGGTCGCACAGAAAAAAGTTTTTACATCGGTTACCGAACAGCTGGATTATTTAAGTAACCCGGCATTTAAACAGGCGGTAAAGGGTATTCAAAAGATTAATGGCTCCGACGCTTACCAACTGGCCGTTACCGATCCTACAGGCAAAACTTCTACTGAATATTATGATGTAAAAAGCAAATTGCTGGTACGTAGTGAAAGCAGCACCACCACCAATAATAATACAGTGTCGCAAACGATCGATTTGAGCGATTACCGAAAGGTTGATAATGTCATGTTCCCGTTTAAGCAGGCATTAACCATTTCGGCGGGCGGCCGTGAGCAAAACCTGGTGATGACCGTGACCGATGTTAAATTGAATTTCGGCGTTACAGCTGATGATTTTAAGTAAAGCTTAGGTAGACCTGCCAATTTAAAAGCCCGTCCCGTAATCGTAGGGACGGGCTTTTTTACTTTGCAGTTACGGTGTGGCGTGGCCGATGAATTATCTTTGTATAAAATTTGAAATCCTATGAAAGTTGAAATTTGGTCGGACGTGATGTGCCCGTTTTGCTACATCGGCAAACGCAGATTTGAGGACGCGCTGGAGCATTTCGCGCATAAAGATAAAATAGAAATTGAGTGGAAAAGCTTCCAGCTTAACCCCGGCCTGGTTACAGACCCGGAGATAAATATAGACGAATACCTTGCTGATAAAAAGGGCTGGGGGCTTGAACAGGCCCGCCAAATGAACGCCCATGTAACGCAAATGGCCGCAGAGGTTGGCCTGACCTATAATTTTGATAAGGCGATAGTGGCCAATAGTTTTAACGCCCACCGCATCAGCCACCTGGCAAAAAAGCATGGGCTGGGTGTTGCGATGGAGGAACAATTGTTCAAAGCTTATTTTACCGATGGTAAAAATATCGACGATAGGGAGACCCTTATTGAGTTAGGTACGCAAATTGGGTTGGACGCCGACGAAATCAAACAAACATTTGAAAGCAGCGCTTACGCAGATGATGTGCGGCATGATATTGCCGAAGCGCAGTATTTGGGCATACAGGGCGTACCGTTTTTTGTGATGAATGGTAAGTACGCCGTTTCCGGCGCACAGGCTGTACCGGTATTTGAGCAAACGCTTGATAAAGCTTTTGATGAATGGCAAAAAGAGACTTCGAAACCAAAACTCGAGATTATTGAAGGCGATTCATGCGGGCCTGACGGAAATTGCTGATCGCAGAATTAGTTATTTTGATCTCAAAAAATTAACTATTTTTGCTTTACGAAACTTAGTGTAATTTTTACACTAAGAAAACTTATAATTATACATGGATTCTACCGTCCAGCCAATTACTATACACCGTACTACTTTGCGCGTCGCTGTGGGCGCGTTATTTTTTATGGCGGGTTTATGTTTTGCCAGCTGGGCGTCGCGCATTGCCACGGTGCAGCAAACCATGGGTCTTTCGGATGCTGCGCTGGGCGCTGTGCTCTTCTCCCTTCCGGTTGGTTTAATGTGCTCATTGCCGTTCTCGGGCTGGATCATTACCAAAATCGGCAGTAAACGACTATTGCTTTCGGCTATATTGGTTTACGGCATGGCTTTAGTTAGCCTGGGGCTGGCAAAAAATACGTTTCAATTAATTATCTGCCTGGTGTGTTATGGCTTTGCAAGTAACGCAGTTAATATCTCGGTGAATACACAAGCTGTTGCCGCCGAAGGCCTTCATGAAAAGCCCATTATGGCTTCGTTTCATGGGTTATGGAGCCTGGCGGGGTTTACCGGCGCCGGCATAGGTACAATAATGATCGCGAACGGAGTGAACCCTTTTCATCACTTCGTTATTATTTTAATGGTACTAATTGTTGGTGTTATTATCGCATCAAGGTTTTTGTATGATGATAGCGAAGCGGTAAAAAACGTACCATCTTCTACTATGCCCTTGCTGATGCGCCTCCGGCTGATGATCCCCTTACTTACGCTCGGGACCATCGCCTTTTGCTCCATGATCTGCGAAGGGGCTATGTTCGACTGGAGCGTGATCTATTTCAAGAAGGTAATAGCTGCGCCTATAGCCTTACAAGGCGCGGGTTTTACTGCATTCATGTTAACTATGGCCGGGGGCAGGTTTGTTGCCGATTGGTTCGCGCACCGTTTTGGATTAAAACGTACACTGCAGGTTAGCGGCACCTTAACCACTACCGGTTTGCTCATAGCTGTACTGTTCCCGCATTTTTATACCGCTATGGCGGGATTTTTATTGGTCGGCGCAGGTGTTTCTTCTGTAGTGCCGATGGTATACAGTGCCGCCGGAAAATCAAAAACCATGTCGCCGGGTGTGGCGCTGGCCGCTGTTTCTACTATCGGCTTTGTCGGGTTCCTTGTGGGTCCTCCGCTCATCGGTTTTATTGCCGGCCTGGCTACGTTAAGGGCGTCTTTCGTTTTTATAGCCATAATGGGCACCAGCGTGGTCATATTATCCACACGGGCCAAAATTTAATTATTCCCTGTCCAGTTCTTCCGCGTGCGGGTTCAGTATGAACTCAAATTTTTCGTACCCATTGTGAAAAATAAATTTGAGCCGTTCTTTTGGTACTGTAATATCAAGGGATATCGCGCCAAGCGTTTCAGGTAAATTATCCCTTATTACTTTCAGATCGGTAATGCGCGGCATTTCCACAAAAATATTGTCCCCGTTCGCGTTAATTTCCCATCCCGGCAAACCGGCTTCTCTTAAAACTTCAATCCACTTTTGCTGGTAAGCATTCATATTTTTTGATATATATGCTAAAAGCGATCAGTTTAATAAAGGTTTTAATTTTTTGACTGTTGATTTGAATGATCATAGGATTTCGTTGATTTTTTGTTCAGGGCCTTAAACATTTAGGCCTTTTACCCTTCGCCTTTTACCTTTAACCTTTTACCTTTCACCTAATTTTACCATATTGCATGGATAAACCCGGATCGTGAACAATAAGATCAACTCATTAAAGAAAAAACGTGAAGAAGCCCTGATGGGCGGCGGCAAGGCTCGTATTGAAAGTCAGCATAAGAAAGGAAAGCTTACCGCGCGTGAGCGCCTTCATTTTTTGATGGACGAGGGTTCTTTCCAGGAGATCGGGATGCTGGTGTCCCACCGTTCCACAGACTTCGGGATGGAGAACGAAAAGTATCCAGGCGACGGCGTTGTTACGGGATACGGAACGATCAATGGCCGGCTGGTATATGTTTTCTCACAGGATTTTACTGTATTCGGCGGCTCACTGTCGGAAACCCATGCCGAGAAGATCTGTAAGATTATGGACCTGGCCATGAAGAATGGTGCGCCGGTAGTAGGCTTGAATGACTCGGGCGGCGCACGCATCCAGGAAGGGGTGGTATCCCTGGGCGGCTATGCCGATATATTTTACCGCAATACAATGGCATCGGGCGTTGTGCCCCAAATTTCGGCTATTATGGGTCCCTGCGCCGGCGGCGCGGTATATTCGCCGGCCATAACTGATTTTATTTTGATGGTGGAAAACACCTCTTACATGTTTGTAACCGGGCCCAACGTGGTAAAAACCGTTACGCATGAAGAAGTTACTTCGGAGGAGTTGGGTGGCGCAACAACACACGCCACCAAATCGGGTGTTACGCATTTTGCCTGCGCCAACGAGATTGAGGCCATACAAAATGTGAAGAAATTGCTGAGCTATATGCCGCAAAATTGCGAGGACAAAGCGCCTTCATTACCCTACGAAATAAAAAATGAACAGCGTGCGGAACTGAATACCCTGATGCCGGATAATGCCACGCAGCCTTATGATATAAGGGAAGTGATCGACCATGTGATTGATGCGGGTTCGTTTTTGGAAGTGCATAAGGATTTCGCGGAAAATATAGTGGTCGGCTTTGCGCGTCTTGCAGGCCGCAGTATCGGTATAGTGGCCAACCAGCCTGCATTTTTAGCCGGGGTGCTTGATATTCATTCGTCAACCAAGGGCGCTCGTTTTGTGCGTTTTTGCGATAGCTTTAATATCCCGCTGCTGGTTTTTGAGGATGTGCCGGGCTTTTTGCCTGGTACCGACCAGGAATGGAACGCCATCATCACCAACGGCGCCAAATTGCTCTATGCTTTTTGTGAAGCGACGGTGCCGCGTATTACGGTGATCACCAGGAAAGCTTATGGTGGCGCCTATGATGTAATGAACTCCAAGCATATTGGCGCGGACATGAATTTTGCCTGGCCGACCGCCGAGATAGCTGTTATGGGCGCAAAGGGCGCCGCTGAAATTATTTTTAAAAGAGAGATCACTTCTGCCGAAGATAAGGAAGCCAAGTGGAAAGAAATGGAACTGATGTATTCCGACATATTTGCCAACCCCTACAGGGCCGCTGAACGCGGTTTTATTGATGAAGTGATAGAGCCATCGGAAACCCGCCTGAAGCTCATATACGCCTTTAAAATGCTGGAAAATAAGGTAGTTAATAACCCGAGGAAGAAACACGGGAATATTCCGTTGTGATTTCGGATTTTATACCAACTGGTAGAAGTTTTTAGAGGTTTAGAAGATAAAAAAGCCTGCGCTTTTAAGGCTTCCTATTAATAAAAGTTATTTATGATAAGCATCGAACAAATAACCCCCCAACTTACTCATCGATTGCGAAGGGACGTTTTGTACCCCGGACAAAAGCTGTTTGAAATGGAATTGGATGAAGATGGCGACGGGATGCATTTCGGCGCTTTTAAGGACGGGAAGCTGGTTGCGGTTGTTTCATTGTTTCAAAAAGGGGAGGATTTTCAGTTTCGCAAGCTTGCGGTTGACCCGGAGGTACAAAAAATGGGCGTAGGTGCCGGCTTGTTAAACTATATTACCGATTACGCAGCGATCAACGGCGGCAAAAGGATATGGTGTAACGCAAGGGATACTGCAATAGGGTTTTATCTGAAAGCGGGATTTAAACTAACCGGGCAAGCCTTTTCAAAGAATGGTTTTGATTATGAGATCATGGAGAAGGTTATTTAGACTTCTCACTCATGAAAAAACCGGCGTTTACTACGCGCCGGTTCAACTAACTAACAACTGATCTTTAGAAAATTTACTCACCACAAAAGAACAGTTGCCAAATGAAGCTACTGTTAAGCTATCAACAAATTAATCGTTGTTTATTTTTGCTGTCAGACATTATCAGCAGCTTTATTATATTTGCCTGCGCCCACTACCCGGGCATACCACAATATGGCTAAAAAGAAAACCGATGCGCCAAAGCATGTTGCTGTTGTAACTGAGACTTCCCTGTCATTTTTTGAAAAATATATCAATAACCCATCGCCAACCGGCTTTGAATGGCCGGGCCAGCAGCTTTGGCTGGATTATTTAAAGCCTTATATTGACGACCATTATGTCGACAATTATGGCACGGCCGTTGGTATTATCAACAAGGATGCCCCTTATAAGGTGGTGATCGAGGCGCATGCCGATGAAATATCCTGGTTCGTAAACTACATCACCAGCGACGGATTGATCTATGTGATCCGCAATGGCGGGTCTGACCACCAGATAGCGCCTTCAAAACGTGTAAACATTCATACGGATAAAGGTATCGTTAAGGCGGTATTTGGCTGGCCCGCTATCCATACCCGTACAGCTGGTGAAAAGGAAGAAGCGCCGACCTTGAAGAATATATTCCTGGATTGCGGCTGCACCACCAAGGAAGAGGTTGAAAATATGGGTATTCATGTAGGCTGTGTGATCACCTACGAGGATGAGTTCATGGTGCTGAACAACCGCTATTATGTAGGCCGCGCGCTGGATAACCGCGCCGGTGGTTTTATGATAGCCGAAGTGGCGCGCCTGCTAAAAGAGAATAAGGTTAAACTGCCGTTTGGATTATATATCGTAAACGCGGTGCAAGAGGAAATCGGCCTGCGCGGCGCCGAGATGATAGCTCATCACATTAAGCCCAACGTGGCTATCGTGACGGATGTAACGCATGACACCCAAACACCCATGATCAGCAAGATAACCCAGGGCGACCTGGCCTGCGGCAAAGGGCCCGTTGTATCCTATGCGCCTGCCGTGCAAAATAACTTGAACAGGCTGCTTATCGATGCGGCTGAAAAAGCAGGTATCCCGTTCCAGCGGCAAGCCTCATCCCGGTCAACCGGTACCGATACCGACGCCTTTGCCTATTCAAACGACGGGGTACCGTCGGCGCTGATCTCCCTGCCGCTGCGTTACATGCACACCACTGTTGAAATGATCCATAAAGAGGACGTGGATAACGTAATCAGGCTGATATACGAGGCACTGCTAAATATCAAAGCCGGCCAGGATTTCAGGTATATCAAATAATTATTTGGAGATGCCGAAACATTTTAAGCCCATTTTTATTATTTACGTTTAATCATCGTACCCAAAACAGATATGAAACCAACACTCCTAATTTTAGCCGCAGGAATGGCCAGCCGCTACGGAAGCATGAAACAGATCGACGGCTTTGGCCCACATGGCGAAACAATTATAGATTACTCCATTTATGATGCCATCAAAGCCGGTTTTGGTAAGATAAGCTTCATCATCCGTGAAGAATTTGCTGATGCTTTTAAGGCAATTTACGAACCAAGGCTAAAGGGCCGTGTTGAAACTGACTATGTTTTCCAGAGCTATGACCTGAAACCTTTCGGTATTGATAAAACCATTGAACGGGCAAAGCCCTGGGGTACGGCGCACGCGGTTTTGGCTGCGCGTAACCAGGTGCACGAGCCTTTTTGCGTGATCAATGCCGATGACTATTATGGGTACGACGCCTTTGATAAAATGGCAAAATTTTTAAACACCGAAGTAACCGACGATAAATACTGTATTATTGGTTACCGGGTTGACCGCACCTTGTCCGAATACGGCACCGTTTCGCGCGGTGTATGCCAGGTTGATGACGAAGACAATATGGTGGCCATTAACGAGCGGTTGAAAGTTTATTTTAAGGATGGCAAGGTGGTTTATGAAGAAGACGGTATTGAGTACCCGCTTCCTTCTGATACGCCGGTTTCTATGAATTTCTGGGGATTTACGCCTGCTGTTTTCAAAAAGACCGAGCCTTTATTTAAAGCCTTTGTTGAAGCAAATGAAAACAACCCGAAAGCGGAATTCTTTATACCGTTGATAGCTGACGGACTGATCAAAAGCGGCGAAGCATCATTTAAGGTTATCCCAACCGCTTCGAAGTGGTTTGGCGTTACGTATAAAGAAGATAAGCCTATCGTACAAAAAAACATATCCGATCTGGTGGCCAGCGGGGCTTATCCGGAGAATTTGTGGCCGTAAAAAGAAATTTTCAATATACGATCAATCCCGCTTTAACGGGATTTTTTGTTTTGTTATCTTTTCCAAACCAACAAACCTTCCCGCTGTTCTCCCTCTACGCTATATAGGTTCGATATGCAAACAGAAATCTTAGGAAACGTAGAAAGTGCTGCAAAGAAAGGCAACATTTTAATTATAAAAACCCCTGAAGCCGAAGCCCGTATTTGGGTTTATACCCCGTCAATCATCCGGGTTTGCATCAGCAAGGATTATAGGGAAGAAGGTTCCTTTGCGGTGATACAGGAGCCGGCTGAAAAAATAGATTTTACTGAATCTGACAAGGAAATTGTGGTCACTACTTCAGCACTACAGCTGCGGATCAATAAATATCCACTACGGTTTAATTTTTATACGGCTGATGGAAAAGTTTTGAGCGAAGATGACCCCCGTTTTGGTGTTAACTGGCAGGATGCGCGGGTGACGAATTACCGCAAATTGGTTGCAGATGAAAAGTTTATCGGGTTGGGTGAGAAAACGGGGAACCTTAACCGCCGGGGTAGCTCGTATGTGAACTGGAACACGGATGCTGCCCTGCACGGCATTGAAGCCGACCCGCTGTATAAAACGTTTCCTTTTTTTGTAGGGCTGCACGGTGGGCTGACCTACGGGCTGTTTTTTGACAACACTCATAAAAGCTATTTCGATTTCGGTGCGACGACCGACGGGCAGATGAGCTGGTTTGGCGCGGAGGGCGGCGACATGAACTACTACTTTTTCGGGGCGCAAAGCGTATCGCAAATTATTGAAGATTATACCTGGCTCACTGGCCGCATGGAGATGCCGCCGCTATGGAGCCTGGGTTACCAGCAATGCCGCTGGAGCTATATGAGCGCGGATGAAGTGCTGGACATTGCCGGAAACTTTAGGAAGGAAAAGATACCCGCCGATGTGATGTATTGCGACATCGACTATATGGATGATTACAAAATATTTACCTGGAACAAAAAAACCTTCGCCGATCCGAAAGGGATGATCACCAAACTAAAATCCATGGACTTTAAGCTGGTAACCATTGTTGACCCCGGAATAAAAGTCGAAAAAGGCTATAAGCAATATGATGAGGGCGTAGATAAAGATTACTTCGCAAAATACCCCAACGGCGAAAAATACGTAGCCAACGTTTGGCCGGGGCGCTGCCATTTCCCTGATTTTTTCAGGAAGGATGTACGGGAATGGTGGGGGAAATCATTCACTGCCTTAACTGAACCGGGCGTGGAAGGCTTTTGGAACGATATGAACGAACCGGCCGCCTGGGGACAAAATATGCCCTGGCTGGTAAAATTCGGCGACCGTTATATGCCCGAGGTGCGCAATGTTTACGGTATGGAAATGGCAAGGGCCACCTATGAGGGAACCAAAAAGCTATTAAAAAATAAACGGCCTTTTGTGCTAACACGGGCCGCTTATTCCGGCTCCCAACGGTATTCGGCTGTGTGGACCGGTGATAACTCGGCCTATGATGCGCATATGCTGTTGGGGCAGCGACTGGTGAATAGCCTGGGTATAACCGGCATGTCAATGATCGGGGTGGATATCGGCGGGTTTAGCGGCGATCCCACGCCCGAACTGATGGTGCGCTGGAATTCGCTCGGCGTGTACACGCCGATGTTCCGCAACCATGCTCAGCAAGGCACCATTATGCGCGAGCCGTGGTGTTGGGGGAAAAAGAACGAGGCTATTATTAAAAAAGATATTGAACAGCGCTATCGCCTTTTGCCTTACCTGTATTCGAGTTTTTACCAATCGCACCAATCAGGGATGCCTGTGAGCCGGACATTGGCCATTAACTACACCGATGACGAAAACGTGTATGACATAAAATACCAGAACCAGTTTTTATTCGGCGACGCCATATTGGTGGCCCCGGTTGAAAGTACCAAATTTACTGAGGAGGTTTACTTGCCGGAAGGGGATTGGTACCGCTTGAGCACTGAGGAAAAGTTTAAGGGCGGCAAGGCCGTAACTGTACCAGCACCGTTAACAGATCTGCCTGTATTCATAAAGGCAGGCGCCATTATCCCCATGCAAAACGTAATACAAAGTACCACTGAAAAAGGAGACGGCATTTTGGAGATCAATGTTTGGTATGGCGACGAGGCCAGCAGCTTTGTTTATTACGAGGATGACGGTTCATCCTATGATTATCAAAAAGGCGCTTATTATAAAAGGACGATCAGCTTTGATCCTGTAAAAGGTGAAATTACTTTCTCGAAAGTTGAAGACTCTTTTACTTCAAAATATAATAGGATAAAGCTGGTGTTGCATGGGTTTAAAGGGAGCAAAAGTATCCGGGTAAACGGGAAAGAGCTAAAATCTAAGGATTTCAGTTTTAATAATGATAGTAAAATAATTAACATTCATTTTTGATGAATTATGCTTAACTTTAAATATGTCATTATCCTATAAAATACTGCTTAAACCTGAGCCGGAAGGCGGCTATACAGTTAATGTTCCGGCGTTGCCAGGCTGTATAACTTACGGCGCGGATTTGGAAGAGGCCAAATTGAATGCAAAAGAAGCGATCGAATTATATATTGAAAGTTTGAAAGAACACGGGGAAGAAGTTCCATCAGAATAATAATCAGTGAAAGACTTGCGAAGTTTTTAAAACTTCGCAAGGTCTAATCGTTTCCCAACAAAAAACCCCGGCTAAACAATTAACCGGGGTTTTTCTATTATAAACCTTTTAGGAGATTATTTCACTTCTTCGAAGTCAACATCTGTAACTGCGTCGGCGTTGCCTTCGGTGTGACCGCCTGTTGGGCCTTGCTGACCGTCCTGCCCTGGCTGGGCCTGGCCGGCATCGGCAGTGGCTTTGTACATCTCTTCGGATGCAGCGTTCCATGCATTGCTTAACTCAGTTTGTGCAGCTTCGATCTCATCAAAGTTTTTGGCAGCGTAAGCTTCCTTCAGTTTCTTTAAGCCATCCTCGATAGGTGCTTTTTTATCAGCTGAAATCTTATCGCCATACTCCTTCAATTGCTTCTCGGTGCTGAATATCAGGGCATCAGCGGCATTCAGTTTTTCAACTTCCTCTTTTGCCTTTTGGTCAGACTCAGCATTTGCTTCTGCTTCATCCTTCATTTTCTTGATCTCGGCATCTGTTAAACCTGAAGACGCTTCGATGCGTATCTTCTGCTCTTTACCGGTAGCTTTATCTTTTGCGCTTACGTGTAATATACCGTTGGCGTCAATATCGAAAGTTACCTCAACCTGTGGCACGCCGCGCGGTGCCGGTGGTATACCATCCAGGTGGAACCTGCCGATGGTACGGTTAGCCGAAGCTATAGGGCGCTCACCCTGTAAGATATGAATCTCAACAGACGGCTGGTTATCAGACGCAGTAGAGAACACTTCCGATTTTTTGGTCGGAATGGTTGTGTTGGCTTCTATAAGTTTAGTCATTACACCACCCATGGTTTCGATACCCAATGAAAGCGGGGTAACATCCAGCAACAACACGTCTTTAACTTCGCCGGTTAACACACCGCCTTGTATAGCTGCGCCAATGGCAACTACTTCGTCGGGGTTTACACCTTTTGAAGGCGCTTTACCAAAGAATTTTTCAACCGCTTCCTGTATAGCCGGGATACGGGTTGAACCACCCACCAATATCACTTCGTCGATATCCGAAGTTTTTAAACCTGCATTTTTCAATGCCGATTTACATGGTTCAATAGTGCGTTTTATCAGGCTGTCGGCCAGTTGCTCAAATTTAGCACGGGTTAATGTTTTAACCAGGTGCTTTGGCACACCGTCGGCAGCGGTAATGTATGGTAAGTTAATTTCAGTTTGTGCAGAACTCGATAACTCGATCTTAGCTTTTTCAGCAGATTCTTTTAAACGTTGTAAAGCCATTGGGTCCTTACGCAGGTCAACGTTTTCATCGTTTTTAAACTCGTCGGCCAGCCAGTCGATAATTACCTGGTCAAAGTCGTCACCGCCAAGGTGGGTATCACCATCGGTTGATTTTACTTCGAACACGCCGTCGCCTAATTCAAGGATCGATACGTCATGCGTACCGCCGCCGCAGTCGAACACAGCAATTTTCATGTCCTTGTGCGCTTTGTCGAGGCCATAAGCCAGGGCAGCGGCAGTAGGTTCGTTAATGATACGGCGTACTTTTAAACCTGCAATTTCACCGGCTTCTTTAGTAGCCTGGCGCTGAGCATCGTTAAAATAAGCCGGTACGGTAATAACCGCTTCGGTAACTTCGGTGCCTAAGAAATCTTCAGCAGTTTTCTTCATTTTCTGAAGGATCATAGCCGAAATTTCCTGTGGTGTATATTTACGGTCGCCGATCTCAACACGCGGGGTGTTGTTATCGCCTTTTACCACTTTATAGGGCACACGCGCCACTTCTTTGGTAACCTCGTTAAACTGGTTACCCATAAAGCGTTTGATCGAATAAATAGTTCTTGTTGGGTTGGTAATAGCCTGGCGTTTTGCCGGGTCGCCAACCTTGCGCTCGCCGTTGTCAACAAAAGCGACAACCGACGGCGTGGTACGTTTACCCTCGCTGTTGGCAATAACTACAGGTTCATTACCTTCCATTACCGCAACGCAAGAGTTTGTTGTTCCTAAGTCGATTCCAATTATTTTAGACATATGATTATAATTTCTGGATTGATTGATTGTTTGTTACCCTACGTTTAACAAGGGCTGTGCCAATATGGGTTTGGCAGGATTTTTTGAGGCGAAAGGCGAAAGGTGAAAGGCGAAAGGTAATAATTAGGCAGAAAAGTTTGGAAAAACGGTGACAGGTTGGCAGATTTTTAAAGGAGGTAAAAGCTGAAAGGTTAAAGGCAAAAGGTAAGCATAGAGGTGAGAAATGCCCAATTTTCTGATATGAAAAATGAGCTTTAATAGTAGCGATTTGTTTGTTGCAAGTTGTAGCCTTCTCTAAGATGCCATCGCAAAGGGAACAACATGAATATCATCAGCCTTTTTCTCAGCCACCCACAAATCATACCCCTGCTGTATATTCATCCATAATTGCGGGGTTGTATTTAACGCTTTTGAAAGACGGATAGCCATCTCGGCGCTAATACCCATGTGCCCGTTAATTAATTGCGACAACGTCTTACGCGCAACACCTAATTTATTTGCTGCCTGGGTAATATTTATTTCCATGGGTTCCAAATAAAGCCCTTTTAATACAATTCCCGGGTGTACCGGGGCCATTCCTCGTTTCATAACTTTATATATTAGTGATAGTCAATATAATCTACGTCAAATGCGTTCTCGTTCTCGAATCGGAATATCAGCCTGTAATTGCCGTTGACTTTTACCGACCAGAATCCGGCCAGGTCACCCTTAAGCAGATGAAGGCCGGAACCGGGAAAATCCATATCCTGAACGTTTATTGCGCTGTCAAGTAAAGTCAAAATCATTTTAATTTTTAAGATTTGAGACGCAGGTAATTTTGATGAATTGTCTTTTTCCCATAACAACTTCAACCCTTTATGCTGAATACTCTCAATCATCAATACAAATGTAACGTATAACGTAACACGTGTCAATACTAAATTTAAACTTTGTGGTATTTCACCCGAAAAGGTCGGATTCACAAATTAATATATTTGTACCCCAGTCCGGACGTAGCGTAGCCCGGTATCGCGCCAGCATGTATAATACTTTTACCTGGATTCCTAAGGCAACTTAATACCATTTGATCCCACGGAACTAAAGCCTGATTTGCGCTGAAACCTTGATCCCGAAATTTTTAGGGCCACCATTTATCGCGTTGTTGTTATCCCGGTATGTAAGGCGATGTATAAAGTCAACCCGGATGAATTTAAAGATATTTTCTACCCCGTAACCTGCTTCCACATAAGGCGTGTTTCCCAGGCCGCGCAAGTTAAGGGAACTGCGGTCAAAAATATTGTTCTGGTTAGTTTGTGATATACCGCCGTATAAAATATTCGCAGTCCCCACCAAACGCCATTTAAAGTTTTTGATAACAGGCAGTGAATTTAGCAGCAACCCTTCAAAGTGTTCGGTATAGCTTAAGCTGGCATATTTGTCGCTGGCAAATTCAAAAAACCGCATCAGGTTAAATGCATTGGGATTATAAAGAAAAGTGGCATTGCCCAGGTGATTTTCCAATAATGGAAAGGGAACACTTGAAGGGATATAGCCTGCCGAAAATGAATATTTCCCTCGTCCAAGCGCGCCCATTTTTAAAGTCTGTGTAATATTAAAGCTGAACTTATGATAGGTCAGGTCACTGAAAAATACATTTTTCAGCCCCAATGTATACCTGAATGTTAATATAGGTTTTGAAATATTCGTTTTAACACTTACCGGCCGGTTAACAGTTTCGGAAACCAGCGGCTGAACGCCCGGCGCCCATGTGGTTTCAAACTGAAATTCCGAAACGAATAATTGATTCCTTACACCGCCGTTGTGATCACTAAAATTAAATAAAAACTGGGGATCCAAAGACCATGTTGAAAAACTGACTTTCTCCGTAAGGCCTTTAAGGACATCGCGGCGAATGTAGAAGTTCAGCATATCCTGTTTAAATACTTTTCGCCTGTCTATGCGGCCAAACCGGGTAAACGCCGAAAACAAATTGTTACGCTGGTACAGGTAACTATCACTCAATAAGGCAACCTGGTTCAGGTCATGTGTAAAGCTGATGCCGGCTTCAGTCCAGTGTTTCCGGGAGAGTATATAATCAACCGAGCCGCCATATTTAAATTCCCGGTCTCTTGAACCATAGGCAACATAACCGCCCAATATCCATTTTCTGTTGAAACTTGAATTTGTTTTAAAACCAAGTCTGAGCTGGTTGCCTTCCACATTATTATAACTGTAGGTATTCAGTATTGGGCCAAAGCTGATGCCACCTGCCCGATAATAGCCGTTGATCAGCAAATCGGCTACTGTCAAATAATTCTTTATAGTTGGCAGTGTCTTAACAGTATCAATCAAATGATAGACAGACTTTTCAGCCGCGGTTAAAGAATCGGGCCGGTTCCTGTCCCAGTAGTTATTGTCTGTTTGCTGTGCATTGTCCGCTACGTTAATATTATCTTTAAAGAAGCCTGACGTATAAACCTGGTTGGTATTGATGATTTTATTTACGGTGTAAAACTTGGCCAGCAGACCGCTTGTGTTATTGGTGAGTTGATCCACTTCAACCAAAATGCGGGTTTTTACCGGGAGCCAGGGCCTATCTGTTGCTTTGCCGTCCATTTGCTGTTGAACGGCGATCTGGTGGATAAAATTAAGATTGGCGGATGGTTCTATGGTCGCTCTGATCTGGTATAAAGCGTAATTTTCCCGGGCTATCCATATTGTACCTGTAAACGCCAGGTCTTGAGGGCGTTTGGGTTTAAAAGATATCTGGTAGCATACCTTTCCATCAATTAACGCATTTCTATTTTCCAGTTCGTAATCATACCAGTTTTTCCAGCCATCGCTAATGGGCGATACAAATTCTTTCCCTGCGGCGCTAACAAAATTCTTATAGAAATTATATTGTTGAAAAGTACTCCCGGTAAGCTGAGCAAGCAGGGTGCCGTCTTCAAAGCCTACGCCGTTGGTCTTGGTTTTTTTGATGTCCTCCCGTTTTGCTTCCGGATTGCCTTGATAAAAAAAGTCGGAAACGGTTTCTGATAAGAATAGGGGAAGCACCGGAAAATTATCTGCTCCGACAATTTTCATACTGTCGGCCAGGGTAATGGCCTGCTGTATAAATTTTTTTCTCAGTAAATTGGAACTGAGATTGGTGGCATCCAGTTCAATACGGCTATAGCTTTCCAGTTGGTAAGACGACAAACTACGGGGATCATTCTGCGGCTTGTGCTTAATTACTTCATTTAAAATCGCCCAGGCCGGGTTGATATATCCTTTTGGAGAGATCCTTACCTCATTAAGCGACCGGGTGGAAGGCTGTAACCGAATATCAATGTTTTGCTCCGCAGCCATACTCATCGGGACCGATTGCTGCAAATACCCCATGCAGCTCACTGTAAGCGAGTCGCCCTTTTTTATAAACTCCAGTTTGAACAATCCGTCAAAGTTGGTGCTCGTGCCGATACTGGTGCCTTTGATGCCGATGGTGGCATACGTTATAGGTTCGTGGGTAACCACATCTGTAACCCTGCCTTTTACAGTTACCTTTTGGCCAACAGCCAGCTGGCCGCCCAAAAGCAGAACGGAAAGGAAAATTAAGGGCCTGACAAATAATTTTAACATCTCTGAGGTTTAAAAAAGGGTTGCCCGGTTACGAGCCCCCCTTAACAAACAGGTAAACAAGGGTTACTAATTTCTTTTAACAAAATTGCCTTTATCATCAAAAACAAGGTTCTTACTATTTACTACCGCTTCAAACATTAAGGCGTCTTTTGCATCGGTAATAATTCCGGCCTCATCAATTTTAAAACCTTTGTAATGTTCCTTTACATAAACGATAACCGCCGGAGGCAGGGCACATACCGGGATGGCATTTACCTGCTCGATAAATTTTCCTTCCGGCGTGAACAGTACAGACCTGTTTTTGCCAGATTTGCTAACCCATCTGGCTTCATAATTTGATTTTGCTTTTTCCCAGTTAACGCTCTCCATTGTAGGGTACCTGCTGATCCAGGCCGATTTTACTTCTACCGGGAGTAAGGGACTTTTTACTTTTTGAGCATCGGCGGCTGTGATAACTGCAATGGCCGCTAATAGCGTTAAAATGATCTTTTTCATACGATGTATTGGTTTTTATCTACCCACAATTAAGGTGGGTAAGCCGTTACCGCGTAAAGCGTTTGTGCTTTTGATAAAGACCGGTAAATTTCAAAATAGTCCTATATGAAATATTAAAATAGTGTGGCACGGGTTAAACCTGCCACGCATTAATTTTAAGGTGAGGACCGAAAAGGTTTTTACTTAATCTGAAGTTAGTTATATTTGCATCCCCAATATTTGTTGATCGTGTTCTGATAGTTTCATTGACAGGTAACAGAACAGGGTGAATGGGTAAAACGAAAGCCAGACTTTCGGGATGTAGCGTAGCCCGGTATCGCGCCAGCATGGGGTGCTGGAGGTCGGAAGTTCGAATCTTCTCATCCCGACATCGGAATCAATAATAAAAAGCATATTTGAAAGGTTACAGGCCAATTGAATATGCTTTTTTGTTTATTGCTAACTCTTTAAAGGCTTAAAAACTAAAGAATGGTGACCTGGTTGGGGGTTCTCAACTAACGCCCATCCATTATTTTACTTTGATTGCAGATATTGTATAACTGCAAGAGCATGAATTACTAATTGCCCCGCTATTTGGATTTTGCATGCCGGAAATATTGCCGGATAAAGAATTACCATCAGCGCTGATTTGAATGTTCCCGTTTATGGGACCGCTTCCATTGTTGCTGTTAGGGCCTCCGGCGCCGTTATACACGTGCAATCCTGTGGTATCGTTATTATTAATAATTTGGGTTAGAACATTGGGATTTGACGATAAAATTTGTGCATTGAGAAAACCTGCCAGGTGTGAGTATGTGTCTATATAAATACCGGTTGCCGCCGCAAATTGAGCGCCCACGTAAGCAGGGTTGATTACAAAATTAACCGTTTTTGCGTAACATGTACACCCTCCGCTACCGCCGCTTATTCCATTGCCAACAGGTACCGCTTTGCCGATAAATACTAATAAGGGCGTATTGGAAACGGTTTCTTTTTGTATAAAAACCTTTACATAAGGATCTTTTGGAACAGTCATTTTAGTTACCGGATTGCTTCCATCCGCATCGACTGAAACCAGCGTAACAGTTATACCTGATGATCCGGTAAATACAGCATTGCTGATGCTTGTTCCGGGTTGCCAGCCTGCCAGGGAGCTTGTTGTCAGTGAATCTTTAATGCTGGTTACCGGAGTTTTGCTGCTGTCGACATAAGTTACTAAAATGTAGCTGGGGTTGGTGCCCGCTAAAACACTGCCTTTCAAATGCAAATCAAGGTATCCCGTTGATCCCACCAAAGCCCCCCTGAAACGAACGCTTTGAGACGTGTTATTTTGAGATGTGTTGCTGCCCGACGTCTTGTCATTTTTTTTTGAACAACCACTTACTACTGTTATTGTTAACAGGATCATAGAAAATATTACTGCATGGGGTTTATTTTTCATTATTATATAATTTTATTGGGTTAATAAACTTGACATCATTAGACAATCTTTTCATAGGAATTTGTTGGAAATGTTGGCGTAATTTATCCGGACAATTTTTGTAGGTTGATCAAGCTGGAATACGACCCAAGACCAACCTGGCGTGAAAGAACATAGCAACTATGTTGTTGCTTTTCATGATTATTAATTGAGTGATACTAAAATAAACTATTTCACAAAGCGCAAAAAGTCCCTAAAAGGGTACTATGATTTTCAGTTATCGGGTTCCGAAAGTTCGGGTATTCAAAAGCACATTTGACATTAGTTGAGTGTGCTTTTTTGTTGGTTATAAATGCTTACATTTAACTGATTACATAAGTTATATGGCTGAGACATTTTTATTACAAGGTACCGCAAAGTGGAGTTACGACTATGAAATGGCTGAGTTCACCGAAACGCAGAAAGCTTTGGCATCCATGACGTCATTTGTCCCGCCATTGCACCGTCATGAAGGAAATATCGCTTTAACTAACTCGGAGATTATTATTGAAGGCATTGGTGATGACGACGAGGACCTAACAATTCAACTCAATCAGCTTAAGCAAATTTACCTGGGATTTGACGACATTTTTCCTGCCACATCAGTAAAGGGGCTTGGGCTTTTTTGGCAGCCGTTAAGAATTGAGTATTATACCTCTGCTGTTGAAACGCAATCAGTATACCTTATCATCGATTTCAACGGTATTTACACGCATGATAAGGATTGGTTTAAAACGCTTACCCAAATGCTTGAATAACAAAGATCATGAGCTCCCTGGATAGAAAGGCATTCGGCGGATTGATGCAGCTAACGGTTGTCCTGGCGGTATCGTTGTTTATCCCCGCCGGGACGTTCAATTACTGGCAGGCATGGGTTTTCCTGGCAGTGTTTTTTACAGCCGTCCTTGCCATTACCATGTATCTCAAAAAGGAAGACCCGAAGCTATTAGAAAGGCGCATCAAAGCGGGTTCGGCAGCGGAAACGCAGCGCAGTCAAAAGGTTATACAGTTCCTTGCGGCGATAGCATTTATCCTGATATTTATTCTTTCGGCGCTCGACCATCGCTTCGGCTGGTCGGTGGTGCCGTGGTATGTGGCTGTGGCCGGCGACTTGCTTGTTGCGCTGGGTTTATTGGCGGTATTTTTTGTGTTCCGGGAAAATTCATTTGCATCGGCGACCATCGAGGTCGCAACCGAACAGCGGCTCATAGCAACAGGGCCTTACGCCATAGTACGCCACCCGATGTATTCCGGTGCTTTTGTTATGCTTTTGGGCGTGCCGCTGGCGCTTGGCTCGTGGTGGGGATTGCTTACTGTTATTCCAATTATGGTGGTGATCATATGGAGGCTTATTGACGAAGAAAAATTCCTGCAAATAAACCTGCCCGGGTATTCAGACTACCTGGGTAAAGTAAAATATCGCCTGCTCCCATTTATCTGGTGACATATTTTCGAGATCCGCGTTTTTGAATCTTCAGGAAAAGTAGACCACAAATGTTGCAGGTCGTTAGGAATGAAAAAGAGTATCTAACCGATACTACATTCTCAACCGCAGCGATACGGAGCGCCCCAAAGCCTGCACCAGTTCGGAATCGAGCGATTGGATGTCATCTTTCTGTTTCCAAACCAGTTTGTTATCTCTTATCAGTTCTACCTTTTCACCATTCAGCAATAGCTCAATTTCGTTGGTGGTATTGTTGATCTGCTTGCTTTCTACTATCTGGTAAACGTAATCGTCGTCTTTGAATGTTATTCTGAGTGGTAACCCCATGTGCTGTATCTCCCCGGGGTAAAGATAGGTATTCGGGGTTATGGTTATTATAATTTAAAGAAGTATATTTAATTGGAAATTAAAATTGATGTTATAGGGTATTCTTATCCGACTTAGAGATTTTGTGAATGATCGAATTCTGAGTTATAAGAAAATCAGAGACTAAATATGTCTTCTATTTACTTGTTATATTAGTGCGAATTTACTCTGCCAATCATGAAATATATTTTTGTTTTTCTATTTAATTTGTTATTTCTCTCAAGTTATGCCCAAACTAAGCAAGACAACTTGTATAATACTTGGGTGCTCAGAAAAATCACATATAAAGACGGGTCGTCACTTCCAGATGAAAACCCGTTGAAATTTGCTTATATGAAGTATACATTTGGATATCCCGACAGGTTTAATTTTTCAAGTGTTTATTTTGAAAAAGGAATACAGAGGTCATTTGAACTCAAAGGTGATTATCTCCAATTAAAATCCCCTGAAGGAACAGTTATAAATACTCAGAAAATTGAGGAACTAGGTAATGAGAAACTCATTTTGTTACAGGCTGGCCGGGAAGGTTTTAACGATCCAACATCGCTGCTATTCAACTTTGTTCCAGAAAATATCTATCAGGAATCAATTAAGTTAAGACCGAGTGATATTCAATCCGTTTACCATGGCGACACTACTTACGTCGAAAGCCCTAAGATTTATGCGAGCTATAATGGCGAGAGCTTTCAACGTTTTGTTTATAACGAAATCGAAAATCATATCAACATGCACGATAAGGTCGGTCATTTCGTTGCGACATTCGTCGTTTCACAAGCCGGTGTCGCAGACAGTTTAGAACTGTTGGAAAATATAGACGCAGATTTTGATAAGCGCTTCGTCAAGATATTTAACCAAGCCAAGAGGAGCTGGAAACCAGCAGCATTAAACGGCAAATACGTGAATGTTTTAATGAAATTGGATCTTAGATACTCAACGTCAGCCACAACATTGCCAGCTTATTTTGCCGGACAGAAAGCAATTGAAGCCTACAATAATAAAGATTATAAAGCCGCGGAATATTTTTATGAGCAAGCGTTAGAAAGTGAACCGGTCGATAAGGAATTTCATTATAGATTAGGAATGTGTAAAATGCTTCTTGGAAATATGTCGGGTGCCTGTGAGGAATGGAATAAAGCGAAGGCACTTGGCAGTACCACAAGCATTGATGCGGTGATTGAAAAATTTTGTAAATAATACTTAAAGAAATTATTATAGACTGAACATTCATCAAAGGCTACCACCACTGTAAAATAGTGATAGCAACGAGGTTGCCGCGCTATCGCTCGCAATGACGTGTTTTTTAAATTTTTGATGCTTAATAGATCCGAAATCGAAAATCCGAAATCCTTTACATCACCCGTTTATAAATATCCCTCAAATTTCTACCCATCTCCTTGTAATCGAGGCCATAGCCGACTACGAACTCGTTTTCAATTTCGAAGCCGGTGTATTTCAGCTCTTCGATGGGTTTTAGCACGGCGGCGGGCTTGAGCAGGAGCGAGCATAGCTTTATGGACGCGGGCTGTTTTGCCTTCAGCTTTTCGATCAAATAATGGGCGGTATTGCCCGTGTCGACGATATCTTCGATGATCACTACTTCGCGGCCTTTTATATTCACGCTAAAATCAATATCGTCGCGTATTTTTAACCTGCTGGTGGTGCCGCCGTAGTAGGAGGCCAGCTTGGTAAAGGTAATTTCGCAGGGGATATTTATTTGCTTGATAAGGTCAGCAATGAACAGGAAGCTGCCGTTTAGTACGCCAACAAATACCGGCACACAATGCTGATAATCAACATTTAATTGAAGGCCGATCTCCTTCACCCTATTCTCTATAGCTTCAGCTTTTATAAGGGGTTCAAAAGTAAGGTCGGCTATTTGCGTTTTCATAGTGCAAAGTAGGGAAAATAGTCTGAAAGTCGGGACTTTACCGACTTCCCACCAAAAAATCTATCTTTACGCCTCATGACGGATTACCAGGTTCATACGTTACCCAATGGCATCAGGATACTTTTCAAGCACGCGGCATCGGCCATAACGCATTGCTGCTTTATTGTAAATGCCGGTTCGCGGGATGAAGCGGAGCACAAGGAGGGCCTGGCGCATTTTATTGAGCACTTGCTGTTCAAGGAAACCGAACGCCGCAACACCAGCCAGATATTGAACCGCCTGGAGCTGGTGGGCGCAGACCTGAACGCTTACACCACCAAGGAATATACCTGCATACACGCCTCGCTGTTAAACCAGCATCTTGAACGTACGATCGACCTGTTCGAGGATATTTTATTTCATTCAACGTTCCCGGAGGATGAACAGGAAAAGGAGCGCGGGGTGATACTGGACGAGATAGCATCTTACCTCGATCAGCCCGAAGAGGCCATCCAGGACGATTTTGAAGAACTGTTATTTCAGCACCACCCGATCGGAAAAAACATATTGGGCACGCCGGAAACCGTGGCCAAATTAAACAGCGCCGACATAAAGCAGTTTATGGCGGCCAATAACAATACCGGCGAAATGATTTTCGCGGTTTTTGGCAATTATGATCTTAAAAAGGTTATCCGGCTGGCGGAAAAGTACTTCGGGGCGATCCCGGCAAACGGGGCAAAAAAAAACCGGGTAACTCCGCCGCGAAACGCGGGCGGACATCATGTTTTTACCCGGCCCATCTCACAAACGCACTGCCTTATCGGTAACCAGGCCTATTCATCATCGCACAAACATAAAAATGCCCTGCTGCTTTTAAATAACCTGCTGGGCGGCATGGGCATGAGCAGCCGGCTTAACCTGGAGATCAGGGAGAAATACGGTATAGCCTATACCATCGAATCAAACTATACACCACTGACAGATACAGGCATTTTTTCGATCTATTTCGGTACGGATACGGAGAAGGCAGAACGGGCATCCCGGCTGGTACACAAGGAGCTAAAGAAGTTACGCGACAACAAGCTGGGCACCCTGCAATTGCACCAGGCCAAAGAAAAGTTTATCGGGCAGATAGCCCTGGCGGAAGAGAACCGGATGAGCCTGATCATTTCAATGGCTAAAAGCCTGCTCGACTTTAATTGCGTGGATTCGCTGCAGCAGGTATTCGATAAAATAAATGCTGTTACTGCTGAGCAATTATTGGAGATAAGCAACGAGATTTTTGATGACAGCAGGATGATAACACTGCTATTTGAGCCTAAAGAATAATCCTTTATTTTTGTATAATGAAATTCCCCATCATCGCATACGGCGACCCTGTTTTACGGCGGAAAGCTCCTTCCATCGAACCGGATGAATACCCGCATATTAAAGCTTTGATCGACAATATGTTCGAAACGATGTATGGCGCCCATGGCGTTGGTCTGGCAGCGCCGCAGGTAGGCCTGTCGATGCGTTTGTTTGTGATCGACGCTTCGGTATTTGCAGATGACGATGCTTCACTAAAGGATTTTAAAAAAGTGTTTATCAATGCCTGTATTTTAGAAGAATCGGGCGAGGAATGGCCTTTTAATGAAGGCTGTTTGAGTATCCCCGAAATACGGGAGGACGTTTACCGCAAGCAAAATGTTAAGCTTTCGTACTATGACGAAAACTGGAAACATCATGAAGAAACGTTTTCGGGCATGGCAGCACGTGTTATCCAGCATGAGTATGACCACATAGAGGGTAAATTATTTACCGACAAGCTTAGCCCGCTGCGCAGGCGGCTGATCGAAAAAAGGCTAAACGATATTTCAAAGGGGATGGTCGATGTTGATTATAAGATGAAATTCCCGGCGGTTAAAAAGGGGAGATAGTATCAGGTAGTTATTATCAAGTATCAAGAGGGAATCCCACAGGGCATTTACGCTTGCTCGTTGCCGATTATGTATGTAGCCTACTTTTCCATCCCATACCTTTCAGATAAAGTGCCGAAATAAATCCGGCATGACGGACGGATAGTCCTTTATCTTGGCTCTTGACTCTATACTCAATTGCCTGATGCCGCTTTGCTTTTATCACCATCGGATATTTGTTTTATGAGGCTACCCCAGCTGAAGGGGTTTAGCAGGGGATTGGTAATGGAGTGGGAATTTACCACGTTGTTATGGAAATCCTGGAAGCCATTCATCTCGAACCCGTCTCGCGGCAATGTCCGCTCAAGGGCCTGGATGGATGAGCGGCTTAAGTTCTTTTTGGCTATTTCCAGGTCGTCATCAGCGATCTTCATCGACAAAAAATCCTTCCTGAATTCTTCGGTAGTAGCCCACGGGAACACGCGGAAAACCGGCAGGTTAATGATTTGCGGTTTAAGCGATACCTGCAGTGTATAACTTTTTGCGGGCAGGTTTGCCGGGATCACCACCGTTAATGGCGCGTATCCTATCGATGTAAACCGAATGGTATCCAGTTCGTGCACAACAAATGAAAAATATCCCCTGTAATCCGACAGGTTTACCTGGTTTTGGTATGTGGTATTGGTTATGCTTACATAAGGTACCGTAACACGGGCACTATCGGCATTGTGCACAATACCCGTAAACTGCACCAGTGCCCTTTCCTGCTTTTGGGAAAATGCGGTTGCAGCTATTGATAAAAAAAATAAGAGGCCAATTAACTTCTTCATGCACTAACCAGTTTGCCGTTTTATCTTTTACGGAAGGTTAATAAAACGAGTTCAAACTTCGACAAAAATATCCTTTTGCTGCCACCAATGCGGCAATTTAACAAAACTTAACACTATCTGAGGTTTTCGGGGAGCACCGCGTTCGGGTCGTCGATATCTGTAAGATTAATAGCTTCAACTGCTGTAATTTCGGGTACGGCCTTTTTAATAGCTTCCTCAATGCCTGCTTTAAGCGTCATGATGCTCATAGGGCACGATCCGCATGCACCAAGCAACTTCAGCTTAACAACATTATCAGAAGTTATCTCGTCAACCGAAACGTTCCCCCCATCCGTCAGCAAATACGGGCGAATCGTATCTAATGCAGCTTCAACCCGGTCTAATAAACTCATCTGTATTAATTTATAAAGAAGTAAAGTTATTAAATATTTATGTCTTTAGTGAATGGTTGATAGTTAGTGCCGCTTGTACAGATGCTTTTAACCCAATCAACCACGCTCTCTCAATCAACTGCTCACCGCGGCTTCAGCCGCATTTGCGTTTGAAATGGCAACCTGCTGCGCTACTTTACGGGCCATTTCCATAAATGCCGTAGTCATCACGCCTTCGTCATCTAAAACTATCGGTGTACCGGCATCGCCCGAGTCGCTTATTCCCTTTACCAGGGGTATCTCGCCTAAAAACGGCACCTCGAGCTGTTCTGCGAGCTTTTTTCCGCCCCCCTGACCAAATATATAGTATTTGTTCCCCGGCAGCTCGGACGGGGTGAAGTACGACATATTTTCGACTATGCCCAGTATGGGCACATTGATGGCGTTCATCATAAACATGCCGATGCCTTTCTTCGCATCGGCCAGCGCCACCTTTTGCGGGGTAGTAACGATCACCGCGCCCGTTACCGGGAAGGTTTGTGTTACGGTGATATGAATATCGCCTGTTCCCGGCGGCAAATCAACCACCATGTAGTCAAGCTCGCCCCAATCGGCATCGTTAAACAGCTGTTTAACCGCCGTCGAAACCATT
Source organism: Mucilaginibacter sp. (assembly GCA_035568395.1). Classification (GTDB taxonomy): domain Bacteria; phylum Bacteroidota; class Bacteroidia; order Sphingobacteriales; family Sphingobacteriaceae; genus Mucilaginibacter. The sequence goes on along the minus strand of DATMOF010000011.1, from coordinate 80,935 downwards.
GGTCCGCGCCACGGAACCGGCTGATTGGGGTCGGTAAAAAACCCAATAGACAATAGCTTTATGCCAAATTTTTCGATCGGCTGTATGCGGGTTTTGCCATCCACATCCCTGGCCTTTGGCCTTTCGCCTTCTAAGCCAAACATGATAGGTATAGATGGGCCGTAAATATCCGCATCGATCAAACCCACCTTTGCACCGGTTTTTGCCAGTGCCAGCGCCAGGTTGACAGCTACTGTGGATTTGCCTACACCGCCTTTGCCCGAAGCCACCGCTATAATATTTTTAACGCCCGGCACGCCGGTATTTTTTTGGGTGGTAACCTTCGACGTCATGTCAATATGAACAATGGCTTCCTTGCTCACAAAATGCAGGATAGCATTGCGGCAGGCGTTCTCGATCATGGCCTTGAGCGGGCAAGCCGGCGTGGTCAATATTACCGAAAAGCTCACATGCCTGCCGTCAATATGCACGTTTTGTATCATGTTCAGGGTAACCAGGTCTTTTTTCAGATCGGGTTCCTCAACGTGGCTTAAAGCGAGTAAAACTTGTTCTTTGGTGATCATACTTTGTATTGGTTGATTGAGTTGGATTAAGTGAGCTGTTGATTGGGTTTTGTCAGTAAAAATTTATCATTCTTAACCTAATCAACTTAATCCAACACAATGAACTAAAAACTAGCATTTTGTATTGGTTGATTGGGTTGATCAGGTGAGCTGTTGATTGGATTAGAAGCCAGTGGATCATCAGTCTTCAACGTAATTAACCTAATCCAACTCGATCAACCTAAAACTAATCCAGCAAATTTACTAAAACAGGTATCAAATAGTGTCATTTGAATGATAAAATGAGGTCGACCGGGCGGGTGCAGGAAAAAATTGAGCGATGAACCAAAATTGTTATTGTGAAAGAATTTTTTAAAAAGAAGAATTCATTGAGAATTTAGAAACACTTCGTCATTTTTTTGTTACATTACAATCCTAATTAACAAAGCCGTGCAACCGGTTTGATAAACGTATTGATGAACAAAAACCGGATCGTTATCGTCCTGGTGGCCGCTTTGCTTTCGTGCAAAAAGGAACCCCAGGGCTCGCTATTGCCTGTTGCCAGCGGTTTGCCGGTTACGGTTACGATAGATCAAAGCCATCCGGGAAACCGCATCGCGGGGAATTTCCAGGGTTTAAGCTATGAAACGGGGCTATTGATCGAGAGCCCCGAAATTTTGAACGCCGATAATACCGAACTGATCCAGCTCATTAAAAACCTTGGGCCGGGCGTATTGCGCATTGGCGGCAACAGCAGCGATAACATTGCGTGGACCGGGCATGAACGTACCCCGGCTAACGGCAAGGATGAATTAACGACTACCGAGGTTGACCGGCTGTCGGCTTTTTCAAAGGCCATAGGGTGGCCGGTGCTCTTCGGGCTTAACCTGGGCAATAACAATGCTGCCGCCGCAGCCGATGAGGCCCGGTACGTTTATAAAAGCCTGCAGGATAACGTATACGCCATGGCGTTGGGCAACGAGCCGGACGTATATTATGCATACCCGATTCGTACCCCGTCTTACAATGCCGATAATTACCAGGGAGAATGGGAGGCTTATAAGTCGGCTATTCAACTGGCCGTTCCGCAAGCAGCTTTTGCCGGGCCCGGCACTGCCTACAATACGGATTGGATAACGGCATTTGTAAAAAAACATAATAATCATATAAAGCTGCTGGACGCACATTATTATGCGGCCGGGCCGGCTTCTGACCCGACTATCAATTATCACACTATTCTTAAACCGAGCTGGAAACTTGACAATACGCTCCAGGTGATCCGTAATGAATCAGCTACCTATCATGTGCCCTTTCGCATAACCGAGTCGAACAGCATTTACGGCGGAGGCAAGGTGGGAACAAGCGATGTTTTTGCATCAGCATTATGGGCGCTCGACCTGATGTGGGCGATTGCCGGGAGCAACGGGGAAGGCATTAATTTTCATGGCGGCAATGGGGCGATCTATTCGCCGATAGCTATTGAACATGGTATAATTACGGCACGGCCGGTTTACTACGCCATGCTGGCTTTTAAGTACGGCAGCGCCGGGAACATACTTCCTGTAAGCATTGATCAGCCTCAATATAATTGCAGCGCCCACGCCTGCGCAAATGCAGATCATACATGGTCGATAACCCTGATCAATAAAGACGAATCGAACAGGTTTTCATTTACTATCCAGCTAACCAAAACGGCCTCAAATATTAAAATTGTGCGGTTAACAGCCCCGGGCATCACATCAAAAACAGGAACGACCTTTGCCGGCAGCATGGTAAATGCCGGCGGTACTTTTAAACCGGCGGCCGGCGATCAATACGCCGTCAACAAAAAAAGTTTTGTGATAAACGTGCCGGCCGGAAGCGCAGCAGTTGTAACTGTACAATAATTATATAAGGTACAGCAAAACCTGCCACACTTTGAAGGGTAACAGGATTGCTGTAGATGCCAGTCCTTAAATTACCACCAGCGGCCTCTGTCGAGCCTGGAACCGCCGTTGATCAAATTGAGCAACAACAGGATAACTGCTATCACAATAATAATATGTATGGCATCGCCGCCTACGTGGAAGGCAAAACCGCCGAGTAACCAACTGATCACCAGGATAACTACGATAATATAAAGTAAACTTCTCATAATTACAACAACCTGCGGCCGGGTAAAATGTTTGATATATTTTTTGTGGGCGCTTAAAAGTGTTCAGGGTGTTCAATGCGTCCAACGTGTTCATCCGGCAAAAAAATGAACACCTTGTAAAGCTTCGTTTACGAAGGAAACATTTTAGCCGTCCGGGCGTTTGTATCGCATAAGATTTAGTTTAGTTTTGAGATAAATATTTATACATGTACCGCCGCCTTGATCCTAAGTATATCCGTATTGCGGGTATTGTTCTTATTTGTTTCGTTATCATCCTGTTAATTGGCGGCTATATTGCATATGGCAAGCGCGGGGCGATGCTGCAAAGCGCCATTAATAAGGCCGAGTTAAAAGCAAAACGCGATTATAACCTTAACCTTAAAATCGGATCGGCACATTTCACCGGGCTCAGTACGGTGGCATTTACGGATATTACCGTTGTTCCCGAAAACCGCGACAGTTTACTTACCATCAAAAAGTTTGAGGTAAGCATACGTATATGGCCACTCATTTATGGTGCGATCAAGCTGGCGGATGTTAACCTGCAGGATGCGCACCTGAATTTAACAGACATCAATCACGTCAAAAACTTTGATTTCCTGTTCAAAAAGAAGAAGGATACGACAGAACATACAAAAGTCGACCTTTCGCAGCTATCCTATAACCTGATCAACGAGGTGCTCTACAAAATACCCGACGACCTTACGCTTAGAAATTTTGTCATATCATTCACCAACGATAGCAGTAGCTTCAGGCTGCTAACGCAAAGGGCGTTGATAAAGGACGGGCAGCTAACATCCACGATTAATGTGAATAATGGTATGGCCACCTGGCATTTTGAAGGCCGCATGCACCCGTCGGACAAGGATATCGACGTTAGGCTGTATGCCGAAGGCAAGAAGGTTGAACTGCCTTTTATTGAAAAGCGTTATAAACTAAAGGTGAATTTTGATACGATAAGCACCCGGTTGAGCAAGGTTGAGCATAGCGGCGGCGAAACCCGAATATACGGCTACTGGGGCGTGCGCAATCTGCTGATCAATCACCCGGGCTTGTCGTCAAATAATATTATCGTGCCCGATGCATCGATCGATGCCAACGTTTTTGTGGGCGAGAACTACGTTTCGGTCGATAGCTCGTCGATGATCCATCTCAAAAAAATAACTGCACATCCTTATATCAAGTATACGCTTAACCCGGTAAAAATTTATGAGCTCAAAGTAAACACGGGGTGGCTGAACGGGCAGGATGTTTTCGATTCATTCCCATCGGGAATGTTTGAATCGCTTGAGGGGATGCAGGTGGCGGGCAAATTGAATTACAGCCTTAACATTTTTTTAAACTCGGCCCGTCCCGACGACGTGCAGTTTGACTCGCGGTTGGACAAAGATCATTTTCAGATCGTAAAATATGGCAAAACCAATTTGGCCAGGCTAAACGGCACTTTTGTTTATATTCCCTATGAAAAAGGCAAGCCTATGCCTCCGCGGGTGATCGGCCCGAAGAATCCGTTGTATACACCGCTCGACCGGATCACACCCGACTTGCGCAATGCGGTAATGACTGCCGAAGATCCTTCATTTTACAGCAACCATGGTTTTGTTGAAGAATCTATCCGCAAATCGCTGGCGACCGATTATAAAGACAAAAAATTTAAGCGCGGCGGCAGCACCATATCTATGCAACTTGTAAAAAACGCCTTTTTAAGTCGTGAAAAAACGCTGGCGCGTAAAATTGAAGAGATGATGATCGTTTGGCTGATCGAGAATAATCACGTGATGACGAAAAACCGGATGCTGGAGGTTTACTTTAACATTATTGAATGGGGCCGTAACGTTTACGGCATCGGTGAGGCTTCGCGATATTATTTCGGGAAGACACCAGCGGAGCTTACGCTTGGCGAAAGCATTTACCTGGCCAGCATTGTTCCTAACCCCAAAGCCGGGTTATATGCATTTTTACCTGATGGCTCGGTACGCCCGGGCCTGATCGGCTATTTTAATCTTATTGGCAGGATGATGGCCATGCGGGGGCAGGCCGTGCGCGATAGCAGCGGGTACGGTTTTTACGATGTGCGTTTAAAGGCCAGCCTGCGCCGGTCGGTAGCATCTGTTGACATGGCTGTTGCCGACAGCCTGATGAAACAAAGTGACGATGAAGACATAGTGCCTATAATTGAGCCGGAAAAGAAACCGACCTTTTTCCAGCGGCTATTTGGTAAACGTGATACAACACCAAAAAGGGCGGAGCCAAAACTGGATCCTAAGGCCAAATTGAAGGCTGATATTGAGAAAATCAGGGAAGAAGAACAAAAGAAGGAACTTTTAATTGATACTGCCGGTAAAACCAAAAAGGAAATACGCCAGGAAAAGCGCCGGTTAAAAAATGAAGCAAAAGATAAGGAAAAAGCGCTGAGGGAGGCTCTTCAACAATAGTATTACGCGGTGGTGACTAATTTAAATGTTTAAACATGTAATTTTGTTGAAACATTTACAATCATGTCAATCATAGATAAATTAAAATGGCGGTCTGCCGTTAAAAAATTCGAAACGAGTAAAAAATTAAGTGCCGGGCAACTGGACGACCTGCTTTCCGCGATACAGTTGGCACCGTCGTCGTTAGGGCTTCAATCTTATAAAGTAATTGTTGTTGAGGATGCTGCAACCCGTCAAAAGTTACGCGCAGCAGGTTATAACCAGCCGCAAATAACAGATGCTTCCCATCTTATTGTTTTTGCATCTGAAACAAATATCGACAGCGAGTTTGGAAAGAGTTTCATAGATCTTGTGGCTAAAACACGGGGTGTTGAACGTGAATCGCTTGCCGGTTTTGAACAAATGGTATTGGGATCGATCAATAGCCAAACTGATGAGCAAAAGATCGCCGCCTCACACAAACAAGCTTATATTGCCTTAGGCGTACTGTTAACCGCCGCTGCTGAACTTGGCGTTGACGCAGGCCCCATGGAAGGATTTGATGCAGCTAAATTTGACGAAATACTGGGCTTAAAGGAAAAGGGCCTGACAACATCGGTCATAGCTGCCGTTGGTTTCCGCGCGGAGGATGATGTGTACAGCAAAATGATAAAGGTACGCCGGCCAAAAAACGAATTGTTTATCCACGTTTAAGATTTGCAGGCAGAGACGCACAATATTTCGTCTCTGCGTATTTTTATCCGCCCGATGACTTCCGGATAAAAAGCCGGGATTTTAAAACGTGCATTTTTTTGTGATTTTGAGAGCCGCTTTTTTCGAGCTCGTCAAACAATAAGCTCGCAGCCTTTATGCCCATCTCGAAAGCGGGCTGGGTGATAGTGGATAGCGCCGGGCACAACAACGGCGCTATGCCGAGGCTGGAAAAACTTATTACTTTCAAATCTGCCGGGATGTCGATATTCAGGTCGTTGCAAACATAATATGTTGCGAAAGCAAGACGCTCAACCGAACTGAATATGCCGTCGGGCTTAATTTCTTCCAGTACCTTTTTCAGGATGGTATAGTTCTCTTTTTCGTCGTTACTGCAGTCAATGATCAAATCGTCATCAAAAGCCACATTGTGTTTTTGCAGGGCATCAATATAGCCCTGCATACGCACCTTGCCTATCGAAATGCTTTTATTTACCACCAGGTAGGCTATTTTGCGGCAACCAGTCTCTAATAAATGTTCGGTAGCAGCAAAGCTACTATCATAGTCATTGGTGGTAACCTTTGCAGCCTCAATATCCTCATACACCCGGTCAAAGAAGACTACCGGGACGTTTTTTTGCTCCAGTTTTTTTAAATAATTGTGGTCATTCGCCTCGCCCGATACCGACATGATAATGCCGTCCACCTTGCCGTTGTTCAAATAATTTACAAACGACACCTCTTTTTCAAACACATCATCGGTGCGGTACAGCAAAATATAAAAACCTTTTTTGCGGGCAACCTCTTCGATGCCGTTTATGGCCTGGGCAAAAAAATCATTGGCAATTTCCGGGACAATAACAGCAAGCGTTTTGCTTTTTTTGTCGCGTAAATTACTGGCATAATGGTTTGGCAGGTAATTATGCTCCCGCGCAAATGCTAAAATTTTCTCTTTAGTGTCCTTATTAATATCAGGGCTGCCGTTAAATGCCCTTGAAATGGTGGAAGTGGAAATTTTTAATTCCTTTGCCAGTTTCTTAATATTAATAGTGTCCATTGTCAGGTTAATCGGTTGTTATACAGCGTAAAAGTACTAAATGCAGTTTGCCGGGGTAAAAACCCACTTAAAATAGTATGTAAATATAATTTATATACTATAAAATAAGCTGTAATAAGGGTGTATAATTTTTAGCTTTCATAAGTGGCATGTGCTTTGCATGGGTTATTATATATAAGTATGAGATAATGTCAAAGAAAATATTAATTGTAGAGGATAATGAGTTAATGATCGATGTGATGACCTACATATTAATTAACAGCGGCTATGAAGTAATTTCGTTGCCGAACGGAGATAATGTATTCAATTATATTAAAGCCAATCACCCCGACCTGATCATCCTGGACGCAATTTTGCCCGGTATGGACGGCAGAGAAATTTGCCAGCTATTAAAAATGAACAAGGCAACACAAAATCTGCCGGTTATCATTTGCTCAGGCGATGATACTATTGGCGAGTCGCTAAAACAAACAGGTGCGCCAGACGACATACTACATAAGCCATTTGACATTACCAGCCTGGTCGAGATGGTTGATCATCAGTTGGCGGCGTGATTTTTAAGTCTTTAGTCGGAAGTCTTAAATAGACAATAAGCTCTTCTGACTCGAGACTCAGAACTTTCTCTTAATCACCACATAAAATATACGCCGCGGTTCCAGGAATAACAATACTTCCGCCGGAAATAGTTTTTATCCCTTTTTCATCAATCCTATTTTCATCCGCCACTAAGCGCCATTTACCCGGGGGTATTTTTAAAGTCTTTTCGGCAACATTCCCATTTAACACAACCAGTATGTTTTTCCACTTATCGCCATTGGCGTTATTGCTGATCTGGTAGCTGATCGCCGCCGGATCGCCGGTTTCCAAAAACTTCAAATTATGCTGTATCATTTCGGCCGAAGGCATCCTGAATGCCGGATGATGACGGCGGAGGGCAACCAGGCCTTTGTAATAATCAAATACGGCTTTGTACTTCGTTTTCCGGCTCCAGTCTATCCGGTTTATAGAATCGGGTGATTCAAATGAATTGGCTATGCCCTGTTTAGTGCGCAACAGTTCGGCGCCCGAATGCAGAAACGCCACGCCCTGCGAAGTGAGTACAATGGCATTAGCCAGTTTATCCATTTTGATAAGGTCAGTTTCAGAAGCTCCCGCATTTGCTATTTTAAGCCGGTCAAACAGGGTATTATCATCGTGGCAGGAAACATACGTTATGGTTTGATAAGGCTGGGCAGCCCAGGGGGCTTTGGAATAATTAACTTTCCTATAATTCACCTGTTGATTGGGCGTTGCCGCTACGATCCCGAATTTTACGCTTTCGCCCATAGCCGGGTTCCCGCTTACAAAACCCTTTTCTTTCAGGTCGCCCCAGCCGCCCTTTAAACCATCGCGCAAGTCATCGCCAAAAACCGCTATCTCATTTAATTTGCTGACATTCTTTTTAACCGACCGCTGGTCTTCAGGAAGCGGGCTATTGCCCGCGGTCCAGCCTTCGCCGTAAATAAATATGGTCGGATCAATTTTATGAAGGGCAGTACTGATCTGGTTCATGGTTTCGATATCGTGCACACCCATCAGGTCGAACCGGAACCCATCCAAATGATATTCCTTTGCCCAGTATACCACCGACTCGATCATAAACTTACGCGTCATGGGCCGCTCGGAAGCAACTTCGTTACCGCAGCCTGTTCCGTTTGAATAGGTGCCATTTGCATTATGCCGGTAAAAGTAACCCGGCGCAAACTGGTTAAAGTTTGAACGGGTATCGCTTGTGTGGTTATAAACAACGTCCAATATCACCCGCAATCCATTTTTATGCAGGGTTTGCACCATTTTTTTAAATTCCTTTATCCGCACGTTGCCGTCATAGGGGTTGGTAGAATAGCTGCCCTCGGGTACGTTGTAATTGAGCGGGTCGTAGCCCCAGTTGTATTTATTGGCGGCAGGTTTTGTTTCATCAACAGAATTAAAATCGAAAGAAGGCAACAAGTGCACATGCGTTACCCCAAGCTGTTTGATGTGATCGAGCCCGGTTGGTTCGCCATCAGGGCTTTTGGTGCCGGTTTCTGCCAGGCCTAAAAATTGGCCCTTGTGCGTTATTCCTGAGTTGGGGCTTATCGAAATATCCCGGATATGCAACTCGTATAAAACGATGTCGGTAAAGTTTTTGAGCGCCGGCTTTTTGTCATTCTCCCAATTAACAGGATTGGTTGAATGGAGGTCGACTATCATACCCCGGCTGCCGTTAACACCAACTGCCCTTGCATATATATCCGGGCGTTCAAGCAGCCATTTGCCATCCTGCATTACCTGGAATGTGTAATAGGTGTTTTTAAGGTCCTTTTTAATTTCCGTTAGCCAAACACCGTTTGTGCCTTTCGCCATATCCACGGCACTGATCGCTTTTCCGCCATCTCCGGCAGCATACAGCCTTAATTTTACTTCCGTTGCTTTGGGCGCCCATACTTTAAAAACCGTTTTTAAAGGCGAGTAATTTACGCCAAGGTCGTGGCCCGTGTAAACCGGGTAATCGTCGTATGAAGGTGCCTGCCGGGCTTTTTTGAATGAGGTAAGCATAGAAGCAGCAACAATAAGGATTATTAAATTGAGGTATTTCATGGATCAGGGGAAAGTTATATAACGAAAATGTACTTGGTTATTTCGGGGCTAAATGTAGGAATTAAGCGGCAGAGTTAAAGCAGCTTACGCCCGCCAGCGAAAGGATTTTTCATCAATAGCGCGCATGGTGCAAAGAATGCCGTTTAAATGATCATACTCATGCTGTAAGAGCTCGGCAAGCGCGTTTTCCATTTTCCATTGCTGCGGTTCCCAGTTTTCGTCGAGATATTGTATGGTCAGCGCCCGGTGTCTTTTTACCTTTACGAGCAGATGAGGAAAGCTCATGCAGTCGTCCCACAATTCAAACATTTCGGCACTCATGCCGGTTAGTTCGGGATTAATGAACACAACAGGTTTGTCAATGTTCATATAGATCAGCCGTTTCATAATGCCCAATTGCGGAGCCGCAATGGCGCGGCCGAAACCATATTTGGCCCTGATCTCTTTCATCACGTTATCCAGGTCGGCAACCCAGCCTGCAACTAACGGGAGCTCCGTTTTTAAAACGGGCCCACACATTTCGTAAAGCCGCGGGTCGCCTAATAAAAGAAGATCGTTAATGGTTTTCATTATTTACTGCAAAGCAATCATGCAATATTATGAAAATGGGCAATAAAAAAAGGGACAAAGTATTTGCCCCTTTTTTATATAAAAGCAATTAATACTATTTCATGCTATCGTGTATTTTGTTAATTGCATCAAGGTGCATTTTTACCGTTGGCGCTGTTTTAGCGGCAAAGGCTTTCAGATCAGCATCCTTACAGCTTTTTGCCGCGTCCTGCATCAGGTCAAGTGTTTTTTTATGCCCGTCTACCATCGCGTCAACGTAAGCTTTGTCAAAATCCTTACCTGTTTTTTTGCTCAGGTCAGCCATCTTCTCTTTGTGTTCGTTATCAACACTATCAGGAAGAGTGATATTTTTCTTTGCTGCGATAGCTTTTAACTCATCATTTGCTTTGCCATGATCGGTAACCATCATGTTAGCAAAGTCTTTGATTTGCGCATTTGTGGTTTTTTGCAAGGCCAGTTTTCCTAAGGCAACCTCGGCCATGCCGCCATTTGCTGCTGTTGTAGCAAATTTAGCGTCGTCCTTGTCAACCGCTATGCCGCCGGTAGCAGCAACATTTGTGGTGGTGTCCTTGGTTTTGTTTACACTGTCGGCATTTTCCTTCGCATCTTTCGGTGCGCTGTTGCAACCCTGCAATGCATACGCAGAAAGGGCGATCATAACGAGATAAGTTAACTTTTTCATTGTTTTATAATTTGGTTTGTTGGTTAACAAACCTGCTGCCGTTAAGTTTTATTTTATTGCGATAGAACATAGCACAGGGCTCAATACTTTGCAGGCGATAAAATGGGTGTTAGGTCAATTCCTTCATCAACTTATCAAAGGCTTCTTTCAATTGTGCCAGGTCATTCTCCAGTTTGGTAACCCGCGCGTCCATTGTTGAATGCCTTTCGGGGAGGTCATCCGCGAAGTCATCTTCATTGATTTCCGGTGTGCCGCCTAATAAATGGGCGTATCTTACTTCCTTTTGCCCGGAGCGCCGTGGCAGCTGCATCAAAAACGGCATTTCGGGCGAACTCAGCTTCTCTAAAACCACCTGCACATCTTCGATCGAATCAAATTCGTGCAGCCTGCCAGAGTTTGTATTTAACTCGCCCGGGGTTTGCGGGCCCCGTAATATCAACAGGCAAATAATAGCAACTTCGGCCGGTATTACCGGGAACACGATAGCGAAGTTATGCTTGTATTTAACACTGCGTATAGAGCCGCCGGTAGCAGTAGAAACCAAACCGCGTTTTTTGAGCGAATTCAAAGCGAACACAACCGTATCTTCATCAAACTGAACCACGGGTTTACGCGATGTTTTTTGATTGCAGGCAGCGGTGAGCCCGTTGATGGTCATCGGATAATAATCGGGTGTGGTTTTGCTTTTTTCCATTAAGGAGCCAAGCACCCGCAGTTCGGCGTCGTCAAGTACAGGCAATATAATTTGTGGATCCATAGTTTTTGATTCCTGTACCGATGTTTACTAAGACTCATACAGGAGTTTTCAAATGTGCAAACTTTCTGACTGAGGTTGATGATATTTTTCATCATTCAAATGAAAAAGCCGGGAATTTCCGGTTACTTTGTAAGCTAAGATGTCCTTATTCATTACGTCATTAAATTCGGGGAGTAATGGTAATTGCTATTACCTTGGTAACGAGCATGAGGCGGTATTGATCGATGCCGGCATTTCGTGTCGCGAGACGGAAAGGCGGATGCTGCGCCTGGGTTTGTCGATGAAAAAGGTTAAGGCCATTTTTGTGTCGCACGAACATTCCGATCATATCAGCGGTATTCCCGTACTTGCAAAAAAATACCAGCTACCGGTTTACATTACCCGGCCAACTATGCTAAGCGGCAGGTTAAGCCTGGAAGAGCACCTGGTTAAGTCGTTCGCGCCGTTTGAAGTCATCAGTATAGGCGAATTGCTGGTTACCGCTTTTCCCAAACTGCATGACGCATCTAACCCGCATAGCTTTGTTATTTCGTGCAGGGGTATTAAGGTTGGCGTTTTTACCGATATTGGTGTGGCGTGCGAGCAGGTGATACATCATTTCAGCCAGTGCCACGCTGCGTTCCTGGAGGCCAATTATGATGACGAGATGCTCGAAAAGGGCAATTACCCGTTTCATTTGAAACGGCGCATCCGCGGCGGGAACGGGCACTTGTCCAATAAACAGGCATTAGAACTATTTAATACGCATCGTTCGCCGGAACTGACCCATTTGCTGTTATCGCACCTCTCGAAAAATAATAACGATCCTAACCTCGTAAGTGAGTTGTTTAGCAGCTGCGCGGATGGTACTTCTATTATTATAGCGTCGCGTTATGAAGAAACCGCTGTTTACCAAATAGGGCATGAAAACCTTTCCGGCGAAAAAAAAGAACGCCAGCTTGTGCATAACTCCTGGCAAGCCAGCCTGTTTGAATAAGCTTTTATAAAAAATCGGGGATTTTTAAGATTTCCGGCAGGCTTGATAACAATCATTTCAAAAAGACAGAAAGTTGGCACCGTTTTGGAGATTTTCTCCGAAAGTACAATTATTTAACTTAAAGTAAAATATTATGGGTTTATTAAAATTTATTATCGTAGGCGCTGCCGTAGGTTACGGCATAAACTACCTCACGAAAAAAAGGGCCGACGGGCGTTCGATCATTGAAGACTTCGGTACCGACGTGCCTGAATGGGTCGATAAGGCCAAAAAATTTGTCGCGGATAATTTCGGCGATGTTGTTGAGCATACACAAACCAGGACGAGTTAAAACGTTTTGGAGTAGAAAGAAAAAGGCCGCATAAAGCGGCCTTTTTCTTTCTAGTAATTTTCTGAATATCTCCCTCCAAAAAGCCGGTAACCGCTGCATCCAGTACGCACCCACACCGGCTTTATGCCATCCGGCATTTTCATCCAATTCCCGGGGCTGAAATGCAGCAGTTACCAGGCTGAAAAAACACGCCATACCAGGCACTTTCCAATTTCTAAAAACAACATTTTATCCAGCCTGAAAAGGCCGGTTTTGCAGGGTATTAAATTGTTTTAATTTTTTTGAATTTTATTACACTGTAAATCAACTATTTGCGAAATAATTTAAATCATATCGAAAATTTTTATCGCGAATTGAAACAAAGAAAATAAGGGTTTCGTACAACAAGGCATAATTAATTTAAACTATTATGAAGCCTCAAAACGAAAAAAATGGCCGTAAAGGCCTATGGACTTCTTATGCCTTTTTCATAGCTTTAACTTTCTTAATAGCGTCCTGCAAAAAGGATGCAATGATAACCCCGGCCAGCGTAGCAGAGACAACCGCTACAGGCGCAAGCACCGGTTCAAATACTGCAACAACGCCGTCCGGCTCTACCTCTTCCACAGCCGCTACTTCAACTACATCTTCATCAGCTACCACACCAACCGGCGCAACAACACCGGCTACCGGGACAACTTCAGCTACAAATAACACAGCAGCAAGTACTACAGCTATGCCGGCGGTAACTACCGGTTCCACTACGACAATTGCAGTCACCGGGTACACAGCTTCAGCCCCTATAAATTTGAACGGTTCGCATGATATCACTATCAGCGGCAAACTGATCAATGGCGGCAGTGTGCCGGCAATCAGTTTAACCAATTGCTACAATGTACATATCACAAAAAACATGCTCGGTAATTCAACTGATGTTGGCGTGTTTTTATATAACTGTTATAATGTTACTGTCGATTATAATAACATTACCAATGTAAGCACCGGCGTTTACGTGGTAAATACTACAGGCGGAGGTATAGTTGTTAACTACAACCAATTCCGGAATATGGTTGGTCCTATGCCACGCGGCCAGTTCGTGCAATTTAATACCGTAAGCGGTGCAGGCAATTCTATCAGCTACAACAAAGGCGAAAATATCTTCGGCCAAAGCAATCCCGAAGACGCCATTAATGTTTACAAAAGCAACGGTACGCCTTCAAGCCCGATCCAGGTTGTAGGTAACTGGATCAGGGGCGGCGGCCCAAGCGCAACCGGCGGCGGTATTATGTTAGGCGACACCGGCGGCTCGTACGAAATAGCTTCTAATAATATCCTTGTTGACCCGGGACAATACGGAATAGCCATTGCCGGCGGCGATCACATGTCGATCACAAATAACAGCATTTACGGTAAGGCGCAGTCGTTTACCAATATAGGCCTGTACATCTGGGGCCAATCGGGTTCGGCATGTACCAATGCAACCATCAGCGGCAACCAGGTGAAATTTTTTAACAAGTCGAATAACGAAAATGACGCCTGGGTTGGTACAGGCGAAAGCACCCCCTCCGGCTGGAGCACCAACACTTTTAGCGCAAATATCAGCGCATCAATCTTACCCGCCGTGGTAGTCTCCTTCTAAATAGTTCGATAGGCAGATATATAGAACGCGGCCCATGCTAACATGGGCCGCAAAAGTTAACCCTAATTAATTTTTTATGAAAGCACCTTTATTTTTCATTGCAGTGGTATGCACCATTGCCTGGAGCTCCTGTTCTAAAACAGAGATCAAACCCGGTACTCAAACAACATCGTTAGCGCATGTTAATTTTTCATCCACCACATTAGCTGCTGTGCCTTATGCGTCCTATGTAACGTCAAGCCCGGTAAACCTTACCGGCTCGCATGATATAACCATCAGCGGAAAATCGATCACAGGCGGTACAGTTCCGGCAATTACGCTGAAAAACTGCTACAACGTGCATATCACCCAAAACAGTTTAGGAAACTCAAGTAATGTTGGCATCTACCTGGTCAATTGCAAAAACATAACTGTCGACTATAATTATATAACGAATGTAAGCACCGGCGTAGATGTTGAAAATTCTTCCGGCGGGGGAATCATCGTTAATAATAACCAGTTTTTGAATATGAAAGGACCTTCACCACACGGGCAGTTCGTGCTGTTCAATACAGTAAGCGGGGCCAATAATTCGATAAGCAACAACAAGGGTGAAAATATTGCCGGCCAAAGTACACCTGAAGATGCTATTAATGTTTATATGAGCAAAGGAACTGCTTTAAGCCCGATCAAAATTACAGGGAACTGGATACGGGGCGGCGGCCCGAGCGCAACAGGCGGCGGTATTATTCTTGGAAACAGCGGCGGATCGTACCAGGTTGCTTCGGGCAATATTCTTGTTAATCCCGGGCAATACGGAATGGCTATCGGCGGCGGGGATCATATTTCTATTACCGGCAACAGCATTTATGCCGCTTCGCAATCCTTTACCAACGTTGGCATATATGTTTGGGGCCAGGGCGTGGCGGCGGCTACCTATACTACAGTTAGCGGTAATAAGGTGAAATTCATCAATAACGCGAATACTGAAAATGATTCGTGGATCGCGCCGGGCGAAGCCACTCCCGCCGGCTGGAGCACCAACACGTGGGGCGCTAATATCGACGCGTCTATTTTGCCGGCTGTAGTGGTTTCGCAGGCCGCGGCTGCCATGCCGATAGATAACACAACCTACGTTGCATCATCCGTAATAAACTTAACCGGCTCACATGATATTACCATTAGCGGTAAGTCAATTAATGGCGGGAGTGTTCCGGCAATTACCTTGACCAATTGCTATAATGTGCACATTACTAAAAACATGCTTGGCAATTCAACCAACGTGGGCATTTATTTATATAACTGCTACAATATCACAGTTGATTATAACTGCATCTCAAACGTGAGCGCGGGCGTTTTAGCGGTTGATATCACAAACGGTGGTATCATTGTTAACAACAACCAGTTTAAAAACATGGCTGGCCCTATGCCTCACGGGCAATTTGTGCAGTTTGATAATGTGAGCGGCGCAAATAATTCGATCAGCTACAACAGGGGTGAGAATATTTTTGGACAAAGCAATCCGGAAGATGCGATCAACCTTTATAAATGCAATGGAACTGCGTCGAGCCCGATACAGGTTGTTGGTAACTGGATACGCGGCGGCGGCCCAAGCACATCAGGCGGAGGCATTATGCTTGGCGACAATGGCGGTTCGTACCAGGTAGCTTCGAATAATATTTTGGTTAACCCCGGACAGTATGGTATGGCTATTGCCGGAGGCGATAATATCTCCATTATCAATAACAATACTTACGCTGCCGCCCAGTCTTTCACCAATATTGGCTTATATGTATGGGGGCAGTCAGGAAGTCCATGCACAAACACCACGGTAAGCGGCAACCAGGTGAAGTTTTTTAACAGTTCAAATGTCGAAAATGACGTTTGGGTAGCCAGCGGCGAAGCCACCCCGTCCGGCTGGAGCACAAACACTTTTGGTGCAAACATCGACGCTTCCATTTTACCATCGGTACTTGTTTCTTTTTAGAACGTAATAATTTAACATACATGAAGCCGCCCTATGCTATGTAGGGCGGCTTTTTTGCATTCAGCATAAAAGCGTATAACTAACCCCAAGGTTTATACGTAAGAAGCTTGACTATTGTATGTTAATATCGCATATTTGTTAATTGAATCCCCGACATGATTGAACACTTTTCTTTTTTCAACTTTTCCCTTAAAAAGGTTTTGGACCGGGAACCCGGCTCTTTTGAAAAAGCGAAGATCAAGATCGTTACCACCATACTCGTATTTTCTGCCATTAAAGGCTTGATCGTATTTTTTGTGGCTATTGTCCACCAGCAGCCGGCGCAGCTGCTTCGCTCGGGAATTGCAACGCTATTGTTTTTGTCTCTTTTAAAGATATTGCTTTACCGTCCCTCAACCATACGTATAGTTTCACACGCCATACTCGTATTAACCCTTGTTGTAATATATACCAATTTATTTGTGCTTTCAAGGGGGGTGAACATCATTAACGTTCAGCTGATCTTTATGACCATATTGGGCGGCTATTATTTAATAGGCGGGAGAATGGCTTTTGTTTATGTGGCGTTGTCTACCGTACCTGCCCTGGTTTATATGTTTTCGCAGCAAATTGTAGTTAGCCCGGAACAGAGTAATGCAGAGGGATTGCCACCGCTTGGTACCGCTGTTATGGTGACATTAAATTTTTTAACCTTCGTCATCAGCCAATACCTGTATTACGCGGCCTTTCACGAAAACTTAAAGGAAAAAGAGGACTTAAATAAGCAGTTGCAGGTAAATGTTATTGAGGCTAAGGCTTTGGCTGAGTCGAGGTCGATCTTTTTATCCACCATGTCGCACGAGCTGCGTACACCTTTAAACGGTGTTATAGGGATGACCAACCTGCTTAAAGAAAGCGCCCATGACGGCCAGAAGGATTACCTGGATATACTGGAATTTTCGGCTGCTAACCTGTTGGCGATGGTAAACGATGTGCTGGATTATAACAAAAGCGAGCTGGATAAAATTGAGCTGGAAGAATTACCGGTAAACCTGTCGGCGCTGCTGCAAAAAATAAGCTCCGGTTTGCAGATGAAAGCGGTTGAAAAGAATTTGTCGTGGAAGCTGGAAATAGATGAAGTATTAAAAAACCGGTTGGTAGTTGCCGATCCGATGAGGCTGACGCAAATTATTTACAACCTGGCAGGTAACGCCATAAAATTCACTGAAAGTGGCAGGGTTGCTATTAGTGTTAAGGCACTGAATCAAAATGAGCACCGTATTGATACGAAATTTATTGTAAGCGATACCGGTATTGGCATTAATTACGATAGACAGGAAGCCGTATTTGAGCTTTTTACACAAGAATCGTCAGATACTACCCGGAAATATGGTGGTACAGGGCTGGGGCTGGCTATTGTAAAGCGGCTCCTTAAACTTTTGGGAAGTAATATCCAGCTTGAAAGTACTCCGGGTAAAGGCTCGGTGTTTTCGTTTGTTATTAGCTTTGCTGTATTTGATGGCGAATTGACCCCACATAAGGATGAAGCAGAAAAAACCAGCATGAAAGGCCTTAAGTTGCTGATTGCGGAAGATAACGGGGTAAATGCTTTGATCCTGGAAAAAATATTGACCAAATGGGATATTCAAACCGTTGTGGCTATAAACGGGCAGGAGGCCTTAACCAAAATGGTAAATGAGCGTTTCGACGGTATATTAATGGATATCCACATGCCGGTAATGGATGGTTATGCAACCTCAAAGGCTATCCGCGCGCTTGGTGACCCAACTAAAGCAAATATTCCGATCATCGCCCTAACGGCATCCGTTTCACATAACATTTTCACCAAAATTAAGAACGCCGGGATGCAGGATTATCTTACCAAGCCTTTCCAGACGGATACACTCCACGAGAAAATACAGCAATTGTATAAGACGGCAGCGGTGTAGGTTACGGGGTTGGCTTTGAAGCAATTTAACTTACCACCACCGGCTCCGCAACCTCGCTCAGCAGCAGCACAGCCTGGTCGATCCCATGCACGCCTTCAATACTTAAGCGCAACGTATTTTTCACTTCCTTTAAATTGCAGCGGCGCGGGTTGGCCTGTACAAACGACAGGATCTGCCGGAAGGCTTCCGTCTCAAAATACGGCGATTGCTGGTTGCTGATGAAATAACCTCGCAGTACATTCTTTTTCAGGGATATTTTTTCGAACCCTATTGCCTTGCCAAGCCACTGCAGGCGCATGGTATTCAGCAGGTCGTTCACCTGCGGTGGTATCTTGCCAAAGCGGTCGTGCAGTTGCTGCTCGAAAGCTTTTAGCTCAACCTCGTTTTCGAGTTTAGACAAGTCTGTATACAGGTTGTACCGCTCGGATATGCTGGTTACGTATTCGTCAGGGATCAGTATCTCAAGGTCGGTATCGATTTGCGTGAACGCGATGAACGGCCGCGGCTTA
The DNA here is from genome assembly GCA_035568395.1 of Mucilaginibacter sp. Lineage (GTDB taxonomy): Bacteria > Bacteroidota > Bacteroidia > Sphingobacteriales > Sphingobacteriaceae > Mucilaginibacter. The sequence goes on along the minus strand of DATMOF010000011.1, from coordinate 62,121 downwards.
TCATCGGGAAATACGCCCTTAAACTCGTCTTCTTTTAATTCCTGTATCGCCTCGTCCAATATCTTATGATACATTTCAAAGCCGATCTCAGCAATAAAGCCGCTTTGTTCGGCGCCAAGCAGGTTTCCGCTTCCGCGGATGTCGAGGTCGCGCATGGCCACGTTGAAGCCGCTGCCCAGGTCCGAAAATTCTTCAATGGCGCTCAGGCGTTTCCGCGCCTCATTGGTGAGCGTTGAAAGGGGCGGACTGAGCAGGTAGCAATAAGCCTTTTTGTTGCTACGCCCCACGCGGCCGCGCATCTGGTGCAGGTCGCTTAAGCCAAACATGTGGGCATAGTTGATGATAATGGTATTGGCATTGGGGATATCCAAACCGGCTTCGATAATGGTTGTTGCTACCAGCACATCGTACTCGCCATTAACAAATTTTAGCATCACATCTTCCAGTGCGTCGCCTTCGAGCTGGCCGTGGGCTATACCAACCCGCGCCTTCGGCACCAGCCGGTGTATCATGCCGCCCAGCTGCGGCAGGTCGCTCACGCGGTTATGGATAAAAAACACCTGCCCGCCGCGGTCGATCTCATGTTCAATAGCTTCTTTGATCAAAGTATCGTTAAACACATGCAGCTCGGTTACAACAGGTTGCCTGTTCGGGGGTGGTGTTGAAATAATAGAAAGGTCGCGTGCGCCCATGAGCGAAAAATGCAAGGTACGTGGAATAGGGGTGGCCGTCAGCGTCAGCGTATCCACATTGGCGCGCATCTGCTTCAGCTTTTCCTTTGTTGACACACCGAATTTTTGCTCCTCGTCGATGATCATCAGCCCCAGGTCCTTAAACTTAACATCTTTGCTTACCAGGCGATGCGTACCGATGATAATGTCGACTTTGCCGTCCTTTAATTTCTCTAAAGTTTCTTTGATCTGCCTGGTCGATTTAAAGCGGTTCACATAATCGATGGTGCAGGGGAAACCCTTCAGCCGGTCCGAAAATGTTTTATAGTGCTGGGCGGCCAGGATGGTTGTGGGCACTAGTATAGCCACTTGCTTGCTATCGGCCACCGCTTTAAATGCTGCCCGGATAGCAACCTCTGTTTTGCCAAAACCTACGTCGCCGCAGATGAGCCTGTCCATTGGGTGCGGCGATTCCATGTCCTTTTTAAAATCGGCGGTGGCTTTTTCCTGGTCGGGGGTATCCTCATAAATAAAGGACGCTTCCAGTTCGGTTTGGAGATAACTATCGGGAGAGAAAGCATTACCCTGCTGCGCCTTACGCACGGCGTAAAGTTTGATCAGGTCGCGGGCGATGTCTTTAACTTTTTTTTTTGTGGTTTTCTTCAGCCGCTCCCAGGTGTCTGTTCCCAATTTGTTCATTTTGGGAACAGTGCCTTCCTTGCCGCTGTATTTTGAGATGCGGTTAAGCGAGTTGATGTTGACGTAAAGCAGGTCGTTGTCGGCATATACCAGCCGGATCATCTCCTGCATTTTGCCGCTAACCTCCACTTTCTCAAGCCCGGCGTATTTGCCAATGCCGTGGTCGATGTGTGTTACATAATCCCCGGGCTTTAGTTCGCGCAGTTCTTTGAGCGTAATGGCTTGCGAGCGCTGGTAGCCTTTTTTGAGCTTGTATTTATAGTACCGGTCGAATATCTGGTGGTCGGTGTACCAGGCCAGCTTTTGTTCGCGGTCGACAAAGCCCTCGCGTATTGAAATGCTGATTGGTGTAAATTTTACCGTTTTATCCAGGTCATCCAGTATCGCGTACAGCCGTTCAACCTGCCGGGCAGAATCGGTAAGAATAAAGTTTTCGATATGCTCCGCCTCGTTGTTTTTGAAATTGTGGATCAGCAGGGTAAAGTCCTTATTAAAAGACGGCTGCGGCCGCATATCAAAATTGATGGTTTGGTCGGGCTGGTAAAAAAACTGCTTGCCGAACTCGATCAGCGCGAAATCCCGCAGCTGGTCGGCTATCAGCTTTTCATCGGTAAAACCGAATTTAGGGTCTATCCAATCGGGATTATGGTTCTTGTCTTCGGCGGATAAAGCTTTCCAAACCTGTGTGGCCTTTTTAAAACCTGTTTGAATAATATCCAGCGTAAACTGTACATCTTTTATCCAAACCTGGGTATCGGCGTCGACATATTCCAATAGCGAGATATTATTCTCGGTTAAGAATTTCGATTGTACGTTCGGGACGATGGTAATGCTTTTAACCTGTTCAACCGATAACTGGCTTTCGATCTCGAACGTTCGGATGGATTCGATAAAATCGCCAAAAAATTCGACGCGGTAAGGGAGCTCATGCGAGAAAGAAAAAATATCCACTATGCCGCCGCGGATAGAGAACTGGCCCGGCTCGTAAACAAAATCGACGCGCTCAAAATCGTAATCAATTAAAAACTCGTTGATAAACTCAATGCTCAGCTTATTGCCAACCGAAATTTCGAGCGTGTTTTTTTCGAGCGATGCCCGGTCGATCACCTTTTCGGCGAGGGCTTCTGGGTAAGTCACTATCAGCTGTCCAAACTCCGTGGCATGGTTCAGCTCGTTCAATACCTCGGCGCGGGCCAGTACATTGCTGCTGTCGGGCTGGGTAAATTCAAATGGCTTGCGGTATGATGATGGGAAAAGCAGAACTTCTTTGCCCGTCAGATTTTCAAGATCTGCCTGGAAATAGCCGGCTTCTTCGCGTTCGGGCAGCACAAATATCATGTGTTTATGCTGCAAAAAATACAATGCTACCGCCACAGCGGCATCACTCGACCCAACTAATCCACGCAACTGAATTCTTGGATTTTTAGAAGCGTTAATGGCGAGCAATAGCGCTTTTATCCGTTCGTCAGTTTTATATCGCTCTAAAATATCACGAATGTTCAAACTGCCGCAAATATAAGGAAAAAAGGGTTTTTGTTAAACAAAAGGCAACGTGCCGGAAAATTATTCCAAACATTATAGCCCCGTAATTACTTTTATTGTAAATTTAATTATTGTAAGCAACCTTAACAACGTAAAGAGAAGTAACCTAATAGATACTGTCGTATCCTAATCATCTAACCAAAACTTAAACAATGAAAAATGCGATTATCACCGGGGCAATTATTGGTATTTTAAGCGGCTTATGGATGTTTGTTATGCACTGGCTTGGCTACTCGCCGCAGCGCAGTAGTATGGCAAACATTGAATTTGTTTCGGTGCTTATACCATTGTTCGGCCTATATTTTGGCATACGAAGTTACCGGGATACAGAGTGCGGCGGCCACATGGGCTTTTTGGAGGCTTTGATACAGAGCTTTAAAATATTATTAGTGGGTGGCGTGATAACTACAGCCGCCGCCATACTTTATATTGCTGAGATAGAGGGCGGCACCAATTTAATGGATTTTTCGGGCCGGATATTCGGCGCGCTGCTGGTTGGTATTTTATTTGCCATCGGCGTTTCCGTATTAATGCATACAAAGCCTAATAAAGTTGATTAAATCTGCTTTCTCAAAATATTTTGAACTTGCTTTCTGGACTGCAGCGCTTATTTCGCTGGCGCTTACCAATCCAGGCAGTGAATCTCATTTTACACTATGCCCATTGAAATTACTGGGTTTTAGCTGGTGCCCGGGTTGTGGTATGGGGCATGCTATTTCTTTTTTATTGCATGGCGACATTAAAAGCTCCTTCCACGCGCATTGGCTGGGCATACCGGCGGTGATCGTTATTTTGCACCGTATTTATGTTTTGGGAAAAGGAAGGTTGTTTCCCAAAGCCGATCCATATAAATCTACATCGGTAAACATCACATTTTGATGTATCTATTCTTTCAGGCAAATTCTGACCTCTGACATCCATTTCACCGCTTTATTCCTGCAACTCACCGACCTCTTTTATCCTTTAGCCAATTTTGCATTGCGATATTTTTAATACTATCTTAGTTTTATATCACAATAATAAATAACTTAAATCTTAAAGCAATGGATATGTACCAAAACCCTTACATGAACTTTCCGGGTATCACACCCGAAGAAATGGGTTTCTTACAGCAGGCAACAGCTGATCTTAGTGAAAATCAGAGAAGAAATTTTTATATGATCTATGCGGGAAAAAGAAAAAATCCCCAGGATATTTTATTATTTACCCTACTTGGCTTCGTGGTGGTTGCCGGCGTACAGCGGTTTGTTGTGGGCCAGATAGGTATGGGGTTATTATACCTGTTTACCGGGGGCTTTTGTTTGATCGGGACGATAGTCGACCTGGTGAACCATAAGGCGATCACTACAGAATTTAACCGCAAAATGGCTTATGAAAGCTTCCAGATAGCGAAGATGAGCAACTGAGGGAGGCCCACAAATTTCACGAATTGATTCGAATTTCACGAATTATGCTATAGCATAATGATCAAATTTCTGTTTTATAAAAAAGGATTAGTGAAATAGGTGAAAATTCGTGTAATTCGTGTTTATTATGAAATTATCCCAACTCACCGCCTATCTCGAAAGCCTGGCACCGCTGGCTTACCAGGAAGAATATGATAATTCAGGATTAATTGTCGGTAAGCCAGAGCAGGAGGTTAACCAGGCGCTTATTTCGCTGGATTGCACCGAGGCCATTGTGGATGAGGCCATAGCAACCGGCTGCCAGCTGGTGATCTCGCACCACCCCATCGTATTCAGGGGATTAAAAAAATTTAACGGGAAAACTTACGTGGAACGGGTGGTTGAAAAAGCCATCCGGCATAATATTGCTTTATACGCCATACATACCAATCTCGACAATATCAGCCAGGGCGTTAACGCCAAAATTGCCGAAACGCTGGAGTTGAAGAATTGCCATATCCTGGCCCCTAAGCACAGCTTATTAAAGAAGCTGGTTACTTATGTGCCTGTTAACCATGCTGAAGAGGTACGGAACGCGCTGTTTGAAGCAGGCGCAGGCAATATCGGTAATTACAGCGAGTGCAGCTTTAATGCCGAAGGAACCGGCACGTTTAAAGGAAACGACCAAACTGACCCGTACGTTGGCGAGCCGGGCAAGCGCCATCTTGAAAATGAAGTACGGATAGAAACGATCTATCCGGCCACCATTGAGAGTAAAATATTAATGGCATTGGTGCTGGCGCATCCTTATGAAGAGGTTGCCTATGATTTATATAATCTTACCAACCAAAACCAGCAGGTTGGTGCAGGAATGATAGGTGAATTGGACGATGCTATAGACGAAGAGTCTTTTTTGTTTCACGTAAAGGATAAAATGCGGGCCCAGGTGATCAGGCACACGGCATTTACCGGCCGGCAGGTAAAGAAAGTGGCGGTTTGCGGCGGGGCTGGCGGGTTTTTATTGAAGCAGGCGATAGCCGCCGGTGCAGATATTTTTATCACCGCTGATTACAAATACCACGAGTTTTTTGATGCCGAAGGCCAGCTGGTGATCGCGGATGTGGGACATTTTGAAAGTGAGCAATTTACGCAGCAACTTTTGTATGAAATAATTAAGAAAAAATTTACTACCTTTGCACTCCGTTTAACAGAAGTAAATACAAACCCCGTCAAATATTTTATTTAATGGAACAAACCGTAGAACAAAAGCTTAAAGCTTTATACGAACTACAAACCATCCACACCAAAATTGATAAAATTCGCCAGGTAAGAGGTGAATTGCCTATGGAGGTTGCCGATCTTGAAGATGATGTTGCCGGCCTTGAAACCCGCATACAAAAAATAAAAGCCGAACTTGATGACCTTGAAGATGATATTGTAACCCGCAAAAACCTGATCAAGGATGCGCTTGCCAATACCAAAAAGTACGAGGCGCAGCTTAACGAGGTAAAAAACAACCGGGAATACGACGCGATATCGAAAGAGATAGAGATACAGGGATTAGATATCCAGGTAAGTGAGAAAAAGATTAAAGAATTTGGATTTGAGATAGCCTCAAAAACCCAGATATACGAAAAAGCTTTAGCCGACCTGGAAGCCCGCAAAGCTGATCTTGAAGCTAAGAAGGCTGAATTAGGCACAATTACCGCCGAAACCCAAAAGGACGAAAACGAGTTAACCAAGCTTGCCGAAAAGGCAACTGTAAATATCGACGAGCGCCTGTTGGTTGCTTATAACCGCCTGCGCCAGAATGCAAAGAACGGCCTGGCAGTTGTAACCATCCAGCGTGATTCATGCTCCGGATGTTTTAACCAGATCCCGCCGCAGCGCCAGTCGGATATACGCCAGCGCAAAAAAATTATTGTTTGCGAGCATTGTGGCCGTATTTTGGTTGACGAGCAAATGGCTATGGAAGCCGAAACTGCATAAGCTAATTATTGATTATTATAATATAAAAAGATCAGGCGCTCATTTGGGCGCCTTTTTTGCGGGGTATTTTGTCATCCTGAACGTAGTGAAGGATCTTCTACGTCTAACTGCTTTAAGAAGATTCTTCACTACGTTCAGAATGACAAAGAGGGTAAATCTAAAACAAATCCGTCTGCTTTCCCTTCATCGGCACAAACAGATCATAGTTAAAAGGCGGCATATCCCTGCCGGATAAAAAGCGGGTGCAGGCCATTTTGAATAATTGATGAATCGATTCGGCTACCTGGCCGTCGCCGCTCATGCGGCGGCCGAAATCGCTGTCGTTTAGTTTGCCGTCGTGGCAGGATTTGATCATATTCAATACTTTTTCCGCCCGGTCGGGGAAAGCTTTGTGTATCCAGTCGGTAAATATCTCGGCTATGCTGCCGTTTAACCGCACCATGGTAAACCCGGCTGATAATGCGCCCCTGTCGGCGGAGGCTTTAATAATATCCGGGATCTCGTTGCTGTTTAGCCCGGGAATAATGGGTGCGGCCATTACTCTTACGGGGATGCCTTTTTCGGATAGTTTTTGAATTACCGCCAGCCTTCCTGTCCCGGTAACGGTACGCGGCTCCAGCTTTTGCCGAAGTTGTTCGTTTAGTGAGGTGATAGACAAGTTAACATGCACCAGGTTCATCGCTGCCAGTTCGGTTAATATATCCATATCGCGCAGGATAACATTGTTTTTGGTAATGATGCTAACGGGATTGCGGTATTTTAAAAAAATCTGCAGCAGCGAACGCGTTATCTTTAACCTGCGCTCGATAGGCTGGTAACAATCGGTATTGCCCGACAGCATGATGCAAACCGGCTGGTAATTCTTTTTATTGAAATATTGCTCCAGCAATTCGGCGGCGTTGCGCTTCACGATTATTTTGCGCTCAAAATCGAGCCCGGCGCTGAAGCCATAATATTCGTGCGAATTGCGGGCATAGCAGTAAATGCAGCCGTGCTCGCAGCCCTGGTATGGGTTAATGGAATACATGTGGCTAAGGTCGGGGCTGTTTGAGGCGCTTACGATCTTTTTGGGCGTTTCCTCAAAAAGCTGCGTGGCCGTATTTTCGAGCAGCGGTTCATCCAGGCCCTCGATGTGCTCCAGCACATATTTATTCTTTAAGAATTTGTTATGGGTGTTTACTTGTGCCCCGCGCCCTTTAAAAAAATCAGGATTATCCTCATGTGCCATAAGGCAAATTTGCTAATATTTTTAGCAAATCACAACTCGATCAACTTATTTTTTATCGCAAATAAAACCAAACCGACCCGGCTGCGGATCTCTAGTTTTTCAAACAACTGATCGCGGTAACCATCGACTGTACGGGTACTTACACACATTTGTTCAGCAATTTCCTTGTATGTAAGTTCCCTGCCTGCCAGTTTCAAGAATTCAATTTCGCGGCTATTTAGTTTTAGTTGGTCGGGCCTTTGATCAAAGCTGTTTAGCATGTGCCTGGTAACAAATTCGGGGTAATAAACCTCTCCTTCAGATACTTTTTCTAATGCCTGTTCAAATTCAAATGGCTCAGCATCTTTAAGCAAGTAGCCTTTAACCCCCACTTTAACCATCTGCAGCACTTTTTCGGCATCCTCAAACATGGATAAAACAATCACCTTAACTTCCGGATAATTATTGCGCAGCCATTGGGCCGTGGCAATCCCATCCTTTTTAGGCATGTTTATATCAAGCAGTACAATATCGGGTTGTAGTTTGGGCGTAAGTTTCTGAGCTAACTCTTCACCGTCTCCGGCTTCAAAAAGTATTTTATAACGCGGAAATTTATTGATAAGCGAAGAGATGCCGCTTCTGAATAAGCGGTGATCGTCAACCAGGGCTATTTGAATAATTTCCATCCGCGTATACTTGCTGCTCCAGGGGATTTAACGTGACTTTAATACAACAACCGTTACCTGGCGAGCTTTCAATAGTTGCTACAGCGCCAATCAGGGCGGCCCTGTTCTCTATGTTTTTCAAACCGGAACCACTTTGATCGTAAAGCAGTTTCTTTGAAAAACCATCCCCATCGTCTTCGAGGGTTAAGTTAAACAAATGATTGAAATATTGCAAACTGATTTTCAAATGTTTAGCGGAAGCATGCTTCAATGTGTTGTTAAGTGCCTCCTGGAAGATGCGGAATAATACCAGCTCCGGCTGACTGCCTAAGGAGTAAGGCTCGCCTTCGAATAAAAAGGTTACGTTTAGCAAACCGCTTTTTTTTATTCTTTCAACCTCTATTTCAATTGTTTTTAGAAGCCCGAGGGAAGTTATATGTTCATAGCTTAAGCTCTTCGACAGGTCGCGCAAATCATTGATAGTTTGCCCGATCAGCTCCCTGCTTTCATTGATTTTTAATTGTCTGTCGTTTTCAGTGAGATTTGCCGGCATTGCAAGGCTTAATTTCACAAAGGATAATACCTGGGTTATATTATCATGTATCTCGCCGCTGATGTAGTTCAGTGTTTGGTCCTGCATTTCGATCTGCGCCCTAAGGATCTCCTGGCTATAACGTGCCTGCAGCTGTTCCTTTTCCTGCTTGTTCCTTATTTGTTTATTCCGGTATAAAATAACGAAGTAAATAATAAATCCCGTAACTAAAATGAATAATGCCGCCGTGGATAAAACAAGTATTTGAATATTTTCATAGCGCATTGGTGCTGGTAATTTTATTATTGTCTGTTAAAAGCGCAATCCCGATTAATATAGTAAATATATAAAGGATGGCATACCAAAAATAAAATATTAAATAATCCGTCGATGGATTCCTGATATAAACGTTCGAGAGCCCAATATTTAAAAACATTGTTGTTCCATAAAATATAATGGCAGTATTGAACCAAAAAACGCCCTGTTTCAGCAAGGGGGTTGTTAACGGCGACAGGAGCATTTGTTTAAACAACAACAGCGAAAAAATGACCAGCAAAGCAAGGGTTGGCAGGTTTACGTACGTTGGAAATACGGAGTGGAAGGGCTGCAAAAACAAGGCATTTATAACCGAGAACACGGAAACGCCGATTACCGAAACAATGATTGCTTTTTTTGTCCTTTGACTATCAAACAGGTAATAATAAACCAATGCATAAAATACAAATTCAGTTAATGCTTCAACGTGTAATACAGGGGCGTTAGTTCCGTATTTTGTATTAAAAATGTCGGATAAAATATCAATTACCAGGCTAGCTATCGCTGAAAGCGTCAATATTTTAAAAGGGTTATTTAGTATGCTGTACCGGGTTATTCCGATTATCGCCACTATCAGCATAAGGATTTCAGAGGTATGTATTATTATGGACATTTAAAAATGTTATGTCATAAATAACAATAATACCCGCTCACTAAATTTAGCGAGCGGATATTATCAATGATTGTTTGCACACTTTAAAAACTAAAGCGTAAATAGTAAAAACAGCCGTTGTTACGATAACAACAAGTTATGCACCTAAATTACTGCAAAAAGTAGGACAAGGAGGAGGATCTGAATAAATATCCCCGGTAGTTTGGTAAGGTGTTGTACCTGAGGTTGCAGGTACAACGCCGGCAAAAACCAGGGTTACAACGGTGTCGCCTGCGGCCTCGAACCTGGCATGTTTGCCGAAATTCACGCTTATCCCGACACATTTAGGGTCTTTTTTAAAGATTGCTTCTAAACATGCACGATCGATAAAAAAGCCGTTTAAGTCTTTTCCGTCGGGCGTTTTCAAGCCCGGCCCACCGGCCGTGGTGTTCCTGTTTTTGTAATCCTGGATCAGCGTTTTAGCAACAGCGGGATCAATTATTTTAGCCATTTTCTTAATAAGGTTAGTTTAAATAATTACCTAAGATACAACGGAAAGGTGGAAGGTTACACCGTGTTTTCACGGTATTTTTAATTCGATCAAAAAATTAATACGAACTGCCGGGTAATTAAGACTGTCAACAAATCCAACCGTTATACGTTAACTGGCTATGCGCAAATTTTTGCAACGCTTATTAACCGTACCAATCGTCAACTTCGCCAATAGGGTTTCATCGCGGCCCGACAAAAGGAGGGTTGATAAAGCACTAAGCGATTTATACGAAGAGATAACAACCAATCCCGGTAAAAAGGGGCTCGTTATACCCTTTGACCCCGTTAAGGATAAATTTGTCATCCTGTCCGACCAGCATAAAGGGGCCAGGGATGGTGCGGATGTTTTCGCACTGGCTGCTGAAAATTACCTGTGTGCCCTGGAATATTATTACAAAAATCATTTTTTTTATATCAACCTGGGCGATAGCGAAGAACTTTGGGAAAACCTTTTTATCACAGTTAAACGGCATAACAAGGCCACTTTTGAAGCGGAGAAGAAATTTCTGGACCGGGATCAGTTCATTAAAATATTTGGCAACCACGACCTGTATTGGGATAACGACCCGCTGGCTGCATTTAACCTGCAAAAAATTTACGGGCAAAAGGTCACCATTTACGAGGGGGCGATCCTCAAAACATCTATAAACAAAAAGCCGTTCGAAATTTATATGACACACGGCCACCAGGGTGACCTGCAAAGCGACGGTAACTGGTTCAGCAAATGGTTCGTTTCGGATATATGGGGACCGTTCCAGGCGTATTTGCGTATCAATCCGAATACGCCGGCCAATAACGATCAGCTAAAAACTGTTCATAACCGCATGATGTATGACTGGAGTTCGAAACGCAAGAATATGGTGCTGATAACGGGCCATACGCACCAGCCAGTGTTTAGATCAATGACGCATATTGAAAAGCTTTATGAGGAGATAGAAGCAGCCAGGAAGAAAAACGATACACAAGCCGCGAACGAAATACAAAAGCAAATTTTAACCCGGCAGAACAAAGGTGATAAGATACCCGATTTTACGGGATACCTGGATACTTATTTTAACAGCGGCTGCTGCTGTTTTGATGATGGTGATATGAGCGGCATTGAGATAGCGGACGGCTGCATCAGGCTGGTAAAATGGCAGTATGCCGGGCATAAGAAAAGTGAGCGGATCGTGCTGGAAGAAAGCAGGCTTGAAGATTTGAAGCTGAATTAGAGAAAGAGCCAGGAAGTAAGGGTCAAGAATCAAGACAAAAAGAACCGGGAACAAATAAAAGAATGCAAACGGCTTTTTCCTGGCTCTCGATTCTTGGCTCCTGGTTCTATTTTCTTAGACTATCCATCCAGGAGAAACACAAACAGCTCCTTCGGTCCGTGGGCGCCTAACACCAGGGTTTTTTCGATGTCGGCAGTGCGGCTGGGGCCGGTAACGTTACTGATCATGGAAGGCAAGTTGTTGCCGTACTTCTTTTTTATCATCTTAAAACCATCTTTCAGGTCGACCACTATTTGCGAGGAGTAGGCAAGCACAATATGCACCGGCGGATAAATGCTTAAACGACGGCCTGCCATATTAGCGTTTGATAGCAGGATACTGCCATTGCGTGCAATTAATGCTTCACAAAGGGTGAAGCCTACATCGGCCTGCTCAAAATCTTTATCGGTTTCGTAAAAGGGATAATCAAACTTTGTCAGGATGTCCTGCAAAGGCGGCTCCCAGCAATAAATTTTATGCCACTTGCGTTCTTCGGCCAGTTCAAGCAGATTTTCAATGAATTGCACCTCATCTTCACAAAAAACAAACTGGCCCGATACAGCGGCAAACTGCTCCGCGAAAAGCACTTCGGGAAGCTCCTCGTTTTTGGGATAATGCGGCAGATCTTCCAGGTTTGGATAGGGGTTGTCCCGTTTTTCGAGAAGCGCCTTGCGGATCTTTTTAAGCAGTTTTTCTTTTGATGTGGTGATATCCCTCATTTTTATAAGCAAAAAGCAAAAAGCTCAAAGCTGAAAGCCAGTAACGGGTTGCTTTAGACTTTCTGCTTTAAGCTTTCCGCTTAAATTATTTACTCTTTACCGGCGGTTGCATCTTTTTCTTCAGGGTTCCTGTTAAAGGTACCGGAATGGTCGGCTACGCCTTCGGGGATCAGCGCTTTGGCAGCGGGCTCCTGGTCGGACGCCGGACCGTTTACAAACTCGTCATAAGTTGTACGGTTTTCAAACGGGCGCTTACCCAATATTTCTTCCAGGTCGGATTGGAACAGGATCTCTTTTTCCAAAAGCTTATCGGCTAATTTGATCAGCCCTTCCCTTTTATCGATGAGCAATTTCTTAGTCATTTCGTAAACTTCGCTTATCTGCTTGCGAACCTCCATGTCAATGAGCTCGGATGTTTTTTCCGAATACGGCTTATTGAACTGGTATTCGCCCTGCGTATCGTTAAAGGACACATTACCTACCTTGTCATTCATGCCATAAATGGTCACCATGGCATAGGCAAGTTTGGTTATGCGCTCCAGGTCGTTTTGCGCGCCGGTTGAGATTTTTCCAAAGGTAATGTCCTCGGCAACGCGGCCGCCAAGCGTCATGCACATGCCGTCGATCAATTGCTCGGTAGTATATAAAAACTGTTCTTTAGGCAGGTATTGCGCATAACCTAAAGCTGCAACGCCGCGCGGAACGATGGATACCTTAACCAGCGGATCGGCATGCTCAAGGAACCAGCCTGCGATTGCGTGACCTGCTTCGTGATAGGCTACAATGCGTTTTTCTTCGGGAGAAATGATCTTGTTCTTTTTCTCCAGGCCGCCAATTACGCGGTCGATCGCATCCTGGAAGTCCTGCATGTCAACGGCCTCTTTGTTTTTACGGGCGGCGATCAATGCCGCTTCGTTACACACGTTGGCAATTTCGGCTCCCGCAAATCCCGGTGTTTGTGCCGATAATTTTTTAGCATCAACACCTTCAGCCAGTTTAACCGGTTTTAAGTGCACTTTAAATATCTGCTCACGACCGATCAGGTCGGGTTTATCGATAGATACCTGCCTGTCAAAACGGCCGGGGCGCAACAAAGCGGAGTCAAGCACATCCGGGCGGTTTGTAGCCGCAAGGATGATGATACCCGAGTCAGTACCGAAACCGTCCATTTCAACCAGCAATTGGTTCAGGGTGTTTTCACGCTCATCATTCCCGCCTACAATATTATTTTTGCCACGGGCACGGCCGATGGCGTCGATCTCGTCAATAAATATGATACAAGGAGCTTTATCCTTGGCCTGGCGGAACAAGTCGCGGACACGCGAAGCACCCACACCCACAAACATTTCCACAAAGTCGGATCCCGATAAGGAAAAGAACGGCACCTGTGCTTCGCCGGCAACGGCCTTGGCTAACAAGGTCTTACCTGTACCCGGCGCACCTATTAACAGTGCGCCTTTAGGTATTTTACCACCAAGGTTGGTGTATTTTTTTGGATTTTTAAGGAAATCCACTATTTCCATTACTTCCTGCTTGGCTTCCTCCAAACCGGCAACGTCGTTAAACGTAACCGAAACCTGGGCTTCTTTATCAAACAGGGTGGCTTTTGATTTGCCGATATTGAATATCTGGCCGCCCGGCCCGCCGCCGGTACCGCCCGACATGCGGCGCATAATGAACAGCCAAACCGCTACAAGCAGCACGGCCATTATAATACACTGCACAAACCAGTTCGACAGCAGGCTTTCGTGCCCCTGTTCGTACGTAGGGGTTATTTTGTCGGCATCTTTAAAATCTTTTTCGGCCGCGTTTATCGATTGCTTTAAACTTTCAAAAGTAGCGTCGGTAAAAATATACTGAGGCCCGCTGGCCTGTGCACCTACACCAAATGGCGATTTATCCTTTTTGGCATCAGCATATTCGGGTTTAGACAGGCTTTCTTTCTTGATATAAACTTCGGCAACAACGAGGTCGCCGCTTTTGTATGCTACAACCCTGTCAACATCATGCTGCTTAAGCATATTCTCCGAAAACCGCTGGAAGGTTATCGGGCTGGTGGTATTGCCATTTAACAGCGTAGCCACGCCCAGCAAAACCACTATAATGACGGCATAAAACCACATGATATTGGGTTTGGGCGGCTTTGGCGAGATCTTTTTATTCGGTATCTTTCGTATGGGGGTTGGTTTTTCCACTTTATTATCTTTCATTAGAATATTTTGGTTTTTCAATGGCGATGATATTGTCATGAGCCATTATTCATCTTTGTTTTGTAACGGCAGTTATTTCATTAAGAGCAAACTTACAATCTTTAATTTAATATTGATGCGGATTTAGCCTGATGACGCTTTTTCAAACGCCCCCGTGACATTCCTCAGGCGCTTTTATACATTTTAATTTCAGCGTCGCCCCAAAGATCTTCCATACCATAAAATTCCCTTTTGTCGGTCCTGAAAACATGGACTACCACGTCTACATAATCCAGCAGAATCCATTCTCCAAATTCCAGGCCCTCCTTTTGCCAGGGGTGCTGCTGCGTAGCTTTAAAAATTTCGTCTTCAATACTGTTTGCTATGGCTTTTACCTGTGTCGCTGATTCGGCGTGGCAGAGTACAAAATAGTCAGCAACCGAACTAAAAATATTACGAAGGTCTAACCTGATAATGTCGTTTCCTTTTTTTTCCTGTATGCCATGTATGGCAAGTTCAGAAATATAAGCAGATTCACTTAACGCCTTATTTTTTACCATCAAAAAGAATTAGTTTTGAACGATTTTAAGTTAATATTTATTATACGTTTTATACTTTGCAAAATAACATATTTTCGGGGTTATTTGTTGGACAAAATTTTGTTACCTTAAAAGAAGTTGATTCGACAAATAATTTCCTCAAAGATCTAGTGTCAAATTCCAAGCCATTGATGGAAGGTACGGTCATTATGGCAGAAAAGCAATATGCCGGCCGGGGGCAGCACCAGAACGGCTGGCATGCCGAACCGGGCAAAAACTTAACCTTCAGCCTGCTTTTAAAACCACATTTTTTACCGGTAACCGATCAGTTCGACATGGTACGCGCGGTTAGTTTAGGTGTGTACGACGCCTTAGAGCCATTATTAGGCGACCAGCTAAAAATAAAATGGCCCAATGATATTTATTATGCCGACTACAAACTGGGCGGCATGCTGATCGAAAATTTAATACAGGGAAATCAAATAAAAAATGCCATTATTGGCATAGGGTTAAATGTAAACCAGGTGGATTTCCCGCCGGAATTACCGAATGCCATTTCTATCAAACAAATCTTACACGAGGATTATGATTTAAAGGCTTTATTATCCGAAATTTGCCGGCACATTGAGGCTTACTATTTGAATTTAAAGGCCGGGAAAATTTCGTTTGTAAGGAAAACCTATTTATCCCGACTATATTGGTTAAATGAAAATAAAAGCTTTAAAACTCAAAATACAGTTTTCAACGGTGTTATTATTGATGTTAAGGATAGCGGAAAATTGGTTATCCAAAATAATAATAACGGCGAAAGCGAGTTTAGCTTGAAAGAAATTGAATTTTTAAACAAATAATCACATAAAAGAGATGAGAAAATTATTCTTCATAGTCATAGCAGTAGTGATCAGTACCGGCGCTTTTGCGCAGATCGAAACACCTGTTAAATGGTCGTACGCCGCAAAAAAGATAAGCAGTACAGAGGCGGTTGTGTTTTTAAAGGCCACCATGGAAAAAAACTGGCATATTTATTCGCTTAACGTGAAAGATGGCGGGCCCATTAAAACATCTTTTACATTTACTCCGTCAAAAGAGTATGCTATAATCGGTAAAACTTCGGAGCCAACGCCCGCAATGAAGTACGAAAAAGAATTTAGCATGAATGTGAGCTATTTTGAAAATTCGGTTACTTTTCAGCAAAAAATACGGCTAAAATCGCCAAAGGCATCGGTTGTTAAAGGAAAACTGGAATATATGACTTGCAATAATGTGAAGTGCCTCCCACCTGAAGACCTGGATTTTTCAATTCCTTTAGGCAAGTAAACAGCCGGAACTAATGAAACTACTAAGCTGTACCGCCCTGCGTTTGAACCTGTTTGTTTTTATTGCTGTTTTCTGCTTGTCGGGACTTAGCTCTGCCCGTGCACAAACAAAAACTGCTGATACTGTTTCAACAAGCGGTGTTGAATTTACATCGATACCGACAACTGCTGATAGTATTGCGGCTGCCAGGAAAAAGCAGGATAGCATTTCAAAGAAACAAGCAATAATAACTATCGCAAAAACTGCTTCGCCCGACCAGCCTCAAACGCTTTGGGGTATATTTATTGCCGGTTTTTTGGGCGGGCTTTTAGCGATAACAATGCCCTGTATTTATCCTTTGTTGCCCCTTACAGTAAGCTTTTTTACAAAGAAAGCCGGATCAAGGGCTAAGGGTATTTTGCAGTCGTTGTTATATGGTATATCCATTATTGTTATTTATGTATCCCTGGGGCTGATCATAACACTACTATTCGGGCCCGATGCTTTAAATGCCCTGGCTACAAACGGGATATTTAACATCTTCTTTTTCCTTTTGCTGGTGGTATTCGGTATCTCCTTTTTGGGCGCGTTCGAGATCAACCTTCCCAGTTCGCTTGCCAACAAGCTGGATAAAAATTCTGACAAGGGAGGCCTTGTAGGGATATTTTTTATGGCGGCAACGCTGGTAGTTGTTTCATTTTCGTGTACCGGGCCGTTAGTTGGCAGTTTACTGGCTGCGGCTGCAACAAAAGGCGACCGTTTGGGGCCTGCAATCGGCATGTTCGGCTTTTCTCTCGCACTGGCCCTGCCATTTACCATATTCGCATTGTTTCCATCCGCACTAAAATCTTTACCTAAATCTGGCGGTTGGCTTAATAGTATAAAAGTGGTATTGGGTTTTCTCGAGTTGGGTTTTGCCTTAAAATTTCTTTCGAACGTCGATCTTGCCTATCACTGGAACTGGTTCGACCGGGAAGTGTTTTTGTCATTATGGATAGCCATAGGGTTATTAATGGGATTGTATTTAATAGGGAAGATAAAATTCTCGCACGATAGTGAAGTCACTCATCTTTCAGTGCCACGTACATTTTTCGCGATCGGTGTTTTTGCTTTTGTTATTTATATGATCCCCGGTCTTTGGGGCGCGCCGTTAAAGGTGATCAGCGGGTTTTTACCGCCCCCGGCTACGCAGGATTTTGATCTTTCGCGGTCGATGGGAGCAGCATCTGCGGCCCCTGTTCAGCAGGTATCCATCACCACCAAAAAATATGAAGACATTTTTAAACGGGGCAAACACAACGGTTTGAATGAATGGTACGACTACAACCAGGCCTTGCAGGTATCAAAGGAGCTGAAGAAGCCGGTATTGATCGATTTTACCGGCTGGAACTGCGCAAACTGCCGCAAAATGGAGAACGAGATATGGTCCGATCCGGGCGTTCGTACCCGCATGCAAAATGACTTTGTGCTGCTTGAACTATACGTTGATGAAAAAAGCCAGCTTCCCGAAACCGAGTTTTATAATTCTTCATTCAGCGGGAAAAAAATAACCACAATCGGCGGTAAAAACAGCGATTTTGAAACCACCAAATTCAATACCAATTCGCAGCCGTTTTATGTAATACTCGACAGCAACGGCAATGTACTGGTTCCACCCCAGGGCGCTAATTTCGATATTGAAAATTATACCAAATATTTAGATAGCGGTATTGCAGCCTATAAAGCGATCAGATAACCGGCTGGCATTATAGTCAGATGAAGCACTATTCTGATTAAAATTTAATGTAAATTCGCGCAGATTTTAAAGCGATACTGGTTTATTAAAATGACCCAAATTAAAAATATAGGAGTTTATACGTCAGGCGGCGACTCGCCCGGGATGAATGCTGCCATAAGGGCGGTAGTGCGTTCGGCAATTTATTATAATGTAGCGGTTACAGGGATACGCCGCGGATACGACGGCATGATCAATGGCGATATGTTCCCGATGGACCGTAAATCGGTTTCAAATATCATACAGCGGGGCGGTACCATATTGAAAACAGCCCGCAGCGAACAATTTCTTACGGTTGAAGGCCGTAAACAGGCTTACGAACAGTTAAAGAAAAATAATATTGATGCCCTTGTGGCTATAGGTGGCGACGGTACTTTCAGGGGTGCCAGGGTGTTCGGCCAGGAGTTTGATATCCCGGTTGTAGGTTTGCCAAGTACAATAGACAATGACCTTTTAGGCACAGATTTTACGATAGGGTATGATACCGCTATCAATACGGTTATTGACGCAGTTGACAAGATAAGGGACACGGCGGAATCGCATGACAGGCTGTTCATCGTTGAAGTAATGGGCCGCGACTCCGGGCTGATCGCTTTGCGCACCGGCATCGCAGCCGGAGCCGAGGCGATATTGATACCCGAATCAAAAACCGACCTGAAAGCGGTGTTTGAGCGCCTGGAGAGCGGGCGTAAGGATAAAACCTCAAAAATTATCATGCTCGCCGAGAATGGCGAGGCGGGCGATGCTTTTGAAATAGGCAGCCAGATAAAAGAGCGTTTCCCGAACTATGATACGCGAATATCCGTGCTGGGGCATATCCAGCGCGGCGGTAAGCCAACCTGTATGGACCGTGTGCTGGCCAGCCGCGTAGGCGTTGCCGCCGTTGAGGCCTTACTGGCCGGCCGCCGGAATGAAATGGTTGGGTTGATACATAACCAGATCGCTTACACCGCATTTGAACACGCCACCAAACACTTCGTTGATGTTAACCCGGATTTTTTGAAGATCGTGGAGATATTGTCAATATAAATCATTTGAATCAGAGTCAAGATATTAGAACCAAGAATCAAGATAAAAAGATCAGTTCATTTTTGCAGTATTGAGTTGAAATATGCTGCTTAAATGTTAATCTTTTTATAGATTTTTCTCTTTTGAAGCTATTTTCCTGGCTCTTGGTTCTTGACTCTTGATTCGCATAAATCAGTAACGCATTCCAATTATGGCCCTGTCGCTATGTTCAGCGCAGCTACGGCGTTGTTCCGGTATTTGAAATCGGGTTTATATGCGTTTCCGCCGAGTTGAACGGCCATGTCGTAGTCGGCAATAGCCCGGCGCAAATTAATTTTCGTTTTCCCTAATTTATAATAGGCGTAGCCACGGGTATTATAAGCATCCGTGTGTTTAGGGTCCAGCGCGATCGCTTTATCACAGTCCATAATCGCTTCGGCATAATGGCCCAGCCTGTTATTTACCTGCGCCCTTGAGTCGTAAGCAGCCGCCAGTTTAGGGTCCAGTTCAATAGCTTTATTGCAGTCGGCCATCGCCTCAGTGTACTTGCCCAGGTACATTTCGGCATATCCGCGGTTATTATAGGCGAGCGCGTATTTCTGATCCAGGTCAATAGCCTGGTCGTAGTCCATTATTGCATCCGTGTAACGGCCCAGCTTATCTTTGGTATATCCCCTGCTTAAATAGTTAGAGGCAGATTTTGGCTCTAAGGCAATGGCCTGGTCAAAGTCTGCAATAGCATCGGCGTAACGTTCCAGGTTGTTTTTTGCATGCCCGCGGTTAACATACACCTGGGTGTATTTCGGGTCGATCGCGAGCGCCTGGTCGTAATCGGCAATAGCATCGGTATACTTGCCCGAATAATTTTTGGCCAGCCCGCGAATACTGTATGCCCAGCTGCTTTTTGCGTTTACCTGCAGCGCCTTATCACAATCGGCAATAGCGCCCTCGTAATTGCCATTGTTGATTTTCTCAACTGCCCCCTTTACCAATTCATCGGCCGAATGGCCGTCGCCGCCGTTCATAGCTGCAGCGGCCTCGTCGCGGTATTTGTAATAGGGCGTGTAACTGCTGCCGCCCACCTGGATGGCCTTATCATAGTCCTCAACGGCTTTTTGATAGTTGGCTTTTGAACCGCCAATCTTATAATAGGCATTACCACGGCTGTTATATGCCTTTGCGTATTGAGGATCTAAAGTTATAACCCTGTCAAAATCGGGTATAGCATCGGTATAATTCCCTAAAACAGTTTTTACATAACCGCGTGCATACCAGCCGTTTTTATTTTGCGGATCGATCGTTATGGCCTGGTTGTAATCCACCAGCGCATCGGCATAGCGGCCTAAATGATCTTTTGCGTAACCACGCGCGTACCAGGCCGACTTGTAATCGGGGTTTTTGGTTAATGTATAATCATAATCGGCTATAGCCTCCGCATATTGTTTCAGGCTGCTTTTCGCCACGCCGCGATTGTAATAGGCATCAATATAATTGGGGTCTATAGCAATTACCTTACTATAATCAACGATCGCCTCGTCATAGCGGCCCAAATTATCCTTCGCATAACCCCGCGCATAATAGCCATCTTTATAATTTACATCCAAACTGATGGCCTGATCGTAATCAGTAATGGCATCGGCATATCGTTCCAGGTGCTCTTTAGATATCCCGCGGTTGTAGTAACCATCGGTATAAGCGGGGTTTATGGATAACGACTTGTCATAGTCATTAACCGCATCGGTATATCGCCCCAAATGATGGTATGAAAGCCCTCGGTTATTATAGGCCAATGCGTACCTGGGGTCAATCGTTATCGCCTGGTCATAATCTGCCAGTGCATCTGAATAACGTCCCGCGTCGGCTTTGGCATTGCCACGGCTGTTATAGGCTGCTGCATATTGCGGGTCTAAGGATATAGCCTGGCTGTAATCGGCCATTGCATCATCGTACCTTTTTAAGGCGGCTTTTGCCAAACCCCTGTTAAACCATGCCTGTTTATAATTCGCCGATAATGCAATGGCCTGGTCGTAATCAGTAATTGCTTCGTAATGGCGGTTTATATCGTGTTTAACTATGCCCCTTACATTGTAGGCCCAGGCATTTTGCGAATTTAGCTGCAGTGCCTGGTTACAATCGGAGATAGCGCCGTCATAGTCTTTATTATCTAATTTTGTTACCGCTTTTTTTACCCAGTCATCTGATGATTGGGCAAAAAGTAGTTGGGCGAAGGGCAATAGAAATAGTAAAATGAGCAGTTGCTTTTTCATAGCCTTTTTTTTAATGGTTTATGACGGCACTTGCATATGTGGTTGAACCAGAATACAATATGCTAATGCCGGAATTTGATAATACTAATATACCCGGTTTGACAAAAGCATGAAAGTACCCAAACGGGTACCATGGTTGAGCGGACGTGCTGATTTAGCGTAAAATATCAGGACTGAAATTTCCATTTGATGACGGCCTCAACTTTGTTTTGGACGTGCATTTTGAGGTAAATATTTTTAATGTGTTTTTTAATGGCATGTACGGTTACATCCAGGACAGCGGCAATCTCCTTCACCAGTTTGCCTTCGGCCATCAGGTCGAGCACCTGCTTTTCGCGTGCAGTAAACAGCTGGTGGCCGTCATTAGTTACGCCCGGCTGGAAATGCCGGATTATTTTTCGTGCGATGCCCGGGCTCATGGGCGAGCCGCCGTTATGTATGTCTTTAATGGCATTAAATATCATTTCGGGCGGTGCGCTTTTTAACAAATAGCCCGTAGCGCCCGCATTTAAGGCCTCAAATATTTTTTCATCCTCTTCAAAAACGGTCAGTATCATAAACTGGATACTGGGACAGTCCAGTTTTAATTTGCGGATACATTCGATGCCATTCATTCCCGGCAGCTGGATGTCGGTTAAAACTACATCGGGCAAAATTTCGGGTACCTTCAGTAAAGCGCTTTCCGCATCGTTCCATATCCCGGCAAGGTGCAGCTCATCCGACAGCCGCAGCAGGGAAGCGACGGCCGCACTGTAATTTTCAGTATCCTCAATTAGTCCTACTGATATCATTGCTTTATGCTGATGGAAAGTTACCGATAAAACGATGAAAAAATAACTACCTGTTTGGGTAGTTTGGCAAACGAACTTCGAGCTTTACCAGGGTGCCTTTACTGCTCTGGATATTGAATTTCCCCTTCACCGCATTCATCCGTTGCCGGATGTTTTTTAGCCCGTTCCCGGTACTGTTTCCGTTATCAGGCACAAAACCTTTCCCGTTATCCTTTACCTGTATCAGCAGCATATTACGCCCAACCTGCACAGCAAGTTCAACGCAGGTAGCATCGGCGTGTTTGATCACATTGTTCAACACCTCTTTAACACATAAAAAAATGTTGCGCCTTAATTCGTTATCGATCTCGATTTCGGGAATTACGGATGGATAAATAATTTTGGTTTGATGCGCGAGCGGTTCAAATAGCAGCACGAAGTACTGCCGGATAAACAGCAACAGGTTATCCAGCCGGTCGTTCCCTGGATTTAACGACCATACGATCTCTTTCAACTGCTCAACCAATTCAGTACCCAGGGCGGCTATCCGTTCAATATTTTGAGCGTTGCCGCTATCGGCCAGTTTTAGTTTCAGCATGTTTACATAGATCAGCATGGTTGAAAGCCCGGTGCCGATATCGTCGTGCATATCGCTGCTGATGCGCTGCCGCTCGGTTTGCACGGCCAGTTGCTTTTCAAAATTGAGCTTTTGCTGTTTAATGCCGCCCTGCATATACAGCAGCAGGATGAGGATAACAGCAATAAAGGTAACAAAGCCAATGATCACATTCCTGACCAGGCTTTGCCGGGCCGTTTCTGTCGCCTTGAGTTTTTGCTGCTGGTTAAGCAGGATGATCTCCTTATCGCGGCGCTCAACCTCGAGCTTGTTGATCTCGCGGCTGACTTTTTCATTTATGATCGAATCTTTTAACCCGGTAAATAAGGCCTGGTAATGGTAAGCGCTGTCGTACCGGTGCTGAAGCGCAAAATTTTTTGAAATTCCCTGGTAAGCATCGCGGATATCCTCGCGGTGAAGGATTGACTTTGCCAGCAATAAACCTTTGTTGAGGTATAAACCCGCCTGGGTATAGTCCTTCAATAAGCTGTAAATATCACCGGTATTGATATAATAGCTTGCCAGGTCGTAATTGTTAAATATATTTCTTTTTTTGCCATGAGGGGCAAAAATGGCCAGCGCATATTGCAACGCAAGCTTATAATTACCAGCCTGTTTATATGCAGTGCTGATCTTAAACAACGTATAGGGCACCCTGTCGAGCCTGAACGCCATGCGCTGTCTATCCAGTCGCTCCCTATCGTTCATCTTTTCATAAATACGGAGCGCGTTAAAAGAATATCTTAGCGCTGTTTGATAATCATTTTTGAGTAAATAGCCGTCGGCTATGCCATTGCTGGCATCGGCAATCATCATCCGATTATGAAGTTCATTTGCCAGCGCCAGGTATCGCGTATAATATTTAATGCCGTCGTCCGCTTTTTCCTGTTTCAAATAAATAAACCCGGCCTGGTTGTCGTAATGGGCCTGGTTTTCTTTATCTCCTAATTGTTCAGCAAGAGACAACCCCTTTTGGGCAATATCCATAGCATTTGCATAATCGGCCTGGTAATAATAAGCGTTTAAGGCAGAGTTGTAAATGAGATATACATCGCCATATAATTTATGTGGTTCGGCTATTTTCAAGGCTTCCTTATAAAAGCGAACGGCTGCAGGATAGTTCTTTTCAGTTTCGGCGTGAACGCCGTCCTGGAAAAGGGATAGTGCGATACCCCGCTGATAGTTTAATTTATCCGAAAGCTTGAGCGCGGTTCGGGTAATAGCCTCCACCGTATCGGGCGAAAAGTTTTCTAGCTGGCCAGCATATTTGAGATAGGTCAAAACCTTATTGGTGTCGTCCTTTAAATTTTTAGACTCCCTTTTAAATTCGTGATATATTTTTTGAGACGGGTTGTCGCCGCCCTTTTGAGAAAAGGCCGCAGCGAAGTTGGTTAACAGATAAGCACAAGCCAGGAAAAGATGCTTATACATAGTTTAAGTGATTAATTACGTGAAAGTTAGGGATATTTTGGTTGAGAGGCAAGTGGTGAGTGGTGAATGATGAGTGGTGAGTCAGGAAGCAAGATGTTAAGAGGAAGGAGGCAGGGGTGAAGATGAAGGAATTTTGCCTTCTGCCCACTGCCCAATGGCGTGTTCAGGGGTGTTCGGGGTTGTTCGCGTCAGTTCGGGGTGTTCGCACATCAGTGAAAGTGAACGCCACAAAAGCAGCCGTCTTGCCTCTTGATTCTCCCCAAATTTCTATAACTTACGCTTCAATAAACTTTATTGCAGTGTTAGTTAAAACTTTTGGGAGCGCGGTGTACGGCATCGAGGCCATAACCATCACAATTGAGGTAAATATAAGCGGCGGGGGCAAGCCCTTCTATTTGATCGTAGGCCTGCCTGATAACGCAGTACGCGAATCGATGCAGCGGGTTGAAGCGGCGCTGCAAACCAACAATTTCCGTATGCCGCGGCAAAAAATCATCGTTAATATGGCGCCCGCCGACATCCGGAAGGAAGGCTCGGCTTACGATCTTCCCATCGCGGTAAGCATACTTGCCGGCTCGGGCCAGGTTGAAAGCGAAGATCTGGATAAATACATCATCATGGGCGAGCTTTCGCTTGATGGCGGTTTGCAGCCGATAAAGGGCGCGCTTCCGATCGCGATACAGGCACGCAAAGATGGATTTAAAGGTTTCATCCTGCCAAAGCAAAACGCCAGGGAAGCCGCCATTGTTAACGATTTGGAAGTATATGGCGTTGAGAATATTGCAGAAGTGGCCGGTTTTTTTAACGGCGACACACAGCTTACCCGGGAAGTAGTAAACACCCGCGAAGAGTTTTATAACAGCCTTACCAATTACGACAGCGACTTTAGCGAAGTGCGGGGGCAGGAAAACATTAAGCGGGCTTTGGAGATTGCCGCCGCGGGCGGCCATAACGTTATTTTGATAGGTCCGCCGGGAGCGGGCAAGACCATGCTGGCGCGCAGGCTGCCTTCTATTTTACCGCCTTTGAGTTTATATGAATCGCTGGAGACCACCAAGATCCACTCGGTTGCCGGCAAACTTGCGGCTGCCGATGCTTTGGTAACGGTCCGGCCGTTCCGGTCGCCGCACCATACCATCAGCGATGTGGCGTTGGTCGGCGGTGGCAGTAACCCGCAGCCGGGCGAAATTTCGCTGGCGCATAACGGGGTTCTGTTTTTAGACGAATTACCTGAATTTAAGCGTAGCGCGTTAGAGGTAATGCGCCAGCCGCTTGAAGAGCGGCGGGTGACCATATCGCGTGCCAAATTTACCGTTGACTACCCAAGCTCCTTTATGTTGGTGGCGAGTATGAATCCCTGCCCCTGCGGCTATTTTAACCACCCCGAGAAAGAATGCGTATGCCCGCCTGGAACGGTGCAAAAATACCTGAGCAAAATATCGGGGCCGCTGCTCGACCGTATCGATCTGCACGTGGAAGTTACGCCGGTTAATTTTACCGAACTGGCTTCCGACCGCCTGGCCGAAAAAAGTGAGTTGATCCGGGAACGGGTGATCAAAGCCAGGGCCTACCAGGCAGAGCGTTTTGATAATAAGCCCGATTTACATGCCAACGCACAAATGAGCCCTCAAATGGTGCGCGACATCTGCAAAATAAGCGCCGCCGGCCAAACCTTGCTTAAAAAAGCCATGGAAAAACTTGGATTATCGGCCCGTGCCTACGACCGCATATTAAAAGTTTCACGTACAATTGCTGATTTGGCTGCCAGCGAAGAAATACAACTGGAGCATTTGGCCGAAGCGATAAATTTCAGGAGTTTGGATAGGGAAGGTTGGGCAGGTTAGATGAATAACGCACATCGAATACCAAATGAAGAAAGACGAAATTAAATCCGAAAATGAATATCAAATAAGGAAAATTTAATCACATTAAATTATATTTTTTATAACCTTCCTGAATGTATGGTCGTTAAAGCCTTAGTCGTGCTGAACTGTTTTTATTTTACTATCATTTGAAAAATTAGATATAAGAATTGTGCAGACCGAATCAATTATTATTAATATTTGAATACTTAACCTTTTCACACTACATGTTTTATCGTTCTGTACCGGCGCCGGAGGGGGGCTGCATTTTATCTTCTCGAAACTGTTAATTATGCAGAATTCTATCTCTCAAATAAAAGCTTATATTGCTTTGGGTTTAAAGCGATGTCCAAAAAACAAACCAGGTCGATAATGGCAGCCGAAACAAATAACGCACAATTACTTAAAGAATTAGAAGAAAGAAACGCCTTTATTGAAACGATTTTACAGAATCTTCCCATTGGTATTGCGGTGAACAAAGTGGATGATGGAAAGGCGACCGCGATTAATAAGCGGTTTAGTGAAATATATGGCTGGCCGGATCAGGATCTCGCAGATGTTTCGGGCTTTTTCCATAACCTGTACCCCGATGAGAGCTATCGAAACGAAATAATGAACAGGGTAATGAGTGATATTCAAAGCCGCGACCCCGAACGAATGGCGTGGAATAACATAACTATTACTCGTAACACAGGCGAAAAGCGTATCATTAACGCCAAGAATATCCCGCTCTATGATCAAAACCTGATGATCTCGACCGTAATGGATGTGACCAATGAATTTAAGCAGGAACAGGAAATACGGCGTACCAAGGCTAATCTCGGGGCATTGATCAATGGCATTCATGATATGATATGGTCAGTTGATACCAGTATGCAACTGATTACCGCCAACGAAGCCTTTGTGGAAATGGTAAAAGCACTTACCGGCAAAGTAATTAAAGAGGGGGATAAGGTGCTGGTAAAAGAATTCGGAGATGAACGCTTAGGCAAATGGAAGCGGAACTACGAGCGGGCATTGAACGGTGAGCGGTTTAACGTAAGCAACGAGCACTATAACCCGATAACACAAGCAACCCGGTACGCATCAATTTCTTTAAGCCCGATGACGAATGAAGATGGAGATATTTTTGGCGTGGCGTGCTACTCACAGGACATCACGCAAAATATGCTGAATATCTTGCAATTGAAAGAACGTGAATCACTCATCACGCATCAAAATCAACAGCTCACAGAGATTGCCCAGATCAACGCACACGAAATCAGACGCCCGGTGGCGAGCATCTTAGGTTTAATACACTTACTTAAGGAAACCGGCGAAGTGGAACCAACCAAAGAATTATTGCAATACCTCGAAAAAGCGGCAGGTCAACTGGATGCGATCATCAAGCGTATTATTGACAAAACTGCTCCTTAAATTATCAATAATCCGTGCTATGTAATTATTAAGCCAAGTGAAGTACATACAGCATAAACAGAGACATAGTAAAAAGGTATAGTTTTTGATAGTCAAATCAAAAATCAACCTATGAAAACTTTTACTTTACCAATCGTTTGTTTTTTACTTATGTTTTCGCTGTCGGGATGCGGGCTAATGGAAGATGCCTTTAAAACAGGACTATTCTTCGGGTTAATACTTGTCGCCGTTATTGCGCTGCTTATTTGGGTGCTGCGGTTCGGGATGAAGCTGCTGATTAAAAATGATATTTTGGACCTGAGTGAATAACCGTCAGAACCAAATTGATTATTGCGCTGCTGCACCTGCTGCCTGGCAAGGCATTCTTTATGGCAACGGTTTTACCATAATATTCTTAAAATACACCAAACTGTTGGGGTCGTGGCCCTGCAGGGCAAAGGTGCCGCTTGAAAGTACGCGCTGTTTGTCGCCGGCGGCCCGTTGTACATTATCGGGCTCGGTGTAATCGAGTACAACCTTGTTGTTCAGTTTAACGATGACCCTTTTATCCAGCACGGTGATATACATGGTAAACCATTCATTGTCTTTCACATATACTTTTTTGATGTTTTCTATCCCGTAAAGGCTGCCGGTTCTTATCCAGTCGGTGTGCGAATTATTTACCTGCACCTCATAGCCTTTTGACGGCCAGCCGCCTTGCTGGTATGCCGTATGGATGTAAATGCCGGAGTTAGCCCCTTTATGGGTCATTACATCGGCTTTAAACTGAAAATTTTGAAAATTATGATCCTTTACCGGGCCATTGTAAAACAGGTGCGCTGTTTTTCCATGTACCACGATCATTCCGTTCCGGACCGAAAACGTTTCGGCATTGGCGCCAACTTTCCACCCGGAAAGTGATTTGCCGTCAAATAACGAAACCCATCCGTGCGTTGAATAATTTCGCAATGTGGAACACGAAAACAGGCAACAGGCTGCAAAAAAACAAACGATTTTATTTTTCATGGCTTTATTGTTGAATTTTCACATCGCTGGTGAGCGCGGGTAAATGCCGCTTTTCGGGCGACAGCGCCTGGTACTTTTTATAACTGTCGTTGATATACACCGCCAGGGATTCGCTGTTATTGCCCCTGATGAATGCGTACGACGGGCGATAAAGCGTCATGAAATCTTCCAGGTCCCGGCCCTTTAGCGGAACAATGCTGCCAACATAGGCCCTGGTAAACACAGCGTCAACATGGCGTTGCTGCTCCTCCGTCACAAAATAGCGTTTAAGCTTACGCGCATCCCGGCCTTCCTTACTGAACCAGCTTGTAGGCGACATGATGTAAACCTTGCTTTTTGTATAAATTTCGGGATACTCCTTATGCGGGTCAAATGCCTGGCGGGTTGAAGTGATGCTCACCTCCCTTAATGCGATGGTTTTGGTTACCATCATAATTTTCTTTGGCACAAGATCGATCAAATACAGCGTGTCGGAAATAAAGCCCGGCGAATCAAAGATGATCAAATTCCCGGTTTCAGCTTTTATGCTGAAATTCCCGGAATTGTCGGTGATAGTTATCTGTTTGTTATTGTTGTTCCTGATGAAAACATTTGACATGCGATTGTTGCTGCCGCTCTCATACACCGTGCCTTTTAGAAGGCCCTGTGCCATTGCCGGGACTGCAGCTATCAGTATCAAAACAATCAAAAAATACTTTTTATGCATGGCAAATGATTTATTTAGTAACTTATCAAAGCGATAAAGGTTTTGATTTAATAACAGTGGGCAGTTTTTGCAAACTGCCCACTGGAACTGCTTACTTTTTCGTCCAAACGTTATTATCCGGGTTAAAATCGGGAAGAACCTTATCGGGATCGTACGTTACCGATTGTATCTCTTCAGTCGATGGGTATTTAAACGTCCAGCTGCTGTTGCGTTCCCATATCTCAACCGGCAATTTAACCCGGTCGGTTTTACCGCTTACTGTTTTAATTTCCAGTATAACCGGCATCGCCATTTTTTCGAGATTATCGATGGTTATCAGTGCGCCTTTGGTTGGATCGTCACTCACATATTTTACATCACGAACGGCTACATCCAGTCGCCAGTTGTTCATAAACCAACCTCTCCAGAACCATTGCAGGTTCTCGCCGCCGGCATTTTCAATGGTGCGGAAAAAATCATCGGGAGTGGGGTGTTTAAACGCCCACTTGTCGATATAAGTCCTGAATGCGAAATCAAATCGTTCGGGGCCCAATATCTGTTCGCGCAATAACACCAGCCCGGCGCTGGGCTTTGAATATAAAAGCGTACCAGTATTCCTTTCCTTCAGGTTAGCCGGCTGGCTCATCATCGTTTCTAAACCAGGGGCAGTAAAAAATGCACCTATGCGGTGCATGTCCATCGCGCGTGTGTTTTTGTATTCGCCATTATTAAAATCGGCTGTAGATAAGGTATTAATGAAAGTATTAAAACCTTCGTCCATCCAGCCGTATAAACGCTCATTTGAACCCACGATCATCGGGAACCAGGTGTGGCCAAACTCATGGTCATTAACTCCCCACAAGCCGCCTTTTTTTGCCCGGTATCCGCAGAAAACAATGCCGGGATATTCCATGCCGCCTACAATGCCTGCAACTGCTGTAGCTGCCGGGTAGGGGAACTCAAACCATTTGGCAGAATTATATTCAATTGATTTTTTAACGTATTCGGTTGATCGTCCCCAGGCATCATTGCCATCGCTTTCAACCGGGTAAGCTGATATGGCGATAGATTTTTTCCCGCTGGGCAGGTCCATTTTGGCGGCATCGATAATAAAGGCTGCAGATGATCCCCATGAGGCATCGCGCGCATTTCTTATCTTAAAGTGCCAGGTCAGCTCTTTTTTCCCGGCCGGGCGCGAAGCAGGATCGGTAACCTCGCTTGCCGAACGTATAACTACCGTTTTTTCGCTGTTAGCAGCCTCTGCCCAGCGTTTAAGCTGCGTGGGTGTATATACCTCCTGCGGGTTCAATAATTCGCCAGAGGCTACTACGATGTGATTAGCCGGTGCAGTAATGCTCAGGTCAAAGTCACCGTACTCCAGGTAAAACTCACCCGGCCCGGTATAGGGAATGGTGTTCCATCCCCATATATCATCATAAACGCACATGCGCGGGTACCATTGGGCAACCTGGAATATCTTCCCGTTCTTGGTGTCCTGTATCCCCATACGGTCGGATCCGTAATTGGGTGAAATAAATGAATACTCGATCTTTAACTTTATCTGTCCGCCGGCGGCGTTTACAGCCGCGGGTAAAAATAACTGCATGCGGGTATCAGTCACCAGGAATTTTACCTCTGTAATTGCACCCTTTGCGCCAAGCATTTTTACAGATTTAATTTTATACCCGGCATCAAATACCTGGCCACGGCCCCAGTTACGACTTACCGGAACCGGCGGATTTCCCATTAGAGGCACAATTGCAGTACCTCTCGAATCCTGCCTGAACAGGTTCTGCTCCAGGTTCATCCACAAATAGCTAAGCTTTTGCGGGCTATTATTGGTATAGGTCAGTATTTCCGATCCGGTGATCTCGTTTGTCTGGTCATTCAGCTTAGCAGCCAACTGGTAATCGGCCCGGTTTTGCCAGTATTTTGGTCCCGGCTCGCCATCGGCTGCACGGTATTCGGTGCCGTTTTTGGTGTAAAACAATGGCCCGAAGGTTTCATGATAATCGTAGTTGGTAGCAGGTGCCATAGCACCGGTGTTTTGCTGCGCCTGGCTAAGCGTTGTCGCCGCCATAAAAGCCAGTGTAAAACCGGAAATCAGGTTCAGTTTCATTTTGTGTTATTTGAGTAATTTACAGGCAAGTATAGGATAAAATCGGCAAAAGCGCCACGGCGTAAAACATTTGTTACGCGATGTTGGTGAATGGTTGATTAGGTTGGATTGAGTTGATTATGTTAAGTGGGGTTAACTACTCACCAAATCAACGACTCACTTAATCAACTTACTATAAACCTCTTCATCAAAGCCAAAAAACAAAAAACCGTCCTTTTCAATAACCGGGCGTTTGATCATGCTGGTTTTTTGCTGAAGCAGTTTCAAGGCATCGCTGTTGGTTTTAATGCTTTCTTTAACCTGTGGGTCGAGCTGTTTCCAGGTGAGGCCCTGCTTATTCAAAAACTTTTCGTAACCCGCTTTTTTGTCCCATTCCCGTAGCTTTTCTTCGCTGACGCCAAGCTTCTTAAAATCGTGAAACTCATACGTTACGTTATTGGCTTTCAGCCAGTCGAGCGCTTTTTTAACCGTATTGCAGTTGGTGATGCCGTAAACTTTCATTTTGCGAAGATAAGGCAGAATAGAGTCAAGAAGCAAGGGCCAGGAATCAAGATTGTCATGCTACCCTGTAGCGTTCGCTTTTACTTGTGCACGAACACCCCGAACTGTCGCGAACAACCCCGAACACCCCTGAACACGCCATTTTTAGTTAGCAGTTGGGTTGTACGTTTAAAGTTGTAAGCAGACTGCCTCCCGCCATCTGCCCCCAACCCGTATCTGAATTTCGATTTCAAAAACTCTACTTCTAACGCCGTCCTCCTACCAATGAACAAAAAATCTTGGCTCTTGCTTCTTGGCTCTCTTCCTAATTACCGTTTCCCGAAGCACTTTTGCCCCCGCCCTTGGTATCGTCATTTTCGATGCCGTGCTGGTTCTTTTTAATATCGCTGTTAAGCTTGCCAAATCTGAAATTTACCCGAAAAGCCAGCGACCGGTAGTAATTTTGGTTAAAAGTGGTTTGGTAAAATGCGGTGGAATTGATCGTCGACCTGAAGGTGTTGTATTTTTGATAGGGATTATTGGCGACCAAAACCAGGGTAAGCTTTTTGTTAAAGAAATCTTTTGAAAGCAGGTACTGGTTAAAAATAAAATCGCTCGACCTGCCCTGCAGGTTTACATTACCGCTGAAATAGCCGGCGTTAAAAGCGAAGGCAAATCCATTTTTAAACCTATAGCGTGTATTGCCAAAGGCGTTGCCGGTAAACCCGTCGCTATGATACATGCTGCCGCCAAACGTGCCACTCAGCCAAATATGATTTACCTGGCCGTTCAACCCCAGGGTCCACTGTTTGGTAATATTCAAATTGGTGTTTAGGTTTAACCCAAGCGTTTTATGGGTGCCCAGGTTTTCGAAAGTGGTATAGGTAACGGTATCTGTTTTAGTCCCCACCTGTTCGGCCCGCAGGCTGGATACATTTTGTATGGAGTTGTTTGAGAATGCATAACTCAACCCAACATTGATCGAATTTTTGGTGAAATTACTGTAGGTTAGCTCAAAGGTATTATCAAGCTCCGGTTTCAGCTTAGGATTGCCGGCGTTTATAAATGTCGGGTTCGACCGGTCGACAAACGGGTTTAGCTGAAATATGCCCGGCCGCTGGATGCGCTGGGTAAAACCGAAATTAATGCTGCTGGTTTTAAAGCTCCGCTGGATAGATACCGACGGGATCAGGTTATTGTAGCTTGGCGCAGTTGTAACGCCCGACGAAATAAAATCAGCATTAAGCGAAGTGTGCTCCAGCCGCAGACCGGCCTTGCCTGTCCACTTTTCCAATTTTAACTGGTACGAATTGTACAGGCTGTAAATGTCCTGGTGATAATTGAAGTTATTGGTAAGGGTATCATTGGTCACAAATTGCTGTGTTGCAGCGTGGCGGTCATCTACATGGAAATTGCTGTAATTATTGCGTAAAATAGCCTTTGCGCCGGCCTCGATAGAGATCTGTTTACTAAGCGGGCTTGCGTAATCAATCTGTACGGTATGGTCCTTATTACCTGCATCGTTGTATTGCTGATAGTCGGGATAAATGGCCGGCGAATAGTTAAACCTGCCACTAAACAGGTTATCATTTAACTGCTTGTTCGGCGAATAGCTGTATTTATAGGAGAACGTAAGCAAGCGGTCCTTTGATTTTTTAAAACCCAGCTGATAATTGAGTGCCGCATCCAGGCCGGTAAAACTGTTGGTGCCGGTGTTTTGCAAGGTATATGCCTGTTGTTCAACTCCCTGGTTATCCGTCATCGAAAGCTGGGTGCTGCCTGTGTTTTGGTTATTGCCGAAAAGGTTGAGCGATGCGGTAAGCAAATTCAATGTATCCAGTTCGTAGCTCATTTCCGTGCCAACGTAATGAAAATGGCCGCTTTGCGTGTTTATACCCGTTTGATTGATGTTAATTTCGGTGGTTTTGGTATTTGGCGCAAATATATTTTCGGTACTGCCGGAACTGGTGGTCTGGTGGCCATTGCTGCCCAGGCCAACAAATAACGACATGCCGAATTTACCTTCCTTCAACGTGCCGTTTATATTGTAGCCGGGCCCGAATACCGAATTGAAACGGCTGTTAAATCCAACGTTATACCCCTGGTCGGCATTTCGTTTGGTAATGATATTTATTATCCCCGCAAGGCCTTCGGCATCGTATTTGGCAGGAGGCGTTGTGATCACTTCAATCTTTTGTATGTTGGTGGCCGGCATTGACTTTAATATGTCGGAAGGATTTTTGGCTACCAGGGCAGATTCTTTTCCGTTGATCAATATCTTATAATTGCTGCTTCCTTTTAACTGAATATTGTCGTTGCCATCCACGGTTAGCAGCGGCACCTTTCGCATCATCTCCAGCGCCGACAGTGCCTTGCTGTCGGGGTCGGCTTGTATATCGTAGCTTATGCGGTCAACCTCCTGCTTCATCAGCGGCTTTACCGCGGTTACCGATACCTCATTTAACTGTTTGCTTGACGCAGATAGAAATACCTTCCCCACATTCACATCGGCATCCGTGCCGCTCACACTGATCGTTTTGGTTTTAAACCCTACGGATGCAAATACAAGTTTGTAAGGTTTACCGGTTGTGTTTTTTACCTCAAAACTGCCATCCTCTTTCGTTAATGAACCTTTAACTGATTGCTGCGTTTTTGCATCCTGCAATACAACAGTAACATAACCCAGTGGCTTGTTGGCGAGGGAGTCCATCACTATACCCTTTACGGTCAATACCGGGGCCGTGGTTTGCGCCTTTATGGAAGTTATCAAGGTGCAGCAAACTGCCAAAAGTAAAAGTTTTTTCATACGAGGTTTTCGTAATAGACGCTGAATGTACCAACTTGTGACAGAATAAGAGAAAATTTAACAATTTTTAACTAAGGGGTTAGTTATTTAAGAAGGGCTTATTTATTGTACCTGGTCATTGTGAGTTCGGTGCCGATCGTAGCGAAACTTTTCACCATTTCGATAGACCGGTCGATAAGTTCGGGAAGGGCAGGCAACTCATCTTCATCAAAACCGCTCAATACATAATCAACCTGGCGGCCCTTTGGGAAATTATCGCCAACGCCGAAACGGAGGCGTGCGTAATCATTGTGGCCCAGCCGGGCTTCGATATCTTTTAAACCATTATGCCCGGCAGCGCTGCCTTTTGGTTTCAGGCGCAAGGTGCCAAAGGGGAGTGCGATGTCGTCAACCAAAATTAAAACATTTTCAATTGGGATCTTCAGTTCCTGCATCCAGTGGGTTACGGCTTTTCCGCTCAGGTTCATATAGGTAGTTGGCTTTACCAGGCAAAGGGTGCGTGCCTTGTAGAATACTTCGGTATAATAAGCCAGCCGCATATGATGGAATTTTTCATTTTCCTGCTTTGCCAGCTCATCTAATATCATAAAGCCGATGTTGTGCCGCGTATCAGCATATTCGGGACCGATGTTTCCTAAACCGACTATAAGGTATTTCATTTTTTAGTTTTAGACAAAGTCATTTTGTCATTCTGAACGTAGTGAAGAATCTTCTTCACTTGACGAGTATCACGCGTTTATTCTGGCGCAGAAGATTCTTCGCTGCCGCTCAGAATGACAAATAAAATTGATTTCAAAGTAAACAAAAAACAGCGATAAGTTTATACTTATCGCTGTTATCCCGATAGCTATCGGGACGGTGTAATCCTAATTATTTTTTAGCTGCAGCCGCGGCATCCTGCTCGGCCTGGCGTAACGCACGTGAAGTGGTTACCGATACAATGGTATCTTCTTTTGCATTGGTAATGGTAAGCTTCTCAACATTAAGGTCGCCTACTTTTACCGATTTGCCGACTTCCAAAGTCTCAATGCTCACTTCAATGGCATCCAGGTGGTCTTTTGGCAAAGCTTTGATACGCAGTTTCCTTAACTTCTGTACCAGTTTACCGCCTGTTTTAACGCCTGGTGATGTTCCGGTTAATTTAACAGGGATTTCCATGGTGATAGGCTTTTTCTCGTCGAGCAACAAAAAGTCAACATGGATAATTTGTTCGGTTAATGGGTGAAACTGGATATCTTTAATGATAGCCTGTGATTTTACACCAGCAATGTTTAAATCGATGAAATGAACAACCGGCGTATAAACTACGGCTTTCAAATCAGCTGCGGACACTGAAAAGTGGGTTTGGGTTGGCCCACCGTAAAGTACTGCCGGCACTAATGCCTGGTAACGCAGTTCTTTAGCGTCTCGTTTCCCTACGTTCTCTCTTGGAGAACCGCTAATAGCAATTGATTTCATTTGTTTGTTTTTATTTATTTATTGGTCTCACCCCAACCCCTCTCCAAAGGAGAGGGGCTTGAGCAAGAAGTTATTAATTCTTTTTGTTTGGCTCATTTTAAAATCCTCTCCTTTGGAGAGGACTTAGGTGAGGCCTAGTCCACCCTGAACAACTGGCTTATTGAGCCGTGCTCGTTTACATTCATTATCGCCTTGGCAAACAGGTCGGCAGTGCTTAGCACCCTTATTTTGCTGCTTTTTTGCTTAAGCGGTATCGTATCTGTCACGATCAGTTCGGTTAAAACCGAATTTTCGATCGTTTCGTAAGCGTTACCGGATAATACCGGATGGGTACAAACCGCCCGCACACTGCGTGCGCCGCGTTCCATGATCAACGCACCTGCTTTTGCCAGTGTGCCGGCTGTGTCGCAAATGTCATCTATCAATACTATATCCTGGTCGGTAACATCCCCGATAAGGGTCATCGACTCAATTTCGTTTGCCCGTTTGCGGCGCTTATCGCAGATAACAACCTCCGCGTTAAAAAACTTGGCAAACGTGCGCGCCCTGTATGATCCGCCCATATCCGGCGATGCGATAGTTAAATTGCCCAGTTCCAGACTTTTTATGTATGGTACAAATATTACCGAAGCGTCCAAATGGTCAACGGGGATATCAAAAAACCCCTGTATCTGCGCCGCATGCAGGTCCATTGTCATAATACGGTTTATGCCTGCTGCCACCAGTATGTTGGCTACCAGCTTTGAACCTATAGCCACACGTGGTTTGTCTTTCCGGTCCTGCCGTGCCAGCCCGAAATAGGGGATAACCGCAGTTACATAATGTGCAGATGCGCGTCGCGCGGCATCGATCATCATCAGCAATTCCATCAGGTTATCCGTCGGCGGGTTGGTCGACTGTATTAAAAACACATCGCACCCGCGTACCGATTCGTTAAAATGCGGCTGAAATTCGCCGTCACTAAAAACGGAAAGCACCACCTCGCCAAGTTCCCTGCCATATTTTGCGGCAATGTTTTCGGCCAGCACCGTAGTGGCTGAACCTGCAAATAACTTAACGGGATTGAACTGTAAAGGCATCTCTTCGTATTTCGAATTTCGGATTTTCGATTTCGGAAATAGTTAAATTCTTACTTAAGAATAACTGTCCTATAAAAAACAATTTCGGATTTTGAATTCCTATCCCGGAATTAAATCCGAAATTGAAAATCCGAAATCCGAAATTAACCGTTGCCCGACCAGGATTCGAACCTAGACAAACGGTACCAAAAACCGTCGTACTACCTTTATACTATCGGGCAATCTCCTGTGGAATGTTACCATTCCGAAAAGGAATGCAAATATAGGACGATTTTTTGAAGTTCAAAAAAAGAATTGAAATGGACGGGGAAATCGTTTTTAAAAAAACACCACGTCATGCCGAACTTGTTTCGGCACCTCTCAGGACATTCACGCGCGCCCCGTCAGCGTTTGTGCATATAGCAGACTTTGCTGTCATATATCTTTCTGGTGGGGTGCCGAAACAAGTTCGGCATGACGTCTGCTTTTAACTTTCGCCCCGCCCACCCGGAAAAGCTATTATAAATTTTAAACGCGACTTTCCTGTTGAAATAGGGCGCACTGCTACAATCTTAAATAGAATCATTGACTCCCGACATCCGCCCAACCCCCTTAAAATCCGTAATGCTCAACTGTTCGTCACAAAAATTATATTCATGTTCCTGGTTTGAGCAGATGATGGTGAGACGGTCCTTAGCGAATTGGCGCACAAGGCTCAAATACCACTCGACCCCTTGCGTATCCAGGTTTGAGGTTGGTTCATCCAGCATCAACATGGGGGTATCGGCACAAAAAGCCAGTGCCAGCTTCAACCGCTGTTTCATACCCGACGAGAAATATCGGATCATTTTATTTCTGCTCTCCGGCATCGCCAGCAGGCTAATGAGTTCGCTTTTGTCTATCCCGGCTTTATAGGTTTTAAATTTGAAATGAAAATCGATCATT
Source organism: Mucilaginibacter sp. (assembly GCA_035568395.1). Lineage (GTDB taxonomy): Bacteria > Bacteroidota > Bacteroidia > Sphingobacteriales > Sphingobacteriaceae > Mucilaginibacter. The sequence goes on along the minus strand of DATMOF010000011.1, from coordinate 24,279 downwards.
TCGTCCAGCGTGAACTCTTCGATCAATTCAAGATAAGGCGCGGCCAGGCTGAGGTATTGATATACATCTTCAACATCTATCTTTTTATCATCGTTAAAATAACTGATCGACCCTGCGGAAGGCGACAGGCTGCCGTTTAAAACCTGCAGCAAAGTTGACTTGCCCGAACCGTTCGGCCCGAGTACGGCATATATTTTCCCGCTGGTGAAAGAATGATCAATTCCCCGGAATATCCAGTCGCGGTTAAACCGCCGGCCAATGTTTTCGAGGATGATTTGCATGTTGTCCATAGACCATGGTCCATAGTCCATGGATTGTGATTGCTGGTTATAAATAAATTATTGGCTATGGTCCATGGACTATCGACTATGGACGCGCAGCCAATTACGAATTCCCAAACCCCTTCATGATCCCACGCTGCGAGTTTTGCACAAAATTGATGATCTCGTCGCGTTCAACAGTTGGGTTAAATTCGGCTTCAATAATATCAAGTGCCTTGGTCATATTGTACTTTTTCAGGAATATGATCCGGTAAATTTCCTGTATCTCGTTAATGGTGGCTGCCGAGTAACCCCTGCGGCGCAGGCCGACAGAATTGATACCGATATATGATAAAGGCTCGCGGCCGGCCTTTGTAAACGGAGGCACATCCTTCCGTACCAGCGACCCACCCGAGATCATGCTATGCGCCCCGATCTCAACAAACTGGTGAACGGCTGAAGTACCGCCTATAAAAGCATAGTCATAAACATTGATATGTCCGGCCAGTTGCACGGAATTGGCGATAATGACATTGTCGCCGATCACGCAATCATGCGCCACGTGTACATAAGCCATCAGCAGGCAGTTGCTCCCGATAGTGGTGGTATTTTTATCAAGCGCGGTGCCCCGGTTAAGGGTTACGCATTCGCGGATAATGGTATTGTCGCCAACTGTAACGGTGCTTTGCTCGCCGCGGTATTTTAAGTCCTGCGGCGGAGCCGAGACTACAGCGCCCGGGAATATCCGGCAGTTTTTACCAATTCGGGCGCCATCCATAATGGTGCTGTTTGAGCCTATCCACGTGCCTTCGCCAACCTCCACATCTTTATGTATGGTTACAAACGGCTCAATTACCACGTTATCGGCAATTTTTGCCTGCGGATGTATATATGCTAATGGCTGGATCATTCTTCTTCGGTTTTTGTTCTTTTCACAATCTGGGCCATCAGTTCAGCCTCAACAACAATTTTTTCGCCCACCATACCTATGCCCTTCATCTGTGCTATGCCTCTTCGTATAGGAGCAAGCAGGTTGCAATGGAATATCAAAGTGTCGCCGGGTACAACAGGCGCCTTAAAGCGGGCATTTTCGATCTTCAGGAACAAGGTAATATAATTTTCGGGATCAGGCACCGTGTTTAGCACCAAAATACCGCCGGTTTGCGCCATCGCCTCTATCTGTAATACACCGGGGAATAATGGCGTGCCCGGGAAGTGCCCTTTGAAAAGCTCTTCGTTCATGGTTACATTTTTTAAGCCTACTACGTGGCTCTTGGTTAGTTCCAGTATTTTATCGATCATCAGGAACGGCTGGCGATGCGGCAGAATGTTCATGATCTGCACGGTATCATAAACCGGCTTGGCGTTCGGATCGTATGTTTTTACATGCTTGCGGCTGCGCTCCTTTTTTATCAGGGTCTTTATTTTTTTGGCAAAAGCAACGTTTGCGGCATGTCCCGGCCGGGCGGCCATAATGTGGCCGCGTAACGGCACGCCAACCAAAGCCAGGTCGCCTATCATATCCAGCAATTTATGCCTTGCGGGCTCATTCTGGTGGCGCAGCTCAATGTTATTCAGGATACCCTGGGGGGCTACCTTGATGTCTTTGCGATTAAATATTTTTGCCAGGTGTGCCAGTTCTTCGTCGTCCACTTCTTTATCGACAACAACGATGGCATTATTCAGGTCGCCGCCTTTTATCAGGTCGTGCTTCAGCAGCATTTCCAGTTCATGCAAAAAGCAAAAGGTGCGGCACGAGGCTATTTCCTTATTAAATTCAGATATTGTTGAAATACTGGCATGCTGGCTGCCCAGCACCTGCGAATTGTAGTCGACCATGCAGGTGAAACGGTAATCATCCAATGGCATGGCCACCATATCCACCTTGCGCTCAGGCTCCGAGTAATGAATGTTATAGGGTATATGATAATACTCGCGGTCGGCCTCCTGTTCGATAAAACCCATATCCTTAATGGCATCAACAAACTGGATAGAGCTGCCGTCCATGATTGGTGTTTCGGGCCCGTCAAGATCGATCAGTACATTATCCAGTTCCAAACCAACCAGTGCCGCCAGCACGTGCTCTATTGTGCTTACGCTGGCCCCGTTTTGTGAGATAGTGGTACCGCGGGAGGTATCCGTTACATTATCAACATCGGCGTCAATTATCGGGGAGCCCAGCATATCAACCCGCCTGAATTTATAGCCATGATTTTCGGGTGCAGGGTTAAAAACCATTGTAACCCTTTCGCCGGTGTGTAACCCGGTACCCGAAACCGAAACCGGCGCCTTAATCGTTTTTTGTTTTACATTCATTTTATAAATAGTTCATTTGTTCATTAGTTCATTTGTTCATTGTGCACAGTTTATAATAATATGCCAAACCCAATGAATAAGTTTAAAAGTTCATTAATTGCGATAAGACCAATGAACTAATAAACCAGTGAACTAATGAACATCTTTTTTCAATTCGCTAATTATTTTTTCAAGTTCGTTAATTTTTTTCTCTAATTCGGGCAGCCTGTTTATTACTATTAGTGAGCGCATATTTGCACTGAACGATACCGCAGGTGCACCCGCCCATTTTTTTCCTTCGTCTGTTATGGTATGGCTAATGCCGGATTTGGCCTGTATTTGCGAACCTTTAGCTATGCTGATATGCCCTACGATACCCGCCTGCCCGCCTATGATACAATTTTCGCCCACCTTAGCGCTGCCGGATATACCGGTTTGCGCGGCTATCACTGTATTCGCACCAATTTCAACATTATGCGCTATCTGTACCAGGTTATCCAGTTTCACGCCTTTGCGGATAATGGTTGAACCCATCGTTGCCCGGTCAACTGTGGTATTGGCGCCTATTTCAACATCATCTTCAATAATAACATTACCAATTTGGGCCACTTTATTATAGGTACCGTCGCCCGCAGGTGCAAAACCGAAACCATCCCCGCCTATTATGGTGCCCGAATGGATGATGACATTGTCGCCTACCCTGCAATCAAAATAAACTTTAACGCCTGCAAAAAGCGTAACGTTATTACCGATGATAACATCATCAGCAATAAAACACTGGGGATAAATTTTGCTGTTATCACCTATTTTAACATTTGGCCCGATATAAGCGAAAGCGCCAACATACACATTTTCGCCCAGGGTAGCCGACGGATGTATAAAGCTTGGCTGCTCGATACCTGTTTTATGTAATTTAGCGGTATTGTATTTTTCAAGCAGGATAGAAATAGCGACGTAGGCATTTTCAACCCGGATGAGTGTGGATTTTACCGGCCCGGCAAGCGCCTGGTCGTTATTAATAATAACCACCGAAGCGTTGGTTGTGTACAGGTATTGCTCGTATTTAGGGTTAGCCAGAAAGGAAAGCGAGCCCGCCTGGGCTTCCTCTATCTTACCCAGTTGATTTACCGCTACTAAAGGGTCGCCTTCAACTGTTCCATTAAGCATTAAACCTAATTCCTGTGCGGTAAATTGCATCGGGCAAATTTAAGTGTTAAAAATTAAGCGCCAAAATTAGTTGATTAAGTGAGATTAAGTGAGCAGTTGATAGGGTTAAATCGCAAATTAATTAATATAGTTAACTTATTCAACTTAATCCAACTCAATCAACCACTAAACCAACTCCTTCTTATAGCAAAGAACATACTTTTTTACAGTTTTAGCCAGCGCCTGTAAATTTGAATTGTCGCTTGCCTCTGTAATATCCTTTATCGTGTCGTCCTTCATTAATATCCGGATATTGCCGTCGCCGGGCCTGTAGGCGTCGTTGCCAATGGTTTCTTCGAACACAAAGTAAGACGCCTCGGCAGCCGATATATTGTATTTTTTTACCGCCCGCGCCGTTAATTCTTCAATAAACTGCTTGTCGGGCCGTTCGTTGGTGATATCCACTTTATAAAGGTCCCGGTTGATCAGGTCGCGGCAAAGCTTAGCCAGTACAAAATCAGTATGCGAGGCCCAAACTTTTACAGCGGCCATAATATCCGTATCGTCAAGCGTGGCAAAAGTTTCCAGGTGGTGGTCTTCATGCATAAATGAATCCCGGCTGAGCGGCTTTTGCAGGAAGTGATTTAGTGCCGGCATGGCAAAAACCTGTTCGCCTTTCAACGTCAGTTCGCGGCTGCGCCTGAGGATTTTGGACAGCATGAATTCGGCAGATATCACAGTTTTATGGAGGTAAACCTGCCAGTACATTAACCGGCGCGCGATCAAAAACTTTTCTATGGAGTATATTCCCTTTTCTTCGATCGCTATCTGGTCATCCTTTGCATTCAGCATTTTGATGATACGGTCCGAGCTGATCACCCCTTCGGATACCCCGGTAAAAAAACTGTCCCGGTTAAGATAGTCCATCCTGTCCATATCCAACTGGCCCGATACCAGCTGGTGTAAGAACTTCCGGTGGTAACTGCCTTTGAAAATAGCAATGGCCATCGTAAGCCGGCCGTTAAATTGCTCATTTAGCTTATTCATCAGCATCACCGATATATCCTCATGCGATATGCCTTCCACTATTGTATGCTCCAAAGCATGCGAAAAGGGGCCATGCCCGATATCATGTAACAATATGGCTATGATGACGGCCTCTTCCTCTTCAGCTGAAATAATATGATCTTTATTGCGTAATGTTTCAATAGCCATGCCCATCAGGTACATAGCACCAAGGGCATGATGAAAACGGGTGTGCAGCGCGCCGGGGTATACCAAATGGGTCATCCCGAGCTGCTTGATATATCGCAAACGTTGAAAATAAGGATGTTCGATCAGGTCAAATACCAGTTCCGTCGGGATGCTGATAAAGCCGTAAACGGGGTCGTTTATTATTTTCTTTTTATTCAATGCGGGCTGATAAAGTTTGCAAAAATGTTAAATAAAGATAATAGGCAAGTCGTTCAATTGTTAATTTTTGTTAATCTCTTTCATAACCAACAACAAAACCCGTGCTTTGAGGTTATGTCTGAACGGGATATTGCCTGAAATCAGGCGGTGCCGTTTCTAAATAAAATACGATGCAAGATACAACCATATTATGGGCCGATGACGAAATTGACCTGCTAAAACCACATATACTTTTTTTAAACGAAAAAGGCTACAAAGTTACAACGGTAACTAACGGTAACGACGCCGTAGAAGCCTTCAAAAATAATTATTTCGACCTGGTTTTTTTGGATGAAAATATGCCCGGTTTGACCGGGCTTGAGACTTTATCGCAAATAAAAAGCATCAATAACGATGTTCCGATAGTGCTAATCACTAAAAATGAGGAAGAGTATTTGATGGAGGATGCTATCGGCTCGAAAATTGACGACTACCTGATAAAACCGGTACATCCCAAGCAAATACAGCTAACGATAAAAAGACTTACCGAAAATAAACGCCTGGTCACTGAAAAAACCACCATGGCCTACCAGCAGGATTTCAGGAGCCTGGGCATGATACTGAACGATAACCTGAGCTACCAGGAGTGGGTTGACGTATATAAAAAATTAATTTACTGGGAACTGGCGCTGGAGCAGCTCGAAGATGCCGGTATGCACGAAATACTTACGCTGCAAAAAGCCGAGGCGAATGTGCAGTTCTGTAAGTTCGTTGAAAGAAACTACCTCAGCTGGATAGCGAACCCCGATTCAGGGCCTACCATTTCGCCGCAGCTGTTTAAGAAGAAGGTGTTCCCGCGGCTGGATGGCCAGGGACCGGTATTTTTTATCCTGATCGATAATTTAAGATACGACCAGTTTAAGATCATAAACCCGATCATATCGGAGTATTTCCGGCTGGAAGAAGAAGATGCTTATTACAGCATTTTGCCAACTGCCACCCAATACGCCCGTAACTCGATATTCTCGGGCCTGATGCCTTTGGATATGGAAAAACGCTACCCGGATATGTGGCAGAATGATGAGGACGAAGGCGGTAAAAATTTATACGAAGGCCAGTTTCTAACCGATCAGCTAAAACGCGTTCTCCGCAAAGACATTAAACATTCATATCATAAGATATTAAATATTGATGAAGGCCGTGCGCTTAACGAGTCAGTCAGCAACCTGATGACCAATGAACTGAACGTGGTGGTTTACAATTTTGTGGATATGCTTTCGCATGCCCGTACAGATATGCAGATGATTCGCGAACTGGCCAGCGATGATGCCGCGTACCGGTCTTTAACCTTGTCGTGGTTTGAACATTCGCCGTTGTTTGATTTGCTTAAATTCCTGGCGCAAAAACAGGTTAGGGTGATCATTACAACCGACCACGGTACCATCCGGGTTAAAAACCCAAGTAAAATAGTGGGCGACAGGAATACCAATACCAACCTGCGTTACAAACAGGGTAAAAATTTAAATTTTAACCCTAAAGAGGTGTTTCATATCCGCAACCCGCATGATGCGATGCTGCCAAAGCTGCACGTAAGTTCGAGCTTCGTATTTGCCAAAGAGGACAGCTACTTCGTTTATCCGAACAACTACAACCATTTTGTGAATTTTTATAACGAAACTTTTCAGCACGGCGGCATCTCGCTCGAAGAAATGCTGATACCTATAGCGGTTTACGGGCCTAAGTAAAATATAAAAAATTTGCTTAAATTTGAATATGGTTTTAGTATTAAAAAACAGCAAAGACATCAAAAAGGTAAAAGAGCTATTGGTAGATCGGCAGAACAAAAAAAAGTTCGATGCTAAGAAGTTTTGCGGTGCGTTAAAAGTTGATGAAGATGCGTTAGTGATACAACATCGTCTTCGAAATGAGTGGGACTGATATCTTCCTGGATACCAATATTTGTATTTACCTTTTAAATGGCGACACCATTTTGGCTGAATTATTACAGGAACAAAACCTATACCTTTCAGTTATTACGGAAATCGAGTTGTATTCCTATCACAGTAATAGCGCGTTAGCAATTCAAGTCTTAAACAATTTTTTTCAATCGGTCACCATAATAAACATTGAAGAAAAGGTTAAAGCTAAGACTATCGAAATCAGGAAAAATTTCAAACTTAAGTTACCGGATAGCATTATAGCCGCTTCTGCTTTGACTTATAATTTGCCGTTTATTACTGCCGATAAGGGCTTCAGAAAAATAGAGTTAATTGATTTAATATTATACGACAATATATAACAGGTGCTATTAAGTGCAGGCTCTATTGAGCAACTCCCAGGGATTGCCTCTGAAATAATTTCCTTTGCGGGCAATACCCGTATCATCCTTTTTTACGGCGATATGGGCGCCGGAAAAACCACGCTGATAAAAGCCATGTGTGAGTGCATTGGGGTAACAGACGTTGTTACCAGCCCCACTTTTTCCATTGTAAATGAATACGCGGGCGCTGAAAAAAAGATATACCATTTTGATTTTTACCGGCTCAAAAACCAGGCGGAAGCCCTGGACCTGGGTTATGAAGAATATTTTTATTCAGATGCCTGGTGCTTTATTGAATGGCCTGAAAAAATACCCGATCTTCTTCCCGAAAATTTTGTACGCATCAATATACAAGTTATGCCCGATGGCTCGCGACAGATAACAATTGATAGGAATTAATTAAAACTTAAGCTATTTTTGTCTATCTTCATCATCCAGAAAAAAAGCACATAATGAGCCCAGGGAAATACAGTGGATTTTCGGACATAGCCAAACAAGCAATGATGCAGCCCCAGGAATCGATGCTGGAGGTGAAGAACAAAAAAAACAAGCTCTATATAGGCATTCCAAAAGAGGTTTCCTTCCAGGAGAACCGGATACCGCTTACCCCGCTCTCTGTTGCGCTTTTAGTTAACAACGGTCACGATGTAATGCTCGAAAGCAACGCCGGGCAGGCTGCAAACTTTTCGGACAAGGACTATAGCGAACAGGGTGCGCGAATAGTGTTCGACACCAAGAAAGTTTACGAAGCTGATATTATTATAAAAATTGCCCCGCCAACATCGCAGGAAATTGAGATGATGAAGCCCGGCCAGACGCTGATCTCGGCGTTGCAGCTGGCCACCTTGAAACCCGAGTGTTTGCATGCCCTGCTTCAGAAAAAGATAACGGCACTTTGTTTTGAGCATTTGCGCGATGAAGGCGGTTCGCTAAGCGTGGTAAGGGCCATGAGCGAAATTGTGGGCGCTACCTCAATATTAATTGCAGCCGAATACATCAGCAACATATTCGACGGAAAGGGCCTGATGCTCGGCGGCATAACCGGGGTGCCCCCAACCGAGATCGTCATTTTGGGCGCCGGTACTGTTGGTGAATACGCAGCCCGGACAGCCATCGCTTTGGGCGCGGAAGTGAAAGTGTTCGACCCTTCCATATACAAGCTCCGGCGGCTGCAAAACAACATTGGTACCCGTGTATTTACATCGGTAGTACAGCCTATTGTACTTGAGAAAGCCATTACCACCTGTGATGTGGCTATAGGGGCCATACGTGCCGGGGACGGCCGCAGCCCCTGCATTGTTTCGGAAGCTACGGTAAGCCGGATGAAACCCAATTCGGTTATTATTGATGTGAGCATTGACCAGGGCGGATGCTTCGAAACTTCGGAAGTAACCAACCATACCCACCCGGTTTTCAGAAAGCATGATGTGATCCATTATTGCGTGCCCAATATCGCATCGCGTGTAGCGCGCACCGCCACCTACGCGCTGACTAATATTTTTACGCCTATATTATTAGATATCGGCGAACACGGAAGTTTGAAAAACGTGATCTGGCAAAAGGCCGGTTTACGCGAGTCGGTTTATATTTATAAAGGCCAGTTAACCAGCAAATATTTAGGCGAGCGGTTTTCAATCCCATCCAAAGACCTCGACCTGCTTATCGTTTCTCATCATTAAAAAATGAAACGGCTCATTCAAATCCTGCTGCTTGTTTTTGTTTCCGGGTCGTCGTTCGCGCAGCATTATAAGTATATCGACAGATCAAAGGTAATGGGCCTTAAAAGCTACCTCAAACAGATAAAGCTGGAGCCAGAATCGCGGCTTGTGGAAATTAAGCGATATGTACCCGGCATCCGCCTGGATATCAGGTATGCCACAACCAATAATTTTATGCACCGGAAAATGTATCCGGAGGCTAAGGCATACGCCCGGCTGCCCGTTGTTATGGCGTTAAAAGAGGTGGAGGCCGATCTTAAAAAACGAGGTTTAGGCTTAAAGATATTCGATGCTTACCGGCCGTATGCGGTTACCGTAAAGTTTTATGAGATGGCGCGTGATACCAATTTTGTGGCCGATGCGCACAAAGGCTCAAAACATAACCGGGGCTGTGCCATTGATCTCACGCTTATTGATTTGAAAACAGGAAGAGAACTGGATATGCCTACAGGTTTCGACAGCTTCAGTAAAAAGGCATCGGCAGATTATCCGGGCCTTCCCAGCCAGCAATATGCTAATCGCGAGCTGTTAAAAAGTGTGATGCAGGCGCACGGTTTTAAAGTTTACCGTACCGAGTGGTGGCACTACGATTTTAATGGGTGGATGAATTATCCGCTGCTGGATATTCCATTCTCCCAAATTGCCGATTGATCCAATTTTAAAAAAGCGCCAAACATTTTTTGTTAAATCTCATTATCATATACTGAGTTAATAGCTTCATTTACCATATTTTAACCATGATAAAAATTTTAAGAAAAGGATATTGGAAGCAGATATGGAAGGTGCTGGGAGCCACCATTATGGGCTTTATTAATGATAATGGTTTAAAGCTAAGCGCGTCGTTGGCGTATTATACTATTTTTTCGATCGCCCCGCTGCTCATTTTAATTATCTCATTGGCAGGATTGGTTTTTGGCCCCGACGCGGCCACCCACAGGTTATATCCACAAATTGCAGGATATGTAGGCGTAAAGGCTGCTCTTCAAATCGAGGCTATTTTAAAGAGCCTTCAACTGTCGGGCAAATCGGGTATAGCTGTAGTAATTGGCGTGATCGTTTTATTCGTAGGCGCGAGCGGAATTTTTTTAGAGATACAGGATTCATTAAACATTATCTGGCGTGTGCGTGCTAAGCCAAAACGCGGATGGCTTAAACTGATCCAGAACCGCTTTTTATCTTTTTCGCTGATTATAGGGCTGGGCTTTTTGCTGCTGGTTTCCCTGATAATTAATGTTGTGGTAACAGCCCTAAATACCTGGATCGAACGATTTTTGATTATTGCAAAACTGGTTATTACAACAGTTAACCTGGCTGTTACCTTTATTATCATCTCAGCTTTATTTGCCATTATTTTTAAGTTTTTGCCCGATGTAAAGATCAGGTGGAAAGACGTCAGGAGCGGGGCATTCTTTACCGCGATTCTGTTTATGATCGGGCAATATGCGATTAACCTGTACATTCAATATACCGCTCAAAGTTCGGCTTATGGCGCGGCAGGATCCATTTTGGTGGTGATGATCTGGATATACTATACCGCAACAATTTTATACATCGGCGCCGAATTTACCCAGGTGTACGCCGAAGCAATTGGCTGCCGCATTGAGCCGGCCGATTACGCTGTAAGTATAAAACAAACCGAGGTTGAAAGAGTAGTTGAAACCCTGCCCCCGCAAAATCCGGAGATAAAAGGAAACCTGAAGCCGGGAAGTGAAAAGATTTAGGTAGGGTTGAGTTGATTTGTGATTGATTGGGTTAAATCGACGTCGGAGGAACGGTATAACCACTTAACCTAATCAACTCAATCAACCCATTCAACTTTCAACTAATACTTCTCATGTATAAAGGTCATGATCCTTGCCATTTCATCGCGTACTTCGCGGCTGGGTTTCGTAAAATTGTTATTCATAAACGAAAAAGCCAGCCGTTTTCCTTTTCGCGTTACCAGGTATCCGCTTTGATTATAGGTATTTGACAATGAACCGGTTTTAGCCCATACAAACGGCTGCCCGTTGTCGGTTTTATAAGCGGTTTTAATGGTGCCTGCTACGCCGCCGGCAGGCATCAGGCTATGCAATAATGTTTCGTCTTTAACTTCATCTAAAATCTTATTTAACAAAATCACTACGCTCCGTGGCGTGAAAAGGTTTCGCCGCGACAGGCCCGACCCATCGACCCATTGCGGGGCATCGGGCAGATCATTCAGGAAATGCGTTTTCGAGTAGTTGATGACCGAATCGACATTCAGTGTATTGTATTTTGCTGATGAACAAACCAGTAGAAGCTGTTCGGCAATAAAGTTGTCGCTGGGCTGCAGCATGTGCCTATAAACGGTATCCGCAACAGCGTCATAAATTGTTGCGGCATCATTTGGAAGTGGTAAATGTATTTCTGTTATGATTTCCTTCAGCGTGTCCTGCAGTAAGGCCAGGGTTAACGAGGTGCTTGTTTTCCAGGGTATTTCCTGCCTGAAATTTTTCGGCGGCCTGGCAGCCGGGTACACAAAAGCGTTACTTAAAAAATCACGTTTTATCCTGAAATTATTGGGCCGGTAGCTGCTGTCGCAGGTCAAGTACTTTTTTAAAAATGCAGGCTTCATTTGCAGAGCGCCGCTTTTATCGGCATATATTAAGGCTACATTGTCCTCAAGTGGTAATTCTGTTATCTCGGCCTGGTAGTAGCCGCTGTAGTCGTCCCACGCCCATCCATCGCCATAAAACGCGTTGGCGTAATTGCCGGATGAAAAAAATAGCCTTTTATGACTGTTCTTTAAAAAATTATAAGCTTTTGTTCCCTTCAGGCCGCTGTGCAAAAGGGATGGGTCGCCGGTTCCCCAAAAAATAAGCGAATCATGCCGGATGACATACCTTAAAGCCGGGATAGAATCGCCCAGCATTTTGAGGCATGTATAAAAAGTAAAAAGTTTGGTGTTTGAGGCGGGCGTAAAATATTTATCGGCATTTCGCTCATATATCATTTGTTTATTATCAAGGTCGTATAAAGCAAAGCCCGTAAAGTGGTCGTTTAAAATAACGGAATGCTTAAAAAGTTTTTTTACTTTTCTTTTTTTTATGTGACCGGCAACTGCCGTGGACGATTGTATAGTAAATAAACAGGTGAGGATTATTACCAGGAATATATTTCGTTGCATCAATTGGCTAATAGTTGTATATTTAATAACCAAATATAAATCTTTGACGCGGCTATTTCATTCAGTAAAATTTTCCTTTCGGCTATGTGCGGTAGCACGTTTCATCGTGCTTCCCATCTTATTATGCACCGTTTGCCTGCAGGCAAACGCGCAATATTTTGATATTTTAGGTAATAGGAAACGCGTAAATATCCCTTTCACCATGGTAAGGGATATGATGATATTAAAATTGCATATAAATAATAAAGGGCCCTTTAATTTTATACTGGATTCGGGAGTTGGATTAATGCTCATTACCGACCCCAAGCTCGTAGATTCCATTAACATCGCCAATAAACGAACCATTAAGATATCCGGGCTGGGTGAAGGCGACGACTTTGAGGCCTATATCACGTCGCCGCTAAACGTTGATATTCCGGGGCTGGTGAGCTATGATGTTGCAGCAGCCATTTTAAAAAAGGACCACTTTGGCCTTTCCAATTATGCGGGGATTCCCGTGCACGGTCTTTTGGGGTACGAGTTTTTCAATAACCTGATCGTTAAGATCGACTTTGCCGATAGTACTATGGTTGTATGCAGGCCAAAAGATATCGCAAGGTTTAAGAAAGGAACTAAGATTCCTATAGTTATCGAGAGCAGAAAGCCATACATGCAAACAAACGTCACGTTTCCAAACGGTACAAAAACCCGCAATAAACTCGTGGTAGACCTCGGGGCAGGCCATCCGCTTTCGCTGGAGAATGTGATCAGGAAACATGGGCTTCCCGATAAATTTATTGCCGCAAACCTGGGCGTAGGGTTAACCGGCCCTATCAACGGTTTTATCAGCCGCGTGAAGGAGCTTGAAATAGGGAAGTATAGAATTAAAAATGTAATCACTTCGTTTCCTGAGGAAAAAATAAATGCCGGCCCTTCCGAACAACGGGATGGAAACCTGGGCATGGAGGTGCTTAAAAGATTTTCCCTGATTATTGACTATCCCGATAGCTGCATCTATTTAAAACCGGGCCCCAATTTGAATGAGCCTTTTGAGCATGATATGAGCGGATTGGAGTATTACGGCACGGGCGATAATTTTAACCGCGTGATCATTAGCAGGGTTGAGCCAGGCTCGGCAGCCGACGAAATAGGATTAGAAAAAGACGACGAAATAATAGCGATAAACTTCAAACGTGTTTCGTCGATGACGCTCGAACAAATTGACGCGCTTTTTAAATCCCGCGACCAGCGCAGCCTGCTGCTCGAAATTTTTCATGACAAACGATTAGACCAGGTGATCATTACACTAAAACGCCGGGTTTAATTTATGACCCAACAAGCCTACAGTTTAATGTTCGGTATTCCATACATTGTCTTAATTAATAAACAATTGGTTAACAAAATTTCGAACAGATAAAACATTGGGAGAAATTTATTTGCCTTATTTATTATATAATTTTCTGTGAAGGCAGGGTGCTTTCGGGAGAAATTAGCAGTTCGGTTACTTGCTGGCTTGAAATTTGATGCAGTTTTACGTTAAAAATTAAGATAAGACTACCATATAAATTAACTTAAGTTAGTTGATTAATATGCAGCACCAATACAAAGCAATGGAAGACAGAGAGATAAGTTTGTTAATTGAAACAAACAAAGCCATTCTTGCAAAAATTGAAATGCTGAATAAAAGATTCGAGGCAATCGAAAATAAATTTGAGACGATTGATGACGAGGATTTAAAGCAAGCCATTCTAATGCCGGTTGAACAGCTTAATGAGTTTAAGGCTGCTAATTTTATCGGGCAAACCGGCTCCTACTAAAATATACTGAGCGCTAATCGCCGGATTATACTCCTGCGTCTTATTCATCAGGCCTACTCCCCGTTATTTTGCCTGGGATTTTTTTCTTGCAACAAAAACTTTCCCGATTATTAAATTTATAGGATTTTATATAAGTTTACATTTTACCCTATAATTTTAATTATTGTATGACAAGATTTTTAAGAATAAGAGCGGACTTATTCATTACTGTTATGATTCTTGCTGTAGTTGCAAGCTCATGTGCAACCAAAAAGCAGGCGGCTTCGCAAACGGTTACCATTAAAACCACCGCTACGGCAACAGGCTCCACTGCAACCGCTACAATCGGCTCACCTAAAAAAGAAGGTATCAAAAAGTTCAGTGATGTGATACCCGCCAAAACAAAAGTTAATAAAGGGCTTTTTAATACTTATAGGGTTGATGGAAAGTACTATTATGATATCCCGGATTCATTACTCGGGCGCGAAATGGAAGTTATCACCCGCCTGGTTAGAACGCCCGCCGGATTAAAAGTTTTCGGCCAGCAATACGGCGGCGAATCGCAGAACGACCAGGTATGGAAATGGGAACGTCATGATAAACAGGTGTTTATACGCGTACCGAGCTATTCTATACGGGCCGATAGTACAACGGATATGTACCAGTCGGTTAGAAACTCGAACCTGGATGTTGTATTGGCTGCGTTTGATATAAAAGCTTTCAATAAAGATACAACCGGCGTAGTGATCGACGTGACCGACTTTTATAATGGTGATGTGGCCGCAATCGGCATATCCGATGAATTGAAAAAAGCATATAAAATTTCGGCGCTTGACAATTCAAGATCATACATTGATACGATTAAAAGCTTCCCGATAAACATAGAGGCCCATGTTTTAAAAACCTACCGGGCTGCTGAGTCGCCAACTGACAATACCAATGGCGCCGTGTCGTTTGAATTGAACACATCCATGCTGCTGCTGCCCAAAATACCTATGCAAGCGCGTTTAAGCGATGAGCGGATTGGATTTTTCGGACAACGCCAGACCGACTACGGCACCGATGCGCAAAAATCGGAGGTTACATCATATATACACCGGTGGAAACTGGAACCAAAAGATGAAGCCGCTTATTTACGCGGCGAATTGGTTGAGCCCAAAAAACCGATCGTTTTTTACATCGACCCGGCCACACCAAAAAAATGGGTGCCATATCTTATACTTGGAATAAATGACTGGCAGAAAGCGTTTGAAGCAGCCGGTTTTAAAAATGCCATTATAGGCAAAGCGGCGCCAACTCATAAGGAGGACCCGCAATTCAGTACAGAGGATGCGCGCTACAGCGTGATCAGGTATTTTGCATCAGATGTCGAAAATGCTTACGGGCCGCATGAATCAGATCCGAGAACGGGCGAAATATTGGAAAGCCATGTTGGCTGGTATCATAACGTAATGCAACTATTGCGCGATTGGTATTTTGTTCAAACAGCCGCAATAAACCCTGACGCACGCAAAGCCAAATTCACCGACGAGCAAATGGGCGAACTGATCCGGTTTGTGTCATCTCACGAAGTTGGCCACACCCTGGGGCTGCCGCATAATTTCGGTTCAAGCTACGCTTACCCGGTTGATTCATTGCGTTCAAAATCGTTTACCGATAAACACGGCACTGCCCCGTCAATAATGGATTATGCACGTTTCAATTATGTAGCGCAGCCGGGCGATGGTGTAACACACTTATACCCGCAAATAGGCGAGTACGATAAGTGGGCCATTAAATGGGGCTATACCTGGTTTCCCGGTAAAAAAACGCCGAAACAGGAAAAGGTAATTTTAGATGAATGGACAAAGGAGAAAGCCGGCATCCCGCTGTATTACTACGGAAGGCAGGGAACCAGCATCGATCCCCGTTTGCAAAGTGAAGACCTTGGTGACAACGCCATGAAGGCGAGCACCTACGGAATAGCCAATTTAAAAAGGATTTTACCGAACATCGAAAAATGGACATACCAAAAAGGCGAAAATTTTACCGATGTACAGAGCCTTTATAACGAGGTTTTAAACCAGTTTTCCCGTTACATGGGCCATGTTGTTACCAATATTGGCGGCATGAACGAAAATTTTAAAACTTACGACCAAACCGGCCCGGTTTATGACTTTGTTAGCAAGGACAAACAGCGCGACGCAGTAATGTTTTTTAACAAACAACTGTTTGCCACGCCATTATGGCTGATCGACAGCCAGGAGCTGGCCAAGTTTGACAATGGCATCATGCTCAACCGGATAAAAGCGGTGCAGGTGGGTGTGTTAAGTACCATTCTTTCCCAATCAAGGATTGCCCGGATGTTTGATAATCAAACAAAGAACGGGGCAAAGGCTTATACTGTAGCCGATTTGTTTAACGATCTGCGGGGCGGGATATTTGTTGCCGGGCGGCCTGATGCGTTTAAACGGAACCTTCAGCGGGGCTACATTGAAAATTTGAAAAGCCTGTTAAACGACGATTTCAGAACGATACCGGGTTTCTCGGCAGCCCAGTTAGCCAACTTTGGCTTAACGCCGATAAACATGGCTTTATCTGATATACGGCCGATGGTGCGGGCTGAGTTGAAGCTCATCGATGCGCGTTTACCAAAGGGCGGCGACGCGATAACGGCCGCTCATTACGCTGATCTGCATATCAGGATAAAGGAGACGCTAAACCCTACCCGGCCGATAGTAAATTTACCTGCCGCCGGTGCAAGAGGCTTAGACTTTGAAAACCCGGGCAATAAAAACACGGGCTACTTAAACTGCTGGCCAAAGCCCGATTTAGAAAAGTAAAATATCATTAATAAAAAAAGTCCCGCTCAATGCGGGACTTTTACATAATACTATAAACCATTATTCTTAAAACACTCAATTTAATTCCGTCACAGTAGTTTCTCGCTGTGTACAATATTCAGCCTTTTATTTAAGCTGGCTAATGTTTTCAAAAAATGCTTTTTGCAGATCGAGCAGCGACCTTACCTTTATTTGCTCTCCGTAGGCGTCAAAGCATAGGAATTTCGAAAACTTAGGATCGTTATTTTTTTCCCTTTCCAAAAAATTAAAGGTTTCAAAAAAATAATGTTTAGTGGTCACCTTGTTCCTGTTATTGAACTGCGACCCATTTAAATGAAAACCGATCGAATCGATCCATTTGTGTATTTTGGAATGTAAAGATCCTTTAATCTCGGCCATAACAAAGCATTTTAAAAAGATTAACTATAAAATATTATTTTTTGTTTGTTTTAAATGTATTTTTTGTTCTGAACAATTGTTAGTTAAAGCGACAAAAAACGAACGTTTTTTACGGCCAAATCTATTTCTGATATAGAAAGACGTAACTTCTCACGAAAGATTGCGTATAAGGTTGAAAAAACATTTAAGGTTAAGGAAATAAATCGTAGAAATATGAAAACAAACAAACTATTATTGCCCATATTATTCGCAGGGCTTATCGGCATAACTGCTTGTTCAAAAAGCACAACTCCGGGTCCGCAAGGACCGATTGGGCCCGCAGGCCCTGCCGGTCCACAAGGGGCTACCGGCGTTCAGGGCGCAACAGGCGCAACAGGCCCCGCCGGCCCACAAGGACCAAAAGGTGATACCGGCGCTGCCGGTCCGACTGGCGCAACAGGTGCAACCGGTGCTACCGGCGCAACCGGCCCTGCAGGAGCAACCGGTGCCACAGGAGCGACTGGTGCCACAGGAGCAACCGGCGCTACCGGAGCACAGGGACCGCAAGGAGACCCGGGAACCAATAACGTTCAAAGCTATGTTTTAACAAATAAAGGTGTTGTTTTCGCCGGTTTAACTAAATTTCTTATACCTGCCATTACCCAGTCAATTGTCGACCAGGGAGCGGTTTTTGTTTATGTGAGAAATACAGGTGCAACTACCGGTTGGTATCCGCTGCCTTATTCTTCAAATGGCAATACAATGACTCTTTCCGACTTTGGCGTGGGATATGTTAATATCCAGGCAAATTTCACACAGACAAGCGGGATCGATTTCAGGGTGATCGTGATATCAGGCGCCGGACTTACCAACCTATCGGTTACCAGGCCCGATCTGAATTTCAAAAATTTTACTGACGTTGCCGCAGCATTGCACTTATCGAATTAACCTTACCTATGCATAATCGAAAGCCCTTCCCTAACCGGAAGGGCTTTTTTTTGCAACAATAATATATTACGCAATGTAACAATGATATGATTGTTAGCTTTTTAACACATATAAAATGAACATTTGCAATTAATTATTGTCATTTAAATAATATCACATTTGCATTCACACTTACTTTTTATGAAATCGCTCTTACTCGCGTTCTCTACTATTTTGCTTACGGTTACCTTTAGCTTCGCCCAAAGCGGCAGGGCGGTGCATGGAACTGTAATTGATTCAACAAAACAATCTCTTCCGGGCAGTGCCATTAAGCTGGTATCCGATAAGGGCGACAGCGTTATGACCATTGCCGATCTTAAAGGGAATTTCGTTTTCCCTTCCGTCGTAGGAAATAAAGTGACCGTCACCATAACTTCGATTGGCTACCAGGCGCTTAAAAGGCGTTATACCTTATCCAGCGATAACACGCCTGCGCAGCTTGGTACTATTGTGCTGAAAGCGCAGTCAAATATGCTAAACGAAGTTGTTATCAGCGGAGTAGCCCCGGTAACGTTAAAAGAAGATACGGTTGAATATAAGGCCAGTGCATACAAGGTTCGTGAGAATGCGCCTGTTGAAGATCTGATAAAAAAATTGCCCGGCGTTGACGTTGATGTAAACGGTAATATCACCACTCAAGGCAAGCAGGTAACCAAAGTGCGGATCAATGGCAAGGATTTTATGGGCGGCGATGTGCAAAGCGCGACTAAAAACCTGCCCGCAGATGTTGTTGAAAATATCCAGATGATAGACGATTACGGTGACCAGGCCAACCTGACCGGCGTTAAAACCGGTGAGCCAGATAAGATAATGAACATTACCATCCGGAAGGATAAAAATTACGGCTATTTTGGACAGGCTACAGCAGGCGATGGTGAAGATGCGCTGCCTGCAAGCCAGGGAATAGCTAATCAAAACCGCTATATCGGCTCGGTAAATGCTTTTAAATTTAATGGGGACCAGCAGGTGGCTGTTTTAGGAAGTATAAATAACACCAACGTAAATACGTTTTCGTTTAACAGCGCAGGCGGTGGTGGCGGTGGCAACTTTGGCGGGGGCGGCGGTCGGGGCAATGCAGGCCGGGGCGGCGGTGGTGGCGGTAACCAAAATTCGGGTAGTTTAATCACTACTCAGAACGGGATCACTGATGCACACTCAATTGGCGCTAACTTTCGCGACCAGTGGGGTAAAGCGCTTTCGGTTTACGGCAGCTATAGCTTTGCCGATAATACCGTAACAACCAATAACAATGTTTTACAGCAAAATACTTCGCCGGTTAACCCAACGTTACAACAGCAAAATAGTATCGAAAAAGATGAGAACATCAATCACAGGTTTACCTGGAACATGGAATATAAGCCGGATACTGTTAACTATTTAAAGGTTACGCCCACTTTTTCGTATGCCGGTACTAACGCAAATGGCCAGGAGAGCGATAATTTTTTCAAACGGAATGCCCTGACTACGGCTTATACGTCTACTACATTTGGAAATTCAAGCGCCCCGGCAGTCGGTTTTACAGCGTTATATAATCACAGGTTTAAACATCGCCGCAATCTGAGCATTAATGCTACGATCAATTCATCGGCCAGCTATGCCTATCAAAACCCGACATACGATTATACTGTTGGCGCCCCGACAGCGCCGACCGATCAAAAGATCAATACAGACAGCCATACTACGAGTTACGGCACAAACCTGTCGTACCTTGAGCCCCTTGGGAAATTTACATACCTCGAGTTCAATTATGCCTTCAATCGTTCAAACACCACAAACAGTAAGCAAACTGATACGCTATTTGATCCCAATACGTTAGCATTCCGGAATGACAGCGCATTAAGTACGAGGTACAATTATAGTTTTACGACGAATAGATTCGGATTGAACTTTCGGGTAGTTCAGAAGAAATATAACTACACAGTAGGTGTTGCTGTACAGCCTGCTGTATTAGATGGAAATTCCCTGACAACCGGGATCACTACCCATGTGTCGACTTTTAACGTAATACCCAGCGCACGATATGTATATAACTTTTCGCGCAGCCAGGCATTCAGCTTAAATTATAACGGCTCCAGCAGCCAGCCGAGCTTTTCGCAGCTGCAGCCGGTTATTGATTTTTCGAATGCACTGTACCCGGTACAGGGAAATCCGAACCTAAAGCCGCAGTTCACCAATAATTTTTCTGTCAGGTATAATAATTTCAGCTTTGCCACCGGTAATGTGTTTTTTATAAACTTCAACTTCCAGGAGATACAAAACCAGGTTGTAACCAATACCATTACCTTCCCGAGAAGATACCCGGCCGACCCGCGGTTTGCAAACACTATTTTAACGCAATATTTAAATGATAACGGCTATTACAGCGCTGTAGGCCGTTTAACCTATGCCAAGCCATGGAACAACCGGAAATTTACTTTAACGTTGAATGGTACTATTAATTACACGAACAATATCGGCTATTTAACCAATGTTGATTCGGTAACATTTGCGCAAAACACCCAGAGAAATATTGCAAAAAACCTGGCGCTGACGCCTGATATCCGCTTCAGGGTTGACATAACCGATAAAATAGACGCACAGTTTTTAACAAACTACGTGATCAACAATACCGATAACTCAGTAAAAAATTCGTTTACCAACGGCACATCGCGGTTAAGAACCTGGAATATCGGCGTTAACGGAAAGAATTATTTTGGCGACTGGACCTTTAGCTACGATTTTTCAAAGGCAACCAATTATGGGTACGACCCTAGTATAAAGGTAACCAATCCTAATCTTTTAAACTTGTATGTTGAGCGCAGGTTCATGAAAGACCACCGTGGTACTATCCGCTTGTCGGCATTTGACTTATTTAACCAGAACACCGGCTTCACATCATCTACAAGCGCGAGTTCAATAACTGAAACGCACGTTAACAGGCTGGCCCGGTATTACCTGGCTACGTTCACTTTACGTTTGCAGAAATTTGCAGGAAAAGTACCTACCCAGGATGGCGGTCCGGGTATGCGGGGCTTCAGAAGGGGCGGCGGCGGAGATGGTGGTGGTGGCGGACGCGATGGCGGCCCCGGTTTAAACTAAAGGGAGCAAAAAAAGCCTATCCAGGTATCAATCCGGGATAGGCTTTTTTATGTTTTGGTAAAAAACTATTCGTTTTTTACCAAAACGGTATTGATAACCCGTTCGAGCTCTTCGAGGTCAAAGGGTTTAGCCAGGTAGGTTTCGGCCCCGGCGTGGCTGGCCAGCAATTCAATATCGCTGTTTGCCGAAAAATAAATAACGGGGATATCTTTTAAGTTTATGTCTTTTTTCAGGATCTGCGTGGCTATAATACCGCCATCGTCGGGTATCCAGTTATCCATTAATATTACATCGGGCAAAATAGATGAAACTTTTTCAGCTATGTTGTTACAGTCGGTAAATGAGAATACCTTCCAACCCTGTTCTTCTAAAATATAGCTGCAGATCGAAAGGATATCTTCGTCGTCATCAAATATGACAATCTTTTTGTTAAGGTCATTCATGGGCTAAGTAGAAATGCGAAACTAATGTATTACAATTAAGAAAATCAAATATGTTACAATTTCATTAAAACTGTTCAATTTTAAGACTTAAATTTTCTTAGGGGAAAACGAAGCGATAAAAGTAAAAGTAATATTTGAAATTGCCAATAAAAAAAGCCGCCTATAAAGTTATAGCATCCCGCGTGGTCATAACGGGATTAATCTGCATCCTGCAAATTTCAACCTCACTTCGTGTAACAACCTTTAGCCGAAAATGTTGGTTTACCGGGGAAGTATTTTTATTTAACGGCAAAACCCATATGAGCGCTCAATTTTTTTTCTTGCCGGTTAATCCTTTTCATCTGAAATCTGCCCAATAGGTATATCCTTCCAGGGGATATGATAAATTTAATATCATGAAAAAGAGATCAATTTTATTTGCATTTATAATAGCTGCTTTTGTATCGGTTACTTCGGGATGTTATGTGGGATATGGGTATGAACAGCCATACAGGGAGCGTCATTACCGCCATTACGACCGTTATGAGGACAGCCACGATGACCATGATAACGGTTATCACCGCAACCATCGCGGCGATTAATAAAAAAATTGTGTGGAGAGAAGTGTGTTGAATAAAAGGGTCCTGATTTATCAGGGCCTTTTTTGTGTTCACAATTTTACAGTACCTTCTTTACTTCCTTAAACCTGATTGAAGCGTATACCGGCTTGTGATTAAGGCCATGTGCAGTATAAGCGTAAAGCAGGGCTGCCTTAAATAGCAGCACAGGCATTGATTTTCAAAAACATTTACCTTCAACTAGAGACACAAAGCATTGCATCTCTAGTTCAAAAATCGCTCACCCGGTTAACTATTACACCAATATTTCAACCTTACAGTATTAAATTTTACAACAAACACTCCGCCATCAAAAAATCCCTCTTCCACCCTTAAAACAATATACAACTCCTTCCAACAATCCCAACCCTTACAACCTTTAAACAACCCTTACAACTAACCATAAAACTTTTTCGCCCAACCGCTTGAATATAAACAAATAAGTACCTACCTTTGCAGTCCTTAAAATAAGTCCGCCGTGTTGGCGGGCGAGGTTCTCCATAGCGGCGGACAAGGGATAAAAAAGTAAATACAAAAAAGGAAAAATGCCTACTATTCAACAATTAGTTAGAAAAGGTAGAGTAGCTCTGGTTGACAAGAGTAAGTCGCCAGCGTTGGACAGCTGTCCACAGCGAAGAGGAGTATGTACGCGAGTATATACCACTACCCCTAAGAAACCAAACTCAGCAATGCGTAAAGTTGCACGTGTGCGCTTAACCAATGGTAAAGAAGTAAACGCTTACATCCCCGGGGAAGGCCACAACTTACAGGAACACTCTATTGTATTGATCCGCGGCGGTCGTGTTAAAGACCTGCCCGGTGTACGTTACCACATCATCCGTGGCGCGTTAGATACTTCGGGTGTTGCCGGCCGTAACCAGCGCCGTTCAAAATATGGTACTAAACGCCCTAAACCAGGCCAGGTTGCTGCAGCCCCTGCAAAAGGTAAAAAGAAATAATTAAAGGAGGATAGTAAAAATGAGAAAATCGAAACCAAAAAAAAGAATCCTTCTTCCTGATCCAAAATTCAATGATATTTTGGTAACCAGGTTTGTCAACAACATGATGTACGATGGTAAAAAATCAACCGCGTACGCTATATTTTACAATGCTGTTGAGATAGTTGAAAAGAAAACAAGCGAAAACGGGTTAGAAACCTGGAAAAAAGCTTTAAATAATGTAATGCCTGCCGTTGAAGTAAAAAGCCGCCGTGTAGGTGGCGCTAACTTCCAGGTACCTACCGAGGTAAGGCCCGAGCGTAAAATAGCTTTAGGTATGAAATGGCTCATCAGCTATGCCCGCCGTCGAGGAGAAAAAACCATGATGGAGAAATTGGCCGGCGAGATCATATCAGCGGCTAAAGGTGAAGGCGCGGCAGTGAAAAAGAAAGAAGATACGCATAAAATGGCCGAAGCCAACAAGGCGTTTTCACACTTTAGGTTTTAATTAGTGAATGGGTGAATTAGTGAATTATTGATTTGGTAATGTTATGCTAATCAGTAATTCGTTATTTCACCAATTCATTTAAATAGAAAATTAGGAATTATTGAACTATGCAAATTCACTAATTCACTAATTCACTAATTCAATAATTCAATAATTAACATGTCAAGAGATCTTAAATATACAAGAAATATAGGTATTGCCGCTCACATTGATGCCGGTAAAACTACAACTACGGAGCGTATCCTTTACTATTCGGGCTTTAGCCATAAGATTGGTGAGGTACATGAGGGTGCAGCTACAATGGACTGGATGGCGCAGGAGCAGGAGCGTGGTATTACCATCACTTCGGCTGCTACTACTATCGACTGGAAATACCGTGGTAAATCATATCACATCAATATTATTGATACACCAGGGCACGTGGATTTTACCGTTGAGGTAAACCGTTCGTTACGTGTGCTTGATGGATTGGTAT
>DATMOF010000010.1:0-53136 GCA_035568395.1 Mucilaginibacter sp. | reverse complement strand
GGTAGGTTACATACGTGTTACGCACCCGTGCGCCACTCTCATGGATAGCAAGCTACCCAATCCCGTCCGACTTGCATGTATTAGGCCTGCCGCTAGCGTTCATCCTGAGCCAGGATCAAACTCTCCATTGTAAAATGTTCTCGTTTGCTCACTGACCCTATTATTAATAATAGAATCTGTAAAAAAAATTATTCCTTCTACAGTATCCCGCTTTCTCTTCTTTTCATAACTCGCCTTCGAAGCTTTCACCTCTCAAGCCGTTACGCTACATGATTATCTATCCTTTATAAGAACTTGTCGCCTTTCCCGTCCCGGTTCTGGCTTATAGGTTATCACCTTTAACAGTGATCACTTTTTCAATTTTTAATCCCGGAAATCGCTTCCGGACTTTCGCTTATTCAGCGCCCCTTCGTTTTGGGATTGCAAAGGTAAGAACCTTTTTTGTTACTGCAAACTTTATTTTTTAATTATTTTCAGCTTGCTTTCGAAGAACAATCCGCTACCTCATTTGCGGGCTGCAAAGGTACGCAGACTTTCGGCTTTTACAAGCCCCGCCTGCAAAAAAACAATGGTGTATTTATAACACTTTGCAAATCAACGAGAAAAAGTTTGCGGTGCGCCGTTTGCAGTTGGCAGCTGTATTAAAAACAGCAAACTGCGCGCTGCAAACTGTAAACTCCCCCACTTCTGTTAAAAGATGTTAAATGATACCTATATATATACCGTACCCCGAACCGGCGTTATATATTAGCCGACTAAATAAATAATTGACTGATTTATAATATTCACCTATCTTTGCAAAATGTTTAAAAAGCAACTAATTTTTTTAGCCAGTGTATTTATTCTATTAACAATAGTACTGGGCAGTTGTAAAAGTAAATATGAAAAACTTCGGGCAAGTAACGATAATGCCAAAAAATACTCCGAAGCCATTAAACTATACAATAAAAAAGAGTATTCGAAAGCTTTGGGCTTGTTTGAAGGCCTGGTAACGCGTTACCGCGGGCAAGAACAAGCTGAAGACCTGTATTACTACTACGCGTATACCAACTATAAATTAAAAGACTATACATCAGCAAGGTACCATTTCAAGACCTTTGCCGATACCTACCCTTCGAGCTCAAGAGCCGAAGAGTGCCGGTTTATGTGGGGGTATTGCTTTTACCTGGATTCGCCCATTTTTTCGCTTGACCAGGAGAACACCAGCAAAGCTATCGAATCATTGCAGCTATTTATCAACCTGTATCCGAAAAGCGACCGTGTTGCCGAGGCCAGTAAACTTATTCAAAACCTGCGCGATAAACTGGAGCAAAAAGCTTATGCCAATGCCAAATTGTATTTAACGATAAGTGATTACCAGGCAGCTACTATTGCGTTTAACAATATGCTGCGCGATTACCCGGATACTAAATATGCTGAAGAGCTTGAATTTTTGACCATCAGGGCACAATACCTGTATGCGCAGCATAGCAGGGAAGACTTCCAGGAGGAACGTTATAACCAGGCCATTGTTTATGCAAACCAGTTTGTTGATAAATATCCAGGCAGCAAATACTTAAAAGAAGCTAACCAATATAAAAAGGACAGTGAACAAGGAATAGTAAAAACTAAATATATTTTAGCTGAGGCACTAACTAACGCCCGGCTGGCTAATAAAATAGCTAAAAAAGACACGACTAAAACCCAGCCTCCCTCTGAAAAGGGGAACGAAAACAGAAAAATTCCAAATTAAA
The DNA here is from genome assembly GCA_035568395.1 of Mucilaginibacter sp. Taxonomy (GTDB): domain Bacteria; phylum Bacteroidota; class Bacteroidia; order Sphingobacteriales; family Sphingobacteriaceae; genus Mucilaginibacter. Next base: position 51,403 of record DATMOF010000010.1, on the reverse strand, counting down.
AAAGATATGAGCAATAATATTAATAAGCCTGCACCGGCAAGCAGTACAGTAACCCGCGATTTACGCGATTTAGATGTAAAAACCGACAATATTTACGAATCGCTTGTAATAATGTCAAAGAGAGCTAACCAGATCTCAAACAACGTAAAAGAAGAACTGCATCAAAAGCTTTCGGAATTTGCTTCATCAAATGATAATCTTGAAGAAGTTTTCGAAAACCGCGAGCAAATCGAAATATCCAAACATTACGAAAAAATGCCAAAGCCTTCATTAGTGGCTGTACAGGAATTTTTGGAAGATAAGATCTATTACCGCAACCCGGCAAAAGAGCAATAGTTCTTTTTTAAGGTCAAATTTTAAAAGTCAAAAGTCAGAACTGGGTTTATCCCGTTTTGGGTTTTGACTTTTGGCATATATATAAGCCGGCTGGTTTGCCGGTTTTTTCTTATTTTTACGAAATGCTCCAGGGTAAAAACATTATTTTAGGGATTTGCGGAAGTATAGCTGCCTACAAGTCAGCATTGCTGGTCCGCTTATTCATAAAGGCAGGGGCCAATGTACAAGTGGTAATGACCCCGGAGGCTACCAATTTTATTACCCCGCTCACGCTATCCACACTTTCAAAAAAACCGGTGCTGGTTGATTATTTCACTCCCGAAAATGGTGAGTGGAACAATCACGTGGAATTGGGCCTATGGGCCGACCTGTTTGTGATCGCCCCGGCAAGCGCCAATACCCTTGCCAAAATGGCCCATGGATTATGCGATAATTTATTGCTCGCCGTTTACCTTTCGGCAAAATGCCCCGTATACTTCGCGCCCGCTATGGATCTTGATATGTGGAAACATAGCGCCACTAAAAAGAATATCAGCAAACTGCAGTCCTTCGGGAACGTGCTTATTCCCCCCGGTACCGGCGAGTTAGCCAGCGGACTGAATGGTGAGGGACGTATGGCCGAGCCAGAAGAGATCATTAACTTTTTATTGGCTGATGTAAAAAAAAAACTTCCCTTAGCTGACCAAAAAATACTGGTTACCGCAGGTCCTACTTATGAAGCTATCGACCCTGTGCGGTTTATCGGCAACCATTCATCAGGTAAAATGGGTTTTGCTATCGCCGATGAACTGGCGGCCATGGGTGCAGTAGTTACCTTAGTCGCGGGGCCGTCATTAGAAGTCAGCAAACAACGATCGGTCAAACGCGTCGATGTCACATCAGCCGAGGAAATGCTGCACGCCTGTTTAAATCATTTCAAAAATGCAAAAGCCTGTATCATGAGCGCCGCAGTAGCGGATTATACCCCGGTAAATGTATCCCGGCAAAAAATAAAAAAACAGAGCGGTAACTTTACTATCGAGGTAAAAAAAACAACTGATATTTTAAGTCAACTGGGCGGTCAAAAAAAACCAGGGCAGGTACTTGCCGGGTTTGCTTTGGAGACGAATAACGAAGAGCAGAACGCGATCGACAAACTGAAGGCGAAAAATTTAGATTTCATCGTCCTTAATTCGCTGAACGACGAAGGAGCCGGCTTTAAAAAAGATACGAATAAAATAACGATTATCGACCGCAACCTGCAAAAAACGGCGTATGGCCTAAAAAGCAAAGATGACGTTGCCCGCGATATTTGCCATAAAATTGCTGAATTGATAAAAGGATGAAAACATTTGGCCTGTATATTTTACTCACATGCCTATGTGCCGTTGCAGCCGGGCAGGATTTGAATGCGCGCGTACAAATTGTTTCGCCAAAAATACAATCGACCAACAAGCGGGTCTTCCAAACGCTCGAAACCGCGATGAAGGACTTTTTAAACGGCCGCAAATGGAGCGCAGATGCCATTTTGCCCCAAGAGCGGATCGATTGTAATTTTGTATTAAATATTACCGCGTGGGACGGCAGCAGCAACTTTAGCGGAGAGCTGCAGGTACAGTCATCGAGGCCGGTATTTAATTCATCATACACCAGCACATTAATAAATATTAATGATAAGGACATTGATTTTACTTATACCGAAGGCCAGACGATCGACTACACCGATCAAAATTACCAAAGCAACCTGAGCTCGATCATGGCGTTTTATGCCTACATCATTGTTGGCATGGATTACGATACGTTTTCGAGGTATGGTGGCAGTCAGTATTTCTTAGCCGCGCAAACGGTAGTAACTAACGCCCAAACGGGCGGCAGCAAAGGCTGGAAAGCTTTTGACGGCACTATTAACCGTTATTGGCTTTCCGAAAATTTAACCAATTCGCTTTACCAGCCCCTGCGCAGCATTGTATATGATTATCACCGCCAGGGTTTGGATGTAATGGCTGACAATCCCGGAAAGGGACGCAAGGTTATTTCAGCCCTGCTGCCTTTACTCACCCAGGTTGACCGGCAGCGGCTTGGCGCGATGTTTCCCCTCGTTTTCTTTACCGCCAAAAGCGATGAACTGGTATCCATATTCAACAAAGCAGCTTCGCAGGAGCGGCTGCAGGCTATGAACATATTAAGTCAGGTTGACCCGGCCAATGGGTTGAAATACCAGGCGCTGCAAAGGAACTGATCACAGATTTTAAAGATTTGTTTGATTTCGCTGATTTTTGTTTATTACGCCACGGCATTAAATTCGAAATCCCCCTGTAACATTCTCTTTCCCCACACGTCTTTTTTAAATAAATAAAAAATAATTTGCATATACGAAACTTATCGTATATGTTTGTACGAACAAATTCGTATATAGAGAATACAATGGAAATTAAACCAACAGAAAGCGAGCTGGAGATACTGCAGATCATCTGGAAAAAAGGTGAATGCAGCGTCCGCGATGTGCATGAGGAACTGTCAAAAAATAAGGATGCGGGTTATACTACTACTTTAAAACTAATGCAGATAATGCATGACAAAGGTTTAGTTGAACGCGACACTACGGCTAAAACACACTTATATAAGGCAGTGATCACCCGTGAACAGGCGCAGCAAACCGCGCTTGATAAAATTATATCCACCGTATTTAAAGGTTCGACCGCCGACTTAGTGATACAGGCGCTGGGCCATCGGCGGGCGTCGAAAGATGAAATAGAGGCTATAAAAAATTATTTGCGGGAAGCGGAGAATAGAGATTTGAGGTTGGAGATTAGAGATTACAGGGACTAGCAGGCTAACTCATTTAAACCTCCCAAAACAATAAGATCATGGAGACAATACTGTACAACATCAGCCAGGTTTTAGGGATAACCATAATTCATTCGTTATGGCAGGGGCTGCTTATTTATTTCGCGCTGCGAATGGTGTTCATGTTTTCTGCACACCTGTCAGCATCGAAAAGATATTGGCTTGCGGTAACCGGTCTGCTGGCTGTAACCGGCTGGTTTGTTTACACGCTGGCAGACGAAGTTCATATATATAACTGGCTGGCCGTGGCGCCCCCCAAACTATCGGCCATGCCGCTGATGCTTGAGCTACCGCAGGGCATACGCCAGTTTAACGACCAAAGGATACGCTATTATTATAGCATTGAGGAGTACCTGCCTTATATATCCATTGTTTATTTAGCAGGTTTGCTGTTTAACTCCGGTAGGCTGATACTGGGCCGCAGGCGGATCAGTATCATCAAGCAAACCATGAGCATTGATATCCCGCTTCAGCGGAAGATCAGCCAGTTTGCTGAAACGCTTAATATCGACGTTACGGTAAAGGTTGGCTTAAGCAAAATGGTTGATGTGCCCTGCATGGTCGGTTATATTAAACCGATCATCCTTCTTCCGTTTACGCTAAGCACTTACCTCACAGTAGAGGAGATCGAAGCCATATTGCTGCACGAGCTGGCCCACATCAAAAGGAATGATTACATAATGAATTTGCTGCAACAGGTTATATCAACTTTGCTGTTCTTTAATCCATGTGTACAGCTTATCAACAAGATCATCAACGAGGAGCGTGAAAATTGCTGCGATGACCTGGTGATCCAGTCGACGCCCAACCCCATTGTTTACGCAAAGGCGTTATTAAAACTCGAAGAAACGCGCGAAAACAATATGCGCATGGCCCTGGCTGCAACCGGAAAAAAATATTATTTATTAAACAGAATACAACGTATCATGAAAACCCAAAAACCAACTTCAGGCATCCGCCCGGCATTGCTGGCCATGCTTATATTAACTATCGGCGTTGGCTGCATAGCCATGCTCAATCCGCAGATCGCACAGGGTAAAATATCGGTAAAAGCGTTAAAGCCCGCGCTTACCGTTTTGCTGGGCGACACTACACATAAGGCCAAAGCAACGGCATCAAAAAAGAGAACAGCAGCTAAGAAAGATTACAAAGCCAAAAACAAATATAAATTAAACAAAGAGGACAAATGGGGCTATAATTTCAACTATGAAGACCCCGAGCTTGACCGGCTTGGCAAAGAGGTTGAGAAACATGGCGAGGCCCTGGGCAAATACTATGATAGTCCTGAATTTAAAAAGCTATCTGAGGAAATGGAGCAGAAAGGGAAAGAAATGGAAGCCTTTTATAATAACCCCGAATTGAAAAAGCTACAGGAACAACAGGAAAGGATAGCAAAAGATTTTGACGGAAAATGGGGGAACTCATCTGAAACTGAACAAACCGGCCATCAAATGGAATTGATGGGCAAGAAGATTGAAAAATATTATAACAGCGATGAGTTTAAGCAGTTAAACGAGCGGCTCGAAAAGAAATACGGGATAAAACGCAATCATAACGGCTATCACGATGGTGGTAAAGACGAGAATTACAAAAAATACGAGGCTGAACTGCAAAGCCATACCCCGGCTGAGGTGACCGAGGCCACCACACAAATCAAAAATTTAGGTGAACAAATGCGTAAACATTTTGACTCGCCCGAATTTCATGCGCAAAGCGAGAGGATGAAACTGATGGGCGATAGCTTGCGCAAGGCATTCAATAACCCGATGATAAAAGAGCAGCAGGAAGAGATGCGTAAGCTGGGCGAGAAAATGCGGGAAATGAACAATAATCCTGAAATGAAAAGGGAAAAGGAATTGTTAAGAGAAGCGAGCGCCAAAATGAAGGCTTATACCCATAGCCCGGAATTTAAAAGAAAAATGGCAGAGATGCGTGCCAAAGCCGAAGCTTTCGAACGGATCGAGCAACCCGAAAAGCCTGAAAAGCCGGAAAAGCCAGAGAAACCTGAGGAGAATTAGTAATAGTTGACTAAGTTGTATTATGCTGATTGGGGTAAGACTTTCTTCTGCATCAATTTATCAACCATTCACTTAATCAACATAATCAACCACTCACCAAAAAAACGTAATTTAGTATCCTCCAAACCGAGGGTACTTTTTTTATGCTTCAAAAGCTCAGTATTAGCAATTACGCTTTAATCGATAACCTTGAAATTAGTTTCGGCAGCGGGTTAAACATCCTTACCGGTGAAACCGGGGCCGGTAAATCTATCATCCTGGGCGCCCTGTCGCTCATTTTGGGACAGCGTGCCGAAAGCCGTTATTTTTTCAACCAGCAAAAAAAATGCGTGATCGAAGGGCTATTCAGAATTGAAGCTTTTCATCTGAAACAATTTTTTATAGATAACGACCTCGACTACGAACCCGAAACCGTGTTACGCCGCGAAATATCGGCCGACGGTAAATCGCGGTCGTTTGTAAATGATACACCCGTTAATTTGAACGCACTTAAAGCCCTCGGCGAAAAGCTGATCGATATCCATTCGCAGCATGCTACGCTGGAGATCAACGATCCGGAGTTCCAACTGCTGGTTGTGGATGCGGTGGCCGGGCACGAGGATGTGCTAAATGACTACCGTTTCAGGTTCAGGCTGTTTAAAAAAGATACGACCAGCCTGCATCAGCTTATCGCGGAAAGCGAAAAAGCAAAAGCCGATCTGGATTATTACCAGTTCCAATTTGACGAACTGGAAAAAGCCGGTCTTAACGCCGGTGAGCAGGAAGTGCTTGAGCAGGAACTTTATACCCTTAACAACGCTGAAGAAATAAAACGCAATTTATCGGGTGCGCACTATTTAATGCAGGAAGGTGAGACGTCGGCTATAATACAATTGCGCGAGGCCGGTCACCAGCTATCGGCACTGGAGAAATTTAACCCGCAAATTGAAGAGCTGCACAACCGCTTAAACAGCGCCGTTATTGAACTAAAAGATATTGCGGTTGAAATTGAAAACATAGAACAGCGCACGCATACGGATGAAGCACGCGCCGAAGAGATCAATACACGGTTAAGCCTGATCTATAACCTGCAAAAAAAGCATCGTGTCAATAGTATTGATGAATTGCTGCAATTGCAGGATGACCTGTCCGGGAAAATCCAGCAAGCGGTTTTTGGCGACGAGGCCATTGAAAAACTACGCAAGCAATTAGATTCGGATCAGAAAGGGCTCGAAACTTTGGCGGCCTCAATATCGGCCAACAGGCAAAAAGCCATACCCGGCATCGAGGCCAGCGTGGTTTCGTCTCTTTCGGAAATGGGAATGGAGAGCGCCGTACTTAAAGCAGAGCTGGAAGTCCGAAAGTCCGGAAGCTCGGATTTCCTCACCAAAAATGGGATCGATGAAGTGCGCTTTTTGTTTACGGCCAACAAAGGCCATGCCCCTGCTGAAATGAGCAAGGTAGCATCGGGCGGGGAACTCTCCCGATTGATGCTGGCGATAAAATCGCTGATCGCGCAGAACACCGCGTTGCCTACTATTATTTTTGATGAGATCGACGCGGGCGTATCCGGAGAAGTAGCGAATAAGGTGGGGCAGATCATGGAGCGGCTGGCACACAACCTGCAGGTGATCACCATAACACATCTCCCGCAAATTGCGGGTAAAGGCGGCAACCATTATTTTGTTTACAAGGACGATACCTCCACCGCGACCTACACCCGCATTAAGCAACTGGATAGCAACGAACGCATTGTTGAAATCGCTAAAATGCTAAGCGGTGATAACCCGGGAGAAAGCGCGCTGCAAAACGCAAGGGAACTGCTGGGGGATTTACGATTTTAGATGTACGAATTACGATTTAATTGTAAAACTTCTTCGTGGCCTAAATCTGACATCGTAAATCTAAAATCGTAAATATAATTATCTTTGCCCCCACTATAAACGCTAAAACATGGCTTACAATTTATTAAAAGGTAAAAAAGGCATCATATTCGGTGCATTGAATGAGCAATCCATCGCCTGGAAAGTAGCCCAGCGAGCTGTTGAAGAAGGCGCCGAAATTATATTGAGCAACGCGCCTATCGCTTTGCGCATGGGCGAACTAAATAAACTGGCCGAAGAATGCAAAGCGCCGGTGATCGCGGCCGATGTAACCAGCAACGACGACATTACCAACCTGTTTACCAAATCGCAGGAGCATTTTGGCGGCGGTGTTGATTTTATATTACATTCGATCGGGATGAGCGTTAATGTGCGCAAGGGCATTACATATACCGAAAACAATTACGACTTTACCCATAAGGGCTTGGATATTTCCGCGCTAAGCCTGCACAGGATATTGCAAACCGCTATGAAAATGGATGCGATAAATGAATGGGGATCAGTGCTGGCGCTAACCTATATCGCCGCACAGCGCGTGTTCCCTGATTATAACGATATGGCGGATAATAAAGCTTACCTCGAAAGCATAGCCCGCAGTTTTGGATATTACTACGGCGTTAAAAAACATGTGCGTATCAATACGGTATCGCAATCGCCAACCCGTACAACGGCGGGTTCAGGTGTTAAGGGTTTCGACGGCTTTATCAATTATGCCGAAAAAATGAGCCCGCTGGGTAACGCCAACGCCGATCAGTGCGCTGATTATTGCGTAACCCTATTTTCCGATCTTACCAAAATGGTGACGATGCAAAACCTGTTCCATGACGGCGGTTTCTCCTTTACCGGGGTAACTAATGCCGTGATAGAGCAGATGGAGAAGTAGATGTTGGAGGTTAGAGGCTGGAGATTAGAGATTAGTCGGAAAATTAGTAACGTCGGAAAGAAACTGCGACTGCCGTTCGGTTAAAATAACTTAAATTATATAGATAGAAGAGATTAGCTATAGCGCCGAAAAGTAAAAGAGCCCTTGCAAATAATGCAAGGGCTCTTTTTTCTTTCGGTCTTTCCGGACTTTACTGACTAATCATTAGTTAGAAGGAATTAATAAAAGCTTCAATGTCAGGTTTGAAGGCGGCTGTATTACAGTTACCCCATCGGATGCCTGCGCATATAAAGCAAGGCTGCCCTGGTTGTGGGTGTAGCTGAACGATATGCCCTGGTAAACCTCTGGGATCTGCTCGTAAACACCGTTAGTAAATGAAAAATAAACAAGCACACCACCATGATTGTTAAAATAAGTATCAATTTCGGGGGTGTTAATTACCGAAGAATAAGTTTTACCACCATCAGTTGTAGTCCAACTGGTGGATGCAACATTGATCAAAATAGTTTGATTTGGATTTGGCGTGATGTACTGTTTTGTACAGGAAGATGCTGCTATTACTACTACAGCACACATAATAGATAAGATTCGTTTCATAAATATGTTGTTATTTTACTATAGGATTAACGTTGGTTCAAAAGGTTTAATATAGGATTGAATTTTTTTTATTTAATAATTGCCTAAGTGCCTGATTTATAAAAAGCTTCGATACAGCGCCTCATGAAGTGTTTATATACCTGGATTTTATGCGAATATCCGTGTTTTCAAACGGACCACAGCCATATTTGTAAAATTTCAAAACCGGTTTATTATTAACAGCCATTTCGTAGGCAGCTTTAAAATCCTGGTTTACTTGCGTTAGTCGGGTAAAAAAGTCGGTGGTTATTGACGTATTGTCGTCAATAACATGCTCGCTGTTGTTCTGCGTCAGCTCAATAGCTACGATCAACCGTTTATCCGACCTGCTATCTTCAACTGTTTCAATATGGAAGGAATTCGCCCGGGCTGCTATTGCTGGTAACGTAAAAATGACTTCCTGTATATCATTGGGGCTAATGTTTGATCCAAAAAAGGAAACTGTCATATCGGCCCTGCCATAGTGAAACAACAAAGGCAGATCTGATTGCGGATATTTGATCCGATCTGCTAATCCATGCTTTTTTAATATAGCTTTCAATTCCGATAACTGCATCACATACCCCTTATCGTAAATGTTATAGCGGATTTTGGGTGAGGTATAACCCGGACGGCAAATTGTAAATATCAACTCACCCAGATCATTACTTTCAATCCAAAAGTCGGAAGGGTTAAACTGAAAAATCATGGGCAACGCGGCTTTATATTTCACAATTTCATTTCTCAATGATTCATTGTCGCGGAGCAGCCTTCGCAAACTTATGGTAAAATCATTTTCGCTCGCGATATTTAATTCGAGGTCCGACGCGCCGAACGAACTGTAAATTCGTTTGATCCCTTTATTTAATAAATAGTCGCGCATGCCTTCGGTCATTGATTCGCCGCCAAAAATTAAAGTGATATTGTATTTATCCCATTCAAGCTCGGCGCTGTCGACCAGGCATTTTAAAAACGGCGGATAGCCCATGATTACGTAAGTATGCCCCGTTCCAAAATGCTTTAAGGTGTTGCGTATTTTTTGCTGATCGGGCCCGGTGGATTTTACTTTACAAAATTTAATGCAGCTCATTGAAATATTCATCCCGGTAGCCCATGCGCCTAAGGCGAAAGCGTTTATTACGAATACCGGTTGTTTTCCCATCAGGTTTTGTAAACCAAACTGAATAAGCCGGTGATTCACTTTTCTTTCCTTTTTACCTCTCACCCAATTGGTAGGTACGCCGCTGCTGCCCGACGATTCATCTATAATAACGCCCTCATCGGGTATTTTGCCATTCAGGCAGCGTTCATTTAAATCAAAAACACTCACATAATTTTTTTTATTGGTTACAGGAACGGTGGCCATATCCGGAATAAAACCCCTACCCCGAAGGCCGGTAAAATTTTGGTCCTGCAAAAATTGCCTGTAAGCGGGTACATTTTTAGACGCAGTTAAGAACTGTGCAAAGGCCCTTGTTTTTGCATTAAAATACCGCAATTTATTAAACCCGGGCAAGTACCTTAGTTTTAACGTGGTGTCCGAAAACATGGATAGCCTTATAAAAAAGTCAATCACCTCTACATACGCTGTTAACAGGCCTTTTTTCATATCAGATCATAATGTCTTTTAAATCTAACCGGTAACTGCGTGCAGGCTGGTTACTATAACCCATCCTGAATATCATCCATAATTGCTCCTCTCCCGTAAGGCCTAATTTTTCGCTCATCATTTTATAGGCGGTGCGATTGGTGATCAGGGAACCGAAGGGTTGAATATACATGTTCCGGCTGGTTAAAAACAGCCAGTTGCGCGCCAGCATGCGGCCGGCATTTACCCGTGCAGGTGTGTTACTGAAATCACCGGCAAACCATCCAAGCGTAGTAGTTCCATGAAACGAGCCTTTATAGAGATCTTTGATCAATGTTTTCTTTAAGCCATGATCCCATTTTTCGTGGTGCTGAAATACCGAACGCATCAGCCATCCCGGGAAATTCATACAAGCCGACCATAGTCCGTCCTTATGTTTGACAGCCTCATTTTGATCATAGCGGAACAAACCGTCCAATTCTTTACGGGTGGCGTCTGACTCGAGGTCCTCAAATAAAGTCCGCTGATTCAGGTCTATAATATACTCCACCATACCTTTGTCTGCGGTGCTGTAAAAATCGTGATTAAAGCCGGCAGCTTCATTTTTTAGTGATGAGGTGATCCCTGTGTCCACATAGCTGCCGTCAAAATGCAGTCGCGACGTTCTTCTTTGTTTGATCAGCTCCCGTTTCAACGATTCCTTGTATTCCGATGCAACCAACTTCAGCCTTGCAAAAGCAATCGTACCCTTATCCGAAAGTGTAATATCATGCAGGAGCTCATAAGTAACCTTTAAATTATATACGCTTGCCGCGATAGAGAGATGCTCAATAAATATACCCATTGCCGCTGTACAAAACCGGCAATCGGGGTCTTCGACTGGTAAAAGGCGCCGGGTATCGCAATACAGCACCGCTTCACTGGCGGACACGACTTTAATTTTATGCGGCTGCATATTATGCACCGTTGGGCACCAGCGGGCAAAGTCGACTATTTCGGACCAGATATTATTCTCTGAAAAAAAGGCGTTAAGAGCCGCCGCCTTTGAAATAACCGGCCAGCCCATTACCGAAACGGATAAAAAACCCAGTGATTTTAAGAATGATCTTCGCTGATTACCCGGAAATGCCATAAAAAGATTGGTCTATAATCAGTTAAACGCAACAATTTACATTTGTCGGCTTAAAAGATTGTTGACTATACGTATGATTATGGCCGGGCGCAACAGGATAAGTTAATTTAGCAGATGCGGGCTATTTTTTAGCGGTATCTGCCAACTGCTTTTCTTTCTGCTGATCTACCCTATTCATTAAAATTTTGGCCGAATCGCGTATGATCTGCTCAAGTACATTTATATCCACCGTATCCAGGCTATTAATGTACAGGCAGCCTTTGCCGGTTTTATACTTGCCCAATTTTTGCAGCAATTCCGGGTTAGTATGAAAACCGCCCATCAGGTAAAGGGTAATATTTTGCTTACGCGGCGAAAAACCTACAATGCACGAATCGCCTTCATGGCCGCTGTCATAGCGGTAATGGTAACTCCCAAAACCAACTATACTGGCGCCCCACATCTTAGGCTCATAACCCGTAATTTTAGTGATGAGCTTGGTAAGTGAAAAACAATCATCACGTTTTTGCTTGTCGCTTACTAAATTTAAAAACGCTGCGACGTTGCTGTCATTCTCTAAAGTTTTTTGAGTGGCCATATCCTTGAAAATTAAATGAAACCCGCTTTCCTGAATGGTGCTGCCCAGGCGAAGTAAATTTAAACATGCTTAATGCCTATGATACAAATATATAACTAATGCACTGCACTTTTTTGTCGCAGGTGTCGCGCCCGGCGCAGTGCGCCGGCCCATACCTGGCCTGGCACAAAATCGTTACCATTTTCCTGTTGCATCATATTAATTAATCTATAAATTTGGTTAACCTACAATTATTTAAAATATACTTTTATCATGAAAAAATCAGAGGTTTCCAGACGCCAGTTTATTGGCGCCGGCATGCTTGCCGCAGCAGGTTTGGCCTTCACTTCAAAAAGCACATTCGCCCGTTCAATTTTGTCAGCTCCTAAACCGAACTCGGTTTTTAACGGAGTGCAGGTTGGGGTGATCACTTACTCGTTCAGGAGCATGCCCGGCAGTGCGGAACAACTGTTACAATATTGCAAGGATTGCGATATAAACGCCATTGAGCTTATGGGCGACGCGGCCGAAGCTTACGCCGGCGCACCAAAACGCGACGGCAGCGCCGATTTCGCTGCAAAACTGGCCGACTGGCGCGCCAACTGCCCGATGGACAAATTCGTAGAATTGCGAAAAATGTACAATGATGCAGGCGTAAAAATATATGCCTGGAAACCAAACGCGCTGGGTAAAAAAAATACCGATGCCGAAATTGAATATGCCTTTAAAGCGGGCAAAGCCCTCGGCTGCAGCCACGTGACCGTTGAACTGCCCGACGATGCGCAAACACAACGCCTCGGCGACCTGGCTGCCAAACACAATATGATGGTTGGCTATCATGCACATACGCAGGCTACGCCTACCCTTTGGGATAATGCTTTAACCCAGTCGAAATACAATGCGATAAACCTGGATATTGGCCATTATGTTGCCGGGACCAGCAGCAGCCCGATCGATTTTATTTTGAAGCACCACGACAGGATCGTTAGCATGCATATTAAGGATCGTAAGTTTAACAACGGGCCGAATGCGCCATGGGGCGAAGGCGACACGCCGATTAAAGATGTGCTTGCGCTGATGAAAAAGAACAAGTATAAATTCCCGGCCACTATCGAGCTGGAATATAAAATTCCAGATGGCTCTGATGCCGTTAAAGAGGTGATCAAATGCCGTGAGTATGCGAAAGCGGCGTTGGCGTGATGGAATGGTGAATGGTTGATTGGGTTGGATTAAGTTGATTAGGTTAGAATGTCGTTAACTTAATCAACCACTCACTCAATCCAACTCAATCAACTCACCGATGCTGTACCATCAACAAAGCCTCGTCCTCGTTTTTATAATATTCGAGGACGATGCTGTTTTGTTTCATATCTGGATGGCGCGTTAGCTGCTGAAATATGGTGTTGATCTCGGGCAAATGGTTTCGCCAGTCTTTTAAAGTAGTATATAAATATTTTCCTTTCGGGATGGTATAATAGGGCAGTTTATATTGCGCGGCCTCGCCGGGATATTGCTCTTTTACGCAGGCCCGGTAAACCATTTTACCGCTTGACATATCGGAGACGCCGTATACTTCACGACCGGCAAAACCACCCAGCAAATCGCTTAGTTTTTTAAACGTTTCATCAATACCCTCAGGAAAAGATTCCGCCTGCAGGTAGAAGGTTAAAATATCCTTGGCTATATCATAATTCTTTACATCCATAGTGATCCGTTTTATTCAAATCTCGGTAGTGCCGCAGCTTGAAATTTAATTTTCACTTGTAGCCTCAACCCCATATCGTATTGCCGCTTCAAGTATGCTAATGTTTATATCTTTTAAATGATTGAACCTAATGCAATACCCGGTCACGCTCGCCTTGCCCAGTTCTTTCCCATACGTTTGGGCTAAGTATGTCTTATCTTCGATACCAAGGATATAGATAGAGATTCCCGTTTTGTTTGCGCTCATGCCAATTTGATAAAACTCCCTGGTCTTTCCATCAGCATATTTGATGGTGTAATATCCATATCCTATATTGGGGTTAGAAACAGTTTTATTTTCGCTGTTTTTGCCATCCAGGAACCATAATTTACATCCTGGCATTACTTCCAGGATGATGTGGTGCAACGCTCGCATGTCGCTGCGTTTTGGTTCGGGCTGGTCGGAAATATACTTTTCGATTTGCTCTTGTATATCCATAGGTTGCTTACTTTTCCTTTTTAAATCTCGCCTTATTTTTAGTCATACACTAATTCATTCTTTTACCTCTCTTTGAAAGAACCTTCCTCTTTTCTACGGTTCATCCAAGCTTCAACTAAGGCACTACCCAAATTTCAGCAATTAAAACTAAATAACAGAGCCGGGTAAATGCCAAATCAGGGGTGTTTTCGTGACATGATATTATTATATTTGGAATATACTTTAGTATCATGAAGGAAATAGCCTTGATCATTCACGAAGACGCAACTTTATCAACCGTTACTGGGGCTATGGATATGTTCATCCATACCAACAATCTTTTCCGGCACACAGGTAAGCCCTTACCATTTAAAGTGACGCTGGCGGGTGAAAAATTGACGAATGACGTATTGCCGGTTTCCTCCCCGTTTGTGAGTTACAGCGCCTTCGCGGAAATTAAAAACCCCGATCTGATCATCATCCCCGCATTTTACGGCGACCGGACCGAGATGCTGAAAAAACATAAACCGTTGATCAACTGGATAAGCACCATGCACCAAAACGGGGCTGAAGTTGCCAGCCTCTGTTCGGGTATCTATTTTTTGGCTGAGGCCGGACTACTGTCGGGCCGGTCGTGCACCGCGCATTGGTACGATATGGAAGATATTGTGCGGCGGTACCCGGACGTGAATTTCCTTTCGGATATGGTAATAACCGATCAGGAAAGTATCTATACCAGCGGCGGCGCATTCTCTTCTTTAAACCTGGTATTATATCTCATCGATAAATTTTGCGGCAGGGATGTGGGCATTTGGGCAAGCAAAATGTTTTCACTGGACATGGACCGGATGAGCCAGTCGCACTTTTCCGTATTTAAAGGGCAGCGCCAGCACAATGACGACGATATACAAAAGGCGCAAACCTTTATCGAGCAAAATCATCACATGCAGCTGAATATTGATGATATTGCCGGGCACGCCAATATGAGCAAGCGTAATTTCATCAGGCGTTTTAAAAAAGCAACCCAGAATACACCGTTCGAATATCTGCAGCGCGTAAAGGTGGAAGCCGCAAAAAAAGCGCTTGAAAAAGGCGCGCAGAATATCAATTCATTAGTGTACGACACCGGCTATAACGATATCAAAACCTTCCGCGAAGTTTTTAAAAAGATAACCGGGTTGACCCCGCAGGATTACCGTAGAAAATATAGTCGGGATGTTTTGGTTGATCGATTGAATTAGCGATGGAAGAGAGTCAAGAGCCAAGAATCAAGAGCCAGGACAAAGGCGGTTTTGCTTCTTGCTTCCTGGCTCTAACACCTAATATGGCGACGGGCTCACCGCTGTCCAGCCGCCATCAATAATTATATTTTGCCCGGTAATATGGCGAGACTCCGGCGACACCAAAAATAGCACCGCGTTTGCCACATCTTCCACCGTAGCCGGGCGACCCATCGGCGTTATCCGCGACCATGTATTTTTATATTCTGCATCCTCCATCGTGCGTTCGGTAAGTGTTGCACCGGGAGCAACAGTATTGATGGTTATTTGATTGGATGATAATTCTACAACCAAACTTTTGGCCAGCATCTCGAGCGCGGCTTTTGTCATGCCGTAGGCGGCAAGGTCTTTATGCGCCTGGTGCCCCGTTACCGACGACATGAACAGGATACTGCCGCCGCTTTGCTGTTTGATCATTTGCTGCGCCGCTTTTTGCGCCAGGAAAAAGCTCCCCTGCAAGTTCAGGTTCATCACGCTTTGCAGCGATGCGGGCGGGTAATTTAAAAAGTCGCCGTACAGCGTAATGCCTGCATTGGCTATAGCGATGGTCAGTTTGCCAAACTGCTGCACTGCGGTGTTGACCATTGTTTGTATAAAACCTACATCGGCAGCGTCCCCGGCAAGGGCATAAACTTTCCCGCCTTCAGTTGCAATTTTATTGGCGGCGGTTTTAACCAACGATTCGTCAATATCGTTAATCAATATCTCCGCGCCGTTAAGCGCCATTTGCCGGGCGATTTCAAAGCCTATGCCTTGCCCCGCGCCGGTGATGATGGCTATCTGTCCGGTGAATTTTTTGGTCATTGTATATTATTGCTATTATAGCGATGGGTTTAAAACCCATCGCTATGTTGATATCAATGCGAATCCCTCAACACTTTGCTTCCCGATGCGCCTTTTAAAAAATCCATATCGGCGCCCAAATGCGCCTGCTCAACATGGGTTTGGTACAGCCATACATAGCCGCGGCTACTTAAGTTCGCATGTGTTGCCAAACGGCTTTTCCGTTCGGCAATTTCGGCGTCAGTCAATTCAACATGCAACAATCCTGCAGACACATCCAGCTTAATAATATCCCCGTTTTGCACGATCGCCAGTGTACCACCCACAGCAGCCTCCGGCGAAACATGCAGTACCACTGTGCCAAAGCCGGTGCCGCTCATCCGCCCGTCCGAAATACGAACCATATCGGTTATCCCTTTATCCAGCAGCTTTTTTGGTATCGACATATTGCCCACCTCCGGCATACCGGGATAGCCCTTCGGTCCCACATTTTTTAAAACCAGCACACAACTTTCATCAACATCCAAGCTTGGGTCGTCGATCTTTGCTTTATAATCTTCGATGTTCTCAAATACAACTGCCCGCCCGGTATGCGTCATCAGGGCAGGCGTGGCGGCTGAAGGTTTTACCACGGCGCCGTTTTCGGTTAGGTTGCCTTTCACTACCATGATCCCCGCCACCGGGTTAAATGGCTCGGCCATTGTGGCTATCATCTCCCGGTTGAAACATTCACTTTTTATATAGTTTTCAGCAATCGGTTTGCCGCTCACAGTAATGCTATCACGATGCAGTACCTTATCCAGTTCCTTCATCAGCGCGGGCAGGCCGCCGGCATAGTAAAAATCTTCCATAAAGTACTTCCCGGATGGCTGCAGGTTGGCCAGCAATGGAATATTCTTCACATTGTTAAAATCATCCATCGCCAGATCGACGCCGATGCGGGCCGCTATTGCCAGCAGGTGTATCACAAAATTGGTTGAGCCGCCGATTGCCGCGTTAACCGTAATGGCATTTTCAAACGCCCGGCGGGTAAGTAAGTCAGATAAGCGCAGGTCTTCCCGCACCATATCCACAATACGGCTGCCCGACAGGTGTGCCAAGACCTTCCGGCGCGAATCGGCAGCGGGGATAGCTGCATTTTCGGCAAGGGTTAATCCCAATGATTCAACCATGCAGGCCATTGTCGACGCGGTGCCCATTACCGCGCAATGGCCCCGGCTGCGCAGCATGCAGGCTTCGGCGGTAAAAAGTTCTTCGTCCGTCATTTTCCCGGCGCGGTGCGCTTCCGAGAAACGCCATACATCCGATGTGCTGATGTCGTGCCCACGGTATTTGCCGGTAAGCATTGGCCCGCCCGAAACCACAATTGTGGGTATATTTACACTACAGGCGCCCATCACCAGCGCCGGCGTAGTTTTATCGCAGCCGCAAAGCAGCACCACGCCATCGATAGGGTTGGCACGGATGGATTCCTCCACATCCATGCTCACCAGGTTACGATACAGCATGGCGGTCGGTTTTATCAATGTTTCACCCAGCGACATTACCGGGAACTCCACCGGGAAACCGCCTGCTTCATATACGCCATGTTTCACCGATTCGGCCAGTTCCCTGAAATGGGCGTTGCAGGGCGTTAATTCCGACCATGTGTTGCATATGCCGATAACCGGCTTTCCCTGCAATTCATGCGCGGGAATGCCCTGGTTTTTCATCCAGGCGCGGTATATAAAACCGTCCTTACCTTTTTTCCCGAACCATTGCTGGCTCCGCAGCTGCTCTTTATCCATCTGATTGAAAATTCGATCAATATTATTGAATTATTTCGGATGCCGGATGTGCGATTTCGGATTTGTTATTTATATCGGCAATTTAAATTGATATATTTCGGCGTGAAAAAAATTGTCTGCCTGGCGTTTATTCTTGGAGCTGCCTTGTTCAGTAGCCCTGTTTCTTTGCTGGCACAGCAAAAAACACCGCGGTTTCATGTAGTGGTGCTTTATGAAAACGGCGGGCACCATATTGAGTATTCAAAAGTTGCCCGCGTGTGGCTGGATAAACTGGGGGCAGACAGCAATTTTTCTATCGACTACATTCAAAATACCGATCTGATCGACGATGCATTTTTAAGTAAATATCAACTATTCATCCAGTTGGATTATCCGCCGTATGGCTGGAAGGAAAAAGCGGTTATCGCTTTCCAGAATTATATAACTAAAGGCAAGGAGGGCTGGATAGGTTTTCACCATGCTACTTTGCTCGGCGAGTTTGACGGTTACCCGATGTGGAACTGGTTCTCAGCATTTATGGGGGACATCGTTTATAAGAACTATATCCCGGGGTTTGCGAAAGCAACGGTAAATGTAGAAGACGCCAGGCACCCGGTTATGAAAGGGGTGCCCTCAACGTTCTTGGTAGAAAAAGAAGAATGGTATACCTATAATAAAAGCCCGCGCCCGGAGGTGCATGTGATTGCCAGTGTGAATGAGTTGACATACCAGCCGGATTCAAATATTAAAATGGGCGACCACCCGGTAATATGGACCAACCCCAACTATCCCGCAAGGAACATCTATATTTTTATGGGACATTCGCCCGTATTGTTTAACAGCGAGGTATATAAAACAATTTTCCGGAACGCTATATTCTGGGCTGCACGTAGATAGAGACGCAACGTTGTAGAGACGCAATGCATTGCGTCTCTACAGGATTCCTGTTTTGTGATATGGTTTTCTCCAAACGATCATTCGCCAAACCAGTTCGGCGGTAGCCAGAATAACCACAGCAAATACAGCCGCCCAAACGGCCTGCCCGGTCGAATAAAAGGCTCCTGCAAGTGCGACAAAATATACAGTTACCGGTAATAAAAGCGCCAGGCAAAGGCCGGGAATGCCTAACGGTATTTTAAATGGCCGGTGCGTTTCGGGTGCGGTTACCCGGAGTTTTATTAATGAGATATATTCGAGCGAAAGGCCCGCACCGTAAACGGTAACATCGATAATTAACAGATCGGCAAAGGGCCACAATATCATCAGGCTAACCACCAGCGAGCAAACGATGATAGATATATACGGCGTTTGAAACCTGGAATGCAAGTGGTTGAGCTTAGCCGGTAAAAGATCGTCATCGGCCATAACTTTTGGCACGCGGGATACTGAAAGCAGTACCGCGGCATATATTCCCAAACTGCTTGCCATTCCCGCGAAAGCGATCAAACCGCCCAGCCATTGCCCGCTTACCAGCGCGCCGACCGCCGGAAAACCCTGATCCTTTAAAACACCGGCGCCGATGCCTGATTGTTGTGCGACGAGGATAACTAAAAAATAGAGCACAATAACCAGCGCAAATGATGCGAAAATGGAAACCAGGTATGAGCGCACCGGCTTTTCAACTTCGTCGGCGTATGTGGTTACATTATCCCAGCCAAGGCAGTTCCACATTACCGTATACAGAGCCATGCCCAGGGCAGGGAACGGTATCCCTTTCAAAGAAGGCGATGTGATAACGATGTGCCCGGTATGATGATAAAAAAACAAAGCAAACAGCAAGATGAACGGAGTAAACACCACCGCGCCCAATATCAGTGATGTTCTTCCCACCGGCACAATGCCTAAAATATTTAACCCGGCAGATGCCCATATCACACACAGGCAAATAGGAATGCGGTAATCCATTAACGCCGGGAAAAAGAACGCAGCGTACAGCACAAACAATCCCGGGTAAATAGCCAGGTCGACGAAGGTGTAAAGCCAGGTCCACCAGCCTTCGTAAAAACCCCAGCGGGTACCCAGTGCGTGCTTTACCCATTTATAATATCCGCCGTTCACGGGCATCATGCTGTTAAGTTCAAGCACCGTAAAAATGGCGGGCACATCCCATAACAATGGCGTCACTAATAAAAGCAGCAGCGCACCATGCTGCCCGGCGTAGGTCAATAAAGGTTCTAACCCATACGGGCCGCCGGAAACGGTGAAGAAAATAACGGCCACGAGCTGAACAGGCCGGATCTTTCGTATTGACACAGGTAATGACATGCTATAAAAATATAGTTTTATGGAATTTATTTGCCTGATTATTTAGCTGTAATGCCCCTTAGCTGTTAAATGCCATTAAATCGTGGATATTTTTTTTGCAAATGGCCCGCAAATTATTGTAACTTTAGTAAACCAATTAGTTCTAATTAATATAAAAATCACATTAACGAACGGTTAACCCTGTATTAATTTTATCTCTCGGAAGGTAAAATTGAAAGCGAATTTGTAGTTTTGTATTTTGTAATGTCCTAATTTAGCCATTGAATGAGAAGAAAGATATTGTTTATAACCGGGTCTATGAACCAGACTTCTCAGATGTTCCAAATATCAAAACACCTGGAAAATTATGATTGCTGGTTTAGCCAGGTATACCCCAATTCAGCTTTTCTTGATGCTATTTTAAAGTATACCCCCTTTGTGAACGGCACGCCTATGACCGACGGTTATCGTACGAAAGCCGAAAACTATTTGGAACAGCACGGCTTGCAAATTGATTACAGGGGCTGTAAAAACCAATACGACCTTGTTGTGTATTGCAGCGACATGGTTATAGACAGCAGGTTTAAGCAAACGAAAACAGTGTGGGTACAGGAAGGAATGGTTGACAAACGCACGTTACTTACCGATGCTGTAAAAATGCTTGGAATACCACCGTACTTCACCGCCGACACTTCGTTAAACGGGTGTACCAATATTTGCGATATTTATTGCACCGCATCGGAAGGGTATAAAAATTATTTTGCAAAACACGGCACCGATCCGGCCAAATTGATCGTAACCGGGATACCGAATTATGATAATGACCGCCAGTTCCTGGATAATGATTTCCCGCATCGTAATTATGTAATGGTAGCAACCACTGACATGCGCGAAACCTACCGGTTTGAGAACAGGCCCGCATTTATAAAGCGGGCTGTAGAGATTGCTGAGGGACGACAATTGCTTTTTAAATTGCACCCGAACGAAAAAGTGGAGCGGGCTACGGCAGAAATACGGAAGTATGCCCCTGCGGATTCATTAATATACCACACCGGGAATACCAGCCAGATGATAGCCAACTGCTGCGAGCTGATCACACAATATTCAACAGTGGTATATACCGGCATCGCGCTGGGTAAAAAAGTGCACTCATATTTCGATATCGACGAGCTTAAACGGCTTGCGCCAATACAAAACGGCGGCGTTTCAGCTAAAAATATCGCCCAGGTATGTAGCAGCTATATTGAGTTTAACGGGGAAAAAGAAGATTTTCTCGCTCAATTTAAATTTCAATCCCATACCGAAAAGTATCCTGCAGTGCAATATGCCTAACGGGGTTGAATAATAAGAAAGCATGGCAAAGAAAACAGTTATAGTGGTACAGGCCAGGATGTCGTCGAGCCGTTTGCCTGGAAAGGTAATGCTGCCGGTTTTGGATAAGACGCTGCTATACCGGATGATCGAACGCCTCCGCATGATCCGTAACCAGGCGCATATAATTATTGCCACATCGCAGGAAAGTGCCGACGATATGATCGAACAGGAAGCTTTGGCGATGAATGTTGATTGTTTCAGGGGCAGCCTCAACAACCTGCTCGACCGGCATTACCAGGCCGCCAAGCAAGCCGGCGCGTCCATAGTGCTTAAGATCCCTTCCGACTGCCCACTTATTGATCCCGCCATTATTGACGAGGTACTGGATGTGTATTTCAATGATCCAATCAAATACGACTATATCAGCAATCTGCACCCTGCCACTTTTCCAGACGGGAACGATGTGGAAATAATGACCATGGATTGTCTGGAAAAAACATGGCGCGAAGCCAAACGGCCGCTGGAACTGGAGCATACCACGCCTTACATCTGGGAAAACCAGGATAAATTCAAAATTGGTAACGTCATTTGGAATACCGGCAAGGATTATTCCATGTCGCACCGTTTTA
Source organism: Mucilaginibacter sp. (assembly GCA_035568395.1). Classification (GTDB taxonomy): domain Bacteria; phylum Bacteroidota; class Bacteroidia; order Sphingobacteriales; family Sphingobacteriaceae; genus Mucilaginibacter. Next base: position 29,410 of record DATMOF010000010.1, on the reverse strand, counting down.
CGATAGACTACGAGGAAGATTACCGGTTCATCAACCGCGTGTTTGAAGAATTATATCCCGCCAACCATGCATTTACCTGTGAGGATATTTTGAACCTGCTGGACGAAAAACCGGATATTTACAACATTAATGCGCGGTATGCAGGCGTAAACTGGTACCGCAACCACCTGGACGAGCTGAAAACGATCTCGTCCGGGCAGACAAAATTGACCGTAGGGTGAAAAAGTCAACAAGACTAATAACTATAATTGTACCCAAATGCAAAATATAAAAACAGAACCGGGCAAACTTGAAGCGACGGCTTTAAAAGTGAGGGAGCATATCATAAAAATGTCGACGGATGGCGGCTGCTTCGTTGGGGCATCGCTTTCGGCTGCCGACCTTATTGTTTACCTGTACTCGGAATTTTTAAATATCAACAAAAATAACCTCGACGATCCTAACCGCGATTACCTCTTCCTTTCAAAAGGGCATGATGTGCCCGCTTTGTACGGCACATTCGCCGAACTGGGCTTACTGGATAGGGACAGGCTAAAAAATCATTTATCTGTTGACGATCATATTTACTGGCATCCGAACACCCATATCCCCGGCATCGAGTTCCACTCGGGTTCGCTGGGGCATTTGCCGTCGGTGGCTTTAGGCGTAGCTATGGACATCAAAATAAAAGGCGGCGCCAATAAGGTCATCTGCATTATGGGTGACGGCGAACTCAACGAAGGCACCTGCTGGGAAGCAGTGCTGGTTGCCAGTGCGTACAAATTAGATAACTTAATTTTCGTTATTGACCGCAACCAGTTCCAAGCCAACATGGCTACCGAAGACCTGATACCCCTTGAGCCTTTGCATGATAAATTTACTGCATTCGGCGCAGCAGTAAAACGTATCAACGGGCATAGCTTTGAGGCTTTGCACGAGGCATTTTCGGCATATCCTTTTGAAACAGGCAAACTGAATGTAGTAATTGCCGATACCGTTCGCGGTAAAGGGTTGCCCAGCATTGAACGCCGGGCCGACAGATGGTTTTGCAATTTCAATTCCACCGAAGTAGATGACCTGCTGAAAGAACTACATGGCGAACACATTGCTCAATTAACATCAGAAACATTAGTGGTCAGATAACATGTCATACGAAGAATTATTAACCCAGACCGCTTTATCCGACGAACGATTTATCGTGATGACGGCGGAGAACCGCGCGCTGGTGCGGAATATTCCGGCCAAATTAGGCAACCGCTTTATCGACACCGGTATAACCGAGCAAACCATGATAGGCGCTGCTGCCGGCCTGGCACTGCGTGGCCGCATACCGATAGTACACGCGTTGGCATCCTTTTTATCGATGCGGGCATTTGAATTTGTGCGTACCGATGCCGGGATACCAAACCTGCCGGTTAAACTCAGCAGCTTTATCCCGGGCTTTTTATCGGACGGAAACGGCCCGACACACCAGGCTATTGAGGATATATCCCTGATGCGCGGCATCCCCAATATGACCGTATTCGCCCCGGCAGATGAGCAGGACCTGGTTGAAATGCTGCCTCAAATATGGAACTGCCCCAACCCCTCATATGTCCGTATCAATACACGGCCAACAAGTTATAGGCATAGCCCTTTTCATTGGGGAAAAGCTGAAGTGATCTCGGAAGGCGAAGATGTAACCATCCTAACCTACGGTCTGTTGTTTGAGCAGGCGCTTGTAGCCGTTGAAATGCTGAAGAATGAAGGTTTATCAGTAGGGCTCATCAATATGCGCAGCCTTAAACCTGTCGACGAACAGGCTATCATCCGGGCAACGCAAAGCAGCGGGCTAACTGTTACGCTCGAGGATCATTTCCTTACCGGCGGGCTATACAGCATAGTTGCCGAGGTACTATTGAAGAACCAGCTTACGGCAAAAGTATTACCTTTGGCATTAAACGAAAAATGGTTTAAACCATCACTATTGCCCAACGTGCTCGAATATGAAGGCTTTACCGGCAAGCAGATAGCCGAAAAAATATTAGGCTACAAAACCCGTTCAATTCAACCGGAAATAGCAGTTCCGCAATTTTCTGAATAAATACATATTACTATGCCAAATACCGTAAAATTCAACGCCAACTATCCTGAAATAACCAAATCGAACGAGTTGTACGAACGCGCTTTGAAGGTTCAGAAACCGGTTACCCAAACCCTTGCAAAAGGGCCGGGCCAGTTCACCAATGGCGTCGCCCCTAAATACCTGCAAAAAGGTAAAGGTTCGCACGTATGGGATGTTGACGGCAATGAATACATCGATTTTAACTCGGCGATAGGTCCTATCTCATTGGGATACGCCTACCCTGTTGTTGACGAAGCGATAAAAAAACAATTGGAGGAAGGCATTACATTTTCGCTGATGCACCCGCTCGAAGTGGAACTATCTGAACTCATACAGGAGGTGATACCAAACGCCGAAGCGGTTAAAATTTCAAAAACCGGCGCCGACGTTTGTTCAGCAGCTATCCGCGTTGCCCGTGCCTTTACCGGCCGCGAAAAAGTGTTTTGCTGTGGCTACCATGGCTGGCACGATTGGTATATCGGTATTACCAGTCGCAATGCAGGTATCCCCGAGGCCATCCAAAACATGACCTATACTTTTGAGTATAACGATATTGAAGCCATAAAAGCGGCCCTTGATAACACGGTGGCTGCATTGATACTGGAACCCTTCATTTTTGAGGCACCGAAACCAGGCTTTCTGAAAGAGCTGGCAGAAGTTTGCAAAGCCAATGGAACCTTGCTGATATTTGATGAGATGTGGACTGGGTTCCGCATAGCCATAGGCGGCGCACAGGAATATTTCGATGTTAAACCCGACCTGGCTGTTTATTCAAAAGCCTGCGCGAACGGCATGCCTATTGCCCTGCTAACCGGCCGTGCCGATGTGATGAACCTTTTTAACTCGGAAGTATTCAGCTATACCACTTTTGGGGGCGAGGCATTGTCGCTGGCTGCTTGTATTGCTACGATAAACGAACTGCGCGACAAAAACGTACCGAAATATTTAGACGAAAAAGGCGCGCTGATGAAAGACGGCTATAACCAGGTAGCTATTGAAACCGGTATGGATGTTTACACCCGTTGCATAGGCTATAACTGCCGTTCAATGGTAACATTTACTCCTGAAGCCGGAAATGGCCTTGAAGTAAAATCGCTGATGCAGCAGGAAATGATAAAACGCGGGGTGCTTTGGGCAGGTTTCCACAACATGTGCTACAGCCACAGCGACGAGGATATCGCTTATACCCTTTCGGCTTACCGCGATGTGATGCCGATCATGAAGGAAGCGATATTAAGCGGCAACGTTAAACAATATTTAAAGGGCGAAGTGCTCGAGGCTGTTTTCCGCAAGGTGAGCAACTATAATATTAAGCCGAAGGCTGTGTGAAAGTTGAAAGAGTTGTAAAGGTTATGAAAGGTTTAAAAACCTCCTTTTGTACGGGGTGACCGTTACCAATAAACTAATGAACAAGTGAACTGATGAACCAACTCTTTTCGTTAAAAAATAAAACCGCTATTGTTACCGGCGCATTGGGTTTGCTGGGCAAAAAGCACTGCGAAGCATTGGCTCAGGCCGGCGCTAATGTAATTGTAGCTGATATCAATGAAAGCGCCGCGATAGATTTTGCCGGCACACTCGGCGGTGAGCACTGCGGGCTTAAAGTTGATGTTACCAGCGAAACTTCGTTAAAAGCGGCGCGTGATAAAATTTTAGAACGCTACGGCTCGATCGATATCCTGGTGAACAATGCGGCCATTAATGATATGTTTGAAAACCCGGGATTGGCCAAGGATCTTTCGGCATTTGAAAATTATCCGCTCGATGCATTTAAAAAATCGCTGGATGTGAATGTTACCGGGGTTTTCCTGGCTTCGCAGGTGTTTGGTTCGGTAATGGCAGGGCAGGGCAGCGGCAGTATTATTAATATTGCCTCAACCTACGGTGTGGTTGGGCCCGACCAGTCGATCTATCGAAATGCATGCGGCGAGCAATCTTTTTATAAATCTGCGGTTTACCCGGTAACCAAGGGGGCCGTAGTAAACTTTACCCGCTTTTTAGCGGCATACTGGGGCAACAAAGGTGTGCGGGTAAATACACTTTCGCCCGGCGGGGTTGAAAACGGGCAGGATGAATTTTTTATTCAAAATTATTCAGCCAAAACGCTGCTTGGCCGCATGGCCCAACCGCAGGATTACCAGGGCGCCCTGGTATTTTTGGCCAGCGATGCATCGGTTTACATGACAGGCGCCAACTTAATAGTAGACGGCGGGTGGACCGCGATTTAAATTTAAAAATTAAAAATTATGTTAAATAATAAGCTTTCACGCATCAAATTGATCCTTACAGATTGTGATGGGGTTTTAACAGATGGCGGTGTTTACTACGGTAAAGGCGGCGAAGAATTAAAAAAATTCAACATCCGCGACGGTATGGGTGTTGAGCGGCTGCGTAACCTTGCGGGCGTTGAAACCGGTATTGTTACCGGCGAACTTTCTCCATCGGTTATTACACGTGCTGAAAAGTTAAAGATCACTGAGCTGCATTTAGGCGCTAAAGACAAACCGGCTGTTTTAAAAGAGATTTTAACCCGGTTGAACCTGCAAGCTGAAGAAGTAGCCTATATCGGCGACGACAGTAATGACCTGGAAGTGATGAAGCTTGTAGGCCTGTCAGCATGCCCGGCCGACGCTATCCCCTTTGTGAAAGAAATAGCCGATGTTATTTGCAAATCAAAAGGCGGCAGGGGCTGTTTCAGGGAAATGGCGGAGTTGATCATTGCTTCGCGCCAGGAAGGCAATACCGCACCGGATTATAGTACTATTACTTTAAACTCAGGCCACAAGATCGGCCCGGGCGAGCCCTGCTATATTATTGCCGAAATTGGCATTAACCACAACGGCTCACTCGACATTGCGAAGCAACTGATCGATGAAGCCGTGGCTGCCAAAGCAACTGCCGTTAAGTTCCAGAAAAGAACACCGGAAATTTGTGTGCCGAAAGACCAGTGGGAGATCATGCGCGATACGCCATGGGGTAAAATGAGCTATATCGATTATAAGCGCAAAACCGAATTCGGCATTGTTGAATACGCAACGATCGACCAGTACTGTAAAAAAGTAGGGATCGACTGGTTTGTTTCAACCTGGGATGTGGAAGCAGTTGACTTTATGGAGCAATTTGATACGCCAATGTATAAGCTGGCATCAGCTTCGTTAACCGATTTTCCGCTGATCAAAAAAATACTGTTAACCGGCAAGCCACTGATGTTATCGACCGGAATGTCGACTACCAAAGAAATTGAAGATGCTGTAAATTTAGTTCGGGCATTTGATAACAACTACCCGTTGTTTATTGCCCATTCAACATCGGCGTACCCGTGCAAGCCTGAAGAGCTGAACCTGAAAATGATACAAACGTTAGGTGCCAAGTACCCGGGTGTGCCAATCGGTTATTCCGGCCACGAAACAGGCTTGGCAACAACCGTGGCCGCCGTGTCGTTAGGTGCTACTTTCGTAGAGCGTCACTTCACGCTTGACCGCGCCATGTGGGGGTCGGATCATGCTGCGTCAGTTGAACCGCAGGGATTTACCCGCCTGGTACGCGATATCCGCGATGTAGAGATCGCAACCGGTGATGGCATAAAACGCGTTTATGAATCCGAACTGGGGCCAATGAAGCGTTTGAGAGTGAATATTAGTGAGGAGTATAAAACGAATCCGGAGGCAAAAGCCACGAAGTAAGATAATCTTAAAAACGCTGTCATTGCGAGGAGGTACGACGAAGCAACCCCGTCGCATGCTGTAAACGAGCGATGAGGTTGCTTTTCCGCCGATAGGCGGATCGCAATGACATGGTGTAGATAAATTAAGAAATGACCACACTCGAAGTAACAACCATAATACTGATATGCTGGATCGCGTTCGTCATAGCATGGGAACGTATATCGCCATATCGTAAGGGCCTGCCTTTTTTCAGGGAAGGTTTTTGGGTCGATTTGGTGTGGTATACCCTTATACAAAGCTACTTTTTAAAGATCCTGATCTTTAATTTCATCATTCCTTCCATACAGTCGTTTCTTCACTGGCATGGCTTCGCCTTTTTTAAGACCTGGACCATCGCCGAACAGGTTTTATTTTTCCTGGTAACGCACGATCTGTATATATATCTGTTCCATCGTTTGCAGCATTCCAGCAAAATATTATGGCGCACACACGAGGCGCACCATTCGGGCAAGCAGGTTGACTTTATGGCCGGGTCGCGGTCGCATGTGTTGGAAATCATTATCAATCAAACCATTGAGTTCGCGCCTATCGTTATTATGGGGGCACACCCCGAGGTTATACCTATCAAAGCTCTGCTGGATGCGGTGCAGGGAATGTTTATTCATGCCAATATTAATGTCAAGATGGGTAAGCTTAAGTATTTCCTTAATTCGCCCGAGCTGCATTTATGGCACCATGCCAATTACCGCGAGGTATTTCATGCCAATTTCTCAACCAAATTTTCCGTTTGGGACTACCTTTTCGGGACGGTGTACGACCCGGGCCATAAGCCGGGTGACAACCCCGAAAACTGGGGGCTTTATTATGAATACCCGAGAGATTATTTCCTGCAGCATGCCTTTTCGGTGAAACGTTTTGATGAACAGGCATTGCTAAAATACAAATGGTTTAAACACTATTATGAGCTAAGGCCGAACCTGATGAAGTGGTTTAAAAGCCTTTTTAAGTCGAAGAAAAGCGCGACTATCGTTCAAATTCATCCAGCTGATGCGACACCTGCCGAATTAATTGCCACTGATGCTAATGAAAAATTAATATCTTGCGGCAATAATTAACATAAACTCATATTGGCCTGGTTATTTTTAGTATTAGCAGCAACCTGCGAAACCGCGTGGACTTTTTGCTTAAAGTTTATGAAGTTCAGTGATCTGAAAATACTCAGCTTTACAAACTTTTATAAGTGGCACGGTGGTTTACCGGCGCTCCTTCCTTTTGTCGGTTACGTGCTGTTTGGGGCAGCCAATATTTATTTCTTTTCCACTGCCATCAAGCAAATACCCACGGCTATGGCCTTTGCGGTATGGACTGCCATTACGTTAATTTTCCTGAAAATTGCCGAAACCTCATTTTTTCACCAGCGCATTTCAGTAGCCGAAATGTTTTTTATGCTCCTGATCATGATAGGTATAATGGGATTGAAAATTTACGCGGTGCCTGCGAGTAGTTAAGCCTACGTTATACGAAAAAGCAAACTGGTCCCGGCTTTTATAAAGCCATCATTTGTCATCTTCCTTTCCCGACAGTTTAGCCGGGTAACTCTTTTTCCCTTTCGCAGCAAACCAAAGGATACGATTCATCAGGTCGTCATTTCCGCCGTCAATATGATCAAACTCGGGCCGCAACGACATTTTTGCATAGTGCAGGGCTGCTCCCTTAAGCACAGATAATTTAGGATTAATATCGTTTATAGGCACTTTGTTATTTACAACCGGATAAGTATAGTCTGACGATTTGTTTGTAAAGCAATTAAACATTGGCATGGCGGTGGCGTCCATAATATTCATAGGTGGGATACCCAAAATTTGCTCAATGGAGCGAAGCATGCTTGTTTGATTGTAATTAGCTGATACTGTTTTCTGCAAACGGCTGTACGGGCTTATCACGAATGCGGTAGTACGATAAGCGGAAACATGGTCCCAGCCAGCCTGCGAATCATCTTCGGTAACAAAAATGACCGTATTTTTCCAGAACCGGCTTTTGGTAACAGCTTCGATCATACGCCCCAGGGCAAGGTCGTTGTCAGCTACCATTGCCTGCGGAGACGGAAAACCGGGACGTGTACCTACCGTATGATCGGATGAGAGCGCCATAACCATCAACTGGGGCAACTGGTCGCCGGGTTTATTTTCATAATCCTTCAGTTCGTCAATAAAAGCCGTTGCCCTAAGCTGGTCCGTAATTTTATGGTCATCAGACCCAGGGAAATTTTCCGAAAGCATCGGCCGTACACGTGATATGGTGCTGGTATTGGTAAACGCTAATTTTTTACCGGCTTTATAATTATTATAAATCTCCGTCCAACTAAGCTTGTCATCAAAATGCGGTACACATGCTTCACCATAGATCCTTACCGTTTTGCCATGATCAGCAGCCTGATTCCAAATAAAGCCATTCTTGTCATAAACCAAAGCGTCCTCCTGCACATGCGGGTAACTGCGGAACCACGCCCTTACACTCTTTTCAACATAATCAGTTACCATACCAGCATCCGTCCACTGGTGGCCCTCGGCCGAGCATTTGCCGGACGCATAATAATTATCCAGCAATACAAAGTTTCGTGCAACCTGGTGCTGGTTTGGTGTGATGCTATCGCCATAAATACACAATGACTTTGCCCCATTACCTTCAGGCATGTCGCCCAGCACCTGGTCGTAAGTGCGGTTTTCTTTAATGATATACAGCACATGGTTGAATACCGAAGGTTCCCCAATTCGATCAGGCATAGGCTTCGGGGCAACACTCTTACGGGGCAATAACTGAGCAATGGCTTCCCTGAAAGTAAAATTAAGGGTCTTTACCCGCTCCGTATATTGCTTTAACAGGTCGGCGGCCGGTAGTGAAATAATAGAGACCGTGGCCAACTGATGATGAGAATTATAAGCACTAACCGATGGCACATCATCTGATTTTGAACTTTTTTTACTCATATCCATACTGTTAACACGCGCACCTTCACCTTCAAGGTTAGTTACAAACAGATTATTTCCATCAACCGCCAGGCCGCCCGGGTATGCTTCTGTTGGGATAAAGCCTGTTATTTCACTTTTGCCGCCACCCCTAACTGATCCGCTCACGCCAAGCTTTACAACAGCTACCGCATTATCCAAACCATTCGCAACATATAAAACAGTTCCGGCTGCGTTAATTGCAAGCGCGTTTGGCGTATCGCCTATGTAACTATTTTTGCCGGGAATTAATTTTACCGGGATAATCTCGGTTTCTTTAAGATCAGCAACCGAAATAACAGAAACATTGTCGCTGTTCCCGTTAGCCACAAAAACAAACTTTTCGTCCGGGCTGTTAATTATTGCGTTGGGATGCAAGCCTACTGCTATTTCTTTAATGATATTGCCGTTTTTAGGGTCAATCACCGAAACCGTTCCGGCGGCCGTGGCGCCGGTTTTAGGATCGATATAAGTTTTTCCGTAAGGCACCCCCGCTGTTTCTTTATTCAGCGTGTCCGCTACAGGCTGCGGGCCCGCCCAGTTGCTCACAAAAACTTTGTTTTGAGCTATTGTAATGCCATACGGCGCAACGCCCGTTGGTCTTTTCCAAACCGTTTTGCCCGTAATCAGATTGATTTTCACGAGCTGGTCGTTGCCATTTAAAACTACATACAGGTAATTGGTCCCGCTTTCAGCGTTTATAGCCAGGTCATTAGGTAAAGCCAGCGGAGAAGGGCCTTCGGGATCAAAACTGAAATTATTTTTAATAAGTATCTTCTTCCCGTCCCAAACGGCTTGCATGACGTATGAGTGCGAATAGCGCCCTTTGCCAATGGCCGCGCTCCAGAAAATTTGCGTTTCGCTATTTGATTTTAAAATTTTAAGCCCCGAATAGGTGCTCATCAGTCCTTTAAACCGTTTGTCGTCGCTATAAGTCCATCTTGCTATAACAGCGTGCTTTTTCGTATCTATTAATGCGATCCCATAACGGTCTTCCACTGCCAGCAACACATTTCCCGGAATTAGTTTCACATCCATGCTGTGGTTTTCAACACCAGGGTCGCCAAACGAGATCACCTTGCCCACCGGGTCGATCAGGCGATTGTAAGGCATTAAAACCGGCAGAAGGTTGTTGTTAAGCGTACTGTCGTCATAGGGAGTATGCATATTTATTTGCTCATTATCCGTGATATCGCTTTTGCTTTTAGTTGTATGACATGAGCTGAACATAACAATAAACACCGCAGCCAAAACCGTAAAATAACCTGGTGATCTTTTCATAAATAAAAGTATTTAATAATGCAGACAAATTACTACAACACCGTTTAGATAAAACAAAAAAGCTTAGAAGGGAAAATAATCCCCCTTCCAAGCAATCTGCTTTTATTAAAATTAACTGGTTAAACTATTAATGCTTATTACCTTTGCCATCGGTAGTATAGGCGCCGAGATCCAGGTTACCCAACTCGGGATGCTTGCTGTCAAAACTAGCATTACCCGCACCGTAAGCCGGAGAAGTTGGCCGTAAATGGAAATCATTGGTATTCGGATAGCCATTTGGTGCCGCTACAGTACCATCAAACTTAACAAACAGCGGATCGAATTGTCCGACTTGGGCCGAAATCAGGTCGGTAGCCTGTGGTTTGCCCACCGCGCCGGCAGGATAAAAGTTGTCACGAAGATTTATCTTGATGGTGCTGTCACGCAAATCAGTAAAAGTAGTAACCGTGGCATAAAACAAGTTATTACCGTAAGTCGTATGGGCCACATCGGCATCGGGAAATAGCTCTAAGCCATGATAACAGTTCACAAAAATATTGTTATAAATGTGGCCTATCGCATTTACACCGCATGACACAGACCGGCCCGGTTCGGCCGAACCCCTTCTCCATCCAACTGAAACAATTGTGTTATTATAAACATCCACTTCTGTTTGAGGGAAGGGAACTTTTGAATTTGTTTCTAATTTAACACCGCTTCCGGCCTGGCTAAATATCACATTATATGCCACCACTCCGGTTGCGCCCGACTTCAGGTTAATTCCTTCGCCATCGGTACTGCCCGAAGAACTGATGGTATTTCTGAGTAGTGTTACATGGCAACCAAACAGGCCCATCAAATCATCCTGGCCATTGCTGAACCATGAGTCTTCGATATCAACATTTATTCGGGCGTTTACAATAATTGTCCGGCGCGCACTTCCGCCTGCATCAGGCCCCCCCGTATTATCAATGTGCGTCCATTTTATGGTAATCGCCTGTGCACTGTCCGCCTGGAAACCTCCCCAGGTTCCGGGCTTGTTGGTATCCGAATTAAAGAACACAGGGCTATCCTGTGATCCTATTAAATTTAAAACACCCTGTACGTTAAACTGTGCATTATTTTTCACAATTACAATCGCACCCGGCTGTGCAGACAGGGTATCGTCTTTTTTTATTGTGATGTCGCCCGTTACGGTATAAGTTTGGCCGGTTAACAGAGTCCCTTTTACAAACCCGGAAATGTTTCCCGGCGCAATGGGGCTTGCTGTAGGTATTTTAATTTTGGTGAAAGTAGTAACCTCTGCCTTTTTACAGGAGAATATCCCTGTTATCATTATCACAATTGCGGATAATAAATAAATATTTTTTGTTTTCATGTGATGAATGTTTTAAATTATAATGAATAACGGAAACCCGCGTTGAAACTCACATTATACAAATCCTTCGCTTGTACAAGGTTGTTTATTTTTACAGTGGTTGGTGTATTTAACATGTTGTTTACTTTTGCAGTAAAGGTTACATGCCTGGTAATTTGTTTTTCGCCCGACAGGGATAAAAACGACTGTGGTTGCTGGTAAAAGTCATAACCATAACCTTCATATACATAGGTAAGAGTTCTGCTGGTATAGGTGTAAGCTAATTGTACAAAAGCTTTTTGTTTGTCGTTTTTATAGAGTAATGACAGATTCAAAACATCGCCGGTTTGCCCTTGCAGGGGTCGGCTTTGAAGTTTGGTAATTGCTACATTATTAGCATCTACTCCGCCGGTTTGCTTTGGCGTATTAATATTTGAATAGGTATAAGTATAGTTAGCTGATACCCCAAGGTTGCCAAAATATCTGCTATAAACTACTTCGGCGCCGGCTATTTTTGCTGTTCCGTAATTTTGTGGTGTCAACAGCGGCTGTGTTCCGGTATAGCTGGTATTTTGCAGCCCAAATTCTATAGGGTTTTTAATATTCTTGTAAAATCCGCCTACAAAAAACTGTTCTTCATTTTTAGGGAATAGCTCGTAACGTAAATCAAAGTTTTGTGCTTCAGTATGTTTAACGAACGGATTACCGATAATATCAACACTTTGCCCGCGGTTTAGCGCAGGCACCAGCTCAAATAACGCAGGGCGTGAAATAGACTGGCCGTAAGAGGCCCGCAAGTTTGATTTCTCAGTTAATTTATATTTCAACTGCAGGCTTGGCAATACATCAGTATATGTTTTCCTTGCATTGCTTTGCACGTCAAGAACAACAGGGTGGGTATCATAACCTTGTTTAGTATCCTCAACCCGTACACCGCCTATTACATCCAGCTTACCTAATTGCAGCAAGAACTCGCCGTACCCGGCTGTTATATCTTCAAATGCGGTATAGTTGGATTTGTCGCTTGTTAAGCTTCCGCTCACATTGTATACTATCCAATTTGCGCTGTAAATATCGGTGAAGGTACTTTTAACGCCGTTTGCTTCCGGAGCGGGGCGCAATGTATATTCGTTTTGCTGATTAAAGCGGGTGCTGTGCCGGTATAAGCCTCCGGCTTTTAGTTCGAGCGAGTTATTTTCGCCAAACAGCGTTTTATAGCTTAAATTGGCAAAGCCGCTTAAATCCTTATTGCCATTTTTTTCCCATATCCGCGATATCGCATCAAAGTAACTTGGCGTACTGGTAAAGTCGGGGTTTATTAAATGGTTCAGCGTGATGTCGGCCCTGTCGGGTGAATTTGCCGTTGCATTTGAGTAAATGCCTCCCCAGTCGAATGTAAAATGCTGTGCAATTACATGTTTACCGCTAACTTTAAGGTTTTCAACATACTGGTTTTGTATGTAGGAACGGTTGTCGTTAAACACGGTTCCGGTTCCCGGGCCAACCCGGCCGCCATTGCCGCCAATAATAGAAGTATCAATACTCAGTCGTGCCTGCGCTATATAAGTGTACAAAAACACATTATCAACCGCTATCTTATTCCTATCATCAACCTTAAAATCCAAATGGGCTGATAAACCATTGTTTAATTGCTGAGTAGAATATGTTCTGTTCGCCACATCAGTTATTTGCGGCTTGTTATTATCCTGGGGGTTTATGCTGGCAATGTTAAATTCGGAATTGGTACCGTAAAACTGGTTTTGGTAACTGTCCGAAATGATAAAGCCGAGTTTATTATTTAAAAATCTTTTACCGTAGGTAAAACCTGCCAGGGAGCTTACCGGGGCATTCTTTTTTGTGAAATCCAGGTTGGCCCTCGAAAAATATCCTGGCGACGCCACGTAGTTGGGCCCGAACCTGTCTACCGGGCTTTGCCTTTGAACAGCGCCCTGGTTAAAATCATCATATTTGCGGTTAAAAAATATAGCGCTGTATCCCACAGAAGCATTCGCTTTAAAATATTCATACTCCGGGGCGTCTTTAAATACCAGGTTGGTTGTACCGCCGATAGCGTCGCCTTCCATTTCGGGTGTAAGTGTTTTGCTTACCTCGATCCTGTCTAAAAGATCGGAAGGAACAATGCTTAACGACACAAACCTTGAAACAGGATCCGGGCTGGTTACCTTAACACCATTTATTAAGGTGTTGTTATACCGCGGCTCTAAACCACGGATGATGGCATAAGCTTCGTCCGATCCGCTGTTACGCTGAATAGTAACTGCCGATACACGCGACATGGCATTGGCTGCATTAATATCAGGCGACCTTTCCATGGCACGTGCTGAAATCACGTTAGTGGTATTATTGGCGTTCTTTTCTATTTGCCTTGATGAAGATTCGTTTGAAGTATTCAGTTTACCCAATATATCTACCCCTTTAAGGTTTTGGGTGCTTTGTTCAAGGGAAATATTTAAAGTTACCGTTTGCCCGGCAGGCAGGTCAATCTCTTTTTCATATTCCTTAAAGCCGACGTATTTAACTTTAATTTTATAACTTCCGGGTGTAATATTTTGGATCCGGTAATTTCCAAACGCATCGGTAGTACTGCCTTTTGATGTTCCGTCGAAATGAACATAGGCTGCGGGCAGGGGTTCGCGGCTGTTGCCGTCCGTTACACGCCCGGTTAAAACACTGGTTTGGGCTGATGCAAAAGAAGCGGTAAATAAAAGTACAAGCAAGTAGTATTTGTTGATCATAAACGTGGTTTTTCTCAAACCACCTTGTCAACTTTGGAGAAATTCTGGATAAATTGGCTTTGGTTTTACACTTAACCAATTGTTAATTTTCACTTAACGGCCGGTAACTTTTTTGATACAAACCCGCATCAAATATTACATAAAAGTAATATTTATTTAACCTGTCTTTTTTTGCTATTAGTTAAAAAATAGGTAAATGCCGGCTCCGGCACATTGACCCGTTTGCAATTAATAAAGAAAAGGTTAGTATTGTAAAACAGTACAACCATTAAGATAAGGCTTGCCTATCTTATCGTTCAGGATTTTTTTAATATCGTATTCCATATCAAAAAACAATGAAAAAATATTTACTTTCCCTTTTAGCATTTTGTTGCCTTTCGAGTGCTGTAATAGCCCAGGTTACTTCAACCGCCCAAACTCCGCCAAAAAACAACCTGCCTGTATCACGCAGCCGCATCCTGCAGGTTGATTCGGCCGTTGTTACCAAACACCGGGTTAGTATTAAGGGGCAGCCCGTTCCTTATACCGCTACTGCGGGATGCATTCCTGTTTGGGATGAGGAAGGACGGCCTTTAGCCGGCGTATTTTATACGTATTACGAAAGAGATGATGTGACCGACCGGGCGACCCGGCCGTTGGTGATCTCGTTCAACGGCGGTCCCGGCACACCATCGGTTTGGATGGAGATCGGTTATACCGGTCCGCGGCGGTTGAATACGGACAACGAAGGCTACCCCATACAACCTTATGGTACTGAAGACAATAAAAATTCGATACTTGATGTGGCTGATATTGTTTACATCGACCCGGTGAATACCGGTTATTCGCGGGTAGTTAACAAAGACACGCCCGGCTCCAAATTCTTCGGCGTAAATGAAGACATCAAGTACCTGGCCGAGTGGATCAACACCTTTGTTACCCGCAAAAACCGCTGGGCGTCGCCAAAGTTCCTTATCGGCGAAAGCTATGGCACCACACGGGTTTCAGGCTTAGCCCTTGAGCTGCAGAACGCGCAGTGGATGTACTTAAACGGTGTGATCCTGGTTTCGCCTACCGATTTGGGCATTGAGCGAAGCGGGCCGGTACAGGAAGCACTGCGCCTCCCTTATTTTGCCGCAACCGCCTGGTACCATGGCTTGCTGGCGCCCGAATACCAGCAAAAAGACCTTACAGTCTTTTTACCGGAGGTGGAAAATTTCACCATTAACGAGTTGATACCGGCCATGTCGCGCGGCGGGTTTATTGATGACGCCCAAAGGAACAGTATTGCGGCAAAAATGGCAAAGTATAGCGGCCTGTCGGAAAAAGTGATATTAGCCAGCAACCTGGATGTTTCGTACGGCCTGTTCTGGAAAGAACTATTGCGGGATAAGGGATACACCGTTGGCCGTCTCGACTCGCGTTATAAAGGTATCGACCGCCAGGCGTATGGCAGCAACCCGGATTATAATGCCGAACTGACCTCATGGCTGCACGAGTTTACCCCGGCCATGAATATTTACCTGAGGAATGAGCTGAACTATAAAACCGATTTAAAATACAACATGTTCGGGAATGTATTCCCGTGGAACCATACCAACGATCATACCGGCGAAAACCTGCGCGAAGCTATTGCCGAGAACCCTTACCTGCACCTGCTTATCCAATCGGGTTATTATGATGGAGCATGTGATTATTTCAATGCCAAATACAGCCTGTGGCAGCTTGATCCAAGCGGCAAGCTAAAAGACCGTTTGAAATGGGAGGGCTACAAAAGCGGGCACATGCTATATTTACGCCAGGAAGACCTGGTAACCGCTACAGAAAATTTGAGGAAGTTTATAAGGGAATCGGTTCCGAAACCGGGGACGGCTGCTAAGTACTAACTCTGGAGTCGTAAGTCTTTAGTTTTATATATTTGTATTAAAAAGTGCATTATGGAGCCGATGACAACCGTTTCGGAAGTTATAGATCATCTTAAAAAAGAAGGCTATACGATTGATTTCAACTTAAAGGAAAACTGCCTGGAGTGCAGCGGTACCAGCCTGCAAATACATCCGGAAGACTTTGTGATCGATAAGCATTATCGTTTTGAAGGCCTCTCCGATCCGGCAGACGAGGCCGTTGTTTATGCCATATCCTCACCCAAATACAACTTAAAGGGCATACTGGTTAACGGCTACGGGCCTTCAAGCGATCCGATGACCGATCAAATGATCGCGGCGCTCAGGGAAAAGCCACAATAAAGCATCGGATGTTCAAATTTTTTGAGAGATGAACACGTTGAACACCTTGAACACCTTTGGATAAGAGCTAGCTAAAGGCTGGCTATTCCTTTAAACAGGTCACTATCCTGTAATAACATACGTATTTAAATTTTAATAATAAATCGCGCAAATTTTTATTTTTATTTAAATTTTCTAAATAAAAGTTTAAATTTTTCAAAATACATCCAACCAATGCATTCAGGCACGATTAAAACTTATCGGGGCCGGGTAACGAATAAAGCAGTTGTATTTAAAATGATTACCAGCTATTACTGGCACCTGCTTTGTCGTTATATATACAATGAACCTTTTCATAAAAAATATGGTTTGCACCAGGTGCATAATGATCGTTGAACTCGAGTTAGCTAAACTCGGCCTCCATTGCAGCACCATAACCTTAGGGAGGGCAGATGTCATCGAAATAATGTCGGAAGAACAGACTGAAAAAATAAAAATTGCACTCCTCCAATCCGGTTTGGAATTAATCGAGAATAAGAAAAGCATTCTTATCGAAAAAATAAAAATTGTTATTGCAGAGATGATCCAAAACTCCGACAATCAGTTAAAAACAAACTTTTCTGATTTCCTGAGCTCGAAATTAAATTACGACTATACTTACCTCGCCAATATCTTCTCAGAAGAACTGAACATAACCATTGAACATTTTATTATCGCTAATAAAATTCAGCGGGTAAAAGACCTCATGTACAGTAACGAATATAACCTGACTGAAATATCCTGGAAACTGAACTACAGCAGTGTGGCGCATTTGTCAACCCAGTTTAAAAAAGTCACCGGTATTACTCCCTCCCATTTCAAAGCCCTTGAGCGCGAAATTAACTAGCGCCGGCAAATGTGTGAATCATATAACTTATTCCCGGAATTGTATAACATCTGAAGCGCCGTGATAGAGTAGGTTTGTACTGTGCTAAGTTCCAATTAATTCAGATTCAGAATTTAAGCAGTTACCAAATCCAATTCTATCATGAAAAACAGCTCTACTTCAATTAAGGATAATGCGCTGTTGCATAAAAGCAGCAGCTATCCGAAACCATACAATACCATTTGGTATATGTTATTGCTCCTGTTCGTATTTGCGGCGGGATGTAAAAAAGACACCTTTACAGGTGAGATACACGGCGTATGCCCTGTAGTTACCACCGACCCTGCTGATAAAGCAGTGAATGTCGTTCTTGGCAAGATTGTCACAGCCACTTTTAATACGGCTATGAACCCAGCAACGATTAATTCTACCACTTTTACGCTTACGCAGGGGTCAACCGCTGTTGCCGGGACGGTTGCACCGACCAGTAACAACGCGGTTTTCACTTTCACGCCGACCGCACCGTTGCTTCCTTTTACCGTTTACACGGGTACTATCACAACAGGCGCGACCGATACGTTACGAACCGCACTGGTTAGTAATTATGTATGGACCTTTACGACCATTCCACAGTTAACTGTAACATCAAGTCCGGCAGCAGGCGGAACAACTACGGGTGCGGGCTTATTTGCCCAAGGCTCATCGGTTACAGTTACTGCTACGCCAGCTGCCGGTTTTACTTTTGTTAACTGGACAAACGGAGCTACCGTCGCCTCTACAACGGCAAGCTATACATTTAACATGGCCGGAAACATGGCGTTGGTTGCAAACTTTGCACCAATAATTCGATTTACGGTTGCCACATCTTCAAATCCCGCAGCAGGCGGAACTACAAGCGGCGCAGGCTCTTATAATTCCGGATCATCGGTAACGGTAACTGCAGCAGCGGCAGCCGGATACAACTTCACGAGCTGGACTGAAGGCGGCGTTGTAGTATCAACGACCCCAGGCTATACATTTAACATACTTGCCAACAGAACACTGGCCGCAAACTTTGCAGCTATAGTAGTTGCTGGTCCGCCACCTGTTTTGGGCGCCAACTTCTCGCTATTCGGAGCAATAGGCGGAGCAGCCGGGTTAACCAACCAGGGAATAAATACTGTTATTAACAACGGCGCTATCGGTACCACCGCAGCATCTACGCTAATAACCGGATTCCATGATGGTTTAACGGGTGATGTTTACACTGAAACGCCGCTTAATATAGGACTTGTGACAGGCGGTATATATACAGCTCCTCCTTTCCCTGGCACGGCACCTAAATTTAACACAGTAACCCAGGCGCTTGTAGAAGCCAATGCGTTTTATATCAGCATATCGCCGGCCAACAAGCCAGGTGGCAGCGATCCGGGTGCAGGTCAATTAGGCGGTTTAACCCTGGCGCCGGGCGTTTATAAATCAGCAAGCGGTACTTTTGCGATCACCAACCCGGTTAAAATTGCAACCGGAGACCTTGTGCTCGATGGCAAAGGCGATCCTAATGCGGTTTGGATATTCCAGGCGCCAACTTCCTTAACAGTAGGCATTGCAGGGCCGACAGGCGCACGTAGCATCTCGCTGATAAACGGCGCGCAGGCTAAAAATGTATTCTGGTACGTGGGAAGCGCTGCTACCATCAACGCAGCCGGTGGCGGTGTTATGGTAGGAACCATAATGACTACAGCGGGGATTACATTCTCTACAGCAGGCAATGCCACACAAACGGTGCTGAACGGCCGGGCCATATCGCTCGTAGCTTCGGTTACCATGGTAAATACAACCATTAACACCCAATAGATAAAGCTTTCATAATATAATCGTGCGCCCTCCGGGGCGCATGATTTAAAAAGTTAAATCAATCAGAAAATTAATTTTAAAGAAAACCTTATGTTACCCATAAATAAAATAATTCAAACACTTGCCATCTGCTTTTTGATGGTAACACTTTCCCTGGTTAAAGTCCAGGCACAAACGACCCAGCCTATTTGGTGGTACGGTTTTTCAGGCGCAGCCAACATTAACTTTTTCGACGGAACAACCCAGCGTTTAACCAATTCGCTTATTGTTCCAACTGCCTTTCATAAAGGCACCGGGATAAAGCCCTATGGCTCAATCCTGCTGGAATATCGCCCGGTAAAAACCTGGGGAATTATGCTGAATGCTGCTTATGATGTAAGAGGTGCAAAATTTGATAACGTTGAAGCGCCCTGCAACTGCCCGGCCACGCTGAAAACAGACCTCAGTTATATTGCCATTGAACCAAGCTTACGCCTGGGTTTTAATAAATCGAGCCTATACTTTTTTGCAGGGCCACGCGTGGCCTTTAATATGGGCAAAGATTTTAACTATACGCAATTGCGCCAGCCTAATACTACCGGCGAACTGAGCGCAATGCAAAGCACCATCGTTTCGGGCCAGGTGGGCGCCGGATTCGATATTATGCTTTCAGCAGCTAACAACCCGTCGAAGGTTACGCTTTCGCCGTTCGCTTCTTTTCACCCCTATTTTGGACAAGAACCAAGGACTATCGAAAGTTTGTCGTTAACAACAGTTAGAATTGGTGTTGCCCTTAAATTTGGCAAAGGCCATAAAATTATAGCAAAAGAGGCGCCGGTTGCCGTTATAGTAGTTCCGGTTCCGGTACATGAGTTTACATTTATTGTACATGAGCCTAAGAGAACGCGGGTAAGATTAGAGGTAAGTGAAACAGTACCATTGCTTAGCGCAGTATTTTTTGATGACGGATCAGCCGCTATACCCAGCAGATACACATTGCTGACAAAAGATCAGGCGGACGGATTTAAAGAAGATCAATTGCAAAACCAGCAAACTGAAGGCATGCCGGGCCGGTCAGCCGATCAATTGATCGTATATCGTAACATCCTGAATATCGTGGGAGATCGCATGCGGTCGAACCCGGGTTCTACAATAACATTAGATGGCGCCTCAGCTAAAGGGCCAAAAGAAGCTAAAGAATTCGCCGAATCAATAAAACGTTATCTCGTAAATGTGTACGGGATCAGCGGTTCAAGAATTGCTACACGCGGACACATTAAGCCGGTACCTCCGTCTGAACAGCCGGGCGGTACCAAAGAACTTGCTATGCTACGTGCCGAGGACCGCAGGGTTGATATTGTAAGCACTTCGCCTGAGTTATTATCCGAAGTAGGTGGTGGTATGATGAAATCGGTTCATATGACCGATACGCAATCTGACCCGCGCGACAGCCAGGTTATATTTGGTGTTGATTCGGCTAAGCAATTGCTAAAATCATGGTCAATTGATGTTGCAGATGCAAGAGGAACTGTTCAGCATTACGGGCCGTTTACAAGTGATGAAGCAGGCATCCAGCAAGCATCCATTTTAGGCGCCGGCCAGGAAGGTAACTACAAAGTAACCATGCATGGCGAAACCAACAACGGAAAACTGGTAACAAAGGAAAGCACTCTTCATTTGGCACGTCAGGATGAAGTGCTTGAAAAAGGCTTCCGCTACAGTATCGTGTTCGGTTTTGATAAATCAACAACCATCGCGTCATACAACAGGTTTTTAACTAACGTTGTAGCACCTTTAATTGCTGACGGTTCAACGGTTACTATTCACGGCCACACCGATATAATCGGAGGTGAAGAATACAATCAGAAACTTTCGGAAAGCCGTGCCCGCGAAGCACAGCGAATCATTGAAAGTGCATTAGCCCGTTCAGGCAAGACTGATGTAAAATTCAATACATCCGGTTACGGAAAAGATCCCGGCCATGCGCCATTTGAAAACAATCTTCCCGAAGAGCGTTTTTATAACCGTACGGTTATTATCGATATTGTGCCGGTCAAGTAAACCACAACCAGATGAGCTTCAAAGCCCCTGAGCGATCAGGGGCTTTTTTATTCAATATCCCCGCCAAAGGTTTAGATAATTCGTCCTTGGCTATAATCTGTTATATTGCCGCCGGCTTAAAAACTAAATATATCTTTGCCGCTCAATATGACGCTTTCGGAGATCATTAAACAACAGATAGAAGAGAATGGCCCTATTACCTTTCGGGATTATATGGAAATGGCCCTGTATTACCCCGAACTGGGCTACTATACCGGCCCTCGCAATAAAATTGGCCGTGCGGGCGACTTCTTCACCAGCTCAAACCTGACACATGCTTTTGGCGCGGTGATCGGTAAACAGCTCGAAGAAATGTGGCGCCTGATGGGCGAAAATGAATTTACTATAGTTGAATACGGGGCGGGAACGGGTGCGCTGTGCAATGATATTCTGAACTATCTTAAAGATAACAGGAAAATGTACGACCATCTGCATTATGCGATCATCGAAAAGAGCCCGGCTATGCGCGAAATAGAAAAAGGCCATTTAAACGGAAAGGTAAGCTGGCATGATTCGATCGAAGACATCGCCCTGGTTACCGGATGTATTTTATCCAACGAGCTTTTAGATAATTTATCCGTACACCGGGTTGTTATGGAAGATGAGCTGATGGAAGTTTTTGTTGATTACCAGGATGACTTTATTGAAGTATTAAAGCCCGCCCCTGAAGTGCTTAAAAATTACCTGTCCGAACAGAACATTATGCTGCCCAGGGGCTTCCAGGCCGAAATAAACCTTGAGGCCATTCAATGGATAGAAACCATCGCCACTTCTTTAACAAAAGGATATGTGCTGACTATAGACTATGGCTACACCGCCGCCGACCTGGTTAAGCAGCACCGCAGCCAGGGGACCCTGTTATGTTATCACGAACACCAGGTGAATGATAAACCTTATATCAACATCGGTTCGCAGGATATTACCGCGCATGTTAATTTTACGGCGTTATGCCACTGGGGTTTAAAAAGCGGTCTGGGCTGCAGTGGGCTTGTTAACCAGGCAAACTTTCTGCTGGCGCTTGGCATTAAAGATCATCTGAGGAAAACCGCTCCGCAGGGCGGCAACGTGGCAGAACTGGCCATGAAGGAAGCTATGCTTACGCGGACACTTTTAATTGAGATGGGCAGCAAATTTAAGGTGCTCATTCAAAATAAAGGCATGTATGGACACGAGCTTTCGGGGTTAAAACTTCAGTAACTATAACCAATCCGACTCAGGGTTCTGGCTTAAAACTCAAGACTGCGTCTTCTTAACAGCACTGATCTGCCCGTTGCGCTCCATGTAAACACGGTCGATTTTTGACATATCATCCGTTAGCGCCGATTCACGGACACCCTGCATAACATCCTCTTCGCAAACCAAAGCCTTTCTGATGTTTTTGCGGTTAAAATTACCATCGCTAAAAAGCAGTATTTTTTTCCCCTCCACGATATTACCGAACCGCCGGCTTCGGGAAACCAGCCAGCCTAAAACCCTGTGCAGGATAACAATTACAAAACAGGTTGTTATAACCGGCACGAATGACGATGCACCAACCACAGCCCGGCTTAAAATAGCGCCAAGCGATATAGTGACAATATTGTCGAGCGGCGTATGCAAACCAAACGAACGCCGCCCGGATATCCTTATCAATATAAGTGCTATCAGCAAAACCGCTACCCCGCGGCAGCTCATTTGCAACGCATTTAAATCTTTCCCCTCGCCAAATATTTTTATAAGAGTGTCCATAAATGGGAAACCAACTATTAAAATAAATGTTTGGCGCTGAGGCATCTGCCACGCGCTTTCGTATTCCAGACTTTCCAGACTTTTCCCTCTTGCCGACTTTAGGACTTAACCCACAAAAAAGTATCTTTGCAAAAAAGGATACAATCTTAATGTCGAACCTTAATAAATTTAAACGATTCACTGTTACGTCGGCTTTGCCTTATGCCAACGGGCCGCTGCATATAGGGCACCTGGCCGGGGCCTACCTGCCCGCAGATATTTTTGTGCGCTACCTGCGCCTTAAAAAAAAGGATGTGGTTTACATCTGCGGCTCCGATGAGCATGGCGCGGCAATAACCATAAAAGCAAAAAAAGAAAATACCACGCCGCAGGCTATCATCGATAAATATCATAACCAGATCAAAAATAGTTTTGAAGAATTCGGGATAGCCTTTGACTTCTATCACCGTACATCGTCTCCGATACATCACGATCTGTCGCAGGAGTTTTTTTTAAACCTATATGAAAAGGATGAGTTTATCGAGAAATTCTCCGAGCAGTATTATGATGAAGAATACCACCAGTTCCTGGCTGACCGGTATATTGTCGGCACATGCCCCAACTGCCATTTTGAAAATGCCTACGGCGACCAGTGCGAAAATTGCGGCACCTCGCTTAACCCTACTGATCTTATTAACCCCATATCCACGCTAAGCGGCAAGCCGCCTGTTTTAAAACCAACAAAACACTGGTACCTGCCATTGGATAAGTATCAGCCGTGGCTGGAAAAATGGATCGACAGCAAGGAAGGCGACTGGAAAGTGAATGTATTCGGGCAATGTAAATCGTGGCTAAAGTCGGGCCTGCAGCCGCGTTCCATGACCCGAGACCTGGATTGGGGGATAGATGTACCGCTCGAAGAAGCAAAAGGAAAAAAACTATATGTGTGGATGGATGCGCCGATAGGCTATATCTCATCCACCAAGCAATGGGCGCTCGATAACGGTAAAGACTGGAAGCTGTACTGGAAAAAACAGGAAAACGAGGCTGACGATTCATGCCTGCTGCATTTTATCGGCAAGGATAATATTGTTTTTCACTGTATTATTTTCCCGTCTATTCTGCATGCGCATGGCGAGTATATCTTGCCGCAAAACGTCCCTGCCAACGAGTTTTTGAATTTAGAGGGCGATAAGCTTTCCACATCCCGAAACCATGCGGTTTGGCTGCACGAATACCTGGAAGAATTCCCCGGAAAGCAGGATGAGCTGCGTTATGTACTGACCTCCATATTACCCGAAACCAGCGACAGCGAGTTTACCTGGAAGGACTACCAGGCGCGTGTGAATAACGAGCTGGTGGCTATACTGGGCAACTTTGTGAACCGGGTAATGATACTGATGCACAAGTTTTATGATGGCAAGGTAGAAAGCGAAGACGGAAAAATTACGATTATGGATGGTAATCTCGATATGCAAATCGACGGTTTTTATCATGAATTTGAAGTTAACCTGGAAGCGTATAGATTTAGACAAGCTTTACAAAGTGTGATGGATATCGCCCGTTTAGGCAATAAATACCTAACCGAAAAGGAGCCTTGGAAAACTATAAAAACCAACCCCACGGATGCCAAAGAAGCATTGCATAATTGTTTATTCATTATAGTGCATTTGGCGGCCTGTGCGCAAGTCTTCTTGCCAACAACTGCAAAAAGGATTTTCGGGATGTTAAATTTGCCGGCCGATACAGATACTTTTGATGACGAGATAACTTTTACTAACGGGCACCAATTGAACCCATCGTCCATGTTATTCGAAAAAGTGGAGGAGGAGGTAATTGATAAGCAAATCCAAAAACTACAAGATAAAAAAGATGATGCAGCTGCCGCAAAGCAGGTACAAATAACACCGGCTAAGGAAAATATCAATTACGATGCTTTTTCAGCAATGGACATCCGCACGGGTACAATACTGACAGCAGAAAAAGTAGCCAAAACAAAAAAGCTGCTGAAGCTGACCATTGACACCGGGATCGACCAGCGCACCGTGGTATCCGGCATTGCCGAATATTACGAACCTGAAAACATCATCGGCCAAAAAGTAAGCATACTGGTAAATCTGGAACCCCGCGAAATAAAAGGCATCCTGTCGCAGGGCATGATACTGATGGCCGAGAATGCTGATGGCAAACTTAGTTTTGTAACCGCTACCGAGGATATGCACAACGGGTCTGTAGTGAGATAATTTTCATGTGCAGATCACAGGTGTTCCAATTTTTGAGAGACCCGGCTGATACACTTTTACAGGTGTACCACCCGGTACACGTGGATACACCTGGTACACTTTGGAACACTGACAAATCTTTGTCAGCGGGTTTGCCCAACTCATCCAAAATTCGCACATTTGCACAGATTTCAGAGGGCGGGTTTCAAAATCCGATTCCGATAGCCATCGGGACGAAAATCCGAAATTCGAAATCAAAAGGTCCCGTAGTTCAACGGATAGAATAGAAGTTTCCTAAACTTTAGATATGAGTTCGATTCTCGTCGGGACCACTTTTATCAAAAGCCTTCAGCACTCGCCTGGAGGCTTTTTTTATTACCACCTTTATTCTTCAAAACCTCCTTCAGTTTCACAAAAGAATTATATGGGCCAATAGCCATGGTGGCATTAACGATCCACGCTGGGATACTGCCCCCGGGGTCAACGCTGAAAGTATAATCTACCTTTAATTTATTATTGGGCGCCTGTGTTACTTTCCAGGTGGCGAGAGAATATGGCACCCTGATGAAATTATTGTTTTTAGGCAAATACGCAGGCAGGCTCTTTGCCTGGACATTCAGAATTTCGGGGGTTGGATTGATATCGAGTTCAACAACCAGGTCGCGGTCTTTGATCGGCCAGGGCAAATGCGATTGCGTATAATAAATTACCCTTTGCGGGCCCAGTGTTTTTAAGATAACAGATTTCTTGTTCGAATATACCCAATCATTGTAATCGGGGATGTCGAGCAAGGTATTGATCAGTTGCGCCCTGGTGGCATCCAGCTCGCATGTTACACGCAGCTCTTTTACATTCCCGGTAGCTGCCTTGCGGGTATAAACTTCAATGCCATTTTCATCTTTCTTTAATTCCCACCTGCCCTGGGCGGTTGCCGAAATTACTGACACAAACACTATAAAAAACAAAAAAAGCTTCTTCATTTAAAGACCGGATAGGGGTATTACAAATATTACGGTATTGCAACGTATAATGTTTTACAATACTGTATCTATTTAACTAAAAATCGGGCGAAACCGTATATAACACCAAAAATTTATGTAGGGGTAACTAAATTACATATAGAGAAAATAAATAATAAGCAATATAAAGCATTGTGGAAAGCCAAACATTGCTTAATTAATGCTCATTATCGATAACTAATATTAACTTTGAGTTGTTATGAAAATTCTGATAGCTGAAGACGATCAGGTAATTTTAATGTTGCTCGAATTCCGCCTGAAAAAGGACGGGCACGAAGTTATTGTTACCCACGATGGTCGTGAAGCATTAGAGAAGATCGACGAATTTCAGCCCGATATCGTAATTACCGACATTATGATGCCGTATGTATCCGGCCTCGAAATAATTGGCGCTGTTAAAAGTAAGTACCCGGATAAGATGCGTGTTATTATCCTTTCGGGCATGGGACAGGAAAATGTTGTACTGGAGGCGTTTCAGCTTGGCGCGGATGATTTTATCACCAAACCTTTCAGCCCCAATGAGGTTTCGGTCCGCGTAAGGAGATTTGATACAGGCCGGAAATAATATAATAACAGGCGGGTTATTGTATATTTAGCATCAAACGGATGGAAATTCATTTAAGTCATTTCAATACGATTTATTTTTCTGCTAAAATGTCCTTACCGCTGACCCTCCTTTCGGGATTGAGTTACATGGGTATCCTTATCGAATCACTCAGTATTTTAATTATAAGCCTTTTGTTCTTTATGCTGATTTTTCTCTATAACAAAAGTATAAACGAAAAACAACACGAAAAATGGCGATTAATTGCAGGGCTGCTTATTCGCAAGGCCGTATTCCACGACAATGAAGACAATCCGGATGCAACCGTACCTTTAACCGCCCGTGCCGAAAGCTTAATGCATAACCGGCATTTCCGGCAACTCGTAACGGAGGAACTTATAACAACTAAAAAAAGCCTGGCCGGCATGGCTTCCGAAAATTTAAAACACCTGTACCAGCAACTGCAGCTTGATAAATATGCGCTTACCAATTTAAAAAGCCCGCAATGGTACGTAAAAGCCAAAGCTATCCAGGAGCTCACATTAATGGAGCTGAAAGACGTGCTGCCTAAACTATATCGTTACACAAACAACAAAAATGAACTGGTACGGATGGAGGCGCAGTCGGCTACGGTACAATTTTATGGTTTCGAAGGGCTTCGGTTTTTAAATGTGATCACCTACCCTATTTCCGAATGGCAGCAGATCAAACTGTTACAGCAATTATCGCAGGCCGCGCCAGTGGATGTCAGTATTGATACCTGGCTCAGATCTAAAAACAGCAGCGTTGCGGTGTTCGCCCTGAAACTTGCCCGAAGCTACCACTGGTTTCAATGGCATGATACGATATTGGCATGCCTCGAACACCCGGAAGCAAATGTGCGTTTACAGGCCATTGATTGCTTGTGCGAAATTTACACCGATAAAACCGCGGCCATACTCAAATCAAGATTTTGGCAGGAAGAGCTTGAAATACAATTGGCCATCGTAAAAGCGCTGCGATCGATCGGCACGGAAGATGATGCCCCCTTTCTCGTGAGCCTTTTAGCGTATGATAATAACGAAATGAAGATTTATGCAGCAAGAGCTGTAACGCATATTAGTAAAAACGGCCTGGAATTGATCGGAATATCGGCTTCAGCCAGCGGGTACCCTTTAAACGAGATACTGGCTCAAATAAAAGGAGAACTGGCTGTATGAATTGGCCCGAAGTTTTTCATAACCTTTATATGTATGGTTTTTTACTGTATTCGGCCCTTCTAATATTGTCGTATATTGCCATAAGCGTTTTATCAATTGCCGAAATACGGAATTACCGCCATAAAAATAGTTTTACCGACTACCGTGTGCTGGCATCGTCGACAGAGCTGCCCAGTATGAGTATCCTGGCCCCGGCGTATAACGAGGGCGAAACGATCGTCGAAAATGTACGCTCATTACTGTCGCTGCACTATAACCACCTTGAGGTGATCATTATAAACGATGGCAGCAAAGACGATTCGTTAAGCAGGCTGATAACCACCTACGACCTGCACAGGATAGATTATTTTGTAAACGAACAAATACCCACAAAACCGGTAAAAGGCGTTTATAAAAGTCATAATCCGGTATACAGCAAGCTCACAGTTGTAGATAAGGTAAATGGCGGTAAGGCCGATGCGCTAAACGTAGGCGTTAATATAGCGCAGAATAAATATTATGTGTGCATCGATGTGGATTGTGTGCTTGAGCAGGATGCCATATTAAAACTGGCAAAACCTTTTTTAGAAAACACCAGCAAACGGGTTATTGCTGTTGGCGGCGTGGTGCGTATTGCCAACAGCTGCGAAATAGAAGGCGGACGCATTGTGAAAGTAAATTTACCCGACCAGTTTTTGCCGAGAATGCAAACCCTCGAATATATACGGGCGTTCTTGCTGGGCCGGATGGCCTGGGCGCGGCTCAACGGCTTATTGCTCATTTCAGGTGCATTTGGGGTTTTCGACCGGGAAATTGTTATAAAATGTGCTGGCTATAACATCAATACCGTGGGCGAAGATATGGAGCTGGTAGTGCGAATGCGGCGCTATATGGAAGAATTAAAAGAACCTTACCGGGTAAATTTCATTCCCGACCCGCTTTGCTGGACGGAAGCGCCGGCCTCATTTAAGATCCTGGGGCGCCAGCGAAACCGATGGACGCGCGGCACGATCGAAACACTCCGCATGCACAAAAAAATGTTCCTGAATCCCGATTATGGTTTATTAGGTATGTTAAGTTACCCTTACTGGCTGTTTTTTGAATTTATGGCGCCGATAGTTGAGTTTATCGGCATCATTTTATTCATCGCAGCCTGCCTGATGGGCATTGTTACGCATGCTTTAGTTTTGCTTATGATAGGCGTTATTATCCTCGGCATATTATATTCGGTTTTTGCTATCCTGATGGAAGTATTAACGTACAATCAATACAAGCGAAATAAAGACATCCTGCGCCTGCTGTTGGTTGCTATTATTGAGCCTTTTGTTTATCATCCCTTTGTGGTTTGGTCGGCAATCAGGGGAAATATCGACCTGTTAAGGAAAAAGAACAGCTGGGGCGAAATGACGCGGCAAGGCTTCGTCGGTAAAAAACCCGTAGGATAGGGTATCCAGTGGCGCACTGCGACAGATGCGACAGATGCGACACCTTGTCTTGTCCTGAAATAGGTTTACACAAAAAGTAAACAAATGGACGAAAAATTAGCAGCTCATATAATCAATGAGCATTTGACAAAAGGGACAAGTCATCGTAAATTAGCAAGGAAGTACGGCGTTGACCGTACTTATAT
>DATMOF010000009.1:0-296013 GCA_035568395.1 Mucilaginibacter sp. | reverse complement strand
GGTAGGTTACATACGTGTTACGCACCCGTGCGCCACTCTCATGGATAGCAAGCTACCCAATCCCGTCCGACTTGCATGTATTAGGCCTGCCGCTAGCGTTCATCCTGAGCCAGGATCAAACTCTCCATTGTAAAATGTTCTGTTTGCTCACTGACCCTATTATTAATAATAGAATCTGTAAAAAAAAAATATTCCTTCTACAGTATCCCTTTTCTCTTCTTTTCATAACCCGCCTCCCCCTTAGGGTCGGCCGTTACGCTACATGATTATCTATCCTTTATAAGAACGTTTGTTGTTCTCTGTCGCAGAGAACTTTATTTCAAAAACCTTGCGGTTCTTAATGTTTTGACTGTTTTGCCTCGTTGTTGAAGCGGCTGCAAAGATGCGATTTTTTTAAATGTCTGTCAAGTGTTATTTTCACTTATTTTGACATATTTTTTTGTCTCTAAAATCTCTACAGAACGACGCCTTTTTTCCAAAGCGGTCACAAATGTACAGAGATTTTAGCTGTCTGCCAAAACAATTTTACAAAAACCTAAATCAATTTTATAACTCGCTGTAAACTAACTGTTATTTTAATATGAAGTCTTTATCATTATCGCGTAAGCAACAGCAATTTTTGAAATTGTATCTTTGAAGCCGATGATAAATGAAACCATTTTCCCCAAAAATTTCCTGGCTTCTTTGTCCGGCGAGCCCGGATTTGAGCCCGAAAATTTTATAAATGCGCAAAAAAATATTGAGGCTCCTACATCCATCCGGATAAATCCGTTTAAAAGATCATCCATCAAAACAGGCGAACAGGTGCCCTGGTGCCCGGAAGGTTACTACCTTGATAAGCGCCCTTCGTTCACTTTCGACCCGCTGTTTCATGCCGGGTGTTATTATGTGCAGGAGGCATCGTCGATGTTTATCGGCCATATCCTGAAACAGATCAGGCAAAATAACGATGAGCCTATAAAAATCCTGGACCTGTGCGCCGCTCCTGGCGGTAAAAGCACCCTCATCAATTCGGCCTTAAATAGTGACGACCTGTTGGTATCGAATGAAATTATAAAAACCCGTGTCCCGGTTTTGTGCGACAACCTTAACCGCTGGGGCACTGCCAATGTTATCGTAACCAATAACGATCCCAGGGATTTCAGCAAACTGACCAGCTTTTTTGACATTATATTAGTAGATGCACCCTGCTCTGGCTCGGGCATGTTCAGGAAAGACCCGGCGGCGATGAACGAATGGTCGGAGGCGAATGTGAGCTTGTGCCACCAGCGGCAGGAGCGCATACTGGCGGATGTTTACCCGGCTTTAAAAGACGGCGGACACCTTATATATAGCACCTGCTCCTACTCGCACCCCGAAAACGAGGATATACTCGATTGGCTGTGCAAAGAATTTGCCATGGAAACGCGGCGCATACCTATTCATACCGATTGGGGCATTGTGGAAACCGAGTCGGACCAGCAGAAAGCATGGGGATATCGCTTTTATCCCGGCAAGGTAAAAGGCGAAGGCTTATTTGCTGCCTGCTTACAGAAAAACGGGGAGACCGTGCAATTGTCATCCTTCAAAACAAAGGGCAACCAGAAACTGGCCGCCAAAGAGATTGAACAGGTAAAAGCGTATATCAATGCACCGGACGATTTTTACTTTTTTAAAGTGAACGACGATTGGATGGCCATAAACCAGCAGCATAAGGACAGCCTTGATACGCTGCAGCGCCATTTATATATCAAAAAATCGGGTGTGCGAATTGGCCGGTTGATGGGCAACGACATGGTGCCCGACCACGAGCTGGCGCTAAGCATATATATAAATAAGGACACGGTTTTAGAGACGGAACTGGATTACGACCGGGCAATACTTTATTTGCGCCGGGAGAACATAGATATTGATACAGCCAATAAAGGCTGGAGCCTGATGACGTTTGAAGGGCACCCGTTGGGCTGGGCCAAACTGCTGCCGAACAGGGTAAATAATTATTTTCCGAAGGAATTAAGGATATTAAGCTCCCCGACTCCCTAAAGAGGAAAGCCAGGCAGCTTAATAATTTAGTATTGTGATTGTGACAAAGAAATCTGCTTATAGCCACACAGACAGAATAGTAGCCATCACCATCATCGAGATGAGCCAAAAGCCATTATCCAGCAGCCAAAGTCCCCAGGGCTTTTTCTCATACAGTTTAGTGCAAAGTGTTACGGTGGCTACAAAGCCGAGCCAAAGGAAAAACGCACCCATTAACCCGCCATGGACCCCGCCGGTTTTTAAATAGGCATTTCCAAAAATAATTGAATGGTCCAGCACATAAGCCATTACAAATGAGCTGATCAAGACCAGTACAATATTCATTGGCGCAGGCTTCATGTCGGTGATGCCGGTAAGACGCACCCAAACTTTGCTAAAAATTGCGCCGTACCAAATTGCGCCGATGATGTAACTGGCAACAGCCGCTGCCGCTACGGCAAGATAATTTACGTGAACTTCCATAATCGTGGTTTTAGGGTTTATATTGATTAAATTAATTCTAAGTGATAGAAGCCTGTATATTTTTATTTCCTTGCCCGCTTTCAATTGCATTAAGCGTAAAAATCAGGCGCATGAACAGCCACACGATTCAGGTTTGATTTTATTGGCTTGGCTTTGATTATTAATGATTTAAGTTGTAATTGGCTATGGTAAGGGTATATCAAATCTAATGAAAAACAATTTACATTACCAAAAACCCTGTGTTATTATTTTGTGAATCTTATAAAGATTTCGCCAACAGCCCGTTCCTATGAGTTTGCCCCACAACATATCCTACCCATCCTATCAACTTTATAAACAATTTCAAAATCAATCCATAATTTGCACATTTGCAGAGCTGCTCCCGATAGTTATCGGGATTGCATATCAACAAGCATGGGTCAATACTTTATTATAGATTTCGACAGTACGTTTACACAGGTGGAGGCTTTGGATGAGCTGGCGCGTATCTCGCTAAAAAATCATCCCGACAGGGAAAATATCTACAAGCAAATTGAGGACCTGACAAACGCGGCGATGGAAGGTAAATTATCATTTACCGAAAGCCTGGAAGCACGCGTAAAACTTTTACAGGCCAACCGCGAGCATTTGAAACAGCTGATCACCCATCTAAAGAAAAAAGTATCGGTTTCCTTTTCACGAAACACCGTGTTTTTTAAGAACCACCAGGACGAGGTATTGATCGTTTCGGGCGGGTTCAAGGATTTTATTATCCCGGTGGTGACGGAATACCAGATCAAGAAGGAAAACATTTATGCCAATACCTTTGAGTTTGACGAAGAAGGAAATATCATTGGCTATGACCGCAGCAACCCGCTTTCGCAGGAAGGCGGCAAGGTTAAGCTGTTAAAAGAGCTCAACCTGCAGGGTGATATTTACGGCATTGGCGACGGCTACTCGGATTTCCAGTTAAAAGAATCGGGGCTGATCAAAAAATTCTTCGCCTTTACGGAAAATATCGAGCGCAAATCCATCGCCGAAAGGGCCGACCACGTTACGCCGAGCTTCGATGAGTTTTTGTATATCAATAAACTGCCCAGGGCGATATCTTATCCTAAAAACCGCATTAAGTGCCTGGTGGTGGGCGAAATAGAAGAAGAAGCCCTTGCGCAGATACAGAAGGAAGGCTACAATATCCGCCAGCGCGAATCGATCGAGGATAAGTACCTGGAAGAAGCAGGCATTGTTTTCTGCGACGAAGAGCATCAGCCCACTGTTGAACAAGTGCAGAATGCAGGCCGGTTAAAGGTAATAGGTGTTTTTGGAAAGGTAGCCAGCCGGAAATTAGCCGAGGCAGCCTGCGAAAACGGTATCATTATTTTCGACGACCCAAAAAACAACCCGCGCAACGACGATTTTATCCCCAAACGGGTAATGGGCTTTATGAACGAGGGTAAAACGCATACCAGCTGCAACTTCCCCGACCTGCAGCCGCCGCGCATAAACAACGCGCACCGCCTAATTCACATCCACAAAAATGTACCGGGTATACTGGCTAAAATAAACGAAGTATTTGCCCGCCATAACATCAATATAGTCGGCGAGTTTTTGGTGACCAACCCTCAGATCGGTTATGTTATTACGGATGTGAATAAGGGTTATGATACCGAGGTACTAAATGAGCTGAAGGCTATTGACCAGACGATCAAGTTTAGGTTGCTTTATTAGAGAGTCCATAGACCATGGTCGATAGTCCATGGAAAGAATTGGTTATTAATTTACTCGAATTTGCTATCGTCTATGGTCCATCGACTATTGACCAAAAGGCACCACCAGCACCGGTACTTCCGAATGGCGCACTACATGCTCGGCTACGCTGCCCATCAGCAGGCGGTCGATGCCGGAGCGGTTATGGGTTCCTATAACGATGAGGTCGGCTTTGAATTCTTTACTGCAATCGATGATACCCTGTGCGGTCGCACCATACTCTGTGAAATGAGAGACTTTTATATCTTTCGCAAATTTCTTTGTGGTGCGGTCAAAAATATCTTCTGCCTGGCTTTTGCGGATATCGAGCAGCTCCATCTCCTCGACACCCACACCTTGCATCGGCATGCCTAAAACCGGGTCGGCGCCGGCGCCCATTGGCGGCATCATAGTCGGTTCAACAATATTTACCAAACCTACGGATGCGTTAAATTTGCGGGCTATTTCGAAACCGTAAGCTGCAGCATACTCCGCAAACTTGCTGTCATCAACGCCGATAAGTACTTTTTTGATGGTCATGGCTGTACAAGATTTGGTAATAATCATAGTAACAACTTAAAAGGACATATTTTGTTTGGGTATGACCAATTAACGGGGTCAAACATCCTTACTCATCGAAAATAGTTTTCTTTCTTACATTTGACCATGGATTTTTCGCCGGAAATTGAAGACCGCCTGGCGCGGCTGCAGGAAAAATATGAAGCCATGGGGCAGGATATGACATCGTACCTGGATGGCTTGCTGCATGCTGATTTCTTAACTTATTGGGACTATATTCACCTGGATACCTTGTTAAGCCTGCAAAACCCGAAGACACCGTTCCCGGACGAGGAGATATTTATTATTTATCACCAGATAACCGAGCTGTACTTTAAGCTGATACTGCATGAATGCAGACAGGTAGCAGCCCAAAACCCATTAACAGCGGATTTTTTTACAGCCCGTTTGCAGCGCATTAACCGGTATTTTGAGGCGCTGACCCAATCATTCGATATTATGGTTTACGGGATGGAAAAAGAACAGTTCCTGAAATTCCGGATGTCGTTGCTGCCGGCGAGCGGCTTTCAGTCGGGACAGTACCGGATGATCGAGATATACGCGACCGATTTTATAAACCTTGTTGCCGCCGACAAACGCGAAGAATTACGGAACAGCACCATAGACCAGCAATTTGAATTTTTATATTGGAAATTTGGCGCTACCGAACTGTCAACCGGTAAAAAAACCCTAACGCTTAAACAGTTCGAGAAAAAATACGCGAATGATTTTATTGAGCTGGGAAAAGCCAATATCAGCCACAACTTTAACGCGCTGTTCCGCCAGCTAAAAACTAACGGACAAGCCACCCCGGCACTCGAAAATGAATTGAAACAACTGGATATCAATGTAAATGTAAACTGGCCGCTATCGCATTTCAAATCGGCTGTTAGGTACCTGCACCGCGAGCCGGACGAAATAAAAGCCACCGGCGGCACAAATTGGCAAAAGTATTTACCGCCGCGATTTCAGAAAAGGATCTTTTACCCAGGATTATGGAATGCTGAGGAAATTGAGAATTGGGGGAAGGCCTGGGTGGAGAAGGTGGTGGGCGAGGCCGATAATCGATAGTCCATGCACCATGACTGTTATTTCTACCATATTTTTGTCAGATTAACAAAAACCATGGTCTATCGTCTATGGACTATGGACTAAATTCAACTATGAGCAAAAAAATTCCTACCTTGCCATTTTCAGAATTAAATACAACAGGCCATGACTGAGACGCTGGATATCAAGATCACCAAAACCAAACATTCCCGTTTAAATGAAACGGATTTTAGCAATTTACAATTCGGGCGCACCTTCTCCGACCATATGTTTGTGGCTGACTATGAAGGCGGCGAATGGAAAAATTTCCAGATAGTCCCTTATGGGGAAATTGGATTTAACCCGGCTATTTCGGCGTTGCACTACGGGCAGGCTTTTTTCGAAGGCTTAAAGGCTTACAAACATGCCGACGGGCAGGTGTCGGTGTTCCGTCCGGATAAAAATGCACGCAGGTTCAATAAATCGGCAGAGCGTTTGTGCATGCCCGAACTGCCTGAAGAAATATTTATCCAAAGTATTGCAGCAGTTGTGGATGTGGATAAGGATTGGATCCCGTCCAAGCCTAACCACTCCCTATATATCAGGCCATTTATGTTTGCCACTGACCCTTACCTGGGCGTACAACCATCGGCAACCTATAAATACATCGTGTTAATAGGCCCTGTAGGCCCTTATTTTTCGAAGACTTTACGCGTTAAGGTGGAAACTAATTTCACCCGTGCTGCCGAGGGCGGTTTTGGCTATGCCAAAGCAGCGGGTAATTACGGGGGCGGCATGCTTCCGGCTAAAAGAGCTGCTGAAGAAGGTTTTGACCAGTTGATATGGACCGATGCGAAAGAACACGCTTACATTGAAGAAATGGGAGCTGCTAACGTGATGTTTTTCCTTGACGGGAAATTGATCACTCCCTCAACCCGCGATACGATATTAGATGGCGTTACCCGCGATACTGTTTTAACGCTGGCACGCGAATGGGGTGTGCCGGTTGAAGAACGCCGGGTTTCGATCGCCGAAATTATAGAAGGCGCTAAAAATGGTAAACTGACCGATGCATTCGGCGCGGGCACTGCGGCTACAATTGCACCTGTTGGTTCGATCAGCTATAATGGCGAAGAATATTTTTTAAGCGACCCGAAAGAAAGAGAATTCTCGCAAAAAGTATTAAAAACACTTGATGGTATCCGCTACGGCAACCTGCCTGATACACATGGGTGGAATTATATGGTTTAGTCCTGAGTCTGGAGTCTTGAGTCGGATGCTGTGTAAGCAATAATCTGACTCGGGACTTCTGACTTCCGACTCAAGACTTCAAACTTCTACTCAACGCTCACAGTCAACCCTTCCTGCTGGAGTATTTTGCGGTAAACTTCTACCTCGGTAAAGGAGCCTTCAAGTATAGCGCATTTACCTTCGTTATGTACCTTCCAGGCTATTTTTTCGGCTTGTGCTTCGGAGTAGTCGAGGTACTTCATCATGCAAAATATCACATGATCAAAAGAATTTACATCATCATTCCATAAAATAAGCCGGTGCAATTCTTTTAACCCTACCAGCAACTCTTCGAGGGTAAAGGTTTCTTCCTGTGTCTCAGTTGGCATACGTAACTACAAATTTACGCAAAAGCAACAATAAAAGCGGCAAAATTCTGTTCAAAGCACCTAATCCTTAATACAACTATGAAAACTATTCTTGCGGGCCTCGCCCTTTTTATCAGCCAGTGTTTCATGGTTAGCATAGCTAACGCACAATCAGGTACGCTGCATGCGCCGCCGGCACACCTGGTGATCGACGGCGATGCCAAGGAATGGGGCGACAGTCTGCGGTATTATAACGCCGAAAAAAAGATAAATTACTCGCTGGCGAATGATAAGGATAACCTGTATATGGCCATTCGCATCAATGATCGTGTCGACCAAATTAAAGTACTTCGATCAGGCTTAACCTTCAGTATCGATCCGAGGGGTAAGAAAAAGGAAAGCTACAGCATTACTTTTCCGCTCAACATCCAGGGGAGCACCACCTTTGATCCCCGAAAGGCTGAAACCGGTGAAATCACCAAAGCCGACCGGGACGAATTAATGCGCGAGCGGTTAACTACACTGCGGGGCATTAAAGTCGCGGGCTTTAAAGATATCGAAGGTGATATGATAACCACCTCCAATACATACGGGATTCAAACCGCCATCAACTATGATGAAAACGGAAACCTGGTATGTGAGGCGGCTATCCCACTAAAGTTCTTCCACGTCGATGGCCCGGCAAAAAATGAATGGGCCTTTAATTTAAAAATAAACGGCTTTACAAGGCCAACTGCTAATGCCGGCGTTAGTGAACAGCAAGGCGGCGAGGGCCGTGGCGGAAGAGGCGGCGGCATGGGCGGCGGTGGCCGGGGCGGCATGGGTGGCGGTGGTCGCGGCGGACGTGGCGGCAACCGTAGCGGAACGCCGGCTGACCAGGGGCAAAGTGAATTATTTAAGTCGAGTGATTTTTGGACTAAATTTTATTTGGCGAGGTAGGAGATTGGAGATTAGGTTGTATTTGAAAACACCAAAGGATTTTGTCGTTCTGAGCGATAGCGAAGAATCGTCTACGTTAGAAATAAACAGCGCATACCTGCCAGTTGAAGAAGATTCTTCACGGCGTTCAGAATGACAACCGGGACGATTCATTTTTATGACCGCCTTGTAATAACTACAAATCATCACTCAAGACCTACTCCACCTTATACCGGTAAACCTGTCTGCCCAGGTTGCCGGTGTCGTCAACCCCTTCTATCACCACCCGGTACGTGCCTTTTGTATCGGCGTTAAAATATTCAAATGAAGCCGCGCCGTCCTTATCAGTTATAATGTTGGGATTCCAGTATATGGTGCTGCGCAGGTCGGGTACATGTGCATTGGTTTTAGGATCGTCATATTTCGGTGAATAAAAGGTTCTTGATAAGTAATAGCCTTTTGGACTGTAAGTTAATATACCCGGCGCATAACGCTGAACGTAATCCGAACCGCCCCTTTTGGTGGTAATTATCAAAACCCCGCCGCCGCCAGTGGCTCCGTAGATAGAAGTGTAACCTATGGATTTCAGCACTTCGATACTTTCAACATCATTTGCATTTAACTCATGCAAAATATCCGAGTCAACATTTACTCCATCAATTATTATTTCCATCGGCCAGTTTTGAGACCGCATTAAGTATGGTACACCGTTCAAAAACCGAACACCGGCTAGTCTGCCTTGCAAACAATCAGCAATTTGAGGGCATGCCATCCTGGCAAACTCTTCACCGCTGAAAACCTGGTCGGCATTGCCCGGACCGTTTAAATTTGATGAATGTTCGGCAGGGTTTTTTTTCGCCCTTATCTCGACCTGTTTTAGCAACACGGAATGATTGATAAGACCGTACTTAAGCTGGCCGGAATACCAGTTTTCGCTGTTATGCAAAAAAAACGAAAGGCCGTCGCTAACATTTACCTGCAGGTCGGGCGCGTTTTTATTTTTTCCTGCTTGTAGCGACGATATATTATCAAGGTCGATCTGCAGGTTTTTCCGGTCTTTTGCCGTGCGTGCCTGTATCACAAATTTCACACTATCCTTAAACACTAAATTTCCAACACTAAACCTTCCATAGTTGTCTGATACGGTGTCCAAAATAAAGCCGCGGCCTGTAGTAGTGAATATAGTAACCTTACCGTTTGCAACCGGACGGCCCGAGAGCGTTTTCAGGTGGCCGGATATTTCGAGTGTTTTTTCGGGCTGGTAGGTAACGGCCGGGTAGTTTTCGCTCAGCACCTGCTTCCATTCAAACCTATGGTAACCCTGGGTAAGCATCAGCAAATCCAGGTCGGCAGCGGTTTTTTCGTCAGGATTGGTAAAATAATATGCAGGACGTTCTACATACCCCCGCAGGTCAGCTGTCAACAGCAAATTGGATAATATCGTGCTTTCCGCAGATTCATCAACCGGCGCATTTGTTTCGTCAGTCACCGATACCGAAAAACTGCCCACCACCGGCTGATCCGCCGCATCCTTTGCATGCAGTTGAATTTTTAGCTTTTGCCTGGGTGAATAAGCCTGTTTTCCGGTTGAGATATCCAGCTTAAGCTGATCGGCGTTTTGCACAAATGCAATCCGCTCGTTCATTGGTTCACCCGTTGGGGAAAACAACGTAAATTGTACGATCCCCGACGGA
Organism: Mucilaginibacter sp.; assembly: GCA_035568395.1. Classification (GTDB taxonomy): domain Bacteria; phylum Bacteroidota; class Bacteroidia; order Sphingobacteriales; family Sphingobacteriaceae; genus Mucilaginibacter. The sequence goes on along the minus strand of DATMOF010000009.1, from coordinate 286,007 downwards.
AACTTGCGCTTTGGTATAATGGCCCTGAAAGATTTGCTGCCGGGTGAACTTTTTGCTGCATAATAAATTATCCCGCCCGACTGGCCGATCAGGCTTAATTGCCCGGTTTCGGATGTAGCCTTTGTAATTTCCGATCCGGGCAAAATTTTTACAATGAAATTCTCGCCGGCGTTGTAAACATCCAGCGTATAACCGCTATTTACCGCTGCTGGCAGGTCAATGAAGTTGGATGAACCGTCCGCATAGGTAATCATCGCTTTATATATCCGTCCGCTTTCGGGTGTAAAATCGAACACCCCCATACCCAGATGCGTGGTATTGAATGTTGCCACCGTGGTATTTTTATCATCCAAAACAGTTCCCTTTATATTAGCGCCCAATCCGTCGGCGCCAACCGCCTTGAACGCTATCTTCGAATCATTTCCGTAAACCAGATTCCCTCCTTCAGGGAAAAACTGCACATCCACTTTAGCAGAGGCCGCTTTTATGATTATTGATTTCGTTATCGATTTTTTGTTGTCAACACTTAGTTCGGTATTGATCCGGCCTGCAGTGAGCAACTGCGGATTTACATCTGAAAAACTAACATTTAAATTCCCTTTATCATCTGTAAGCCCCTTGCCTTTTGTTATCACCTTTGCGCCAAAGCGCACTTCGTAGTTTACACGTCTTCCGGCATAGGGCGCTCCGTTTAAGTCCGCATAATTTATTACAGCGTTTACGTTTTGCTTTCCGTTTTGAACGGAGTAGGTATAGTTGGTTTTTGTGAAAACTTTATTGCCGATTGCATTAACGACCGCGAAGGTTTTGTCGAAAAAGTAAGCTTCTCCGGCGTTGCGCATCCAGTTGGTGTAAGCCCTTATACGGTAATTCCCGTCTTTAAGTGTATCGGGCAGCGAAAAATCGCCCCAGGTTAACCCGCTTATCACGGGCAGCTTTATTCTTTGTTTAACAGAATCCAACTCGTCGATCAACTCCACATTCAGTACGCCGCTAACAGCCGACAGGTGGTGTTTGGCGCCCACAACAAGATACGCCTTGAACCATATATCATCGCCGGCAGCGTAATACGGCTTATCTAATTGCAGGTAAACTTTTTCCTGCAGGTGACCCGAAAGCCATTTATCAAGCTGCGCTGCGATCTTGCCGATCGGATCGTCATCAATGCTGATAAATGCCGACAGTACGGTAACCAATCCGATAATCAGCAAACTTACAATCGTCCGTTTATGGTTCATAAAGGGGAATAAAATTGAAAGTACGAAAAAAGTTGGGAAAGTCCGAAAGTCAGTAAAGTAGTTCGAAATATCTATTAGCTAATGATTGCCTGTCCGCAGGTGTCGCACTTTTAGTCTTGTCCTGAAATAGGTTACACAAAAAAGTGTAAATTTTTTTTAGGACGACACAGTACACAGGAAGGTCATTCATGAAGAACTGTCGCTGAGCAATCGGGCTGATAAGGAGTCTCCATTCTATGTCACATCCGGCTTATTTCTTTCGGACTTTCCTAAAAAACATTCTTCCACATCATGCTTTCAACCGGGCGTGTGGTTGGGTTATTGTATTTAGCGTTGTCCTTGGTACTATAAAATGTTTCTATTTCGCCTTCTACGGCAAAATAAATGAGCTGCCCGATGGGCATACCTGCATAAATTTTTACGGGCTGGGTACATGATATTTCGAGCGTCCAGGTATTGCAAAAACCTACATCGCCTTTGCCGGCGGTGGCGTGTATATCTATCCCCAGCCGTCCTGTGCTTGACTTTCCTTCCAGGAAAGGGACATGGCAATGTGTTTCGGTATATTCAACCGTAACACCGAGGTAAAGTGTATTGGGCTGCAGGATGAAACCATCCTTAGGTATCTCAAAAAACACGATCTCGTTATGCAGTTTGGCATCTAAAACACGGTCGCGGTAAGTGGCTAAGTGCTTTCCCAAATGCACATCGTAAGAGTTGGTGCCCAGGCAATTGCGGCGGAATGGCTCAATAATGATATGTCCTTTATCTATTTCTTCTAAAATGCGCTTATCGGAAAGTATCATGACGAGGGTTGAGCCGTCTAAATTATGACTATTTAAACTTCCCGGCAATGAGATATTGCCAACATTAGTTTTTGGGAAATGTGGAAAGAAAGAGGGCTTAAGATTTTAGATTTAAGAATTACGATTTACGGTTGATCGCTGCGGTTGAGTCATTTGGGCATGCGATAGCGATTTCATCCACAGGCCTTCTATGAGAGACTATCCGGGCATTTTAAAGTTTATAAACATTTCTAACGATTTGCCATTTTTCAGGTGTTCAATGCGTTCATCTGTCAAGAAATCGAACACCCGGACGAGTGTTATTCGCGAACATCCCTGGCTACTACTTCGCCTGATATTTTGTGCTTAAGAATAAGTTTCTGCTCGCCGTGGGGCAATATTTCTTTTTTGATGAGATAATAATCGTTGTCGTACGATACAAAATTTGAACCATAGTCGATATTCTGGTCGCCGCGCCAGCCTTCTATTTGCACCGTTTCCCATTTACCTGATTTTGCCGACAGGTACGCTGCATCAAGTATGGCATTCACGATATAGCCATCGTAAAATGATTCGAGCGGTTCGGTTTTGTTTTCGATGGCATTGAACATATCGGTAAACATGTTGGTATAGCCCAGTTCGTGTATCTCATCCCCGACAGGGAACAGCCAGCCGCTGTTGCTTTCGGCTTTTTCGGCCACGTAGCCGCCCTTGCCGGTGCTGAACATTTCAAAGCCTGTACGCAGGAAGTTGTTGAGCCAGATGGTGCCTTCGGTACCCATTACCTCGTCGCGCAGGTCCATCCCCCCGCGAAAGCACCAGCTTACCTCAAACTGTCCGATGGCGCCGTTGGCATATTTTACCAGGCCGATAGCGCTGTCTTCTGCCTGTATGGGATGTACCTGTGTAGCGGCCCAGCACATCACCTCAACCGGCCTAATTTCCTTACCAATATAGTTACGGGCAATCTCTACACAATGGCAACCCAGGTCGACCATTGCCCCGCCGCCCGATTGCTCATGGTCCCAAAACCAATCGCTATGCGGACCGGGATGTGCTTCGCGCGATTTGGCCCAAAGCACCTTGCCGATGTTGCCATCCTTTATGCTCTTCATTGATTTTAAAAACTTGGGCGTATAGCAAAGGTCTTCGAGATAGCCGCCCATTATACCGGCCTGTTCTACCATATCCAGCATTCTTTTTGCCTCTTCAGCATTCCGCCCGAGCGGTTTAGTGCATAACACATGTTTACCGGCTTTGGCGCAGGCGGCCACGGCGGCTTCGTGTAAATTATTCGGCAGGGAGATCACCACCACATCAACATCTTTACGCCCCACTACTTCATCCATATCATCCGAGAAAAATCCGAGTTTGTAATCGTCAGCAAACTTTTTGGCTTTATCTATATTTCGTGAATAAACGCTGATCAAATTATCCTTTGCGCGCTGGGCTTGCAAAGCGTCTGCATAAAAACGGGCGATAAATCCCGAACCTAACATGGCTATGTTCATATTTTAGTTGTAAGGGTTGTTAAATACTAAAGAATTAAAATCATTTCAATTTTCAAATCATCAAATCAACACATTTTCAAATTATTTTTCCCAGCCCGTTTCTTTTAATGCGGGGTCGTTTTCTTTTTTGAGGAAATCGGCATTTGATAATGATTCGGGTTGCCACTCCAGTATGGCGTTATCAGGCACAACGTCAACAGGTATTTTCCAGGAGGTGGATGTTTCGTTATAGGCCAGGTTGGATTGCAGGCTGTAACATGAAATAACCGACCATCTCGGCCTGTCAGACAGGTTGGCTTCGGACCTATGAAGGAGATTGCTGTGAAATATAAGCGCATCGCCGGGTTCAAGCTCAACATATACCAGTTCCATCGTTTTCAGGGCGTTGTCAACCATTTGCATATCAGCCCCCACCTGCTCGCCGGCGAAACCATGGTTTACCCGTCCCAATTTATGCGAGCCTTTTATCACCTGCAGGCAGCCGTTTTCTTTGTTCGCTTCCGTCAAAGCTACCATTACGCTGATCAGCTCATCGGGGAACATAAACTGGTTTTTATACCAGTAGCCATAGTCCTGGTGCCACTCCCATGCGCCGCCAACTTTCGGTTCCTTTTGCATCAGCTTGGAATGAAAATGACAAACCGGCGCATGGTCGCCTAGCAGCTGCTTTACGGCGCCGATCATTTTTTCGCTGCGGGTGAGATAGCCGAAAACATCGTTCCCGGGCGTAAACCACAATGAGAGCCTTGTTTTTTTGCCCGACTGGTCGTTCAGGTCTAAGGCATTGTTTTGCATGGCCTTATCCTCAAGCGCGGTATGGTATAATTTGTTCACTTCTTCGGGTTTGCAAAAGCCTTTTACGATAATATATCCCTGCTGACGGTAAAGCTCAACTTCGGCAGGTGTAAATTTTTCTGTTAACATCAGGTAATTTTTTAGTCGCCGGTTTATAATTGACAAAAAGCAGTACAATTTAGGTTTATTTGCTATAAGTTTGTTATCCTTTTTACAATTTTACTTTTATGGCAATAGCATACAGACAGCAGGTTGATGACGAGACAGAATTTGCTATTTGGAAAATTGAAGAGGAAGTTGATGAACTATATTGTCAGCTGCAGCTGAATGAGCACGAAAAGGCTTTTTATGAGCAGCTTAGCAAGGGCAAGCGCAACCTGCACTGGCTGGGAACACGCGTACTATTGCGTAAAATGCTGGGCACCGAAGAATATATAGATTTTAAAGTAGACAGTCATGGCAAACCTTACCTGGTAAATCTTCCCTATCACATATCATTGAGCCACTCGTTTGATTACGCGGCTGTAATGATCAGCAAAAACAACCCGGTGGGGATTGATATTGAGCAGGTGAAGGAAAAGGTTGAGCGCATAGCCAGCAAGTTTATGCAGCCGGAAGAAATGGCCTTTATTGATGAGCGGCAAAAAATCAATCAATTGTATGTTTGCTGGTGTGCCAAAGAGGCGGTTTATAAGTGCTTCGGGCAAAAAGAGGTATCATTTGCTGATAATATTTTGCTTGAGCCGTTTAATTTTGAAGGACATGGATCGGTAAAAGCAAAGCTTCATCGGGGAGAAACGCTCATCCATTATAATGTAGGCTACCTGCAATACGAGGATTATATGTTGGGATATGTAAACGGTGCAGATGAAAAATAAAAAGGTAATTTTTAGTGATTGGGGTTTAATTGATTATAAAGAGGCCTGGGAAAAACAGGAAGCTTTATTTGCCGCTACCGTCAATTTAAAAACTGAGATACGCAACCGCCTTGCCGCCATCGAAGGCGATGAATACGAGGAATATACTGACACGCCGAATTACCTTGTATTCTGCGAGCACCCGCACGTATATACGCTCGGCAAAAGCGGTAAACCTGAACACCTGCTTCTGGATGAAAAAGGATTAAGGGAAAAGAAAGCATCCTACTACCCGATCAACCGGGGAGGCGATATCACTTATCACGGCCCGGGGCAAATCGTCTCGTACCCTATCCTCGACCTGGATAATTTTTTTACTGACATCCACCTTTATCTTAGAACACTCGAAGAAGCTGTTATTTTAACCCTGGCCGACTACGGACTAACGGCAGGCCGGTATCCCGGTTATACCGGCGTTTGGTTTGATGCCGAAAATGACAAAGCCCGTAAAATTTGCGCCCTGGGTGTCCGCTGCAGCCGATGGGTCACCATGCATGGACTGGCATTTAACATCAATACTGACCTGGATTATTTTAAAAATATTGTTCCCTGTGGTATCGATGATAAGGATGTGACCTCAATGCAGAGAGAATTGGGAAGGCCTGTTGATATAAATGAAGTCAAAAAAAACCTAAAACGTCATATTTCCGTATTGTTTAATATGGACATTGTATGAGAGGGATTCAAATAGCATTTATTTTTATTATTGCAATATCAGGATGTATCAAAAAGGCCGCATCCGTACCGGCTATGCCTGCTAAAACTGCCACTACAACAACTATGACTGACTCATTAACCTATCTTGCCCTCGGCGATTCTTACACCATTGGTGAGGCTGTGCCGCAAAACCAGTCATTCCCATACCAGCTTGTTAGTTCGTTAAAATCGGATTCGTTTTCTGTTCAACCGCCCGCGATTATTGCAACAACAGGCTGGACAGCCGACAATTTAATCAGCGCCATTGCCGCCAGCAGTATTACTAATAAAAAATTTGATTTTGTTACTTTGCTGATTGGTGTCAATGATCAGTTCCAGGGCTTAAGTCAAAGCAATTATCGCGTTAAATTTATTCAGCTTTTAAATACGGCTATCAATTTTGCCAAAGGCGATGCAAGCCGTGTGTTTGTTTTATCAATTCCTGACTACGGCGTAACGCCATTTGCCGGGGGTAATGATAGCGTTATCGGCCCGCAGATAGACCAGTTTAACGCCATCAATAAAACCGAAACACTAAAAGCCGGAGTGGCCTATGTAGATATAACCGATATTTCCCGGCAGGCGGCAAATGACCCGGCGCTAATCGCACCAGATGGGCTTCACCCAGCCGGCAAGATGTATGGGCTATGGATACAACGCCTGGAACCTTTGGTTGCCGCACGGCTAAAAAAATAGATGTTATTTTCTTGAAGCGATCTCTTCCATAGCATGTACCAGCTTATCCAGGTCGGCGGGGGTTGTATAAACGTGCGGCGTAACCCGCACGCAGCTGATGTTTTCCCAAACTATGCCAACTGTATGGATCTTATATTTACTGAACAGTGCATTGTCCAGCTCGGCCGGTGTCATGCCGTCTACGCTTACGCCGCAGATAGCGCATGAGTATTTAGGGTTTAACGAAGTATGCAGTTTTACTTTTGGTATTTGCTGCACTTTTGAGGCCCAGTAGTTTTTAAGGTAGCGTATTCTTTCCTCTTTGCGCTTGCTGCCGATCCCCTCATGGAAGTTTATCGCCTCACCTATCCCCTGCTCGATCGGGAAGCTGCGTGTACCTATATCTTCAAATTTCCGGATATCGGCGCTATGCGGTTTATCATTGCACAACAGCGGCCATACCTTTTCTATCTTTTCCTTTTTTATCCATATCATACCACTGCCAATAGGCGCCGAAAGAAATTTATGCAGGCTGGTTCCGAAATAATCGCAATGCAGCTCTGGTATTTTAAAATCCATCAGGCCAAAAGAATGCGCGCCATCAACAATTACCTCGATACCTTTCGCATGCGCCACATCGCATATTTTACGCACAGGTAGTATCTGGCCCACCCAATTGATCATGTGGGTAACATGCAATAGTTTTGTTTTGGGAGTGATAGCGTTTTCAAAGGCTTTTACAATTTGCTCATCATCCTCGATCGGGAAATCAAAACTGAGCTGTTTATAAACTACCCCTTCGCGCATGGCCCGCTGCCGATAGGCCTGTATCATGTGCGGGTAATCCTGTTTAGTGCCGATCACCTCATCGCCGTTTTTTAAATCCAACCCGTAAATAATCGTATTTAAAGCCTCTGTCGCATTTCGGTTTATGGCGATCTCATCCGGCAGAGCACCGGCAAGACCTGCCAGTTTTTCGCGCAGCGGTTCGCGGCCCTGGTCGAGGATGCGCCACATGTAGTACGACGGCCCCTCATTAGCTAACTGATTATACCGCTCCACTGCCTGCTGCACCACCAGCGGCGATGGCGACACCCCGCCATTATTTAAATTTATGATGTTGGGGTTTACCGTGTACGACCGCTGTATCACGCTCCAGTAATCTTCATCTTCGGCCGCCTGCGCAGCATCTAAGTTTTGGATTTTTTGCGCCGCCTTTTGCCACTCGGCCGCGTGGGTTTGGTTAAAAAGACTATTCACTGAAAATGCTCCTGCAAGCGTTGCAGCTTGTTTAAGAAATATCCGGCGGTCGTTTGAGCTCATAAACGAAATTAGGCTTTTATATTTAACATAGCAAAGCGTGTTGTGTTCGCTTTGCTGTTAGTACGAACGCCGCGAACACCCCCGAACATGGCGCGAACGCACCCTGAACACCCCCGAACACGCCACAAACACCTTGAATTACCCGCATAGATCCGGAATACATATCTTAAAATATCTCCCCCACGTCAATAAACAAGCCTCTTGAGCCCTGCCGGCCAAAGCCGTAATCCACACAGATATTTGTTTTTGAAATGGTGTTCAGCTTTAAGCGCAGACCTGGGCCATAGCCTGGCTGTATGCCCTGTAACCGCGTACCCGGCGCTGCGGAAAACGACTCCGCATTCAAAAAGAATACGCCGCCCAATAAACCGTTGTTTAATATCTTGTACCGGTATTCAGCCTCGGCATATACCATTTGCGCACCACGGAACCGGCCCTGTATATAGCCGCGCCCCGTGGCCGAAAACGAATCCCATTGTGTGCTCGGCAGATCCAGGTAGCCTGGTTTGCCGCCCAGTATCAGCCAGTCGTAACTCCATAAAGCAAGCACATTATCCGAGCCTTCGGGTAAATTGATGTAGCGGCGCAGGTCAACGATCAACGATTGCCAGCTGCTGGTGCTGCCTAAAAATTTATAATTGTCGCGGTATTGTATAGAGGCATAACCACCTTTTGACGGATTAATGGCATTGTCCCTCGAATCCAATAAGGCATTTAAGGTAAAACCGGTTGCTACTGTGTTCGAACTTTTACCGTACGCGGCATAGTCATTAAATGTGTTTTTATCTGTGATGTTCCAATGATCATCAATAATATACCCCGCCCCTGCATACAAATTACCCGCGATACGCCTTAAAACAGTTTCATAAAAACGCGTATATGAATAGTCCATCGGATCCTCATGCGTGATGTTTGAGCTGCTGCCTAAACCGTAAGTACTTTGCGGATACCTGTAAAAGCGGTCATCGCCAATAAAATTATACTTATTATTCTTCGTCCATATGCTGCTTAGTATAGGAAAAGTAAACTGTTTCCTTTGGGTAAATGCCATGCTGCCTACTATAGTCGATATTCTTGCTTTTGGATCGGTCCTGAAGGCGATGTTACCCGCCACCACCAGGGCAAATTTTGAAACAAGCGTATAACCAATTGCAGGCGCAACTGAGAAAGAGGGTTTTAAACTAACCGTATCGGCCTTCTTCTCCGGTTTAATATGAAGGGCGCCTTCCAGTAAATCCGACAAGTCGATCTGCCTCACGCCCTTTGCGTTTACAATGGTGGTATCGTTTGAACGGGTTGTGTCCTTTTCTGTGCGGTTTATAGTTTTTACTGGGATGGATTTACCGGGTATAGGTTTATTTTGCTGTGCGAATCCCGGCGCCACAAACATGCTTCCGATAAAAAATAAGGTTAATCTAAAAAATAGCTTCATTTATAAACATAACAAACCGGCTCGGGGCACCGGCCCAGGATACTTTACTGTCGACAACGGGTTACTTATACTTCGTCCCGAAACTAATCATTTCATCACAAACCGTAAACAATTTTTAATAATCCGCCGCTCCGGCAAGCGTCCCGCTTCCTCCAAAATCAAATTTTTATTTCCCCGTAAATAACACTTATTTTGCTGCGATGCAAAATACTGCCTTTTTACCTGTTAAAAAAATAACGTTATTGCTGGTGGTTATCCTATTTTCGGTGCAGGCAAGCATGTCGCAGGCGGTTTATCTGCCATTATCCTACCAGCTTAACCAAAAATTCAATTCCACCCTGTATTCGGTTAGCAGCTCCCTTCATACTTCGCTGCGGCCATATTTGATCGACAGCGCGCTTGCGCCAACCTATAATGCCATCATGCAGCGCGGGGTCGACAGCAACCGTAAATCGTGGGTGTTCCGCAAACTGCTCAACGAGCACCTGTTCGACGACAAAACAAAAGATTACACTTTTTTTGGCGACTACCTACCCGACCTGCAACTGGGGCACGACTTCCTGGGCAAAGGCACCACCGACCTCAATACACGCGGCTACCAGTTTGGCGGCACAGTTGGCACTAAGTTTTACTTCTATACCAGCGGCTACGAAAACCAGGGCAAGTTCCCCAATTACCTCAAGGATTATATCAATAAGATCAATTTTGTGCCGGGGCAGGCATTTAATCATTCCCCCGGGAGCACATCTGCCGACTGGGCTTATGTTACCGCCATCCTTTCCTATACACCCATCAAGCAACTGAATATTACGCTGGGCGAAGACAAAACCTTTATCGGCGACGGCTACCGCTCGCTGCTGTTATCGGATTTTGCAGCCAATTACCCTTTATTGCGTTTAACCGCGAACCTGGGGAATGTGCAGTACATGATGATGTGGGCTTACCTGCAGGACGCCACGGCAAAACAGTTTGATTCCTTTAGCAATAACCGCCGCAAGTGGGCCGCTTTCCATTATCTCGACTGGAATGTAAGCAACCGTTTTTCGGTGGGCTTTTTTAACGCGGTGATAACTGAAGAAGCTAATGACCATGGGCAGTTTCATGGTTTTGACTTGAATTATATTAACCCGCTCGTTTACTCAAGTTCGCTGGGCCCGGCATCGCAGCCAGACAACGTACTGGCCGGTTTTACCGGGAAGTATAAAATATTTGATAAAACGGCAGTGTACGGGCAGCTGCTGATCGACCGCTTTAACGCCGGCGATTTCTTTTCAAACGGCAACACCAATAATACCAATGGCGTGCAGCTGGGTATTCGCGGGGCCGACCTGTTTAGCGTTAACAACCTGAATTTCCTGTTTGAATACAACACGGTTAAACCCTATACCTACCAAAGCAACCAGCTGATAACCAATTATACCGAATACAGCGAGCCTTTAGGCGATCCGCTTGGCGCGAATTTCAGGGAACTGATCGGGATATTAAATTACTCCGCAGGCCGGTTTGATTTTATGGGACAGCTTAATTACGCCAGGTATGGCCTCGATCCTGCCAATATGAATTACGGCCATGATCTTACAAAACCATTTACACCGACGGTAAATACCACTTCCGTGGGACAGGGGATCGATACTCACCTGTATTATGCCGAAGGGACCGTATCCTTCCTTATTAACCCCAAATACAATTTGCGCCTCGAACTCGGTGGCCTGCTGCGCGACGAAGGCAACACCTTCACAAGTAAAAAAACCGCTCTCTTAACCTTTGGCCTCCGCAGTACCTTCCGCAATTTGTACCACGATTTTTAGGACTGGATAGGTGAATATTTTTACTATTTCACAGTCTTTGTCATTGCGAGCGATAGCGCGGCAATCTCCTCACCTTGCATAGCCGGTTTGCATAGCAACGAGATTGCTTCGTTCCCGAAATAAATTCGGGACAGGCTGTTCCTCCTCACAATGACAAAAGGAGGTTTCTGCAAACTAAAAAGGCGGGAATCACCCCGCCAATTCAATCACAATCATAAAATCTAAACCTCAAATTTCTAAATCTAAAATCGTAATTCGTCAATCTAAAATCGCACTTACTCCTCCCCTGCTACCCGGCGTTTCCCGCTTTCGAAGTGTTTTAAAATTTTCGCTTCAACATAAAAAATAATTTCCTCGGCAATATTTTTCGACTGGTCGCCTACGCGCTCAAGTTTACGGATGATCGATAGCATATACAGCGCCTCGGGCATGTTATTCATATTCGCCTTGATCAGATCACCTATCACCTCCGGTGCGTTCATATTGATCGCATCCAAAACATCATCCCTTTTAAATATACTGCGGGCCAGCACGGTGTCTTCCTTTTCGAAAGCAGTGCGGGTGTCTATCAATATATTAACTGCTTCATCATACATCCGCAATATCGAAGTGCTCTCTAATGCTTTCACGTCAAAATTAACTGCCGACTCCACCACATACAGCGCTATGCCGGCAGCAATATCGCCGATACGCTCAAGGTTGGTGTTTATTTTAAGGGCCGCAAGTAAAAACCTGAGGTCCACAGCTACCGGGCAGTGCAGTGCAAAAATATTCTCGCAGTCCCTGTCGATCTTTAGCTCAAATGAATTCACCCGTTTTTCCTTAACCAGCACCTCGCGTGCCAGGTCCTTATCGAATTGCACCATGGCCTCTTTCGCCTTGTTCAATTGCGACTGGACCAATATCCACATGCTTATCAATTCCTTTTTTAACGCGTTAATTTCGTTCTCTAATGGTGTCATATCATTTTAATTTGTTGAAAGGTTGTAATGTTGAAAGGTTGTAATGTTTTGCCGGAAAGTCATTGTTCGAAGTCAAAATTTCAATAAATAATATTCAACATTTCAACTTTAAAACATTCCAGCATTACAACTCATCCTTAACTAAACCTACCCGTTATATAATTTTGTGTGCGCTTATCTTTAGGCGCGGTAAACATTTGTTTGGTGTTATCAAACTCAACCAGCTCGCCCAGGTAAAAGAAAGCTGTTTTATCACTTACGCGAGCCGCCTGCTGCATATTATGTGTTACAATGATCAGGGTGTAATTGGCTTTCAATTCATGAAACAAGGCTTCGATGCTTGAGGTCGAAATAGGGTCGAGCGCCGAGGTAGGCTCATCAAACAGGATCACTTCGGGTTCCATCGCTATGGCCCGTGCGATACACAAACGTTGCTGTTGACCGCCAGAAAGGAAGGTTCCTTTTTTGTGCAATGAGTCCTTCACCTCGTTCCATAAGGCCGCCGACGTTAATGATTTCTCAACAATATGATCCATCTCGGCTTTAGGTATCTTAAGCCCGTTTAATTTATAACCTGCCACCACGTTATCGTAAATGCTCAAATTCGGAAACGGGTTTGGCCGCTGAAATACCATGCCAATTTTATACCGCACGTAAATAGGGTTCATGGTGTAAATATCATCTGCGTAAAGCTTCAGGCTGCCTTTGGTGGTTGCCCCGGGGATCAGCTCGTGCATACGGTTAATACATCGTAAAAAAGTTGTTTTGCCACAGCCCGAGGGACCCATAACGGCTATCACCTGGTTCTTCTCTACTTTTATGGAAACATCCTTTACCGCATGATTATCCCCAAACCAGGCATTAAAATTTGAGGCGCTTATAACTGAATGTTCCATTTTCTTGTAATCAACTTGGTAAATATGTTTAATATTAGTACAAACATTAATAAAATAAATGAGGCGCCCCAGGCCAGGTTATGCCACTCGTCATAAGCGCTGGTAGCGTAATTAAATATGAGCAAAGGTAAGCTTTGCATTGGTTTTGTTATAGCGGCCGATAAATAAGGATTGCCGAAAGCCGTAAACAATAATGGCGCGGTCTCTCCAACTATACGCGCTACAGAAAGCATAATCCCCGATAATATCCCTGCGAAGCCGCAAGGGATGATAACTTTTAAAATTACACGGTGATAAGGCACCCCTAACGAAAGGGCCGCTTCCTTCAGCGAATCGGGCAGTAACTTAAGCGTTTGCTCGGTCGACCGGATAACGATGGGCAGCATCATGATAGCAAGAGCTACACTTCCCGACAAGGCCGAAAATGTGCCCAAAGGTTTCACTACCCAAAAGTATACAACCATCCCTATTACAATCGACGGAACGCCCTGTAATATATCAACACATAAACCGGCATAATAGGCCAGCCTGGTACTTGCATTCTCACTCAGATAAATTCCGGACAGGATACCCACCGGTATGGCAATTAAAGACGATAAAGCGACAATAATTATACTGCCTAAAAGCGCATTGCTGATACCGCCGCCGGTTTCGCCCACCGGCGCAGGCACATGTGTTAAAAAGTGCCAGTTAACCTGCGTTACACCCTGCTTGATAATGTATAGCAGGATGATAATTAACGGTATGGTGATAACAAAGGCTAAAAAAACAACTACCGATTTAAATATAATGCTCTTGGTATTTCTAACTTTTAATCGTGCGTCCATATCTAATTATTGGTGTATTTGGTAATTATTCTTTTACCAATCAGGTTAATGATCACTGTCACAAAAAACAATACCAGGCCCAACTCGATCAGCGCCGAAAGATATACGGTGTGGTCGGCTTCGGTAAATTGGTTAGCTATAACGCTGGCCATGGTGTTGCCCGGCCCGAAAAACGCCTCTTTTATGCTGCCGGCTAGTGCATTGGTATTGCCGATAAGCATAGCCACGGCCATGGTTTCGCCAAGTGCGCGGCCCAGCGACAACAAAATACCGGCAAATAAGCCCGAACGGGTATAAGGCAAAATTACACTGCGGATAACTTCAAAACGGGTGGCTCCAAGCGCATACGCTCCTTCTTTTAAAGGTGATGGCACCATGCGGATCAAAGATGTACCTAACGATGCAGCATAAGGGATGATCATAACCGCCAATATAAGCGATGATGTAAACACACCTACCCCGTAAGGCGCTACACCAATTTTAATTTCGAATGACCGTATAATGGGAACCAAAACAAATAACCCCCAAAAACCATAAATAACCGACGGTACAGCTGCAATCAGCTCAATGGTGTTTTTCAGCAAATTGGACAGCCAGCCCTTCGGATTATACTCGCCCAGGTAAATGGCTATGGCATACGAAAAAGGTATCGAAATAATCAGGGCTGTAAATGAAGTAAGTATGGTGCCTATTAAAAAAGGGTAGGCGCCGTAAATGTTATTGACAGGGTCCCATACTTTTCCCCACAAAAATTTTATGCCCAGCGATTTAATCGAAGGCATTGATTCAATAATGAGGGTGATCAGGATACCGATAACCAATACCAGTAATATTGCGCTCATTATCCACAGTATCCGTTTAAAAACGGCTTCCCACTGCATTTGGCTGTATGAAAGGTCTAATCTTTTATTTTTCACAAATTCGGGCTTTGTTATTCAACACAAATACCAGCCCCCTGTTTTATGGGAACTGGTAATTGTTTTTATTGGTTAAAAGCTGATATACAGATAATTCAGCAAGTCAACGTTATAATATTGCTTTTCCGCCGAAGGTAGCTGATTTCAACAGTTTTTCTGCAACTTTTACGGCCGATTTTGAAAGCGGCGCATAATTTAAAGGTTCGCAGTTTTTCTGTCCTTCGTGAATGTTATACCACATTAATTGCAGTAACATTTTGGCCCTCGCGGCAGAGCGGTCGCCATATTGCTGTTCTTTGTATATCAAAGCCCAGGTAAAGCTGCTGATAGGATAACCTTTGGGATTATCGGTATTTGTTAATGATACCTCAGCATTTGCAGGCAGTTCAACGTTGCTTGACGCTGTAGTTGAAGCAAGCGTTGGCACGATAAATTTACCTGATTTGTTTTGAACAGATGCATAAGGCATTTTATTTTGAATGGCATAGGCCAACTCATTATAACCAATTGCACCAGGCGTTTGCTTCACTAAACCGGCAACACCATCGTTACCCTTGCCGCCTAAACCTGCAGGCCAGTTAACCGCGCTAGCTTTACCAACCTTTTTTGCCCAGTCTTCATTTACTTTGGTCAAATAATCGGTGAAGATGAATGAGGTACCGCTACCGTCTGAACGGTGAACAACAACAATAGGAACATCCGGTATTTTAACGCCTTTATTGGCAGCTGCAATTTCCGGGCTATTCCAGTTGGTGATCTTACCTAAATAGATATCGGCAAGGTCTTTACCTGTTAATTTTAAAGAACCATTAAATCCGGGGATGTTATAAGTAATTACAACAGCGCCTGAAGCCATCGGGATATGTAAAACCGGCGCGCCTATCTTTTTAGCCTGTTCAGCATTTAAAGGAGCATCCGATCCGCCGAAATCAACCGTTTTGTTGGTCAGCTGCAGTATACCGCCGCCTGACCCGATTGACTGGTAGTTAACCTTTACACCGTGCGTTGCACTGTATTCAGCAAAGATCTTTGAAAACAACGGATACACAAATGTACTGCCTGCGCCTAACAATGTGTTGTCCTGGGCCGAAGCGGATAGTGCCACGCAGCTTGCAGCTAATGCCACAACTGCTAACTGTAAACTTTTTAAAATTTTCATGGTGCTTTTTTGTTTGCTTTTATGGTTGTTGAAATAGCTCTTACTTACCAAAAACGTAGTAGAATGTTAACCTGTAAACCATGGTATGGTCATTATGGAAAAATCCGGCTGCAGATGGATCTCTTTCATCCCTGTAATATACTGCCCAAAAGTTTGGCATAAAGTGAACATTCTTAGTTGGATTGTAATCCAAACCGGCAGTATAAAACTGCTCTTTATAGCTTGGGTTATACGATCCGTAGTTGGTGTTAACAGTATAAGTGGCCGTATTATTATAGTTAGTGCTTGGGTTATAAGTATCGTAACGGGCAAAGTAATTTAAGTTTTTAGCCAGTGGGCCTTTTACCCAAATTGAAAGTCCGTTTACAGTAGCATCTTCAGGCAATTTGGTTGTTGTATTGGTTACACCGCTTGCAATGCTTTGAGTGTATGCTTCAACACCGATAGTAACCGGTTTGGTGGTATACGATGCAAATATTTTTAACATGTTATGCTCCTGGCCGGGTATAGTGGCAGTTGCCGCAGCTGTTTTTGCATAGTCAGCATAAATATCTACATATAGCTTTTGGTTAAGGAATTTTGCCCAAAGGTCTCCATAAAATATTTTGTAGAAACCGGTATTAGCATTGGCTGCCGATAATAAGCTGGCGGTGCTGTTGTTACCAACCATTATTACATAGCCATAATTTTTGGTGGCTGGATCAAATGTTCCCTGCAGGGCAGCGCCAACATCATATGAATTGTTTTTATGGTAATCGGTTATGGTTTTCTCGATTGAACGGTATCCCCAGGTTGCCTCTGATAGACTTACCGGTGCGTTTGTACCAGGCTCGTTCAACGCAAAACCCGGAGTGCTCATTTCACCGATAACAAAGTCAGTTCCTTTCCAAAGGTCTCTTACCCTAAGGTTGAAGTTCTTGATCCAGAACGCCATTTTACCATCAACAAGGTTATCACCGTTTTGTATAGATGTTGTTCCGCTAACGCCGGTATTGGCATTTGGCTCGCTTGCAAGTAACATTTCGGCTTTGAATTTCTTGGTTATATCATAGTCGTAACCTAAGTAAACGCGGCGAAACTGGAATGCGTTACGGTATTGCGGAACACCGTTATACATGGCTTCTGGTCCCCTGCCGCCTAAATCGGCGTGTGCGTCATAATAAAAGTCACCGAAAGCATAACCCCACACTCTTCTTTGAGGTTTCCATGCAGTGTCAGGATCGGCAGCTTTTGCGGCAGTTTTAATTTCTGTTTTAGGATCAGTTGTTGTAGCTGTTGTAGCTGTTGTTTCAGGATGTACAGTCGCTTTTGAAGTGGTTGTTGCGCCTGTAGTTGCGGCAATTATTGTCGCAGCGGTATTAGTTAGTGACGTAGTTTGCGCTTTAACGGCAAAACTGGTAATCGCTAAAACGATTATCGTAGTCGCACTAAAAAATCTTGTAAACATTTTTTTCATATCAATAGGATTTAAATTATTTGCTCCAAAGGTGCGGGCTTGGCATTATCTTAATGTTAAGGAATGATTAACCTTTGGTGATATTATGTAAATGTTAACTTGATGCTAAAAACCTTTTAAATCGGTCAAAAAAATGCAGGGGTGGCGTATATAAGACAAAAATACACTGTAAATCAGCACATTAAATTAATAGTTGAATTCATCCAAACAGGTAACATACGCTTAACATATGCCGGCATTTCCTTTATATATTGTTAACATTGGCATTTTTTCTGCTTAAAAACGCGCTATTTAACCACATTCAGACAAATCGCCCTGAATACGGCCCGCAATCAACCTAAAAAGAAAATATTGTTTGGAATACAGGAAGCTTTAAGGCAAAAACCTCATCCATCAACAAATGACTATCGACCAATGACCAATGACTAATTTCACCCTGCCTTTTGTGCTGCGGCGAGGCCGTGTTCCTTCAATTCCCTAATCTCTATTTCATATGCGCGCATCCTGGCATGCAGAATATCCAGTTCTGTGCGCATCATTTGTATCTCGGTTATAAGCTTTGCCGATTCAGGCTTGTTGATCTTTTTTTCACCTGTGCCAAGTATGAGCCACTCAGGAGAGTATTTTAATTGGAAACAAAGCTTCCGGATAAGGTAATAGCTAACATCCTGCTTTTTATTGATCACTTTGCTGATAAAGCCCTGGTCAACACCAATAAGGCCGGCTAACGCCAGCTGGCCGCCATGCTCTTTAACTATTACCTTTAACCGTTTTACTAATGCTTCGTCCGACATTTGATTGCAATAATAAACAAAGTAGCGGAATAGTCAATAGCTAATATCGTAACGATTAACTATACGGCATCCAGTCGTTTCTCGTAGCAATAAAATCGCAAATTCGGCCTGAAACTAAGGCCAATTTCCCCGGCAAACTGATAGCCAAGTTTAGGGAACAACCGCTGGGCGGCCGGGTTTTCGGAATTGGTATCGATACGCAACGTATTGATGCCGCGGGTTATAGCCTCGCGCTCGGCCTGCATCAGCAGCGTAGCGGCAACGCCCCCGCCCCGGTACTTTTCGCTAACGGCAAGGCGGTGCGTAACAATCGCCGGTTCGGTAATATCCCACCCGGCATCGGCATATTCAGGTTCCTGGTCGGTAGTAATGGCGGCTATACCGGCAATTGCCCCGCCAACCTCGGCAACCCAAAGCTGCTTTAAACGAATATCGTTTTCGAACACACCGGCATTTGGGTATGTGCTGTCCCATTGAAAATTCCCCGCTGCATTTAACGCAGGTACAACTTCATTTATCAGCTGCATTACAGCAGGAACATCGTTTAAATGGGCGCGGCGGATAACCATAAAATAGCTTTGATGCGAAAATAGGTAATTATACATTCCATTAAAAAAACCACTTGCATTGTTCAAATAAATTTATTTACTTTGATATACAAAGTACTTTTAAAAAAAACAAATTATGAACAACTATTTGATCATCTTAAAAAACTGGTTGCCCTACGCCGCTGTCATCACCCTGGTGTGTGGCATCATTTACATCGCAACCCAGCAAAACTTCAGGTCGACCGCCAATGATCCGCAATATCAACTGGTTGAAGACGGCGCGGCAGCTATCAATAAAGGCACCGATCCAAAATCGCTTATTACTGCAGGCTCGGCCATTGAAATATCCGGGAGCCTGGCACCTTTTATGGTGATATACGATGCAACCGGCAGCCTCATCGCATCAAACGCAAATTTAGACGGCCGGGCGTTGACGATACCTAAAGGCGTATTGACCTATATACATGATCACGGCTCCGACGCTGCTACCTGGCAGCCACGGCCCGGGGTACGCCTGGCAATGGTTGGCATAATATCCAACGCCGGCGAAATAGTTATAGCCGGACGCTCATTGCGTAAGGTAGAGGAGCGGATAGCCCAGCTTGGCGAGCAGGTTTTATTTGGCTGGGGGTGTTCGCTGGTTGGTTTGTTGATCGTAGTCATATTCCAGGATTGGATGACAAAAAAATATATCCAGCCCTGAGTTTAGCTCTCCGCGATGTTATCCGGAACTTCGCGGTTAAAGTACGCCATTACCATGTCGTAAATTTCAGCGTCTTTACCTTTAACCCATCTTAGCGGGAGATTGATTTGCCTGCCATACTCTGATTCCCACTTTAAATCGATGCGCAGCATAGATGCGCTCCGGCCGGGGATCAGGCTGATATTTTCTATATCAATCCAGTTTACGCTGATATCGCGTATATAATCGCTGATGCCTTCTGCATCCAGTTCGAGGGCAACATCGCCTTTTAAGGCCGGTATCAGCCGTTTAATTATCAATAAGGTTAGCAGGGAAAGAAATAAAAAAGCGGATATCCCGTGCACTGCCCAGCTCAGGGCGCTATTGGCCCCGCGTGTATTTGAAAACAATAACCACATTAATATCACCATCATTAGTATGGTACCCAGACTGAAATTAAGGCTGTAGCGATATTGCGTGGTTGCAGTCATATTTATAAATATACGCCATTCTTTACAAATGTTTAATTATAAAACGACCACGATATGCCGAATTTAAGCAAGTGGTCCATTTGGGGGTACTTATTCACGGTATAAAATCCCTTGCTGAAAAGGCCCTGGTTGGCGTAATCATACATGATAAACAGGTTGGTACGCTGCAAAGTGGCTTTAAAAAACACGGTAGCAACCGGATAGGAAGAAAAAGTAACGTTAGCGCCGTTGTAAAACTGGCCCAACCCGGTGGCGTACGAGGGCGCCACATACGGCGAATTATACCGCACATCTACACCCAGGTTTGAGTATAAAACATTAAACAGGAACATCTTATAATATAAGCTGGTATAGTTATAAACCTGCGGTATGCGCAACGTCGACTGGTAATCGGTTTTTTCGTATACTATAAAGTCGTCAAAATGCCACCTGCGCCAGGCTATGCTTTTTCCAAAGCTTACCTTAAGCAGGTTGATCGGCGCGCCCAGCTGCACCGGGTGCGCGTCGATACCGCCGGTCTGTGCCGCAAAGTATAGATAGTCGTTGATTAATAAGTACTCCACCTTTAAATCCAGCTTCAACGGTACATTCACGTAGTTGAACGAAATGCTGTTGGTTTTTTGATTGTTGAATTTATTATGAAAAATATAATGGTTGGATATCCAGTTTGTATAAACCATTGCCGGTGTGCTGCTTTGGGTATAACCCTCAAATACGATCCTGCCCGCCTTTTGATTACCGGCCAGTATCATTTTGGCATCGTACAAAAAGTCGCCCGCATCCCGACCCTGCGCGATCTGCTGGAAATCGCCTTCAAGCCCTATCCTGTCGCTGAACCGGTAACTCAGCTTAGCCTTCAGGGTGATGTCCTGGAATGATGAAGCCTGCATCCGCACGCTCTGGTTAACTTTAAGGCCATACTGGTTAAGTACGGTATCGGCTACATATTGTGAATAGTGATAATAATCCTGCGAAAGGCCCAGGTCGAGCTTTACCTCGTTCCTTACAAATTTCACCGACTTGCTCCTCAGGTAAAAGCTATAAGAAAATTCGTTTTGCAGGTGCTGTACCGCAAGCGAATCTCTCGAATAATTTGAAGCGAAATAATAATCCGGAAAAACCTGGTAAGGGTCGGCGTCGTTTTGCCGGAAATTATATTTGTGGGTATTGTAGCTAAAAGTATAGGCGATGCGTTGCGTCGGTAAAATATTGGAAGTACCGGTCGTTTCCTTCTTCAGGCTGTCGATCCGACCGATATAGTAAAATTGCTTCAGGTATATCCCGCCGCTGGTCCAGTTTTCATAGGTATGGGGCAAACGTACCGGTTCATCCAGTGTGCTTAGCGGATTTTTCTCTACAAAAATGGTGTCGTTTGCTAATATCGACCCGGTTTCGGGCGCTTTCAGATTATTATATATCAGGTTGGCTAATAAATTATACCGCTTGTTCTTCGACTCGTACCAGGCAAACGCTGCGGCATTCACGTCGCTTACATTTTGTGCCAGGAGGTTGCTGCTATAAAACCCTTTCGAACCGGTAAAATTCAAATTAAAGCCAATGTTAAGCCGGGGGTTAACATTTTGTGTATGCAGCACCTTAAAATACTGCTCCTTTAACCCACCCACATACAACGACAACAGGGTATAAGGCACACGCGCGCGATAATAATTTACATCCTGCGGGTTAAACATATAAGCATCCAGGGTATGTAAACCCGCGTCGAACCCGATGGTGTGCGAAGGTTCGTATAAAAGGCTTCGTTCTGCCAGGCCCAGGTTGCCCAGGTGTATCTTCGGGCTCCGGGGCTGCATCAGCGGGCTGTAGTTCTCGAAATTATAGATACCTGTATCTAAAGGAAAAAGCTGCGTGCTATCCCTTAAAAACCTTTCGCTCGTCACCCTTATATACTTCGAATTAAAAATAACCGTGTCCTTCCTTTTGTCCTGTTGCTTTCGCAGCGAATCCATCAGTTGCTCATCGGTCATTTTGTTAGCGCTGTTCCGTCCCGTGTCGCGCAGGTTTGGGCGAAATTGCTGCTGCTGCCCGGGGTAATTCGGGTTCGTCCGCGATTGCCCGACAACGGACTGCATCCCCGCCAGGAAGAGGATGATGAAGATATATTTTAATTTTTCGGGCATCAAAAACCAGCTATCAATTCTTTAAGTATCAATGTCAATTTAGGCTCCGCTTCGGTGGCCACTGCCAGTATTTCCTCAACCGAAACCGGGCTCAGCACATCGGTAAAACCCTCGTCGGTAAGTACCGAAATGGCAAATACCGGTAAGCCCATGTGGTTGGCTACAATTACCTCGGGCACCGTGCTCATCCCTACTGCGTCGCCGCCTATTATTCGTAAATAGTTATATTCAGCTTTGGTTTCCAGGTTCGGGCCGGTTACCGCAACATAAACTCCCTTGTTGCATATTATATTGTTAGCCCTTGCTATTACCAAAGCTTTATCTATCAGCACCCGGTTATAAGGCTGGCTCATATCCGGAAAACGCGGCCCCAGTTCCGTTTCATTCCTGCCGATCAGCGGGTTTTGCGGCTGCAGGTTAATATGGTCCTCTATTACCATCAGGCTGCCCTTTTTAAAATCGGGGTTCAGCGCGCCGCTTGCATTTGATACAAAAAGTGTTTTAATGCCAAGCATTTTTAATACCCTTACGGGGAACGTGATCTGCTGCATGCTATAACCTTCGTAATAGTGCAACCGCCCCTGCATGGCAACAACTTTCTTACCGGCAAGTTTGCCAAAGATCAATTTACCTGAATGAAATTCCAGTGTCGAAATAGGGAAATCAGGAATATTGGAATACATCAGTTGCTTTTCAACTTCCACCTCTTTTACCAGGCCGCCCAGGCCGGTTCCCAGTATAATGCCAATCTCGGGCTCAAAATCGCCGATACGGCTTTTAATGTATGCTGTTGTCCGTTCTATACTCTCTAACATATTCAGTAATTAATTGGTCGAACAGGTGCCTGCTTTCGTTTAAAAATTCCACCCTTATGGGCATCACATAAACAGGCAACCCTTCGGCACCGGCTGCACCCGGTTTAAACCACGAATCATCTAAACGCTGTGCATCCTTTTCTGTTGTAACGATTATTTTTTTCGCAGATGCGCAGGCCGCAAATTCACCGGCAAGTTTAGCGATATTTTTTAAGGTAAACGGGTGGTGGTCGGGATATTTATGATGAATGATATGATTGGTACTGCGGCTTAAATGCTGTACGAGCGGTTCGGCATTGGCTATGCCCGTTAATAAAAATACAGTTGTATCCTTATCAATAACCAACCCTGTCGCCTCGCCATCCACGCTCTGCAATCCCTGGTAAGCGATGGAGGTAAAAAACAACTGCTGGTAAGGCAGCGGATCTACTTTTCCGGCAACAGCAGCCTGCTCATCCGCTGTAAGCTGTGCCGGGCATTTACTTATCACAATAATTTGCGCACGCCATCTCCCGCTGAACGGCTCCCGCATATTCCCCGCTGGCAGCAACAAATGCACATCATCAAGGCGGTTATAGTCAAACAGCAAAATACTAAGCCCCGCCTCAACCGCCCTGTGCTGGTACGCGTCATCCATCAGGATAATATCGTGATCCGGCAAAAGGCGCTCTATCCCCTTAACCCTATCCTCACAAACCGCTACGGTAATATCCGGAAACTTGTGCTTAAACTGCGCCGGCTCATCGCCGATTAGTTGGGCAGTTGTGCGTTGTAAGTTGTAGGTTGCGGGTTGTAAGTCTCCCGAAGGAGTACTTGATACTTGATACTTGACACTTGATACGCCTCCCGCAACCAAAAACCCTTTCGTCGTCCTCCCGTATCCCCTGCTTAGGGTTGCTATTTTGTACTGATCTTTTAATAAACGGATAAGATATTCCGTCATCGGGCTTTTACCCGCGCCGCCAACTTCAAGGTTACCGACCGAAATAACAGGAATTTTAAACCGCCGGCTCTTAAACACCCCGGCATCATAACACCAGTTGCGGATAATAACCACCAGCCCGTAAAGCAACGAAAAGGGAAATAAAAGCCAGCGCAGGTATTTCATATCGCTGTAAAGATATAAAAACGGTTGAACAGCGATTTCGGCTTAAATTGTAAACACTTATATCAATTCAATACCGGGTACAAATTGGAAATGTTTTTTATTGTAAGTGTAAAGCGGCAAATGATAATAGAGTGCTGTTGCTGCAATAAGCGTATCTGCGATCCCTGGTCGATGACTTAAGGTATGTGTCCTAAAAAGGTCGAGGAAAATATCCGTTATATCTGCGTTAATTGGAATATGTGTATACTTATTTAATTGTTTTTCAATTCTTTTAAGGTCCGCCTTATCCCTTGCTCCGACCATAAATTCAGCAACGGTAATACTGCTTATATAAAAAACATTTGATCTTAATTGTTGAATCTCGTCTTTTACAGCTAGATTCCCTCTGTAAAGTTCAATAAGAATATTGGTATCAAAAATTACCATTTAGAAGGCCATGCTTTACTCCTGATCTCATCCCCGGAAGGAAAATCAGGTGCAGTACCAAAATTTTCAAACAATTCATCCACCGCAACCTTTTTACCCGGAGGCGGTATCGGCTGAGCATCTGTTGGAGCGTCAGCTAATTCAACCACAATAACTTCTACTTTCTTGCCAAAAAATTTTTCAGGCATTTCAATACTGTGATTTTTTTTGTCCGGAACCAGAATTTGCTTATACATCATCATCACCATTTTGCTATTAAACAAATATACAAAATTGACGAACAATTAAAACCTACACCGCCTGCCCGCAAACAATCTACTCATTTTATGATTTCCACCACCGGCAAAACCTTTTCATCGATCTTGCCGTCGATCACCGAAACATAATAGGTATTACTTTTGTCGTCAATAGCTACCGACCGGATGTATTTTTCGTTTTCAAAAACAATGCCCGCCCGGTCATCGATAGCATACCCCGGCGACAATTTCCCCTTTAGTATATTATCAAAATAAAGCGGCCTGCGCAAAGGCTCGCTGTGGTAATGCGGGCAATGGCTGGTTTGTATAAAACCCAAACCTTTTACAATAGACAGGTCCTTTGGCCTCGAATCGGTCGTACCGCCCTGGAACCAGCACAGCGAGCCGGCACTGCCGCCGGCAAGTACAATTCCCCGATTATAAGCCTTCCTTAAAACAGTGTCGATACCCTGGGCCTTCCAGATCGCTATCATGTTCAGGGTATTACCGCCGCCCACAATTATGGCGTCCATGCTCAGCAGGGTTTCTTCAAAGGTTTTGGGCTCGGTGTACGATGCAACGAACGCCTTTTGCACAAAGGGGCGCATGGGCAAGTCCTGGCACACCTCATACCACGCGACGATACCGCCCGGGTTATCGGCCGAGGCTGTCGGCAAAAAACATATCCTTGGGTTTTCCTTTTTTGTTAAGGCAATAACATAGCGCATAAACGGCTTTGTAAACTGGCCGCCATAGGCAAAAATGGTACGGGTTGTGCCGGCTTTCGGAGTTACCTGTGCAATACCTGTAAAACAAATCGTAAAAAATAAAATAGCGAAGCAGAGTTTTTTCATGTCGATAAAATTAGCATAAAATACAACTTCTTATATTATTGAAATTATACTAATATGATCCCCCAATTTTGCCCACTGCCCACCTCACTCGCTCTTCAAAGCCTTGATCGGATTAGCCACTGCCGCCTTAATTGATTGAAAGCTTACCGTTAATAACGCGATCACAATGGAAACCATCCCGGCCAGCACAAATATCCACCAACTGATTGGTGCGCTATAGCTAAAACCCTGCAGCCATTTGTTCATACCCCACCATGCGATTGGCGAGGCGATAAGAATGGCCAATGCCACAAGCTTCACAAAATCCAGTGACAGAAGCGTTGTAATTGCCTCAACGCTTGCACCCAAAACTTTGCGGATGCCGATTTCCTTGCTGCGCTGCTCGGCCATAAAGGCGGATAAGGCAAACAAACCCAAACATGCCACTATAATGGCCAGTATGGCGAAGGTGGTGAATATGTGACCCATTCGCTGCACATCGGCATACATATTGGCAAAGCGTTCGTCCATAAAGGTATAGCGGATGGGTTGGGATGGGGATATGCTTTTCCACAGGGATGATATTTGAGCGATAGTATTTTGCATATCACCGCCGCTTACTTTTACCGAAACAATGGAGGGGCTATTGCCGTAACTCATCGCCAGCGCACCAATCGGTTGCCTGAGTGATTCGAAGTTAAAATCCTTTACGACACCAATGATCCTCATTTTATCATCTCCATGGGTAATATTCTTGCCGATAGGGTTTTTAAGGTTTAATTTTTTTACCATGGTCTGGTTTACGATCACGCCGCCGCTTTTGTCATTAGCGGCGAAATTGGCCCCTTCCAAAAGCTTTATGCCAAATGTTTTCAGGTAGTCATTATCAATGATCCAAAATTGGGAAAACACGCCAGTTTCAACCTTTGATTTACCCTCGTTGTAAAGGCTATTGCCATTGCGTTTAGTCCCTTCAATCGGTAAATAATCACTTACGGAAACACTTTTTACAGACGACAGTTTAAGCAGTTCATTTTTAAGGTTTTTCACCCCATTATCGCCGAGCGTATTGGCGCCCTGTAATATTACCACCTGGTCTTTATCAAACCCTATATCCTTATTAAGGATATATTTCATCTGGTTATAGATAATAAAGGTGCTGATGATCAAAACAATAGAAGCTGTAAACTGGAACACAACCAGGCCATTTCTTAATACAGAGTTTTTACTTCCGGCGCTTATTGACCCCTTCAGCACACTCGCCGGTTTAAATGATGAAAGGTAAAATGCGGGATAGATCCCAGCCAATATGCCAACTACTACCGATGATATTAATATAACCGGTATAAACCATGGACTTAGCCATGGTATAGCTAATGTTTTTGAAGCTAAAAGATTAAAATATGGCAGCAACGCCCAGGTAAGCAAAATTCCAGCCATAAAAGAAAGAACGCTATAAAGCATTGATTCGGCAAGAAATTGATTAATAAGGCTTAAACGGGTTGACCCAACCACCTTTCTAAGCCCAACTTCTTTGGCACGATTAGCAGATTTAGCGGTAGAAAGATTGATAAAATTGATACAGGCAATGGTTAAAATAAACAATGCAACGGCGCCAAACAGCCAGATAAACCTTATATCGCCATGCTTAAACTCATCCTGTATATCATACGAGTACAAATGCATTTCGCTGATAGGCTGCAGCTTAAATGATAACTTTTGCAGCTCCTTTGCCGCGTCTTTATAACTTATACTTAGCAAAGCCGGCAAAAGGTAATTTTTATTGATATCGGCGGTTATCTTTTTATTTAGTTGATCAATATTTGTTCCGGGCCTGAGCAATACGTAGTCGGGGTAATTACTGGCATTCCAGTTCGTTTGTTCACCCTTATAAAATTCAATGCCGTTAAGGGTCAATAAAAAATCATACTGGAAGTCGGAAGTTCTAGGTGGATTTTCCATCACACCGCCAATTTTATAGGGCTTGGTTTGATCGTTATTCAGATACATTACTTTGCCCACCGGATTTTGATTTGGGAAATACTTATCTGCTTTCCGTTTGGATATCACCATGGTATTAGGTTCAGTGAGCGCACGGGTCCTGTCGCCATAAACCATAGGCATTTTCAAAATATTCAGCAAATCCTCATCAGCATACGTAAAACCTTCTTCGTGTGTATTTTCCACCTGGTCGGCACGTCTTAATTCGTTGCTGCCTGCCCCGTGGAAAAGAGAATTAGGCATTAAACGGGCAGATTTTTCTATCTCCGGGAAATCAGCTTTTAAAGCGTTCGAGATTGGCGCGGGGTAATCATCCCCCTTTTCTACTTTTCCGTCATGCGCATAATACTCAACAAGCCGGTAAATACGGTCGGTATCCGGGTACGATTTATTATAGCTTAACTCGTCCTTAATATAAAGCCCGATCAATAAACAGGCAGCAATGCTCAATGCAAAGCCACCGATCTTTATAGCAGCATACATTTTTTGTTTGCGAAGCTGCCTTATGGCGATTTTTATGTAATTCTTTATCATAGTAAACCAATTATTGAATTATTGAGTTAGCGATTTAGTGATTTTTAACTGCAAACTGCCTACTCGCTCCTAAGACTCTTCACCGGGTTTGCCAGGGCCGCTTTTATACTCTGAAAACTCACGGTAAGCAAAGTGATCAGTACAGCACATATCGCTGTTCCCGCAAAGATCCACCAGGATAGCGCGGCGTGATAACGATACTTTTGCAACCACCCATACATACAATACCACGCGACAGGTATTGCAATCAAAAGCGATATAACCACCAGTTTTACAAAATCTTTTGATAATAAGCCCCATAAGCCAAAAACAGTTGCGCCCAATACTTTACGAACGCCTATTTCTTTGGTGCGCTGCTCCGCCATAAACGACGCCATACCGGAAAGGCCAAGGCAGCTGATAAAGATAGCCAGGATGGTAAAGAAATTGGCCAGCTTACCGATCCGTTCTTCCTCCCCAAATTTCTTTGCGTAATCTGTATCCGTAAATCCAAATGTAAATGGCTGTGCGGGATTGTATTTTTTAAACACCGCCTCGATCTTTGCTATCGCTTCATGCGTGCTTTTCGTGGGGTTAACTCTCACTTCAATTACAGGCTGGGCTGTTCTGTCGCAAACGAAAACAGTCCGGAAAACCGGCTCATACGGCGATTGCATAAGCATATCGCTTATAACGCCGATCACATGGTACGCCTTTTTATCCCAAATTATCGTTTCGCCAACCGGGCGCTTCAGCCCCATAAATTTAGCTGCCGTTTCATTCAGTATCATTGCCGTTGAATCAGTAATAAAATCCCTCGAAAAATCCCTGCCTTCCTTAATATGCCACCCTATCGTTTTTCCAAAATCGGTTGAAACGTAAATAGCGCCGAAATCCCCCTGCACTGCGGGGTCTTTTCCCCGCCATTCAAAACCGTTATCAAATTCATTTACATACGTTGTGGCACCGGATGTTTCAGCTATTTCCGATACCTCTCCCGAATTTTTTAATTCATCACGAATTGCATTAAAGTTCTTATGGACGTCTTCTGTTACTACGGGTATAGTAATAAGGCCCTCGCGGTTGTACCCAACGGCGCGGTTTTTTGCAAATTGGATTTGCTGGAAAACGACGATCGTCCCGATAATTAAAATTGCTGAAACAGTAAACTGCAGCACAACAAGAATTTTCCTTGGCAAAGCCGCCAGGCGGCCGGCGCGGAAGGTCCCCTTCAATACTTTAACCGGCTGGAACGAGGATAAATAAAGGGCAGGATAACTTCCGGCTATGATGCCGGTAATAAGCGCGAACAGTATACCCGACAGCCAAAATAAAGGGCTGACCCATAATATCTGCATCTTTTTATCGGCCACCTCATTGAAAAACGGGAGTGCAAGCATCACCAGCAAGATAGAAATAGCAAAAGCGCATATCGTCACTACCAGCGATTCGCTGAAAAACTGCCATATAAGCTGACTTCTGACAGAACCAATGGCCTTGCGGATGCCGACCTCCCTGGCGCGTTTTTCCGACCGTGCCGTGCTCAGGTTCATAAAATTAATACAAGCTAACAGTAATACAAAAAAACCTATGATGCCAAACAACCAAACGAACTCAATTCGCCCCCCGTTGTTTACACCATTTTTAAAGCCGGAATACAGGTGCCATTTACTCATCGGGTGTAAAAAAACCACCGGCTTAAATGCCGCATCGGCTTTTGTAACCTTATTGAGCTTTACATCTTTGATTTTTGCCGACACCTTGCCCATGTCAGCATTATCTGCTACTTGCACCAGCGTTTGGAACGAGTTATTCCGCCACGGGTTTGAATATTTTTCGGACCAGTTATTGGCGTCGATATACAACTTCCACGGTGCAATAAATGTTAGCCTGGCAAAATCGGAATTGTAAGGCATATCCTCGTAGACGCCGGTTACCGTCACATTAAACTTATTATCGATCTTCACCAGTTTATTTATGGGATCACTATCGCCAAACAATGCTTTGGCAGTTGATGCTGAAAGTATGATCGAATGAATATCCTGTAATGCCGAGCGCGCGCCTTTCAGCATTTTAAGCGACAGCATGTCGGTGATCTGCGGTTCAAAATAATTACCGCTTTTTGTGATCTTTTTCTCGCCAAACGCAAGGATATGGTCATTCGTCCATGAAGCCATCGAAATGTACTTAAAATCGCTGCCGTAACTTTTTTTGAGTTCATCGCCCATGAGGTATGGCACTGAATATTGTGTGCCTACCTCGCCGTTAAAGGTTTGGTGCTGCATCACATTCGCAAGGCGGTCATAATGCTGAAAGCTTTTATTGAACGATATTTCATCCCATATCCACAATCCAATTAACATAGCAACTGCCATCCCGGTTGACAGTCCGGCGATATTGATAAACGAATGCGTCTTGTTTTTTACAAGGTTCCGCCACGCGATCTTTAGATAATTCTTTATCATGGTAAACTAATTATTGAATTAGTGAATTAGCGATTTAGTGATTTTTAACTGCTAACCGCCACTGCCAACTGGAAACTGACCTTACTCGCTCCCATGTCATTATTCATTTTTTCTTTCGGGCCTCTTTGACTTTCGGTCTTTCTAATCCCTCTAATCTCTGATCTCCAACCTCTAATCTCTTCTTAACAACTGCCTACTCACTTTTAAGGCTCTTCACCGGGTTCATCAAAGCGGCCTTTATCGCTTGCGAGCTTACAGTAACCAGGGCAATGATCACGGCTACTATACCCGCTAACGCGAACATCCACCAGCTAAGCGGTATACGGTAGGCAAATGCCTGCAGCCATTTGCCCATGCCATACCAGGCTATTGGTGTAGCGATGATGAATGATATGATAACAAGCTTTAAAAAATCATACGACAGCAAACTCACAATGCCCGAAACGCTCGCGCCCAAAACCTTCCGGATACCGATCTCCTTGTTCCGCTGTTCGGCGCTGAAGGCCGCCAGGCCAAACAGTCCGAGGCACGAAATAAGTATCGCTACCAGCGTAAATGAATTAATGATCTGCGACAGCACGATCTCACTTTCATACTGCTTTTGCACTTCCGAATCCAGGAATGTGTATTCAAACGGTACGGCCGGCATATCCTTTTTCCATGTGCTGGCTATACTGCTTAATAGGGCTTTATAATTTGTGCTACTGGTGGATACGATCATACTGGTAAAATCTCCCGGGTTTTTATCATATACCAGCATAAACGGACGAACATCATCGTGCAGGGAGTTATAGTTAAAGTCCTTCATTACACCTGCAACAGTTACAAATACCGCCGGGCCGCCATACTGGGTATAAAGCCGGGCTCCGGGTGCGGTCTGCGCGTTTAGGTTCAATCGTTTTGCAAGCGTTTGATTGATCAATACTTTGCCTGAATCGCCCGGCATAAAATCCCTGCCGCTTATTAGTTTTATACCATTGGCTTTTACAAAATATTGGTCGCACGCAATATTCTGCGCGTCAATAGCTGTAGCCATGTTGCCGCCGGCCGGGTAAACCCCATGGTCGTGCATCACAAACTGGCTGAGATAGTTATCTGCGCTCGTAACGACTTTTACACCAGCCAGCTGTTTTAAATCGTTGGCCATGGCCGGCATTTTGCTTTGCGTATCGCTGGTGTAAAAATTAAATACGAGCTTTTGATCTTTATCAAAACCCAAATCCTTTGATTTAATATAGTTGAGCTGACTGTAGATAATGATGATACCTGTTATCATTACTATAGATAACACAAATTGAAATACCACCAGCGATTTCCGTATCCCCGCTGCCGAAATATGCGTGTTAAAGTTCCCCTTAATAACTTTTATAGCCTCGAATGCAGACAAGTAGAACGCAGGGTAGCTTCCGGCGACCAGGCCAGTCACCACAATGAGCCCCGTCAACATCAGCCACAAACGGTAATCACCTAAAAAAGTCAGATGGATATCGGTATGTGTGATACCGTTAAGATAGGGCAGCACCACCCATAATAACGGAATAGCAATGATCACCCCGATAAACGACAATAAAAACGATTCGCCCAGAAATTGCTTTACTAAATCGTACTTTCCTGCCCCGATTACCTTTCGCACACCTACCTCTTTGGCTCGTTTTGAGGCGCGCGCTGTCGATAGGTTCATGAAATTTATACAGGCGATTACCTGTATCAGCACTGCTATCAAGATCAACATAAAAAGGAACGACGGATCGGCGGTTTTAGTTGGTTCCACGTCGAATCCCCCTGTTGTATGAATTGACCGGACAGACTGTAAATGCAATTCTTTTTGCATGCCCAACTGTTTCATTTGCGGCCCGGCATACTTTTGCAGGAATGCCGAAAATTTCTTTTCCAATGTCTTCGCGTTTGCATCAGGGCGCAGCACGATATAGGAAAACAGAAAGTTATTGCCAGCCCATTCCGGGTCATTGGCAATCGAATTTCCTGTATTACCGCTTTTCATCGAAATAAACATATTGCCTTCCAGGTGGGATTTACCCAAGCTCTGGTCAATAACACCGGTTACTTTAAAATCGTGCTTGCCGTATGAGTCATTGATATTTATCAATTTGCCGACCGCCCTATCATTCCCGAAAAGTTTTACGGCTGTTGATTTTAATAATACAATAGAGTAAGGTTCATCTAAAGCATGTGCAGCCCGGCCTTCAACAAAATGATAGCTGAAAATATCAAAATAGGTAGAATCCACGTAGAAGGCGCCAGTTTCATAAAACGACTGCTCCTTGTAGCGCAACAAGTGCTGTTTAGCGCCCAGCATCTCTGTTTTTACCACACGCGTATATTTTTGCACCTCCGGAAAATCCCTTTTTATTGCCGGTGCGATCGGCGGAGATGAAGCCGCGCCATGGTGTTTATCGCCGGTTAGTACCAGGTCGGTAGTTATACGGTATATATTGTTAACGTTTTTATGCTGTTCATCGTAACTGTATTGGTCCTGCACATATAGCAAAATATACAGGCAGCACAACGTGCCCGCAGCCAGTCCGAAAATATTGATAAAGCTGAACGTCTTATTTTTCAGCAAAAAACGGAATGCGGTTTTGAGATAACTTTTTAACATAATAGTTTATTGGTTCATTAGTTCGTTGGTAATTAGCGGCACCATCTTGCACATCACAACATTACGCCAACAAAATGCCAAATACATAAACAATTAATAATCAATAAATTAACTAATTTAAACCCAATATATCCGTTCGGTTTCGATACAGTGGATGTTCGGTTATGAAGGAGGAGAGATGGACGCGGCGGCACGTTATAAAGCTTTGATCAGCAAGCCAATAATGGCCGCGGTGGCAATAATGACTGGTTCGTTGATCTTTTTGATGTATACCATACCCATTACCGCCAAAATAGCGATCAGGGCGGTAGGGATATCGATAATAGACCGCATGCCGATTACTATAACAGAGCCCGCCAGCGCCCCGATCACGGCCGCAGTAATACCTTCAACAAATGCTTTGATACTGGCATTTTTTACGATCTTTTTGAATGATGGCGCCAGCATAACGGTAAATAAGTAACAGGGTAAAAATGTGGCCAGCGCGGCAACACACGCGCCGGGGAAGCCTGCCGCCAGGTAGCCGACAAAGCCAACAGTAATTACCACGGGCCCGGGTGTTATCATGGCTACTGCCACGGCATCAACAAATTGGTGTTCGGTCAGCCAGCCAAATTCTTTTACCACGCCGCCGTGCAGGAAGGGGACTATCGCCAGTCCGCTGCCAAAAACAAACGTGCCGGCCTTTAAAAAGAACCAGCCGATTTGAAGCAGTGTTTTCCCGTTATAGTTCCAGAACCCGATGCTTAAAAAAATAATTCCCGGCGCAACAGCCGGTCTTTTAAGCCACGCGGGCGGCGCTTTGATCAGCATATATAAAATGCCGCAGGTAATAAATAACAGTATCTCTTCCCGCTCCGTAACTACCGTGATTACAATAGCAATAATATAAAACAGCCACAGCAGCCACCTGTATCTTATCGCGCTTAACTCAAACTTTCCAATTGATTTAATAGTAAGTTTATAAGCGCTTATCGCGATGATACCTATAACGGCCGCGCCGACACCATAAAATACGGCCTGCATCCACGGCAAGCCGCCATAAAGTTTGTAGGCCATGCCCAGCAGCACAACCATAATAAACGAAGGCAAAACAAATGCTAAACCGGCGAGCGTAGCGCCGATCAGTCCATAGTGCACAAAGCCGATGTAGATACCCAGTTGCGCCGCCAGGGGGCCGGGCGCCAGCTGGGCCAGCGCGAGGCCTTCTTTATATTCCTCTTCTGTTAGCCAGGCTTTATCTTCAACCAGGTCGCGGTGCATGTAACCCACAAGGGCCACGGGCCCGCCGAAACCCCAGGTTCCCAGTTTGAGAAAATAGGCGGCAAGCTCCCCCCTGGTATAAACAGGCGAAGGAATGGCATCTTCCATATAACTTGTTTTTATTTAACGCCTACATGTGATGCATAGGTTCTTTGGCTTTCCCTAACTCATTCAGCGCCGCCCTGAATCCCTGTGCAAGAGTGCCAGCAGGGCCTCTGCCATAATAATGCAGGAAGATCATATGCGGGCTATCCATCAACATGTGGTTATGCACCGCCACCACTTCCAGGTTATTTCTGCGCAATGCCCTGATCACATCATTCACCTCGCTTTGCAGCATGGCAATATCCCCGGCAATATGCGCGTCGCTATGTTTTCCGGCGAAAGATGCCCAGCTGTTTAACCCGATATTTGTTGTCATATCCACGCCCATGGCCGTTACCTTCAGGTCGCTGCGGCCGATAGTATATTTGTAGGTCGGCCCGTTTACGGTACCGGTATATTTAATAATGGCATCCAGCGCGGGCAGGTCGAAATTCTCTTTCCCCGTCATCGCCGGCGCCGGTCCGGGTGCCGGTTGGTTTGCCGGGAACAATTTGCTGTCGCGTATAGTGTTGGCATATTTTTTTGCCAGCTCGGCCACGCTGCCCATACCGTGAATGTGCATGTAAAACATTCTTGGCTCTTCATAAAAAAAGTGGTTATGGATGGCGGCTATCTCTAAACCGTTGGCGTGGGCGGCAGATATCAGCGCATTCACTTCATCCTGCTGCAAAACATTATCGCTCATCACCATTGCCGATTTGCCGTCCATCGTCTTTTTAAATGATACCCAACCCCCAAAGCCAAACGGAATAGGTACGGGCTCGCCCTTTATCTTCATTTTCAAATCGTTGCGCGGTATCGGCGTCGTGTGTACGGCCTCAGCTTCCTTATAAGCGCCTTTTTTACCCAAAGCGCTTTCAATGGATGCTATCTCTCCGGGTGTAAGGCCGGGTGTTTTCCCGTCGGGCGGGGACATCGCTTCTAATTTGTTTAAAGGTAAAAGTAAACTTGTGCCAAGCACTGCTGTTGCCTGCAATACTTGCCGGCGGCTTAAATTGGATGTTTTCATTTGATCGGTTATATTTTAGATGATTACAATACTATTAACTTTCCTTGCGGGCAAATTGTACAGAATTAACTATTTGTATCCTTTTTACTTTTCTGCATCATTTTTTTATAAGACGAAGGGTTCTCTCCCATCTGCTTTTTAAATATGCGGTTAAAATGGCTTTGGTCTGAAAAGCCCGTCAAGTAAGCGATTTCGGTTAATGAATAATTAGTAGTTTGCATAAAGTGAATGGCTTTTTCGATACGCATTTTGCGGATATAATCGCCAAATGTCAGGTTCTCAAAGTATTTCGAAAACTCGCGCGATAAATACGCAGGGTTGATCTCCAGCTCTTCCGACATCTGCTGCAGGCTCAGGCTCATATTGGTATCCATCTGGTCCTGTATCATTTCTTTGAGTTCTTTCGCCCACCCTGGCGCCTTTTTGATATTCGCCTGCTTAAGGTATTTATGATATACTTCCAATAAAAGTTGTTCAGCCGGCGCCTGCGTATGTTTTTCCTGGTATAAGTATTTCGCCCAGGTGTACAGGCCATCATATATTTTCATGCCCAGTGCAAGCAGTTCATGA
This sequence comes from Mucilaginibacter sp., assembly GCA_035568395.1. GTDB lineage: Bacteria > Bacteroidota > Bacteroidia > Sphingobacteriales > Sphingobacteriaceae > Mucilaginibacter. The sequence continues at coordinate 249,993 of DATMOF010000009.1, read as the reverse complement.
TCGTCTTTAATATTCTGCGAAAGCCCCATAAATATAGCCGACAGGCCCGAAGCCTGGGGCGCGAAATCGTGCCGGTCGGTATCCGCTCCGCGAATGATCAATGCAATACGGTTGAGCCCTGCATCTTTTAAACGGTGTTTTTTCAGAAAATAATCAAAAGTGCATTGATCGTAATAATGTGTGTATTCAACGCCCGGAAGATCAAAAGGGGTAGCGTTTAATTCCGTTGCTTTTAATATCACCTGGTCAAAAGGCACATAGATAATTTCCGCATCCGGGTCAATAAACCTTTTGATCAGCCAGGGGCAGGCGATGCGGTCGATTTTAGGATGTTCTCTCGTGATCCATTTCATATAATGCTAAGTCGGGCTATTCAAAGATATTATAAATGGGATACGGGCTAAAAATAAAAACGTTGACGAGCGAGGTTATAATTTTAATCACGATAGCATAATGGAAACAGGAATTTAGTATTATCCGATTCCGTTTTATACCTTTAGATAAAACCTTTCCCGATATGAAGTATAAACTATTGCCCTTCCTGTTACTGTTCACTTGCGTGGGATTCGCCCAAACAGATAAAAAGTTAACGGCCAAATTAAACGATCTTGTAAAAGGCTTTAACGGGCAGGTGGGCATTTATGTACAAAACCTTAAAACCGGCAAAACAGTTGCCATCAATGCAGATACTTTGTTCCCCACCGCCAGCATGATCAAAGTAAGCATCCAGTGCGGACTGATGGATAAAATTGAAAAAGGGCAAATGCAGTACAACCAAAAATTGGTTTACCGCGATTCGCTGCTTTATAAAGGCGAAGATATTTTAGGATCGTTTAAAGATAAGGATACCATTGAAGTGAGCAAAGTAGCCCTGCTCATGATCACTATGAGTGATAATACCGCGAGTGTATGGCTGCAGAAACTCGTCGGCGGGCCCTATATTAACACTTGGCTGGAGCAAAACGGATTTAAAGTAATGCGGGTAAATTCAAGGGTTCCGGGGCGCGAGGCCATTCGCAAACGATACGGCTGGGGCGTTACAACGCCTTACGAAATGTGCCGTTTATTTACCATGATCCGCGAAGGAAAGGCTGTGAGCGCCGCGGCCAGCGAACGCATGTACCGCAACATGGGCCGTATATTTTGGGATGATAAGGCCATTTCGCAAATACCGCCGTACATACAAACGGCATCAAAACAGGGCGCGCTTGACGAATCAAAGTCGGAAACCGTACTGGTAAACGCGCCGCATGGCGATTATGTATTTTCTATCATCACCAATAACAATAAAGACCAGCGCTGGGTGCCCGATAATGAGGCTTATATACTCATCCGGAAAGTATCCGCACTTTTATGGCATTATTACGAACCCCAAAGCGACTGGAGGCCGGCGGATGGAGTAGAGAAGTATATGCTGAATGAATAGTTAGCCCAAAAGATGAAAAAGAATTAAAGTAGCAAAACCATGAAGAAGTATATACGTAACCTATTGATCACTATCCTGTCGTTCCTGGCCACTCATGCCTTCGCCCAAACAGAAACCGTTGGCCAATATTTTACGTCTTTCGATACCACGAAGATCTATTACGAGGTTAAAGGTGCTGGTTATCCGGTGATATTAATTCACGGCTTTTCTGGTACAAGCCAGGGCTGGAAAAGGGCGGCCGTTTACAACGATCTGCTCAACGCAGGTTACCAGGTTATTTTAATAGACCAGCGCGGCAACGGCCGGTCAGATAAGCCCCACAACGAAATGGCCTACGCGCACGATGCCGAGGCAAAGGATATTATGGGCCTTATTTCGTATTTAAAGATCAAACAATATGATGCCGTGGGGTATTCGCGCGGGTCAATTATCGCTTCGCGGCTTTTGGTGCTGGATAAAAGGATCCGCCGGGTAGTGATGGGCGGCATGGGCGAGGCTTATACCAACCCCGACTGGCCGCGCAGGGTGCACGCGTACAGGGCCTTAATGGGCGATACTACCCTGCACGATGTAGACGATATGATAAAATATATTCGTAGCCAGCATTTTGATGAACTGGCACTGGCCTATCAGCAAAAATACCAGCCATCAACCAGTACAGCCGAATTAGCTTTGGTGCGTAAACCCGTATTAATTATCCGGGGTACGGAAGATAAGGAAAATGGTTCGGAAAAGCGGTTAACGAATCTTATTCCCCATTCCAAACTTGTATATGTACCTGGCAATCATAACACTGCTATCAGAACTACGGAGTTCTCGGAAGCGATAATAAATTTTTTGCAATAATATCAACCGTACGTCTTCTTAATATTGTTTGGCGTGTTATTTGCATATGTATAGTTATATCACATAACCGTATTAAACAAATTTTATGAAAAACTTAATCATTTCTGCCGGTATCATGTTAGCCACTTTGGTAACGGCCGGTAACGTAGCTCAAGCACAAACACATAAAAAAATAAGCGACCAGGGTAAAGGCGCAATAATTGGCGGAGCCGGCGGCGCTGTTGCAGGTGGTTTAATCGGCCACGGGCTTAAAGGAGCACTAATTGGTGGCGCTATAGGCGCCGGTGGCGGGTACATCGTCGGTAACGAGCACCACAAACACGAAGTAAAAGAACAACGGGCTACCGAAAGAGCAGCTTATCTGCGCGAACGCCGCAGACATGTTTATGCTGCAAACCACCATATCAAATACTAAAATTAAACAGGTAATTAGCCCGTAACCACAAGTTACGGGCTTTTTTTGTTAGTTGAATTACGAAATAAGTGTAGCAAAGCGTGTACACTTAGTAATTGTATTGTAGTTTGTTATGTTACATCGGTAACATTATTTACACAATCCTTTTTATAAAAAAAATACGTTACTTTTGCACTACCCGATTAAGATTAGATTAAGCCCGACCGACTTCTTTTTTAGCTGAACCGTTATTCGCTTTTTCGGCCTGTTGATTATTTGTATGGGAAAGCGTATTTTGATTTTGGATGATAACGAGGATATCCTTGAAATAGTCCAGGAAACTTTAACCTATGAAGATTTCGATGTGCAAAGCACGTCGCGCAGCGATGCCGTTATTCCGCTTGTCGAAAAATTCCATCCCGACCTGGTGATCCTCGACTACCGCGTTGCAGGCTTAAATGGCGGTGAGCTATGCAAACAAATTAAGGCGCATCCGGATTTCTGCAACGTCCCCGTTATCATTTTCTCGGCTTACATCAATCACAACGACGAATTGTTCTCCTACGGCTGCGATGCCATCATAAACAAGCCTTTTGATCTGACTGAATTGGTTGAAAAAGTCAACAGTTTGATCTCGTAAAAAAAAAATTATTGATTTTTTTTTTATATTGCTTCTAATTATAGCAGGGCGGCTTATTCCATAACTTTTCTACAAAATTTCCGGCAACGCATTAACTGTCTGTTAAACAAGTTGTTGTTAATTAATTTTTAGACAATTGTGGCTTTACTTTTTTATTCCCTGCATCGTTAAATTATTAAAAAAATAATTCAATGGTTACGGCAATAGATAATCCAAATACGAAGAGCATTTTTCAGATGGAGAATAAACTGCCGCTCTGTCCAAAATGTAACGCTCAATTTGATTACAGGGTTCACCGGAGTTTTTTTGTAAAAGTCTTTTTATTCTGGCTCCCGCTGCGAAGGTACGCTTGTTATAACTGTAAACGCAAGTATTACATTTTGCACGGCAAGCCTTTTACGCATCTCTCACAACTGAAAAGCTGATTTTTTCGTATACATAGTATCCCATTGCCTACCGGGCAGTTTACCGCTGCGCTTTTCGGCAAATTTCTTTTTGTGCTTTACCCAAAAAGTTTATGTTTGCACCCAACTGATATTCGTTTAAAAAGTTGAACGGGCATTGGGCAAGATAAATTATTAAACTTACCGATCCGATTTCAGTCGTAAATGTAAAGCTGGCAAAGATCGTTACAACAGTTTTCACTGGTTATAGTTCTTAGCCGGTCAAATTAAATGTTCTGGTAAACAAATTTTAAGATGAGAAAGATTTTAGCGGTTGATGACGATCAGGATATACTGGATGTGCTGCGGTTTGTACTTGAAGATTCAGGTTACGAAGTGGAGACACTATCTGACGGCAGGTATTTATTTGACACCATTAAATCGAATGAACCCGATTTGATATTGCTTGATATTATGCTTGGTAACTTAGACGGCCGCGAATTATGCAAGGACGTCAAGAATAAGGTCGAAACGCATGATATCCCGGTTATCCTGATCTCGGCCAGCCACAACATCGCCGATTCCATGACACAGAAGGGTGCCCCGAACGCCTTCATCGCAAAACCCTTCGATATCGACGTGTTGTTAACCACCATTCAAACACATTTGCGGGCAGCTTAGGGATAATTTGGGGGTTGGCGGCAGTTTGCAAGGGGCAATAGCAAGGCCTGCATGCAACTTACAACCTGCAACTCTCCTCACTTCACGCCAAACTTTCTTAATTCTTCATCAATATATCCGTTCCATCTCGCTTGCGCGGATCCGTTAGAACCATGTGCGGTTTCTTTGTCATACCGTTTTTGCATATCGGTCATTTCCCGGTACGATTCCAGGTAATCAACATTGATCGGCCCGTCAAAATTACCGGGAGGCAGTTGCTCGCTCAGTACCTTTTGTTTAAACCGCTCCGCCGCTATTTTAGCAATATCAAAATGCCGCTGCTCGTGGTTTAAGGCGTATGCGGTACGGCTTCCGTCCTTTACCCAGCTGGCACTTTTCGGCAAATATACTTTCAGCAAAAGATGTATATGTACTATTCCGTTATTAACCGTGTTACGTTCGTCATACCCCATCGACGGGTATATTTCGGCATCATATCTGCTGTTTGATGTTTTCGATTGGAAATCATCCCAGGTCAGGGGCCTGCCGGTTGAGTAATATATGCTGTCGCCTTCTACTTTGTCGCGATAACCTTCAAATGTTACCTTAACGGCCTTAGCCAGCTTAATATTAGTGGCTGCCTGGCGGTTCATCCAGGTATTTAAATAAATAAAGGCATTTTCAAGCGTATGCCGCAGCGTTGGTTCAATGTCCTGCGGTTGCCCGGCATTGCGTGTATAAGTGGCGCTGCCGGTATAATCCGTTAGGTGCAACCCTCCTTCCGGCACATCATCACGTTCCGCAAGATCAAAAGACATGACTACGCTGACGCGCCCTTCCACAAGTCCGCCGCTCGCGGCCGATTCAGTTACGGCGCATTTTTTAAGGCTGGCAACAACCGGGCGCAAGGCCGTATTCCGCGGTAAATTATGCGCGATAAATTGTTTGATTGCTGCAAAACCGCCGCCCTGCAAATCAACAGGTATAAGTTTAGCCTGGCTCTTTTCATTCGCCACGGCAGGTACCAGCCACGCCACGGCAGCGCGGTTCTCGCGTTCATCGATTACGTCGGCTATATAAAATTCTTTGGGGTTTATAGCAATACGTTCATCCTGTAAAATAATATCCCCTGCCGGTTTCGGTAAGATCTGGAACCCGCAAAAAACCAAAACAGCGTAAACTAACGATAAATTGAGCAGCATTTGCTGGGTAAAAACAGACTTTATCATTATTATTATAACGTTAAAGTAAGATAAGCTATTATTTTAATTTATCCTGGCGTTGATTATTAATCATCAGCAATTTAACATACAAATCGATACCATTTTAACCCCGGTTCGTTATCCTTTTATCAGCAAAATTTTCTTGCTTGTATACAATCCGTCCTTAATCTCCGTTAAAAAATATGTTCTCCACACAATGTGAATTATTAATGCGGTTTTCATTTTTACGATTCACTACTTTCGCAAATCGTTAGTTCGCCTTATATGACCAAACTTAAATACATCTCCTTTTTTATACCGGTATTTTTTGTTTTATCTTCAAGCGCCCAGCAAAACCCGTCGTTCCAGGTTTATCGTACCTGGCATACTGCTACGGAACTGCTGGACAAAGGCAAATATGCGGCTGCAGCCGAGCAATTCCGCCTGGTTGAACAGTACAAGTACAAAACAACCACACAATCGCAATTTGAATCCGAGCTATCTTTAACAAAGGAAAACGCGCAGTACTACGAAGCGTTATGCGCCCTCGAACTGGGGAACGACGATGCCGAAAGCATGTTCCTGCGATTTATCAAAGAGCACCCTGAAAACCCGCTTACCAAACTCGCTTATTTCCAGGTAGGAAGATATTATTCAAAACAGGAAAAATATACCGACGCGCTTGTTTGGTTTAATAAAGTAAGCGCCGGTGATCTTGCCGGGAGCGAAAATACCGAGTATAAATTCCGCAAGGGTTATGCCTACTTTGCTACCAACGATTATAAGAATGCGCAGCAGCTGTTTAGCCAGGTAAAAAACACGCGGTCGCCATTTACAGATGACGCAACCTATTATTTTGCTTACATCGCTTACCTGAACAAAGACTATCATTTAGCTCTGGTAAATTTCGAAAAGCTAAAAAAGTCAAAAAAGTATGAAAGCAGCTACCCTTATTACATCACCGCGGTATATTTTCTGGATAATCGGTACGATGATGTGATCAATTATGCCATTCCTATTTTAAATACCACACACCAGCAGCACGAAACCGAGATGCTGCGCCTGGTGGCCGCTTCGTATTTTGCTAAGGCCGATTATCAAAATGCGGCAAAATATTATGCCCGTTTTGAGGATGAGGACCAGGGCAAAACCCAGAACACACAGGATAGCTACCAAATGGGGTACACCTATTTCCGCATTGCCAATTATCCGAAAGCGGCATCTGAGCTGGTAAAGCTTCAGCAGCAGAACGATGTTTTCAGTCAGAATGGAAATTATACTTTAGGTGAGGTTTTCCTGAAAATGGATAACAAGCAAAGCGCCCGCAGCGCCTTTTTTGCCGCCTCCCGGCTCGACTTTGATAAACAGTTGCAGGAAGACGCCTTATACCAATACGCCAAGCTATCCTACGAACTCGACTTTAATACCCAGGCGCTTGATGCCACACGGTTATATCTAAAAAACTATCCCAACTCAAAACGCAACGACGAGGTTAAGACCTTATTGGGTGAGGAATTGCTGAACTCGCATAATTACAAGGAAGCGGTTGAAATACTGGAGCCTATCCCGAATAAATCGGCCAGTGCGAGGGCGGCTTATCAAAAAGTAACCTATTACCGCGGGCTCGAGTTTTATAATGAGCGCGCGTTTGAAAATGCTATTGGGATTTTCCTGCGGTCGCTCAAATTCCCGGTCGACACCAAAATTGAGGCGCTCACAACCTATTGGATGGCCGAAGCGATGTACGAGGTACGTAAGTACAGCGAATCGGTTGAGACGTTTAAAAAGTTTTTGGAGCTGCCTGATGCCGGCGAGACCGACGTGTACAACTATGCAAACTATGCGCTGGCTTACGCTGCTTTTGGAGGCGAAGAATATAAAACAGCGGCCAATTATTTTCAGAAATTTCTGCGTGGTGATGAAAAGGATGCCAATACGGTAAACGATGCAACAACCCGCCTTGCCGATAGCTACTTTGTGCTGAAAAACTATGCGACTGCATTGGAATATTATAATCGCATTATTGAGCGACGCAGCCAGGGCGAGGATTACGCCTTATTTCAGCGTGGTATGATACAGGGTTTACAGGGTTCGCCTGAAGCAAAAATAAGTACGTTAAACGAGGTATTGAGCAAATTCCCGAAATCAGACTATGCCGACGATGCTTCTTTTGAGATCGCATACACCTATTTTTTACAGGGCGACGGCGAAAGGGCCAAAACAGGTTTGCAGGATATGATACAGCAATACGCGCATAGCAGCTACATACCGCGGGCGCTGGTTACCATTGGCCTGATCGATTACAATGCCGGGCGTGAGGACCAGGCAGTTGAATCGTTCAAAAAGGTGATACAGGATTATTCATCATCCGATGAAGCTAAACTGGCGCTGAAACAGATCGAAAAGATATATACCGATAAAGGGGATGCCCAAACATTTATTGCCTACGCGGCCACCACGCCAATTGGTAATTATACTGCAGCCGACCAGGAAAATATTATGTACACCGCAGCAAATAATTTGTATTTACGGGGTAACTGGCAGGGTACGGTAGGCGCTGTAAGTGCTTATTTTGATAAATTCCCAAACAAGCCTATTTATGATAAGCAGGCCAGGTTTATACGCGCCCAAAGCCTGGTTGCCCTTAACCGGCCGGATGAGGCTATTGTAGACTACAACGTTATTTTAAACGATTGGACAAGCGCATACAGCGAACAGTCGCTTATCAGCATGGCCCGGTTGTATATCGCTCAGAAAAAATACAACGACGCGGTGGTGTTCCTGAAAAGGCTTGAAACCAATTCGGAATACAAAGCTGATTATACCTTTGCAATCAATAACCTGCTATTGTGTTACGCACAAATGGGCGCTGCTGACGATGCACTGAAATATGCAAAACTGGTGCGCGGTAACGAAAAAACGGCCCAGGAAGATAAATTTAAAACGGGCCTGTACGCGGGCCAGGCTTACCTGCAAAAAGGTGACACCACCAGCGCGGTACGGGAATTTGATTATACCGTGGCCAATACAAAAACCATTGCCGCCGCCGAGGCGAAGTACAATGTTGCCCGGGTTCAATATTTAAAGGGCCAGTATAAAGTTTCTCAAAAAACATGCTTCGACCTGGTTAAGAACCTGCCCAATTATGATTACTGGGTAACCAAAACATTTATTTTGCTTGCTGATGATTACGTGGCGCTTAACGATACCTTCCAGGCAAAAGCTACGCTGCAAAGTATAATCGACAACTATAAGGGCGATGATGATATTTTACCAACGGCCAAACAAAAGCTCGACCAATTATCGCCGGCCGGAACCAATAAATAGGATAACAAAGAATAAACGCAAACCAGCAATGAACTTAAAACACATATATACGCTGCTTACCTTACTGATTGCTTTATGCTTTGTTCCTGCTTATGCGCAAACAAACCGGAAGGCAAAAAAACCGGCTGCTGTTGTTAAAAGGAAACCGGCAAAAACCGTTACAAACCAGCAAAAGGCAAACGCCAAAAACCTGGGTGATGCTGCCGCTAAAGCCACCCGCGACACGGTTAAAAAAGGCGGGCAAAATGCGAGCGCCGGCACAAGTCTGTCAGAAGAGATTGTGGTAACAACCGCATATAAACCCGTATTGGCCGATGCCGTTAAAATACGCCGCAACCCCGACCTTGAAGATAAAACGCCTTTTAAAGCGCCGCTAACTTATTTCCCTATTGATAAAAGGCTGGAATTAAATAGCGAGATAAAACCGTTGGAGGCCATGAAGCGGCCTGCGGAACGTGATTCAGCTTTAACCAATAACTACATAAAAGTTGGCCTGGGCAGTATGAAAACCACGTACGGCGAGGGCTATTTTAGTACAGGCCGCGATCCAGGGTTACAATTTGGCGGTTATTTAAAACACTTTGCCCAGCAGGGAACGATGTACAAACAGAACTCGGCTAAAGAAAACGCGGGCATGTTTGTTAAAAGCATAGGCGCCGAAAATGAGTTTACCGGAAGGATCACTTATAACTATAACAGCAATTATTTTTATGGCTACGACCCGGCGAACCCGGTAAAAAATTTACAGGTTAACCAGCAGCATTTCAGCACAATAGCCGGAGAAGCCGAATTCGCCAAAAACTATAAGGATGTTGAGAATGATTTTACCTACGCCTTTAAGCTAAAAGGCTACAGTTTTCAAAACGCTTTCCAGGCTAAGGAAAACAACGTGGTGCTTTCGGGTTTTTTAAACGAAACCATTAACCAGTTTTATGCAGGCTTAAGCGGCTCGTTAGATTTCAGCACCCAGCAAGACAGTCTTTATAGTTATAACAATAGTATTATAAGGCTTAATCCCTATATCAAATTCCAGGGAGATAGCTATAAAATTGATGCAGGTATCAGTATAGTCGACCAGTTTGGCTTTTCGTCGGCATTTTACATCTTCCCGGCGGCAAAGGCCGAACTACAGGTAATACCCACCTACGTACGTGTGTTTGTTGAAGCAAAAGGCGATGTCAATAAATCGTCCCTGCTTGATTTTTCAGCGATCAATCCTTTTTTGGGTCAAAATCTACAAATCAAAAACTCGGTCGATCAGTTAGACCTTAGTGCGGGGTTAAAAGGTACACTCGCGCCCGGGCTGGGATTTAAAGCGTGGGTATTCCGCAACAGCGTAAAAAACATGCCGCTGTTTGTTAGTGACTTTGATTTTTCAAAGGGATATAACCGGTTTAAGGTAATATATGATGGCGGCCGTTCACGCGTGAACGGTTTTACCGGAGAGTTGGATCTGAAAGCATCGGACGACCTCGATCTTTTTGGCCGGGTTGAATTTAAGGACTACCAGATGGCCACCGTGGCCCAGCCATGGAATCTGCCAAAATTTAAGCTAAGTGCTGGTACCGTAATACATATCAGCAACCTGGTTGATGTAACAGGGTCGTTGCTGATACGCGGCAACACCATGGATCCGCACCCAATATCGGCAACCAACTCTGCGCCAACAACGATCGGCTCATTTGCCGACCTGAGCGGCGGCGTACAGTACAAAGCCAGTAGCCGCTTCGTGGTTTTTGTTCATGTTAACAATCTGCTGAATGGCACCAATCAAACCTGGTTATATTATCCCGAGTACGGATTTAACGTATTTGGCGGCGTGGGCTTTAGTTTTTAATTTTTATAATAAAGCGTACTTTTAGCGAAATGAATTTAGCCGACTATTTGAGCGAACTACTGGTACAGCGTAATGAAGTGAGCATTCCCGGCCTTGGCCATTTTCAGCGGGTACGTATAAACGGCTATTATAATGACCAGGAGGCAAAGTTTTATCCTCCCGGCCACCAGGTAAAATTTGTACCTGGCGAAAAAGAAGACGATACGTTCGCCGAATATATCGCCGGGAAAAAGAGCATATCGCTGGCCTCATCCAAATATTTTACCGAAAAGTTTGTCAGCAAATTAAAAGAAGATGCCGCTGAAGGCAGCGTTGCATTTTCGGACCTGGGCTCGTTCCAAACCGAAGGCGACCAGTTGGTTTTCAAACCCAACGATACAATAGGGAATGACCCTTCTTTTTATGGTTACGAACCGGTTGGCGTAAGCAAGCCGGCGCAAACATATACAGAAGAGCCTGCTTTTACCATGCTATCCGAACCCGAACCTGACGAGGCGTATGTTTCACCAGTTGAAACGACTGAAGAACAGCAATATATTGATGGCGAGGCCGAGGGAAAAAAGCTGCTGAATATATGGCTGGTGTTGTTGATCGTAATAACGATCGTCGTGTTTGGTCTATTCGGCGCATATCGTTATTACCCGGATACAATTAACCGCTTTAATCCTTTTTATCACGCAGCAGTCTTAAAAAAAGCTAAGGTTGTTCCGGTTGCACCTGTGGTAATCCACAAAGTTGACACGGATACAACTAAAAAGGCCGTGGCTGCTGCAGATACATCGGTAAAAACGAATGCGGTTACAACTCCTGTAGCAACACAGCAGGTAAAAACCACGGACACGCTTAATCAAACAGGCTATGTCATACAAGTGGATGCATTTAAAGGGCAGCGAATGGCGGAAGATTTGGTTAACCACTTCAAAAAACTTGGCCTGGAAGCCCGGATAATGCCCCGTGCACCGCGTCACTTTTATGTAGTGACAATAGGGAGATATGCTACCCATAAAGATGCAGAAATAGCTAAGGAAGAATTAGTTAAAGCAAAAAAACTTAGAAAAGACGCTCAGATAACATTAATAACCCCCAAAAAATGACATTACTATTTTTACAGGCAGTTGATACCGCACACAAATTATTAGATACAGCAGGCCATGCCGGCCAGCCCGGCCCTATACCCGATCAGGAACTGCGCTTCGGCGACTTGCTGATCAAGGGCGGCTGGGTAATGGTGCCGATAGGTATTTTAGCCGTGCTGGGCCTGGTTATATTTTTTGAACGTTATTTCACCATCCGGAAGGCATCAAAAAATGAATCGAACCTGATGATACAGGTGCGGTCGAGTATCATGACAGGCAACCTTGAATCGGCAATAGCTATTTGCCGCAACAGCAATACCCCGCTGGGCCGCATGCTGCAAAAAGGTTTATTGCGCATTGGCAGGCCCATCAAAGATATTGAAGGCGCTATTGAAAATGTAGGCAAACTGGAAGTATCCAAGCTGGAAAAAAACATCGGCATCCTGGGCATCGTTGCGGGTATCGCGCCGATGTTCGGCTTTTTGGGTACCATTGCGGGGGTTATCAAAATTTTTTATGATATATCAAAAACGGATAACATCAGTATGGGCGTTATATCAGGTGGGTTATATGTAAAAATGGTGACGTCGGCGGCGGGTTTGTTTGTCGGCATTATCGCCTATGTGGGTTATCATATTTTAAATATGATGGTGGACAAGATCATTTTAAGACTGGAAACCGACGCCATTGAATTTATTGACCTGTTAGAAGAACCGAGCAAATGAATTTAAGAAAAAGAAAACGAGGCGTTTCCGCCGAGGTGCATACCTCGGCGATGAACGATATCATGTTTTTCCTGCTTTTATTTTTCCTCATTGCGTCAACGGTTACCAACCCCAACGTGATCAAATTGCTGCTGCCCAAATCATCATCAGGTAAATCGGTATCAAAAAAAACAATCGTGGTTTCAGTCACAAAAGACTTGAAATATTATGTGAACAGGAAAGAGGTAACCATTGCCGATATGCCAAAAACCCTGGCAAGCTATAAAACCCTGGCAACAGAATTAACCATTGTATTGTATGTAGATAAGACCGTTGCCATACAGGACGTGGTACAAATAATGGATATATCGCAAAAATTGAATATTAAACTGGTATTGGCTACGGAGCCTAAGTAGGAGATTAGCGATTAGTTAATCAGAGATTAGGTAAAAACAACCTAATGACCAATGACTAATGCCAATGACTAACAAATGAATCTCGAAGAAGAAAATAACTACCCCAAAGCGTTTTTAGCAACAGGCATTATAATGGCTGTGCTGATAGCGCTGTGTTATTTTATCGTCTTTCATAATCCCCCGAAGCAGGAAGACGGATCGGGCGGCATACTGGTTAATTACGGGACTGTAGACGAAGGTATGGGTAAGGATATTTCAAGTACCGAACAGCCGTCCGTATCACCAAAAGCCAATCACACCCAACCAAACAAGGTTACAGACCAGCAGCCAACCGAGCAAAAAACACAGGTTGATAACAGCGACAAAAACGTGACTACGCAAAATACTGAAGACGCACCCACGGTAGCTGCCAATTCAAAAAAGCAAAGCCAGTCTGTAGCCACCACACCTGCTAAGCCGGTTAAAAAACAGGTGGTCAATACAAACGCATTATATAAGGGCCCGTCGAGTACAGGGGCCGGTGCCGGGGATGGTACAACCACCACGCCCGGCAACCAGGGCAGCCCCAACGGCTCCCCGCTGAGCGACAATTATGGACCGGGTGGCACCGGCGGCGGCCTGAAGGGCACACAATGGAGTTTTGTTAACCCGCCCAATGTAAAAAATGTGCACCGCGTTGCCGGCAGGGTGGTTATTAATGTGACGATAGATCCCAACGGAAATATCATCAGCGCCGAGTACGACCGGAAAAAAACCACCAATCCAGATCTCGACCTGATAGTCCGCTGCGAAAACGCAATTAAAAACTCAAAACTTACCTCGCCCTCTCCCGCTAACGGCAACCAAAAAGGTCAGGTTGTTTTCCAATTCAATATCGATTAATTTACGGTCATGACAAGGAAATTTAATCATTTTATATTTTCACCAAAAAGATTGATCTAAATTTGCCATGGTCTATGGTCCATCGACTATGGACTTCAACCAGCCATGAACTATTCTCAAACCGTCCAATACCTATACAGCCAGCTTCCCCTGTTCACGCGCGTAGGCCAATCGGCATATAAAGCGAATTTGGTTAACACGCTTGAACTTTGTAAGCGCCTGGATAATCCGCAGCATAAATTTAAAAGCATCCACGTGGGCGGTACAAATGGCAAAGGTTCCACATCGCACATGCTGGCGGCTATATTGCAGGTGGCCGGGTGCAAAACCGGGCTGTATACCTCACCCCATTTAAAAGATTTCAGGGAGCGCATCCGCATCAATGGTGAAATGATAAAACAGCAGGAAGTAGTTGACTTTGTTGCTGCGCATCGATCTGATTTCGACGAGATAAAGCCCTCCTTCTTTGAAATGACAGTGGCTTTAGCTTTTGACATTTTCGCAAGAGAAAAAGTTGATATAGCAGTTGTAGAAGTGGGCCTCGGCGGGAGGCTGGATTCAACCAATATCATTACCCCTCTCCTCTCGGTCATCACCAACATAGGCTGGGACCATATGAACATGCTGGGCGATACGCTGCAGCTGATAGCGGCAGAAAAGGCCGGAATCATTAAACCCGGCATCCCGGTGATCATCGGCGAACATCAGCCGGAGGTGGCACAGATATTTATAGACAAAGCCAAACAAGCCGACAGCTCTGTAACTTTTGCGTCTGAATTATTTGAGGTCAGAGATCGGAGATTAGAGGTTAGAGATCAGAGATTAGAAGAATTGGGTACTGAATTTTTAGATATCCAAATTATCCCGACTCAAGACTTCGGACTCAAGGCTCTGGACTTAAAACTCGACCTCCCCGGTGTATACCAGCTTAAAAATATAAAAACAGTACTGGCTGCCGTAGAAGAGTTGCGCCTGCAGGGTTTCCAAATTACTGACGATCATATCAAAACCGCCCTGCACCAGGTTAAACCCCTAACTGGGCTGCATGGCCGCTGGGAAATAATAAATAAAGATCCGCTGACCATTTGCGATACCGGCCATAACCCGGAGGGTGTTGCAGAAGTATTAAAAAACATTGCGGCGATACCTTACGAGCACCTGCATTTTGTGATCGGCGTGGTAAACGATAAGGACATCAGCAAAATCCTGGCGATGCTCCCCAAAGATGCCACGTACTACTTTTGCAAGCCGGACATACCACGTGGTCTTGAAGCAGAAAACTTAAAGCAGAAAGCAGAAAGCGTTGGCTTGCATGGCGAAACATTTCCTACGGTCAAAGCGGCGTTCGATGCCGCGCAAAAACGTGCAGGAAAAAATGACCTGGTTTTTGTTGGAGGGAGTACTTTTGTGGTTGCTGAAGTAGTTTAACGGGCTATAAAAATGTTACACCGCCAAACCATAAACAAATGCTGATAATTCATTTATTCGTTTAATTTTGGCTCCGACAAAACACTGCTTTTCATGACCTATCTACCCTCGGCCGACAGATATAAGAATATGCAATACCGCCGCTGCGGCAAAAGCGGCATCAAGCTTCCGGCAGTTTCGCTGGGCTTATGGCATAACTTCGGAGATGTTGACGTGACCGAAAACTACCGCAAAATTTTACACCTTGCCTTCGACAGCGGCATTACACATTTCGACCTGGCAAATAATTACGGCCCGCCGCCGGGATCGGCCGAGGAGAATTTTGGCCGCATCCTGAAAGAAGATTTCCGCGGTTACCGCGACGAGATGATCATCTCCACCAAAGCAGGCTATACCATGTGGAATGGCCCTTACGGCGACTGGGGTTCAAAAAAATATTTAGTATCCAGCCTTGACCAAAGCCTAAAAAGAATGGGGCTCGACTATGTGGATATATTTTATCACCACCGTCCTGACCCGGAAACACCATTGGAAGAAACCATGGGCGCACTCGACCTGATCGTTCGGCAGGGTAAAGCTTTATATGCGGGCATCTCAAATTATCCTGCCGAAGAAGCCGGCAAAGCTATCGCGATATTAAAAAAACTGGGTACACCCTGTTTGATCCACCAGCCGAAATACTCTATGTTTGAGCGCTGGGTTGAGGGTGGTCTGCTTGATGTGCTCGAAAAAGATGGCGTGGGCTGTATCCCGTTTTCGCCATTGGCACAGGGGCTGTTAACTGATAAATACCTGCATGGCATTCCCGAAGATTCTCGGGCGGCAAAATCAACGGGGTTCTTAAAAAAAGACCAGGTTACCGATCAGCGAATCAGTCAGGTCAGAAAGTTAAATGAAATCGCGATACAACGCGGACAAACACTGGCGCAAATGGCATTGGCCTGGTTATTAAAAGATCACAGGGTAACCTCCGTCTTAATAGGCGCAAGCCGTCCCGAACAACTGGCCGATTCGTTGAAATGCCTGGATAATATCCGGTTTTCGGAAGAGGAATTAACTAAAATTGAAGAAATATTGAAATAGAGTCAGTGTGAAGAGCCAAGATACAAGAACCAAGAACCAGGATAATAAATGAGTCTTTCTTGGTTCTTGTATCTTGGCTCTTGATTCTTACGTCTTAAATCTCAACGCTAAAAAATGAACACTATCAATTGGGGTATAATTGGCTGCGGCAATGTAACCGAAAAAAAAAGCGGCCAGGCCTATAATAAAATACCAAACAGCAAACTCGTTGCCGTGATGCGCCGCGATGCGGCAAAGGCCGCCGACTATGCCAAACGGCACGGCGTGGATAAATGGTATAGCGATGCCGATGAGTTGCTAAACGACCCGGACGTAAATTCCGTGTCCATCGCGACGCCGCCTGCCTTTCACCTCGAATATGCCATAGCGGCCTTAAAAAAAGGCTTGAATGTGTATGTGGAAAAACCTGTAACCCGTACGGCAGCCGAGGCCAGGCAAATGGCCGAAGCCGTTAAGCAAAGCGGCGGCAAATTGACTGTCGCCCATTACCGTCGTGCGCTGCCGATGTTTTTAAAGGTGAAGGAACTGCTGGAGAACGAAATCATCGGCGAGGTGAGAACCGTGCAGATCAGGATGTGGAAAACATCAACACCCGACCTGGTGGCTGATTCCGAAACCAACTGGCGGGTGAACCCTGAACTGTCCGGCGGCGGCTACTTTCACGACCTTGCCCCACATCAGCTCGACCTGATGCTCTTTTACTTTGGCAGACCCGAGCGCTATCACGGCTTTTCATTAAACCAATCCGGCCTAACTCCGGCTGATGATCATGTATGCGGCCAGATCCTGTTTAAAAATAAAATGGTTGTTAACGGCTCCTGGTGCTTTAATGTAGCCGAAAGCGAAGCAACCGACACCTGCGAAATTATCGGAACAAAAGGAAAGATCACGTTCCCGTTTTTCGGTACCTGGGTTAAATGGAAAAACGAAACCGGTGAAGAAACGCTGAACTTTACCCATCCTGAACATATCCAACAACCCATGATCGCTAAAATTGTTGCCTATTTTAAGGATGAAGGGCCTAACCCCTGTTCAATTGATGAGGCGATTGTGTTGATGGATATTATGGATGCGTTTACCGGCAAATAACCGTAGAGACGCAATGCACTGCGTCTCTACCTTTGCGTCTCCGCCATTTTGATCATTTCTTCTTAGGCACCTTCGCTCCTTCTTTCCGGGCTTTTGATAAACCTATCGCCACGGCTTGTTTTTTACTGGTAACCTTTTTTCCGCTGCCGCTTTTTAGCTTGCCTTCCTTCATTTCGTGCATGGTTTCATGCACCTTTTCCTGCGCTTTTTCTGAATATTTTGCCATAACATTGGAATTTTAAGTAATACCTGAACCGAGCAAAATTTTTGCCAATTATTATCGCGTAAAAACAATATTCGTTGATTATACCTATCTTCAAACGAAAAATATATACATCATTTACATCTCTATGAGCCTTAAAAAAATTGCAGCCCCATTTTACGAACGGCTTTCGCTGGTACTTATCGGATTGCTATCCCTTGGTTATATTGTTATAATTGGCAAGGAACTGCTCGACCCGCTAATATTTGGTTTCTTGTTCGCCATATTGCTATTGCCGATCGCCGCTTTCCTGGAGCGACGGCTTCGCTTCCCGCGTGCACTGGCATCCCTGTTTGCAATTATACTGCTGATTTCGTTTGTATACAGCGTTGGTTACCTGGTAGGTTCGCAAATATCAAACCTAGCCAGCGACTGGCCCATGCTGAAAAGCCAGGTCAGTCAATCCGTTAACGACCTTTCTCAATGGATCCAGCACGCTTTTAACATCAATGTCTCCAAACAGCTCTCCTATGTCAATAATACAAAAAAACAGATCATGGCGTCGGGCGGCGGGGTAGTGGGCGAAACATTCGGTGCTGTTTCGTCACTGGTGCTGTTTTACCTGTTCATCTTCATATTCACCTTTTTTATACTGCTTTACAGGCGCATCCTGTTGCATTTTATCGTTTGGGTTTTTAATGATGAAAACACTCATATCGTTTTTGATATCGTTGAGAAAGTGCAAAGCATATTAAGGCAATACATACTGGGACTGCTGCTCGAAATGTTTGTTGTATCGTGCCTGGCCTGTACGGCTTTTTTTATAATAGGCGTTAAATATGCGCTCCTGCTCGGTATTATCGTCGGGCTGTTTAACCTCATCCCTTACCTTGGGATTTTTACGGCCCTGGTGTTAAGCGGTATGATAACGTTTGCTACCGGCACAATTAATCAAGCCTTAACCGTGGCGGCCTGCGTATTGGGCATACATGCGCTCGATTCAAATTTTTTGCTGCCCACTATCGTTGGCTCAAAGGTTAAGCTCAATGCGCTCATTACCTTTTTAGGGATCATATTGGGCGAAATGATCTGGGGCCTTTCGGGGATGTTTTTATCTATCCCCATTATGGCTATCATGAAGATCGTGTTCGACAGGGTTGAGAGCCTCAAACCATGGGGATTCCTGCTGGGTGGCGGCCAGGAAGAGAATAAATCCACCATGAAAAAAATGAGCGCGGTTAGAGCGGATAAAAGCTGAAAGCGGAAAGACTAAAGCTGAAAGCTTGATCATATGCAACAAAAGCTTTGGCCTTTCTGCTTTAAGCTTTCAGCTTCCTTATTAGCTAAGATGCGCAATGCGGATAAAAATAGCGATGCCGTAAGCTGTCAATATTACCGTATTTAACACCAGCAGCCAGTTCAGATCGGGTTCCCTGTATTTTTTTGAGACGCAAATGATCAACAGGCTGATAAATCCCAATATCAATATAATCGGAAATATCATTTCCCATTTATGATGGAACGCCAGGTATATATGCTGCAGTTTTGCCTGGTCGCCCATTAAATACGGCGGAACAATAGTTATCAACAGTAATAAAAAGAAGAGACGAACAACGATCTTCGTTACAACCCGGTTAACTTTCATGGGGCGCTAAATTACTGAATAGCTTATTTATCGCTCAAAATATCAATGCAATTTTTACTCAATTCTTTTAAACGGCTGCCGAGCGTAAGCACCCCGCGCGAATCATGGATGTTTTTATACAGCAGTTTTATTATGGCCAGCGTTTCGTCGCTGGGATCGCAGGCCTGCGCCTTCTCCAGGTGTGGTAAAGCCCGTTTTACCGCGCTGTTATAGTCTTTGGCCAGTTGTGCATTCAGGGCCTGGTCGTGTACCGACGCATTTAATTTTTTTTCGATGGCCTTTACATCATCGAGGTATATATAGCCAAGCGCACGGTGCACCACGTAATAGTCGGGCGCGGCCGCGGCAACTTTCTCGTAATAAACTCTTGCTTTTTGAGGCTGGCTATTATCCTCGTAAATTTTACCTATCGAAAAATAAAAGTTTGTCCTGGCTTTTTCGGGGAGCTTCTCCGCATTCGGGCGTATTTTTTCGCCCAGGTCCGAAGCTTTATCCTGTTCGCCTTGCAACCGCGCCAGGTTAAAGTCGAGATATTGGTTATAAACCTCATCGGCCGTCTGCGCTTTTGATGAAATAGCGGCGAAAACGATAAAGACCAGTAAAAATATTTTTCTTAACATAATCTGAAGGTAGATTCTCAAAGATAAAAACCTTCAGCTAATTATCATCCCAATAAACTTACTTTGGCGGCTTCCCAGCCGATGATAGCCGATTTTCGCGTGGCGCCCCAATGGTATTGCCCGAATTCGCCGGTGGATTTAATAACCCGGTGGCACGGAATTAAAAACGCGACGGGATTATCGCCCACCGCGCTGCCTACCGCCCTGCTTGCGGTGGGTTGTTGAATGGTTGAAGCCACGGTTGCATAAGTAGCCAAACCGCCGATAGGAATATTCAGCAAGGCCTCCCAAACTTTAAGCTGAAAAGGTGTGCCCTTTAAATGCAGTTTGATGCCGGATAGTTCCGACCAGTCTTTTTTAAATATAAACAACGCGTTCTGCTGGGCCAGGTCAACCATTTGTGTATACTGCGCATTCGGGAACTGCGCTTGCAAATGGCTGAATGCCTCGTCCCTGTCATCGGCGAAAGCCATATAACAAATTCCCTTTGGCGTTGAAGCGACAATGATATTGCCAAAGGGGCCTTCGGCAAAGCTATAATTGATGGCGAGCGCCCTGCCGCCATTTTTGTACTCGGCGGGCGTCATACCTTCAATGTTCATAAACAGGTCGTGCAAACGGCCGGTGCCTGACAGGCCTGTTTCAAAAGCTGTGTCAAATAAGGTGGCCTGTTTTTCTTTTAATAAGCTTTTGGCGTAATCCAGGCTTAGGTATTGCAAAAACTTTTTCGGGCTGATGCCGGCCCAGTCGGTAAACAGCCGCTGAAAATGAAAAGGGCTTAAATTTATTTTTTCGGCAACTTCGTCCAGGTTGGGCTGGGCCTTAAAATTAAGCCGGATATAGTCTATCGCCTCGGCTATGCGGTGGTAATTAATTATTTCCTGTGAGTCCATGATAGTTATTTACGGCACAAATATAACCCGTGTGCTTAAGGCATAAAACCCGGAACTTGCGCTGTTTGGGCGGGCCTAATTTAAACTAAAGATAATTGTAGCTGTTAATTAATTTTATTTGCCTTTTCCGCAATATTTATTTTGCTTTTTCTTCGAAGTAATTATTTTTACGAAAACTCAAATCACCAATTATGAAAAAAATCATCACCACTTTTCTGATCATCATGGGCCTTTATTATACCTCCACTGCCCAAACAACCTCCGGCGCTGAATTTGGCGTCAATGCCGGCCTCAACCTGGCTACCGTAAACGCCGGCTACTACACAAACTCGCAGTACCGGGTCGGTTATAATGTAGGCCTATCCGGCGAATATTATTTATCTAACCATTGGGGCATAAAAGTTAAAGCCATCTACGACCAGAAAGGCTGGAACGATGGATTTATTTCGGGCCCCAATGGTGATTATACTACTAATTTTCAAATGGATTACATCACTGTTCCCGTTATGGCGAACTGGCATTTTGGAAGTACCAACAACTGGTACTTAAACTTTGGCCCGTATGCAGGCTTCCTGCTTAGCGCGAAAGAAACAGCAGGCGGTTCCGATTTAAAACCGATCACAAGCAGTACTGATTTCGGAATTGGAGCTGGGATCGGGGTTAGGTTTCCGATGTCGGACAATTCGAAATTTTTTATAGAATTGGATGGACAAGACGGCGTCAACGATGTGTTTAAAAATAATTCGGGCTCCACAGTTATTACAATGAGGTCGAGCATTAATATCGGGATTACTTTCAGATAATTCGATAAGTAAAGCAATACTACTCCCGGGATAAACCGCCTAGGAAAAACTTACGAAGTTTCGAAAACTTCGTAAGTTTTATTCGTTGGCGATACCCTTTCTTCATAAATCAAAAATCCGTACCTGCTGTAAGTGGCGACTCCCTAAAGCAATCTGAGATTCTTCTATCAAATCATTTTTATTAAATTTGTTGATATATAAACAGACTATGGTACTAGTACTCAAAAAAGGCGCGAGTAGAAAGGAAATCGAGGCTATAGAGAAAAAACTCTATAACGAAAAGTCACCCCGCGGTTTCAATGCAAAAAAATACAACGGCGTTTTAGCGCTAAAAGAAGACCCATTAGATATTCAATTAAAGTTGAGAGATGAGTGGGAAAGAGATTTCAAAAAATTGTAACTCGTAATCCTAAATCAATCTCAAATCTCACTTCTCAAATCTCATATCTAATCCCTATCTTTGCCCATGCAAGAAAAAATCCTCATTCTTGACTTTGGCTCACAGTTTACCCAGCTTATAGCGCGCCGTGTCAGGGAACTCAATATTTACTGCGAGATACATCCTTTCAACCATTTTCCTGAAGTCGACAGCACTGTAAAAGGTATCATCCTTTCCGGCAGCCCGTATTCGGTGCGGCAGGACGATGCCCCGCATTTTGATTTCGCCAAATTTCACGGCAAGCTGCCTATACTGGGTGTATGCTATGGTGCGCAGCATATTGCACACTTTAACGGCGGCGAAGTTTTGCCGTCAAGCACCCGCGAGTATGGCCGCGCCAACCTGCAATATATCGACGATAAAAATCCGCTTTTCAGGCTTATACAGCCCGGTTCGCAGGTATGGATGTCGCACGCCGACACCATTGCTACCATTGGCGGTAATTTCGAGATCATAGCCAGCACCGACACAGTTCGGGTTGCGGCTTACCGTGTGCAGGGCACTGATACTTACGGCATACAATTCCACCCCGAGGTAACACACAGTGTTGACGGCAAACAGCTGCTGCACAACTTTTTGGTCGACATTTGCGGCTGCAAACAGGACTGGACGCCCGACTCGTTCATCGAGACCACCATTGCCGCGCTCAAAGAAAAAATCGGCAACGATAAAGTGGTGCTTGGTTTATCCGGCGGTGTGGATTCATCCGTTGCGGCAGTATTGCTGCATCATGCCATCGGTAAAAACCTGCATTGCATATTTGTTGATAACGGCCTGTTGCGCAAGGACGAATACCAGTCGGTACTGGATTCGTACCAGCACATGGGTTTAAATATAAAGGGCATTGACGCCAAACAGCGATTTTATGATGCTTTGGCAGGATTGACTGACCCGGAAAAAAAACGCAAAGCCATTGGCCGCGTGTTCATCGAGGTTTTTGATGATGCCGCGCACGAGGTAAAAGATGTAAAATGGCTCGGCCAGGGCACCATTTACCCTGATGTTATTGAATCGGTATCGGTAAAGGGCCCATCTGCAACCATCAAATCGCACCATAATGTTGGCGGTCTGCCCGATTTTATGAAATTGAAAGTGGTTGAGCCGCTAAACACTTTATTCAAGGACGAAGTCCGCCGTGTAGGCAAAGCATTGGGCATCGACCCGAATATATTAGGCAGGCACCCTTTCCCCGGTCCGGGCTTGGCTATCAGGATATTAGGCGAGGTTACGCCCCAAAAAGTAGCCATACTGCAGGAAGCCGATGCGATTTATATCAACAATTTGCGGTCGGCCGGTGTTTATGATAAAGTTTGGCAAGCTGGCTCCATATTTTTGCCGGTGCAATCAGTGGGTGTAATGGGCGATGAACGTACATACGAGAACGTGATCTGCCTGCGTGCTGTGGAATCATTAGACGGCATGACCGCCGACTGGTGCCATCTGCCGTACGATCTGCTCGCCAAAATATCAAACGAGATCATCAATAACGTAAAAGGTATAAACCGGGTAGTATATGATATCAGTTCGAAACCGCCTGCCACCATTGAATGGGAATAAGTGGTTTTTATTTTTAATAATAGGATTCATAGCGGCTTCCTGTTCACCCAAGGTGCGCCCGGTCGCGGTTCAGCCGGTGAAAAAGCAAGCCGAAAAGCCGGTTGAAAATAATAAACCCGAAAATAAGATCGTAAAACCGGCTGCACCAAAGGTTTCCACCATATCGATGATCTTACCATTCGGGTTAAACCACCTGGCGCCCGGCGCCTCGTACACGGCTGTAAGCTTAAAAGAGGCTGATATCGCAGTAGGCTATTACCGCGGGTTTAAACTTGCGCTCGATTCACTGGCCGCAATGGGCTATAACTTTAAGCTGCTGGTTTACGATTCGAAGGACGAAAAAGCTACCGCCCACAGCCTGGCGAATAACCCGGCCATCAGGAGCAGTGACCTGGTAGTAGGCCCGATTTTCCCGGAAGCCATTAAGTCCTTTACGTCGACCTATTTCAATACACACCAGCCTATTGTTTCGCCACTGTCGCCGGCATCGCCGTCAACCTTTAAAAACCCGGGGTTAATTACCATTATACCGCCTCTTGAATATCATGCCTGGAGCGCTGCGCGGTACATCAACAATAAAATCAAGCCCGACAAGATATTCATTTTAAGATCAGGCTATAGCGACGAGAACGAATATATCATCCCATTTAAAAAAGCCATCGACAGCTTGAGCGGCAGGCGTATTAAGGTGGTGATGTTTACCGTTATACACGGCCAGCTAGGTGCCCTGGCGCCGCAGCTATCCGCTACCGGCAAAAATGTATTCGTGGTGCCGGCGACCAACCAGCATTTTTTAAACATTACGCTGCGGGCTTTAGATACCCTGGCCCAAACTTACCCGGTTTCGGTGTTCGGCCATCCAAGCTGGATAAACTTTACTTTCCTGAAGGCCGACCTGTTGCAGCGGCTCGACACGCACATTACCTCGGCGGATAAAATAAACTACAAGGCCGCTAATACAGTTACCTTTATACGCAGTTATCGCAAAGCTTACCATACCGAACCCAGCAGTTTTGCCATCAAAGGATTCGACGAGGGGTTCTATCTCGGAAAGCTCTTAGCCACGGATAGCTTGGTCAACATCACCCAAAACGACTTCAAAGGCATTCACAATAATTTCCATTTTCAGAAAAAACCGGGGCTTGGTTGGGTAAATACCCACATAAACATATTAAAATACACTAATTTTGAGCTCAAACAGGTAGAATGAAGGCAATAAACCAGCTTAAAACGTTTCAGCGCATTTTGGATGAGTATCCAGCCGAAACGCCCCTAAGCAAGTTTTTACCCGGCTTTTACCGGCAGAACAAACAAATGGGCTCAACCGACCGCCGCATTGCCGGCAGGCTGGTGTACAATTATTTTCGTTTAGGCCGGGCTCTGCCTGATCTCTCCGCAGATGAGCGTCTTTTTGTCGCCGAGTTTTTATGCAACGGTCAGCTTAATTCCTTTCTGCAGCATTTTAAGCCCGAATGGGCCGCCTGCGTGGGTTTTGATATAGATGAAAAGCTGGAAATGGTAAAAACAGCTCACCCCGGTTTTAAGCTGGATGATGTTTTTCCCTGGACGGGCCAATTATCGGCTGGTATTGATAAAGACGCATTTTTACGCTCGTTCTTTGTACAGCCCGACTTGTTTATCCGCGTTTATAAAGGGTTTGAGCCGCAGGTAAAAATTGCGCTCACCGCAGCCGAAGTTGTTTTTAAGGATGAAGGCAATGGTTGCCTATCCCTGCCTAATGGCACCCGCCTTGAAGCGCTGATTGCCAACCCGCACTGGTACGAGGTACAGGACTTTTCATCCCAGCAAACCGCGCAATATTTTCGACCGGAAAAATGGGAAAACTGGTGGGATGCCTGCGCGGCATCAGGCGGTAAATCGCTGCTGCTGCATGATATGGAACCAACCGTAAAACTGGTGGTATCCGACATCCGCGAATCCATATTAGCTAACCTCGACGAACGCTTCCAGCAGGCGGGGTTAACCAAAT
This sequence comes from Mucilaginibacter sp., assembly GCA_035568395.1. Lineage (GTDB taxonomy): Bacteria > Bacteroidota > Bacteroidia > Sphingobacteriales > Sphingobacteriaceae > Mucilaginibacter. The sequence continues at coordinate 224,451 of DATMOF010000009.1, read as the reverse complement.
ACCAAAAGAAACTGCTCGATCTTACCCAAAACAACGACCTTATTTTACATGATTATGTTTTCGACGGCGTCATCCTTGATGCCCCCTGCACCGGCTCGGGCACCTGGGGCCGCACGCCCGAAATGATCAGCCTGTTTGATACCCATAAGATTGAATTCTTCCAGCGCCTGCAGCAAAGCATCGCCCACAATGTGGTAAAGCACCTCAAACCCGGTAAACCATTAATTTACATCACTTGCTCGGTTTTTAAAGCGGAGAATGAAGATGTGGTGAATTTTATCGCGAAAGAATTGGATTTGAAACTCGAAAAGCAAACCGTTTTGAAAGGGTACGAGAATAAAGCGGATACGATGTTTGTGGCGAGGTTGATAAAAAAATAGTTTGTCATTGCGGGGAGGAACGACGAAGCAATCGTCGCCATGCATTAACGCCAACCTATCAGCGGGGAGATTGCCGCGCTGTCGCTCGCAATGACAAATATTTTTATTATCTGCACATCTACAAATGCGTATTACTCCTAAACAGCTTTATCGCGATAGCCAATAGTATTATCCCGAACGCCTTTCTTAAAATGCTCAACCCGGTTTTACCCAGCAGGTGCTCGATCCATTTTACATTTTTGAGCACCAGGTAAACAAATAAGGTATTCAATACAATGCCCACGATGATGTTCTGTGTCTGATATTGCGTTTTAAGGGAAAGCAGCGTCGTCATGGTGCCGGCCCCGGCGATGAGCGGGAAGGCCAGCGGTACGATGGATATCGTTTCGGGCATTTCCTCGTTGAAAAACTTAACGCCCAGTGTCATCTCCATCGCGATGATAAAAATCACCAGCGAACCGGCAATGGCGAACGACGCTACATCAAGGCCTATGATTTTAAGCAGTTCCTCGCCCGCAAATAAAAAGCCAACCATCAGCACCAGCACCGCAATGCTCGCCCGCTCCGACTGGATGTGCCCGGCGCGCTGCCGCATTTCGATAATAACGGGTATCGCGCCCAGAACATCAATGATCGCAAACAGGATCATGGTTACAGAAAGTACCTCTCTGAATATTAAAGGATGCATAAGCGTTAGGTTTATTTGATTATAAATATCGTTTACTTTATTCACATAAAAAATGCAAGAAGAAATTAAAGTAGTATTTAAATAAATAGTAGTAACCGGCTGGTCTGGAAAAAATGAGGAGAACATCCTTGTAACAATCTTATGATATAACCGGCGCATTTGAGCTGTAAATACATTTTTTGTAATTTACATTCTCATTAAACCGCCTCGTCATGAAGAAAATTATACTTCCATTATTACTGCTGTTAGTAGTAGTTGAAATTAAAGCCCAGGATGCTGTCAGCTACCAGGTACCGCCTAAAGAAATTGCCGACCTGCTGCTGGCTAAACCCACGCCATCCGTTAGCATCGATTCAAAAGCTGAATGGCTGTTATTTATGGAACGCTCGTCGTACCCATCGGTAGCGGACCTGGCTATGCCCGAGCTGCGGATCGCAGGATTGCGTATCAACCCGAATAACTTCGCGCCAAGCAGGCAGGCGTTTATTGATAATTTTACATTAAAAAATATTAAAACAGGGCAAACCTTCCCGGTAACCGGGCTGCCGCAACCATTGCGTGCGGGCAATATCAACTGGAGCCCCGGCCAAAAGAAAATACTGTTTACGCAAACCAATCCCAAAAGCATTGACCTGTACGTCATCGACATTGCCACTAAAAAAGCGATGAAAGTGAATAAAACGCCTTTGAATGTGGTACTGGGCGGCAACGTTTCATGGCTCGACGACCAGGTGATATTGTATCACACAACCGTCAGATCCATCGCCTTTGCGCCGCAAAAACCTTTAATGCCCAAAGGCCCGACAGTTCAGCAAAATTTAGGCAAGGCCGCGCCGAGCCCTACTTTTGAGGATTTGATCAAATCGCCTTTTGATGAGCAGCTGTTTGAATTTTATGCAACCTCGCAGCTGGTACAAAACAAAGGCGGTGTTGAAACGCCGATCGGCAAGCCGGCGATGTATGATAATATCAGCCTGTCGCCCGATAAAAAATATATGCTGCTGCGCACCATCAGGAAACCATTCTCGTACCTGGTTACGGCAGGCGGTTTCCCCTCGACAGCAACCATTACCGATATAAAAGGCAAAGTGGTAAAAGTGCTTGCTGAGCTGCCGTCTGCTGAAGGCCGTCCGTCGGGCAATGATAACACGCAGAACATCGACCGCAATATCAGCTGGAGAGCGGATGAGCCGGCAACGGTTACGTGGTGCCATCCGCTGGATAGTGGGCTGATCAAAAAGAAAATGGAGCTCCACGATGCTGTTTACGCGTTGAGTGCGCCGTTTAACGGCGATGCAAAGGAGCTTTTCAAAACGCAGATGCGCTATCGCAATACGATATGGGGCAACGGTACGCTTGCTTTGGTTTACGAAATGTCGCGCGGCAGGCAAGCCGAAAGGGTTAGTCGTTATAATCCATCAACAGGCATCCTCGAAACACTATACGACCGCAACCAAACAGACGCTTATAATGATCCCGGTGAACCGGTTACTGAGAAAAATAAGTTTGGACGCGAAGTGATCTATCCCGTTGATAACGGCACCAAAATACTGATGAACAACCCGGTTGGCTCGTCCGCAAAAGGCGACCTGCCGTTCCTGGCCAAATTTGATTTAAGTACTAAGAAGAATGAAATTTTGTGGCGCTGCAGCGAAGGATATTATGAGGCCGTCGTTGATGTTATAGATCCCGACAAACTGGTGCTGCTTACCCGTAAAGAATCGCAAACGGAGGTACCCAATTACTACATTAAGAACCTTGAGTTAAAAATTGCCGATCAGCCGGTTACCCGGTTTACAAACCCTTACCCGCAATTGGTTGGGGTTAGCAAACAAAAAGTATCGTACAAGCGCGCGGATGGTGTTAGCCTTACCGGCGATCTTTATCTGCCAAAAGGCTATAACAAAGAAAAAGACGGCGCGTTGCCCGTTTTAATATGGGCCTACCCGCGCGAGTTTAATTCCGCGGCCGATGCGGCGCAGATACGCGGTTCGCAAAACAGGTTCATTGCTATTAGCTGGGCTTCGCCGATATTTTGGGTTACGCAGGGATATGCGGTGCTGGATAATGCCGAAATGCCTATCGTAGCCAAAGAAGGCAAAAAACCCAACGACACATTTGTTGAACAGCTTACGATGAATGCGGAAGCCGCCATAAATAAACTGGCCGATATGGGCGTGGGCGACCGTAACCGCGTGGCGGTTGGCGGCCATAGCTACGGCGCTTTCATGACAGCCAATTTACTGGCCCACACCAACCTGTTTAAGGCCGGCATTGCCCGCAGCGGCGCCTATAACCGCACGCTAACGCCGTTCGGCTTCCAGAACGAGGACCGCACCTATTGGGACGATCCGCAATTGTATTATGAAATGAGCCCGTTTAGCTATGCCAACAAAATTAAGACGCCCATTTTACTGATACACGGCGATGCCGATGATAACCCGGGTACCTTCCCTATTAACAGCGAGCGGCTGTTTAATGCCATAAAGGGTTTTGGCGGCACGGTGCGGTTTGTTTTTTTACCTTACGAGGCGCATAGTTATCGCGGAAAGGAAAACCTGCTGCACATGCTTTGGGAAATGAATACCTGGCTTAATAAATATGTAAAAAACGCCGAGCCGGTAAAAATGGCGAGTAAATAGATTTACTCTTTTGCTTTAAGCCGGAAACAAAGCAAAAACGCGATCAAAATATAAAACGACGACAAGAAGAACACGCTATGTACCGAAACAGCTGCGGCTGCCCCGGCCGTTAACGGCCCTATGGTTTGCCCAATGGAGGCATAGCTCTGGTTAACGCCCAGTACTTTTCCCTGTTCCGCTTTATCTATATTATCCGCGATGATGGCATTGAGCATGGGATTACGGAGCCCGTTGAATAATCCGTAGACGCAAAGGCACACAGCGAACGGCACTAAGACGGTTAAAAACCCGGATACAAACATCGCCGCCAGGCAAAGCAGGCTCGATAACAGCAAAATAACCGACTTGGAAGAAAACACTTTTGTAAAAAACGGGACGCACATTTGTGCGACGATGCCGCATATGCCAAATGCAGCCATAAAAATGCCCATGGTTGCCGGGGTGATCTTTAATATGTCCTTGCTGAAAATCTGGAAACCGATGATCATGGTAAACTGGCCCATAGTAAGCAGGAAGCCAATAAACACCGCGGTGCCTATCACCGGGCGCTTTAAAGTACTGACCAACGAGGCAAATTTGAATTGATTTGAAAAGCCGGCCCGCGATTTTTTATCTGTAGGATTGGTTTCCTTCAATAAAAATATGGTGCACAATGTCCCGATCAGCGAAATCCCCGCAGCGAAGAAGAACGGCGCCTGTGGGCTCAGCTTGGTAAACAGGCCGCCCACCAATGGCCCCACCACGAATCCAAACGCAAAAGCCGAGCTTAATATCCCAAAGCGTTTGGCCCGGTTAGCCTGCGTGGCCGTATCGGCAACCATAGCCTGGGCGACAGAAATATTGCCGCCTGTCAGTCCGTCGAGTATCCTTGCGGCAAACAATACCCATAATACCTTCGCCTCCGCAAAAAGCAGGAACGACAGGCAGGTACCGGCAAGACTGATGGCCAGTAAAGGCTTTCGCCCCCATTTATCCGACAGCGAGCCTAAAACCGGTGTGGCAAAAAACTGGGCGACGGAAAAGGAAGCAGTTAAAACACCCAGCGTAGTACCGTTAAGTCCGAATGTTTTACCGTAGGTGTAAAGAACAGGAACAATGATGCCAAACCCAAGGGAATTGATAATGCAGACAAATACTAATACCCAAAGGTTTTTATCTTTCATGAACGGGGTTTATTGTTACCTATCAAAATACAAGGTAACGAAAAAAGGTTCTGCCGGGCAGAACCTTTTCAATAAAATGGTCATATTTTTCAATGACCCGGATGAATGATCCCGGTCACCGGGATATATCTGAATCAGTTTAAAACAACTTATTTCTTCTCAAAATCCGAGGCTCTTGGCAGCGCATCGGCGGCGGCGCCAAGCTTGCTGTTCTTCCTGCTGTATGCAAAGTAAATAAGCAAGCCAACGATCATCCAGGCCAATGCACTCAATTGTGTAGAAGTTGGCAGGCTAATGATCATAGCAGCGCAGATCAGTATACCGAGGATCGGCACCAAAGGAACCAGGGGCGTTTTAAACGGACGCGGCATGGTTGGGTTGGTTTTTCTGAGCAGCATCACACCTATACATACCAGCACAAATGCAAATAGTGTACCTATTGAAGTCAGGTCCCCGGCGATACTCGACGGCAGAAACGCCGCGAACAGTCCCACGAAAACGAACAGGATCATATTGCTTTTATAAGGTGTGCTAAATTTTGGATGCAGGTCAGAAAATACCTTCGGTAATAAACCATCATTTGACATGGTGTAAAACACCCGCGACTGTCCTAACAACATCACCAGGATCACAGACGAAAAACCGGCCAGGATTGCAATGGTCACCAAAGTCGACAGCCATGCATAACCGTGCATGTATTGGCTGATCGCATAAGCGACAGATGCTTCCTTACCAGCTTTCATAAAATCCTGGTATGGCGCAACACCGGTTAATACCCACGAAAACAGGATATACAAAATAGTACAAACCACAAGCGATCCTAATATCCCGATAGGCATATCACGCTTTGGGTTCTTAGCCTCCTGGGCCGCTGTTGAAACCGCATCAAACCCGATAAATGCGAAAAACACAATACCGGCGCCGGTAAGCACTCCGCCCCAGCCATGATTAAAAAACGGCTTATAAGAATATTGCGTACCATCCGGCAGTGATGCTGGCGGCGCATTTTCAGGAATAAGATATGGCGTATGGTGCACAGGGTTGATAAAATGCCAGCCGATGGCGATAAATACCAGTACGATTGCCACTTTTATAAATACGATAATAGCATTAAACGTAGCTGATTCCTGTGTGCCTTTTATAAGTAGTAATGACAATAAAAGCAAAATAAATAACGCCGGCAGGTTAATAATACCCTGGTGAGTAACGCCCGAAGCATCAATGGCTTTCTCTAACGGAGAGTGGCACCATTCGAACGGTATTCGCCCGCCGAGCAACTTATTTGCATATTCACTCCAACTGATGGATACGGTAGCCGCACCAAGTGCGTATTCAAGTATTAATGCCCAGCCAATTATCCAGGCAACAATTTCGCCCATGGTTGCATAAGCATAGGTATACGCGCTGCCTGCAATAGGTATGATGGACGCAAATTCAGCGTAGCACAAACCTGCAAAAGCGCAGCCAACTGCTGCAATAATAAATGAAATGGTTACGGCCGAGCCTGCATGCGCGCCGGCTGCTGCTGCAGTCCTCACGAATAGGCCGGCGCCAATAATAGCTCCGATACCAAGAGCAATTAAATTACCTGCGCCGAGCGTCCGTTTAAGGGTTCCTTTACCCTCTTCCGGCGTCGCCATCAGTTGTTCAAGTGACTTCTTTACAAATAACTTCATTTTAAATAATTAGATCAGTTTAAATTAATTCAGTTTTCCCAAACGTACTTAAATTTATTTGAAACATAAAGTGCAGAATGTAACAAAGGAAATGGGTGATCAGAGCAAAAAAAAGCGTCATTGCGAAGTAAGAAGCAATGACGCGGAAGTCTTGATAAACAGACTTACGAAGTTTTAAAAACTTCGTAAGTCTTATTTGTTATCCTTTTTTATCAACCCTGGTCATCGGGCTTACCGGCGCCTTTACCACAACCACCTTTTGTACCGGGTGATGATTGATCATACCCACTTTTGCATCTCGCGTGTTTAAATGCGGCGCAATAACCAGCGAAACGATCGACATCAATTTGATCAGGATATTCATCGACGGGCCTGAAGTATCCTTAAACGGATCGCCTACGGTATCACCGGTTACAGATGCTTTATGTGGCTCGGATTTTTTATAATACATCTCGCCATTGATCAACACGCCTTTTTCAAATGATTTTTTAGCATTGTCCCACGCGCCGCCTGCATTGCTCTGAAATAATCCCATCAATACGCCCGATACGGTTACACCGGCCAGCATACCGCCCAAAACTTCCGGGCCGAATGTAAAGCCTATAATCATGGGTGTAATTAGCGCGATCAGCCCCGGGGCCACCATTTCGCGGATAGAAGCTTTGGTTGAGATAGCCACGCATTTTTCATACTCAGGCTTGCCTGTATATTCCATGATGCCCGGTATTTCGCGGAACTGGCGGCGAACTTCTTCAACCATCGCCATAGCCGCACGGCCTACTGCCGAAATAGCCAATGCCGAAAATATGAATGGTATCATACCGCCAACGAATAAACCGGCCAGTACGTTTGCTTTATAAATATCAATATGCTCAATACCTGCCACGCCAACAAACGCAGCAAATAATGCCAGCGAAGTTAATGCAGCCGATGCGATAGCGAAGCCCTTACCGGTAGCAGCAGTCGTATTACCAACAGCATCTAAATTATCGGTACGGTGCCTTACTTCTTCAGGCAAGCGGCTCATTTCGGCAATACCCCCTGCGTTATCTGCTATCGGGCCGAAGGCGTCGATCGATAATTGCATAGCCGTAGTTGCCATCATACCCGCCGCCGCGATTGATACGCCATATAAACCGGCAAAATAATATGAACCATAAATACCCGAAGCCAAAACCAGGATGGGCAACACTGTTGACTCCATCCCCACGGCCAAACCAGCTATGATATTGGTAGCGTGACCGGTTGATGATTGCCTGATAATACCCAGCACCGGGCGTTTGCCCATAGCCGTATAATATTCGGTGATCATTGACATTAATGTACCAACCACCAATCCGACAAGAATTGCACCGTAAACACCATCTTTGGTAAAGTGCGATGCGCCGCCTTTTAAAATACCACCTGTATCATCACGTGTCATGTGAAACTCGCCCGCAGGCAGCATCCACTGCACTACAAAGTAAGTAGCAATAGCGGTTAGTATGATCGAAGTCCAGTTACCTATGTTCAACGCTTTTTGAACGCTGTCAGTCTCCTCTTTTATTTTAACAAATGAAGCGCCTACGATCGAAAATAATAGACCTAAGCCTGCAATAACCATCGGCAATAATACCGGGGCTATACCGCCGAATTGATCTAAGGATTTAACTTCTCGGCCTAATACCATTGTAGCAAGCATCGTTGCCACGTATGAACCGAACAGGTCGGCGCCCATACCGGCTACGTCGCCCACGTTATCACCAACGTTATCGGCAATAGTCGCAGGGTTACGCACATCATCCTCGGGGATGCCGGCTTCAACCTTCCCAACTAAGTCAGCGCCCACATCGGCTGCTTTGGTATATATACCACCGCCCACACGTGCAAAAAGCGCGATGGACTCGGCACCCAGAGAAAATCCGGCTAAAACATCCAATGCCTTGGCCATTGCTTCGCCGTTTACATCAAGGCCCTGGCTTTTAACATAAAAAGTATAAAATACGATGAACAACGAACCTAACCCGATAATGGCAAGGCCGGCAACGCCCAGACCCATAACCGTACCGCCTGTGAAAGACACTTTTAAAGCTTTCGCGAGGCTTGTACGCGCAGCTTGCGTGGTGCGCACGTTTGCTTTGGTGGCGATGCGCATCCCTAAAAATCCGGCGAATGCCGAAAGAAATGCCCCGCAAAGGAAAGAAACGGCGATAACCGGGCTCGAGGTAACAACCGTTGTGCCCGACCATGCCAGCAATATCATCGCAACGATCACGAAATAGCTGAGCACCTTCCACTCGGCCTTTAAAAAAGCCATAGCGCCAGCGGCAATATAGCCGGCAAGCTCATTCATGCTGGCATCGCCTGTCTCCTGGCGGGTTACCCATGCCGATTTGATACCCATCGATATAATACCGATGACCCCAAATACAGGAATTAAATAAATTAGGTAAGTGTTTAATAGATCCATATTAAATTGAGTGTATGTATTTTATATTTTTAAAGTGTATAAATATAATTGGCGGGCAAAATTAGCAAATTAATTTATTTACAACAGCGTGTCAATTATAAAGTTTTTTGAATAGTTTAGGACTTTTAACCCCATACGCATTGATGAAATCAGGTACAGGACAACCAAAAATGAAACACCAGCTGGGCTTGCTGGACGGCACCATGATCGTGGCAGGCTCAATGATTGGCTCGGGTATCTTTATCGTAAGCGCTGATATTACGCGCAACGTCGGTTCGGCTGGCTGGCTCATCTTTGTATGGCTCATAACCGGGTTCATGACCATCACCGCCGCGGTTAGCTACGGCGAGCTGAGCGGTATGTTCCCGAAAGCAGGCGGGCAGTATGTTTATTTAAAAGAAGCTTACAATAAATTGATCGCGTTTTTATATGGATGGAGCTTTTTCGCGGTAATTCAAACCGGCACTATAGCCGCGGTTGGCGTGGCATTTTCCAAATTCACAGCCTATCTAATACCTGCGGTAAGCGAGGAGCGTATCCTTTTTAAGCAGGGATTTATCAGCATCAGCGCAGCGCAATTGGTTTCGATAGGCATTATCGTGTTGCTTACCTATATCAACACGAAAGGAATTAAAAGCGGGAAACTGATCCAAAACACCTTTACTATAACAAAGCTGTTGAGCTTATTCGGGCTGATCATCTTCGGGTTCCTGGCTTTAAAGGGGGATATATGGCATGCTAACTGGTCAAACGCCTGGGATATGCATAAACTAAATCCCGATGGCAGCTTTGCCGGGCTGACCATGGCAACCGCGTTAGGCGCGATTGCCGCGTCAATGGTCGGTTCTATTTTTAGCAGCGATTCGTGGAACAACGTGACCTTCATAGCGGGTGAAATGAATAATCCGAAACGGAATATAGGCTTAAGCCTGTTTTTGGGAACGCTAATCGTTACCATCATCTACGTTTCGGCCAATGTGATGTACACAGGGGTATTGTCGTTGCATGATATAGCCTCAGCCGACCGAGACCGGGTTGCGATCGCCGCCTCCCACTCCATATTCGGAAACGCGGGTACTTATGTGATCGCCATCATGATCATGATCTCAACTTTTGGTTGCAACAACGGCTTGATATTGTCCGGAGCGAGGGTGTATTATTCCATGGCGAAGGATGGCTTGTTTTTTAAAAGAGCGGGCGTTTTAAACAAAAACTCGGTACCCGAATTTGGCCTATGGCTGCAGGCTCTTGTAGCCTCGCTGCTATGTCTCAGCGGTAAATACGGCGATCTGCTCACCATGATCTCATTTGTAGTGGTAATATTTTATGTATTGACAATCATCGGGATCTATAAGCTAAGAATAACGCGGCCCGAATTGGAAAGGCCTTATAAAGCATTCGGTTACCCTATTCTACCGGCCATATATATTTTGATGGGCATTGCTTTTTGCATTTTGCTGGTTATTTATGTAGAGCCTTATACCTGGTATGGCCTGGGCATTGTGCTGCTGGGGATACCGGTTTATTATATTGCCAAACGAAATTTGAAGTGAAGTGCGGAAACTGCTGATATTTAATCTTTTGCTGGTTGCCGCATCGGTCTCGGCGCAAACGTTGCAGTCTGAATTGCAAAAGGCATTTAACCGGCTGCAGGCGGATAGCCAGTGCCGGTACGCGTCGGTTTCGTTAACGGTTTTGGACGCAAAGACCGGCCAGCAGGTTTTTGCTGCGAACCCTTACATGGGTTTGGCTACCGCTTCAACTTTAAAGACCATCACCACCATAACCGCCTTTAACCTGCTCGGTAAAGATTTTCAATATCAAACGCAGTTTGGCTACAGCGGCTCAATAAGCGCCGACGGTACCCTTAACGGGGACATTATTATAAAAGGTGCAGGCGACCCAACTTTAGGCAGCTGGCGATATGAAACAACCAGGGAAAATTACATCCTCAATTTAATGGTGACGGCACTGCAAAAAGCCGGCATCAAAAAAATTAACGGGCGCGTTATAGGCGACGACTCGGTATTCGGCTCGCAATCCATTCCCGACGGATGGATTTGGCAGGATGTCGGAAACTATTACGGCGCGGGCACATCCGGGCTTTGCTGGCGCGAAAACGCATTTGATATCAAGCTAAGAACCGGTCGGATCGACAGCCCGGTTGCTATTACACGTGAACTGCCGCCCATGCCCTACCTAAATTTTAAAAATGAATTGATCAACGCGCCTGCGGGTACTGGTGACAACGCTTATGCTTATTTGCCGGTTGGTAATAACCTGGTGTACATACGGGGAAGCTACGCCATAGATGAAGGCAAAAAAAGCATATCCGTATCGCTGCCGGACGCTGCATTCGACGCGGCTTTTCGTCTCACCGATACGCTGCGCCGTATCGGCATAATGGTTAGTAAAGAATCGGAGTCGACAAACACATTAACGGTAAAAACCGAACCCGTACCACAAATAGCAACAAGCCTGACCACCATCCTGTCGCCGCAGCTTAGTAAAATAATTTACTGGCTCAACCAAAAAAGCATTAACCTATATGCAGAGCAATTGCTGAAAACAATTGCGTGGAAAGCCGGCAAGGAAGCTTCGACAGCCAACGGCGTTGAAATACTGCAAAACTTTTGGAAAGCGCGGGGCATGGATCCAAACTCGCTGAACATCGCAGACGGCAGCGGCCTTTCGCCCGGCGACAGGGTAACTACGTTAACCATGGCAACCATCCTGCAATCGGCAAAAAAAGAAAGCTGGTTTCCCGATTTTTATCAGAGCCTGCCCATATACAACAATATGAAAATGAAAAGCGGCAGCATCAAAAATGTGCTTACTTACGCCGGTTACCAAACCTATAAAGGCCGCGAGCTTTGCTTTTCAATTATGGTGAACAACTATAATGGCTCAAGCCGTGGGGTAAGGGAAAAGATGTTTAGGGTGTTAGATGAATTAAAATAGTAATTTCGTTAAATTTTTATGCATGATTTCTTTTAAAGAAGAATTTTATAAAGCTATTAATGAACTATATCCAAATGGGCCGGAATGGGACTTAGTTGGCGTTATAACTAAAGGAGCTAAGGTCTATACGCTTTCCTATGATTCTAAAATCCTGTCAGGAATCTTTGAAATCCTAACCGAACCTATCATTCAAAAAATAGCTGACAATAACAACTTAGTGTTGAAAAAAGGAGTCCAAAATCAATATCCTGAATTTACTCTATTTGATGAGGATGCCCCAAATGAAAAGATTGCAGTAGATATGAAATCGACCTATAGAAAAAGAAACGTGGGTGGCGATGTAAAACCATTTTCATTCACATTGGGTTCATATAGGTCGTATTTACAAGATGTTAATGGAACAACAGGAATATTATATCCTTATAGAGAATACAAAGAACATTGGGTTATCGGATTTATTTATGACAGGAATCCGGGCTGTAAAAACGTAGAAATCACTAATATTATTGAAGCTTCAAGATTACAGGCGCCGTATTCAAATATTGAGTTCTTTGTTCAGGAGAAGCATAAAATTTCAGGCAAAACACCCGGTAGCGGAAATACAACAAATATTGGTTCAATTAAAAGCAAAACGGTAGATAGTTTTATTGATGGCACCGGTCCGTTTCAGGTTAAAGAAGATTTTGAAAATTATTGGAGAACCTTTGCTAAATAACTAATTTTTTTAGTATCATTGTATATGCTATTCCCAAAAACGATTAATAAGGTTATTGTTCCGCCAATTAAATGCCAGGGTATAAAAACCAAACTCATCCCTTTTATAGCTCAGAATATTTTTTGGGAAGGAAAAGGGGTTTGGATCGAGCCTTTTTTGGGTTCGGGGGTTGTGGCATTTAACATGAGTCCTGAAAATGCTTTGCTATGTGATACCAATAAGCATATAATTAAATTTTATAAGTCGCTGCAAGACGAAACTATTAATGCGGTAATTGTAAGGGAACAATTGGAATTAATGGGTGCTAAATTAGCGGTCCATGGCATTGATTATTATTATGAAGTAAGAAAAAGATTTAATCAATATGGCGAAACAATAGATTTTATTTTTTTAAACAGATCGTGCTTTAATGGATTAATGCGATTCAATTCGAAGGGTGGGTTTAATGTTCCGTTTGGCCATAAACCAAACAGGTTTTCGAAAGCCTATGTTACTAAAATAGTTAACCAAATAGATAAGGTTCAAAAAACAATAAAAGGCAAAAATTGGATATTTAAGACCCAAGATTGGAGAGCTACTACAAACGAAGCATCTGGCGAGGATTTTATCTACCTCGATCCTCCTTATATTGGAAGGAGCACAGATTATTTTAATACTTGGTCAGATAATGATGCACAATTATTGTCTAATATATCCCATAATCTACCCTGCCAATATGCTCTTTCTATGTGGCTCGAAAATAAATATCGAAGAAATGAGCATATAGCAAAAGATTGGCTCTCAAAGGAAATAAAAACAATCTCTCATTTTTATCATTTGGGCTCTACAGAGTCTTTAAGAAATGCTATGACTGAAGCCTTAGTTTTGGGCTAATACCTGATTCTGCTTTGCTATAGCCGGGGACATTTCAAATTACCCTTTCTTCAACTTTTTCAAAACATATCTTTTTCAAAAAAGTATTACTTGAAAGAGATATCAGTATGGCCACCATCCAAATTCTCAACAAGGAAACTCTATCCGATAAAAAATACCCGCTTAAATATATCAGGTATGAAAAGCCCGATAGTGAAGGCAGGTTTCACAACCTGGAAAAAGAAGTGTATTTCCGGCCCGACGCTGTTACCGCATTACTGGTTGATGATCAGCGCAAAAAAATATTACTGACCAGGCAATTCAGGCTGCCGGCATTTTTAAACGGCAGCGACAGCGGCTATATGATTGAAACCTGTGCCGGTATTATTGATGAAAACGAATCGCCCGAACAAACTATCCATCGGGAAGCAGAAGAAGAACTGGGTTGTAAAATTCACGACCTTGAAAAAGTGGCAGGCGCTTATACGTCTTCCGGCGGCATAACCGAATTTGTGCACTTTTTTATCGCCAGGTGCAATGAAAAAGACCGGACAGGTAAAGGCGGCGGGCTAAAAGAGGAAGGCGAGGACATTGAAATAATAGAGATGGGATTTAACGAAGCCCGCGAAAAGCTAAAACAAGGCGCATTTCGTGATGCCAAAACCATTTTATTGCTCCAGCATTTTTTTCTGAATGAAGACGTTTAATGGATTAAAACAGTACGCTAAATCCCCGATTTAATGCTGTTAAATGGCAACCCAAGACCACCGGCGGGGTATTGCGCAAGGACGCTATCCTTTAATGTAATATAATCTCCATTTTGAGTTACCTGCCATCTTTCGTTGCCGCCGCTGGTAACTTTTAGTGGCATAGTGGCCGAAACTATTTTGGCGGCTGAGTCCAGCTCGATCACATACAAATTATGTTTTTCATCTAAAAGGTCTGTAAACGGAATAATTACGGTATGGGTATAATCATCGATGTACCGGCCCAGTATATTTTTATTGGCAATCTCCTTTGGCTGCAACGACAACAAATGTTTTACCCGGGCCGCACTTAAACCAAATATCCTTACTCTAACCGTATTACCATTTATATCCCGAAGCGTATCGGCCGGTTGAATTTCATTTTCTTTCAGATACCTGGCCAAAGCATAATAACTATTACCCCCCATACTGATTTCAGCATTACCGGGCAGCAGGTAATGAATTTCAAGGTTCTTTATTTCGGCGCTATCGGTTTTTAATTTACCGGCTATGCCTGCCAGTTCCGCAACTGAAATACGTGCATCGATATGCACGTTTACCGTTGTAAGCGTATCGCTTTTAAAAACTTTTGAAACCACGAAGTGAGGAATGTTTTGGGTCGGCTTTTTGCATCCCCAGCATAACATCAGTAAACAAACCGTAAATACATGCTTCATTCCCTGCATATTCTTCAATCTATATTTAAATAATCCCATATAACGAGCCGCCCTTTTCTCCTATTTTGTCTACCAGTTTTTCGATCAGCGGATCTTTTTCGAGCACCGGGGCGTGGTGGGGTTTTATACGCGCGTCAATGATCAGCGGGCCTCTGCATCCCCAATGCTTGTGTTCGGTAAAATTATTGATCCCATAAATATCATGCGACGGGTTGCTGCGGGTAAAGGTTACCCATACAAAATTATTGATATTGTACGCGGTAAAAGCCGCATCATCACACAGCACCATAAGTGGCATGCCGGTTAGATCTGTACCTTTTAAATGTTCGTTAAGGCTAGTTATCAATGAAGGTATATCGCTGTGTTTTATCTTTTTAGGTATCTCGATAACCATAATGCCGGGCATCACCATTTTATGAATACCAAAAGGGCGCGGCAAACTAACGCCGGCTGGTAACCTGCTCCATAACGGCCTCTTCACGTCTCCTGTTGCTGCGATAACCACTTTGCTGCCCGAATTGAGGCTGTCTCCGCTATAGTCAAGCGTGTCAATAGTGGTTTGGGTATAAAAATGAAGGTCGCGGCTAAAGTCGGCGCGTTCGAGCATGTGATTTAAAAAACCGGCAATGTTATTTACGTTTAAGGTTTTGTCATCCTCCTGTGCCGCAATAAAAAGATACTTGGCCAGGCTTAGCTGGCTTTTTCCCAGGATATGGTTGGCTATGGTTAATATTTCCTGCGGTTTGCGCTCTTTAAGGTATGGTGTGTACCTTTCGCTGCCAATAGCAAATAACAAGGGATGTACACCAGCAGCGTCAACCGCGTTTACCGCGTGTAAACCGGGGATCTCCGCCGATATAGCCGAACCTGTAATGTCATGGATCAGCGCGCCGAAGCTGGTGTCCTCCTGCGGCGGACGCCCCACTACGGTAAACGACCAAATGGCATCCTTACGGTGATAAACATTATGCACTTTTAATACCGGAAACAGGTGTTTTAAACTGTAATAGCCCAAATGATCGCCGAACGGCCCCTCGGGTTTATTATCATGCGGCATTACCGTCCCGGTTATCACAAAATCAGCATCGGCAGAAATGCAAAAACCTTCCTTATCATAAAAGTACCGGAAACGGCGGTTGCCCAGCGCTCCCGCAAAGGTCATTTCTGATAAACCCTCGGGTAAGGGCATCACCGCCGACACCGGGTGTGCAGGCGGACCGCCTATAAATATGCTTACCTTCAGCGGCTGTCCTTTTGCATTGGCTTTCGTTTGGTGTACGCCAATGCCCCGGTGCAATTGGTAATGTAACCCTATTTCTTCATCCGGGAGATAATCGTTACCCCCCATCTGGATACGGTACATGCCCAGGTTGGCATTCATAATGCCGGGCTTATCTGCGTCCTCGGTATATACCTGCGGCATGGTTATAAACGGCCCGCCGTCATTGGGCCAGTTCACAATTTGAGGCAGGTCGCTTATCAGGCATTTCCCGAAACTTATTGGCGCATTCCACCCCGTTTTCATGGGTAATGCCGATAAAGCTGTTAACGCTACATCGGCGTATTTAAACGGATTCCTGATTGCTTTTACAGGATCCGATTTCAAGTCGATAAGGGTTTTAACTTTATCCAGCGAATCCCTGAAAATAAACCGGGAGCGCTCAAGTGTGCCAAACAGGTTAGAAACAGCCGGGAATTTACTGCAATTAACTCTTTCAAAAAGTAAAGCAGGCCCCTGGTGCTCAAAAACGCGCAAATGTATGGCAGCCATTTGCAGGTATGGGTCAACCTCCTCTTTTATACGTATCAGGTGCCCGTTTTTTTCGAGATCGGCAACGCAGGCTTGTAAACTTTTGTATCCCATACGGAGGAAATTGCCCCCGAAAATAAACCTAATAACGCTGACACCCAAATTTTGACAGTAACTACCTTGCTTATTTTCAAATTCTCAACTAATTCTATAGACAAACATTAAAGTATGACCTTAAAAAAAGTTATTATTACTTTAGCCCCGTAACAGTTTTCTGGTTAATGTCGATACTTGTTTTCACTATAATTGTGCTTTTCGGGTCTTATTTTGCCGGCTTATTGGGGTCATTAACCGGCCTGGGCGGCGGGGTAGTTATTATACCCCTGCTTACGCTGCTGCTTAATGTTGATATCCATTATGCTATCGGTGCGTCGCTTGTATCGGTGATCGCCACTTCGTCGGGCTCTGCCGCTGCATACGTTAAGGAAGGTATAACCAACCTGCGCCTCGGCATGTTTTTAGAAATTGCTACCACAGCCGGGGCCATGTGCGGCGCCATAATAGCAGTATATATTCCTACCCATTATATAGCCATATTGTTCGGTGTCATTTTAATATGTTCGGCACTGCTATCGCTTCGTAAAAAAGCCGAACACATCACGCATCAAAAAAGCTACCTGGCCGAAAAACTAAAACTAAGCGGCAGTTACCCCACCAGCACCGGCACGGTCGAATACGGCATAAGCAGGGTAGGCGGCGGGTTTTTTATGATGCTTTTTGCGGGTGCGATATCCGGGCTGTTGGGAATAGGATCGGGCGCACTAAAAGTAGTGGCAATGGATACCATCATGCGGATACCGTTTAAGGTTTCGACCACTACCAGCAATTTTATGATAGGTGTTACGGCTTCGGCTAGTGCGGTGGTGTATTTGCAAAGGGGCTATATAAGCCCGGGCTTGGTAATGCCCGTGGTAATAGGCGTGCTATTAGGTGCGTTAACCGGATCAAAAATACTGGTGAATACAACCTCCTCGGGGTGGCTGCGATGGGTTTTTGCCATCGTTGTAACCTTCCTGGCAAGCCAGATGATCTATAACGGCATTACCGGGCGGATTTGAGGCGGGCAAATGGGTCATGCATCATCGGACGCAGCAAAACAGATCAGGTGTATCATTTTGTGTGAGTGATACAGGTGATACACCTGATACAATGATACAGGGTGATACACTTGATACAGGTGATACACTTGATACAGGTGATACACCTGATACAGTATGATACACTTAGTTTAAGGACACCGGCAAAACCGGCCTATTTGAGCACCGATAAATGCAAACGACGTTAAATTATACTCGCTAACTATTCATCAATGAAAAAATTCAAAGACACCGATATGCAATTATTGCTGGGCCGGGTGCTTCGCGCCGGGACGGTAACTTCCGTCTGTATAGTTTTTTTTGGCGGGGTCATCTATCTTCACAGGCACGGGCATCTCATGGCCGATTACAAATCATTTACCGGCACACCAGCATTCCTGCATCAACCCGGCAGCCTTTTTGAAGGGGTTATGGCTTTGCGGGGCCAGGCCATCATTCAAATTGGCATTTTACTATTGATCGCAACCCCTATACTGCGAGTAATTTTTTCTGCCGTTAGCTTTATACTCGAAAAAGACTATCTGTACGCAGGCATCAGCCTGCTGGTATTGCTTATAATTTTCACGAGTATGCTTGGCGGGCACGCGGGTTAAAGCGTGGATCTAATTTGAAGACCTGGTTCTCTTCTGCTCCTCCTCATTACCGGTATTATGAATTGAGGCATCTTTCACGCTGGATCTTCCAAAGCGATAGGTAAAAGTGAGCCGGGCAACCTGGCTTTCTTTTTTATCCATTATCGAGATATTCAGGTTTTGATAATTGGTTTGGCTCCGGTCCCGCAGCGTATTAAAAATATCTGCGCCGCTCAGTTTTAAACTGGCGCGTTTGTTAAATAACTGCTTGCTTAAGCCTGCATCCACACGATAGTTTGTTTTAAATTGGCTTATACCATAAAAATTAGGCGATTCATATTTACCTGAAAGCTCGGCCGACAAGGTATTACTGATGATAAACTGTTGGGTACTTGAAAAATTTATATCCGGGGTGCCCTTGTTTAAGTTGCCGTTAACCGGGTAGGCAACGTAACGCTGATAGGCGGCATCGATTGAAAAATTACCGTTCCACCAGCCGGTAAATCGCACCGGCGCAAAAAACTTTAGCCCATAGTTATAGATTGTACCTAAATTCTTCCGTATGGTAATGTTTACCTTTGAAGCATCATTCTGCTCAAAAAAATTAAGATCATAAGCATTGTGTATAGTCAGGCTGTATAGCGTAACAAGGAAGGCTTTTTTATAATTATAGGATAGCTCTATATTGTCGGAGTATTGGGGCTTTAAATATGGATTCCCCGACCGGTAATCGTAAGGGTCAATATAATATAAAAAAGGATTAACATCCTCATAAGCAGGCCTCGCAATTCCACGACTATAGCTTATTGAAAATTCGCGCTTATCATCATATTTATAGGTGAGCAGTGCCTGCGGGAAAAAATCAAGATAGCTATTGTTTACAACCCGGCCGAGCGTTATCGAGTTACCTTTCGCGATGGTTTGTTCGGCGCGTAGGGATGCTGCCAGATCAAACTTTCGGAACCTGTTTTCGTAGTTAACGTAAGCGGCATTAACATTTTCGGTATATAAAAAGTGATTGCTGAACCTGGGGTCATTCTGATAACGGCCATTTACCAGCGGACCAAACATCAAGTCGTTATTGCTGGTTACATAACTGTATTTGATCCCGGTCTCCAGCTTTGAGGTTTTTGAAAGCGGATCTGTAAAATCAACCTTCGACAACCATATCTTAATATTGGACGGAGATAAGTTTTGCAATAATTGCGGCGCTCTGTATTCACTACCCGAAGCATTAAAAAAATCATTTGTGATATACTCTGATGAGGACCGGTTATAAGTGGTGTAGTTCACATCAGCCGAAAGTGTTTTCCCGCGCCCGTCGAGTCTGCCGTTATAGTTAAGATTATAATTTACACGGGTTACATGCCTGTTAAGATCTGAGTTTGCTGTAATAGTTGAATCAAATATCGCCTGGTTGAAAATTTTCAGATCATTATTTTTCACAAAACCATCATCCGTAACAAAGCCGTTTACCAAAAAACCTATGGTATGGTTGGATGATATAAAATAGTCGGTACCTAAGCTAAATGTGTTGTTGTAATCCTTTTGTATATTATTGTAATTGGTATTATAATTACTTACAACATTATTGTAATTAATTACCCGGTTTGTAACAATATTTCTAAATGTCTTATTAAAAGAATAGTTATAGTTGCCGAAAATATTGAACTGTTTGGCGTGGTCGTTAAAGATTATACCAGCGCTTTCTTTATCATATTTCCCATAACCTAACGAGCCGGTAACTGTTCCATTGGCACCAACGTTTGCCCCTTTCTTTAAAAAGATATTTATAACCCCGCCGCTTGACGCATCATATTTCGCCGACCCGCTGGTAACCAGCTCAATCCGGTCGATCGTGCTGGCCTGTATCCCCCTTAACATTTCAGCAAGGTCTTCGCCCGCTAAATTGGTAGGCTTGCCGTCAATCAGAACTAAGGCGCTTTGCCTGCCGATAATACTGATATTATTGTTGTTATCTACCCGCACATTAGGCGCCTGTCTCAATATTTCATAAGCCGAGCTGCCGGCTGCCGTGATCATGCTTTGGACATTCACGGTCATTTTTCCGGGCGTAACCTCAATTGCGGGGCGGGTTCCTAATACAGTTGCTGTTTTTAACTGTTTGGGCGAAAGAGTTAACTTAATTTCGGGAAGATTAACCGTTTGACCCTTGTTCACCTGGTAAGGGCCGTAGTATGATTTGGTGTAGCCAATGATTGTTACCAGTAAAAGATATTTATCCGGCGGCACACCGGTTAACCTGAATACGCCTGTTTTATCGGCAATGACCGACTTTACAACTGACGAATCACCGCTTTTTAATAAAATTATTGTAGCCGCGGCCGCAGGCGAATGATCCTGGAACAACACTTTTCCCTGAACTGTAGCCGGTTGTGATTGCGCATACAGGTTACAATAAAAGCCAGCCAGGAACGCTGAGAGCAAGCACCCAATAACAACCTTCATTAATATATATTGTAGAAATTTTCTATATCTTACCTTTTAATTAAATCCCGCTCAATATTGTAATATTAAATTAACCATATAAACAACAAGAACTTAACGAATATATAATAAATTAATTTACTTGTATAAACATATCATAAATAATTGAGAAAATTGCCTTTTTGGGCCAGCATCCCACATTTTCGATAAAGCCCTTACTGCTAATTTACGCATTCATTTATATATTGCAATCAAAATTAAAAGCGCGTGGCAATGGCTTAGCGAACGCAATTATGGCGAACAATGAATTAGAAATACGAACCGTTAATGTTACGCGGTATGTTACACCCTTACGGGAAGGCGGTTCGCTGCCCGCAATTGCCGAGGCTGATGACGGCTTTTTATATGTGCTCAAATTTAGGGGCGCCGGCCAGGGTGCAAGGGCGCTTATTGCCGAACTGATCGGCGGCGAAATTGCGCGTGCTGCCGGATTAAAAGTGCCTGAAATTGTTTTCGCCAGCCTGGATGAAGCCTTTGGCCGTACCGAGCCGGATGAAGAGATACAGGATTTGCTGAAAGCCAGCACCGGGCTCAACCTTGCCTTGCATTATCTTTCAGGTGCTATAACATTCGACCCGGCAATCACCAAACCCGACCCGTTACTCGCATCAAAGATCGTGTGGCTCGATTGCCTGCTCACCAATGTCGACCGTACGCCACGTAATACCAATATGCTTATCTGGCACAAGGAATTATGGCTGATCGACCACGGGGCGGCATTGTATTTTCATCATTCGTGGCATAATTGGGAAGAGCAGGCGAAGCGGCCGTTTGTACAGGTTAAGGACCATGTACTTTTGCCGCTTGCTACTGAGTTAGACCTGGCTGATGCGCACTTCCGCGCCGTGCTAACCGCAGCGCGTATCCGTTCCATTATCGACCTCGTGCCCGACCAGTGGCTCGCCGGCGAAAAAACATTCAGTACAATTGAAGAGCACCGGCAGGCATACACACAATTTTTATTATCAAGGATCGAAAATTCAGCTATTTTTATAAAAGAAGCACAACATGCAGCAGAAACACTTATTTGAATACGCCGTTATCCGCGTTGTGCCGAAAGTGGAGCGCGAAGAATTCCTGAACATAGGGGTGATACTGTATTGTGCGAAACAGCAGTTTCTGCAAACCCGGTACTTGCTTGATCCAACGCGCCTCTCTGCATTTTCAGCTGAGCTGGATATGGAGGAGTTAAAGGAACATCTTTGCTCGTTCGAACGGATATGTACAGGCGATATAGCGGCCGGGCCAATTGGTAAGCTGGATATAGCTTCAAGGTTTCGCTGGCTCACGGCTGCCCGCAGCACCGTGCTGCAAACATCAAAAGTACACCCGGGCATGACAGAAAGCGCATCAGAAACGCTCGAACGTTTGTTCGCACAATTGGTTGTGATCTCTCCGTTGTAGCGTAACAACGTTACACAGCTACAAAGCTGCGGCAGTTAAACTTTAAATAAAGTTTAGCTATTTGCTTACAGCGGATACAAATCCAGCAAAACAGTTATTTGCTTCTTTTATTCATCTTCTCTTCTATCTCGGCTTCAATACGTTCCTTTTTGATATCCACGCGGATCAGCCCGAAAAAGCTCATGTACACATTGGCCACAAATACCAGCGCAAAGCCGCTGATAAGATACCCGCGCCAGTCGTCGAACAATAATTTATAGCCGGTAATAACCAGCATAATAACGGTTATATAATGGCTGAAACAGTATTCGCAGGTAAACAGGTAAAAAAATTTACGGGTCGCAATTGTTTTGGCCCTATGGCTGCATTTAACACAATACTCGCGCGGCTCCTTAAATATATCTTCGTGGGTAACGGTCCATGCGATACAGGCTATCGGGATAGCCAAAATAAATAACCACGCAATTTGTGTACTTAATTCCATTTCCATAAACATCAAATACACAATTGTTTCAAAAGGTTTTGTTTTTGTTGGAATGTTTTAAGCATACCTGAACGCAGACCTGACTAGTCACTTTGATCGTCCCCCCGCTTTCCGACCTTTTTGTCATCCTGAGCGTAGCGAAGGATCTTCTTCACAATGCATTGACGCTTTGCTTTTCAACCGCAGAAGATCCTTCGCTACGCTCAGGATGACAAAGCCTAAATACCAGACTTCCGGCTTTTATTCCAAATTATACTCCTTATGCAACTCAGCTAAAACATCTTCAGCTATTTTCATCTGCCGGGCATATTCGGTCATCGCCCTTAGCCGCTCGATCTTCACAACAACGATATAATTGATCGTCTGTCTCGTACTTTGTTTGCTTCGGTCGGTGTAATACAATTCATGCGAAATATGGCGCGAAAAATAGGTATCAAAAATAACTTCGCTGTTGAAATTTTTTATGGCGAAGGGCATCACCTGGTCAACTATAAATTTCAGGTCAATATCTTCGCGTTTTACGGTTTTTTTCGCCTGCACATCGTAGCCATTCATCAAGGTTACCAACTTTTGATCAAAGTAACGTAATGATCCGGATGATTTGATCTGCTCGTAAGTACCTGCCGATGGTTCAAAAGGCGCCACGTTGCTACTTACCGACACTTGTCTGTACAGCACAGTATCCTTTTGTTTTTCGACTGGGAAATGAAGCATATTCAATGCGCTATCTAACGTTGCAAGCTTATGCTTGCTAAAGCGCACAGCCGCATGCACCGCAGCCGTATCCTTTTTAATATCGTCAAAATACGAGCGGGCAAACTCTGCCGCACGTTTATGCTCCGAAATATTTTCCCGCACGTTTTCGGCCACAAAGCCCATCATTACGGCCAGGAATATCATTAACCCTTCAAGAATATATTCTTTCAGGCCTTTTTTCTCTACTTCGGGGTGGTGGTGTACTTCCATTTTGTGATTTCGGATTTCGGATTTATTTTTTGACTTTACTTACTTCGGGCTTCACTGTTCCAGCCCATATTCCTTTCTAATCAATTTTATTAGCTGCACCGCCTTTATCTCTAACCGTTTATAGCCGTCTTTATCCTGTTTGGTGATTATTTTCTGGCGGCCCAAAAAATTAAGGTACGAGTTCAGGCCAGCCGTATTTATCCTGATGACGCTTGAATTTGATAATGATGGATATAATGACGTCCCTGTGGAATTCAACCTATAGCTTTTTAACAGATCACCTGCATTCAGCATTTCTTCGATCATGTCATTCTCTTTTTGCTGGTTGGTAAAATACGACGTTTTATAATATTCAATTTTATCCCAAACCTGGTCATAAACCGCCAGTGAATCGCGTACATCGGCAGTCCGAATCAATCGCAAACCGCCTGCATTCTTCAGTTGGTTTATGGTGCCAGTATGGCGGCTGTACGTGCGGTCCCACGTTGCCCGCCTTATATTTATATACACATTAAAAGGTATTGTTTTCGGCGCAGAATTTTTCTCAAAAAAAATAAAAACAGAGTCTATCGCTTCAAGCCGCTTTTCCTTTCTCGGAAAACCCTCGTTTAGCATAGCTGTATCCAGCACAAGGTCGCGCACCATCGACTCCATGTATTGATGTTCACGCTCGTGATCGGCAACCCTTTCCCGTAAGTTTTCGGCTACAAACCCCATAAAAACGGCCAGGAATATCATTAACCCTTCAAGAACATATTCTTTCAGGCCTTTCTTTTCTACTTCGGGATGGTGATGTACTTCCATGGTTTCAGTTGGCAGTTTTGAGTTTGCAGTTTCCGGTGTTTTTATACTAGTGTATCTTTTTTTCCTGACCTAAGACCTTCGACTTTTGGCTGTGGCCTTACTTTCGGACTTCCCGACTTTCGGTCCCGATAGCTATCGGGATTCCGACTCTTTTCCTCTTCACTCATCGTCTAAATTATATTCTTTAATTACCAGCCTCACCAGCAAATTGGCTTTGTTAATCAATAAATCGGTATAGTTTACCTGGCTCAACCTGAAGCCCTTTAATACAACTGCCCTCATCAACATTATATTAATATCCTTTTTGTCGTACGATACTAATGGGGGACTGTAATCAAGTCTTTTAAGTTGGAGGGAAGTTTGCCCTGCAACCCTTTTAACATATAGCTTGTTCATTGACTGGGCATCAAAAACCGCGCTGCATGATTCTTTATAACCCGTTAGCTGTAATTCTTCCGTTTCCTGTAACGACAAAAGATCCTTTGTTTGGTTGATGTAATGCTGCAGGCTATCAAGCACATTCAGCTTGTGGATGAGCCTTAATCCACCTGCATTATTCAATTGCAGGATGGTACCGTCGTTAGATTTAAAGTAATTTCTTAGTCCCAGCTGCCTTGCCCAATAGTAAAGATCGGCTGTTTTGCTCTTATAATCCCCGTTTTCAAATGACCGCAAGGTCGAATCAATATAACTTATCCCGCTCAATTTACTTTTTTGTATCAGTTTCGCTTCCGATATATCATTTTTCAGGTCACGAACCAGGGATATCATATAATTATGTTCCTTATCCCTGTCGTTAATATGCTCGCGGTAACTTTCGGCAAAAAAACCCATTGTAACGGCAAGGAATATCATTAACCCTTCCAGCAAATACTCTTTCAGGCCCTTCTTTTCTATTTCGGGGTGGTGGTGTACTTCCATATTGTGATTTAGTTGCAGGTTGTATGTTATAAGTTTTTTTATTCGTGCTATTACCGTTATTTATTAGTTTCGCGCTTCAGGCGCCCTTGCCACTTTCGGACTTCCGGACTTCCAGGCTTTCGGACTCTTTTAAGTGATATTCGTCGTTAATTAACTCCATCAGTTTCTTCGCCTGTATCAATAATTCAAATGCTCTTCTTCGCTGTGTTTCATCTGATTTTTTCAGGTACTGTACCGAACCTATATATTCATTCAACAAGGCAGCGTTGGTTGAAAATAGTTGTGGATTGGTTGTCGGCCTGATTATTTTGTCACCCGTAACCATGCTGTTAAACACCCTGGCATCAAAAATTTTCCTGGCATACTGCCTGTAATCTTCTCTCAGTATTTGCTCCTCGTTCATTTCAAGTATCTGTACCCTCATTTTCTGGTCGTATGCCATAATACTATTTGATATTTTCCAATTGCTTATCAGCCGCAGGCTTCCCGAGCTTTTCAGTTGCTGAATGGTGCGGTCGTTTGGAAATATATTTTGAGGGGGTGAGATTACCCTGGCAAAATAGTAAACATTGTTCAAGTTAGCTTTTAAAGCGGGTGAGCCAAGCAAAAAAACCAGGGAATCGATCATTTCAACCCGATGCTTCCTGAAATTGATATTGTTTGCAAGTAAAGCGGTGTCCGACTTAAGATCTTCGATCATCGATACCATAAATCCCCTTTCACGATTTTGGTCGGTAATGTGTTCGCGCAAGCTTTCGGCAAAAAAACCCATCATAACGGCCAAAAATATCATTAAGCCCTCAAGCAGATATTCCTTCCAGGGCTTGGGCTTGTGCTCAAGTTGCGGGTGGTGATGTACTTCCATTTTGATTTAGTTGTATGCTGTAAGTCCCTTTGTTCAGGTTAATATTATTGTTGTTGTTTATTGTTCGCGGACTTCACGCCGCCTCTCCGCTTTCTGACTTCCGGACTCCCCGGAGTCTATTTATCCAACTCACGGTTAACTAAATTAAGCAAACCCCTGTTGTATTTATTCAATACGCTGAGCTTGCTTATAGACGAAGCAGCGCTGACAACATAATCTTCATAATAGCCAGCCAGGTACCTGCGCTCTCTTTCGGTCATGGTTGGAAATGGCTTCATAATTACCTTGTGGGTCATCAGGTTTTGGTAATTGCCGGTGTCCTTCGCAACTACATCGTGTACGTCTTCAAGTTTTTGCACTTCCAGCTCGCCGTTCAGCAACATTAAATTTATTTGGGTATTATAATTCTTTAACGCGTCCATCATCGATTTGTAATAGGCCATGCTATCCCTCAATGGTATATTTTTTATATATCGCAACGTGCCCGAACTGATCATCTGGTCATAGGCAGAAGTGTTTACAGGTATATAAATAATTTTTTTAGCAGGTAGTATCAACCGTTCAACCATGCTGATATCTTTATTCTCCCTTTCCTCATAAAAAATGCGCATCAGGCTATCACACACACCGATCTTTTTATGAAATATCTTGTTATAGCTGTCAAAGTCCTTTTGCTGCTGTACCAGTTCATTTCTGTAGGTTTCTAAAAAATCTTTCGCATTTGAGTTTTCCGAAATATTCTCGCGCAGGCTTTCGGCAAAAAAGCCCATTGTTACAGCCAAAAATATCATCACAAATTCAAGAATATACTCTTTCCAGGGTTTTTTCTCGTGATGCAGGTCGGGGTGGTGGTGTACTTCCATTGTGATTTCGGATTTTCAATTTTTCGCGGTTTTTTTTCAATTGTGCTCAGATGGCTTCGCCGTTTCGGATTTATTTTTTTGACTTTTACTGACTTTCGGACTTTTCCGACTTTCCGGGCTCCTCAAAATGATATTTCTCGTTGATGAGTTTGAGCAGCCCAGCGGCTTCATTTTTCGCTTTGTTTAACCGGGTCATATATCCCCAGTTGCGGGCATTGATATTAACCACACTGTTAGCCAGCTGGTTAAGTTTAACCGGGTCTTTTTCAAAAAGTGGCATATCATACAAAAATGAACTTCGCATAACGTCTTTATCCGGGTTCGTTTGCATATTCTTATTAACCTGTGTATTAAAATCGGTATAATCACACATCGCGTCTTCAAGCGCATATAACGTATTGTAGGCTTTGTTAACGTCATTAATATCCTCTTTATAGTTGCCCTCAATAAATGTTTCGTACTCCATTATTTTCTGTGCGACTGTCTCATTACTGATCAACCTTAAATTGCCCGAACTTTTTAATTGCTGGATGATAGTTAATGCGGGCCAGTATGTTACACCATATTCGTTAACAGGCGTATTCCACTTACCCAGCAACGTAAATTTATACACAGCCGGATGCCGGGCGTTGTTATACAACGAATCTAAAAGCGGCCGTAAATAAAAAACCTTATGAAGCGAACTGGCGTACATCGCCGTATCGCTTTTCAGTTCGGCAGATAAGGCATGCAGGTAATCCTTTTCTTTCGACCCGTCCGCAAGGTGATCGCGCGCGCTTTCCGCAAAATAGCCCATGGTAACGGCTAAAAAAATCATCAAGCCTTCCAGCAAATATTCCTTCAGGCCTTTTTTTTCTACTTCGGGGTGGTGGTGTACTTCCATGGTTGTGATTTCGGATGTTCGATTTTTCGCGGTTGTTTATTTTAAATTGTGCTCAAGAAGGCTTCCCCGTTTTGGATTTATTTTTTTGACTTTACTGACTTTCGGACTTTTCCGACTTTCCGGACTCCTCAAAATGGTATTCCTTTCTCAATGCCTCCAGCAACTCATGGTTAGCCTTTATAAAAGGAGCATAATATACCTGCACTGTCGACCGTATGATCAGCAAATAATAACCGGCAAGGGCGTCAGCGTCCTCTCTTTTAAAATCCTTAAGGTTTCTGATAGATGGTGGCCTTGTTGAATGAAAATTGGTTTGAGATAAACCTTCCGGGATCGAAAGCTTTCCGTTTTGAGTAAATTCGTCCTGCCATTTAAAATCAAAATGTTTCAGCGAAAAGGGCCGTACCGAACTTTCGATAAAGGAATATTCCTGCCCGTTCCTGTTCCTGATATTAGCATTGACGATATTAATACGGCTAATTGCATTTTGCAGCCGGATGCTCTTAAAGTAACGCAGGGTGCCCGAATTTCTTAACTGGGTTAATATCCCCTCGTTCGGTTCAAATAGTATGGAGCTGGTTAAAATAAACGACCATTCAAAACTCTGGTTAAACCTATCCGATACATGAGTAAGGCTGCTGTCCGAAATATAATTCCTGAAATATTGCATCTGGATAGCTTTTTGCCGGCGCATCATTATTTTACTTTGCATATTGACCGAATCGGCATAAACCTCCTGGTATAAGCTTTTTGCCAGTTCAGTAGCCTTTTGGTTTTCCGATATACTTTCGCGGATGGTTTCCGCGAAAAAGCCCAGTGTTACAGCCATGAATATCATGATGAATTCAATGAAATATTCTTTGATTTTTTTTCTTTTATGATGCAGGTCGGGGTGGTGGTGTACTTCCATTTGTTTGTGATTTCGGGTGTCGGATTTTCGATTTTTTGTGGTTGTTTATTTTCAATTGTGCTCAAATGGCTTCGCCGTTTCGGGTTTATTATTCGAGGTAATTCTCAATTTGCTAGTTTTGGATTTACGGCTCTATTCTTGTGCATTCACTAAATTGTACTTATTTTCAAAGTATCTGATAAGCCCTGTTTCGCGTTTTTTAAGCCGTTGCACCTTTCCCAGCTGGGTTTTAATAGCCCTCCTGTAAAGAGTCAGGTCATTGAAATATTCATTAATTAATGACTTATCATTTGAATAAAATAAGGGTATAGCAGCGGTAACGTTTTTAGGCTCGTCAGTATGCAGCATCGGTTCAGCCCTGAAGTTAACGAGCTTAACATAAACATCCCTTACGATGTCCTGCCGTTGCTGGAATATCGTGGATTGAAAATCCTGGAAAGTCAGTACCGCATGATCGAATGCAACAATGCTGTCCTTATCAGCTTCATTTAATAGCCGAAAACCTCCCGCATTTTTTAACTGTTGCATGGTACCGTCTGTAAAATTCACAACTTGGTTTGATTCCGACTTTTTCATGATTGGCAGAAGGCATGATACCGACTTGTTATTCTTTTCGATGGTATCAAAACATGGAGCAAGGTTGTTCAACGCGATCATTTTGCTTTGGTCAAATGATTCCAGTGCAGAGAAGTTCGCTGTATCGTGCTTCAAATCCTGCACAAATGACTTGATATATTCTCTGCCTTTTGCGTTGTCAGAAATACTTTCCCTGATGGTTTCGGCAAAAAAGCCCATGGTAACGGCCAAAAATATCATTAACCCTTCGAGGATATATTCTTTCAGGCCTTTCTTTTCTACTTCGGGATGGTGGTGTACTTCCATGGTGATTTCGGGTGTCGGATTTTAGATGCCAGATTTATTTCCTTTATTTCTGACTTCAGACCTCTTACTCACTTTCGGACTTTTCGTACTAGTTCCGGTCATTAATTGCTAAAGGTTTAATCATGAGCAATTTATAAAAAATATATTATCATTTACATTTCACCAGAAAGCTGCCCGATTTTTTTTATTAATTTCGAAGTTGAAAGTGATCAGCTTATATATTTAAATGAAGAAATTTTCCTTTTTTATCCTCATTATATTTTTTACGGTAAAAACACTTGCGCAGGCCGAGCCATCTGACTATATCGCTGCTATGTCGCGTTTTACGCAATTTTATAATCACGATAAGCCCGATAGTATTTTCAGCATGTTCAGTCCCGAAATGAAGGCTGCCTTGCCGCTTGAAAAATTTAAGCCAACCACGCAACAGCTAAAATCGCAATATGGCAGCCTGGTGAAAACCGAATTTGTTAAATATGGGGGTTCGCTGGCTGTATATAAGGCCACTTTTGAAAACAGCATCTTCCTGTTAAATATATCGCTTAATGCGCAAAATAAACTAACCGGGCTTCTTCTGAGCCCATACCAGGACGCTCCGCTGCAGCAGGGTGTGGCTATTGACCCGTCATTAACCGAATCGCCGGTATTGGTTAAAACCTTAACCGGTACTGTTCCTGGTTCGCTGGTTGTACCAAAAAATATATCCGGAAAAATTCCGGTTGTGCTGATAATTGCCGATGCCGGCCCAACCGACCGCGATGGCAATAATCCTAAAGCCGGCATAACCGGGAATACGTATAAATTATTGGCCAACGGGCTCGGTAAAAGCGGCATTGCGACATTACGGTACGACAAACGTTTCGCCGGCAGCAGCGTCACCACGGTTAAGGAATCGCAGCTTGCAATGGAGGATTACAGCGATGATGCCGTTAGTTTGATCCATTTGCTCAATGACGATCCGCGGTTTTCAAAGATCATTTTATTCGGCCATGGCGAGGGGGCATTGGTATCCATGATGGCGACAGTTGACGAGCCTATTAAAGGCCTCATTTCGGCCGAAGGGGCAGGCGAGCCGGCAGATAAGATTTTAACCGACCAAATGAAGTCAAAAACCGAGTTTATTGCCGGTGAATTTAAAACGATACTGGACAGTCTACGCAAAGGTAAAACAACCCCTAATGTCGATCCGGCTTTGTATTATATCGCTGCACCCAGCAAACAGCACTTTTTAATGTCCTGGTGCCGGCTTGTGCCGCAAAGAGGTATGAAAAGGATGAAAATGCCGGTGATGATCATTAACGGGAGCACAGATTTACAGGTACCGGTTGATAATGCGGAAAAGTTGAAGAAAGCCAAATCAGATGCGGTATTGTTGATTATTAACGGCATGAACCATATCCTGAAAGAGGCCCCCGCCGATCCCGACCAAAACATGGCCACCTTCGGTAAACCCGATCTGCCCCTAAAACCCGAACTGATTACCGGCATAGTCGACTTTATAAATAAATTGAAATAAGCTTCGCAAAAATGCGAGTCAGAACCCTCTCCTTTGGAGAGGGCAGGGTGAGGCTTGAGTCCCCTATTTCCAATCGCCTGCCATTCGTCTTAAAGTAATGATCTCCCCTATGTGATAGGAATTATGATCGGCTACCTGCAATACTTCCAGCAAAATGTTTTGTCCCTGGCCGTGCGGTATCTTCTGGTAAAGATCGGCGCGTTTTATCAGTTCAATAAACTCATCCGTATCAGCATCTATCTGCTTTAGCGATTCGTCCCAGGCGGTATCATTTTTCGGCGCTGCTGCCTTGGGCCAATAATCATCAGGCCATTTTGGCGACTTATAATTGGTATCCCTGCAAAACTGAAGCATATCCAATTGGGCTATACGGATATGCTCAACCAGCTGCCATATACTGTAGGGCATATTAGGCTGTTTAACGCCGCGCAGCTCACGAGGCAATCCCTTCACCGCATCTTTTAAGCTAACATGGGCATTGCCCCCAAGCAACAATTTTTTTAATTCATCAACAAGTATTTTATGCTCGCTGGTCATAGTTAAAAATATTTTAGGGTTCGTTGAAGCCTCAGTTTCAACGAATAGTGCTAAAAATAAAAATTTATTTTAATTAATAAGTTATTTTATTGTTTAACTAACTACTTCGTTATCCGCAGCAGTGTATTATATCGAAAACCCTTACAGTCAGTTAATACTGATCGGTAAATAACTGCTCAATCAATTTTTAGTTTGCGGCATCCGCGCCGCGGTTCATATCAATTATTAACCGCAAGTTTTCCCCTGTTCTATTTCATTAAAAAGTTTTAAGTTTATCCATTAAAAGCTAAATACAAATCCCGGTGATCAAAAAACTATTATTTACTGCCGCCCTGGTTATTGCTGCCCTTACGGGATGTAAAAAAGACGGCTCTTCTGCAGGCCCCCTGCAGGGCAAGGACGATGCTGCCTTTGCAGTTTATGAAAACTCATTCCTTGAGGGTTTATGGAAATTAAACCCCGATTGGGCAACATCCGCAGGCTATCATAAATACGACAGTTTGCTCGTCATCCCCAATGACCAAAGCCGGGATAAAATGGTCAGCTTTGCCAGGTTACAGATCGACTCACTAAGCAGGTTTGAAGTTAACATGCTGAACGATGCCAACCGGATCGACTATCACATGATGCAAAACCAAATGGAATCGATCGAGTGGAATATCAGGCAACTACGATCATATCAATGGGATCCGGCCTCGTACAATGTGATCGGCACATTTGCTTATATCCTCAACGAACATTACGCGCCCCTTGCCGGGCGGCTGCGTCATTTTTATCAGAAAATGGCCAATCTGCCCGCCTATTACAAAGAGGCCGAAAAGCAGATAAAAAACCCGGTTACCGAATTGGCTAACCTGGCAATTGAACAGCATTTGGGCGGCATTAGCGTATTCGAAAAAGACTTTGCCGATTCGTTAAAGAAAACGAATATCCCGCAAGGCGAACAAAAACTGATGCTCGACAGGGCACACATATCCGCCGAAACAATAAGGGGTTTCGCCGAATGGCTGAAAGCTTTAAAAAACGACCACCCGCGCAGCTTCCGGCTGGGCAAGGAGTTTTATGAATCTAAATTTAAATATGACATACAGTCCGATTTAACGGCCCAGCAAATATATAACGCAGCGGTTGAGCAGAAAAAATATGTACACCGCGAAATGGCTAAGATCAGCAAGAAACTATGGCCGAAATATTTTGGCACCAGAGCCCGCCCTGTTGACTCGCTCGACATGATCGCTGAGTTGATCGACACGCTTTCATCCAAACACGTTCAGCCAGGTGAATTTCAGTCGGCTATCGGCAACATCCTGCCAAAACTTACTGCGTTTGTAAAGTCCAAAGACCTTGTTACCCTCGACCCGACCAAACCATTGATCGTTCGTAAAGAACCCGGCTATATGGCAGGTGTTGCCGGCGCCTCGATGAGCTCGCCAGGCCCTTATGATAAGGGCGGGAATTCGTATTTTAATGTAGGCAGCCTGTATGGCTGGCCGGCCGCAAAGGCCGAAAGCTACTTACGCGAATACAACCAGTACACCCTGCAGATCCTTTGCATGCACGAGGCCATTCCGGGCCACTATGTTCAGCTGGTGTATGCCAATAAATCCCCAGGGTTGATCAAATCTGTATTTGGGAATGGCGCTATGGTTGAAGGATGGGCTGTATACAGCGAAGAAATGATGCTTGATAATGGCTATGCCAATGATGAGTCCGAAATGAGGCTGATGTGGTATAAGTGGCACCTGCGTTCGGTTTGTAATACTATTTTAGACTATAGCGTACATGCCGGAAATATGCCAAAACAGGAAGCGATAAAACTTTTAACGCATGAAGCATTTCAACAACAGGCCGAAGCCGACGGAAAATGGAAGCGCGTTAGCGTAACCAGCGTACAGCTTGACAGCTATTATACCGGCTATAAAGAAATAACCGAACTGCGCGAGGCTTACAAAAAGAAAGTGGGCGATAAGTATAAATTAAAAGATTTTAATGAGAAATTTTTGAGCTACGGCAGCGCCCCGGTCAAAGAAATCAAAAACGCCATGCTGGCAAAAGGGGGTGGCTCAGCCAACAAGCTTTAACAATACATTTCCAAACAGTTAAGATATTAAATTATTTTTCAAAATAGTAGAATTTACTACGCCATTTGGGCAATAATTTACCCATTTTTACACATATTTTTTATATAAAAATATCCGAAAAAAAGTTTGTAATTTTAAAACACTTTCTCCGTCAGTTGGTTATAGTAATAGGAACGATTTTTGCGTAATTAACAACTAACAAAGTTCACTCTCAAATTTTACCAGTTATGAGCACACTAGCATGGGTAGGGATAGCAATACAGGCAATTCCGGTATTTTTTATCATCAGGACTAGTATTTCAATGGTTAAGCGCAGATCATTGTAAGGTATTTGTTACTTTACAGGAGATTTGATCTTGACTTTTACTTCATATGACATTGCTCCCACGCAACATGGGAGTTTTTTGTTTGTAACCCGGCTTAAACTATATGCGTACAAAAGTCTAGTGAACATTCAATGATTAATAATTATTGTAAAATTTGAGATATAGCCAGGGGTGAGAGCCTGGCTATTTTTGTTTGCAGTAACTATCTCCAATGTCCGGGGATCCAAAAATATCCTCTTCCCTCGCGACCCCAATGGCCGGCTATCCAAACCGTACCCGGGCGTGGCGGAACAGCCCAGTAACCCTGATGATAAACGTAAGCGGTACCGCCCGGTGTCCATTCTTCCTCAACCCATACATGGCGGGGCGAAGGGCGATGCGGCCTTCTGAACACCACAACACCCGGCCGGCGGGCAGGCACGCGTACGATCAATTGCTGCGCCTGGCTGTTTTCAGTAGCGAAAACTATCATTATCGAAAACAGCATTAAAATTTTAATCATCTTTTTCATCACTATATTATTTTTGTTTTATTAAGACAAATTAACGCGGTAATAGGTTTAAATTTATTTCACCAGCATATCGATTTTTATCCGCATACTAAACGCTTATCGATCACTAATCTCTAAACTCCAACCTCTAATCACTCCTCTCTTATCACTAATCTCTAACCACAAACACTAAATTTCTTATCTTCGTTCCATGTCGCCCGCCGAAGCAAAAAAACGCATAGAATCACTATCAGCTGAACTGAAACAGCACAACTACAATTATTATGTGCTGGCTATGCCAACCATTACAGATTTTGATTTCGATAAGAAACTGGAAGAGCTCAGTGCCCTCGAAAAGCAATTCCCCGAATTTGCCGACCCCGATTCGCCGACGCAAAAGGTAGGCGGCGATATTACCAAAGAGTTCGTAACGGTAAAACACCGCTGGCCGATGCTGTCATTGGGTAATACCTACAATGAGCAGGAATTGCTCGACTTTGACCAGCGCATACGCAAAGCGATAGGCGACAATTTTGAATATGTGTGCGAACTGAAGTTCGATGGTTTATCCATCAGCCTGACATACGCCAACGGGCAATTATTGCGTGCTGTAACGCGCGGCGACGGTATCCAGGGCGATGATGTTACCACCAACGTGCGCACCATCAATACCATACCCAAGCGACTTCACGCCGGCGATTACCCGGATGAATTTGAAATACGCGGCGAAGTGTTTATGCACCTGAAAGCCTTTGAGCGGCTGAATGCCGAGCGAATGGAAAATGGGGAGGTCACTTATGCTAATCCGCGTAATTTTGCATCCGGAACGCTTAAAATGCAGGACTCGGCCGAAGTTGCCCGCCGGCCGCTCGATTGTTTCCTGTATTTCCTGTATACCGAAAAACAGTTATTTAAAACCCACTGGGAAAGTTTGCAGGCAGTAAAAACCTGGGGCTTTCATACCAACGAACATAGCAGGCTGTGCGGCAGCATTGACGATGTGATTAAATTCATTGATCACTGGGACAAAAAACGCTTTGACCTGAGCTATGATATTGACGGTATAGTGATCAAAGTGAACAGCTATGCCCAGCAGCAGGAATTAGGGTTCACCGCTAAATCGCCGCGCTGGGCCATCGCATATAAATACAAAGCCGAGCAGGTGCAAACACAACTGCTGCGTGTAACCTACCAGGTTGGGCGTACCGGTGCAGTTACGCCTGTCGCCAATTTAAAACCGGTGCAGCTGGCGGGTACTACGGTAAAACGCGCCACGTTACACAATGCGGATGAAATAGAAAAACGCCTTAAACTACACGAGAATGATTGGGTTTACGTTGAAAAAGGCGGAGAGATCATACCCAAGATCATCAGCGTTAATTTGGAAAAGCGCGCCCCCTCTGCTGCCCCCATACATTATATTACCCGCTGCCCGGTCTGCAATACCGTATTGGAACGTAAAGAAGGTGAGGCCGCCTTTTATTGCCCGAATGACGAAGGCTGCGCGCCGCAGATAGTGGGCAAAATGCAGCATTTCATCGGCCGCAAAGCCATGAATATTGATGGTTTGGGTGACGAAACCATTGAGGCGCTTTATCAAAAGGGATTAATAAGCAAGATCAGTGATATTTACGACCTGCACCTGCACAGCCAGGAACTAAAACAACTGGAACGATTTGGCGAAAAGTCGATCAACAATATGCTGGACGGCATTGAGCGGTCAAAGCAAATGCCCTTTGAAAAAGTATTGTTTGGTTTAGGCATCCGCTATGTCGGCGAAACGGTAGCAAGGAAACTGACCGCGCACTTCAAAACGATCGGCAATCTTGCTTCGGCAACCTTCGACGAACTGATCACCGCCGAAGAGATCGGCGAGCGCATTGCCCTGAGTATCATGGAATACTTTAGCAGCCAAAATCACAGGGACGAAATTGAAAAGCTAAAAGCACGGGGTCTTCAATTTGTTACCGAAGAAAAAGAGCTAAAACTCGAGAGCGACAAATTAAACGGCCAGTCGTTTATCATATCCGGTGTATTCGAAAAATTCTCGCGGGATGAGCTGAAAGACCTGATAGAAAAAAACGGCGGAAAAATAGTGAGCAGCATATCGGCAAAACTAAACTTCCTGGTGGCCGGCGACAATATGGGCCCAGCCAAATTGGAAAAAGCCCAAAAGCTGAATATTCCTGTTATCAGCGATGAGGAGTTGCTGGGAATGATAAAGTAAACGGCAACGGCAGTATGTGGTTAATTGTTGCTTTTTACAGAGGTGGGCGAATTGCAATACTTTTTTATAGCATCAAATATCATATCCTTGTCATCACCCAGTTCAACGCTTTTATTTAAATCAGCACATATTTTGTTTTTCTCGTCGTCGGGGATTTCGACTTTATCCTTAGTGGCTAAAATGGTCACTTCACTGGTTTGCTTTAAAGTACGGCTGTTTTTAAATTCGTATTTTCTGATCCTCGCAAAAGCCCGGTTAGCTAATGCTTCGATATACAATGGCTCCAACTCCACAGCCTTATCAAAATCAACTATTGCGTTATCAAAATCTAAGTTATCTAACTTAGCTGTACCACGATAAAAATAGATATCGGAGTATTTGCTATTTAACTTTTCAGCTTCGTCTAATTTTTTAATTGCACTTTTATAATCTTCTGCCTGCATCAATTCTACCGCCTTATTCTTTAGGTCGAAAAATTTCTTTTCATCTTTTGACATATTGGGCACCAGGTTTACGAAATTGGTTTGTCTTTTAACGGTGCCTGTTGAATAATATTCTACCCACAATCCATCATCTTTGCCATCTTTAAAGCTGCCCTTTTGTTTTGTTGCGCCATTTGGGAAAAATTCTTCCGAATAACCGTTTGCTATTCCGTTTATATAATTTCTTAAATAATTTTTATTCCCATTTTCATAATAAACAATGCGTGTGCCGTTTGCAACACCGTCCTTCAATACTCCCTCACCCTCAATTCTGCCGTTTAAAAAGTAATCAATAAACTTTCCCGAATAAGAAGTTGTAACATTTTTTAAATACCAAACGCCTTCCCTTCGTTCCATTGATCTGGTGGTAGGAATCTTCTTTATTTCATCCGGACGCTTTACGAACTCCTTAGTTGTGATGTAAATAATCTTATCAATCGACGTATATCCAAGCGCCTTTATCTTATCGGAATTGGTAACAACCTCCAGATGGTCTATATCATCATTCTTCAAAGTCCCGGACGTTTTATCGGGATCCTTAATTATTGGAACACTGTCAACTATATATAAGATATTTTCACTTTTTTTTATATCCTGGCAAAAACAGGTTAGTAATGAAAATGATAATATAATGGCGAGTATATGTTTCATCATAAGTTGTAAACTATAAATATATAACCCTTTTTTGAAATTAAATTATCTACATATCCTCATTGTTAACAACTGTATATTTCTTTATAGAACAAAATACTTTAAACCGGTTCACCAGCCTTTAACACTAATTAACAAAAAACCGCGCGTAACATTGCCAAAAAAAAATCATCTTAGCTTAAACCTCACAATAAATGAAATTCACCTTTACCTGCCTGCTTTTCTTTGCCGTTACCCGCGTGTTTTCACAACAAGTTACCGTTAGCGGAAAGATCACCGACGAACACAATAAACCCATTCCATTTGCAAGTGTATACATTAAAAACACCACCAGGGGAACATCGGCAAACAGCGAAGGCGAGTATAATTTACAATTAATGCCTGGTGCGTATGACCTGCAATACAAAGCCGTCGGCTTCCGCCAGGAGAGCAGGAAGGCGGATTTGCACACCAGCCAGGTCGTGAACGTTGTTTTAAAGACAGAAACCTACCAGCTGCAGGCCGTAACTATCAATGGAAATGGGCCCGACCCGGCTTATGCCATCATCCGCAAAGCCATAAAAAATCGCAAAACGCATTTGAACGAAGTGAATGCCTATACCTGCGGGGTTTATATAAAAGGCTTGCAAAAATTGCTGGCCGCCCCAAAAAAATTCCTTGGCTTCGACGTACAAAAGGCCGCAAGGGAAAACGGCCTCGATTCAAACCGGCGGGGCATCGTATACCTGTCGGAATCTGAATCAAAGTACAGCTTTATGCGGCCCGATAAGGTGCATGAGGAATTGATCTCATCAAAAGTATCGGGGAGCAACCGCGCCTTTAGTTTTAACCGCGCCTCGGATATGAAAGTCAATTTCTACGAAAATATCCAAAACTGGGAGGGGTTGAGCAACAGGCCGGTTATATCGCCGATTGCCGATAACGCATTGTTTTACTACAATTATAAATATATCGGCATGTCGGTCGAAAACGGCGAAACCATTGACAAAATACAGGTTCTCCCCAAGCGCGGCTATGATGCCTGCGTTATGGGCTATATCTATATTCTTGAAGACAGCTGGCGCATTTACGGCATTGATCTTTACATTACTAAAAAGCAGAATTTAAATATTGTAGATACCTTAAAGATAAACGAGCAGTTTTTCCCGGTGACGAAAAAGGTATGGATGCCGTCGTCGATAAAATTCGAATTTACCGGCGGCTTGTTTGGGTTTAAATTCGGCGGATATTTTATTTCATTGTATAAAGATTACGACCTGGCGCCAACGTTCAGTAAAAAGGAATTTTCCGAAGTGATGCGCATCACCCGCGGCGTCAACAAAAAAGACTCGGCTTTTTGGGAAAACGAGCGGCCTATACCGTTAACCGAGGAAGAAAAAACCGATTATAAAAACAAGGCTGTTCTCGCAAAGAAGCGCGAATCCCGGTCATACCTCGATTCGCTTGACCGTGTGAATAACCGGTTCAGCCTCAATAAATTCCTGTTCAAAGGTTATCACCATTCCAATAGGTACCAGCATGAGTCCTTCGACCTTGGCGCATTGTTGAATATCAGAGGTTTTAACACGGTAGAAGGGGTTACACTTAGCTATGGCGCATCCTATCGCAAACGAATTGATAGTTTGAATAACCGTTTCCTGTTGCTGGGTGCAAAGGCGGGTTATGGATTTTCGGACAATAAGTTTACCGGCAGCATAACCGGTTCGGTACCGGTCAATTCATTTACACTGGGCTTTAATGCCGGTTCGGATATTATTGATCTCAATAATACGGCGCCTATTTCACCATTTATTAATTCGCTTTATAGTTTATTTGAACGGCAGAATTATGAAAAGCTTTACCAAAAACGGTACGTATCGGTCTTCCTGCACAAACGGATTACGGGCGGGTGGCTGGCTACAGCCGGGGCCGAGTGGGCCGACCGCAAATGGTTGCCGAATACATCTTCCTATAGCTTTTTCAACCCGGGTAACAGGAACTATACCTCAAACAACCCATTACTGCCTGCACAGGATGCGCCGCTGTTTGCTGAAAACCAATCGTTTAAGATCACCGTTCGAACCACTTATGATTTTAGCGATAAATACGAAACCTATCCGAACGGAAAACGGTATTTACCCTCACCCTATCCGACCGTTGGCTTCAACTACACAAAAGGGGTAAAAAATCTCCTTGGCTCCGATGTGGATTACGACCTTGTATCAGCTGATATTTCAAAATCAGATATCAGCATGGGGATATTGGGGCGCACATCCTTCTTCATAGGCGCGGGCAAATTCTTAAACAACAACAGCCTGTTTTATCCAGACTACAAGCAATTTGCAGGCAACGAGGTTTTGTTTTACAAGGGCGGCATTACCAGTTTTTTATTGCTGAATTATTATACTTTCAGCACGCCAACTCAATATGTCGAAGGGCACCTTGAGCACAATTTTTCAGGCTTTATTTTAAACAAGATACCGTTGATCAGGAAGCTCAGGCTGCAGGAAATTATTGATGTCAACTACTTGTCCACCCCGGAGTTAAAAAACTACGCCGAACTGGGTTTTGGCCTGCAATACCTCAACTTCCGGCTGATGTACGGAACTTCCTTTAACAGCGGCAGCAAAACCAGCTCAGCATTCAGGATCGGGTTAGGTTTTTAATTTAGTCCATGGCCGATAGCCGTCGGTCGTGATAAGTGATTTGTTCATTACAAACAAAAACAAACTATGGACTATGACCCATGGACTATGGACTCTCACACAAACAATCATTATATTTGCACCCTTTAATTATTGAAATGAACAAATTCCATGGGACCGGCGTAGCGATAGTTACCCCCTTTCAAGCGGACGGGAAAATTGATTACCCTGGTTTGGGTGATCTTATCAATTATTTAATTGATGGCGGCATCGACTATATTGTATCGTTAGGTACAACCGGCGAGAGCGCCACTTTAAGTACCGAAGAGCGAAAGACGGTATGGGCCTTCACCGCAAAAGCTGTTAACGGCCGGGTAGCCCTGGTTGCGGGTATCGGCGGAAATAACACAGCCGACCTGGTTGAACAGTTAAAACAGTTTGACATTACCGGTTATGATGCCATATTATCGGCCAGCCCGCATTACAACAAACCAACGCAGGAAGGTATTTACCAGCACTATAAAATGATAGCTGAGAACGCTCCGTTGCCGGTGATCTTATATAACGTACCAAGCCGCACCGGCAGCAATGTAAACGCCGCCACCGTAGTAAGGCTTGCGCGTGATTTTAAAAATATTATCGGCATCAAAGAAGCATCGGGTAACTTTGATCAGATCAATCAAATCATGCGCGACAAGCCTGAGCATTTTTTAATGATATCGGGCGACGATCCTGTTACTCTGCCGATGATCGCTTTAGGCGCAGTTGGCATGATCTCGGTAACCGGGAACGCGCTGCCCCGCCAAAGTTCCGATATGGTGCGCCAATGCCTGGCCGGCGATTTCAAATCTGCCCAAAGGGGCCATTCGGCCCTGATAGATTTCACCCGCTTAATGTTTGTGGAAGGTAGTCCCGCTGGTGTTAAAACCGCGCTGAAAAGCCTTGGCATTTGTGGCGATACATTAAGGCTGCCTTTGGTGCAGGTTAGTGATAACACCGCTGCCTCCATTATAGCTGAGACGAAAAAATTAGCCAAATAAAAAACCCGCTGTGATTACGGCGGGCCTTTTAGTGAATAAAGTTAAGATCTCCTGCGGTCTATAACTTAGGCTTTGTTTTTTGCTTCCTGAACTTCCAAACGAATTGCCTGTGCTAAATTTTTGAGGTCTTGCATACCTTTGCGCACACGGGTTCCAGCTGCGCTGTTACCTTTGTTGTAAAATTTGTCGGCATCTGCTTCCAATGATGCTACTAGCTGTTTTACTTCGTTGAATTTTTTCATTTCAGTTACTCCTTTTTTAAGATTGAGGTTTTATTGTTTTATAAAGCTAATCTAAAAGGTTTTTTCTTAAATAAAAACTTTTGACAGATAAAAAATAAGGCCTTTAAAGTGGTTTTTTTCCACATTTTTACCCGGCACGGCGTTTATGAATGGTATTTAATAATATGACATTTATTAAATAATCAGTGAATAGTATCGGCCATAAAGCGTCGAATTGCGATATTGAAATAAAAAGCGCTCAGTCATTAAAACAAACTGTTATTTGTTTACACTTTGTTGTTATTCTGGTTTTTATTTTTCAATAAAAGAATACGGTCAAACTGAATCGAAACCCGGAAAATAGTACATTAATATCTCACCAGAAATATTTCCGTTGGAATCTCACTTTTGGAGGTAGGATTAAAGAGCTTTATATCAGGCAACCGCCATTTTGGTTTGTTTGTAGTGCCCGGCTTTCAGCTTTTCAGCCATTTCGCTGTAAGCGTCCAACGTGCGCTGTACATCCTCAAAGCTATGTGCAGCCGTAGGTATCAAACGCAGCACGATCAATCCTTTTGGTATAACAGGATATATTACAATGGAGCAGAATATGCCGTAATTTTCGCGCAGGTCGCGGGTGAGCGAAGTAGCTTCGTACAGGTCGCCTTCTAAAACCACCGGCGTAACCATGGTATCGGTAACACCCAGGTTAAATCCGCGTTCCCTTAAACCGTTTTGCAAGGCGCGGGTGATCTCCCAAAGCTTTTCGCGCAACTCCGGCTTCGACTTTAATAATTCGAAGCGCTTTTTTAAGCCGATGACCATTGGCATTGGTAAGGCCTTTGCAAATATTTGCGAACGCATATTATAGCGAAGATAATCGACAACCTCTTTGGTTGATGCCACAAATCCGCCGATACCGGCCATTGACTTGGCAAATGTCCCAAAATAAACGTCGACCCCGTCAATACAGTCCTGCGCTTCGTGTGTACCGGCGCCTGTTGCACCCATGGTTCCAAAACCATGTGCATCGTCAACAAGCATCCGGAAATTAAATTTTTCTTTCAGTTTTACGATCTCTTTGAGTTTGCCCTGTGCGCCCGACATACCGAAAACACCTTCGGTGATCAGCAATATGCCGCCGCCGGTTTGTTTCGTTAAACGTGAGGCGCGTACCAGCTGCTTTTCACAGCTTTCCAGGTCGTTATGCTGGTAAACAAAGCGTTTACCCATGTGCAGCCTCAACCCGTCGATAATACAGGCATGCGACTCGGCATCGTAAACAATAACATCGTTACGGTCGGCAAGCGAGTCAATGATCGACAACATGCCCTGGTAACCGTAATTTAATAAATAGGCATCTTCCTTTCCAACAAAATCCGCCAGGTCGCTTTCCAGCTCTTCGTGATGCTCCGAATTTCCCGACATCATCCGCGCGCCCATCGGATAGGCCATTCCATAATCCGCTGCCGCCTGTGCATCGGCTTCTCTCACTTCGGGATGGTTAGCCAAACCAAGATAATTGTTCAGGCTCCATACCAAATGTTCTTCCCCGTTGAATTGCATGTGCGGTCCGATCTCTCCTTCCAGCTTAGGATAGGAAAAATATCCGTGTGACCATTTCTGGTGTTGCCCCAAAGGGCCGCCCATGCTCTTCGATATTTTATCAAATAAATCCAAAATGTATTAAAATATTATAAACGTACAAATATACCCCTTTAAACGCTCAGTAACAATCATTATTACTTTTTATAATAGGCTATAATGAAAGGCCAATAGCTGATAGTTCATAGTTCGTAGCCGATATTTTACAAGGTAAACAAAAAGAGACACAAATTTAGTGTCTCTTTTTGTTGTGATTATAACCTGTTAAAGCTTTGCTATAAAACATTTCTCCTATGAACTAACTTCAATCCA
This sequence comes from Mucilaginibacter sp., assembly GCA_035568395.1. Lineage (GTDB taxonomy): Bacteria > Bacteroidota > Bacteroidia > Sphingobacteriales > Sphingobacteriaceae > Mucilaginibacter. Next base: position 180,421 of record DATMOF010000009.1, on the reverse strand, counting down.
CGTTATCGTGCAAAAATGAGTTGTTGTTCCTTATCTCGATATTTCCTTCAGAGTCGGATAAAAGTGAGAACCTCGATATCTGGCTTTCGTCGGATGCCGGGGGCTGCTGTAACGCAATTTCCTTGCGCTTATAAGCCGGGATGTTTTCCAGCTCCTGGATGTTGCCATTCCGCAGCTTCATGCTCAGGTCCTTCAGGCGCATGATGCGCTCGCGCGATTTACGCAGTTGCTCCTCTATTGATTCATCTGTTTTATGATCGTCGGCCCCGGCTATAACCTCCGGCTCTTCTTCAACTTCAGCGATCTTCTCTTCCGCAACAGGCTCAAAAGCCATTACTGATTCGGTCACCTTAAAAGTCATTTCAGATATCTCAGCGGCTTCCGGTTCTTCGGCAGGCTGCTCCTCTACCAGGTTATGCTTCACTATAGCCGGTTCGTCCGTACGCGCGGCAAACAGGTCAAACAAGCCGGTTTGTTTGGGCTCATCCTTCATTTTCATGTAAGGTTCGGTCTCCGCGTCTTCTTTAACCAGGGTTATAAACTCGTTTACAGGCTTCACCAACGGCTGGCTGTCGGGAACAAGCATCGAAACGATCTTTTTGGTGCTTTGCTCCTTCTCGCGCTCATCTTTGGTTTGGAAACCGGTAGCTATAATAGTTACCGACAACTTATCACCCAAACTTTCGTCGCGGCAATTACCCCATATCAGGTCGGCGGCTAAACCGGCCTCTTCCTGTATATAATCGGTAATGATGCTCACCTCGTCCATGGTCACTTCTTTATCACCCGAGCTGATATTAAGCAGGATATATCTTGCCCCCTCAATTTCGTTATCCTTTAACAATGGCGATGACAAGGCGCCCTCAACGGCCTTTAAAGCACGGTTCTCACCTTCGGCTGCCGAGCTTCCCATGATGGATACGCCGCTGTCTTTCATTACGGTGCGCACGTCCTTAAAGTCAACGTTGATATAACCGGGCAGTGTGATGATTTCGGCAATACCTTTCGCGGCAGTCGTTAAAATATTATCAGCCTGCGCAAATGCCGAACCCAGGGTAAGGTTCCCGAATATCTGGCGCAGGCGGTCGTTTGAGATCACTAAAAACGAATCGACATATTTTTTTAGCTCCTCCATACCCTCCTCGGCCTGCATTTTACGGCGCTTGCCTTCAAATGCGAACGGGGTGGTTATGATACCAACGGTTAATATGTCCATTTCGCGGGCAGCCTTGGCTATGATCGGGCTGGCGCCTGTACCGGTGCCGCCACCCATACCTGCCGTAATGAACAGCATTTTGGTATTCGCGCCAAGCATCTGTTTAATATCGTCAATGTTTTCAATCGCCGAGTTTTTACCCACTTCGGGTATCGAACCTGCGCCCATACCTTCGGTAAGGCTTGCACCCAATTGCACTTTATTTGGAATAGGGCTTAACTCCAATGCCTGCGCATCGGTGTTGCAGATGATAAAGTCCACACCCGTAATACCTTGCCTGTACATGTGGTTTACCGCGTTACCGCCGCCGCCGCCAACACCGATCACTTTAATGATTGACGACTTTTCTTTTAGCATCTCAAACTGCATAATCCTTGTTTTCAGTTATATGTGAATGACGAATATTCAGATTTCTCTATTGTAATAATAACACTTTTTCCACAATCCTTTTCCACATTTGTCAATATGTGGAAAGATTGGATATTGTGAATAATTATTGCTGTTTTGCAGCATTTTCTTTTTGATTTGGACGACTATTTCAAAAAATCCTCGTCTTTTATATCATCTTTTATAAACTTCTTTCCGCTTTCTAATATTTTACCCAGCAAGCCGAATTTTCTATCGTCTGTGTACTTTGTTTTCTCCACTTTTACTTCGGCTGGCGATTGTGCAACATCGTTATATTCCATTTTCTGGATGCCTTTTATCAGCAGCCCGATACCAGTCGCAAACGTCGGGCTTTGCAATTCTTCGTATACATTTTTAGGAAGCACCTCGTTTTTAGCCAGGTGTTCGTTCGGGTAGCCCACGCGGCAATCCAAACCGGTAACATACTCAACCAATTGCGGCAAATGCTTCAGCTGAGCGCCGCCCCCGGTGATCACGATACCGGCGATCAGTTTTTTCTCGTAACCTGATGATTTGATCTCGTAGTACACATGCTCCACGATCTCCTCCATGCGGGCCTGGATCACAAAGGCCAGGTTTTTTACCGATATTTCTTTGGGTTCGCGGCCACGCAAACCGGGAACACAAACGATCTCGTTTTCTTTGTTCTCATCAGCCAGCGCCGACCCGAAACGTATTTTCAATTGCTCGGCTATATTACGCATCACCGAACAACCCTCGCGGATATCCTCGGTTACGCTATTGCCACCGAAAGGGATAACAGCGGTATGGCGGATAATTCCCTCCTGGAAAATAGCCACATCGGTGGTGCCGCCGCCGATATCGACTAAAACAACGCCGGCTTCTTTTTCTTCGTCGCTCAAAACAGATTCGGACGATGCCAGCGGCTCCAGTATCAGTTCCTGGCTTTCAAGGCCGGTTTTGTTTACACATTTAACAATGTTCTTAATAGCGGTCACCTGGCCCGATATGATATGGAAATTCGCCTCAAGCCGTACGCCGGCCATACCGATCGGATCTTTAATACCCGGCTCATTGTCTACGGTAAATTCCTGCGGCAGCACATGGATGATCTCTTCTCCCGGAGGCATCACCAGGTTATACATGTCTTCAACCAGTTTATCGATATCTTTGCGGGATATTTCCGATTGAATGTCGCGGCGGGTTATCAATCCGCGATGCTGCAGGCTTTTAATATGCTGCCCTGCGATACCCACGTTTACCACCTTGATCTCCACATTCGATTGTGTGCCTGCAATATCAACAGCCGCAGTAATGCCCTGCACGGTTTTATCGATATTTGACACCATGCCGCGCGTTACGCCGGCAGATTCGGCTTTGCCGATCCCCAACACTTCTATCTTCCCGTTTTTGCTTCGGCGGCCAACAATAGCGCATATTTTAGTGGTACCGATATCCAATCCCACTACAATAGGCGAACTTTTTTCCTGAGTCGAGCTTTTGTCCATATTAATTCTTTATTAATGCTGTGTCTTTAATAGTTTTGGTTGTATCCCGCCCTGCTGCTTTTTTCAGCGAGTCGGATCTTAGGTTTTCGTTTTTAATTCCTACCACCTGGTTGGCGTATTTCAAATTAATTACCCGGTAAGCATCCCAGCCTACCTGCGGAAGCGCTTTTTTATAAAATACCAGCAGGTTATGAAATTTGGTGGCAAGCGAGTCGGCGTTTCCAAGCAGTATCCTATGATTACCAACCCGCGGAACCAGTTCAATTTCATGTCCCTGGTTTACATATAGCTGGGCGATCTGCGCGTTCCAAAGCGAATCTTTACTAATATAAACTGCCGTTTTAAACAGGTCGCGCGCCAGTGTGCTGTGAAGCGTATCAACCCGGTTGGCAAAAAGCTCGTCTATAAAGCCATTGGCGACCGGCACCCGGGCCGTAAAGTTTGCCGACAGCGGGATCTTCAGCCCATACTGATCAACGTAAAAGTCCTGGTTAAAACGGTTTATCAGCCGCAAAATGGGCTGGCGCTGGGTTATCTGAACGGTAATGGTGCCGTCCATATCAGCATATACCGTCGCAAACTCAATAAATGGATTTGCCCGCAGCCTGTTTTCCAAATCGTGGATATTGATATTCTCGATCTTGCGCCCCATCAAAACGTGGCCGTTTGCCAGTAAAATTTTTTCAACCTCCTGCCGGTCGATGAAATACTGGTTACCAGGTATATATATCTTCACATTCTTACAAAGCACTTCGGCCTTTTTTACTTCAATGAAACTCATCAGCACAACCACACCACCCAGGCTAATTGCCCAAGCTAGGCCTGTCAAAATATGCCGCCATATGCGTTTCTTAAACATCCTGTAATGCAATTTTTAAAGGTTGTACCATTTGGTCAATATCGCCCGCGCCTACAGTTAAAAGCAGGGCCGGTTTTTCTTTGTTTACCAGTTCAATAGTTTCTTGCTTTCCACATTTCCGTTTATTCAGCATTTTCATGCGGGCCAATATCATATCGGCATTTACACCGGCTATCGGCAACTCGCGTGCAGGATAAATATCCAGCATGATCAGCTCATCCGCCAGGTCAAGCGCTTCGGCGAAACCGTCGGCAAAGTCACGGGTGCGGGTATATAAGTGCGGCTGAAAAATGGTTGTTAGTTTTTTACCGGGATACAGCCGTTTTACCGACCTGATACAGGCCTTCAATTCTTCCGGGTGATGGGCATAATCGTCGATATAAATGTGCTTATCATTTTTTACGATGTACTCAAAGCGCCGTTTTACACCTTTAAATGAACCCAAGGCGCTTTTTATGGCTTCCGGCGAGACATCTAAAATCAACGCTGCTTCAATCGCCGCCACCGCGTTTTCAATATTATGCATTCCCGCGATCCCCAGTTTTATATCTGCTATCGTGTTTTTGCTATTTTTAAAATCGAAATAAAAATCGCCGTTCTTGATCTGGATGTTTGATGCGTACGCGTCGGCGGTATCTTCTACGGCATAGGTGAACCCGCTACCCAGCGGTAGGCCTTTGCGGTGAATAAGCGTTCCGCCGGGTTTTATTTGCGATGCAAATAGCTTAAACGACTCCGTTAAATGGGCGTGGTCACCGTAGATATCCAGGTGGTCGGCATCCATTGAAGTAATGATCGCTATGTTTGGATAGAGCGTTAGAAACGAGCGGTCATATTCATCCGCCTCAACCACAACGATATCATTTTTACCATACAGCACATTGCTTTGATAATTTGACGATATCCCGCCAAGGAAAGCCGAACAATCCTTACCCGAATCCTTAAGTATATGGGCAACCATAGTTGATGTGGTGGTTTTGCCGTGCGTACCCGCTACAGCAACCGTAAACATGCCCTTGCTGATTATCCCCAACACCTGTGAGCGCTTAAACAATTCAAATCCCTTTTCTATAAAAAAGTTCAGGATAGCGGAGTCCTTAGGTATGGCTGGGGTATAAATGATCAATGTACCTGCGTCCGGAGACAGGAAGTTGAGAGGTATCAGATCAGCTTCATCTTCAAAAACGATCTGGATACCTTCGTGATGTAGCTCGGTGGTGAGGTCGGTCTGGGTTTTATCATACCCGCAAACAACACGTCCCGCATGATGAAAATACCGGGCCAGGCCGCTCATGCCTATGCCGCCAATCCCGATCAGGTAAACACGTTGTATATTACTTAATTCCATTTTTTAAAATCCTTTGATTTCACCGATTATTGTTTGATTTCACCGATTTAATTTTTTTATTTTCCGTATGAACCATTAACCATTTGCTATTAACATCACCTCTTTTGCTATCACTTCATCAGCATCCGGCAAAGCCAGCTTGCCTATATTTTCGCTGAGCTTCTTTTGTAAATGCTTATCCTTGATCAGCTCAAGGGCCTTATCTATTAATCCCACCTCGGCATCCCTATCAGCAATAAAAACGGCAGCATGCTCCTGCACCAATGCAAGGGCATTTTTAGTTTGGTGGTCCTCCGCCACGTTTGGTGAGGGCGCCAGTATCACCGGTTTCTTTATCACACATAGTTCGGCAATAGTGCCTGCCCCGGCGCGTGATATGATCACGTCGGCAGCGGCATAAGCCAGGTCCATACGGTTCACAAATTCCATTACACGAATATTTTCGTGATAATCGGTGCCTAATTTTTCAATGATACCCTTATAATAAACCTTGCCCGTTTGCCATACCAGCTGCACATCGGCAGCTATAATTTTATCGAGCCCGGCTAATACACTTCTATTCAACGTGCGCGCACCCAGGCTGCCGCCGGTTACAAGTATTGTTTTTTTTTCGGTCGACAGCTTAAAAAGCTCCAGTGCCTGCATGTGCTTCCCGGCAATATCAACCGCTTCCTTCCGGATAGGGTTACCGGTTTTAATAATACGGTCGGCCGGAAAAAACTTATCCATACCGTCAAATGCTACGCATACCTTCTTCGCATTTTTCCCCAGCCATTTATTGGTGATGCCTGCGTACGAATTTTGTTCCTGGATCAAATAAGGTATACCCTTTAGCGATGCCGCATACAGTAACGGCCCCGATGCATAACCACCAACGCCCACTGCCGCATCGGGTTTAAAATCCTTTATAATTTTTGTCGCCGCCCGGACACTTAAAAACAGTTTCACCGGGAACATCACATTTTTCCAGATCGAACCGCGCTGAATTCCGCGGATATCCAAACCGATGATCTTGTAACCCGCGGCGGGCACCTTCTCCATTTCCATCCGCCCCTGCGCGCCTACAAATAAGATCTCCACGTTAGGGTCCAGCGCTTTCAACGCATTGGCAATAGCAATAGCCGGGAAGATATGCCCCCCGGTACCGCCACCACTAATTATGATCTTTTTTGATTTCATCCTTTGATTACACCGATTATTGGTTGATTACACTGATTATTCCTTTTTACTAAATCCGAAATCAGGCTACCGCCATCTCCCTTATTTCTCCCACAATAACTTTTTTAGGCTCGTCAATATCGCGGCTAACCGATAGGATGATGCCAAACGCTACACTGGTAAACAATATGGATGTACCGCCCATGCTGACGAACGGCAGCGGTATCCCCGTAACCGGGCCAAGCCCAACTGCTACAGCCATGTTGGCGAAAGCTTGTATCGTTAAACTAAAACTCAACCCCGCAGCCAGCAGGGCCCCGAACGCTTTTGGCGCTCGTGTTACAATTTTTATACACCGGTAAAGCAAAAACAGGTAAATGCCGATCAAAGCTATACCGCCCACAAGGCCATATTCCTCAACGATTATTGCATATATCTCATCCGAGTAAGCTTCGGGCAGGTAATTGATCTCTTCGCTTTTTCCAACGCCTTTCCCAAATACCCCGCCCGACGCGATGGCTATCTTGGCATGAATACCCTGGAATGCCTTATCGGGATTCGCCTTTTCGGGATGCATAAAGGTTTGTATCCGGGTTAAGTACATGTGCCGGCGCGGACCTAAAAACATGATCCCGGCTAATAATACTATCCCCGCAAGGCATACCACCGCAATTTGTTTAACGCTTATGCGGCCCATTATCAGCAATAGAATACTCACCCCAAACAGCATTAACGCGGTTGAAAGATTGGCCCAGGCAATAAGCGCGAAAACCACGCAAACCGCACCCATAATGGGTATAAATGATTGCTTTACGTTCTTTATATTTTCCTGCTTTAACGACAGGGTGCGTGCCAAGTAAGTGATCAGGGCCAGCTTGGCCAAATCGGAAGTTTGGAAACTTAGGCCCGTGCCCGGGATAGCTATCCACCGGCTGGCTTCATTTACGTGGTGTCCGAAAACCAGCGTGTACACCAAAAGCGGCAGCGTAATGAGCATCAGCAATTTGGATATCCCGCGGTAATAGCGGTAATCGATCTTATGTGATATATACATCAATGCAATACCCCCGATTATCATAGCCAGGTGTTTCAGCAATATCGACTCGGCGCCAACGCCCCGTTTATATGCCAGCGTGCCAATAGCGCTATAAACAGCCAGCAACGAAATAACTGACAGCAATATCACGATAAGCCATATCCAACGGTCGCCTTTTGTTTTACTGAGTATATAGTTCATATATTTTGATTACACCGATTTTTTGTCCATAGTCCATGGTCGATAGTCCATAGCTGCTTTATTTTATAAATTTCAATTCCTCAATCCCCACATTTTCAAATCATTCATCGGCACATCTGCATATCTTCTTCGCCTCACCTAAATCCTCTCCAAAGGAGAGGACTTGAACTTCGTTCTTTTTTAAAGCCCTCTCCTTTGGAGAGGGTTGGGTGAGGCTACAACTCCCTCACCGCTTGCTTAAACTGGCGGCCGCGGTCTTCGTAGTTTTTAAACAGATCAAAACTCGCGCAGGCCGGCGAAAGCAATACCGTATCGCCCTTGGTTGCCAGGTGATATGATACCTGTACCGCTTCTTCGGCCGAATATGTATTTACGATCACATCCACATCATCTTCAAAAGCGTCGTGAATACGTTTGTTATCCTTGCCTAAACACACTATGGCTTTAACCTTTTGTCGCACCAGGTCCTTGAGCATGGTATAATCGTTGCCCTTATCCACACCGCCGAGGATCAATATCACATCGCTGGTCATGCTTTCAAGGGCATACCAGGTGGAGTTGACGTTGGTGGCCTTTGAGTCGTTGATGAAGCTGATACCGGAAATCTTTCCGACAAACTCCAGCCTGTGCTCGATATTTTTAAAGTTGCCCATACTTTCCCTGATCAAAGGATCGCGCAATTCGAGCAGCTTGGCAATAATACCCGATGCCATCGAGTTGTAAATGTTGTGTTTTCCCTGCAGGGCCAGTTCTGTAATTGACATCTGAAAATGTTCTTGATGTGTGTTTATGACAATATTGTCCTTTTCGAGATATGCTCCCGGTTCAACTTTTTTCTCGATCGAAAACGGGAGTTGCTGCGCAGCAAACGTCCGCGTTTCCATTCCTTTTTTTGTTTCTGGGTCATCAGCGCAATAGATAAAAAAATCATTGGCTGTTTGATTCTGCGTTATCCGGAATTTTGAAGCCGCATAGTTCTCCAGTTTGTATTCGTACCTGTCTAAATGGTCGGGTGTAATATTTAATAATACCGCTATATCGGTTTTAAATTTGTACATGTCGTCCAGCATAAAGCTGCTCAATTCAAGTACATACAGATCGAATTTTTCGGTGGCAACCTGGTAAGCAAAGCTCTTGCCTATGTTGCCCGCCAGGCCCACATTTAAACCTGCGCTTTTCAGGATATGATATGTTAAACTGGTAGTGGTTGTCTTCCCGTTCGAACCGGTTATCCCAATAATCCTTGCGTTGGTATACCTGCCTGCAAACTCGATCTCAGATATAACGGGTATGCTTTTTTCCTTTATTTTTTTTATGATCGGCGCCTTATCCGGAATACCTGGGCTTTTAATCACTTCCGCGGCTTCAAGTATCTCTTTTTCTGTATGCTGATTTTCTTCAAAGCGGATATTCCAGTCTTGCAGTTGCCGTTTATAGTTTGCCTCGATTGCACCAAAATCCGAAACAAAAACATTATAACCCTGCTGTTGGGCAAGGTAAGCCGCTCCCACCCCGCTTTCGCCGGCCCCAAGAATTGCTATGTTTTTATTTGCTTCCACTTATTATTTTTCTTTATTCTCTTATCAAATTCTTCCGTCTTATCTCAGCTTCAATGTTATGATCGTGACTATCGCCAGCAGGATACCCACGATCCAAAACCGGGTCACGATCTTTGCTTCATGAAACCCCTTTTTCTGGTAGTGATGATGCAGCGGCGCCAGTAAAAAAACCCGCCGGCCCTCGCCGAACCGTTTCCGGGTATATTTAAACCACCCAACCTGGATGATCACCGATAAATTCTCGACCAGAAATATCCCGCACAACAGCGGCACCATTAATTCCTTGCGTATCATAATGGCAAAAACAGCAATAATCCCACCTATTGCCAGGCTGCCGGTATCGCCCATAAAAACCTGCGCCGGGTACGAATTGTACCACAAGAAACCCACACAAGCACCGGTAAACGCTCCCGCGAAGATCACGAGTTCGCCGGAATTGGGGATAAACATGATATTCAAATAGTCGGCGATAATGGTGTTGCCTGATACATAGGCCAGGATGGCCAGCGTAATGCCTATTATTGCCGACGTGCCCGTTGCCAACCCGTCTATCCCGTCAGTTATATTGGCGCCGTTTGACACAGACGTAATAATGATGATGACAAAGAACATAAACACCAGCAGCGCATAACGTTCAGAACCGGGTCCCAAAAACTTCAGCACCTTGCCGTAGTCGAACTCGTTGTTTTTATAAAACGGCATGGTCGTTTTCGTCGACCGGATGTCCTGGGTATAAACCGCGGTATTGCCGTGCATGTGGAACTGAACCGGTGCATCATATTTGATAGGTGGTTTTACCTCCTGGCTTATGATAATATCCTTGTTGCTGTACATGGTAAAGCCGATAAATAAAGCCAGGCCAACCTGTCCTGTTATCTTGAACCTGCCTGCAAGCCCTTCTTTATTTTTTTTAAATACCTTGATGTAATCATCCAGGAAACCGATAGCCCCTAACCAAACGGTGGTAACCAGCATCATAATGATATAGATATTATCAAGCTTGGCAAACAACAGCGTCGGAATTAAAATACCCGATATGATAATGATACCACCCATTGTGGGCGTACCTGCCTTCTGCATTTGCCCTTCCAAACCCAGGTTCCTTACAGTTTCGCCTACCTGTTTAAAACGCAAATACTCGATCAGCCGATGGCCGTAAACTGTAGTCACAACCAAAGAAGTAATTACGGCCATCGCCATCCGGAACGTGATGTACTGAAACACCCCCGCACCCGGTATATCGTAATTCCTATTAAGCCAGGTAAATAAGTAGTATAGCATTGCTTTATTATATGTGCAAATGTGCAAATGTGCAGATGTGCAGATTTTTAATCATTATTCGTTGATGAAATTATCTTACCTAATATTCTCATGATCGACCGAACATCATCAAGCATGCTTTCATCAAAAGGATAATTTTCAGCATGCCTACATAGTTTCAGCCAGTACTCGGTTTCTTCAGCTTCCTTATAGGCTATTTTACATTTATGTTTAAAATCATTTTTACTCTCAGCGCCCTGCGCTTCACACACATTTGCACCTATAGAAGTACCGCTTTTAAACAGTTGATTTGACATATTGAACTTTTTCTTTGACTCAAGCGTCTCGCTGAATGCAATAATTTTCAAGGAAAAGCTAAATGTTAAATCAACTATCAAGTTCGGCTTATCACCCATTTCTATTTCTAATGATTTTCTATTCTATAACACTACTACTCATCTGCACATTTGCACATCTGAAATCTGCACATCTAACTACTCATTAATTTAAACTGCTCTACCAACTCCTCCATATCATCAAAATGGCTTTTTACTCCGTTTACTTCCTGGTATTTCTCGTGTCCCTTACCTGCGACGAGCACAATATCCCCGGGCTTGGCCAGCATGCAAGCAGTTTTGATGGCTTCCCGCCTGTCGATAATGCTTACTGTATATCTTTTAAATGCCGGGTCGACACCTTCCTCCATGTCTTTAATGATCTGCGCCGGGTCTTCGTTCCTCGGGTTATCCGATGTAAGGATCACCCTGTCGCTCCATTCGCAGGCCGTTTTTGCCATGATCGGGCGCTTGGTTTTGTCCCGGTTGCCGCCACAACCAATAACCGTGATCACTTTTTCGTTTCCTTTACGGATATCGTGAATAGTGCTCAGTATATTTTGAACAGCATCCGGCGAATGCGCATAATCAACAATACCGATGATCTTGTTTGGCGAAACGATGTAGTCAAACCTTCCCCTGGCACCGGTAAGCTTGCTTAAGCTGGTTAGTATTTTGGCTTTATCCTGGTCGAGCAGCATGGCGGCAGCGTACACAGCCAGTAAATTGTAGGCATTAAACGTGCCCACCATTTTAAACCAAACCTCTTCATTATCTATCTGCAGTAGCAAGCCTTCGAACTGGTTTTCTAAGATGCGCGCCTTATAATCAGCCATGCTTTTCAGCCCGTAGGTTTTTTTATGCGCCTTTGTATTTTGCAGCATTACGCTGCCGTTCTTATCGTCGTTGTTGGTTAATGCAAATGCGTTGGGCGACAACTCATCAAAAAAGGCTTTTTTAGCTTTAAGATAACTATCGAACGTTTTATGATAATCCAGGTGGTCGTGCGTAAGATTAGAGAATATGCCCCCGGCAAACTTCAACCCTTGTATCCGGTGCTGAGCGATAGCATGCGAGCTTACCTCCATAAAACAATAATCGCATCCCTGCGCTACCATGTCGTCGATCAGTTTGTTCAGCTCAACCGGGTCGGGCGTAGTATGTGTGGCCGCGATCACCTCGCCATTTATCTGGTTTTCAACGGTTGATATTAACCCGCATTTATAACCCAGGTCGCGGAATAATTTATACAGCAAGGTGGCAATGGTGGTTTTACCATTGGTACCGGTTACTCCTACCAGTTTTAACTTTGCTGATGGATGGTCATAAAAATTACCTGCTACGATCCCTAATGCAATGGCCGAATCGGCTACCATTAAAAAATCGACCTCGCCGGTTACCCGTGCGGGCAGATCTTCGCAGATCACCGCAACAGCGCCATCATGAACTGCCTGGTCGATATAATCGTGTCCGTCGCTCAACGTCCCTTTTATCGCCACAAACAAACAACCGGGAATAACTTTCCGCGAATCAAAAACCACCGCAGTTATTTCGGTATCGGCACTCCCCTGTAATTCAGTGAACGCAAGCCCCTCTATTATCTCGCTTAAATATTTCATTGCAGTTCAATTATTATTTTTGATCCTTTAGGTATTAAGCTGCCGCCGGTTACTGATTGACTAATCACCGTGCCGCTTCCCTGTACCGCTACCTTGTAGCCGGCGTTTCCTAGCAGGTATAACGCATCGCTCAGCCCCATTCCGGTTACAGAAGGAACCACACCGCTTTTATAATTAACGTCCTCAAAAGCTATACCGTTACTGGTATCTATGCCGCCGGCTACCGTGTTGTTCGATGCGTACAGCGGCTTGATCCCCAATTTGGAGTATACTTGTTTCAACGCCTTTTGATTTCCCTGTTTTACTCTGGGCATATTGGTATTGCCTACCAGGTGTACCTGCGATGCCTGGTTCATTTCCAGGTCACTTGAATAGATTCGGTCAGCTATTTCCCTGAATACCGGGCCGGCAACAAGCGCCGCGAGGTATGAGCCCTGCGTTGGGTGGTTGATCACCACGATCATAGCGTATTTAGGATGATTTGCCGGGAAATACCCGCAAAACGAGGCCTGGTAAGTTTTTTGAACCCCGTATCCGGATGACCCGTTAGCGATCTGGGCTGTCCCCGTTTTGCCGGCCACGGTGTATAATGAATTCTTTATCACGTTTTTCCCTGTACCTTCATTAACAACGCCCTCCAGTAAGCTTTTCATTTTGCCGAGGGTAGCATCACTGCATACTTTTTCGTTGATGACGCGGGCGTGGAATTGTTCAACCGTGTTTCCCAGCCTGCGTATTTCCTTAACAAATATCGGTGCTATCATTTTGCCATTATTGGCAACTGAATTATACAGCGTAAGCATTTGCAGCGGGGTCATCCGCATTTCGTATCCATAGGCCATCTGCGGAAGCGTTAACTTACTCCAGCTGCGGTTCGATGGATTTTTCACGACCGGCTGTGCCTCGCCCCGGATTTGCAGGCCCAGCTTTTCATTTAAATGCAGTGCATACAAGTTATCTGTAAACTCCCGCGGGTTATCACCATAGTGTGATGAGATAAATTTCACAATCGCCACATTTGATGATGCTTCAAATGCCTTTTTTGCCGTTATCACGTAATTCCCTTCTTCAGCGTCCCGGAATGTTTTCAGCAACTTCCCTTTGTAATACATGTCATACCGGCCGTTCTCTGCATTTACCAGCGTATTGGTATCAATTTTATGCTGGTCAAACGCCGTCATATATGAAGCGAGCTTGAATGTGGAGCCGGGATCGGCGGCATCACTTATTGCGTAGTTTAATTTTTCCTCGTAATCGCCGTTTTTGTTACGCGTAAAATTTGCTATCGCCCTTACTTCGCCGGTAGCAACTTCCATCACCACCACGCAGCCGTGGTCGGCTTGGGTTTTTATCAGCTGTTTCTTTAGCGCGTCCTGGGCAACATCCTGGTAGTTAACGTCGATAGTCGAAATAATATCTGCGCCGTCCTTTGGCGCAATTTCTTCTTCACCATTATTTACCGGCATCCAGGTACCGCCGGCGATACGCTGCATCAGGCGCTTGCCGCTTTCGCCATTAATATAGTTGGCATAGGCGCCTTCAAGGCCTACCGCGTTTCTAACATTTTCGTTCTTATAACCTATGGTACGGGCGGCCAACGAGCGGAAAGGCAGTATCCGTTTGTTTTGTTCCACAACGATAAGGCCGCCTTTATACTTCCCCATATTAAAGATGGGGAACTTGCGTATCTGCTTTAATTCCTGGTGCGTAACTTTTCTCCTGACCAAAAAATACCGCAAACTATCTTTGCGCGCCTCGCGGAGCATCCGCGAATACTCTCTTTCGGTTTTGTCGTTATACAACTGCGAAAGTTTCATCGCCAGGGAATCAACTTTCTCGTTAAATACGTCGTCATCATAAATACCGGCAGCCAGCATATCCATGTGCAGTTCATATTCGGGCACCGAGGTAGCCAGCAGGTTCATGCCCACATCAAAAATGTTTCCCCTGGCTGCGTCAACAGTTTGATACTGGGTAGAGAGTGTTGTCGCCATCGCCTTCCACTTTTTACCTTGCACGATCTGCACCCGGCATAATTGAAAAACTACAGCGCCGGCAAACAGCAGCACCAGCCCGAAGGCCAGATAAACCCGCATCAATATGTTTGTCCTGATACTCATTTTTCACCTCCTTCTGCTATTTTTTGCGGTGGCTGAACCGATTCTTTTATCCCTAGCGTATCTGCGCGTTTGGCCACTTCGGTTAGCGTGCTTTTGTAAGCCAACTCGGCCTTGGTAGTTTTATAGTCCCAGCTCAACTCCTTGACTTCCTTGCTTATCTTGTCGATATCGCGGATGTTTTTTTCGGCCAGGTGCCTGTTGCCGATATATATCATACCCAACAGCGCCAGGAACAGTACAAACGGCAAAGCGCCGGTAGCCGCCTCAGCGTTAAATATCTTCTTTATAAAAAACTGACTCAGAAAGTTATCGGGAATTTCCTTTTCCTTGACAGGCCTTTCCTCAACAATAAGCTTTTTCTCAGCCTCTTCTTCATCAATTTGTGTACGCAGCCTGTTCGTCATCTTTTTACCGCTATTCTTAACTTAGCGCTCCGTGCCCTGTTATTTTTACTGATCTCTTCTTCCGATGCTGTAATGGCCCCGCGGCTTACCGCGTCGAAAGGTTTGTTATCATTTCCGTATAGATCTTTTTCAAGTTCGCCGCTGAATTTGCCCTTTGCGATGAAGTTTTTTACGAGCCTGTCTTCCAGCGAATGATACGACATCACCACCAGCCGCCCGCCCGATACCAACACATCTGCCGACTGGATCAAAAAATCTTTCAACGCTTCCAGTTCCTGGTTTACCTCGATGCGCAGCGCCTGGAAAACCTGGGCCAGGTATTTATTTTCCTTGCCGCGCGGAATACGGGCCGAAATGGCATTTTTCAAATCGGCAACGGTAACAATGGGTGCCGTTAACCGGGAAGTTACTACCGTGTTGGCCAGCGATTTAGCATTTTGTATCTCGCCGTAAACGCCGAATATCCGGTGCAATTCAGCTTCCGGGTAAGTATTTACAATTTCTTTTGCAGTCAGGGTTGAAGACTGATCCATCCGCATATCCAGTTCCGCGTCGAAACGGATGGAGAACCCGCGCTCGGCCTGGTCAAACTGGTAGGATGAAACGCCCAGGTCGGCCAATATACCGTCGACCGGGATGGCATTATGCAGGCGGCAGAAGTTTTTGAGGAACCGAAAATTCTGGTCGATAAAAATAAACCGTTCATCATCGATCAAATTCTGCTTCGCGTCGGCATCCTGGTCAAATGCCAGCAACTTGCCGCCCGCATCCAGGTGCTTTAATATTTCGCGGGAGTGGCCGCCGCCGCCGAAAGTTACGTCAACGTAAGTACCGTCGGGGCGTATGTTCAGCCCTTCGATACATTCGTTCAGCATAACAGGGGTATGATAATTACTCATTCACGCCCTCCTTTCTTTTACCGCCCATCACCTCTTCGGCCAGGTCGGCAAAATTCTCCGGCTCGCTGTCTATCAATGCCTGGTAGGCATTTTTATCCCAAACTTCAATTTTATTGATCTGGCAGGTCAGCACCACCTCGTTGTCAATCCCCGCGTAATCCAGTAGTTGCTTGGGCAAGTTTATGCGCCCGGTGGCATCAAGCGTCAGCTCGGTAGCTCCGCGGGTAAAATACCGGATGAATTCGATATTTTTGTTTTCGTATTGATTAAGTTTATTGAGCTCGTCGAGCTTTTTGTCCCATTCTTTTTTGGTGTAAATAACCAGGTATTTTTTGAAGCCGCGATTGATGACAAGCCCCTCGCTATCAGCTTCGGGTAGCTTTTTTTTAAGCCCAGCCGGAACCATCATACGACCCTTCGTATCTAGTTTACATTCAAATTCTCCGGTTAAATAGGACATTGGGCGGCTTTGGCAGTTTTTGTAGTGTAAAAGTAGAACACTTTTACCATATTTTACCACTATCTACCACCAAAGTTATCAACACTTTGTGCAATAAGTTTGTTAATTACTTCGCCATGGAATGTGCTTCTATTGCTGTGAATTGAAAACTTTTGTCCGCCCAGTTTTACTTTGACTTAAACATACCTATCGGAATGTGTAAAAACTTATCGCGTACCGATGCCCGGTTCAACGTGATAATTATTGCCTATTTTAGGCATCAATAATTCACTTCAAAAAGATAATTTAAATGAGGATAGCATTAATTTCTGCCTTTTATATGTTATGCCTAACCGGTTGGCAGACCCCGGAAAACCATGCCGTCCAATTTGATCTTAGCAAAATTGTAAACGCCCGGCCGGTAACTGTTGTAGCTAACCACCGGCTGGTAACCTGGACGAAAGGTATAGACGGAAACGGCCTGGCTGATGGTTACCTAACCCAGTCTGCCGCATCATTTAATGGTGATAAAGACGCGCATGCCCTTCCCGACAATCCTGTATTTGCGGCTAATAGTTCGCATCCTGAAATAGTGCTGCGCTATTCAAATAACGACACCCTGCATAACCAGGCCTGCAGCATCACTGGCGAAGGTGCAGTTCAATTCGCTGTTCCAAAAGCTAAATATTCGGCTGTGTTTTTGGCATTGACAAGCGCGGAAGGTGCCTCGAATCTTCAGATCCAGCTAATATATAATAATGGTACTACCACGAAGGACTTTGTTTTGCCCGATTACTACCAGGACATAAAACACGGCGACCCTAACCTATGCTACCTCGCCCATGACCTCGCCAAATGGGGAAATAAAAATAACATGACGGAAAAAGACCATCACAATATCGACCTGTTAAAAATTCAGGCTGATCCGGCAAGGTTGCTCAAAGCGATACGCATTTCCAAAACCAAGCCCGGTTACCTGGTGTTTTGGGCGGCAGTTGGAGTAAAAATATAATGGTCACTAAACAGACTTACGAAGTTTTGAAAACCTCGTAAGTCTCGTATCCGTTACTCGTCAATCCTGATATCATACTTAGCCAGCAACCCCGCCAAACCCTGCACCGAGAACTTTGCCTTTTTTAAATTATTAATATCCGGATCAATAATAAAATTATACGATGTTCGGAAGTCAGCGTTTTTTAAGATCGTACGGTTAAAAAACGCACGGTGCAGGTTGCAATTATTGAATTGCACGTCGGTAAGGTCAGCTTCTGTAAAATCTGTTTCAATGAGGGAGCAATCAGTAAATTTAGCCCGTTTGTTTTTCTTTTTGTAAAAGATAGCGTTGTTCAGTATGCAATTACTAAAACTCACTTCAAACAAAAAATCGTTGCTTTTGCTGAAATCGGCGCCGGTTAATTTGCAGCCTTTAAACTGAACATCCTGCAAACCTGTGCCTGATAACTTTATAAGCGACAGGTTGCACTCGTCAAAGAAACAATTCACGAAAGTTAGCCCCGAAAGATCTGCATAGGAAAAGTTGCTGCTGGTGAACCGGCAATTTTCGAACGTGCGTTTGCTGCCGGCAATAGTTTCAGCGGTAGTTTTGATGAAGGTTTTGTCTTCGATTATTTCGAATGCCATGCAACAAAATAAGATATTTAATAAATAAATTGCTTAAGCAAATCCTGTTCAATAAAAGATTTATCCTCTTTTTTTCTATGCTTAGCGCTCTTATTCAGGACGGGTGCCCGGCATATCACTAACACTAAAGAATGGGAATGATCCGTTTCCGAATTTAAGGCTCAATTTAGACCATTGTGTTGCAAAAGTGCAGAAAGAACTAACTGTTCGATAAGAAAATTCAAACTAATCTCCAATCACTAACCTCTAACCTCCACGTACCTACATATTCCTTCTATACTGCCCGCCTACTTCATACAAAGCGTGAGATATCTGCCCCAGCGAGCAATATTTGCAGGCTTCCATCAGGCTTTCAAAAATATTCTCGCCGGCAACTGCGGTGTGTTGCAGGTTTGCTAATAGCTGCGGAATATTGTCTTCGTTACGGTGCTGAAACTCGTGCAGCGCGGTTATCTGGAACTCTTTTTCTTCTTCGGTGGCCCGGATCACTTCCGACGGCACAATAGTTGGCGAGCCCTTTTTATTCAGGAATGTGTTTACGCCCACGATCGGGTATTCGCCGGTATGTTTCAGCGTTTCGTAGTACAGCGACTCTTCCTGTATCTTGCTGCGCTGGTACATGGTTTCCATGGCTCCCAATACGCCGCCGCGGTCGTTGATGGCTTTAAATTCGGCTAATACAGCCTCTTCAACCAGGTCAGTCAGTTCTTCGATGATGAACGCGCCCTGTAAAGGGTTTTCGTTCTTAGCCAAACCCAACTCCCGGTTAATGATGAGCTGTATAGCCATAGCGCGGCGTACCGACTCTTCTGTAGGTGTGGTTATCGCTTCATCGTAAGCATTGGTATGCAACGAGTTACAGTTATCATAAATAGCATATAAAGCCTGCAGCGTGGTGCGGATATCGTTAAAATCAATTTCCTGCGCATGCAGCGAGCGTCCGCTGGTTTGGATATGATACTTCAGTTTTTGCGAGCGGTCGTTTCCTTTATATTTGTTCTTAACCGCCTTCGCCCATATCCGCCTGGCAACCCGGCCGATCACTGAGTATTCGGGGTCGATCCCGTTCGAGAAAAAGAACGACAGGTTTGGCGCGAAATCATCAATATGCATCCCCCGGCTCAGGTAATACTCTACGTAAGTAAACCCGTTCGACAACGTAAATGCCAGTTGTGTTATCGGGTTGGCGCCGGCCTCGGCGATATGGTAGCCGGATATGGAAACCGAATAAAAATTGCGGACCTTTTTATCAATAAAATATTGCTGTATATCCCCCATCATCCGCAAAGCGAACTCGGTTGAAAATATACAGGTGTTCTGCGCCTGGTCTTCCTTTAAAATATCCGCCTGCACGGTACCGCGCACGCTGCCGATAGCATGGGCCTTTATTTTTTCATATACATCTGCCGGCAAAACCTGGTCGCCGGTAAGGCCTAATAACATGAGTCCAAGGCCGCTGTTACCTGCAGGTAAAGCCTCACCCCGACCCTCTCCAAAGGAGAGGGAGGCAGGCGTGATTTTCCTTTCTGGTTGATTAATTAAAGCTTTAGTAATGCTTTGAACTACATTTTTTGTTTTATTTATTACTTCATTATTGGTAAAACGAAGCACTTCAAAACCTTCATTATTTAAAACTGATGTTCTTATCTCATCCTGTTCCTTTGTAAATTGGTGATAGCCTCCATCAACTTCAATGACCAATCCCTTTGGTAAACAAACAAAGTCGGCAATATAACCGTCAATAGCATGTTGCCGTCTGATTTTAAAGCCGGTTTGATTGTTTCTCAAATGTTGCCATAAAATATTTTCAGCGTCAGTTGGATTATGCCTGTTATTTCTTGAATTTTCCTTTAATAACTCCCATAAAAGTAGATCGGCAGTCTCATAACCCAATCTTTTAGCTCCCTCTCCTTTGGAGAGGGCTGGGGTGAGGCTTTGATATTTCGGACGCTTCAACCCCTTGTCGTCATATAGCTCTTTAAACTTCGCTTCAACCAAATGTTCAAGCTTATGCTCAGTGATATATCTTTCACATTGCTGGTCGATAGCCGCGTTCATAAAAAAGCCGAGCAGCATAGGCGCGGGGCCGTTTATGGTCATGGATACCGATGTAGCAGCCTCGCAAAGGTCAAACCCGGAATACAATTTTTTGGCGTCGTCCAGCGTAGCTATGCTCACGCCGGAGTTCCCTATCTTACCATAAATATCCGGCCGGGTATGCGGATCTTCACCATACAATGTAACCGAGTCAAACGCGGTTGATAACCTGTGCGCAGGCTGACCAAGCGATACATAATGGAAACGTTTATTGGTACGCTCGGGGCCGCCCTCACCGGCAAACATACGGGTGGGGTCCTCCCCTTCCCGCTTGAGCGGGAAAACACCTGCCGTATATGGAAACTCGCCCGGTAAATTTTCTGTCAGCAGCCAGCGCAAAATATCACCCCAGGCTTCGTATTTCGGCAAGGCAATTTTGGGAATGCGCAGTTGCGAAAGAGACGTGTAATAAAGCGGCTGCTTGATCTCCTTATTTCTTACCTTATATATAAAATTTTCAGCAGTATATTGTTTAATGGTTTCCGGCCATTGTTTAAGCAGGCGTTTGCATTCAGGATGCAGGTGTTCTTCCAGGTGTTTTTGTAGCTCTTGTAGGGCCTCACCTAAATCCTCTCCAAAGGAGAGGACTTCGTCTTGCCCGTCTTTTAAGCCCTCTCCTTTGGAGAGGGTTTGGGTGAGGCTAACTGCGTAAAGCTGTTGTGCAATTTTACATTGCTCATTCACCCATTGCTTATAGGCATTGCTGCTTTCAACGATCTCGGCCAGGTACCGGTTACGATCAGGCGGAATGATATATATTTTCTCCGACTCCTCACCTTTCGCCTTTAACCCTTCGCCTTTCACCTCAAAATCTACCCCGGTTTTGGTTTTGGTCATTTTCATCAAGGCGGTAAACAACGCGTTCATCCCCGGGTCGTTAAATTGCGAGGCCATGGTGCCGTAAACCGGAATATCTTCATCCTTCGCATCAAAAAGCTTATGGTTGCGTTTATATTGCTTGCGCACATCGCGGATAGCATCCAGTGCGCCGCGCTTATCAAACTTGTTGAGCGCCACCATATCGGCGAAATCGAGCATGTCGATTTTCTCCAGCTGCGTAGCCGCGCCGAATTCAGGCGTCATTACGTATAGCGACAGATCGCAATAATCCGTGATCATCGTGTCCGACTGCCCAATACCGGACGTCTCTACAATGATCAGATCGTAACCCGCCGCCTTGCAAATATCAATGCTCTCCTGCACGTGTTTCGAGAGAGCCAGGTTGGCTTGCCTGGTGGCCAGCGAACGCATATAAACCCGCGGGCTATTGATCGCATTCATCCGGATACGGTCGCCAAGCAGGGCGCCGCCCGTTTTACGTTTGGATGGGTCAACCGAAATGATCGCCAGCGTTTTATCTGTCTCCATTAAAAACCGGCGAACGATCTCATCCACCAGCGACGATTTTCCCGATCCGCCCGTGCCGGTTATCCCGATCACGGGGATATGGCTGGCATTGATCAGCTTATGTACCTCGCTTAAAAAATGGTCGGCTTCTTTCGGGTAGTTCTCAACAATGCTTATCGCGGTTGCAATGGATTGTATATCTTTTTGCGGCAAATGCTTCAACTCGCCGTTTAGCTTTATTTTATTCTGGAAATCGCATTTCTGCAGCATGTCGTTTATCATACCCTGCAGGCCCATTTTGCGGCCATCATCCGGCGAATATATCTTGGTGATGCCATAGGCCTCCAGCGCAGCGATCTCGTTAGGCAGGAATACCCCGCCGCCGCCGCCGAAAATTTTAATATGCCCCGCGCCGCGTTCTTTCAGCAGGTCGTGCATGTATTTAAAGTATTCCACGTGGCCGCCCTGGTACGATGTTAAGGCTATCCCCTGTACATCTTCCTGTATGGCACAATTCACCACTTCGTCAACCGAACGATTATGGCCCAAATGGATCACTTCCGCGCCTGATGACTGCAAAATACGGCGCATGATGTTAATGGTAGCATCATGCCCGTCGAACAGGGATGCAGCTGTAACAAAACGAATTTTGTACTGGGATTGGTAGGGTGTAATGCTTTCCATGGCAGGCGCAATTGGTACAGCGCAAAATTAACCAAAATAAAGTAACTATGCGTGCATAATATTATTCTTAGTGGCTGCCACCAAGTGTTTCAATTTTTGAGAGATGAACACTTGGAACACCCCTGACAACCGAACAAAAAAAAGAGGGGCGCTATGACGCCCCTCTCCGGATAAAATGATTAAATTTTAAAGTCTGAAAACTGAGTCACATCATTTTATCTGCTGCTTTGAGAACCTGAACCTGATTTAGAAGATTTGTTACCTGTTGATTTGTTGTCACTTGAAGAATTTCCTCTTTTTGATGAAGAGTTGTTTCCTTTTTCATTCGAACTTTTTGTGGTTGCCATGATTTTCCAAAATTTAGTTTAACATGTGGTTACTTGCTTACAATAAGCTTCAAAATCGTGCCGTTGTTAAATTAACGTAAATAAAAATAGGGCTAAAAAACAATCACCTGATATACAGTAATTTAATTTTTAATTAATTTTATTAATAAATAAGAAGTGTTTTTATTTATACATACAGTGTCGTCAAATATTGACACTCCTGGCGTACAGCCATACATATACCAAATTAAATGTGGCTTAAAATATTTTCGGACTTTTACGTATGCTTTGAAAAAAATTTATACGGTAATTAATAACCAAACCGGCAGGGATAGGCACAAATGCCATTTTCAGGAGGAAGTGAGGACAAAAAACTGTCACCTGGAATAAAAAGAAAAGCTATTTATTTAACCTTGGTTGCGTTAGTAATAGAAGTGGATACCGGCCCGTGGCTAAGGCCTGCAGGCGTATGAACGGATAGCACGGCCGCCGATAGGCGGAAACGCCCAAATCACAACGCAAATATGCAAACCCTTTTATCAGCAACCCTTATCCTCCAATCACACCAACTTTCCCCTCTTAAAAACATTCAACAGCCAACAAATTTCAAGTCACTTTAAATCAACGGCTCAGACAATAATCAACGAAATCTCCAAATCATTCGAATCAACGGTCCCTACTGCAGCATCAGCTTCAAATTGATACCAAAGTTGGTGAAGGCAGTATTAAACGTTTGCGACGTGTACGGTCGGGTAATGTTGGAGTCGTAAAACAAATTCAGGTTAAAACGCTGATTGATCACATAGTCGATCGAAGGCCTTACCGTAATATTTTGCGCTCCTGATGATATTTCGGCAGCCTGCACGTCGGCACGGTAAACAAGCACCTTATTGTCGCGCAGCGAAAAATCGAGCTTAAAGTTTACATCATTGTTCCGCGAATCGTTGAACCAGCCAAACGGGAACCTGAAACTTTTGGTATGATAACCAAAACCGAATACCAATACATTTTCGTTTTGCTGCGAAAGCTGACTATTTAAAACGCTCAGACTTAGCGCCCTGCTTCGCCGGTATTCAAAATTGGTTGTCATATTGTTTTTGAAACGGGCGTCAAAGCCTATCAACGGCGTAAACTCCTCAAAAATGGTGACTTCCGAAAACTGGTAATACGGCAAAAAGTCGTTATTGGCATCCCTGCTGCTTACCGCGCCATTTGCTTCCTGGTATTGCAGCAGCGTGCTGAAATTGCCCACCGTGTACGACGAGCGGTAACCATGTTTAAGGTCGAACGAATCAAACCAATCGCTGAAAAGCGGTATGCGGCTAAGGCCGTTGTAGGTTAATTGCCAGTTGGGGATAGGAATTGAAGGAAACTGGCTTAGCCCGGCCGTACTGGCATTTTTCCCGGTATAAGCAGCCAGGAAAGCCGGCACCAGCACATTTTGCGAGTTGGGCCCGTATCCATCGGCATAACCGCCTGTTGGCGGGCCAGCCGAATTGGGGTTAAGGCTGCCCAGCCTTTGTGAAATAACGGCCCGGTAATCCATAAACTTCTGGAAGGTGGCGGAAGTGTTATCCACGCCGTTTATTTTTGAAAACGCTGTCCCGATAGTGAGGTACGATATGCTGTAATCGCCTGATGTTACCGGGCTTAAATTCTGAATATTATTTGAGCCGTCAACCGATTTAAAGTTGGTTTGATAGGTATGATCCTGCGTTTTAAAGGCACTTAATTCAATTCGCAGGTCTTTGATCGGTTCAATACTGCTCTTCAGGCGCAAGTCCTCATTCCGTATGGTTACATAAGGCTGGTTTTGAAGGGTGTCGGTACTGATCCAGCCGTGGGTAATCGCTGTTTGCCTGAGATCGGCCTGGCTGCCTAACAAAAACCCGACACCGGGGGAGTTATAGGTCAGGTCCTCGCCCAGCAAATTCGATTTGGGGAGATACCCCGGTATAAATGTACCCTGTGTAAGCGTATATGAACCGCTAACGCTTTTAATACTCGTTAAAAGCCCTGTTAAAAATTTAGTCAGCCCGTCGCTGTTATCCGCGCTCATTGCCTTCTTAATAAACGAGAATTTATTGTACAGCGTGCCGAAGTTTAATGAAGGATTAACCTGGATAGTCCGCCTGTTTTGTATGCTGTTGCCGACGTTGTATTGCGGCGTGTTTATAGCAAAAAGCGGCTGCGACTGCCAGGTAAATTGTGTGCTGTAGTGTGCTATCAAACTGGTCCAGTCCATACCCGGAATTTTATTGAGCGGGGCCGTATAATTAAAATTCATGGTATGGTTGTAATTGGTGGTACGGCCAAGATTTAATATGTTCCGCCAAAGCGTATCTATTTTTAAACCGTCAAGCCGGCCATACGGCTCATCGACCGTTGAAAGATTGGTGGCGTCAATATCCATCGACAGCGACCTGGTTAAGTTCCAGCCGATACCATATACACGGGTAATATTAAATGTTTTATTAAAAGTGGTTGGTATAGGTACGATCTGCGTCGGGTCGTTATTTCTTAAAGTGTTCTCTGAGTAATACCGGTCAAATGATATAGCATAATTTAACCTCGACGGGAGCAGACTGTAGTTGATATCGCGTATTAACGCAAGCAGGTTGTTTTTAATGATCTTACTGAACGGACTGTAGTACCGCGGTTGGCTGGTATAGTTGTAAGCCAATGCAACCCGGTAAGTTTTCTCGAGCGCGTTTAGGGTTGTAAAATCATGATGTATATAATCAGTAAAGGCCACCGTAGCATTCCAGTTTTCAATATCCCATACATGGTTTGTTGCTTTAGGATCGGTTTTGGCTTTATGCACATTGGTTAAATTGAAACTTTTGCGCCTCGTATAGTCTTCCGCTGCGTTTTGTATCGAATCCCGTTTTTGCGTTGTTGGCGCTGCATTCAGCGATTGTTTGAGCAGCACGTCGGGCGAAGCCGGGTCGTACTGCGGGGTACTCACCTGGGTAGATACATTTACGTATGCCGGTATATGGATACCGCTTTTATCCGGGAAGAATTTTCCCAGTTCGATATTACCCGATATATCATAACCTACTATATCGTTCAGGCTGCGGTCACCTATCCGGGAATCAAGCGCCCCAAATCCCGAGGTAGTCCTATTACCCGCGATGGTGATGTCCGCCAGGTCGGCTAGTTTGGCGTTAACACGCCCTACGGCCGCCCAGCCGCCGCTTTGGTCAAAATCTGTCAACCTCAATTCATCAAACCAAACCGTGCCCGATTTATCAAGCCCATCATCGGTGCTTGCTGTGGCCGGTGTTCTTAGCGGGTTTCGTACCCCAAGCATAACGGTAGTCAACCTGCTCAGGTCTGGCTGGCCCACGATAGTGATTTTATTAAGACCGTCACTTAAGGTGAAAGGCAGGTTTAATGGCCAGGGCTTGCCGTTAAATTTGGCATTGTTTCGCGCCACTTTCGTGTTGGTCAGTAGGGTGAGTTGCAGGTCCAGGTCGTTGCCAGCCGGCCATATAGCCGCAGGGTCCGACGTACCGGGCCGGGTTATATTAAGCGGTATCTCGTACTCGTAATAATTGTCAATATAGTCGGCGCCCAGGCGTACAAAAGCGCTGATGTCCTTATCTTTTAGCTGGCTGCCCTCGGCGTGTATAAACATCTGCAGCCGTTTGTACTTTCTTAAATCATTATTAAATAGCCTGAACGCTGCCCTTGAATAACCATCGCGCAAGCTGGTCACAACCAGCGAAAGCGACTGCTCGTTTAGCTTGGTGTTGGCCTGCAAATTGTTAAAGTTGGTTTGCCGCTGAATGCCGGGCGGAACAACATACGGGATAGGCACCCTGCTGCCATTTTCCTCGATATTTACCGCCTGTACATCAATGGTCGAATTATCAAGCGGCGGGTTGATGATCGAGGGGTCGGCAATTACGTTTGCCGGGTTGTTCTCGGTATTAAACGCCCGCCATTCGCCGCGCACAAGCTGCATCGTGGCAAAACGCAGTACGGCGGTATCGGCAAAATTGGTCATGAACATACGCATATACCGGATGGATTTAAAATCCTGTATGCCGCCAACTGTCGATTGATAGGCATTTATTGGCACCCGAAACTGGTACCAGGTAGCCGTTTGTGTTGTGCCGTTGGCCAGCTTAACCTTCGAGGTGATTTTATCGCTCACAAAGTTTTTACCCACTACAAGATCCTGCGGGCGCATGGATACCTTGTATTGAAAATACTGGTCATCCTGGTCCATGTTATTATCACGGTTAATGTCTTCGCCATCGGGCAGGGCAGTTGATGCCGACGTTTGCAAGCCCAGCAGGGCCAGTGATTGCTGCGATGTAGGCGAGTTGCCCTCCGTGCCGTTATACCTGCTGTAACGTTTTAATATGCCTGCTCCCGCCCTGTCAAGCTCAGGACCCTGGTAATATTGGTAGTCGTCCGACGACGGGTCGGCGGCCAAACTATTTGCTGCCGCGCCGTTTAACAGCGCTTTGGCCTGTTGAATTACACTGGCAAATTTAACCCGCTCATCGGCGTCGTTTAAGCCGTCCAAACCAACATCCTGTAATGATCGCGATGCCGGGTTATTATCAAAAGCATTCACCACCGGCTGCAGCTTCGCTACCCGGCCCCATACGGTTTCATCAACGTTGGCCAGGTTGCCATCTGGCGGCAAACCGTTTTCAAGACTTTTCCGGCCGTCCTTCAATATATCCTCCGATATATTACCCAGGTTAAAATACAGGTCGCCGCCGGCTGAATTGGGCTTGTATATATACGGATCGAGCACCCAAAACTCGATATACTCTACATTCAGCGATTCAAAATCATTAGCGCTGATACCCCTGAACATCCCACCCCAGCGCGATTGCGGATTTTGGAGTGTTCCGTCCGGGTTTATACCCGTAGTGGTATAGTTATAAGGGCCGCGTACATTGGGGTAAAATGCAAGGTCAAGCGTTGATATAGGTAATGGCTGTCCTGTAGGTGACTGTTTATACGGGAACACTTCCGTTTCAAGCACCTGCCGTACATAATGGTTGGATAATTCGTTTGTGTTTACCGGGATGGTGCCCCCGGTGTAAAAGATCGGGTCGATCGTATAAAAAGCCAGCCGCGCACGGTTGAACCCGTAGCTCAGATCGTTGAAACGCTGCGCTTCCGGAAACTGGGGCATTTGCGGTGTACCCGAAATTTGCCAGCCGCTCGGGCTTTTAACATCAATGACCGATTGGCTGTTCTCAAAATCGTCGAGGTATGAAGTCCCGTTTTTTGAGCCGGCAAAGCTAAGCACCGAGGGGCTGCCCGGCAGCAACCGGGCAAATTCACCGTTAAAATTAAGGGACGAAGGCACCTTGGTGTGGATAAACGGTAATTTATCCACCAGCCTGGTCAGGAAGCGGGAGTTCGAGCTATAGTTGGCATCAAAACCATATATCGTATTCGAAATAGACTCCTGGCCTACAATTTCATTTTGCGTGATGGGCTGTTCCGTTAAGTGCATGATCGTGGCACCCAGGTTCAGGTTATCGCTCACGTGGTAGTCAAACCGCGAACCGTACAATGATTTTTGCTGGATACCAAACAACTCGTTGTTCTCCAGCTTTACGTTAATAGGCTGTCCGGATGAAAGCAGCGCCTGGTTTAATATCCGGATACGGCCGGCATTATAGTCGATGGTATAGTCAGTTCCTTCGGTCAGTTTTAACGACCCGGCGTTTACAATTACCGAGCCTTGCGGGATATTGACCGCATTGAGCTGGTACTCCGAACCGCCGGATGCCGTATAGGTACCCTTTATCAAATACCTGTTCAGCTGCGGGAAAAACTGTTGCGCTATGGTTTTGGTAGAATCATATAACGGCTGGTAAACATACCGTTTGTTGAGGTCTGTTTCAGTCGGGGTAAACTGCCGCGCCAGGTCCGAGCCGAAGGGCTCCAGTACCGGGAACATGATGCGCCCGTTATTTGAATCCACCGTTATCCCCTCTAAAAAGTCAAAGTAGCCGTCCGGCTGCTTGTTTTGCTGCTGGTCCAGGTTGTCCAGGTCGGTAAGCTGCAGCCATAGCTTGCTTTTGGTGTTCTGCCCTTCCTCCATTATCGTTTTTTCGATACCGGTCTTGTCATCAAGCCGGGTTATGGTTAACCTGAAATTAGTAGGGCTTATCTGGAAAGCGTTGAGCGAATAAATATTCTTCATCATCAATTTCCAGGTAGGCAGGTTGGTTTTTAATAATTGATTTTTGAGCAGCTTTACATACAGCACTTTTGGTGTAGCGGGATCGACAGGCACATCGCTCGAAAATTCACCAACCTGGTACTGCACGCCGTTATAGGTGTATTGATAAGCCACAGCCAATACTTCATCATTATTCAAAGGAAAGTTTAACGAGATGTAACCAAGCTGCGGTTGCAGGGTAAACTCTTTGTTCGTTAGCTTACGCGCGTAGGTCAATTTGGCGTAGTTATCTGCGCGGCCGGTGCCGGCAAAATAGGTGGCAATGGTATTTTGCGGATCGTTTGTTAGCCGTGCATTGGCAGGTAGGTTTTGCAGTAGGGAATTTGATTGCTGCGTAAACCCCGGGCCGCGAAAGCCCGCAGGCAACGCCGAGAATCCCGCCCCGCCCTGTATAAGCGAGGTATTATAGGGTGCGTTTTCACCCAGGTCCATTAAGCCCAGCACATCGCGCGAGTCGGTTGTAACATTGGTGCGGTTAGTCGTCCACACTTCAATTTTAGTGATGTGTATATTTGAGCTGATGATGGGGATATTAGCCAAAGCTCTGTCATAGTTATTGCGAAAATACTGCGATAAAAAGTAGTGCTTATTGGCCTCGTAATCAGCTGATGTGAGCCTGAACTGCCCTTGCTGCCCATTATTCGAAATGGTAATTGTTTTTGATTGCGACCGCTGCTGCGATAAAATAGAAGTAATATCCAGTCGCCCGAATTTCAGCTTGGTTTTTACGCCGAAAAGCGCCTGACTGCCGGTTATCAGTGTTGTGTTTAGCGGCATGCTCACCGTACCTGCTTCAATTTTTTGAATGATCTCGTCCGGGTGGCCGGTATAATCCAGTTTGATCTGGTTCTCAAACTGAAACTGGGCATCGGTATTGTAATTGGTCGCAATTTTTAGCTTATCGCCGATAGTACCGGTAACATTCAGCTGTATCTTCTGGTCGAAAGTAAAATTGAACTGGCTGCGCTGGCGGGTATTAAAAAGCGGGTTTTGATTATTATTTACCTGCCCCGACAATATCGCCTCGGCCGAACCCTGCGGTTTGATGTCGATATTCGAGCCGCCGAATATCTGGTTAAAAGTTTCGCTGCGTACCTGCGTTTGCAGCATAAACCCAGGCTGCTGCGACTGGTATCCATAGCTGTCCGACAGCTGCTTAAAATAGTTACGCTGGTTTTCCCTCCCCTTAATCTTCAAATATTCCTCGAAGGTTAAATATTGGGGCGGCCTGTACAACAGGTTGCCCACGCGTTCGTACAGGATGTACCGGTTGGTTATCGCATCATATTCAATGGTACGTACCAGGTTTGGCGGGTCGGCGTCAAATATTCCTTCCCGCAGCCGGTAGTTTTTCGGATCGGTTGTATTAACAGGGATTTTAACGGTAACGGAATCCTTTTTTACCCCGGACGGTTGTTGTTGCGCGAACGCGCCTCCCAACCCGCAAAATGCGGAAAGAAACAACACACTTACAATGTCCCTCCAGGTAAAAAATCGAATCAAGCGTAGCGTCTAAATTATACGTAATTATAAACTTTTTAGAGCAGATTTAATCAGCTGTTCAACATTTAAGTCCCCGCCATTTTTATTTATTTCCTGGTCAAGAACTTTCTCGGCGGCGTTCCTCGCGAAACCCAGCATAACCAGCGCCGAAAGGGCTTCTTCCCTGGCCGTTTTATTTAACGGCGCCGGGCTTAATGTATCCGTGCCTTCCTTGCGCAGTTTGTCCTGCAGCTCCAAAATAACCCGCTGCGCGGATTTGGGCCCTATACCCTTTATACGTTGTATCAGCGAAACATTCCCCGAAATAATTGCATTTTGTATTTCGGCCGGGGTAATCGACGAAAGCATCATCCGGCCGGTGTTCGGCCCGATCCCGGGAACCGATATCAGGTGTAAAAACAACCTGCGTTCGCCCTCGTCGGCAAAGCCGTACAATGTGTGCCCGTCTTCCTTCACATGCAGCCAGGTATGCAGCTTGCAGCGCTCGGCATTACCCAGCCGCGAATAGGTGTTCAGCGAAATATTGATGTGATACCCTACCCCGCCGGCATCGATCACAACAAAGGCTGCGCTCTTAAATACTAGTTTCCCATCAATATATGCGTACATGTTTACTTAGCTGAAAGCGAAAAGGATAAAGCTAAAAGCTTTTTTTTCGCTTTGATTGAAATTCGTTTATAATTTTTTATTTGGCCTTATGCCTTAAGCTTTCACCTTGCTTTTCTCCTGCGCGTCAACCACGGCAATGGTTATCATATTTACAATTTCCCTTACCGAGCTACCCAGTTGCAACACGTGCACCGGCTTTTTCAATCCCAATAAGATCGGGCCTACCGCTTCGGCGCCCCCCATCTCCTGCAATAATTTATACGCAATATTCCCCGATTCCAGGTTCGGAAAGATCAATGTATTTGCAGGTTGGCCGATCAGTGTTGAAAACGGGAAATTATCAGCCAGCAGATCGGCGTTCAAAGCAAAGTTGGCCTGCATGTCGCCATCAATGATCATATCCGGGTACTTTTCATGCAGGATGCGTACTGCTTCGCGTGTTTTCTCGGGTATCGCGCCCTCATTCGACCCAAAATTTGAGTAGGATAAAATAGCCACCCGCGGATTGATATTAAACTGCCGTACTGAACGCTCTATCAGCACGGTAATATCAACCAGTTCCTGTAAGGTGGGGTTAACATTAACAGTGGTATCGCCAAAAAATACAGGCCCTTTTTTAGTGATCATCATGTACATGCCGGCAACGCGGCTAACCCCTTCTGCAGTCCCGATAATTTGCAAGGCCGGTTTAATGGTGGTCACATAATCTTTGGTTAAGCCGGATATGAGCGCGTCGGCTTCGCCAAATTGCACCATGCACGCCCCGTAATAATTACGGTCGCTCAATAACTTGCGCGATTCAAACAGGGTTATCCCCCTGCGCTGGCGTTTATTATACAGGTACTCGGCGTACTCCTGCATGTGGGCGCAATTTTCCCTCGGGTCGATGATCTGTACATCGCCAAGATCGATCTCGCTCTCCTTCATTATTTGCTTGATCCTGGCTATGTTTCCCAGCAAAATTGGCGTGGCAATGCCTTCCTCTTTTACAATTTGAGCCGCCCGCAAAATTTTATAGGTATCGGCTTCGGCAAAAACTATCCGTTTCGGATTTTGCTTGGCCTTATTAGTCAGATTGCGTAATAACTTGTCATTTGTCCCTACCCGCAGCCGCAGTTCTTCGCGGTATGCTTCCCAGTCGGTGATGGCCTTACGCGCCACACCCGATTCCATAGCCGCCCTCGCAACTGCCGACGAAACCTCGGTGATCAGGCGCGGGTCCATTGGTTTTGGGATGATATATTCCCGTCCGAATTTTAAATTCTTGGTATTATAGGCCAGGTTGACCGCTTCCGGTATAGGTTTTTTTGCCATTTCGGCGATCGCTTTCACGGCGGCTATCTTCATCTCTTCGTTAATGGCAGTTGCCCGCACATCAAGCGCGCCCCTGAATATATAGGGGAAGCCAAGCACATTATTCACCTGGTTCGGGAAATCCGACCTGCCTGTAGCCATAAGGATATCTTTCCTGGTAGCTACTGCAAGTTCATAGGTAATTTCCGGCTCGGGGTTGGCCATCGCAAAAACGATTGGATTTTTTGCCATCGCTTTCAGCATGGCCGGCGTAACCACGTTTCCTGCCGAAAGACCGATGAACGCGTCCGCATTTTTCATCGCGTCCGCAAGGGTTTTCGCATCTTTCCTGGTGGTTGCAAACTCCAGCCTGATATCGTCCAGGTCGGTACGCTCGGGCGTGATGAGGCCGTTGATGTCAAACATCACCAGGTTTTCCTTTTTAACACCCAGCGCCAGGTACATCTTTGAGCAGGATACCGCCGCAGCGCCCGCCCCGTTAACAACCATTTTTATTTTATCGAGCTTTTTGCCCTGTATCTCGCAAGCATTGATCAGTGCAGCTCCCGATATAATGGCCGTACCATGCTGATCATCGTGCATCACCGGGATCTTCATCTCGGCCTTTAAACGGCGTTCAATCTCAAAACAGGTGGGCGCCGATATATCTTCAAGGTTTATACCACCAAATGTTGGTTCGAGCGCCCGTACAATATTCACAAACTCATCAACCGTTTTGGCATTTACCTCCAGGTCAAAAACATCTATATCAGCATAAATTTTAAACAGCAGCCCCTTCCCCTCCATCACCGGCTTGCTGGCCTCGGGGCCAATATTGCCCAGGCCAAGTACTGCCGTTCCGTTGGTGATCACACCAACAAGGTTTCCTTTGGCGGTGTACTTATATACGTCTTCCACGTTATCGGCAATACGCAGGCAGGGCTCAGCCACACCGGGCGAATAAGCCATACTCAGGTCGCGCTGCGAATTGGTGGGTTTGGTAGGTACAACCTGGATCTTGCCGGGGCGCCCTTTTGAATGGTAATTTAACGCGTCCTGGTTACGGGTAGGTTTATTCATCTTGTAAAGTTCAAGTACGCAAAATTACAATTCTTTTTAGCCGGGTAAAGGAAAAAGCAGAAAGGATGAAGCTGAACGCAAAAGAAAATCCGAAACGTCAAAACCCTCTTGAGCACAATTGAAAACAAACAACCGCGAAAAATCGTAAATCGTAAATCCGAAATTGATTTATCCCTTATTGATCCTGGCGGTATTGCCTGCGGCAGAAAGTTTTTCCTTCGAATCACCCCCCGGTTCTTTTAGTCTTAATTTTTGACCAACTACGGCTTTATTACTGTGCAAATGGTTCCAGCTTTTAAGTTCGGTTATTTCAATACCATACATGTCTGCTATGTCTGCAAGGGTTTCTCCGCGCTTCACAGTATGGTAGGATGGCATTTTCTCAGCCTTCGGTTCCTGGTAAGTGGCGTAGGCAACCTGCGGCGCTACAACAACCGCGCCCGAACTATTCAAAGCGGCGTACAACGCTCCGTATTTTCCTTTATCAATTTGCGGGATAACCAGCCTGCGCGGCGCCCTTGCCGTACCGTTAATGATCTGCTTTTTATAGGCAGGGTTCAATACGGCCAGATCATTGATATTTACGCCCAGCGCGTTAGAAACAGTACCTAACGAAACATATTTGTTCACCAGCACAGTATCCGTTTTTAACGAAATACTGCAGGGCTGGGGTATTATGTTATGCCTTTTATAATAGTTCATCACATAGCTAACCGCGATGAACGCCGGCACATAATTCCTGGTTTCAACAGGTAAATACTGGCGTATTGTCCAGTAATCGGTGGCGTTTGCGCGCTCAATGGCATGTTCTACGTTGCTTTTACCGCTGTTATACGATGCTATGGCCAGCAGCCAGTCGCCAAATTCCTGGTAGGCATCTTTTAAATAAGCGGCGGCAGCGTAGCTTGCCTGTATCGGGTCGCGGCGATCATCAACATAGTCGTCCATACTCAAACCATACATCTTAGCTGTTGGCGACATAAATTGCCACGGTCCTGCCGCGCCGGCCCTGGAGGTAGCGCCGGGATCAAGTTTTGATTCTACTATGGATAAATATTTTATTTCATCGGGGATACCCGCATCGCGAAAAGCCTTTTCATATATCGGGAAATAATATTTCGACAAGCCCAAAACATGGCCCATCTCCTCGCGGTTACGCGAATAAATGTCGATGTAGCTTTGTACGGATTCGTTATAATCCATCGGCACATCCTTTGTTATCGAATCAAGCCGGCGTTTTATTATACCGCCCTGGTAAGTAAACGGAGTTGGCCGGTTGATCACCGGAACGATCGTTGTATCGCCGTGAGGAAAAGCTGCGGGAAGAAAAGAAGAGCCGGCTTTAACGATTTGCAGTGTGAATAAACAGAAAAGTAAAGTAAATGATCTCTTCATTTCTTGGGTTTTAAAAAAATGAACCGGGTTTAAACGTTCATTGTTTTTACTAATTTATTAATTTTTTATAGGCCGAGGAAATATTTTGAAAAATTTAACAACTCCTGTTCTTCAAAATGCCTCGTAATTAGTTGTAAACCTAACGGCAAACCTTTGCTATTATTGCCTGCGGGCAGCGATATAGCGGGCGCGCCCGTTAATGAAGCTTGTACGGTAAAAATGTCAGAAAGATACGTTACGACGGGATCTTTTTCATCTTTTCCGATCGGGAACGCGGGCTCGGGCGCTGTCGGGATGAAGATAAAATCATATTCCCTTAATATCTCGTCGGTTTTCTCCTTAATTAAACGCCGCACTTTTTGTGCTTTGGCATAATAAGCGTCGTAATATCCGGCGCTCAGCACGAATGTGCCCAGCATAATGCGGCGTTTCACTTCCTTACCAAAACCTTCCGACCGCGAACGTTTGTAGGTCGATTCCAGGTCGGTGGCGGCCGGGCTTCGGTAACCATAATGCACGCCGTCGTACCTCGAAAGATTGGATGATGCTTCGGCCATAGCAAGGATATAATATGACGGCACAACGTACTCCAGGAAATCAAACGAGATCGACTTTACGACGTGCCCGTCAGCGCGCAGTTTTTCGATCGATTCGATGAGCGCGCTTTTTATTTCATCATCAACACCCGGGCTTGACAGTGCTTCCTGTAAATAAGCGATCTTTTTGACTCCCGGCTTTTTAAGTTCGTTGCGGAATGAAAGCACAGGTACATTCGCCAGCGTGCTGTCGTATTCATCCCGCCCGCACATTACCTCCAGCAGCAGCGCAGCATCTTCCACCGACCGGGTGATCGGCCCTACCTGGTCGAATGACGAAGCGTAAGCGATTATTCCATGCCTGGATATACGCCCATAAGTTGGCTTCATGCCGATCAGCCCGCAAAAAGCTGCGGGTTGACGTACCGAACCGCCGGTATCTGTACCGATGGACGCGTGGCACATCCCTGCCTGCACAGCTACCGCCGAACCACCGGATGAACCGCCGGAAACCCGTGTTTCATCAGCAAAGTTTTTCACCGGGCCAAAAAAGGAGTTCTCGTTAGCGGCGCCCATTCCAAACTCATCGCAATTGCAGCGCCCGATGATCACTGCATCTTCAGCCAACAACCGCTCTACAATAGTGGAGGAATATATCGAAGTAAAACCCGATAAGATTTTGGAGCTGGCGCTTACTTTGTGGCCCTTATAACAGATGTTGTCCTTTATGGCGATAACCATGCCGGCCAGTTTGCCGGCAATGCCCCGTTGTATGCGCAAATCAATTTCTTTGGCCCGTGCAAGCGCTTCCTGGTCGAACACCTCGTTGAATGCATTTAAACCAGCATTTACTGCGATCGTATTCAAATAGCCTTTTACCAGCTTTTCTACCGTCGTTTGCCCGCTTGCAATCTCACTCTTTATCTCGCTCAAAGAGTTGTAAGACTTAACCATGGGCCTAAAATAAAAAACTTATCTGTTGAATGTTAAATTATCAGCAGATAATTAAGTATTGCAGCCAAAATATACCGTTAAAACACGGTATAAATACCGTTTTTTAACCCATTGTTAATATCATCTTGCTTATTAGGTTTACAAAATAAACCTATTC
This sequence comes from Mucilaginibacter sp., assembly GCA_035568395.1. Taxonomy (GTDB): domain Bacteria; phylum Bacteroidota; class Bacteroidia; order Sphingobacteriales; family Sphingobacteriaceae; genus Mucilaginibacter. Next base: position 144,240 of record DATMOF010000009.1, on the reverse strand, counting down.
GTAATGAAAAAATCTACAAAACACCTTGCCTGCTTATTTACAATTATTTTTACATTGGGTATCAACTCATGTAAAAAAGATACAATCCCTCAAAAAATGTCGGCTGCTTCAACGGAAGTACAGCCACAAGAAATCCTGGCGTGGTACAAGGCCTTTCCGCATTCATCCGAATTACCTCTTTTATGGAACGAAGCCGTAAAAGCGGTTGTTAACGGTCAACCCGTAATCCAGATACCTATAGCAAAGGACGCCGCCTTGTTTTTTACCAAAACCAACGGTATTTTAAATGTATCAGCCTATAAATGGATTACGCCAAACCCTAATGCGTCTATCTTTACCGGAGGTGTCATGATCTACAACTTCAATACCAACTCATTAAGTACAAGAGTATATAAAAACGGACGTCTGGTTAAGTCGGCTGTGTTTGATCCCGAAAAATTACCCCAACCGGTCCCTTTTACCCCACTCTCGCCTACGCTTTTACCGGCTAATGAAAGTAGGTTCACACCGAAAACATTAAGTGGTATTGGCGATTTTTTTGGTTCGATCGCTTGCTTTTTAACAGGAGGGGACTGGTCAAACGTTTTGTTTGGCGATAGCTACTGTGATTATAGCAGTGGCTGGGGATCTGGGGTATTTGGTTTTTTGAGCGATATGCTTGTTGTTCTTTTTGGTAACGGTAGCGGTGGTGGCGGCGGGAGCAGCGGCTCGCCCATGTCAGGGGGAGGAAGCTATGGAGCTGCTGACGGGTCATCAGCGTCGGTAGTTGCCTCGGGCGGTGTAGTGTATGTTGAAGTAAACTCTCCTTGCACTATCAGTGGTGACGCGAGCCCGACAATTGACCCTGCTTCAGGCGGCGGCAGCGGCCCCTGCGTACCCACTACCCAATGGGTGGCAGATGCTAGCCTTTCTTATGACACTTTAGATACTTTTACAGGTGACGAACCAGACGAAGTAGCCGATGACAATAATGGAATTGATACCAGTCCAAAGGCCCATCTATCATCTCAAATTACATTAAATAACGGCCAAGTGGTAAATATAATATTTGTATAATATTTGGGACTACATCATCTGACGGTAAATCAGCCGATCAGGAAGTAAGTGTTTGGTTGATTAATCTATTAGTACAAGGTTTGAATATTGCTTCACAACACAACGTTACAATTACTAGCATTTATATTAAAGCATCAACAAACGGTCATCATTCAGCAACAAGCAATCATTATAAAGGTCTCGCTTTTGATATATCCAGGGTTAACGGAATACCTGCGGTAGTATCAGGAGCTTCGGATGAAATAACCCAACTACAACTGGCGTTTGATCAGTGTGCCAATATAAGGGAAAATTTTGGTCCATATTTTTTACATAAATTTGGGCAAGCATATTCAGCGCCGGCGCATGAAGATCATATCCATATATCTGTAACTCCACAATAAATATGAAAAAGATTATATTTATACTATTAACAATACTATCAGCCAATACTTACGGACAGAAAATATCTGTAACAGAAATAAAGGAAAAGTATCTAAAATCAATACTTTGCGCTGTGGATACTGTCATTTTTAAGAGGAACGATGTTATATCTGTTATTTTATATGAAGTTAGTAACCCTGCAGGCAGTGCGCATCTGTCAGAAACAGATGAGTCGTCAAATAGGTTTTTAATCGCAGTTACAACTGGCGATGAAGTACCGGAACAGCATTTGTTTAGCGTAGGTAATTTCCTCAATCCCAAGATACGGAAATTCGAAAAACTTAAGGATAATAATTACAGCCTTGTTATCGAATATGGCATTTTTAAAGTCCGAAAGACGGCTGCGCTTAAAATTTCATTAAACAATGTTCTTCTTGAAAGTAAATGATGATCATGCATTTGTGCGCCTTTTCCGGCCTGGAAAGGCGCACAAATGCTATTAGTACCAAATCTGCTATTAGAAGGTTAGGAAGTATTCCGCTCTTAGACCCTTGGCGACATGTCGTAAGCTAGAGCGATTAGATTTTAATCTTGTAGTTTTAATAATGAAGCAAATTACGTACTGTATTATAGTATTACTGTCTATCCGATGTACGGGTAATTCTGTTCAGAGGCTCGGATCTGATACTACAAATATTTTGAAAGCCGTTTTGGCTTCAAAACAACTCAATAATAACCTTGTCCCTGAAATATAGACACTGTTTATATTATTAAACCCCAATATTATAATCAATTCTGGCCTGCGAAGGCAAATCGATTTACAATATTCTATATAAAAGACTCAGAGAAAGCACGGATACCAAATAAATATGGGTTAAAAATTGGGGATAAAAGAATACGAATAGGTGTACCAGTTTTTAAAGTCGCGGCTGATACTGCAGAAGTAGTGTTATATAGTTTTAACTTTCATTCGGAAATTACATTCGGCCTGAAAAAGAAAAATAATGAATGGTTGATTTTAACAACTCACAGACTTTTGGAATAAGAAAGTACAGTTCCAACCAATTTACGCTAAGAACAGCGGAAGCGGTGTCGAAGCCGGCAGGCACGCAATGTTTTAGCGGTGCAGTTTATCATTCGCCTGCAAATCAGAAGCAACAGTAAATACCTGTGGCTGTCTGCGCGGGTCGCGTGTTCGCTTTTCGCCCGGCTTCGATCTATGAAAGTTACTTCCCGAAAAGTGCGAAAAATATAACCCCGAAGCATTTACGACCGGCGCTTTAAATGCCAGAATGCCTTTATGCACCACATTCGTTATAGTTTCCGGCTTTTTCTCAATAAAGGTGGATGTGCTTTTTCTGAAATAGTACACCTCCGTCACCGTCCAAATCAATATATAACAACAGGGGATCAGCAAAAAACAAAGCGGAAGCGCCAATGCGGATATTTTTTTTATCGTCTTCACTACGTCCTCAGATTAACCTTATCATAATTTCAACAAAGTTGCACTTTTAATAAGAGCGGTTATACCGTGAAAACACCCAATTTACATGGTGATATTACCGTAAAAATAATAAGCCGGCGGGCGGCGCCAAAAAAATCCATAAAAAAAACTTACCCGTTGAAGCAAAGCTGTTCAACAGATAAGTTTATGTCGGTGGTTAGAGATTGGGGGTTAGAGATTAGAAAAATCGTAATTCAACTAATCTCTGGTCTCTAACCTCTAATCTCCACATCTAAACCCGCGGCTTTTCTTCAGTTCCGGGAGCAGTTGTATTGGTGGTCGTGTTTACCGGCGCATTGTTTTCGCCGTTTTGCGCGTCCTTAAACTCTTTCATACCCTTGCCTAAACCTCTCATTAGTTCAGGTATTTTTTTACCGCCAAAAAACAGCAATAGTGCTATGACGATCAAAAGAATGTGCTGTGGCTCTAAAAGTCCCATGATGTATAATTTAATGTTATGTTTATTAATCCTGTTATGACGAATGTTTATCCGATTCATCCGCCGGTGTGTCCGTATGTGTATACGTACTAACGTGAATATCAGTTTTATGGTCTATATTATTCTCGGTATTATGCTCAATATCTGCATGCTTATCTTCAATAAATATATTATCGCTCACCGGTATCGTGTTTTCGGGTATCCTGCTTTCTACCAGCGGGTCTAAATTTTCGGCGGGATTATTTGGTGCGTCGTGCTGATTAATAGTTATCTGATCGTTTTTCGTCTCCTCTTCCCGTTTTATCTCGAAATTATTGATCTGGGCATTTATTTCGCGCTTTACACCTTCCGAGGCATCTTTAAAGTCGCGTATGCCCTTTCCAAGCCCGCGTGCAATTTCAGGAAGCTTTTCTCCGCCAAAAAGCAACAGTGCGACAAATACGATAATGATCATATCCGACGAAAAAAGATTGCTCAAAAACAAAAGCACTGAAAGATGCATAACAATTTATGAATTGAGGATACAAATATAGACATTTTAAACTATTACATAGTTTAAAACTAATTTGGCGCAAGCCAAATTTTAGGGTTTACAGGGGTTTTTGCCTTATATAACGAAAATGTTAGAATTGCCTCGCCGGTTGATGAATCTGTGGCAACGGTACCCAACGTTTGCTTGGTCCCTATTTTTTGTCCGGGGCTTACGCTAACCGATTTAAGGTTTGAGTAAGCCGTGTAATACTCGCCGTGCTGGATAACAATGAGGTATGTGCCGCTTATAGTTGTAACATTGGTAACCGTGCCGTGAAACACCGACCTTACCGAAGCGCCCGGATTTGTTTTAATATCCCAGCCATAGCTTTCGTTTTTTATTTTTTCGCTGTCGTAATACAGCCCGAAGCCTTGCTTAACCGCTCCATTTGCAACCGGCCATGGCAATTGTCCGCGGTTTTCCAAAAAGTCGTTCGATAATTTGGCCGCCTCGGGGGTAGCATTCAAAACCTCGCTGTCTGACGAGTTTTTGGTGATCGTCCTTGGTTTTGATACCGTTGATTCCCCGTTAACCCCGTTTGCCTTCGCAGCAGCTGCGGCCTTCGCCTCGGCCTTGCGCCTGCTCTCCTCAATATCTCTGGCAATAGCCGCTCTGATTTGCCGCAGGGTTTGCGCTATCTTTCTTTGAACATCTTCCTGCTGCTTCTTCAATTGCTTTTCATGCCTGGAAAGATTAGCTACAACTTCAACTTCATTGTTCCGTTCCTTTCCGAGTGTGGCCTTTTCCTTTACCTGGTCTTTCAGTAAATTATTTTTCTCTTTTTTATTCTTATCCAGCTCAACTATCTTAACATGCAGTTCGGTTTGCGTTTCCTGTATGTACCCGGCCTGGCGTTCGCGGTAGGTGCCTATCTGCTGTAAATATTTTAAGCGTTTGTAGGCCTGGTTAAAGTCGTTCGCGGCAAAAATAAACATCAGCTTATTGTAGGCGCTTTGATTGCGGTAACTAAACAGCACCATGGCCGCATATTCCTTTTTTAACTGGTCAAGCTGGTTTTGCAGGTTATGTACAGTATGGTTGCTCTCTGATATCTGGTTATCCAGGTTACGCACCTGCGAATTGATATTATTGATCTTTTCCTCCCGCAGGTTTATCTGCTCCTTTAAAAGCCTGAGCTGCTTTAAGGTGGTCCTTTTATTGGTGGCTGTTTCCTGGTACTCGCGGTTAAGCTGTTCAAGCTGCTGGGTCAAAACATCACGCTGGTGTTTTAGTTCGCTGCTGCTTTGCGCCTGCGCGACAACTGCAGCAAAAATAAAAAGCAGGAAGAATAACGTTTTTAACTTCATCTATAATAGTTCAAAAATTAACCTGCCGGTGTGTACCTTGCCGGGATACTGAACGGAAAATCCAGCGGCTTGTCAAATTCAATTTTAGTGTAGTGCAAATTAACCTCAATTTTTTTATCTTTTACTATAGACGACATATCAATTTGTGACGGAACGGTAAGGCTGCCCACCGGGGTGAAGGCGCTATTAACTACCTGCAGCGTCTGCCCGGCGTTCGGATTGTTCAAATTGGTTTGGCTGGCTTTCATATCCGGCCCTATTATCATTTTGTATATTAAGCCCCGCAGATCGCCGGTTAGGATCAGCGTACCGCTGGCCGATTGTATATCCGTATGTTCATTCAGCAGCTCGGGTATAGCATTGCCAATCAGCAATGATTCAAGCGTTTTATAATTAACCTGCTCACCGGCAAACTTATTGACATACGAAAATGGTTCCCTTACATATACGCTTTGCAACCGGTTTATAACCAGTATGCTATCAGGCGTAATCAGCGCGCGGGCAACTTCAATACCGGCAATGGCTGTAATAGAAACCCATATTTTTTTGTCGCGCTGTATGCGGATATTCAAGGTAACATCATTACTGCTTCCGCCTATATCCAGTTTGGTTTTAGCTTTGCCCGAGAAGGTATTAAAACTAACCTGCCCGGCCCGTATAGCGTTTAACCGGGCCATTTTATTGTCGGGTGGTTTAGGCGCATTTACAGGCACTGCACGGTTAACGATAATTTGTTTTTTTGCCTTGCAGCCCATCATCGCCAGCAGGCAGCAAATGGTTAATATTTTTACGCAGCGGAATATCTGATACGGGCGGTTATACATAAGCTTATTCAACGTATTTTCTTTCATTTATTTTCCGGTCTAAAAGCGGCGACTGGTCCCCATTTGCCTTTGCTTTCTTCCAATTTTCAACCGCAGCATCAACGTTGCCCAGGTAAAACATAATATCGCCAAAATGCTCCGATTTTACCGCACTCTTATCTTTATCGTCGGCCAGGGCTTTTTCTATCCATGTTTTTGCGCCCTGGTAATCCTTCTGTTTAAACAATATCCACGCATAAGTATCCTCGAACGAGGCGGTATTTGGCAATAGTTCGTTTGAGCGTTTCGACATCCGTGCGGCCTTTTCCAGTTGTTCTCCTCTTACCGATAAATAATAGGCGTAATTATTTAATGTGTAGGCATTATCACCGTTATAACCCAATGATTTATCATAAGCTTCGTCGGAGTTTTTGTTATCCCGCAGGTCATGGTAGCAATCGCCCAATGACGAATAGCTTTGCGATAGCAGTTCCTTGTCCTGGGTTTCAAGCAATGTGGCATTTTTGATATAGCCGATCGCTTTATGATAATCCTTTTTTTGCAGCCACGCTATGCCAACCAAATAATTCATCCACGCCTGGTTCGGGAAAAATGATAAGGCGTTTTCACCGTCGGCTATTGCACCCGCAAGGTCGCCGTCGCCGAGTTCAATCCGCACCAATTGTTCCTGCACTGCATATTCCTGGTTATCGATAGCGGCAGATTTTTTGTACATGGCCTTAGCTTCTTTGAGCTTATTATTTTGCGCCAGCATATCGCCATAGATAGCATAAGCTTTCGCATCGTTGGGATGGGCAACTGTCAGTATCCTGCTCAGCTCAAGCGCGCTGGCTTTTACATTCGGGTCAGGAAACCGTGGTACATAACCTAAAATGATCTTTATCTTCTGCCCGATATCCAGGTCGGGGATCGCAAATGCAAGGGTCAGCTCATTGTAGCTGGATTCGTAGTCTTTTTTGTCCCGGTACAGGTCAGCAAGCGCCAGGTGGATCAAACCATTAGCCGGGTTGATCTTTTCAGCTGCCTGCAACACTTTAAGCGCCTTATCGCTTTGATTATTGGAGTTATAAAGTTCGGCCAGGAACAAATAATATTTTATTTGCAAAGGGTCTGTCGCTATCATCTGCTCAAGCTGCCGGGCAGCGGGATCTACCTTACCTTGTTTCAAATAAATTTTTTGCCGGTTTGCCAGGATGTCGTCAGTCGGGCCGGTCAACTTCTCAAGCTGATCGTAAACCTTTAAAGCATCATCGTATTTTTGCTGAAGAAAATAAACGTTCGCCTTATCAAAATAATAATCGGGCTTATCGGGGTTTATCCTGATCAGTTCGTTAAATACATTTTCGAGCTTGCCAATATCATTGCTTTTTTCGTATGATTCAGCTAATGAAAGCCAGTACCATTCGTTATCGGAATTTACCGTTACTGCCTTCTCAAGTAATGGTAATGCCTCTTCGTTTTTATTTTGCGCTTTTTTGATCACGGCCAATTCGTAAAGCGCGGCATCATTAGCCGGATCTGTTTGCAGTACCCGGTCAAATAATTCGGCCGCCAGCGGCAAATTTTCAACCGTCTTTTCGCGCAGTCCCTTAAAGAAAAGCTCCTTAACCATAGCGCTGTCCATATTCGTCATTGGCCGGCCGGCAACGATAATGGCAGAGCGCGCTTCGGTCTTTTTTTTGCTTTGCGCGACACCCGGGAGGGCAAAAAAGAACATGCAAAAGCCAAGAATCAATACAGGTAATACCCCTATAAAGTTCTTTAACTTAACAAATGTTAGTCCTCTATTTTTCATTATTATTTGCCTTGCTCCCTTAGTCGTCCTGATTCCTGGTTCTTGCTTCCTCACTCCAGCCTCACACTTTTGACTTTACCTCGTCCCTGTATGACCATAACCACCCGCGCCGCGCATGGTTTCATTTAATATTTCAACTTCCTGCCAGTTTACCTTTTCGTGACGGGCAACTATCATTTGTGCTATCCTGTCGCCATTTTTGATCTCAAAATCCTGGTCCGAAAAATTGATGAGCAATACCTTGATCTCGCCCCTGTAATCGGCATCAATAGTGCCCGGCGAATTTACAATGCCAATCCCATATTTAAACGCCAGGCCGCTCCTTGGGCGTATCTGTGCCTCAAATCCCTCGGGCAGTTCAATGAACAAACCGGTCGGCAACAGTTTGCGTTCCATCGGTTTCAACACGACGGTTTCTTCAACATCCGCGCGCAAGTCCATCCCGGCGGAATGCGTGGTTTCATAAGCCGGCAGGCTGTTTTTTGATTTATTGATGATCCTGATCGTCATGGTTTAATAAATGTTGCTTTTAAATCTTTCCACTCAAAATAAAGTGCCGCACCTGCAAATAAAACCAAAAGCGCGTTGCCCGCAAATATATTCCGCTTAAATATACTGAATGACAAATAAACGATTGCGGCCGACGAAATGATATACGCCAGGTTCTTTTTAAGATTGTATGGGATAGGATAATTTTTTTGTCCCCATGCATAGGATAGTACCATCATGGTGGCATAGGCGATCAGTGATATCCAGGCTGATGCCATGTAGCTATACCTGGGTATAAACAGCACATTCAATATAATGGTAAGTATGGCACCCACGCCCGAAATATATAGGCCGTATTTTGTTTGGTCGGATAGTTTGTACCACACTGACAAATTCATGTAAATACCGAGGCTTACATAGCCGAAAAGTAAAGGGGGTACCACCGGCAACCCTACCCAGTAGCTTTTATTTGAAATAAAATATTTAAGTATCTCAATATTCGCAATTAAGCCAATAAATATGGCGCAAATGGCAATCACAAAATAATCCATGATTCGCGCATAGGTATGGCCTGCATTTTTATTTTTGGCATGACTGAAGAAAAATGGCTCAGCTCCCAAACGGAAAGCCTGTACAAAAATGCTCAGGAATAACGACAGTTTTGCGCAAGCGCCATAAACACCCACTTCATGCAAACTTATCCCTTGCGGCAATAATTTTCCAAGCAATAACTTGTCAAGGTTTTCGTTTACGATAAACGACAGATTGGCTATTAGCACCGGCCAGCTATACGCGTACATTTCGGATAGCATTTTCTTATCAAAATCAAATCTTATTTTCAGAAATTCGGGCAGCAACAATAGTAATGTTATTACACTTGCTATCAGGTTCGAAACAAATACATACCCCACCCATCCTTTTGTAAACCAGTGGCTGAGCCACACTGATCCGGTTAAATGATGATTGATCCAATAAGGTATTAACCAAATAAAAATAAGATTAAGGGAAATGAAAATAATAACATTTATAAATTTTATGATGCCGTACCTGCCCGGCTTACCCTCAGCACGGATCTTCGCAAACGGTATTACGCACCATGCGTCAATGACCAATATGGCTATAAAATAATCGATGTATGTTATAAAATCTTTGTGAGAGGTTCCTTTACCAACGTCAATAAAATTCGCTATATGGCCTATGAAGGGTAGCGTAAGCAGTAAAAAAATAAGCGTGATTGAGAATACCGAAGCGAAGGCGTTATTATAAACTTTTCTTTGATTGTCGCTATGCTTGTTGAGGTACCTGAAAAAGGTAGTTTCCATTCCAAATGCCATTACTGCATTTAAAATAGAGGCCCAGCTAAACATGGTTGTCAGCACACCATACACTCCGGTTGAATAAGAGTAAGTATAAACCGGTGTCAGAAAAAAGTTAAGCACCCTGCCGGCGATCGTACTTAAACCATATATGGCTGTTTGCCCGGCAAATTTTTTAGCGGTCGACAATGATTGATGGAAATTAGTTTGAAGGATTATTTAAGACCTTTTGCGATATCAAAATTACGATAGTTTTTTAATTCGCCGTCATGGCTTTCAACAGAAGTTACTTTGGCGTGCTCCGGGCCCTCGCGGCACCACTCCAGGAACATATCCAGCAGCATCTGGTCGCCCTCGGCTGCTATTGAAACGTCACCGCCGGCGTCGTTTCTAACATAGCCCTTTATGCCCAGCTGGTCGGCGACCGCCTTGGTCGAAGCCCTGAAAAATACGCCCTGCACTTTACCTTTTACTACAATATCGAGGTGTTTCATAATTGTTGTTATGTTGGAAGGTTGTAACGTTGAAATGTTAAAATTTTCGTAGGTAAAACGCTTTCAAAATTACTACAACTTTGCAAACCGCCAACCTTGAAACATTACAACCTTCCAACATTTCAACAAATCTCACACCAACCGCTTCACTTTGCTTTCAGGAGTAAGCCTTAAGCCGTCAAGGCCGGTTATGAGGTTTAGGCCGGGGGTCATACCTGCCTGCAGCGAGCCCTTCTCGTCAGCAATATCAAAATATTTGGCGCCGTTGAGGCTGGCCCACTCAATTAGCTGCGTGGTGGTTAGCACCGGATATTTTTGCTGCAGTCCACACATCTCGCCCAGGATAGATAGCTCATTATTCGAGGCCAGGCTGTCGGTGCCAAGCGTAATATTATATCCCTGGCCTAAAAATAATTCCACTTTGGGCACAATATCTTCGATATACAAATTCGCATTGGGGCAAAAGCACCAGTGTATATCGCGGTCGAACCGTTTTAAAAAGTAAATATCCTTTAAGTTGGTGAAGGTATTATGCACCAGCAGTATTTTCTGCTTATTGGTTAATAAAGGGATCATTGACTGCAGGGAGTTGCGCGCCTGAGGTTTAAAGTGGCTGATATCTATACCGAAATCGGCGTATAGGTCGTTAAAGTCGCCCAGTTTATACCTGTAAAACTTATTTTCTTCCTCACTCTCCTGGTTATGAATACTGATCAGGTTCGGCCGGTCCTCGCTATAATTTTTTATTAATTTAAACAGTTCCTTCGACACCGAGTAAGGTGCATGCGGCGTTATGGAACACGGCGACGGCTTAAATTCATTCAACAAATTCAAAGCCCGTTCAAATACCTCTTTCGCTTGCGCCGGCACGAAGCCAAATGATTCAATAAAGCTATGATAGTATAAACTGCTCCTGGCTTTAACCGGGATAGTAATATTTGTATTAACAATATCGCCGACGGCAACAATACCGTTTTCGTACATGGCTGAGTCAGCTTCCGCAGCAGCGTCAAGTATTTCAGCGTTATCTGCCTTCCTGGTCTTTTGAATTTCTTTTATGAAATTGACAAGCCCCTTTCGCGGTTCAATCTTACCTTTCAGGTGCGAAAGCTCCAGGTGGCAGTGGGTATTGACAAATCCGGGACAAATAATTCCGCTAAGCTTTTTAACAGGAATATTATCGGGTTCAGATGAGGTGCCCGGATCGGTTACTGAAACAATTCTACCTGAATCATCTACGGTAACAATTCCATTTTTTATTGGATCGGCACAAACGGGGTATACGTAATCGGCTTTAAAACTTTTCATTAGTATAAATTATACTATAATATCAGCTAACATAGACCAACCCATTATAATATAACTTTAATACTATAAGGTTGTTTTTTCTAAAATATAAAATTTTTTTCTTTTAAAACATAGTTTTTTTAATTCCGTAACTTTGCACCGTGAATCCCTCTAACGATAAAATTGATATCCGCAGTCTTTCCCTGGAAGCCATGCAGGAGCAATTTGCCAGCAGGCTCGCCGAAGGCAAGAGCTTTAGGGCTAAACAAGTGTATGAATGGCTTTGGAAAAAGTCCTGTTTCTCATTCGGAGAAATGAGCAACCTGCCAAAAGAATTCCGTAACAAGCTTGATGAAAACTTTGTCATCAATCATGTTCAAATTCACAACTCCCAGTTTAGCGCGGATAAAACTATAAAAAATTCTTTTATTCTGCATGATACTCACTTAATTGAGGGTGTTTTAATACCAACGCCGGGGCGGATGACCGCCTGTGTGTCATCCCAGGTGGGTTGCAGCCTCACATGTAAATTTTGTGCGACAGGTTATATGGAACGCAAACGTAACCTGAATGCCGATGAAATTTATGACCAGGTGGTGCTGATTGACAGGCAGGCGCGGGAGAACTATGGGATACCCCTCTCGAACATTGTGTACATGGGCATGGGCGAACCGCTGCTTAATTACAAGAGCGTACTGGAATCGGTTGATAAGCTGACATCAGAAGACGGGCTTAACATGGCCGCGAAACGTATTACGGTTTCAACTGCCGGTATAGCCAAAATGATAAAAAAACTGGGCGACGACCAGGTGAAGTTTAATCTCGCGTTATCATTACATGCCGCCAATGATGAAAAGCGGAATACCATTATGCCTATCAATGAGCAAAACTCGTTAAAGGCACTCGCCGAAGCATTAAAATATTATTACGCGAAAACAAAAAACCCGGTAACCTACGAATACATTGTTTTTGACGGGTTTAACGATACGCTGAAGGACGCGGAAGAATTGGCCCGTTTTTGCAAGCACCTGCCCTGCAAAGTAAATATCATAGAATATAATCCTATAGCATTTGCCAGCTTCATCAACGCCGGCGAAGATAAGATCGAGGCATTTGCCGAACACTTGCGCAAACAGGGCATTAATACCAACATCCGCCGCAGCCGCGGTAAAGATATCGACGCTGCCTGCGGCCAGCTGGCGATAAAGGAAAAAGAAAAAGTTTCGGTATAATAAAAATCTCAGCTAAATTCATCGCATGAAAATGCGGCAAGGATATTTAGTTGATTTTGTTTCCTTACTATTCCCCGAGCTTTGTGCGGCATGCGGCGAAAGCCTGATGGCCAATGAACAACTCATCTGTACCACTTGTCTTTATAATTTACCATTCACAAATTTTCACCAGCAATCCGATAATATTGTAGCACAGCAATTTTGGGGAAAGATTAAACTTGAAAGCGCTTATGCCCTGTATTATTTCACCAAAGGCGGTAAGATACAGAACTTAATGCACCAGTTTAAATACAAAGGCATGCACCAGCTGGGTAATTTGTTGGGTAATATTGCCGGTGAGCAGCTCAACAAAAATGATATTTTTAAAACTGTGGACGTGATCGTGCCGGTTCCGCTGCATAAAAAAAGGCTGCGCCAGCGTGGCTATAATCAAAGTGCCTGTTTTGCAGAAGGCCTCGCACAAAAATTAAATGCGACTGTTGCAGATAACAACCTCGTGCGCGTATCAGTAACCGAAACACAAACGCATAAATCGCGGTTTGCGAGGTTCGAAAATATGCAGGATGTTTTTGTGGTTAAAAACCCGGAAATGTTAGCGGGCAGGCATGTTTTATTGGTGGATGATATCATCACCACTGGCTCAACCCTCGAGGCCTGCGGCACACAATTGCTTAAGGTTGATGGCTTGAAATTAAGCATCGCCACTATCGCTTACGCGACCGCTGATTCTTAATGATTATTGGATTTCGCTGATTTAATTACGAGCAGGTGGATAAACATTAACGACAGATAAAAGCCTTTCAGCTTTCACCTAACTTTTCAGCTTTTCTCGACCTTTTGAAAATGGCTTAACTTCTCAAATAAATCTTTACGGTCAAAAGGCTTTATAATATAATCCATTCCAGCATCATCGATCTGGCTTCGTTCATTGGTAAGCATTGAGGCTGTAAGCGCTATTATAGGCAATTGCTGAAAATATGGGTCGCTCTTGCTGCGTAAGATATGCGTAGCCTCTATACCACCCATTTCGGGCATATGGATATCCATTAATACAACATCGTAATCACGGTTGCCCTCTATTTTTTCAATGGCTTCCAATCCATTTTCTGCGAAATCAATGGTGGCGCCCCATTTTGACAGAACCTTATTAATGAGCAACCTGTTTATTTGATTATCATCAACAACAAGCACATGTATATTTAATCCCTCTTCCACGTTATTTATATAAAATTATTTATCTCCCCGTTAACGTATTTCAACATTAAATAGTTATATGGTGAATGTTATGATCGCTAAACGATATAACATCACAAAAAGTTGCTTGTTTATGAAATATGATTTAAAGTTATGCACAAAGGCCACGCTAATCCTTGTATAAAGGATATTCCTCCATTAACTTATGAACCTTTTTCCTAACCTTTTTCAATACATCTTCATTCTCGGGATCATTGATCACTGCATCTATCAGGTCAACAATATGGTCCATCTGCTTTTCTTTGAGGCCGCGCGTAGTGATCGCGGCGGTACCCACCCTGATGCCAGAAGTGACGAAAGGTGATTTATCGTCATAAGGTACCATGTTTTTATTCACGGTAATATCGGCAGCAACCAATGCGTTTTCAGCAGCCTTGCCGGTGATATTTTTATTCCGCAGGTCAATTAATATCAAATGGTTATCTGTTCCGCCCGAAACAATTTCGTAGCCGCGACTGGTGAAGGCCTCGGCCATTGCCGCGCCATTTTTTTTAACCTGCAAAATATATTTCATATACTCATCCGTTAAAGCTTCGCCGAATGCGATCGCCTTAGCGGCTATGATATGCTCCAGCGGGCCGCCCTGCGTACCGGGGAACACCGCCATATCCAAAACAGCCGACATCATTTTTATCTCGCCTTTCGGTGTTTTCTGGCCAAACGGGTTTTCAAAATCCTTCCCTAACAATATCATCCCGCCACGCGGGCCGCGCAGTGTTTTATGCGTTGTTGTCGTAACGATATGGCAATGCGGCATCGGGTCATTTAACAAACCACGGGCAATAAGGCCCGCCGGGTGCGAAATGTCGGCCAGCACCAAAGCGTCAACTTCGTCGGCAACCTTGCGTATAAATTCATAATCCCAATCGCGCGAATACGCCGAAGCGCCGCAAATGATCATTTTAGGCTTTTCTTTTAAGGCTACCTTTTTAAGCTGGTCGTAATCAACCAGGCCGGTTTCCTTCTTTACCCCGTAAAAATGAGGCTCGTACAATTTTCCTGAAAAATTGACCGGTGACCCATGTGTTAAATGGCCGCCGTGAGACAAATCGAAGCCCAAAATTTTATCGCCGGGTTTCAAACAGCCCAGCATAACCGCAGCATTAGCCTGCGCACCCGAGTGCGGCTGCACGTTAGCCCACTCGGCGTTAAACAGTTGCTTAGCCCGTTCTATAGCTATTGTTTCAATTTCGTCAACCACCTCACAGCCGCCGTAATAGCGCTTGCCTGGTAATCCTTCGGCGTACTTGTTTGTAGCAACAGATCCTGCTGCCTCCATTACCTGCCGGCTAACAAAATTTTCGGATGCGATCAGTTCAATGCCTTCTTCCTGGCGCTGCTGCTCTTCATCCAATAGCTTAAAAATTAATTTGTCTCTTTTCATAAAACTTGTAAACGGCGCAAATGTAGGAATTTAGATGTGAGATATGAGATTTGAGATATGAGATATTTTTTTTGGCAAAATAAAAACCAACGTTAATTGAGTACTTTTCGATCTCATATCTCACATCTCAAATCTATTTCGCCGATATCCTAAAATTATTATACCCCAACCCAACCTGTATGGCAATGATCTCCTGCTGCAGCATTTCGAGCACCGCTAAAAAATTATAAACAAAATGCACCTTGTTCTCCGATTGGCCGACGATAGCTTTAAAATCCATCATTTTATTGATCTTCAGCAATTCACTTATGGCTTTCTTTTGCTGTTCAATAGTATAAGGGTATTGAGTTACGGTATGGGTGACTTCCTCGCTCCTGTCAAGGAAACGCTTCATCATCCTTTCATAAACCATCATTAACTTATACAAACTAAGTTCCGACAGCTCTTCGCCGGGTACCGGCACCGTGTCGGCCTGCTCAATGTCGAACCTTATATTCCCGCGCTTTTCTTGTTTAAATCGTTCGTCCTCCAAAGGCAAAAGTTCAACGCATATCTCTTTGAACTTTTTATACTCGATAAGTTTCCTGATCAGTTCTTCTTTCGTGTCCGCTTCGTTCCCATCATTTTCTGATTCATAGCGGGGCAGCAGCATCTTTGCCTTAATGCGCATCAGCGTAGCCGCCACGAATATAAACTCGCTGGCAATCTCCATGTTCAGGCTCGCCATTTGATGAAGATAGTCCAGGAAATCGTCGGTAATACGGGCAATTGGGATGTCGTGAATCTCCAGTTCGTCCCTTTCAATAAAAAAAAGCAGCAGATCAAAGGGGCCTTCAAACTGCGGTAATTTTATTTCGAAATTTTCTTCTGACATCAGCGCCCAAAAATAAAGGTTAAAAGATTGAAAGTGTTGTAAATGTGTAAATATTATTACTGAATAGGCGTTGACTATGCGTGTAATATCTGACAAAAAATAAACTAAAGCGGTAAATTATTAAAAACGTTTATCATATTTTTACGAATAAAATACCGTCTTTTGTAATTAAAATCATCTAATAATGCCAATGCAGGTACCGGCCGGAAACTTATTGGAAAAAATAAATTATCCCTCTGATCTAAAGAAACTTAGGGTTGATGAACTAAAACAGGTATGCCAGGAACTGCGCCAATACATTATTGACGTGGTTTCGGTAAATGGGGGGCATTTTGCAGCCAGCCTGGGCGTGGTTGAACTAACCGTTGCATTGCAATATATTTTAAACACGCCCTACGACCAACTGGTTTGGGATGTAGGGCACCAGGCGTATGGCCATAAAATACTTACCGGCCGCCGGGAATCTTTTCATACCAATCGCATCTACAAGGGTATAAGCGGTTTCCCTAAACGTTCGGAAAGCGAATATGACACCTTTGGCGTCGGTCACTCTTCCACTTCCATTTCGGCAGCTTTGGGGATGGCCGTGGCCTCACAATATAAAGGTGAAACCGACAGGCAACATGTGGCTGTGATCGGCGATGGCGCCATGACTGCGGGTATTTCGTTTGAAGCCCTCAACCATGCCGGTATCGAAAATACCAACCTGCTGGTGATCCTGAATGACAACAACATGTCGATCGACCCCAATGTTGGTGCGCTGAAAGAGTATTTAACAGACATCACTACCTCGAAACAATACAACCGTTTCCGGGACGATATTGCGCATATCCTGGCAAAATTATCGACCATTGGGCCGGATGCTTACCGGATAGCACAGAAGATCGAAAAAAGTATTAAAGGTACACTGCTTAAAAAGAGCAACTTTTTTGAAGCGCTTAATTTCAGGTATTTTGGCCCTATTGATGGTCATGATGTGGAACACCTGGTAGGTGTATTACGCGACCTGCGCAATATCCCGGGGCCTAAGCTGCTTCATTGCGTTACCGTAAAAGGCAAGGGATATGCCCTGGCCGAAAAAGACCAGACCAAATGGCATGCGCCCGGTTTGTTTGATAAAATAACCGGCGAGATCAGGAAAACCAAACAGGAAAAACCGCAGCCTCCGAAATATCAGGATGTCTTCGGGCATACCATTATTGAACTGGCTGAGCAAAATCCTAAAATAATGGGCATCACACCGGCTATGCCGTCGGGTTGTTCCCTTAATTTGATGATGAAGGCCATGCCTAACCGCGCCTTTGATGTGGGTATTGCCGAGCAGCATGCTGTAACATTCTCGGCAGGGTTGGCAACGCAAGGCCTGGTACCTTTCTGCAATATTTATTCGAGCTTTATGCAACGGGCTTATGACCAGGTTATACACGATGTAGCCATACAAAACCTGAACGTGGTTTTTTGCCTCGACAGGGCCGGCATAGCCGGCGCCGATGGCGCAACACATCATGGCGCGTACGACCTGGCCTATATGCGGTGCGTACCTAACATGACGGTATCTGCGCCGATGAACGAAGAGGAATTACGCAACCTGATGTTTACCGCTCAGCAGGACGATATGGGGCCGTTTACTATAAGATATCCGCGCGGTACAGGGGTTATGGTCGACTGGCAGCGCCCGATGAAAGCGATTAAAGTAGGTAAGGGCCGCAAGATTTGCGATGGTGAAGATGTTGCCATTTTATCAATAGGCCATGTGGGGAACCAGGTAGTTATGGCAACTGCCGAATTGAATGCCGAAGGCTATTATCCCGCACACTACGATCTGCGCTTTGTAAAGCCGCTGGATGAAGTCCTGTTGCATGAGGTGTGTAAGAAATTCAGCAAGATCATAACAGTTGAGGATGGCTGCCTGGAAGGCGGGATGGGAAGTGCTGTTTTAGAATTTATGGCCGACAACAATTACCATGCACAGGTTATCCGTTTAGGCATACCCGACCGTGTAGTCGAACACGGAGAACAACCCGAGCTTTGGGCTGAATGCGGTTACGACGCCGAAAACATAGCAGCCCGGGTTAAACACATCGGCATCAAACAGAGTAAGCATATTATTGCGTCTTAGATGTGCAAATTTCAAATGTGCAGATGTGCAGATTATTTTTGATTTAACGGGGAGTTAACTTTAATATCAATATCACAACCACACCTCAATCAGCATCGTCATTTTTTTTAACATTCGCATATTTGCAATCTGTGCCTCAATCATCCGCACATTTGAAATTTGCACATCTGCACATCAAATCATCTGCACATTTGCACATCTGCACATTAATGCGTTTTATAACTGGCAATATCTGTATACAAGTTCCGGAATGAACTTCTGAGGCCAAGGGTGATCATCGCGGTTTTATCATTAAACTGCGCATTCTTTTCATCCCGTATTATCCCGCCCAGTTCTATTCTTAAATTATATTTGGGATTAAGCAGATAAGCTATCTTGCCTTCCACGTAAATCATATTGGTGGTTAACCCCTGCCCCATGTAATTGCCATAAGCTTTTGCCGCGTTGGTGTAAATCTGGAAAATATCCTTCCCGTAGTTTAGCCCGTTGATATCCAACCCGTAGTGCCCGTAATCGGCTTCCCCGCTAAAATCAAATCGTTTGTACGAATAATTCAACAATCCCACCACTTCCCGGAAATTAGCGCCCCAGGGATGTGCAAGGGGCTCGCTGTTGTTCGAATAATTCTCAATCGCCGACCGTGCCGAATAAGTATAAGGTTTAGCATTATTGGTTTCGACCAGGAAGTTCAGGTTTTTAATGGTAAACAAATTAGTCCCCCTGAAACCAAGCTGGTAGCCATATTTATTGGTGGACGCCCCATCGCTGGAAAAGAAATCCTTCGACACAAACTCATTTAGTATGAATTGGCCATAAGCTGTTACGCCGTCGCTTATCTTGTATTTACCTGTAGCTCCAAGCAACGATTTATCGGGGTCGCCGCTCGAATTATTTATGGGTTTCATAAAAATGAGCGGGTTTATATAATTAAAATCAAAAGGCCGTTTTTGCCCGTTATCATCAGTAAAATACCCGATCACATTATCAAAGAAACCAAGCGATAACCGGTTGCTCACGTTCCAGTCGAGATAGTGAAAAACGCCGAATTTTTTCCGGAAGACGCCATATTGGGAGGTCACCGCCGGGTCATTCATATCGGCCCACATGGCCATATACCTTACATTGCCCAGCGTGCCGGTAAGCTTAAAAAAAAGATAGGGTGACGAATAATCCGACAAAAGCATCGACCGGTATCCATCGCCAATAAACGTTTTATCACGTCCGGCAGAGATATTTAAATACTTTACAGGGGTGTACGATACGACAGCAGTTATATACGACCAGTCGTAACCATTGGTACGATACGTTTTAGCGTAAGCCTGTCCCGGCACAATGCCAACCTGGTTGATATAAGTCGACATATAATCAGGCAGCACGGCGCTGCTTTGATAGCCGGTAACATTATAATAAAATTTATTGCCAACCGTGCCCCCAACCTGTAAGCCGAGTGAAGTGGTACTGGTGGTTAACTGCCCCGAAAAATCCCGGCCAACGGTAAGATCAGGCAGCAGATCGGCGTAAAAAGTCGAGCCCGGGTTTTTCATGTCGACCAGGTGCTCATTAAATAATTTCCGGTAGCCCCAGCTATGCTGTTTATCATCCGATCCATAATTCATCAATGAATCGTACCTGCGCTTTAATAGGGAATCGTCAGCAAAAAAAGGTTTTAAGGAAGTATGCTCCCGGGTTTTGGTTGAGTAAGCATCCGGATTCAGCTTTTGATAAAACTGGTATGAATAAGGCTGGTATACCGACTGTGAATGGGCGGCGCCAACCATCGTAAATAACAAAAGTAAGCTGAGATATATTTTCTTCATAAATGTAAATGAATCGTAACGGGGATCACTCAAAATAGTTAAGGGTTTTAAATCCGCCCTTTCTTAAATGATCATCCTTTTTTACCAGGTTCAGATCGGACTTTACCATGTCGCTCACCAAAGCCTGCAAGTCGTATTTTGGTGTCCAGCCCAGCTTCTCCTTTGCCTTCGTGGCATCACCTATCAGCAGTTCCACTTCAGTCGGCCTGAAATAAGCAGCATCTACTTTTACCACCGTTTGACCAAACTTCAAAGCATTAGCTGCCAATCCCAGCCCTTCGATTTTCTGCTGGTCGATATCGATAATTACGCCGCGCTCGTTTTCGTCTTTGCCGCTAAATTCAACTTCAATACCCAATTCGTTAAACGACATTTTTATAAAATCCCTTACGGTAGTGGTTACCCCTGTGGCTATAACAAAGTCTTCAGGCTTGTCCTGCTGCAGCATCAGCCACATAGCTTCTATATAATCCTTTGCATGGCCCCAATCCCGCTGCGCGGATAAATTACCTACGTAAAGGCAATCCTGCAATCCCATCGCAATCCGCGAGGCCGCTGTTGTAATTTTCCGTGTAACAAACGTTTCGCCTCTTACCGGGCTTTCATGATTAAATAAAATGCCGTTACAAGCATACATATTATAGGCTTCGCGGTAATTCACAATTATCCAATAACCGTACAATTTGGCTACCGCGTACGGCGACCTCGGGTAAAACGGCGTCCGTTCGCTTTGCGGCACTTCCTGTACCAGGCCGTATAGTTCAGAAGTGGAAGCCTGGTAAATGCGTGTTTTTTGCGTAAGGCCCAGCAGCCTAACGGCTTCGAGTATGCGTAACGTGCCAATCCCATCGGTGTTGGCCGTATATTCAGGCGTATCAAAACTTACTTTTACGTGGCTTTGGGCGCCTAAATTATATATTTCATCAGGCTGTATTTCCTGCACGAGCCTGATCAGGTTGGCAGAATCGGTGAGGTCACCATAGTGTAGCCTGAATTTAACATCCGGAGCGTGCGGGTCACGGTACAAGTGGTCGATACGATCAGTGTTAAACGAAGACGACCTTCGCTTCACGCCATGCACTTCGTAACCTTTCTTCAATAAAAATTCCGCTAAATATGCGCCGTCCTGGCCGGTAACCCCTGTTATTAGAGCTGTTTTCATAATAAATTCGCTTATCGTACCAGTATGCAATATTATCCAATTTAATTGTAAAACCGCGCAATAAGACCACGCCCAGTCTATTTTTCATTAAGACTCTTGACTTAAGACTCCGGACTTAAGACTTTTTCCCAACTTTTCCTGAATTAATAGTAATTTGACCGCCGTTAATAATTTGTTCAAATGAAAAAATTACCCCTATTCGTACTTACATTCTTTTTTATAACTGCTGCTTTCGCCCAGGAGGGACAAAAGGCTATTTTTTACCTGGTATCGTTCCCCAATGCCGCTCATCACGAGGCGGAAATTAAGATGACTATCCCCCAATCTCCCTCACGCGACTTTCGTGTGCGCATGAGCCGGTCTTCAGCAGGGCGTTATGCAACCCACGAGTTTGGTAAAAATATATATAATGTTAAAGCTAAAGATGTTAACGGGAACCCGCTGCCGCTCAAACAAATTGAAGGCGATGTGTATGAAGTTGGCGAGCATACCGAAACAGTGATCATAACTTATACGCTTTTCGGCAACTGGACCGACGGCACTTATGCCAGCATTGACGACAGCCACGCGCACCTGAACATGCCAGCCGCGTTTATGTGGGTGCCCGGGCTGGAAAAACGCCCGCTTAAATTCGAGTTTGACGACCTTGATAAATACGGCTGGAAGGTTGCCACCCAGCTAAAACCCGAAGGGGCCAATATTTACAGCGCGCCCGATTTGCAATATATGATGGACAGCCCCACCGAACTGTCGAATTTTAGGGAAACAAGCTGGGACGTGATAAATACTGATGGCAAAAAGGAGAAGATCAGCCTAACTGTCCATTCCGATGACAGCCAGCTGGTGATTGATAATTTTGGTAAAATGGTACAAAAAATGGTGCTGGAGGAAAAAGCAGTATTTGGCGAACTGCCGGCGTATGATTATGGCCAATACACTTTCCTGGATGATGTTTACCCGACCACATCGGGCGATGGTATGGAACACCGCAACTCAACCTGCATTGTACAGCCTGCAAATAAAGTGGAAGGCAATGAAGTTCGTTTGCTAAGCACATTTTCGCACGAATATTTTCACAGCTGGAACGTAAAGCGCATACGCCCTAAATCATTGGAACCGTTTAATTTCGAACATGCCAACATGAGCAGCGAGCTTTGGTTTGCCGAGGGTTTTACCCAGTATTACGGCGAGCTGCTGCTGGAGCGCTCAGGCTTTCACACGGTGGATGACTACACACGCATCATTTCGGGGCTGGTAAATGCCGCACTGAACACACCCGGGGCGGCAAAATACACCCCTGTACAGGCAAGCAACCATGCTGTATTTGCAGATGCAGGCGTTTCGATCGATCCGAACAATGACAATAACATTTTCACGAGCTACTACTATTACGGCGGAGCAACCGCCCTGGCGCTCGATCTGCGGCTGCGCAGCGAATTTAACCTGACACTGGACGACTACATGCGCGAAGTATGGCTGGCACGTGGCAAAGTTATGAAACCCTACACCGTCCCGGACCTGCAGAACGACCTGGCAAAACTCACCAAAAACCCCAAATTCGCAGCCGATTTTTTTAACAGGTACATTTTCGGGACCGATAAAAACAATTATGAGGCCTTACTGGCAAAGGCAGGCCTGGTATTGCGCAAGGCACAAGCAGGTAAAGCATGGGCAGGGCCGTTGTCCACTATGCCCGGCAGGGGCAGATCCGGACAGGCGCGCACAAACGGAACTGAAGGCCTCGCCATTCAATCAAGCACCATAATAGGTACGCCCATTTATAAAGCCGGGTTAGATGCAGGCGACATTATTCTGAAAGCCGATGGAAAAAACGTCAAAGATGAGCAGGCCTTTAACGATGTAGTAGATGGCAAAAAACCGGGAGATAAAATCGCGGTCAGCTATAGAAACCGCACCGGCAACCACGAAACAACCGTAACCCTGGAAGAGAACCCATACTTTGAGGTGATTACCAATGAAAAGGTAGGGAAAGCTTTATCTAAGGACGAGGAAACTTTTCGCAACAATTGGCTGTCATCAAAAATCAAATAATAAAAATGAAAAAAATATTTGCAGCGGCGGCTTTACTTGCAATATCGTTTTACACCTTCGGACAAGAAGTAAATAAACTCATCAAACAGGATGATGTAGAGCGGATTATTAAAACCCTATCAGCAGATGATATGCAGGGGCGCGCCACGTTTACGCCCGGCATTGAAAAGGCCGCACAATTTATTGAGAGCGAGTATAAAAATATAGGGTTAAAACCTTTGGAAGGCAACCCCAGCTACCGTCAAAACTTTACTATGACCCGCGTAACCGCTGTAAAAACATTGGCTAGCATCAACGGCAAGGTCATTTCACCCGACAGCGTATTTGCCAGCACGAGCGCGGCCTCGCTCGAATGGACCAATAACAGCGATGTGCAAATTGTTAAGCTTAGCGCCGATAAGAATTTCCGCACGGAGTATACGGGCTATTTACAGAGCGGCAAAAAAATGCTCATCCTGGTCGACCCGCAGTTTGCTGCTATCTTTAAAATGTTAAAAGACCGTTCCCGCAATGGAAATGTAACTAATAAAGTCAATGACGACCAGGCACTGGTTTTTGTACTGGGCAAACATGACGACATTAAATCCTTCGACGTTAGCTATACCGGAAAAAAAGAGGAACTGCCATTGTTTAACATAGCCGGCATTATTCCCGGTAAAACCAAACCAAATGAGTATGTCATTTTCTCGGGGCATTACGACCATTTGGGCATATTGAAACCCGTACAGGGCGACAGCATTGCCAATGGCGCCGATGACGACGCCTCGGGCACGACAGCCGTAATTGAGCTGGCCCGGTATTTCAAAAAACTGCATAACAACGCCCGAACGCTGATTTTTGTAGCCTTTACAGCCGAAGAGATCGGCGGATTCGGATCGCAGCATTTCGCGAAAATCGTTGATCCCGATAAAGTGGCAGCCATGTTTAATATCGAGATGATCGGCAAAGCGTCCAAATTCGGCGGGAATTCCGCCTTCATTACCGGCTTTGAGCGGTCGGATTTCGGTACCATCCTCCAAAAAAACCTCGAAGGCACCGCGTTTAAGTTTTATCCCGACCCTTACCCGCAGCAAAACCTGTTTTATCGCAGCGATAACGCGTCGCTGGCCGCAATCGGCGTCCCGGCGCATACCATATCAACTGACCAGATAGATATTGATAAATATTACCATACTGTTAAAGATGAACTAAGCACACTTGATGTGGCGAATATAACATCGACCATCAGAGCTATCGCGCTAAGCTCACGGGGTATCGTCTCGGGAGCGGATACGCCTAAAAGGGTGGCGAAGCGGGACAGGTAATAGGTTATCGGCCTCCATACTATTATAAGTATTGTCCAATATTTCGCCTGAATTCAATAACTTTATGCAAAGTTATTTTTTTTATCGTTTGAAAATTCAATCCATTTTATTTGTATTATTGTTACTGGTGAACGATTTAAGTAAATTTAAAACAACTTTATAGCGGCGGTTTCGTAAACATGGTCGGAATTAAGAAATTAATCAAACATTAAAAAATAAACTATATCCCCCTGGTAAATTTAACTTGAAAACTTATGTTTAAATCTCAATCCTTTTCCAGCTTAATTGAGGCGAATAATGCCAATTTGGCTAACACCTCCAATGAATTAATAAACGGCCTGAAGATACTGCATGACAATCAGTGGTATACCTGCGGCAACCTGTCATTAAGCGAAGGCGAATTCCCCCACAAAGCCATTAATTCTTCACCCGACGACCTGGATTATCAGTTACTAATGAACGCGGCGCTTTTGCTGGCCAGCGATAAAGTGGACCAGCCCATTACAGTAACAGTTGGCTTTCCTTATGGTACCTATCACATATATAAAGATAAAGCTGTGCAGTATTTAAAACGTTCGCACCGGGTTGAGTATGATGCATCGGTGTTCAGCAACGGTGCTAAAAAAACGGCCGTTGTCGAGATCGGCGACGTGGATGTGGTGCCCGAAATAGTTGGCTGCACCATAGCCTTGCGGAAAGGGGAGCAAAAAGCCGAAGGGAGCTTTTTTGTATTAAGCTGCGGGTTCGGAACTTTTGAATCGGTATTGAGCACTGATGAAGGTATAATTGAACAAACCATGATCAGCACGCACGGATTAAAATATGCCATCAACATTGTACTGAAGGAATTGGAAAAATCTAATTATCTTGAATTCCGGAACGCCCATTTACTGGATGATGCCTTTCAAAAAGGATATATTATCCTGAACAGGAAGAACATTGATTTAAGAGAGATTCGTAAAAATGCAATAAAATCCTACTACAACGAAGTAATTTCGCCAAATCTTAGAAATGTAATTACCGATTCCAACTTAATGAAAACAAATAAAATCTATTTGTGCGGCGGCGGGTTATATTATAACGATTTAGTTGAATGCTTTAACAAAGAATTTGGCGATATTGCACAACTCAATTTTGTGGACGATCCTGCCAGTTTAGCCGGCAAGGGTTATGCCTTAAACTCGTTGCGTAAAACAAACGGGTTAAAACAATCCTCAGTAGGGATTGATATAGGCAACGCCACAACAGTTGTTGTGAATTTTAATGAATGAATCTGATAAATTATATAAAAAGCCTATTTTTAAAAGAAGAAAAACAACCTGTTAGCCAGGATGACCTCCTGGCTAACGGGTCACTTATACAAAAAGATAAAGATATAATTGCCGTAAATGACGTTTGGATCGCCCAAAATTTAACAGGCAATATTTATGGCGGAAGAGACATTACGGTTTGTAAGGATGCGGTAATAACAGGCGACGTTAATTGCCGGAAGTGCGTGGTAGAAGGGAGAATAGAAGGCAATATATCCGTATCCGACACGCTCGAGATTAGGGCAGGCGCTATTTTAAACGGGAATATTGTTGCCAAAAAGCTGGACGTAAACCCCGAAGCTATTTTAAACGGCAATATCACTATTGTTAAAGATGGGAAGCCGATCTATGCCGATATCAAATTAAAAATAGCCAATTTCAATCAGCAGAAACCGGAAAAAGAGGCCCCTGTAAAAGCGGAGCCCATATTTGAGATCCATAAGCCTGCTCCGGTTCAAAATGACCCCCGGGAGAAAAATCCAGCTCGCGAGGCGCCGGCGCAAATTCAAAACGAGCCGGAACATGCTGAAATTCCCAAAGTTGCTGTCCGGCCCGAAAAACCCAAAGCCGACCCTGAGGAAAATAACAGCAAATGGTGGTAGTTTTAGGTTATAATTCCTTCCGCATCACATAGTCATTCATCCAGTATTTGCCAATAGGTACATCCTCTTCGTAAACTATCGCGAAGCCCATTTTTTCATAAAAGCTTTTCGCCTTATTATACCGGTTTACATTAAGGTCGAGGGTATGCTTACCGGCTTGCAGCGTTTTGCTGATCACTTCGTTGATGAGTATTTTACCATAGCCTTTGCCCTGCGTTTCGGGCAGACAATAGAGTTTATGAAGCTTATAAACCTCCGGGTCCTCTTCACGGGGCGAATATCCCGCAAAGGCCACTGCTTTGTCGTCCCCGCCTCCCGGACTGGCAACCTCAAAAAGCAGCAAGTAAGTTTGGGTATTGTTTTTTAGCTGGGAGCTGATATGCTCCACCGAATAGATCTTACCCAGCATAAAAGCGATCTGCTCTTTTTCCAATATCGGCGAATACGCCGGCCACCAGGTTTTTTCGGCTATGCTGCGGATGATCTCCACATCATCGGGCGTTGCTGTTCTGATAAAATACATGGGACAAATATAAAATATGCTTGTAAAAGAAACGCCCCGCTAAGCAGGGCGTTTCCTCATCAAATGGACGTGAAGTTATTTCACATCATTAATTTGCTTTATCGCATCATCAGCAGTTTTTACCGAAGCATCGTCTTTCAGTTTGGCGCGCTGGGTTTTTATATCGCTTAATAATCCGACAACAAAAGGTCCCACGCCGAACTGCTTGTACTTTATGCCCAGATCCTTAAGCGCGCTGATACCTTGCTGTGCATATTCGGGTTTTTCAATGCGCCCTGTCATCGCAGAAACATTCCGTACCATGCCAAATTTTCCTTGTGGGTTGGCACTATTAAATGCGTTGTATACATACGGCCATTGCTCATTGGTGCCGGCAGTGGAATAAACACTGATAATAGCTTGTGTAAGCGTACCCCTATTATCTTTTTCAAGGCCTTTGGCAAGGGATAGGGCCTGCGCCGGGTCCAGTAAATTTATCGCGGTTAGCGCGGCGCCCTGTATGGCGTACGACTGGCTGCTTAAAGCTTGTTTAAACAGGTTCATGTTACCGGATGCCTTTAACTTTCCTAAAGTGGCGATTGCTGCCGCGCGAACCAACGTATTGTCGTCGGTTTGCGCCAATGAGGTCAATACAGGCAATGCAGCGTTATGAACTTCATCATTGCTCATGTTTAAAGCACGGATCGCTTTAATACGGAGCCCATAATATTTATCGTGCAATGCGGCCATTAGCACTTTTTGAGCGCTTTTATCCGACGATTTTGCCGCTGCAGCGGAAGTAATCGCTTCAAAACGGTCGAGGTATAGCGGCGCATTAAAATACTGGAATACAAATTCGTCCAGTGTTTTATTATCGGTTTTGGCACATAGCAGCACTTTATCGCCGTCAACATTTACCAGGTCTGGTTTGGAGTCTGCATGGAAAGTTAACGTATCAGCTTTATCGTTCATCCAAACTTTATGGCGCTCTTTTTTACCGCCGGCGTAAATATCAATAGCCATTGGCAGCCTGAATGTTTGGCCGTCCTGCGTTTGCTGCAGGTAAACCGTTTCAGTTTTCGAGGCATCATCCCATTTGTAGCTGATGGTTAACACCGGGTGGCCCGCGCCGTAATACCATTGGTTAAAAAACCAGTTTAAATCCAGGCCACTGGCTTCTTCCTCGGCCAGGCGCAATTGCTGGGCTTCACCATTTTTAAAAGCATTGGTTTTCAAGTAAATGTTCAGCCCTTTATAAAAGGCAGCATTACCCAAATAATTACGCAGCATATTTAAAATACGCCCCCCTTTTTGGTAGGTTACCACATCAAATACGTCTTCCTTATCTTTATAATGAAAACGCACCAGGTTTTTGGTTTTGGCATCGGGCGAGTTCAAATAATTTTGCATGGCCGTTAAACTGTGCGCGTCGGCTTCGTCCTTACCGTATTTGTGTTCGGCCCAAAGCATTTCGCTAAAATCGGCGAAAGATTCATTAACGGTCAGGTTGCTCCAGCTTTCAGCTGTCACCAGGTCGCCAAACCATTGGTGAAATAGCTCGTGTGCGATGGTGCTGCGCCCTGCATCATAATTGGCATCCAGCAATTCGCGCGGCGTTTCCTGTACATAATCGCCATGCAGGGTTGCACTTGTATTTTCCATTGCCCCGCTTACATAGTCGCGCACAACGATCTGCGAATACTTATACCACGGAAAGTCAACACCCAACGTGGTTGAATAAAACTCGATAAGTTCCGGCGTCATGCCGAATATTTGTTTGGCATACGGCGCATATTTAGGCTCCAGATAATAATTCACCTCTTTATTGCGCCATTTATCGTGGAATATCTTAAAATCGCCTACGGCCATCATAAACAGGTATGGCGAGTGGGGCAGTTCCTGTTTCCAGGTATCGGTACGTGTGCCATCGCCGTTAACTTTTTGAGATGCCAGGCGGCCGTTTGATAAAGTAACGTACTTTGCCGGAACGGTCATGCTTATCTCGTCAGTAGTTTTTTGTTCAGGCTTATCAATGGTCGGGAACCAGGCCGACGAACTTTCGGTTTCGCCCTGCGTCCATATTTGAGTAGGCTTGTCCTTTTCGGTACCATCCGGGTTAATGAAATATAATCCCTTGGCATCGTTAATAGCCGCGCTGCCTTTAACATGCAGTTCGTTTGGCTTTGCGGTGTAGTCAATATAAATGGTATACGTTTCGTTGTTGTGGTAAACCTTATCCAGTTTAATAGCTACAGTGAGGCTGTCATCATACTTAAACTTCAACGGGATGTTCCGGCCATTTTTAACGACCGAAATATTTTTCAGGTCCATGCCCTTTGCATCCAGGCGAAGGGTGTCGGTAGGATAAAAATGCGGTCTTAAAGTAACCCACTCCTTGCCATACATATAGCGTTTCTTATAATCAAAGCGCACATCCAGTTTGGTGTGCACCAGGTCATTTATTTTGGGCGGTGTTTCGCGATAGACTTTCATCAGCGGGTCTTCGGGCCTGGCGGTTTGTGCGTATGATGCCGAAACGCCGAGTCCTATTAAAAGCCCCGAAAAGATAAATGATTTGAGAGTTGCGGTTCTTTTCATATTTATTGGTTATAAATTTTTCCTTCTTTCATAACAAAGGTTACGTTTTTCATTGCCCCGATGTCTTCGAGCGGGTTACCGTCAACGGCAATGATATCCGCAAATTTACCTTTGCTGATGCTGCCGGTTTTATCGCTGATGCCCAGCAGGTCGGCCGCGCTGGTAGTTGCGGCCTTAATAGCTTCCATCGGCGGCATGCCGGCTTCAACCATGTATTGAAATTCCTTATAATTTTGTCCATGGGCATACACCCCGGCGTCTGTTCCGAAGGCGATCTTAACCCCCGCTTTATAGGCCTTGCCAAATGTTTGCTGTATCACGGTTCCAACCTCCATAGCCTTACGGGCGATCACCGGCGGGAAATAGCCTTTTATTTTTGCCGAGTCGGCAACTGACTTGCCGGCTATTATAGTAGGGACCAGGTAGGTTCCGTTCTTTTTAGCCAGTTCCATGTCTTCTTCATTCATAAAAGTGCCGTGTTCGATAGAGGCAACGCCGCCCAGGATGGCCCGTTTAATACCTTCCGCACCGTGCGCATGGCAGGCAACCTTTAACCCGTAGTCCTTCGCTGTTTCAACCACCGCCTTTATTTCATCAATCGTAAATTCAGCACCCGACGCATTTTCACTCAGGTCGAGTACCCCGCCTGTCGAAGCGATCTTGATCACATTCGACCCGCGCTTGATCTGCAGCCGAACGGCCTTTATCAGTTCATCCCGTCCATCGGCAACGCCGTCATCCGGGCCCATTTTGTGATTAAAGGCATCATCACGGAAGCCGTCCGAACTATCCATGTGGCCCCCGCTTGCTGATATAGCCCTGCCGGCTGTTATGATGCGCGGCCCGTCAACCAACCCCTTCTGCACGGCTTTTCTCAAGCTGATATTTACCCCCGTTCCGCCCAGGTCGCGAACGGTGGTAAACCCGGCCATTAATGTCCTTTTTGCGTATACAGCAGCATTGTAAGCAATATCGGCATCGGTTAACGTAAACCCTTCTATCAGTGTATTTTTGCTGTGCTGTCCCTCCAGGTGAACATGGCAGTCGATAAGGCCCGGCATCACGGTTTTATTTTGGAGAGAGATCACCCTGTCGCCGGCAGCGCCGGCAGTAAAACCGTTTTGAATTTCCGTAATCAGGTTACCATCTAAAACAATAGTAACATGCTCACGTGCAGTATTTGAAATACCGTCGATGAGTTTACCGCACTGGATATAGGTCCTTTGAGCAAAGGCCGCGGACGAAAAAAATAATAGAGCAATAAAGTAAAAATTCTTTACCATAAGGTTTGGTTAATAAGAGTCAGTTAATAGCGTTAATAATAAGCTAAATTATGAAGTTTTATTAACAAACAATAAGACTGGGCAGAAGCCCATTTTGTTACATACATTAAATAGATTTAAAAAAACACGAAGTGTAACGTCGCTACAGTGCTACACGTGCAAGCATGGATTCTACCACGGGCTGTTCGGGGTTGTCTGTGAAGACACAGACAACGGGAAGTGAAACCAGGAAAGTTACTCCAAACAAAAGCCCGGCATGCAAAACACACCGGGCTTTAAACTATAGGTATAAAACTTCTTTAGCAGTATTGTTCAAACGCACCGATCAGGTTATCGGCTATCATTTGTGCAGGGCGGCCTTCAATTTGATGGCGCTCAATAATATGAACCAATTTACCATCTTTAAATAATGCCATTGCAGGCGATGACGGGGGATAAGGCAGCATATAGGCGCGGGCCTTGTTAACGGCATCGGCTTCCATACCGGCAAAAACAGTTACCAGTTTGTCCGGATGCTTTTCATTTTGTGCCGCGATCCGCGCTGCCGGACGGGCATTGGCTGCCGCGCATCCGCAAACCGAATTTACCATCACAAATACAGTGCCTTCGCTTTCGATGGCTTTGGTTACCGCATCGCTGTCTTTCAACTCTTGAAAGCCAACCCTGGTTAATTCTTCCCGCATCGGGGCAACTAAATATTCTGGATACATTTTTTATTCTATTTAATTTATTAACAAAAATAACAAATGATTGCCGGTTTACGTATAAAAAACCGGATTATAACAATTTGCTGACTTTCCCGGAGGTCAGAAAGGCAGCAAAAGCCGCAGCGCCGAAGTTGAAAAGTCTGACAGACAGGAAGTTTTAAATTTATGACTATGCAAGAAATTTACGGGCTAAACTTGAGTGACAAAATGAATATTACGGATTTTCGGAATTTCCGCATTTTTGGATTTTCCAAATTTAACACAGTGTTTATTGATCTTTAATATTGTTTTTTTATCCCTATTACTTATCTTGCATTCCCTATTAATTTTATTGCGATGAATTCAAAGCCAAATGACCTCAGCACAGTTATTATTGTCAATAAAAACCGGCAGCGCACCCTCCAGGTAAAAACCAAGCATCTTAACAGGCTTTATCATTATGCCTTTGGTGTTGTGGGTGTGATACTGCTGCTTACCGTATCTGTTGTTTATTTACGTTCTCAAAATAAACAGCAGGAAGAAGAAAAAAACCAACTGCTGTCGCAGCTGACAAAACTTAAAAACACCGTTCCGGCACCCATGCCACAGGTAACCAAAACTACTAATGCACAGGCTTATGTGCAGGATATACAGGGTAAGCTTGAAAAAATAAACGATTACTTAAAAAAACGCGGCCTTAAAGGCTTTTCAACAAAAGCCGTTGGCGGCAACGGTAACGCCGAGGCTTCAAAACTCTCCGACGACGAAACCTATTCGTTGTACGAAGAATACCTGACCCGTTTACTGCATTCTGTTGCCTTTACCCCCATGGGCTATCCGCGGATAAGCTCATTAACATCTTTTTTTGGCTACCGCGGCGACCCCTTTAACTCGTCGCATGCCGAATTTCATCCCGGTATTGATTTTAAGGGTAACCGGGGCGATGAAGCAAGATGCACCGCCAACGGCAAAGTGGTATCTGCCGACTGGTATGGCGGATACGGCAAATGTGTACGCATAGCGCATGCCAACGGCTTTGAAACTTTGTATGGGCACCTTTCGCGTATTACTGTTAAGGTTGGCCAGGAAGTTACTGCAGGGCAAAAAATAGGCGAGGTTGGCTCAACCGGCCGGTCCACCGGCGCGCACCTGCATTACGAGGTCCGGAAAAATGGTAAAGCGATAAACCCCGTCAAATTTCTTACACTTAATAACTAACCCCTATTGGAAGATTATGGCATTATTCTCAAAAAATGATAAAGTCGCTTTAGACCTGCAATCCATTTCAACTCTTATAAGCGAAGGCTGTACTTTGGACGGTAATCTTAAGGCGCCTGCATACGCACGTATCGACGGTCATATAACAGGCGATATACTGGTTGACGAAGGTTTAATATTAGGCGAGAAGGGGTCGATCCAGGGTAATGTCATCACCAAAGAAATGGTAGTGTATGGTACGGTCAACGGAAACCTGCAAACAAATTCTCTCGAAATAAAAGCCTCCGGAAAAGTCACCGGCGAAATAAGGACCCAGGCTCTTATGGTTGAAAATGGCGCTGTTTACAACGGCAGCCTGTCAATGACCCCAAATAATAAATCCATTCAAACCAACGGCGCTACCAGGCACCAGCAAAAGGTGATCGAGGTTGGATAAAACTGGTTGACTAAGTTGAGTAGTTGATTAAGTTATAGTAAATTTCGACACCTGCACAATTCACCAATCAACTCTATTTTTTTTTCTTATCCTAATACCTTAACTTTGCATTTCAAAAAATTGAAATATTTATGTCATCAGTAGAAACTGCCTACGTAAAATACAAAGTCAAAGACTTTTCACTTGCGCAATGGGGTCGCAAAGAGATTGAATTAGCTGAAGCAGAAATGCCGGGCTTAATGGCTTTGCGCAAAGAGTATGGTCCATCAAAAGCTCTAAAAGGCGCACGCATTGCAGGCTGCCTGCACATGACCATCCAAACTGCTGTTTTAATTGAAACATTGATAGAGCTTGGCGCCGAAGTTACCTGGTCGTCATGCAACATATTTTCAACCCAGGATCACGCCGCTGCCGCCGTTGCTGCTGCAGGCGTTTCGGTTTATGCATGGAAAGGCATGAATGCCGAAGAATTTGACTGGTGTATTGAACAAACTTTATTTTTCGGCGAAGACCGCAAGCCATTGAACATGATACTGGATGATGGCGGCGACTTAACCAATATGGTCCTGGATAAATATCCCGAACTGATCCCCGGCATAAAAGGTTTATCAGAGGAAACTACAACAGGCGTTCACCGCTTATACGAGCGCATGAAGAACAGCACTTTGCCGATGCCTGCTATAAATGTGAACGACTCTGTTACCAAGTCGAAATTTGATAATAAATACGGCTGCCGCGAGTCGCTGGTTGACGCTATTCGCCGCGCCACCGATGTAATGATGGCCGGTAAAGTAGCCGTTGTTTGCGGTTATGGTGATGTGGGCAAAGGTTCCGCCGACTCATTGCGCAACGCAGGCGTTCGTGTTATCGTAACTGAAATTGACCCCATCTGTGCATTACAGGCAGCAATGGAAGGTTTTGAAGTTAAAAAACTGGATACCGCTATTACAGAAGCCGACATCGTTGTAACTGCCACCGGTAACTGCGATATCGTGCGCGAAAAACATTTCCGCGCATTGAAGGATAAAGCTATTGTATGTAACATCGGCCATTTTGATAACGAGATCGATATGGCCTGGTTAAACGGCACTTATGGCAATACTAAAATTGAAATTAAACCACAGGTTGATAAATATACCATCAACGGCAAAGACCTGATCATTTTAGCGGAAGGCCGCCTGGTGAATTTAGGCTGCGCCACAGGGCACCCAAGCTTTGTAATGTCAAACTCATTTACCAACCAAACTTTAGCACAGCTGGAGCTTTGGAACAACGGCGACAAATACGAAAACAAAGTATACACCCTGCCAAAGCACCTGGACGAAAAAGTTGCCCGTCTGCATTTAGCTAAAATTGGTGTTGAGCTCGAAGAGCTTGACAAATACCAGGCTGATTATATCGGTGTGCCGGTTGAAGGTCCCTTCAAGCCTGAATATTACAGGTATTAATTCAAAATTTAAAAGTCAAAATTCAAAAAGGCATGGTTTTCGGATCATGCCTTTTTTTGTTTGCAACATTTTATTTAATTCTTCCCCCTCACAAAATTATACAGGTACAATGGTGGAATTGCTCCTTTCATTTCTTTTCGGGACGAATAAAACCTGACCAGGTTATTGTTCATAAAATGCAGGTGGTGGTAGTTGGTAACATTATTGGTTTTGATGCGGATGGTGCTATCGTTAATTAACTTATAGGTGCCGCTTAATTTGCTTTTTATCTTATTTGTTTTGACATCTTTGATAACCTCGGCATACTGCCCGTTACGGTTAAAGCTAAGCTCCATCTTATCATCATACAAGGCTTTATCTGATGCCCATTTGCCGTATATGGTTTTTTTAGGTAACAGATAACCTGGCTGCCCGTTGAAACCTGTAATTAAAAATATAAACGCAATTAAAACCTTGCCATAGGCCAGTATTCCCATTTCAAATGAATTTTAATCTGAACAAACTTTCGGTTTGATGGTTTTACACGCCTCATTATTTATATCAAATAAACATACGGCAATGCCTTTGTAAAGATAAGAAACTCAATACAATCTGGCTTTGCCAAATGTTACTCCTATAATGCAGCTTTACTTTTTTGTCGCAGGCTTGGGTGCTGTTTGGGTTTTTGCCTGTGGCTTGCCGGTTTTAGGAGCAGGCGTTGCTTTAGTTGCCGTTGCCGGCTTATTTGCCGTTAATGGCTTTGCTGTAGTTGAGGGTTTAGCAGCGGCTGCGGCTTTTGCCGGGGCCGGCTTTGACGCCGAAGCGGTTGCGGCCTTTGCATCTGCCTGCGGTTTTTCGGCGCCGTTAACCGCTTTGCCGGTTTTGGCTTCCGGTTTTGTCGGTTCGTCAAATTCTATTTCTTTGGAAAGCTTCTTAGCTAATTTTTTTGCACCCTTTTCTATTTCCTTTTGAAAATGCTTAGCGTTTTGCCCAAATTTAGCAGCTACTTTGTTAAGGGCTGTTAAAAGGCTGGCTTCTATTTCGGCGGCGGCAGATTTCCTGGCTGATTTTGCCGGGGACTTATTATCGTTATTTTTCATG
Source organism: Mucilaginibacter sp. (assembly GCA_035568395.1). Classification (GTDB taxonomy): domain Bacteria; phylum Bacteroidota; class Bacteroidia; order Sphingobacteriales; family Sphingobacteriaceae; genus Mucilaginibacter. Next base: position 108,473 of record DATMOF010000009.1, on the reverse strand, counting down.
TGTTATATCAGGTTGTTGCGAAGTTACATTAACAAACGATAAATTTAATATTATCTTTATGTTAAATACCGCATTAGTTCTTAACATTGACCTCATTATCAGTCGCATTCCTGCGGCCTTACAGGTTGATTATCGCAAACCCATGATCTTTGCTCAGCTTTTCCGCAACGATGGACCGATGGCAAGCCGCGGCTGCCTCTTCAACACAAAACAGTGCAATCCGTTTTGCATTTAATTGTCTAAGATTTTCGATTAACACATCGAAGTCGAATGTATTTAAAACTTTCGCTTTGTACGCCGCAATGAATTCCGGGGCTAAACTTTTTCGCTCGCGCTTCAATTCTTTTTTTTCGTGATCGGCGTGGTACTGAATTTCCCTAATTTCTACAGGCGTTGCCAGGCCGGCAACGTATTCATATTTAATGCCGAGTTGAGCTAACTTCATCTGCAGCCTGGTGCTGTTTACAAACGCATATTGTGCACCCCGCACACCCCGCCTCTGTCGGATGTCGCAAAAAGTATCTACCCGGTTTTCGGTTAGTTTACCGAAAAATTCCTTTTCGGTTGAGTTATAGACGCCTATGGTGAAAAACTCCATGATGTGTAATCAAAATACCTGTTCCACCCTCTTCTCCGGGAAATCCAGCTTCTCGCTTTTTCTTACGCCGTTTACCGTGATGTGTACAATGTTTATCTGGTCGTCGAACAGGTTATGCAGCAGGCTTACCTGTACGCCAACTTTTTTAACAGGCGGCATTTTGTCCGATTCGAGGTAAACATCCGTCGCCTCGCGGTTGATCTCGAAACCGAGGTAGTTTAATTTCAACGCGGCATCGCCTGTTTTGATCTGCAAATTACTTCCCAGGTAGTTTTTGATCAATGCATCCATCGCCTTATGCGTTTCGGCTTTGTTGAGATCGGTTTTGGTATGATATTGTTTGGCGAGGGCCGCTTCAAAATCATCCGTGTAAATGGTGCAGATCACTTCCAGCTTATTGTCCTTGCCGTTATACTCAATATTAGTTGTACTTACGTGGATAGGATGAAACACCTTTACATGTAATGTTGACGGCGCAGCAGCGCCGAAAATAATGTAACAATATAATAGCGGTTGAAAAATAAAAGCCCACATAACTTGCCCGGATTTCGATAGTTAAAAAATCGACCTAAATTAGCGCTTTCAACCAACAGTTCACAATGTCCGACTTCGCTTTTTATTTTAAGATGGGCTGGCAGCATATCATCAGCCGCGACGCGGTGGATCACCAGCTGTTTATACTTGCACTGGCCTGTGTATATACCACAAAGGATTTAAAGCGAATACTGATACTGGTTACGGCATTTACCATCGGGCATTCACTGACGCTGGCTTTAAGCGTATATGATATTATCCGCTTTTCGAGCAAATGGGTTGAGTTTTTAATACCCTGTACTATATTTATCACGGCGATAAATAACATCTTTCAAATAAATTCAGCCGCTAAAAGTGCAAGAATAAATTATTATCTTGCCCTGTGTTTTGGCTTAATACACGGCATGGGCTTTGCCAACGCCATCCGCATGATGCTGGCCCGTGACCAAAGTATGGCCCTGGGGTTATTCGGATTTAACGTAGGATTAGAGGTTGGGCAGATATGCGTGGTGGCTGTGATTTTACTGATTGGCCTGTTGTTCTTAAATTTTATGAAGGTAAAACGTCGCGACTGGATCATTTTCCTTTCTGCCGGTGTATTCGCCCTATCGTTAAAGATGGCGCTGGAGAGAATGCCATTTTGATTTCGGATTTTCCCCCACCCCCTTTCCGGCTTACCGGAGAGAGGGTGGTCGAGCGAAGCAAAGACCGGGTGAGTCAACTATACGCGCGACCAACACATTGACTATATTTTTTAAATTATATTGATTATGAAAAAGATCATTACATCACTATTTCTCACCTGCGGTATTGCCGGTTTGGTGAACGCGCAGGATATTCAAAACAATCCGGGCAGCAACCACGGCAATAAGTTTGAGCAGTTGGGAACCATTTTGAGCACGCCCAACGAACAACGCACCGCCAGCGGCGCGCCCGGCGTAAAATACTGGCAGCAGCGCGCAGATTATGATATCAAATGCTCGCTCGACGAAAAAAACCTGAAGCTTACCGGCGCTGAAACGATTACCTATTACAACAACTCGCCGGACCCGCTGAGCTACATCTGGATGCAGCTGGACGAAAACCAGCATAGTAATATCGATAATGCCAATTACCAAAGCAGTTCAACTATGCCAAAAGTGGCGGGTACAGTTGCGCTGGAAAGGGCAGAGATGGCAAAAGAGGACAACGGCTACGGTGATAAGATATTAAGCATCACCGATACCATGGGCAAAAGCCTTCCCTACACCATTAATAAAACGATGATGCGTATTGATCTGCCCGCAGCTTTAAAATCAGGCCAGCACATGGTATTCAACATTAAGTGGTATTATAAAATCTCCGACAGGATGAGCATGGGCGGCCGTGGTGGCTACGAATATTTCCCCGGCGACGGCAACTACCTGTTCACCATGACACAGTGGTACCCCCGCTTATGTGTGTACAGCGATTTCCAGGGCTGGCAAAACCACCAGTTTACCGGCAGGGGCGAATTTGCGTTAACCTTCGGTAATTTTAAGGTGCAGATGACTGTTCCGGCCGACCACGTAGTTGGCGGTACCGGCGAGTGCATCAACTACGCCGCGGTATTATCGCCGGCGCAGTTAGCAAGATATAACAAGGCCAAAACATCCAATGTTCCGGTTGAGATAGTAACACTGGACGAAGCGAAAAAAAGAGAAACAAGCCCGGTAACAGCCAAAAAAACATGGGTGTTCCAGGCCAATAATGTGCGCGACTTTGCATGGACATCATCACGCAAATTTGTTTGGGACGGCATGGGCCAGCAGGTTGAAGGCAAAAACGTAATGTGCATGAGCTATTACGGTAAAGAAGCTTACGGCCTGTACCGTAAATATTCAACCAGGCTGGTGGCGCACACGGTAAAAACATATTCGAGCTTTACTTTCCCTTATCCGTATCCTGTCGCGCAAAGCGTTGAGGCCTCAAACGGCATGGAATACCCGATGATCTGCTTTAACTATGGACGTACGGAAAAAGACGGCACTTACAGCGAAAGCACCAAGAACGGCATGATCGGCGTGATCATCCACGAAGTGGGGCATAACTTTTTCCCGATGATCGTCAACAGCGATGAGCGTCAGTGGTCGTGGATGGATGAAGGCCTTAACTCATTTGTAGAATACCTGTCAGAAGAGCTATGGGACAATAAATTCCCAAGCAAAAAAGGTGCTGCCTATACCCAGGTTGATTACATGAAGCTCCCGAAAAACGAACTTGAGCCGATCATGACCAACTCCGAGGATATTGTGCGGTTCGGGCCAAACGCCTATACCAAACCGGCAACCGGATTGAATATTTTGCGCGAAACGATTATGGGCCGCCAGCTTTTTGATTTTGCCTTTAAAGAATACGCGCGGCGCTGGGAGTTTAAACACCCTACCCCTGCCGATTTCTTCAGAACAATGGAAGATGCCAGCGGCGAAAACCTGGATTGGTTCTGGAGAGGCTGGTTCTATGGTACAGACCCATGCGATATATCGCTTGACTCCGTAAAAGTTGCCCGGGCTGATCTTGAAGGTAAACTTCCAACTCAGTTTGGTAACCGCAACGTAGGCGAGGCAAACCGGGTGGCTGCTCCTATCGTTAATAACTTTGAAGATATTTCGAAAGTCCGCAATCGCGAGGACAAGAAGATACAGTTCTATGTAGACCGCGACACAGCCGTGCGCGACTTCTACTGGAAGTACGACCGTGGTTTAGCTGCTGTTGACAGCTCTAAATTCCGGGATATCACACGGGCGAAAACCATGGCCGACCGCGCTCCTGAGCCGTTCACAGCCGAGGATAAACAAAAATATGCCAATAAATATTTCTACGAACTCAATTTCAGCAACAAGGGCGGTTTGGTGATGCCGATCATCGTTCAGTTTACCTATGCTGATGGCACAAAACAAATCGACCGCATCCCCGCTCAAATATGGCGCTTGAATGAAAAGCACGTGTCAAAATTTTATGTGCAGGACAAAGAAGTAGCATCGATATTGATCGACCCGTACAAGGAGACCTGCGATATTGATGAGAAAAATAATTATTGGGGTAAACTGCCTGAGCCATCCAAGTTCCAGGTATTTAAACAAAAGATAAATGCAGCAGCAAGAGGCGTATCGACCGGTGTAAACCCAATGCAGGTATCAGGAGGAAGTAAGTAACACCAGGGTTTAAATATTTGAATCAAATAAGAACCTGAATTTGACGCCGTGTCAAATTCAGGTTCTTTTTGTTTACACCAGGTGCATCACTGCATATAAGGCAGTGGCTGATATGCTGACCCACAAAACAACGCCTTGTAATAAGGGCCTTACGCCTACAGCTGCAATTACTTTTCGCGACAACCCCGCGCCAATCAGAAACAGTGTAAGGGTTAACCCAATCTTCGCACTTGCTGTGAACAAGGGGCTTATATGTGACATGGCCGGAACATAAGTATTTGCGATCATGGCCAGAACAAATAACCCGATGAAATAAGGGACCGTGACTTTTTTAGATTTATTTTTAAAAATAAAAGTCGACATAAAGGCTGCCGGGATTATCCATAATGCCCGGGCCAGTTTAACGGTTGTTGCCACCTCAAGCGCCCGCGCGCCATATTTACCGGCTGCCCCCACCACAGAACTGGTGTCGTGTATAGCAATGGCACACCACAAGCCAAATTGGGTTTGCGATAAATTGAAGTAATGACCTATAACAGGGAAAATAAGCAACGCTATTGCATTAAGAATAAATATACAGCCTAAAGCAACAGATATTTGTTTTTCTTCCGCTTTGATAACCGGTGAAATAGCGGCAATCGCGCTGCCACCGCAGATAGCGGTTCCTGATGCTATAAGGTATGAAGTTTTCTTTTCAATAGTTAAGCATTTACCCAACAGCGAACCCAATATTAAGGTCCCGGAAATAGAGGCTACCGTGAATAATACGCCTTCTTTCCCGGCCTGCATTGCACTGTGTACATTCATCCCGAAACCCAAGCCAACCACTGATGCCTGCAACAAAAGGTTTGTGGCCTTATGATTTAAATGAATATAAGGGTGTCCGGTCAACTGGGCGATTACAAGGCCGAGTAACAGTGCTATTGCCGGGCTTGCAAAAGGTGTCAGGCAAAAGGCTATGCAAATGAAGAATATTACTTTACTTGTTCTTTCGCTGATATTTAAAAATAAGTTATCGGTATTATTTGTTATTTGATGTTGTGTGTACATAGCGGTTATTTTATTTGGCAAAGTTCTGCCATTTAACACGCTTATTGTTATCAAATAATGCAATCCTCAATAACCAAATGTTATGACGACTGCTCCGTTAAACTTACAATAACCTTATTGCCCCTTCGTCTTCCAATACATATAAACGATGCCGCCGATAACCATAATGGCCAATACGATAAGCCCTGTAGCGCCTTTACGTTTATCCTGGCGCATAAGCCATATAAAAAAAGCCACAAGCGGCAGAACAAAAACCGCCCAGAAGATAAGAGAAGGAATATTCATTTAATTGTTGAATTAGTGATTTAGTGAATTAGTGATTGGGACATTGTTAGCGAGATCAAGTTTACTATTATCGAATTGCAAAATTCACTAAATCACTAATTCAGCAATTCACTAATTCAACTAAAACGGCATCCGCGCGAGCGGCGTTACATCCTGCCCGGTGAACTCTCCTTTTAAAAATTTATAGTATCCCGCAATAGCTATCATGGCCGCATTGTCGGTACAATATTCAAGTTTGGGAATAAAACAATTCCAGCCATTTTGACTGCATAGTTCCTGTAGCCCCAATCGGAGGCCTGTATTGGCCGATACGCCGCCGGCCAGTGCAATATCTTTAATGCCAAGTTGTTGTGCAGCTTTGCTAAGCTTGTTTAACAGTATCATAGCGATCCGCTTTTCAACCGAGGCACAAATATCATACAAATTTTGCTGAATAAAGTTGGGATTCTTAGCCACATTATCACGGATAAAATAGAGGATAGCCGTCTTTAATCCGCTAAAACTAAAATCAAACCCGGGTATCTGCGGTTCCGGAAACTTGTAGGCATCGGGGTTTCCCAAACGGGCATATTTGTCGATCAGCGGGCCGCCCGGATAAGGCAAGCCTAAAATTTTGCTGGTTTTGTCCATAGCCTCGCCGGCAGCATCATCCAGAGTTTGGCCGATCACTTCCATATCAAAATAATCTTTTACCAAAACAATTTGAGTATGCCCGCCCGAAACCGTCAAACATAAAAATGGAAAAGACGGTTTATTATCACCAATAAAATGCGCCAGCACATGGGCCTGCATGTGGTTTATTTCAACAAGCGGGACATTTTTTGCGAGCGCAAATGCCTTGGCGAATGATACGCCTACAAGCAGCGAACCTAAAAGTCCGGGACCACGGGTAAAAGCTACTGCATCCACATCATTTTTGTTTACTTTTGCGATCGATAAGGCTTGTTGTACAGCAGGGACGATATTTTGCTGATGAACCCTTGAGGCAAGCTCAGGGACAACGCCTCCGTACGCTTCGTGGATGGTTTGGTTGGCAATTACATTGCTCAGTATCATACCATCTGCACAAACAGCGGCAGAGGTTTCATCACATGAGGATTCGATGGCTAATATTACAGGCAAGTTTGTTAAATTATTGAATTACTGAATTATTGATTGCTTTTTTGTTGACTTAAACATTTATTATTTAGGTTGTTAAACCTTAACATGCAAAATGATGTTAAATGATTTAAATCACTAATTCACTAAAATCAATAATTCAGTAATTAATTAAGCTGCAAAGTTATTAAAAAACTACTCAAAATAGCGTTAGGCGTTGTGCTGGTCATATTATTGGTGTTTAGCATCACGTTGCTGCTTTTCCAATACAAACCGGTGCAAACGTGGGCTGCAAAAAAAGCGGCGGGCTACTTGTCCGGAAAGCTTAATACAAAGGTTGGTATAAGCAGCCTGTATATTCAGCCATTTACTTCGGTGGTGCTGGAAGGCTTTTATGTGCTCGATAAACAAAAAGACACTGCGATAAGCACGCCGAAACTCACGGTCAACCTTAGCGATTTCTCTTTGTTCAGCAGTATTCAAAAACGGGTTATCGATTTTAAGCTCATCCAGCTCGACAATGGTTCGGTTTATCTCAAAAAGCAGAAAGACAGCAGCACAAACGTTAAATTCATTATCGATTACTTCAAGTCGGCCGATACAACCAAAAGCATAAGTAAGCCCTGGAAGCTGTCTTTCGAAACAATAGCCATCAATAATTTTCATTTTCGCTACCAAAACAAATTAAAAGACACCTTGATCAAAGGTGTAAATTTCGACGACCTCGACGTCAGGAATTTTAGCGCCGTAGTCAAAAACATCGACCTGAAAAACCATTTGTTTAAAGGGGATATTACCAACATGACGCTTCACGAAAAAAGCGGTCTTTATCTAAAAAAATTCAATGCCATTGCCACCATCGACAGTAACCAGATACTGGCGCAGCACCTGTATGTTTTAACCAATAAGTCGTTGGTTAAAGATTATTTCAGGATGAAATTTAAATCCTTTGACGACTTCAGTCATATTGAGGACAGGGTTTATATGGATGGCGATTTTAAACAGTCGCAGATCGCATCCTCCGATATTTCATTCTTTACATCGGGTTTGGAGCACGTGAAGTTTGACCTGGGTATCGACGGGCACGTCAAAGGTTTTGTAAACAACCTGAAGGCTAAAAACCTTACGATCAAAGGCGGTAAGGCCACTTATATAAAAGGCGATTTCAGCTTAAAAGGCCTGCCGAATTGGAACAATACTTTTCTTGAACTAAACTTCGAGCAAATAGCTACAAACCGCGCCGACCTGGATTATTTATACAGCAATTTTACCGGCACGCCTAACCGGCATGTGCCCGATATTGTTGCCCGGTTCGGAAATATAAATTTCACCGGCAGGTTTACCGGTATGCAAAATGATTTTGTAGCATACGGCATATTCAAAACCAGGCTGGGCCGGTTCGACCCTGATATCAACTTAAAAGTTAACAAGGCTGGCATACCTTCGTATAGCGGCCGGATCAATACATACGCTTTTAACCTTGGCGGTTTGCTCAATGAAGCAGCCCTTGGGCGTACCACGTTAAAAGCTAACGTGCAGGGAAGCGGCGGCGTCCTTAAAAACCTCCACGAAAAACTGGATGCCCGCATCAGCACGATCGATTTTAAGGGCTACACGTATAATAACGTAAAAGTAAACGGCACTTTTATTAACAAGATAGCAAGCGCTAAAATTAGTATAGATGATAAAAATGTTAAGCTGAATATAAACGGGAGCATGAATTTAAATCCGGCCTTACCTGTATATAATTTTGTTGCCGACCTTCAAAATGCTAAGCTTCACAACCTGGAATTATTAGGTGATACTATTACGCTCACCACCAATATCAGCACAAGTTTCTCGGGAAATAACCTGAACAATCTAACCGGGCGGCTGGCATTGTCCAAAACCAGGCTGATAGACCCAAGGAATGATTATTCGGTTGATACCGTTCTGTTAACCGCGTCGGGAACGGGGAATGAGCGGGCTATTTCACTAAAATCTGATGTGGCCGATGGTTACATTAAAGGCAGTTACGACCTGCCCACCCTACCGGCCTATTTTAAAACCGTTGTAAAAAGGTACATCCCTTCGTTAAAAACGAATGACGTGGTACCAAAACCTCAAAACTTCACCTTTAACTTAACGCTTAAAAATCTCGACCCCCTGATTGCCATCTTTATGCCGGCCCTTAAAATACCCGACCAGGGTACATTTATCGGCCAGTTTAATTCGGCTAATAAAACGGCAACGTTAAATGCTTATATCAAAACCATCCAGTATGGTAAAACCATTTTTCATGATTTTATTATAGATGAAAGCACAAATAATGATTACCTGGGGCTAAACCTTTCATTGAGTAAAATTGACCTTACGGATAGCTTGTTTATTAAGAATATCAACATCACCAATTTTGTAAGAAGAGACAGCCTGAACTTCAACATAAAATTGGCAGATAAAAATGCAGTTAACCAACTCGATCTGTACGGGCTGGTAAATTTCGGGCGGGATACAACGGCCAGGTTATCGTTGCTGCCTTCGGACATTATACTCGAAAGGCAAAACTGGCGGCTGCAGCAAAAAACACGTATCCGGCTGCTTAATGGCAAAACACAGGTGTCTGGTTTTGAACTGGCAAATGGCGTACAAAAGGTGCGGATCAACGGCTTCATTTCCGATAACCCGGCGGATAAATTAACGATATCCTTTGAGAAATTCAGCATGGCGACAATAAACCAGTTAACCAAAACGGGTGGCCTGTTGCTGAAAGGATCATTGAACGGGGATGTTGCAGTGAGTTCAATTACTAAGTCGCCGGGTATTGATGCCGATTTGGGTATCGACTCGCTGATGCTGAATAAGACGTTAGTGGGGAATGTAAAAATCAAGTCGGACCTGGATAATAACAGAAGCCAGGCCAATGTTGACATCAATATAAAAAATCACGGTTTGGAAACCATGAATGTCGCCGGAATTTATCACATAGGAAATAAAGTTCCCGATAATATGGATTTTGATGTGAAGATGAACCATACCGAGGCCATCATATTCGAGCCTTTTATTAAGGACCTGGTATCTAACATCCAGGGTACGGTTTCGGCCAACCTGAAACTTGCCGGCCCACCGTCAAAACCTCAGCTAAACGGTAGCATCATGCTGGCGAATACAGGTGTTACGGTCAATTATTTAAAAACGCCATATACCGTATCGGATACTTTAAGCGTGACAAACAGTGTGATCAATCTCAACAACATGACGCTTAGGGATAGTAAAGGCGGGATGGGAACCGTCACGGGCAAAATAGACTTGACGGACCTGTCGAACCCCGATATTGAGGCGGTGCTTAATGCTACCAACCTAATGGCGCTCAATACCAATTTTAAAGATAACCACCTGTATTACGGAACGGCATTCGCGACAGGACGGTTTAGTTTTAACGGGCCGGTTGACAATATGCTTATCGATATTAAAGCACGCACAAATGCCGGGACTGTTTTTAACATACCGCTTAATACATCAACCACGGTAAGCGATTATGATTTTATACATTTTGTTAGTCATACCGATACCGCGAAAGTATTAGCCCAGCCCAAAGCGTTCAACGGGGTTACCTTAAATTTCGACCTGACGGTTGACGAAAAAACCACAGTGAAGATATTTACTGACTATGGTGTGCTTGAAGGGAACGGCCAGGCCCGTGATTTAAAATTAAATATCAACAGCCTGGGCGACTTTGAAATGTTCGGGGATTTTTTGATCACTTCCGGTAAATTTGAATTTACAGCTAAAAATTTTATCAGCAAAAACTTCGTGGTGAACCAGGGCGGCACTATACGCTGGACGGGCAATCCATCAAATGCAACGATTAACTTAAGCGCCATTTATGAAGTGCGGACAGATATTTCGCCGCTTTACGCAGCGGCAGGCTCAGCATCCCCGAAAGGGAAATCGCTGGAATTGGTGCAGGCCGAGCTGATGTTAACAAAAACGTTATTACACCCAACCATCGACTTTGACTTTAACTTCCCGCTCGACCCATCTATAAAAGACGATTTGAGCACTTACCTGTCCGACAATAACAATCGCAGCCAGCAGGCCCTAAGTATTATCGTAAGGCGTCAATTCGCGAACGGGGCCAATAACAATTTAACAAACCAGGTTGTAAGCACCGCCGGCGAAGCGGTAAGCGAGTTTGCCTTTAATAAAATTAACAGCTTAATATCACAGTCAAACATCAAAAACTTTGACCTTACCATACGCTCGTTCAATGATTTCAGCGCTTCGTTCCGGGTTAAGGAGCGGTTGGTGCTTACCGGCAGCTTGTTTAATACTGCTACTGGCAGCAGCGACCTGTTTCAAAAAAACCCAACCAGCATATTCAATTCAAATTTTAACCAGTTAACGAGGGATTTTGACGCCCAATATCTCATCCAGAAAAATGGCAACCTGACCGCAAGATACTCTTACAGAGTGTTGAACAGCACAACGCTAACGACGTTGAACCAGTTAGGCATACAATATGTGAACGGGCTTGGTTTGGTTTACCAGCGTGATTTTGATACGTTTGGCGAGTTTATACGCAATCTGTTTAGCCCGGCCGGCAAAAAAAATCCGGTTAAGCCTGCGCCTGCAAGTACCCCCACAGTCAATAGCTCACCCGGAACAAATGCAAAATCGGATGAAGAAGATGATCAGTGATCGCGCATAATAGCGTGATCCATCTTATCCCGTTTGGTTTTTAGATAGGCTTCGTTGTGCGGGTTTGAAGCAATTTCAATGGGCACATTTTCAACCACCTCAAGCCCGTAGCCGATTAACCCGGCCCGTTTTTTAGGGTTGTTGGTCATTAAGCGCATTTTTGATATGCCCAGGCTACGTAATATCTGTGCGCCAACACCATAATCCCGCTGATCCATATCAAAGCCCAGCTGGATGTTGGCTTCAACAGTATCCATCCCGTTTTCCTGCAAAAGGTAAGCCTTCAGTTTATTTAACAGTCCTATGCCACGGCCTTCCTGGTTCATGTAAACAACAACGCCTTTGCCTTCCTTGTTGATCATTTCCATAGCCCTGTGCAGTTGCGGCCCGCAATCACAGCGGCATGACCCGAAAATATCGCCCGTAACGCACGAGCTATGCACGCGTACTAAAACTGGCTCGCCGGGTTCCCAGCTGCCTTTTACAAGAGCAAGATGATTTTCGCCGGTATCTATCTGGGTATAGGCTATCATATCAAAATCGCCCCACTTGGTCGGCATCTTAACCGATACTTCCCTGCGCACCAATGATTCGGTGCCAAGGCGGTAAGCGATCAAATCCTTTATAGAAATAATTTTCAGGTCAAATTCTTTTGCTATTTCCAGCAGATCGGGCAAACGCGCCATTTCGCCGTCCTGCTTCATGATCTCGCATATCACGCCGGCGGGTTCAAATCCCGCTAAAACAGCCATATCTATGGCTGCTTCTGTATGGCCTGTACGTCGCAAAACGCCGCCGTCCTTGGCTATCAAAGGGAATATATGCCCCGGCCGGCCCAGATCTTCCGGTTTGGTAGCCGGGTCGATCAACGCAAGCACAGTTTTTGAACGATCGGAAGCTGAGATGCCCGTAGTGCAGCCCTCCAGCAAATCAACTGATACGGTAAAGTTTGTTTCGTGTGAGGTTGTATTGTGGCTCACCATCAGCTCCAGGTTTAGCTCCTTAGCCCTTTTTCCAGTTATCGGGGCGCAAACAAGCCCACGCCCCTCCCGGATCATAAAGTTAATCGTTTCGGGTGTGGCATTTCGTGCTGCCGTCAAAAAATCGCCTTCATTTTCCCGGTTTTCATCATCAACCACTATGATCGTTTTACCGTTCTTTATGGCTTCTATCGCTTCTGGTATAGTATTTAGCATTATATGTAAGTTGACAGACCCGGTTTATACCGGGTATTATTCAGGATCGTAATTTATAAACAAATTTACACCTAAATAAGAATATTCAGGTCGGCGTTGTGTAAAGTTAGCGACTGGCAATGATTGCGTGCACTTCAAATGTATTTAACATTCCACATACACTATCGCCCGAATGATGTATATGCTCAATTAACTTTCTCGGCCGGTTTAAACAACCGGGTAAAAAATCGCTTGTACAATTCCATATCAAAAATTACAGAATCGGTAGCAGCTTTATATGAAAGGAAGAGCCCGATAGGGGTTATGATGACAATAGCTACCCACGAGCCAACTACAGGCGACAGGTCGCCGTCCTTAACATATTTTTCGCCGATAGTGGTGATGATATAAAATATGAGGAAGAAAATTACCGATACCACAACCGGCAAGCCTAAGCCACCTTTCCGAATGATCGCGCCAAGCGGTGCGCCAATCAAAAATAAAGCGATACAGGCGGCCGAAAGGGTAAACTTCTTCTGGAATTCAAGCGCAGCGCGCTGTATGTTTTGCAAAAGATCCTTATGCCGCTCGGCGCGATTTTTAATAAGATCCTGGAGTGACCGCGCTTCGCTCGAAGCATTTATCAAAACGCTCACCTGCTCATTTAATTTTAAACCGGATAAGGGATTGCCGTCAGCGGGCAAAGGTTTTTTAATCGCGGCCGATTTTGCGGGGATGGAAAAATATTTGATGTACCCCGTCATTAATTTATAATTCACCCGGATGCCGCTGTCAACCTGGCGCTTTGTAAGTGCTTCGGAGTCTTTCAACTGCTTCAGGTTCATCATCTGGTAGGCTGACTTGAACTCGCTTTCATCCGTGCGGTGTAACTTTAAAGCCGATATATCAAACTTTTGCTCTGTCGCAACAAAACGATACCGGGTTAATCGTTGACGTACATTGTAGTTTTGACTGCCCGGCGACTCAATATATCTAACACCGTCTTTAAGTTTCAGAACCAGGAAATCGCCGTTTGGGGTACGGTACATTTTGCCCTCTTTGGCCATTAAAACATCCGTGTTATTATCCGCTGCATTTTTTGAATAGATCATTATCCCATGCAGGGTTTGCCCGTCGGCATCTTTCTTTTTCACACGGATCGAATAGCCGGGGAAACTGCTGCTGAATACGCCTTCGGGTAAAAAATTTGCTGTCTTTTGTTTGCGGGCATCATACAGCAATGAATAGTATTTTAGATTAGCCTTCGGCAGCATATAGTCCGAAAAAATGAATGCAGATATACTCAAAAGAGATACCACCAGCACCATGGGGTACATGGCCCGCTTTAGCGAGATACCTGCCGATTTGATGGCAACCAGCTCATAGTTTTCGCCGAGGCTGCCATAGGTCATGATGGATGACAGCAATACCGATAGCGGCAAGGCCATTGCCACATTAGTGGCCGAAGCATACAACATCAGTTCAAGGATAATATACCACTCAAAACCCTTTCCGATCAGGTCGTCGATGTACTTAAACAAAAATAACATCAGCAACACAAACATCACGATCAAAAAGGTGACTATAAAAGGCCTTATAAACGATTTGAGCAGCAGGAGATGTATTTTTTTCATTAATAAGAAACTGGTTTATGCAGGCAGCAAATGCCATCTGGCTGGCAAACATCTGTCATGTACGCGTGTAATAACGCCAGAATATGGCTAAACATTACAAAATTAGGAATTTATTGTTTTTCAGGCGCCCAATACACTTATAAGGTACTCTATCTGGTTATCCCATATGAGCCTGCGGTCATTAACCGTTTCTTCGGTTGCGAAATCGGTTATGCTCAGCGCCACGTCGTTGGTAAGTTCGTCCTGAACGATTTCCATCTCAAAAAAATATTGCGGTTCGTCATCCACCCACCTGAACCTGACTAACTTATTTTCTTTTATAGATACCAGCTTTGCTTTTTGTTGCTCGTCGTCCCATGTAAAAGTATAAACCTGGTCCTTTACGCTTACGTCGTCGGCAAACCATTGCGTTAACCCGTTGGGTTCGCTCAGAAAACTATAAAGGATGCGGGGAGATGATTTTATTTCGTATTCAATATTAAATTTCTTCTTATCAGACATTTTTGGTTTATACTTGAAGGCTACTGAGCCGTAAATGTTAACATTTTTTCTAAAGAAAACGAATTTCTGCTATATTTGCAAACCTTTTTAGACAGGGTCACGGTTTAAATTAATTCACACACAGGGATTTAGCCAAACGTTACTTTTGGGTTAAAAAAATGATACGGCGGGGTAGCTCAGATGGTTAGAGCGTAGGATTCATAACCCTAAGGTCGGCAGTTCGATCCTGCTCCCCGCTACAAAAGCCGCTTTACGAAAGTAAGGCGGCTTTTTTATTTTGTGCTGTTCGCTTTTACGTATGCACGAACGCCCCGAACACCCCGAACATGTCGCGAACAACCCCGAACACCCCTGAACACGCCATAAACATGGCACAAATACGCCAATAATCCAAAACAGGCCATGACAGGGGTAGATATGAAAGTGGGCCTTTGAAACGTTGTTCGGACAGGCGGGGACGCTTGCCGGGCGGCGTTATATTGGTTATGATGGCTGTCGCCCCAGGTTTAAATTCAGCTTGCGGGGTTCAGGGCATTATTACTATGTAAAGTTCTTTTATCATTCATTATGCTAACCTGCATATCTTTAACATCTGCAGACTGGTTGTTAAGCGTTGTTAACTCTAACCGCCAACAGGCGCAGTTATTACTTCATCCGAAAAAATTTCTATTTAAGCAATGACTTCTGCGTGCATAATTTCGCGGTGAAATACCTATATTGTTGAACCTTTTCACAACGGGATACCTGCGGGTGTATTAATGTATGGTTAAGTATTATGTCCTCGTATTTTTCTTTACCGCTATCCTTGCAGATGCACTGGGCCAGCCGGTGATACGGGATTGTATAGTGGCCCAGCCCCTCGCCCAAACGGTAAACTACTGCTCCTCCGATCAGCAGTATACCAATGCAAACCTGAGTAAATCGGCCTGGTTCCAGTTTACCACGACGGGGTTCGATGTCAATATCACGGTCGGCGGGGCGGGCGCAGAGGGCACATTGGTAGTCCCGCAGATCAGGCTGTTCAGCGACTGCAGCGGAACCGAGCTGGTGGGATCCTCTGTTTCATCAAATAATATCACCAGCCTGTATAAAGGCGGCCTCATTATCGGCAACACCTATTATATCGAGGTAACCGGCGAAAACGACGCAATGGGTACCTTCAAACTATGCCTCAACAATTATAATCCCATCGTCAAACCCGGACAGGACTGCGCCACCTCTTCGTTCCTGTGCTCCACCCAAACCATCTCGCAGCAAAACGTAAGCGGCGCGGGGCTGAACAACGACGAGGCCAAAGGCACCTGCCTGAGCACGCCCGGCCAGGTATCCGAGTCCAACAGCATCTGGTACAAATGGCAGGCGGCCAATAACGGCACGCTGGTGTTTACCATTACGCCGTCCAACACAAAAGACGACATCGACTGGGTACTTTTTGACCTCGGCCCTTCGGGCGATTGCGCCAATGTCAACCCCGCCAACGCCATCCGCTGCAAGGCTGGTTATGGCATTGCCACGCCCGAGTGCCCGAAGGATACGCCCTATTATAAAACCGGGCTGGATTTTACTGACAAGGACCTGACCGAACCACCGGGCTGTGGCAAAGGGCAAAACGGCAAGCTGAAATTTATTACCATGGTGCAGGGGCATGTATACGGCTTGCTGATCAATAACTTTTCCTCCGGGGCCAATGGCTTTACATTGGCCTTTACTGACCAGCAGGGGGTGACGGGCACAGGCGCTTTTGTCGGCCCCCTTGCTGGCATTGCCTATACCGGGCAGAGCAACTGCACGGCCAGCCAGCCGTTTACCTTTACGAGTACGTCGGCGCATTACGATTCGCTGAAATGGTCATTCGGGCCGGGGGCCAGTATTCAAACGGGCACCACACCCGGGCCTTACGTAATAAATTACGGCACGCCGGGCGTAAAGACCGTTACCCTCCAGGCTATCTCGAAGGAGGGCTGCATCGTTGTGGCTACCCAACAGGTAACAGTCGGGATAAAACCGCCACCGCCGGTAATACAGGCGGATAAGCAGCAATTCTGCGTAAACGACACCGTACGGCTGCAGGCCCAAATAGCGCCAGGCAATACCTATAGCTGGACCGGCCCCGCAAATTTTCATACCGACTCCTCCGTGGCGGTGATATCTATTACCGGTAGCCAGGCCGCCGGCATCTACAAACTCGTGATCAACAGCTACGGCTGCCTCAGCGACAGCGGTTCGTACAGCCTGCCCGCGCCGCTGCCCACGCCCGTCGCGGCATTTCATACCACCCCTCCCGCTGTAAACGCCATGTATGGGCCCGTCAACATTCAGTTTATTAACGACACATTTAACGCGGATACCTTTTTATGGGATTTCGGCGACGGAGCCACCTCCACGTTAAAAAACCCAACGCACACCTACAGCCAGAAAGGACAGTTCAGCGTCAAGCTGACCGCTTCCCTCAGCAACGCTTGCTACAGCTCCGCTACGCAAAGCAGCGTGGTCATCATACAAAACAACAACTTCCTGTCTATCCCCAATACCTTCACCCCCAACGGCGACGGCATCAACGACCTGTTCAATGTCACCATCACCAATATCAAAAGCTACCACATCCGCATCTTTGACCGTTGGGGCTCACTCCTGTACGAATCAAAAGACATCGGCAGCAGCTGGAATGGCATCTACCAGGGAAAACAGGCACCCTTTGGTGTGTATTATTATATCATCAATGCCGTAGGAACGGATAACGCTGTTTTGAAACGGGCGGGGTATGTGGCGGTTATAAGGTAACATCAGTCAATCAATATTGCGTCCTCCCCGCCCCTGGCGCGAGAATGCAGCGCGGGCAAAAGAGGTGGCATTCTCGCGCCAGGATGGGTAAATTAATACTTCAAACCCAAATAGTTATTCCGATATCGTTCATCAATAAGAAATGTGAATTTGTTTATTTTGTTAATCACCGAAGATTCAATTAAAAGTAGTAGCTTTTTATAATCGGACCTTTCTTTTTTTAACTTAAAATATGCAAAAAAATCGATGAGATAATCATCATCAAAATTTATTAAAGCATAATTTATATCTTCAATGGCTTCTTCCCAAAACGGAGTTGAAACAATACTTCTTATTGCAATATCGTATAGATAACTGTATCCCTTATTAATTGGTTTAAATTTAAATAGCACTTTTTTTATAAATGAAATTGCCCAATCTTTTGATATAACAGCACATAAAGCCAACAAAGGAGAGATTAATAATTCATCGTCTTCCATGTTTATCATATCAACATTTTTTTTTATAATATCTTCGCTTTCTTTGGCCCTGTCTATCATTTTAATAAGCGTAAGACATGCAAATTTTTCTTGCTTCGTACCTTCAATTGCAATTGTTTTTATGCAAGCGAAGAACTCATCTCTTTCCTTCTCAGTGGTCAATTTCCTATAATCAGATTCCAATATGTAAATTGGTTCAATTTGAATTGGTCCATTTATTATTTTGAGAATTTTCTCTTTCATTTACTTTACTTGTTTTATTAATGATGGACGAATAGGACTATCAAATTTATATTGAGGTACACCGTTAAACCAGTTTGTTCTTGGACTGAAAAACTTAGGTTTAGCATTTATTTGCAAAATATTAAACCCGTTGTCGAATTTACCCGCTGTTTGTGACCATATTTTTCGACTGTATAACAATGTATTGAAGTCTGATGCGTTTGTAATGTCTTTTATATATTTCCATTTTGTAACAAAACCCGAAATATTTGGATCCAACCCTTCTGACAATATACTACGTGCACCTCCAGGTGTTGTCACATGGACAAATGCATCATCCGCTAAAGAGCTACTTATATTGATAGCTCCGAATCTAAATTCTGAAACCTCAAAAGGATTGCCAATTTTAAATGGTATGACCTTCTCAGTCAGTAACATTGAAGCAGCTTGCTCGTAAGTATATGGACTTTTAACCAGATTGACCTGATCTTTAACTATTTGGTCTGGCGAAGTAGTAGTTACATAATCACTGAATTTATTAAAACTATTTTTCGCGCCATTTAAAACCTTTTTTATTCCGGCACCCTTAGTAGCTAAATTATAAACCGGGTTAATATTTGATAAATATTCTGCTGCATCAATAAGGCCATTATAGGCAAAAATACCAACATTACTTATACCCTTAGTGACTGCCTGATCTATGGGATCATCAGCCTTATGCTCCTGTACTTTTAACTTTCCGTTCTCAAAATTTGCTTCTAACCCATCCAAATCACTTGCCTGTATTGGGGTATTACTCGCAAACTGATATGGTGTAAGCTCGGGGTATTTTCCAGTCAACGGATCGACGCTCAAAAACTTACCCACCCTCGGATCATATATCCGCATCCCATAATCCTGCTCGTTCCCCACCCCCTTTACCTCATTATCATTCTCCTTCCCATTAAAGCCATACCTGTAATTACCACTCCCGGTATAGGTCCTACCCGGCATCAGGCCACCAAAGGCGTAGTAGTCCTGCGCGGTGGTCACATCCGGCAGGTAATAATCCAGGGTCGTACCGTTGCTGCTGTGGGCGATGCGGGTGTCGGTAATAGTCGCCAGCACGTTGCCCAGGTGGTTGGTCAGCTCATACTGCTTGTGCCCCACCGTATCCCATACGGTACCTGCGTTGTTTGTGGCCAGGTTCACGTTCGGCGTCCACATGCCCAGCCGGCTGCTGCCGTACAGGTGCTGTTCCTTCCAGTTCACCTGGCTGCGTTTGTTGTCGTATACCGCCAGCGTGTTGCCCTGCGCGTCGCGCACATAATAGGTGGTCACGCCGCCGGTAGTTTTTGTTGTGCGCTGCCCGGCAGGATCGTAGGTATAAGTGATCAACCCGTTGCTGCCGGTCAGGTCCTGTATCTTGCCGTAAACGCTCCAGTGGATATTGCTCACCCCGGTCTGCCGGTCGTCGGTCAGGTTGCCTATGGGGTCATAGGCGTAGTTGCCTGCCGTTTGCGCTGCGCCGAAATTGCTGGCGGCGCCGGTTCCGTTCAGGTAGTTCAGCTTGTTGTCTGTCAGCCGGTTGTTCGCATCGTGGTTATACTGGTAAGCCAGGTTATCCGTTACCCCGCTGGTTGCCCCGGAACGGTTTACGGTCAGGATATTGCCGTTGCCATCATACGTAAAATCCTCGCTGTAGCCGCCTGCGATATTGCCCGCATTCCAGCTTGAAATGGCCAGGTGCTGGCGCAAGTTTTTCAGCCGGTTCAGCTGGTCGTAGTGATAGGTATAACCCACGGGGTTGCCGCTGTAAAGCTGGCTCACCGCCACCGTGGCGCTGCTGATGTTGCCGTTGTACAGGCTCTGCCCCGTAATGTCGCCGGCCGCCTGCTGGTACTGCACGCCAAAAGCTGTAAAAGAAGATCCGCCGACAGGTTTATAGTCGCCGGCATAATAGCCCAGCGAGTAGCCGTAGGCGTCCCGGGCAATGGCGCTGCCATCCTGCCCCATATCGGTATTGGCGGTAATGTCCTGTGTATTTACCCCTTTCAGCCAGCCCTGCAGCGTATAAGCATGATCGACACCCTGTACCTTGCCGCTCACATCGCCCAGCTCCATCCGCGCAAGCGGGCCGTGCAGGTAATACTGGTAGCTGGCGTCCATTCGCCGCTGCGTGGCGTCCAGCGTGCTGCCAAACCCGTACGGCACGATGGTGGCCAGCGGACTGCTCCAGGCTTCGGTGATCCGGTTGTCGGCATCATATGTGTACTTGTAATAAAATTGGTCGGGCTGCCCGTTCTGGTAGCTCACAAAGTTCACCTTGCCGCTCACCAGGTCGTATTCATAGGATACCTGTTTAATGCCCAGCCCGGCTATTTGCTGGTAAAGGGTTTTCACATTGCCGTCCAGGTCGTAATCATAATAAGTGGCCTGCTGCACGGTACCGGCGCCTGTGTCCTGGTAGGTGCTGGCGGCAACACGCTTGCGCAGGTTGCCCTGGGCCAGCGTTTGTATGCCGTTGCCTGCCGGGGCCGGGTTGTCGTAATACGTATGTGTAACCTGGCTGTTAGTACCTGCCGCGCCGAAACCGGTTATCGTGGTATTATCGAGGTAGTCGGGTGTGCCGATGGTTACGGTAGCCTGGTTTTTCTGTCCCACCTCGGTTATCCGGCCCAGCACATCATAGGTGGTGTAACTGTAATTGTTGCCCGGCAGCTGTTTGTCATTCTGCGATATCACCAGCCGGCTCAGCAGGTCGTACCAAAAACGGTTCGTTCCCCCGTCGGGGCTTTGCTGGGTAAATACCTGGTTGGTGCTGTTATAAGCATAGCTGGTAACCAGCGTATGCGCCGGGTACACAAACGGGTGGGCAATGCTGTCAACGCGTGCTGCGCTTGCCTGGCTGATCTGGGCGTCGGTGAGCAGCGTCACACCTTCCGGCGCCACGGTGCGCACCAGGTTATCCGCCTGGTCATAATAGTACAGGGTGTAGTGATATACTTTCTGCGGCGCGTAAAGATTCACGGCCGGCGCCGCTGCCGAGCAGGTGCTTACATAGCTTGCGCGGAACAGGTCTTTCTGCCGGTTCATATAAGCCTCGTAATCCTGTTTGCCGTTTGCTACCGCCACCGCAGCCACGCTTTGCAAACATGCCAGCGGATCTGGCGCCACTACCGGGGCCTGGTTGCACAATATGGCCGAAGGATTGGTGGCCAGCTTCGTTTCGTAATCATTATATTGCACATAGGACAGCACAAATCCCCAGCGCTGGTTCATGAAATTGGTAAACACCGTCTCGTAGGTGGAATCGGCCGGTGACAATGTTTCACCAAACTGGGCAGCCAGGTCGGCTTTGGCGGCGGTATAGTCGGCAGGCACGATACAGCCCTTCGCGGCCGGGTCTAGGAAAACAGGCAGCGTGATATCATTGGCCAGCAGAAACCGGCATTGTCCGCAGCCGTTTTGCAGCGTCAGCAGGTCGGCGGCTGATAGCGTCATTGCGGGGCCGTATTGCTGTCCGAGGTAGCTGAACAGGCTCAGTGCCGTGCCGTTGGTGCTGTTATAGGCATTACATTGCGCCTGTAAAGTTTGCAGCAAGCTGCAGATCTCCGTGCTGGTTTTCGTTATATTCACTTCGCCGTTCTGCATTGGCGATAAATACGGATAAGGCGAGCTGATGAGCCATGGGTTAAGCCGGGCCGTAAAGGTACTTATCCCGAATACACCTTTTATGACATCGCCGAAGGAGGTATAACCCTCCGCGGTTGCCAGGCCCGGCGCGGCCGTACTTGCGCCGAAAGGATGACTGATGTCACTGCCGAGGTAGCTTACCGCGATCAGGCCGGCTTTTAATGCGGGGATCTTCGTGGTATCGGTGATGCCCGGCCGTAGCGCTGCGATCCAGCCTGGCGCAGCGGAAGTATCGGCGCTGTTGAACTCGCCGGTCAGCTGCGACTGCTCCTGCTGCTGGCTGGTAGCCCCGACAGAAGGCGGCAGCTGGGTATTGATATCGTCATAAAAGCGGGCTTGCTTGGTCAGGAAAGCCGGCGGGCATGTGGCAGGCACGCTATCATAAGCGTAGTTAAACACCCACACGTTCTGATAATTCACCGTTGCGCTCCCGGCCACCTGTATAGCCAGGCAGCTATAAAAAGCGGCAGTAGCAGCGGTTGGCTGTTCAGCTGAATTCAATCCCATAAATGCAGGCTGCGTACCAACCGCCCCCGGGATGACGGCCAGGACGTGCCGGGTGGGGTAAGCGCCGGTAAAATAGGTATCCGTGCCCTGGATGCCCGAGGCGGCCAGCACCGCGGGGCTCGTGCAGTTGGCCGACGCGCCCGACGGATTGAAGTACCAGGTCTCCCGTATGTTCCCCTCGCGGTGCACCAGCGACAGTTGCTGGGCCGAAACCGCGTTTAAATTATAGGTTACGTTATTGCCGTACAGCGCGAACCTGCAGCTGTCGCCGATCATCCAGCTGCCGGTATAAGTGTGCAGTCGCGATGACACGTTATAGGTATTGCCCGGAAGTATCGTGAGCGTGCCGCTGAAGAACGAAAGGCTGTCGGGAATGATCGTTTTGGTTGAAACGATATTGCCGCTCCCGTCCAAAACATTTTGCACCACATGGTCGTTTTGCCAGCCGCGGAACACCAGCGGATTGGCCTGGCAGGCTGAACAGGCGACAGACACCACCGATATGCTTTGCGCAGGTACAGTATTCGGCACACAGAACGTTTTGGCGGCATCTCCCGCCGCGAACTGGAATACGGTTGGCAGGCCCGCTGTGTTGATGCCGGCGGCGTAGCCGACCGTCACGGTGGCCGGCGTGGCCAGGCTGCCGTTTAACGACAGCGTCATCGTGGTATGCGCCGAATCGCAGGACGCAGCGGCCGCGCCGTTGGCGGCGGAATAAATGTTTACCGCGAAGTCAGTGACCGCGGGGCAGGCGCCCCCGACGGGCAGGCCAAGCGGGATGCCGACCGTACACTGGCCGGCACAGGTCGTTTGTAAACGCACCTTTTTGTAGTACTGCTGTTTAAGCTGGAAATAAAAACTCTTGTACAGGTCCCACTCCCGGTCCGGCACGCGGCAGGATGCCAGCGGGGTGCAGCTGTCCCAGTTACCGCCGTTGGGATCTGCTATAGCCGCATTGACAGTGGATGTCGGGTCGCTGCAATACAGGATGTAATCGACAAACTGCACCAGGCTCTTCACCGATGACGTGGTGTTTTGCCCGACGTTGAGCGAGTAATGTAAAAGGTCGTTGCGGAACGCAGCGCTGCTGCCGGCCCCCGCGCCGCCGGGCTGGAAGAACGGATCTGCAGCCACCAGCCAGTCGGCATTGGTGTAGTCGTAATGCAGCCCCGCGGGCGCGCCGGGGATCGTGGCTATGCCGCTGGCTTTTGTTATATTGTCCTGTAGCTGCTGGTCCCACAGTTCACTTCCCGAATTGGCGATGCAGAACTGCAGCTTGCAATATTCGGGGTGGTATTGCAGGAACTTCAGTGCCCAGTCGGCCTTCCAGTACTGTACCAGCATGGGCAGGGTGAACGTGGAGTCATAGGGCGAAGTCACCGAGCCGTCGGGCAGAGTGATTAGCTCCGCCTGGTAGTTTGATGAGGTTTTGGCGGCTGGTTGGAACACAGTGCGCCAGTTGATACTTATAATATTCGTGGCCGGCTCAAGCGGCACATTGTTTGCGTCGAAAAGCGCGTACTGGCCGCCGGGGGAAACATCCGCCAGCATCGGTGTCTGGTACTGGTCGCAGGGCGATACAGCCGGGGTGCTCCCGCACGTCGCCGACAGTGAATCGCAATAAGCCTTAAGCGTTGTATACTCGCTTGCCAGCCAGCCCTGGTAATCCGGGCCCGCCACGCTCACCGAATCCACATCAAGGGCTTTCAGCTTATTGGTCATCCCGGTAATAAAGCTGCTTTGCGTGCCCAGCGTTTGTTCGCAGGTGCTGCAGTCGCTCAAACATCCCCTGAAATTGATACCCTGCAGGTAAGGCAGGATAAACGCGGGTTCCTTTTTCAGCGCGCCGTTTTGCTGGCCCTGCAGCACGAACTGGTCTACATAATTCTCCATAACCGTTTTGCTGAAAGCCAGCTGGAAGGTGATATAGTACTCGCCGATGGCCGGGAAATTGACGTTTAATGAGTCGGACTGCATGCCGGCGCCGTTGCAGTCGGCAGTGGCAGCGCCCACCTGTATGGGTGTGACGGTTGTATATATCGGGGTATTGCAGTCGTTCAGCACTTTAATCGTCAGGTCATAATAACAGTTGCTGCAGATGGCCTGCGCCCCGCCGGGATACTGGTCGATCAGTTTTTTGATATGATAGGCGATAGAAGCGGGCCCGGTGAGCGGAGCGAGGTAAGTGGTGGTGGCCGAAATCGTCAGCCCGGTGCTGTTGAAAACGAACTTGCTTGAATCAAGGAGTTTGGTGGCTACGGTCCTTACAGGTACGATGGATGCTACCGCGTCCATGGCAGCAGGCGCCGGGCCGGTAAGTGCCGTTGCGACAGTTTTGCCGCTCGCGTTCAAATAGCTGACGCTGATCTGCCCGTTCGGGTCGACGACCATGTTCTTCAGGTAGTGGCTGGCATCACCGGCGTCGTTACCGAAAAGCTGGTCAAGTTCCCACTGTTCGGGCTTCCCGTAATAGTATTTCGTCGTTCTGCCCGCATCGCCGGGCTGAAATATCTTGCCCACGCCGCCTTGAAGCCGGGTACGGCCCGTGTTGTCGGCCGTATATTCGGTTACCGATAAGGGATATCCTTCCGCATCAGCGATATAATTGTTGTAAAGCCTGTCTGCCTTAAAAGGATTTTGGCCCGAATAATATTTTGACGCACCCGAGGACGTGTTCAGCGGATCGGGATTAAAGTCGCAGCCGGAACTCCCGCTGCCCAGGATATTCGAAGCACTGTAGGGAATGCTGCTGCTGTTTAAATTATAGTTCTGGAAGTAATGCAGGTACGGGATGTTGCCGCTGCTTTCCTTGAACGGGGCGGGCAGGATGCTCGCCGTTACGCGGCCAAAATCGTCATAAACGTTCTCCTGCACAACAGCAACATTGTCCGAATTATTGAGCGTCACCGTCTGGCGGCCGCGCAGCGTGCCGTCAAAATAGCTGACTACCTCCTTCTTCTTGCCCTCCTCGGCGAAGGCCGCCGAATATTGCCAGTTCAGGTTCTGCTGGTACCAGTTAAGCGCCCAAACGGCGTAACTGCCGTTATCCTGGCTATAGTCCCAATCTCCCAGCAGCCTGATACCATCTGCAGAATACTGCACCTGCCGCATGCGCACCAGGATATAAGCATCATTATACACCAGCGACAGCAGGTAGCTTTGGGCATTGGTGGTCACCCGCGTGGCATTGTGCAGGAACAATTTGTCGAGCACGGCCGGGTCGACCGCCCCCGAGGTTCCGGCAGCCATCTGCCCGATCAGGGTAAAATTGGCATTGCCCTGGTCGGCTGTGGTCCACTCAATGTCGTACTCTTCGGCCCCGGTAATAACGCCCCAGGTAAGCTGCAGCTGGTTGCCGCTGTTTATCGTGCCGCTGGTAACGGAAAAATTGTTGCGGACAAGCGAGGAGAAACTCCGCCTGGTTTTCAGCTTAACCGCTGGCGACGGTTTAGACGTTTTGCTTCCCGCGATATTCACCATCTGTACGTTTGGTCTGATGGCCAGGGTGGGTTTAAATCGGTATTGCCTTTCTATTGTAATATTATTGACCAGCTGGAAATCCTGCGGCACATTGTTCCCGAACTGCGGGCTGTAAATATTCTCAACAGTGACCCTTACCCAGTAAGCGCCCATAAAGGAATAGGCATCAGTTATTTTATATACGGCACCTTTTTTAAGGGAATAATTGACCTTCAGCTCGATGTTTTTTACCATAGGGGCCCGTTGGTCCGGGCTGGTTAAATATTCTACCTTAAGATACACCGTGCAGGTGAAATCCTTTTTCACAAAGGTTTCGTTGGTTATCCGGAAGGATATTGCGTCTTTTACGGAAATATTGGTAATGTCGCCCCAGTTGTATTTGGGGTTTTTGAACTTCTCGTCCTTGACCACCACAGTGTCGTTTCTTTTTATTTTACCCTTAATAAAGTTTTCATAAGGCTCTATCCCTGCAAAAGCGGTGAGCCTGGCCAAACCTAACAGTGCGAATAATAATAAAAATGAAAACTTCCTCATTTGCATTACATTATAATCAGTTCATACCCGGAATACTTTGTGGTTAGCCGCCACTTTCCGCCCGCCTGGTACAGCACATCCTTCACTGAAGGGTAAAGCGCAAGATCACCCCTATCTTCCAGCGTACGTAACCAGATATCAACCACCCGGTCGTTCTTTTTATTTAACGGGTCGCCAAAATCGCTTAACCGGGTGAATATTCTTTGCAGCTTGCCGGATACGGTATCATAGCTTACTGAAAACTCCTTACAGGTAATATGGGTATCATTCAATAAAGACAGCGTCCTGGAGCTTCCGACGGAATGGCTAACCAGTTCATATTTTTCCGACCGCAGGTTTTTCTGCAGGGAAGCAATATCGGCCACCGGTGTTTTCATCGCAACGGAGGGGCTGGAAAGAACGACCTTATTTTGCTCATGCTGGATAAATACGTGCAGGCCGTCCTGATGTATCGTTTCGGTATTTCCTATCTGGTAGTAAAAATCCGCACCGGCCTTGCAGAACAGGAATTTTAAATCCCGCACCGTATTAGCGGAGTCTTTCCCGTCCGTCACATTGACCGTCCCCGAATAGCTGCAATCGCGCCGGTTAAAATCAAACTCCCGGCAAACGGATTCCATTTTTCCCAGGAGCGAGGGATCGTAAACTGTATCCTTCCGAACGGGCTGGCGCACCACCGGCTTTTGGACGGCGGCGGCATCTTTTTTGTGGTGGCCGACGGCCAGCGCAAGACAGGTTACCGTGGCGGTCATCACCAAGGCGCTCAGGGACCATGTTTTATAATTCATTTTCATATCGCCTGCATTTAAGATCCTTTTTTATAAGATGACCGGCTTTCCTTTATCGTCATAACACCGCGTTCCGTTTCTTTTTTCACCCGGATCAGCAGCCCCTCGTCATCGTATTCATAAAATGTTGCGAACCCGTTTTCGTCGATCTCCGCCATCAGCCGCATCGTCTTATCATCATACACATACGACTTCATCTGGGCATCTGCCGGATGTATCCGCAGGTCGTCCAGGTACAGGGCCGATACCGGGGATGTTAGCGATAACGTCACAGCGCCTGCCGGCAGGCCGGTCAGGTCGATCGTGCCTTCCAGCAGCTTCCAGTCTTCCACCAGCGCCTTGCAAACCAACGTGACAGTCGACCCGTTCAGGCTCAGCGCCAGGTTAACGGATCTGTCCGTGGGATGGCCATCTTTTACCCATACGTCAAAAATATATTTCTTACCCGGGCTGGGCTCAAACCCGTTTGGATACAGGCCGGGCGTGCTGATCAGGTTATACTCGCCATAATCGTTGATGCTTAGCAGGCTGCCTGTTCCCAAAACCTGGCTGTAACTGTTCGTCGACAACGTTAACCCGGCGGCCGGCAACAACACGCTATAGTTGCCGGAGTGCGATGCGGCGCTGGTAATAAACTGGCTGATATCCGTCGAGCTGCCCGTTTGCTTGAACTCGTTGGGCACGCTTACCGCCAGGCCCGTTCCCGGTGTAAACCGGCTGTCCTCAAAACTGCCGGCGTATATCTCCCGGTTCAGCGCGTTGGATGCTACGGCGCCCGGCAATTCGCCGTTGAAATTGAACAGCGCCGCGCTGTACCTACCCAACGCATCCCGGTTTTCGAGCTGCTGTCCGAACCGGTCATAAGCAGTCACAGTATTCGCGGTGATCCACCGGCTGCGGCCATTCGACTGGTCGGTCACCCAGGCTGTCTGGCCGCCCGGGCCAGCGCCATAATACCAGTACGGGGTAAAATTGTTGATGTAACCGGCATTTTTTACATTCACGCCAGCGACAGCAGGATCGGTATTGTAATGCCGGCTTTGCTGGAACACGTTGCTTCCATACTCCCTCCAATTGCCCAGGAAGCCCCGCACATAAGGATTAACAGACTGCCTGTAAACAGGAACTTGTATGTCGTTTAAATTTGCCAGGCTGGCGGTGGTAAATACGGTATTGATACCAAATCCGCCAGGGGAGGCATTTTCTAACTGCGTCCTGGTGCCGGTATAAATTTCCATACCGATCCCACCGGGATAGCTGCTGTCGGAGTTAGTCATTTTCAATGTGATATGATGGATCCCTGCCGAAAGCGTAATTGGGTACATGCACCAAAGCGTAGTTGACCGGACAGGAAGCGAGACGTTATCAATTTGAAAAATATTGCTATTGTTGTTGTCTGATTCATACCCGATGTAGTAATCATTGGCGTCGAGGTAAATATCCTTCTCAATGTCCACAGGCTGGTTCAGCCGCTGGTCCGTGACCGGAGTCGGCCATATACCCGACCGGTTTAAGCCTTGCTGCAAATATTCGTTGGTGATTACCCCCTCGGTCCCGCCTGTACTTCCGTTGGCAAAAAAGTAAACGCCGCCGCTGCCCCTCGAGGAAAGCTGCACTGCGTTGCCGTAAGCCGATGAAACAACGGTGCCGACCTGTGTGTTGTCGGGAGGCATACCATTCTGGTTCATTGCCCAGCTTTCGTTAAAGGTTGTAGCGGATGCGTTGATGACTTTGAGGCTGGTCAGGTCTGCGCCGGAAGTATATAGCAGGTGGCCATATTGAATCGGGTTATTCAGGCTAACCAGGCTTTGCGTAGTGGAACTAAGCATATTCCTGTAACCCGACCTAATCAGTTTTACAAGGCCCCGGGGACGGAACCCGGCTTTTATCCCGCCGATAGCGGTGATCAGCTTTTTAGTGGAAGAAGCCGCTGATGCCGCCTGGTTTTCTACCACCCAATAAATATTTCCATCGTTGAGGTCAACCAACTGATCGCCGCCATTTAAATAGGATCCATAACTTGGAAACTGGCCACTGGCATCTGTGGTGAAATTTTGAAGCAGTATCCCTGCATTCTGGTAGGCCGGGCCCATCCCCCGGTATACCCAGTAGGCCGGGATATGCGTGGAATAAATGGCGTTGTTGAATTCGTTCTGAGTCTGCGTGACCACGGGCTCGCCGGTTTGGCCGTCATAGGCCAGGTCCTGCGTGGTTATCGTAGAGCCGTTCTCTTTCCTGACGACATTGCTGACGATCCCATAATACTGGCTGACCTTTACCGCGCAGGCCGACCGAAACAGCTTGTAATCTGAATTGTCATAGGTTGGCAGATAAAATACCGGGAAAGAAAAAAAGAACGCGCCGACAAAATCAAAGCCGGCGTCGTTGGCACGCCCGGTTGTTTTTGTTTCAAATTCACGGAAGTCCGTAAAGAAGTCAATATCCCTGCCAAGTACCTGGTTCGGCGATATAGATCCGTCCGGGTTGACCACACTGACCGTGTTATTGAGCGTATAGCCGCCCGCCCCCAGCGGGCTGGCATTGTAATTATAAACAGTTGAGGCGATTTCCGAACCCGACTGGTTGTAGGTCCGCGTCGCCTTTTGTTTACCATGCATATCGTTCAGGACAATGCTGTAGCCCTGCGACATGGTGAGCTCGTCGATACTGGTTGCGCCTAAAAATGAGAACTTGTTCACCGGCGGCTTGTTTTCATTGCTGTTTATCAGCATGGTCGTCACTTGCACCGGGAAATCCCTTGCAGTGTAAAATTCATCCACGGAATACCCCGTGCGCAGCGCGGGGTCCGCATTCCCGTTTTTGTCGAGGTCGGTAACCGTCACCTTGCTGTAGCCGACTGTCGGTGCCGGGAAAAAGGATTCGCCGAAGGGTTGCTCCAGGTCGAAGAAATCATCGATGGATCCTTTTATCTTTTGCACGTAAGGTACCGGCTGTTTCAGCGGGTTCTCATCGTTGCCTACCGCGGGCTCGTAGGCGGCGACCCCGCTGCTGATCGTTTTCCCGTTGTCGGTGGTGGTATAATCGTACTGCTGCCCGTAATTCGCTGCGGGCTGGCCCGCGTTGCCGGCCATGCTCTGCCAACTGTCGCTGATCTGTATCTTTCGGACCCGCACCCCGCCACCGAGCTTGTGACCATCCTGTTTGGTCAGTTTTACAAAACACCGGCTCAGTCCCATCTGGCTGGCATAGCTCAGCCGGAAGGCTTTATGATAAAAATTCTCGGTCAGTTCGCTGAGATTACCGATAGAACTGAGCACCGCCTTCACGGCCGTTGCAACGGCCGAGCTCGTTTGTCCGTCGCCCGCCCGCTGGTCGAAGCCCGGAAAGGCGTACCGGGGGTATTCGTCTTTCATACGCTGCCAGGCCGAAAAGACCACCGGATTGGCCGTAACGCCGCCGTCGCTCCTGTCCCGGAAGATCACGCTGGCATATCCCCCACTGACGCTTACGGACCTGATCTGTGCGTAACAGGGCACAAAATCATAGTCATAAGGCGGGCCGCCGCTGTTACTGTTCGGCGTGGACACCTTGACGAAGAATTTAGTATAGATGTAGTCGGAACCGTTCATGTAGTTCGTTTTGAACCAGGCCGTCGGATCGCCTGTGACTGTTGAATTGGGTATTTTAACCCGGATTCCCTTTGCGCTCTTCAGGCTCGCCGAATCTAAATCGTTACCATTGCCGTCTATCAGTGAAGTTATTGCAGACATAGCCATCGCCCGTTTGTTCTGGACATAGGCATAATCATCCGATTCATATGTGACACTGATCGTCCCGCCCGTCGGAAGCTGGATGGCGCTCAGGTGCCATAGCGCCGCATTTTGGTCAAGCCGGGCTTTTACTGACGGATCATTGCCTTGTATGTCCTGGTTGGTGTAGGGAAACGCATCATTGGGCAGCGGAAACAGGTTTTCGGACGAGGTTTTATATACGCCCCAGCGGTCGGCAGCCATATCGGTGTAATTGACGACCTGGCCGTTCACGCCGTTCTGGTAAGTAAACTGGTAGGGAAAATTGGCGCCCTTGGGGCTGTTGGCGTATTCAAAGTATACCTTTTTCAGGGTCAGTTTCCCGCCTTTTAACGGGTCACTGCTCATTACGCCCCCGCTGTTGTCTGCATTATTGGGGACGCCCCGGCAAAGCTCATACGAATACTCGAACTTGACCACTTTGATCGGTTTAGACATATCCGCCTTTGAGTACAGCCTGATCTCTTCCAGGCACTTTTGGGCGTTGTTCATATCCGCCCCGCCCGTGAAATCTGCTACCCCCATAGCATCCCTCCTGTTTTGCGTGATAAAATAAGCTATCTTGGTTTTGGACTCGACCGAACTGACGTACCAGAGCTCTTTCTCGCCGTAAACGATGCTGGCTTTGTCATCATCCTTGTCGGCCAGCAGGCCCCTGTTCAGCGTGGCCCCGTTAAACGGCGTGCGCCATTTGAACAGGTTCGGCATCCTGGAATAGTTAAACTTTATCGCGGTGCCCGGATCGTCATCACTGATCCCGTCGCCCGTCCTGTCCACATAGTCCGGCGAAAGGATGGCCGTCAGCAAAAATGAGGAGGCATACGCCGGCTGGGTCTGGGCATGGTAATACTGGTCTATGCCTTTGGCATGGCTGATCTGACCGCCGGTCAGGGTAACAGGCACCTGGTTATTTGTACCGGGCAATATCGTGTAGTCGCGTCCTTTCGCCCCTATAGCGAAACTGTACTCGGTCTGTTTGACATTATATACCGGCAGCCCGTAGACCAGCCGTTTGCCGGACTCATTGGTGACAGTAATTTCTGACAAATGGTGCGGCCTGCGGTAGCCATTATCGGCGCGCTGAAAGGTGGTGACCGGGACAGGCGTATGATTGACCGGCGGCTGAAAATTCGATGCATCGTAAACGGGGTAGTTTTTGATGGCCTTGTCCAGCCCGGCCTGTGCCGCCTCGGAGGCGGTCAGATAAGAAATTACCGTCCGGTTTACCGCGCGGCTGGTCTTTTGCAGCTTTGTCAGCGTATTATTGGTAAACTGGGCATTGGCCGTTTTACCGGTGATGCTGACCTCTAGCGGTTGAGTATCATGTACCTGCGAAACCATAGCGGCATCTTCTGCGGTCTTTTCGCCAACTACCTTAAAGTACATGTGCTGGGCACCGGGGTTGGTGTAGGACACATCCTGGAAATCTCCGCTGGTCAGGTAATTGTTATTGCTCACCCATTTGCGGGTGTTGTTGCTGGTGGACTGGTTGAACAGGGTCACCCCGCCATGATCTATCCCGGGAGGGCTGACGCCGATTCCCAGGTCGAGTCCGGCGCTCGTCGAAGCGTTATCGTCACTTACGGCATTATCAAAATAGGCCCCGGAACCGCCCCGATACAAGCGAAACTGGCCCGAGCCCGCCTGGCTGGTATAGGAAAACAGGTCGGGCGTGGTGACCGGCAGCGCAAGGTTAGGCAGTTCGGGAATGACTGTATTTTCCTTCTCCCGCGTAAAATCCATGACCGCATTCTTCTGGTTCTTTCCCCTTTCCGCATACATGAACCCATAAGCCGGGTTATCCAGCCGGGTCGAGGCGATGCTCCTGACATTCTTGTACCCGGTGGCGCCGACGCTGAGAAACGCGCCAGTAAAGGCGGCGCCGGCGTCGATGCTGAAGGAGCCATATCGCGAGCGGTAGGGCACCTGGATATTGGGCAGCACGGGCTCCGTATTGTAGGTGATGAACGACCCCGATGCGCCGCCGGATACGCTCAGCGTGGTCTTGTTGGTATTTTCTGACAGGCTGAAACCTGATCCGAGCGTCAGCGATTTTAGCCCCGAACGGCTGTTGTAGCCAAGCGAGGCACTGAGGCTTGCATAAGTAACCGTTTTATCGGCGATCGACCGCGAGATGCCCAAGTTTAACGAGGGGCTAACGTCCACGCCGCTCGCCGTGCTGGAGTTGACACCGATGCCCAGCGAAGTGGTGAAAGCGTTTTCGTTGGCCGTTTGAAAGGAGATTCCCGCATTCGCAGTGACCTCCGCGCCGATGCCGGTATAATTATCATTGAAAATACCCAATCCAAACGATCCTGATCCCGTGGCATGGATCAGTTTTCCCTTGCCGAACAGCTCGAATTTCCCCGTCACCCGGCCGCCGATGGTGACCTTTGGCTTGGTGTAATTATCGCTTTCGACATCGTCGCCGGCCATATCATCCGGGATGCCGCGTACTTGCCTGTTGATCGCCCCGACATTTACGTTCCAGCCTAAACCCACCCAGCTGGCTTCGTCGTCCATACCGGAACCCGATTCATAATTGAGGTTGATGGGATAACCATCCACATCGAGCAGGGGGATATTGTATTTCAGGCCGCCTGTAAACAGGTCTACCATATCCGAGACCCCGGCGGGCTGAAACGAGTGGGTCTCCGGCTGCGACGGCCCCGAGGTTAGTGCCAGGCACGCGGGCGGCAACAGCAGGTTGATACACATTAGCGCCAATAACCCGGCTGCAATTTTTTTCCGGTATGTAAAAGTTGATCCCATATGCTTTTATCCTGTTTTCACTTGTTTAGGTTCAAAATATATCTTTTGCCATCGATGATCCTGTCCTGATAAACCAGCCCGGCCGGCGCAGATCGCATGGACCGGTTGACCGGAAAGGACAGGAGATATTCAAAACAATGTGCGATGCCATTATTAACAGGCTGGAAATAGGACGGCTTTATATTTACCTTGCCGCTTTGCAGCGAAAAACAGCTGTCCATGCCGTAATAGAAGCCGGCGGCCTGATCCGTCCCGCCGCCGGAAGGGTATATCCTTACCTGGTAAGTCACCGAGGTCGTATCCGGCCCTGTCGGGGTGACTTTCATGGCCTGCAGGCGAAATGCCGATGTATGCAGCTCTTTAAAGCCGGCGAGCCCGTTCAGCCATTGCTCCGTGGCTGTACGGCATGCACATAGCGTTAATAAGACCAGGATCATTGTCAGCTTTCGTTTCATATCAGTCCTTGTATATAAACCTTAAATTTTTAATATCTCCATTAGGCAGCCAGAGCTTCATCAGGTACGAGCCTCCGTCCGTAAAGGCATCCGTATTGGCCAGGTCGATCAATATTTTGTTTTTACCCGAGGTAAGCCGCACCCGCGGAAGGCCTCTTATCTTTTTACCGGGGTTGTTCAGCGATTCGATCTGGTATTTGAAGTTCGCCTCTTTATAGGGGTTAGTCAGCGCGAACTTGATGGTGCCGACCGCGAGGTAATAGTTCCCGCGGGTCAGGTCTTCGATATCCCGGTAGCCGTCCTCGTTGAGCACGATTGCCTTCTTTTCGTTGCACTGTATCTTGAACTGCCAGATTTCCGACCGGCTCAAGATCGTCTGGTTCTTATAGGCAGTTACCTGCCAGGCATAGGTTTTGCCGTCTTCGAGCTGCCGGGCAATGGACGGGTAGACCAGCACGGGCGAGGTAACGTAGGACTGGTTGATAACGGGCAGGTTATATTCCAGCGCCTCGATCGCGTTCTGGTCCTTTTTTATCTCTGAAAGGACCACCTGGTAGCTGGTGCCGCTGATTGTCGGTACCAGCGGCTGCCAGGTCAGCGTGGGCTTTTTGTCACAGAGGGTATCCCGGTCATAGGGCTCGATCAGGTGCAGCTCGGCGAAGGGTACCAGATTATAAATGAAGCACTGCTCAACCGGGGAGTCGCTGCCGCCGGAGAGATTCATGGTAAAGCAATATTCATAGTCTCCGGGCGGAAAATAATGGTCCTGCTTGATCAGCACTGCGATCTGGTTGCCGAAAAATTCCACTAATGCGCTTCTGACAACAGCAGGCGGCAGGCCATTTACGCCCGGCACCAGGTTAAACGGCGCCGTCCGCATGGTCAGCACCGTTCCGTATTTCCTTTCAGAAACCGTTAGAGACAGCGTTCCTGATTTCCTTCCTGAGGAATTAATAATCTTGCAGTTCAGCAGGGCATCGACGCTCCTGCCGTACAGGTCGGGAATAAACTGGAAGGTCACCTGTCCGGACACATGCAGGATAAAAAATAGCGGCAGCACGAGGATTAACTTCTTCATCAGTTTAGTTTAAAATAGTATTTTATGGCCAGATCGCCCCGGTAAGCCGGGAAAAGCTCCGCATACTGCGGGGTGATCATATTTTTCATATAATTAAATGACGCACTGACATCATAGTGTTTACCGGCCATTAACTGGACGCTCTGTTTAAACCCGGCCTGTTTCGCCACTGAAGCGTTGCTCAAATAGGAAAGGCCGGACGATAACTGGATTTTTTTCAGGAACTGGTACTGGTAGATCACCTCAGATGTCAACATGTCCCCCAGGAGTTGGCTGGTCGCCATTTCCTTGTTATAGAACAGCGTACCGGTCAGGCTGCTGCTTTTGAAAACGATACTTTGCAGATAAGAAAAATTCCAGAGATTGCTACCCGCAGCCGAGAGGTAAGTGTTCGTAAAGGTTTGATTGGCAATACTGATGCGCGACGTGGTGGTATATTTCCCGATCTTATAGGTATTGTTCGCGTCCACTTCGAATTTTTTTGAATCGTATACAGACGACAGGGTGCCTGAGGTCGCCTTTTCTGTACCGCTTGCCAGGTACTTCAGGCTGAAATTGAAATGGTTACTGACCTGGTATTTACTATCCAGCTGCACCTGGTAGTTTTTCCATTTATCATTGGTGACATAGCTCAGCGGGGTATTGCTGTAATCGGTACGCAGGTCAAAGGTCAGCTTATTCTTGTAGAATTTCTTTTTTACGGTGCCGCCGAATTTCAGCGCCCCACCCGCATAGCCGTTATTTGCGGGGTTTTGGTAACCCATGCCCGAGTAGTTAAAATACACGTTATCCGATGCGTTCAGTTCTCTAATATCCAGGCTATGCCGGAACCCCACTGCAAAAGACTGGAACAGGTTGACCGCGGTGTTCAGATTGGCGCCGGATTTTTGCACCAGTATGGCCTCGCTCCCAGGCTGCGAACTGTTGTCGAACAGGGTATTCGATTTGGAAACGTCCACGGAAAAATGCCCGAATCCCGGGAGGTTCATTGCCTTTGATACCATAAACATCACCGCGCTCCCCGGAAGCGTAGGTACCGCATACTGCGCGTTATTGGATTGAGCGCTGTAGGAGCTGATCACGGACACCTTCACATTCCCAAAAACGCTCCGCGGCATTTCGGCCCCCACATAGCTCACGTTTTGGGGATATACATAAACAGAGCTATTATAACTTGCGTCCTTAAGCGAATTCAGATCGTCCAGCTTGCCGAACCCCACCGTCAGCGGGTAATAGCCCAGTTTTACCGTCAGGTTCGCACCATCCATAAGTTTACTCTGTTCGCCGCTGGCGCCCGGCAGCGTGGTGCCGAACGAGCCCAGGCGCAGGTCTTTAATGCCGCTTAAAAGGGATTGCAGGCTGTTGGTCGGTTTTTTATCCGAAAGGGTGGACAAAGCCTCGGATGAATTAAAAGAAGACGAGGTTTTGCCGGTTAAATAGTTTTCTTCCACGATGAGTTTCTGCGGGTCAAGGCCTTTAGCGGCCAGCTGGCTTTTGATATTGGTGATCACCTGCGCCAGGCTATCGGCCCTGCGCAGGTTAGCTTGCTTTTCCCCATCGCTTAGCCGCACGCTTTGGCCGCCGCTACTGTCGGCGGCAAGCGCGGTTTTTTGAACAGCGAGGTCATGTAATTTCTGCGTCAGGGCGGTTTGGTTCAGCCCGATCAGACCCTGTAAAGCTTCCGGGTTATTAATGATCTGCGACAATGAAGTGTTCTTCAGGTTACCGGCGCTTTGTTCAAGCGACTGTACCTGTTCTAAAGCCGTCTGGCGTACATATTCGGTAAAATAGAACCCATTAAAGGCGCTGTTTTTTAGGTCGGTATATTGCTGTAGCTGGTTGCGCAGGATACCGGCGAACATGTTCGGGCTGAAGCCGAGTTTATACAGGCTCCCGCCGAACGGGTTCTGTCCGTTAAATGCCGCCTGGTTATTGGAAATATTGAGGTTTAAGGGGATGCCCAGGATCATCAGGCTCCCTTTTACACCCAGGACGTTCTGAAATCCCGTTCCCTGCGGGACAAGCAGAACCGGGTTGTACTGCAGGTCGTTTTCCAGCGTCAGGTTAGCCGAAAAGGACGGCTTCTGCAGCGCCTTGAAATTTTTGGCCACGGCGTCATTGACCGATTTGAATGTACCGAACGCTTTGTCAGCCAGCGCCCCGGGCATCTTTAAAAGCTGGCCGGTCGCGCCGCCCACCTGATTGGCCAAGCCCTTACTGCTTAGATTCGGGAGTTTAATCGATGGCGACGGTGTGCTGAGTACCCCTACAGACCGCACCTGCAGGATTTTAGGAGCGGCGGGGGCTTGTAAGCGTGCCGGCGCCGGGGCGTCGGCATAGCCTTCGGTATAGTGTAAATAAAATGGTTTGGCATTCGCCGTTGGTTTTTTACCGGGGGTATCCGCGATAATGATTTTCGAAGCGTGGATTGTCGTATCCTGCCCATAGCACGAGGCCCCCGCGGCTACCAGGAGCGCAGAAACACACAAAGCTGAAAACCACTTGTTTACTTCCATTTAACTGGGTATTTGACCGCTGTAATGCCGATTATTTTTTGTCGGGCGTACGCTTATATTATTATTGTGCCGGAAGAACGCGCTCCGCCTGTCTGGCGGGGCATGCTTGCCAGCTTTGGCCGCAGCCGCTTTTCCAGGCCGATTTACCGCGTGCCGGGCGCCGTTTAGCAGCGCCGGTTTCAGCACGTTCCCCGCCAGGTTCCAGCGTATGGATGATTTGAGCGAACCGTGAGTACCGGGGCTTACGCTTTTAAAGGTCATCGCCGATTGCCCTGTGTTGTCTGAGCGGAAAGACAGCTGGGCCCCGACCGAGATCCCGACCATCGTCGAATCATCCGCCATTTTCCAGTTACCACCGGGTGCAATGATATAATTGCCGGTAGAGATGGTTTTGGTTCCCGTATTGAAAATGGTATTTTTCAGCACGGTACCCGCGGCAGTGCTGTCGGCCAGCAACTGGTTTCCCCCGGTGAACTGTACCGTATCGTCCAGCGTCGTCAGCGACCCTTTATTGGTAAAATGGCCGCCGGCGAATGCCGCGCCGCTTAATTTAATAGCGCCCGTGTTCAAAAAATCGCCGCCGGCCGATACCCATGCCCGGTTGACCTGCAGGTCGAGGGTACCGCTGAAAATAGTTAAAAGCCCGCTTACGCCCAGGACATCCCCACTGCTGCTTTCCGTCCGTTTGGTGGCCGTTCCCGAAACGACCAGGTTATTGTAAACAACCGGCGATCCGTCGACTCCTGCGGTAGCCGTCGTCGCGATGATCTGGTTGTCACCGGCATATTCCACCGTGCTGCTGCCCGCCCCATTATAAAAATCAGCCGCGCCCCAGGCCGCATTGTTTATCGTAAGTGCAGCGCTTCCCGAAACCTTCAGCTTTGCACTCTGGCCCGCCGGAATATCCATGCTGAACCTGGAAGAAGGGGTTGAACTGCCCATCGCCCCCGGCAAATAGGCCGGCACAAGATTGGTCATCATGATCTGGCCGCCCACCGTAAACTGGCCGCCTTGCAGGGAAAAAAAGCTGTTATTGTGTCCCAGCCCGCCCGACAATAGCGCGGTTGAGGCGGAATTTACAAATACGTTGCCCATTACGGTAAAATTACCAAGCGTGGATATCAGTACGTTTGTTTTAAAGGCGATGATCTTACTGGTTATACCATTCCCGATCACCAGGGAGCCGCAGGTCAAACTGCCGCTGCCGGTAAACGTGGTTCCTGGAACGAGGTTATCCTCACTGTGCATTAATGTGACCGCGCCGCTTACTGTGAGGGCTGCGCCCGAAGCAATGGTAACAACCACCGGCTGACGGCTGCCTATGGTCATGGTAGCACAGGTAAAGACGCCGGACAGCGCGGGCTGGTTCGTGAAAACCGCGAGGCCGATCTGCACATCATCCGAACTACCGGGAACAACCTGCGGGCTCCAGTTCGCGGCCGTGCCCCAGTCGCCGCTGCCGGCGCCGGTCCAGGTGATGGTGTTGGCCTGGCTTGACAGAACCCACAACACCAAGGCAACCGAAAGTATCAGGCAGCGCCTGATTCGGGCCCGGGAATAATTGTTCGCTGTTTGTGTCATTTTATCGCCTCCATTTGATTCGTTAAGTGCACACTTATTTAGTTCCGGGCGGCAACCCGGCTTTGTGGATTTATGGTTGTGTTTTAGCCATCGGGTTTTTTATCACCAGGCTATCAACCTTGACGTTCCTTTGAAGCCAATCCAGGTTTTTATCCAGAAATAACTGTTTATTGTTTTTTTCCTCCGGGGTCATCAATGTATTGTACGGGATAATCTCTTTTAATTCATGTGTCGAATTCAACAAAAAGTTGTAGGCGGATACCGATAGTTTTACGAAATATTCCTTCCTTTCTCTTTTAACGGTATCGGTCTTTTGCCTGGTTTGGGACATGGCCGTAAAAGCGCCGGAGACGAATACGATGATTAAGATTGTTTTTTTCATGTTATTTATTATTAGTGAATTTAATGTGCTACCCAGTTTGTTCCGTTATAAAAGACAGGGACAACAGTACTGCCTCCACCAACAACCGGCGCCAAATATGACCGCACAATACCATCAGTAACATAGGCCGTATCGCCCTGTACCCCGGCCGGTAATGTCGCGACGGTGTAGCCTTTTAGATTGACCGGTTGTAAAAAATCAATTTCGTCTGAATAAAACTTTGCTATGTCAACATTTGCATAATTTTGCACGTAAAGTGCCGAGTGTCCACTTGCTTTTGTGCTACCGCCGGCAGCAAATACCCCGTCACCCGTAGCGGATGTATTTTGGCCATATAAAACGTTGCCAGTTCCGTTCGTGGCAAACGCTCCATAATCGCCGGTAATTCCGTAACCCGTAGGCGCGTAAAAGCCTTGATTACCTGTGACAAGCCCATTAACTTGTGCAGTTCCACTTATCCAAAATGAGGCTGTTTGTGCTGATGCTGTTTGGTTTTGAAT
Source organism: Mucilaginibacter sp. (assembly GCA_035568395.1). Lineage (GTDB taxonomy): Bacteria > Bacteroidota > Bacteroidia > Sphingobacteriales > Sphingobacteriaceae > Mucilaginibacter. The sequence continues at coordinate 68,228 of DATMOF010000009.1, read as the reverse complement.
GTAGTTATTACCTCCTGATGCAAGTGCAAATGTTGATTGCGGTATATCACCCCCCCCCGCTAAAAGTATATTAGTTGATGTTGCACCTGATTTAACAAAAGTCGAGGCTGTATCTGCTCCCAAAAACCTTGCAGCACCATGTCCATAAAAGGAGATGTAATTTGTTGCTGAACCTGTTCTATCTTCAATAGCCATGGCCAAGTGTGTAGCATCACCACCCTGTAATAACAATGCACCATTTCCAGCGGTAGCTACATTATATATTACCGCGCCATATTTACCTGCACCGGTGGTAGAACCATGGCCTATTTCAGCAAATTCCGCATATACCCCTTTACCCGTTGTTACTAAATCTACATCGGCAGTTGCGCCGGTATAAGGGACAGCCCCTATATCACTTAATACAGAGTTTGAAGAAAGATAAGAAGGAGTTGTACCGGATAATTTAAGATAGCCCGTGCCCGTTAAAGTTGAAGTAAATGCATTACTACCTAAACCTAAGAATGTTTTTAACTCAGTAGCACCAGACAATGAAAATCCTGTTCCATTATAAGACATTACATAGCTATTAACAGCACCATTTAAAAAAGTAAAGTTATAGCCATTCCATTGCGTACTATTTGTTGCGGTAGCGGCATTACCACCTATTGATAAAGATGCTGCTGTACCTGTTAATCCTGAACCACTACCGTTGAATGATGCTGCTGTCAAATTACCATTTACATCCAAATTCATTAATGAGGTATATGTACCTCCATTCCCTGTCCAAGAATTACCATATCCCCAACTAAATGTACCGTTTGCTGCATTCATTATAGCAGGTTTATTTACACCAAGTGAATTTTGGTTACCCATTAATAATGATTGGACGCCACCAGTTGCAGTAATTCTTAAATAATCTTGGAATTGAGGAGAATTTGTAGTACTTAATCTTTGATTTTCTAAAGGCTGATACCTGCTATCTGCCGACGTGTTAGTTAAATATCGCTGATCGCCTTTTGGATAAAAATTAGCGATAGTCTGGACTATAGAGGTATCTATGCTAGATGTGATATTGCCCGAATTGTTGAAATTACCGCCAAGCAAACCATAAGACATTGTATGCGTGTAGGTTAATGCGCCCCCGCCAGGCAGCGTACCTGTACTATCGCCCGAAAAGGCGGTCCACTTTGTTCCGTTATAGTAGTTCATTGCATGCAGGGTTACATCATAAACGGCAAGGCCTTCTGCAGGGGACCAGATCGCATTCTTCTGTGCGGTGGTCATGCGGGGCAACAGGACCCCTTGCGTGGTGCTGCTTACCTGCAACAACGCGGAAGCTACCGGTGTGGTTGTTCCGATGTTGGCAGAACCATGGCCATAGGCATTGAATATGGTATTCTGATTGCCGTCGATAAGAAACTGCGGTGAATTAAAGTATCCCCCCTGCGCAAAGGATATTTTGGACGTGCCTCCCGAGGCTATATCGCCATCAGAATTAAAATATAAACCAATCCCCCCGAAAGTTCCGACCCCCCCATTGGCACCGGTAACATATGAACTGCCTGATGCCTGTATGGTTATACCGGCGTTACTTGAGTTCAGCATGGCAAATGTTGCAGCTGAGTTAGCTGAGGTGTTTTTTACCACGAACGCTGTCCTGCCGGACACCCCTGACCCGTTGCCGCTGATGCCAAGTTTAACATCATATCCGCTGATCATGGTATTAGGCGTGCTGGTACCGATACCAACGGCACTGCTGAATGTACTTGGACCTGAAAATGTTTTGGATCCGGTTACGATTTCCGCCCCGTTAATGTGAACGAGGTTGGAGTCACCGGGTATGACGGGTTTATTGGCCAGGTTGTTATAATTCAGGTAATAGGACGGTAGCCGGCCGTTAAACTGCGCAACCGTCGGGTTGGGATAGGTGCCTGTCAGGTCACCCGCGGCGGTTCCCGAAGGTGCTACTGCCACGGTCCCGCCGGTTAAGTCGGTTAGCCTTACAACGTCAGTAGGACCTACAGGGGCATCCCTCGAACTGAGCCTCCCGTTTATCAATAACGTTTGAGCGGCAAAATCACCGCTTATTAACTGATTAGGGTTCTGATTCAAAGTGTCGCCCGATGCGATAATTAACTTGTTATTAAAAGTAGAGCCCGCGGAACCGTTCCATCCCGCAGTCCATGCACCAATTATAACGTTTTTGGACCCTTTGACACTGGCTCCGGCTCCGTACCCTATATAGGTATTTGCGCTATCGGAAGCGTTTGAATACTCCCCGGAAAAACCCCCTATCATGGTGTTTTTTTTGCCGGTTGTCAATGAATAACCAGCCCCCACCCCGACTTCTGTGTTGTTACTGCCGGTTGTTATAAAAACTCCTGCGGCATGCCCTATTGCGACATTATATGTCGCATTTGTAACATGTTCTAATGCAAAAGAGCCAACAGCGACATTAAGCGAACCATTTACGAGAAATTTTAATGCCTCGTAACCGATACCCGTGTTATCCCATCCATAAGTCAATAAATTCAAAGACTGAAAGCCGACCCCTGTATTATATTTTCCGGTGGTTAAGGACGACCCTGCGGAAAACCCGAATACGGTGTTTTTTAATCCGGTATTTGTATGTGCGCCCGCTCCTAACGTGTACCCGTTTACGGTAATATCCTGGCTGAATGTTTTTGCCCCGGTTATGGTCTCTATCCCTCTGATGTGAACGATATTGGTCGTATCAAAAAGCGAATTGGATTTCAGAAAATAATTCCCCTGGCTGTCCTTAATATCATTGCCATAGATACCAATCCCCTGGCCGCCTTTGGTGATGGAGAAATGATCGATAAAGTTTTTTAATATATAATCCTGGGCCGAAACAATATTCGCGGCAACAATTAAGAAAAGAAGTGTCAATAACTTTTTCATGTGCTCAATTGAGTTTTAATCCATGTTTTCAGGGTTTACAGACACGCGTAAAAACGCCGCTGTTATCGTCCGGCATTGCGCCGAAACGTCCGTTTTTTCGGTTAAATTGGGCAATAGGATAGCCACCCCGAACTATTCCGGGTTTTTAAAAAACTATCGAATGCTAACCGAGTATATTAATTAACAGGTAAAATTGGAACGGCAGAAAAAAAACGTACAGCTTCGTGACGGGGATCCGGCTTTTGCTCAAAAAGAAATGGTGAAAATCTTAAACAGCTTCAACAGAAGGTGGAGACATAGATTTGGTTCATTGTGATAAGATTAAGGTTAAATAATATTTATATGATAAATATAAATAAATGGAATTCATAAATGCAAATTAAATTATAAATTAATTTAAATATTAACTGATAAGTACTACAATTCATCGATTAGCGGGCCCAGGAGGATAAAATAATGATCCAATCATACAGGCATCAAAATTATTGCACTTTGTAACCCTAATAGGCCGGCCAGCCGCCATCGGAAGTAATAATAGAAGCGGTAATAAAGCTTGATTTTGCCGATGCCAGGAATAAAGCAAGTTCGGTTATTTTCCGAAGGATTTGCAGAGCGCGCAACATTAGCTATTTATTTGAAGTGTACCAGGTGTGTTCAGGTGTATCTACCTGTACCGGGTGGTACAGTATAATAACATATTCTGAATAAAGCCATAATTTTCCATAGTTACAGTTGGTTTAAAAGTGTCATGATCCAGCTGGTACCGGCGACGGGGCATTACCGGGCGGACACAATTTATTCTAGTGTGGGCTCTACCCGGTGCTTGTCAATGTAATTATCAACCCGCACCAATTTTAGAATCTGTCCAATTATTTTGCACGGGTTTTATTCTGTAAACATCCTTTTAATATGACGGAAAACATCATTTGTCTCCAGCATTTTATATTACATATTTCCAGAATTAAATTTTATGAAAACATTTTACCAACCGCCGGGCAATATTTGATATTATTTCTTATTTCCTCACCACATCATTACCTCTCAATTTACAGGCTTTATAATATAACCACGCCTTTATTGCCATACATATTATGGCTTTCTATATTACACAATAGATTGATTTTCAATTAATTATATTTATAAATCCTACTACGTCAAAAGACAACTATTACAAAGTGAAGTAACCGTGTATAGTATTTTTATTTTGCGCCCCCCGCATTATCTGTACAACTTCGGCAACCAAACCAATTAATCTATTTAACTACTTAATTAACAACTATGAAGAGAATTTTTACAATCTCAGGGTTAGTACTGTTATGTTTGTTTTTCACAAATGCGACAATTGCACAGAACATTACCGTTAAAGGTAAAGTTACTGACGCAGCCACCGGCGAGAGCCTGGCAGGTGTAAGTGTAGCATTAAAAAACACAACTACCGGAACCCAAACCAAAGCTGACGGATCGTACACCGTTAGCGTACCTTCCAATTCTACTTTAGTGTTTTCGTTTATCGGATATGCAACTTTGCCGGTTGCTGTAAACGGAAAAACCACACTAAATGTTAGCTTGTCATCTCAAAATAATGAATTGCAGCAAGTAGTTGTGGTAGGTTACGGCACACAAAGAAAACTCGATGTAACAGGTTCCGTTGCGCAGGTCAAAGGCGAAGAAATTTCAAAACAGGCTTCAGTTAATCCCATCAGCGCGCTGCAGGGAAAAGTTGCAGGGGTTCAAATTACCAACTCGGGCGCCCCCGGTGCTTCCCCGCAAATAGCCATACGCGGTTTAGGAACCATATACGGCGGTACAAACGTTCTGTATGTAGTTGATGGTGTATGGTATGACGACATCAGCTTTTTAAACACAAACGATATCGAAAACATCAGCATTTTGAAAGATGCTTCGAGTACAGCCATTTACGGTTTGCGCGCAGCAAACGGCGTGGTGCTGGTGACGACAAAAAGAGGGAAAAAAGGTTCGACTACCGTTAATTACAATGCATACGCGGGCTGGCAATCGGTAACCAACCCGGTTAAGATGGCTAACGCAACACAATATGCCACATTAATCAACGAATTGTACCAGGCTAACAACACAACCCCGTTGCTATTCAGTAACCCGGCAAGTTTGGGTACCGGAACAAACTGGTACACACAAATTTTACGTGATGCCTTTGTTACCAATCACGAGGTTTCGATCAATGGCGGCGAAGAAAAGTCGGACTACAATTTATCGATCGGCTATCTCGATCAAAATGGCAACGTTAAAACGAATAACTACCAGCGCTATACGTTTCACCTTGTAAATAATTACCAGCCGGTAAAAAATTTAAAGTTTGGCATCAGCGCAAGCGGCGTGTACAGCACATCCAAAGATATACCGGGCAGTATATTTCACCAGCTATATGGTGCCGCACCTGTCGTGCCGGTTTACTATGCGGATAATACCTACGGCGATCCTACCGATTTTAATCTTGGTGGCGGGAACAACTATAATCCCGAGGCAACACTTGATTTTTTCAATCAGCATTCTGCAAATTACCGGTTTACCGGCGACGCTTATGCTGAGCTCCGGTTTTTAAAGAATTTCACCTTTAAATCAACCTTTGGCGGCGATTTTGGCGAAAACCAAGTAACCAATTATAACGGCGTTTACAAAGCTACATTTGCCCAGCAAAACTCAACAGCCGTGTTGAGCAGGGGCCGAAGCGAAACCCGCAACTGGATCGCTGAAAATCTTTTAACCTATAATGGCCAGTTTCACGATAATAAAGTAACGATTTTGCTGGGACAAACCGCGCAGCGCTACCAGGGCTACAGTGTCACTGAAACAGGGCAGGATGTGCCCGCCGGCGGCCCGCAGAACCAGTACTTTTCGCTGGCAACGCCAGGTACGTATAATATTGCCGATGGGGGGTCTTTAAATACCTTTTCCTCCTATTTTGGCAGGCTGAACTATTCTTACCAAGATAAGTATCTCCTGAATGCATCGCTTCGTTATGACGGTGCATCCCAGTTTTACAGCAATAATCCGTATAGCGCTTTTCCGGCAATCGGTGCGGGTTGGGTGATCAGCAAGGAAAAGTTCATGCAAGATCAGCAGGTGTTTGACTTGTTAAAATTAAGGGGCAGCTGGGGCAAGGTAGCCAACGCGGTAGTTCCTTATAATGTTACCACTCCTGTCGTATCAGCCGACCCTAAATTGACGGGCGTGTTTGGCGGCATTGTCTACCAGGGCGCAAACGTAAATACTATTACTCCGCCGTCAATTGTTATTGAGCGCGCAGTGGGCACAGACGTGGGTCTGGAAGGCGCCTTGCTAAACAACAGGCTTTCTTTTGAATTCGACTACTACAACCGCAAAACCCAGGATGCCATCTTTGGTATCCCCATTTTGAAGTCAATCGGCGCTACGGGCAATATCGTGGGGAACCAGGCCGACATCCAGAACCGCGGTTTTGAAGCTTTAATAACCTGGAAAAGCAATATTAACCACGATTTCAGCTACACCATCGGTGGTAACGTGGGGATCAACAATAACAAGGTACTGCGTGTAACAACCGGAGCCAACCCGCTTTACGGCGGTGGCGGCGGCCTTTCAAATGGCGCACTGGCTACACGTACCATCCTTGGACAGCCAATCGGCGAATTCTTTGGTTATAAAGTTGCCGGGGTCTTTCAAACGCCTGCGGATATCGCAGGCTCTGCCCAGCCAAATGCCAAACCAGGCGATTTTAAATACGTTGATATAAACGGCGACGGGGTAATTGACGGCAGGGACCGTGTGAACCTCGGCAGCCCCAACCCTAAATACAACTACGGTTTTAACACCAACTTTACCTATAAAAACATCGACCTGACCCTGGATTTTCAAGGTGTAACCGGTGTAAGTGTTTATAACGCAAACATTGCCTATCGCTTTGGCAATGAAAACTTCACACAGGATTTTTATAATCACCGCTGGCATGGAGCGGGTACATCCAATACCTACCCATCGGCAAATGTCGGCGCTAATTCAAATGCAGCGCCCAATTCTTTCTATGTAGAAAGCGGCGCTTATTTCAGGTTGCGTAATGCACAGCTGGGTTACACTATACCCGGAAGCCTATTATCAACATGGCATGTTAAGCGTATCAGGTTTTACGCCAATGCCCAAAATGCCATCAATATTTTCGGCTACAAGGGCTTTAGCCCCGAAATAGGTGGCTCACCCGGCAACGCAGGTATCGATACCAATGTGTATCCGCTTTATGCAACTTATAATTTCGGTGTAAACGTTACTTTTTAATTGAACTGACATGAAAAATAGAAAGCACTATCTGCAAAAAACCATCGGTCTTGGTCTTTTTGTGACACTTATTTTAACCCAAAGCTGTAAAAAAAGCTTTTTGGATCAGCCCCGTCAGGGCCTGCAGCCACAATCTCAATTCTGGCTAACACAGGACGATGCCACAAAGGCTGTAACGGCCCTGTATGCTAATCTCCATGAATACAAAAACATCGCCTTCGCGCCGATCGCAGTCGAGAGCATGGGATCGGATGACGCGGAAAAAGGAAGCAGCCCAAGCGACGCTGCCTTTATGAATGATTTTGACAATTTCTCAGCGACCGCTACGGAAAGCCAGCTATCAGATTTTTGGGCTGGCCAGTATCAAACTATCAACTATGCCAATCAAAACCTTGACCATATCCCTAATATAAATATGGATGCCAATTTAAGGGCCCGCTTCCTGGCGGAGTCAAAGTTTATCAGGGCATACGCTTATTTCAGGTTAGTGAGGGCTTTTGGCGATGTGCCATTGCGTTTACATGTACCTAAAAACAGCAGCGAATATAATATTCCGCGTGCGCCAAAGGCGCAGGTATGGGCAGCCATCGAAGCTGATCTGAATGATGCTGCAGCTGTTCTGCCCCAGGCATACGGACCGGCAGATGCCGGCCGCGCCACAAAGGGTGCAGCCTTATCGTTACATGCAAAAGTAGCCATGTATCAGAAAAAATGGGCAGATGTTTTAACGTATACAACACAGGTAATGGGCTTAGGCTATACCCTTTTCCCTAATTTCGAGCAGCAATTTCGCACCAACAATGAAAACAATTCAGAATCGGTTTTCGAACTGCAATGCAGCCTGATCACCGGTAATAAAGCTGCTTCAAACTCACAGTATTCGCAGGTGCAAGGTGTGCGCGGCGTAACCGGCGGCGGATGGGGTTTTAATGTTCCGACACCAGACCTGGTAAATGAATTTGAGCCGGGCGATCCACGCAAAGCAGGCACCATTATTTTTAGGGGAACAACAACAGCAGAAGGGGATGCTATACCCGCCGTTGGAGATAACCCAATGTACAATTATAAATCATACGTACCATTCGGCCAATACGTATCGGGTTATAATGAAGGCTGCCAGCAAAATGTAAGGGTGATCCGTTATGCGGAGGTGCTTCTTATGAATGCGGAAGCTGCCAATGAGTTGGGTCAGCCTGCCCAGGCCTTAGTTTCTTTGGAACTGGTTAGGGCGCGTGCGAGACAAGGAAACGCTGCGATCCTGCCAAAGGTAACAACTACCGATCAGACCGCCTTGCGGGCGGCAATTTACCATGAGCGTCGTGTAGAACTCGCCATGGAATTTGACCGTTATTTTGATGTGATCCGCCAGGGGCGTGCAGCACAGGTATTTGGCCCGAAAGGATGGAAGGCGAACAAAAATGAAGTATGGCCTTTACCGCAGAGTGAGATTGATTTAAGTGCCGGCGTATTAACGCAAAACCCAGGTTATTAATTTCTAAGAACAAGTAATTATGAAAAAACTGATCTATATAGGCGTGATAGCGATCTGCTTAACATCATGCCAAAAAAACTTTGACCCGTTAACGTTTAAACCCAAATTGGCTATCAACGGATACACGGCAACCAAACAAGTTGCAGCCTCCAGCCTGGTGGCTTACTGGGCCTTTGACGGCAGTACCGCCGATAGTGTTTCAAATACATCGGGCACAGCAGTAGGTACTGGTTTTACCGTGGGCCTCCTTAATCAGGCATTGCAGGGGGCTGATAAATCGTACCTGTTGTTTAATACGCCTGCTTCCATTCAAAGCCTCACCAGCTTTACGGTAACATCATGGGTACATACGCCTCAAAACACAAATGGCATCGTTGGTATTTTGGATATTGCCAACGCAAGTGCGCAATGGGGAAACCTATCGATATATTTTGAAAATGGAGGGACCGCAACCAGCGGCAATTTGAAAGTCCATTTAAATAATAATGGTGTTGAAGCTACGTTTGGTAATTTTGCTGTTGCCAATCCGTGGGACAAATGGATAAATGTAGCCGTAAGTTATGATGAAACTTCGTCCACCCTTAAGGTGTATGTCAACGGTTCGGTACTGGCAACAAAAGTTCAGACAGGCTATGGGGCGCTGCATTTTCAGAATGCATCAAAAATGGTATTTGGCACGGTTCAGTTTCAAACTACGCCCAGCCTTACCACGGCTTCAAAACCATCAATATTGGCCAGCTATTTAACCGGCCAGCTGGATGAAGTGAGAGTATATAACAAAGCATTAAGCGATGTTGAAATAAGCAGCATCGTAAAATTGCAGAGCCGCGGAAAATAATTTTGATTGAGTAATATAAACTGTTGATTAAGGGCTGAGGCTGCCTGCCGGAAGGTCGGGCGGCCTTTTGCTTTACATGGCCAGCGTATCGGCGCAATAAGTCTCAAAAAGAACCAAAAACTGTATCTTTCTAATGATGAAATATAAATTCCTTTTAATCCTGTTTTTTTTACTTCCGGTACTATCATTCGGACAGGCGGCTTACCGTTTAAACACAACCATAAACAGTTCCTGGAACTTTCATAAAGGCGACGTGGGACCCGGTAACAGGGCGGAAGACTGGCAAATGGTCAATCTTCCGCATACCTGGAATGCGGCTGATCCGTTTGATAATACCCCGGGCTATTACAGGGGCGTCGGATGGTATACCAAAGATATCGCTATCCCCGTGGAGTGGACAGGGAGAAAAATATTTCTTTATTTTAAAGGAGTCAACCAGGAAGCGCAGATTTTAGTTAATGGCCAGGTAGCCGGCACCCATAAGGGCGGGTATACCGCTTTCAGCTTTGATATTACTCCCTATATTCATTACGGGGCGCTGAATGCAGTGCGGATAAAAGTCGACAATAGCTTTAATAAGGATATACCGCCTTTAAATGCCGATTTCAACTTTTACGGGGGAATTTACCGGGACGTGGAGCTCATCGTTACCGATCCGGTACATTTTGACATGGGCAACTATGCCTCGAGCGGCATTTTTATTGAGACGCCTCAGGTATCTGAATTAAAAAGTACTGTTTTGGTAAGAGGATCTGTATATAACGAGAGCTCAGCGGTAAAAACCCTGGAGGTTTATTCTGTTATTATGGATAAAGATCACCGCCAGGTTGCACAGGGCCGTACTGTTTTGACCATCGCACCAAAAACCGGCAAGGAGTTCAGGCAGGACAATATCGTGATAAACAACCCTTCCCTTTGGTCGCCGCAACGGCCTTACCTGTATAGCGTTTATTCAACGATAAAAGAACTTAACACCCATAAGACGCTTGATGAGGTGGTGAACCCACTGGGCATCAGGTGGTTTTCCATTAACCCGGAGAAAGGTTTTTATTTAAACGGGAAAAGCCTGCCCCTTTTAGGCGTTAGCCGCCATCAGGACTTTGCGGGGATGGGAAATGCTTTAACACCAGATATGCATCGTCACGATTTCGAAATGATAAAGGCAATGGGCGCTAACTTTGTAAGGCTGGCCCATTATCCGCAGGACCCGGAAGTATACCGGGCATGTGATGAATTGGGACTGCTGGTTTGGTCGGAGGTTCCGGTTGTTAATGCGATAACAGCCTCGGATGCTTTTTTCAATAACGCCGAAAATATGCAGCGGGAACAGATCAGGCAAACCTATAACCATCCGTCGGTGATCATTTATGGCTTTATGAATGAAGTTTTTATAAAAATGGTTACCAATAATAAACTTTCGAAAGAGCAAAAAGACCAGAATATTGCAACTACGCTAAAGCTGGCGCATGAACTTAACCATATAACAAAAACTGAAGCACCGGGCCGCCTGAGCGCAATGGCCATGCACCACCACCCCATTTATGATGAAACCGGCATTTCAAGCATCCCGGATATTGCCGGGTGGAACCTGTACTTTGGATGGTATTACGATAAGCTGGATGATTTCGGCCGTTTCCTGGATGAACAACATAAAAAATATCCCGATCGCGCGATGATCATATCTGAATATGGCGCTGATGCCGATGAACGTAATTTCGCCTTTCATCCCCTGCAATGGGATTTCTCGGGCGATTATCAACAGGTAGTACATACCTCTTATCTGAAACAGTTTAAAGAAAGGCCTTTTGTTACCGGGATGGCCGCCTGGAATTTCGCGGATTTCGGCGCCGAGGGCAGGCAGGATGCCATACCGTTTATTAACAAAAAAGGACTAACAAATTATGACCGCACGCCCAAAGATGTATATTACCTGTACCAGGCCAATCTATCCTTAAAACCTGTTATACATATTGTTAATAATGCCAATGCCAGCCGCGCCGGTGTAGCAAGCGATACCAATTCGACTTATTGTACCCAGCCGGTAAAAGTTTTTACAAACAGTAAATTTATTGAACTCATGGCAAACGGTCGTTCTCTTGGCAAAAGGGAAGTTAGCGACCGCCAGGTAAGTTTTGATGTGCCATTTGCTGATGGGCAAAATCATTTGAGGGCGGTAGGTGACGAAGGCGGCAGCACCGAAATAAATATCGATTTCAAATTAATTCCGTTTCTTCTCAATTCGCCTAAATTTACCGGCATCGCTGTTAATGTAGGTTCACACCAATATTTCTGGGATAAAATAAGCCATACTACATGGATACCTGAACAACCTTATAAAAATGGTCAGTGGGGATATATCGGGGGTGCAGTTTACAGTCGTGATACGGACAAACACCAGGGTATTCCCAACCGGATAACCGGTACCATTAATCACCCGCTGTTTCAGAGTTTACGTGAGGGGTTAACTGATTTTAAGTTTGATGTGGCGGAAGGACAATATGAAGTGACACTTCTTTTTGCAGAACCTGACAACAGGACGGCTCAAAATAAGCAAGTGTATGATTTAAGTAAATCTACCGGCAGTAAGCCGGATTCATCAGGTCGGGAATTCGACGTATTGATTAACGGCCAAAAAATGATCGGTCATTTAAATTTATCCCGTGACTATGGCAGTTTAACTGCAGTAACCATCGCTTTAAAAGCCAGTGTAACCGGCAAACAGGGATTAAACGTGCAATTCATTCCCGTAAAAGGGCGTAGTGTTTTGAGTGGCATCCAATTAAAAAGATTAGCTAATTAGCAATTCCTGTTTCTATTTAATAAAATTACATAGTTTAATCCGATAATCATTAAAATGTTCCCAGGCCCTTTATTTAATAGCTTAAAAAAGCGTTTCATTTTAAGTATAGGTATATTCTTTTTAACCTTTGCTTCTGCATATGCGCAGCTTCAAAGCATAGGCAGTCCGCTGGTACAAAATTTCACCAAATCCCAATACCACTCCGGGAATAAAAACTGGGCCGCTGCTAAGGATAGTAAAGGGATCATGTATTTCGGCAACTCCGAGGGTTTGCTGGTTTATGATGGCAGTTATTGGCAGTTATATCCAACCAAAAACCACCTGATTATCCGGTCTGTAGCCTGTGACGCCGGAAACAAAGTGTATACCGGAGCCTATGGGGAGTTTGGATACTGGAGTTATAACGATAAGGGCAGGTTTAATTATCACTCGCTGATTCACCTGGTTGAGCACAAATACAAGCCGCAGGATGAGATATGGAAGATATATATTGATGGCGACAGGATATTATTCCAAACGTTTTCCGCCATTTACATTTACCAGGGTGGCAGGATAACCGTCATCAAAAGCAAACATGACCCTTATCTTTTTTTGTTGAGGGCAAATAACCGGTTCTTTGTGCAGGTTCATCGCCAGGGACTATTTGAACTCAAAGGCAATGAACTTGAGTTGATAAAAGGATCCGCTTTTTTAGGAGCCAGCCACGTGCTATCGGTGCTTCCGTATAAAACGAACAGCTTCCTGATCGGCACTTCTAACCAGGGAATTTTCGTTTACGATGGCGACAAGATTTCGCCATGGAACATTAAAGCCAATGCACTATTAAAATTAAGCCTCCTTAATAATGGCACCCGGATTGATGGTCAATTTTATGCCTATGGAACCATCTTAAACGGTATAATTATTTTAAATGAACAGGGAGAAATTGTTCAAAAAATAAACAAATCAAGCGGCCTGCAAAATAATACGGTACTGAGCCTGTTCACGGATGATCAGCAAATATGGGCCGGCCTCGATAATGGAATCGACAGGATCGAGCTGAATTCTTCACTCTCGTTCTATTTTGACAAAGCGGGCAAATTCGGGACGATATATGCCAGTGCAGTTTTCGGCGGCAATATATATCTGGGAACCAACCAGGGTATCTTTTACAGCAAATGGCATGGCGAAAGCAACTCCGATTTTTTATCGCTCAATTTCGAGCTTATTAAAAATTCACAGGGACAAGTGTGGAACCTTTCCCCGATTGACGGCCAGCTTATTTGCGGCCATAACGACGCGACCTACCGGATAGAGAACAACGTTTTGGTAAAAATAAGCGATGTTAAAGGCGGCTGGACGATCAAACAGTCCGTATATAATCCCAATTATCTTATACAGGGTACTTATAATGGATTAGCTATCTACAAAAAAGATAATAAAGGTTTTTGGACATTCGATCATATGGTAAGCGGGTTTTCGCATCCATCCCGCTATGTTGAACAGGACGCCAAAGGGCAAATATGGGTTTCACATGCCTACAAGGGTGTATCGAAACTGGTACTTGACGGCGACCTTAAAAAGGTGCTTTCAATAAAAAATTATGATGAAAGTTCGGGCCTTCCTTCCGCGTATAATATCAATGTGTTCAGCGTGGATAACCGGATACTTTTCTCCTCGAACTCGGGGTTTTACGTATACGATGATTTTACCGACCGCTTTTCGCGGTATAATGATCTAAATGTCAAATTAGGCGATTTTGCGGCGTCAAATCGTATCATAAAAGCCAGGAATAACCAATATTGGTTTATTAATCATGGCAAAATAGCATTGTGTACGATCAACCCCGGCGCGCTGCAAATTGACTCGGGAAAATTCACCATGTTAAAGGACCACATGGTTCAGCTGTATGAAAATGTAACACGTGTTAAAGATGATGTATACCTGATCAGTATTGATGACGGATTCGCAGTATATGATGCCAGTAACACAAGTAAATTTCAGGCCTCATATCCCCCTGTACTTATCAGAAGAGTGACCAATATTAAAGATAAGCTTAAGGTGATCAGCGAAACCGGTAATGTTGATGGACGGGTGGATATTCCATATGCGGACGATGACATAAGAATTCAATATACCCTACCTTATTACCGGCAGTGCCAGATCAAATACCAATATTACCTGGAAGGCTATTCGAGTCAATGGTCGGAATGGACAAAGGAAACTGCCAAAGATTTTACAAACCTGAACGCGGGAGATTACGCTTTTAAAGTCCGGGCCAAAATAGATGAAAAAACCACATTGTCGCCGTCTGTTTTTGTGTTTCGTATTTTAAGGCCCTGGTATGCAAACGGCTGGGCATTTATTGTTTATTGTGCTTTGCTTTTCGCGTTTTTGATGGGGTTGAGAAAGTTGTATCAGTTGAAGCTGATCAAACAACACCATTCGCTTGAAACGAGATTGCAGCAGGAAGCAAAAGAGGCGCTGCAACAGGAAGCCATTGCAAACGAACAAAAGATCATCCTGCTTAAAAACGACCAATTATCTGCCGACCTTACCAGCAAGAAAAGACAACTGGCCAGTACGGCTATGAATGTTGTGCAAAAAAATGAAAACCTTCAGAAGATCAAAGATAGCATCGTCCGCTTCAAAAAAGCCGGTGGCTTTTCCGCACAGGAATCTGCCGAATTGAGAAAAATAATAAAGCTCATTGATAGTGGTATGGATGAAGACAAGGATTGGCGTTTGTTCGAAAACAGCTTCAGCGAGGCACATATCGATTTCCTGAAAAAACTAAAAGCCGACCATCCCGCGTTGCTGCCCAGCGACTTAAAACTGTGTGCCTATCTTAAAATGAATATGAGCAGCAAAGAGATCGCGACATTATTAAACATAACCGTACGTGGTGTGGAGATAAGGAGGTATCGTTTGCGCAAAAAACTAAATTTAGAGCATGATAAAAACCTGGTTGAATTTCTAATGAACGTCTAAGCGATTACGCAATATTTGATTTAGAAAATCCGACTACATCACTACCTCTCAAAAACCATTTTAAAAGCTTACACTCAACCTGGTTAAATACAGCCCTGCCAGTATAAAACATGATCTTTTAACATATTTAGATGTGGCAATGAAGGGATGGCTGTATTTTTAGTTTGGAGAAATTAAGTTCAATTTTGATTACCAGTTACTGAATTAACCAATTACAAACAAATTAGTCTGCTTATTAATGAAAAAATTACTGTTAACAATTCTAAGTGTTATTGCGGTTTTAAGCGCTTACCCGCAAGGCGCCGTTCCCGTAAAAAATGAAAGAAAAAAAATCTCTGATAAGGCGCTTCTTGACTTAGTTCAAAAACAATCCTTTAAATATTTCTGGGACTTTGGCCACCCGGTAAGCGGACTGGCGCGCGAGCGCAGTAACGGCGAAGGGCATAAATTTGGCAACGAGGTTGTTGCCATAGGCGGCAGTGGCTTTGGTATTATGTCGATCATTGTTGCTGCCGACCGGAAGTGGATAACCAGGGACGAGGCATTGGATAAGATACTGAAAATGGTAAACTTCCTGGATAAGGCAGATCGCTTTCATGGTGCATTTCCGCACTGGCTGAATGGTACGACAGGTAAAGTAATTCCCTTTAGTGTAAAGGATGATGGCGGTGATATTGTAGAAACTTCGTTTCTTTTTGAAGGCCTGCTTAGCGCCAGGCAATATTTTCATCGCAACAATGATAAAGAAACATTATTACGCAACGAAATTAACGCGCTCTGGAAGGATGTTGACTGGAACTGGTATACCCATGAACAGCATATCCTTTACTGGCACTGGAGCCCGGATTACCAATTTGGTATGGGCCATGGCATTGTCGGCTGGAACGAATGCCTCATCCCCTACGTGATGGGGGCTTCATCGCCGACGCATGCGATAGATACTTCCGTTTACCACCAGGGATTTGCCAGGGGCCCGCGTTTTTTAAATGGCAAAACTTTCTATGACTTCCGCCTCCCGCTAGGCCCTGATTACGGCGGGCCGTTGTTTTTTACACACTATTCCTTTATGGGTTTAGATCCGCGTAAGCTAAAGGACAGGTATGCAGATTACTGGGAGCAAAACACGCACCATACACTAATTAACCGCGCCTACTGCATAGATAATCCTAAAAAATATAAAGGTTACGGAGAAAACAGCTGGGGCATCACTTCAAGTTATAGCATAAAAGGATATGCAGCCCACTCTCCCACCCGCGACCTCGGCGTAATCAGCCCTACAGCCGCATTATCCGCCTTTCCTTATACGCCGGAATATTCTATGCAAGTGCTGCATTATCTCTATTATAACCTGGGTGACAAACTTTGGGGCGAGTATGGTTTTGGCGACGCTTACAGCGAGACCGCCAACTGGTACAGCAACAACTATTTAGCAATTGACCAGGGGCCGATTATTGTGATGATAGAAAATTACCGGTCGGGATTGCTATGGAAGCTTTTCATGAGCTGCCCCGAAATACAAAAAGGTTTAACAAAACTTGATTTTCAATATAATTAATCATAAAATGAAAACTGCCAAATTCATTTTTCAGTCGCTGTTTATCGGATTACTTTCAACCGCAGCTTTGCCAGCTCTTTCCCAGGAAATGCGGATGGAAACCTACTGTAACCCGCTGAACCTGGATTACACTTATATGATCCATAACCAGGATAAGCAAATTTCTTATCGCTCGGGCGCCGATCCGGCTATTGTATCGTTCCGTGGTGAATATTACCTGTTCGTTACCCGCTCGCTTGGATACTGGCACTCAGCAGATTTGCAGCATTGGGATTTTATCACACCGCAACGCTGGTATTTCCAGGGCTCAAACGCCCCTGCAGCACACAATTATAAAGACTCGGTATTATATGTAGCCGGCGATCCATCAGGCACGATGAGCGTGCTGTATACCGACGACCCTAAAAAGGGAGACTGGAAGGCAACTCCTTCTATCCTCTCCAATTTGCAGGATCCAGATCTTTTTATTGATGACGATGGCAGGTCGTACCTGTTCTGGGGTTCTTCCAACAAATTCCCTATACGGGGAAGAGAACTGGACAGGCAAAACCGTTTCGTGGAAAAATCAGGCACCACCGAGTTATTTAACCTCGATGGAGAAAAGCATGGCTGGGAGCGATTTGGTGAGAACCATACGGACAGTGTTCACCGCGGTTTTATAGAAGGGGCATGGTTAACTAAACATAACGGCAAATATTATATGCAATATGCCGCTCCAGGCACCGAGTTTAACGTTTATGCGGATGGTGTTTATACAGCTGATCACCCGATGGGGCCCTACACGTACCAGGCGCAAAACCCGGTTTGCTACAAACCGGGTGGATTCATGAACGGTGCCGGCCATGGCAGCACGGTTCTGGGGCCCGGCGGAAATTACTGGCATTTCGCGTCGATGTCTCTTTCAGTTAACTATAAGTTCGAGCGGCGTTTGTGTATGTTCCCGCTCTTTTTTGATCATGAGGGCGTTATGTATTGCGACAACCGTTTCGGCGATTACCCGCACTATGCCCCAACCATTCCGGGCAAAGCGGGCGAATTCAGAGGATGGATGTTATTATCGTACAAAAAGCCGGTAAAGGCATCCTCGCAATCCGATGGCTATCCGGCATCAAATCTCACCGACGAAAACAGCAAAAGCTTTTGGCTGGCAACACAAAACAATGATAAGCAGTGGGTGGAAATAGATCTTGAAAAGCCGGCCATCGTAAAAGCCATTCAGATCAATTATCATGATTTTCATTCCAACAACTTCGGAAGATTGCCGGGGCTTTACCACCGTTACCGGGTAGAGGGATCTTTAGACGGAAAAAACTGGCTTTCTCTTGTGGACAAAGGACAATCATTTAAAGACACACCCAACGACTACCAGGAATTGGAGAAATCCGAAAATGTCCGCTATATACGCTATGAAAATATCAGTGTGCCGATGACAAACCTGGCGATAACTGAATTCAGGGTTTTTGGCAACGGACCAGGCCGCACACCCGAAAAAATCAGGAAGGCTATCTATCGCCGGCACGTCGACAGGCGTGACATCAGCATTAGCTGGGAGAAACAGCCGGATAGCCAGGGATACAATATTTTATGGGGTACTGCTCCTGACAAATTGTATAACAGCTGGATGATATACGGCGACAATCAACTGACTATGAGATGCCTGAATACTGATCAGAAATATTATTTCGCGATAGAATCATTTAATGAAAACGGTGTTTCTGTAAAATCAACGACCATTGCGATCCAATAATTATTACTGATTTAGCTTTTTACTATGATTCCAATAACTTTTTAAATATCCTCAAAGTGCTCTAATAGTATGTTCTTGGGTGCACACAGCGAGAATGCTTTATGTATCTATCATCGTCCGCTCATACACGAAGAACTTGTGTACTCTTGTTAAAATGTGAGTGGCCTTAACTCTACTTCATACCCGGTCAGGTGAGGTTAGTTTTAAACCAATGATGAGGTAGATCTGCAAATATTCAGAGCCTGACCAAGTGGAAGCGTCATCTTTGATCACCAACAGCGTGATGATCGATTGAATCGGCTTGTTGAGATTTGGGCCGTGGTATAAGTTCCCAAAACCACCAAGTTTAAAAACAAAATAACATCTGTTGCCCTTTTGTTGTGCAAAATAATGTTCATTGTATGGCAGGTTTATCTTAAAACAAATCAATGGATGATTATTAATTTTTTCTTAAAATATTAACCCCGGACAAACAGGCGTCAGTTTGCAATTATAATAACGGGGAAAAAGCGTTCCCCGCTCGCGGGAGAACGCAGTATTCAACTAAATCTCAATAAAGAACGACGAGTATCTTCAGTTCGCTAACAAATCCGCTACTGCGTGCTATGGTTATCCAGCCCCCAGCTTTTATTTGGTTTCGGCCCCATTTCCAGTTCCAGTGTACCGCCGTTCACCAATTGGCTATGGGTAAACCAGGGTTTGTTAAGCAGTTGCCCATCCAGTTTTGCACTCTGGATATACTTATTAATAACAGAACAGTTATTGGCTATCATTGTAAATTTTTTCCCGCTTTCCAGGTTGATCGTTACTTTACTAAATACCGGGCTGCCGATTGTATAAACCGGTAAGCCTGGGGTTATGGGATAAAACCCCATAGATGAAAAAACGACGAAGGCCGACATGCCGCCGCCATCCTCATCACCGGGGATGCCGAAAATATTGTCTTTATACCATACATCTAACAGGAACCTGATCCGCTTCTGTGTTTTCCACGGTGAATCGGTAAAATTATATAGGTATGGTATATGAAAGCTGGGCTCGTTACCCATAGAATATTCGCCAACCAAACCTGTGGCATCCGGAAATTTGGCCCAAAACTCATGTTTGCTGCGCCCCAGCGGTTCGCGAAATAACTGGTCGAGTTTGTTTTCGAACATTGGCTTTCCGCCCATCAGGTTTATCAAACCGGGTATATCTTCCTGTACCTGCCAAAGATAGGTCCAGCCATTATTTTCATCATAATAGTCGCGGCCGCCCATTCCGCCATCAAACTTTGGGTCAATGTTTATCCAGTTGCCGTTATTATCTTTCGGCATAAACATTTTGATATTATCATTCCACAAGTTCTTGTAATTGTTTGAACGGATTTGAAACTTCTTTTTATCATTCGTTTTTTCAAGTTCGCCTGCCATTTCGCTTAGCGCCCAATCATCATAGCTAGCCCCTAACGTAACGGCAACCGCCTGCCGTCTTTCTGTCGGGTTAACCAGCGATATTGTTTCTGCTTCGCCCTTTTTTAAAGCAGGATAATAACCCTTTGTGTAATAGAAATTCTCCAGACTTGTTTTTGGCCCGTTGCGCCAGGGGAGCATAGTGGCTTCGGTAGCATTTTTAAGCATCCCTTCATAGGCTTTATTTACATCGAAGTTCCGTAACCCTTTCCGGTAATCATCCAGCAGCATAATGGTTGAATGAAAGCCATTCATACAGGCATGGTCGCCAAACAATACCGGGAAAGTAGGCATCCAGCCCCCCTGTTCGTACATAGTAACATACGAGTTCAGCATATCCTGTTCCATTGCCGGGTTAACAATGGCCCGCAGCGGGTGCAACGCCAGGTAGGTATCCCATGTCCAGTCATCCACATAAAAGGGCCGGGTTGTTTCGTGTATTTTTTTGTCGAAACCGCTGTAATATTTCCCATTTTCGGTAATATCAACCATGCGTTCATTACATCGGTAATACGCGGTGTAAAACGATCTCCGCTGCGCCTCCGTGCCCCCTTCAACTTGTATGTTATCAATAGCCTTTTCCCATGCCTGCTCGCCATCGGCTTGTATAGCGCCAAAGGATTTTCCTTTTATCTCCTGTTTAAAATTGGTATGCGCTTGTTCCGGACTGAGGTAAGAAATTGCATACCTGAATTCAATTGTGGCCGGCGTATTTTTATCAAAGCTGATCCATGACCGCACCCTGTCACCCTGCACTTCAGCGGTATTGCTTAACTGGTTATTTTTTATAGTACCCGGCTGCCCTTTACTGCTAAACTCGCCATACATGTACACTTTGATGTCGTCGTGATATGTTTCTACACCTTCAATGCTATTGCCAGCACTAAATTTCCATGTGCCTGCGCCGGCATTGTACAAACTAAACAGCAGGCTTTTATCCGGTTTGTTTTTCGGGAATGTAAAACGGTATATACCTGTTTTCTTCCCTGCCGTAAACTCAACCGTTATTTCGTCATCAATTAAATAGGTGTAATAGTACCACGGACGGGTTATTTCCAGGTCATGGTCGTAAGTTTGCTTTTGTTTCCAGGCGCTGACAGAAACAGGCTTGTTCCAGGGTTTTAAGGCAAATACTTCGCCTAAACGATGTGAAACAATGGTGAGGGGAAAGCTTGATATCTGGTCATCCGTATAATCATTCCTTTCAGGATAAACCCTGATCATTTGATTGGGCATTTGTACCGTCGGACGCGTTGGTTGCAACAACTGCCCGACATTTCCTATCCGCGGATCAACATATTTCAGATTGCCCGCACCATCATTATTTGAAGATATATTCTGCGCACGGATACCTGGCACGCCGAAAAAACAAAAAAAAATAACCTTATGTAGTATAGAACGATTAAAAATGGCTGACAACAGCCGTGATTTGTATTTTAACATCATAAAAAATATTAAAGGGAACAGTCGTAGGAAAGGAAGACGTGAAGCAAGATATTATTAATCCCGACAGGAAATTATGCCCGCCGGGATTTTAAAATTTAGTTTGTTTTAAACGCCTTTCTTGTTATATCAAGAAAATTATTGCCATAAGCAGCCGTAGGCTCTATTTGACTGTCGACGGAAAAGTTATTGAACGAATCAAGAAAAATCAAATTGTTTGATGCATTTCGTTTGGCAACATCTGTAAATTTACTATACCATGCGCCATCATTGGTGCGCTGCACACTTAAAGCTGATGATGCGGGGTTGGTTATCTGATAATTATATCCAGCCATAACACAAGGTATGAAGTCCTGTCCCCAGGAATTCAGTATTGTTTTATAATAAGCCCAGTTTTGATCAACAAACTGAGGAAATTCCCAGCGCCTGTCGTTATCGCCAGCAACATCGCCCATATTAGCCTCATACATTGCATCTGTACAGTTTTGGAAACGGTAATAATACCGCTGCGGGGGTTGCCAATTGTTTTGCATCCCGACAATGTACAAGTCAAACCCAAGCGCTTTTAAATTGGTGCGCAGCTGTGTGTACAATGCAACACTATTCTTCGCATTTAAGTCCTGCGCATGGTTGATAATGATCAGGTATTTACCGTTTACCTTCTGATAGTTTGTTTTGGTCATCCAATAGGAAAGCCTTTTAAAATCATTGTAAAAAGCCGTCAATTTTGCTGCATTGACACTGCTATCCAGAGCTACCGTATTAGTAACGCCTAATTTACCGGTATTCAGGTTATACGAAACGGCAAAGTTCATCTTTGACGAATTGGCTGCATTGAGGAACGATACAACAGTATTAGAATCGATTTGAAAGTTAGCATTATCCTGTGTTGGGGAACGCAATGAGAAGATAAAGTAATCTATCTTCGCAATGGCAGCGTCGGCAACATGCTGGTCCATAATAGCAGGTGTAAGTGTTGGGGCTGCTGGTGTGCCAAGGCTTGGAAAGCCGTTGCTGTAAAAATATGGCCCTGGGCCCCCAACTGTTGGTTGTTGTGTAATATTGGTATTAAATGGGGTAAAGTTGTAATAAAAAGCCCCAACAAGGTAATTCTTGGTAGCCGGCACGTATGGTATGGTGTAATTGAGAAAATTACTTGTCACTGATGGCTGGCTCTTCTTACACGAAAAAAAACTGAGGGCCAGTAACACCACCACGAAGCTGTGTTTGTATATATTTTTATTTTTCATTTCTTTTATTTTTATTAACCCAACAATTAAATTAATAGGTAGCTAATACGGTATATTTTATACCTGCCGCTGTTAAATCCTGGATATGAGTACCATACCATTTTTCCACAAAACTCATGTCATAGAACGCTCTCGCTTTAGTCCAGTCCGTTGGGGTATACGCGGGTTCTATTTTTAAAAGTGTTGTGGTGACATCCAGGCCGCCCAATAGCTTTACACCGTTAGTATAACCGATCGGGTTAACTGATGCTTCATTCGCAACAGGATAAGGGAAACGGTCTGGCAGGTTTTGAAATATGGTAGTCAAACCGCTTGTAGCGCCCGGATTCGTGTGCGGCGGTAATACCAGGTTTTGTGTTCGTCGTTGCAGCACCCACGCTTCGAAACCACCATCATCGTAGTAATTTATCCATTGTTGAAGCCATATTTTAGTGAGGTTACCGGCCGGGATACTGGTATTTATAAAGCCGAGATCATAATTAAACCCTTGACCGGCCGTTGACCACTTGATCCCGTTTTGGGCTTCGTAGGCCGTAGCCTGAGCTGGTGTTAAGCCCCAAAAAGCAAAATTGGCGTTTATTCCTGCATAATAATATTGGTCTGCAGTTTGATTACCTGCACCTCCATATCCCTTTAAAACAGCTTCTGCCTTCATGAAACATAATTCAGCATAAGTCATGATATAGAAAGGGCGGGTTGCGGCCAGTAAAGCAGGCTGCATGGTGCTGTAATTATTTGGTACTAAGGATCCGACAAAAGGAATAACACCCGTGGGGTCGGCGGGTGAGGTCAAGCTCCATGTTGGAAGAAGAGCATTAGCTTTTGGCTGCCCAAGGTGTGGTATGGGGTAAGAAACAATATAATGCAGCGAATTAGCGGTACTGGTTAAAGTATCGGTGATATTGAAAGGCGTTGCAGCTTTAAGAAAATAGGCGTCTACCCTTGGATCATGATAAGAGCGGAAATAAGTAAAAAGATAGTCGCTCATAACCGGTGTTGCGGTGCCTACAAATGAAGTTCCCTGGACTAATTGCACATTATAAGCAGACTGGCTGCCGGATGCTGAACCATAAGCCAATGTCGGGTCATCCGCATCAGAAGATAAAAGCCCTGCTTCGTTTGCCATCAGCTCCGTGATATTTGAAGCCGCGAGCGCCGGTAAATTGTTTTGTACCGTTAAAGCGGTCCGTAATCTTAATGAATTGGCAAATTTGATCCATTTGCTCATGTTCCCGGCAAAAATAGGATCGGTGGTGAACTTATCGCCGGTAGTTGTAATGGCGGCTGCATCTGCCTTAAGCCTGGAAAGCAGGGACGTATAAATGGTGTTTTCATCATCATACTCTACATCATTATTGGTCGTAATACCAGCTTTGCTGTAAGGCAGCGGGCCGTATGTTCCTACCAGGTAGGCATACACATAACATTCCCATATATCGGTTATCGCCATTCTGTTAGTATATGCAGGATTGCCCTTGAATAATTTTTTTAACTGCGTAGTATTACCCAATACATTGATATAGAGTGTTGTCCATGTCCCTTCATCCCCGGGGTTATATCGGCCCGCCGGATCAACCAAATGTGAGTACTCCCATAATGTCCGGATATTGGTTAGTTCGAATCTGTTAATCGTGTTTAAAAATACTCCCGGCAAAACGGCTTCCGGTTCTGCTACTACAAAAGAGCCCGGGTTAGTATTAATTTTTTGAAAATCCTTTGTACATGATGCTGCCATAATAACAAGCAGTACACCTAAATATTTTATTGTCTTTTTCATAATTTTATAATGAAACTTTTAAATCAATACCATAAGTTGCGTACGGCAATGAACCGCCTTGTTCAAGTCCCTGGGCGTTGCCCGAAAAAGCTGCAGATTCGGGATCGATACCTCTCGGCGTTTTTTGGAAGATGGTCCATATATTACGCCCCACTAATGATAAAGTGGCTGCTTTGAACACTGTTTTCCTAAGCAAGCTTACCGGGAGCCCATAGCTCATAATAACTTGTGTAAGTTTCACATAAGATGCGTCAAAAGTATAAAGATGGCCTACGTGGCCTGTTTGCTGCCAATAAGTTTGGGGACTGATATATTTGGTGTTTGGTTTTGTCAGATCGGCGATCATAAAACCATTGGCATCCTTAACAGGATTGCCGCTGGCATCCAATACCGGGTAATAACCGGGCCATATCGAACCCTTGGCCCGGCCTGCGTCGGGATAAGACAAGTTATACAGTGATGTAATACCTTTTTGCTCGTTGGAATTCTCGCCTAACACGCCGTCGCTGAATAGCCATGCATCGCGTCCGCCCAGTGTTGTTGCCGAAGTACCTGAAGTATAATACCGGAAGCCTGTACCCGAATACAATGAGCCGCCAATACGGGCGGATGCCAGGAAGTTGAAGCTAAAGTTTTTATATCTGAAGGTTGACCCAAAAGAAGTAAGCGCCTTTGGGCTGGCATTGCCGACTATGGGCGTGTAACCAGGTATTGCAGATGTATAGTAAGGTAATCCGCTGGCTGGATTTATGACCTTATAACCGGCTGATGAATATTGCTGGTCTTCTGCTTTTAAAACGCCTAAAGGCATGCCTACTACAGCCCAGTTTGATGCGGTAACAGCTCCGCCGAGCCTTACCGAAGAGACACCCGGAGACAGCGAAACCACTTTGTTCCTGTTCATTGAAAAGTTCAAAATTGCTTGCCAGCTGAAGTCTCTGGATTTTACAGGCATTCCTGACAAAGTTACTTCAAGCCCTTTGTTCTGAACTTCGCCGGCATTAATGATTTGCGTGGCGAAACCAAACTCAGGCGGAGCGTTCCCGGTTAACAATTGGTTAACAGTGCTTGATTTATAAACGTCAGCATCCAGGGTTACACGGTTATTTAAAAAGTGAAGTTCAGCCCCAAGTTCTGTAGACGTGGTTAATTCCGCTTTCAGATTCGAGTTTTTTAGTTGCTGATCAAACGCCAGGAAACTTACACCATTAAAAACTCCCGCGCTGTTAAAGGCGTTATAGAGGTTATATGGGCTTGTATCGTTACCTACGCGGGCAACTGAAGCTCTTAGTTTACCATAACTCAAAATGTTTTTGGGTATTTTCAAAAGCTCGGTAAATACAAAGCTGCCACCTATCGACGGATAGAAAAACGAAGCGTTTTTTGGTGGAAGCGTTGACGACCAATCGTTTCGTCCGGTTAAATCAACAAACAAATATTCTTTATACCCTACACTTGCTGTAGCAAACAGCGAATTTATCTGCGAGCGTAAAAAGCCTTCATTTGATGTTATTACGCTTGCATTATTGGTTAAGCTGCGTACATCATGCACCAGTAGCTGATTGGTAGTTGAGTTTGTATTGTAATAGTTAGTGCTTCGCAGTTCGCTTCCAACGTTGGCAACGATCGAGAAATCCGAAATATGCCTGTTAAACATTAACAATCCCTGCGAATCCCAAACCCGGTTATTTTGCTGAAACTCACCGTAAGCTCCGTTCGGGTTTGTTAACGACCCTTTCTGAATGAAGGTATACCGGTTACCCCATAACAGGTTAGCAGATTCCTGTGCCCTGAATTGCAGGCCTTTTATAATTTTGACCGTCGCCGTTACGCCTCCGATAATGGTATTATGCGTATCCTGATTACCATTTTCATTAATATCCCAATAAGGGTTTTCGATGTTTCCCGATCCGCCCCCATTAAATGCATTGCCATTCGCATCTTTCCATGGGATCAAACTGCTTAAGGGGATGCTTAGCACTGCATTATTTAAATAATTAAGCGGATTTGCAGGATCCTCATTTCTCAAAGTCCTGTTGGTTACCGTTTCCTGTATATATTGTACATGCGATTCAACCGTGATGAACTGCGAAAAGTCGCGGCTTATGCTCATCTGGAAATTATTTTTTGCTACCACATTTTGTTTGTCCACAACATCATTAGCATCATAACGGCTATAAGAAAAGCGGGCGGCAGAATTATCTGTGGCGTTACTCAATGAAATATTTTGTGTTGAAGCGCCTCCTGTTTGAAAAAGACCAGAGACAGCATTAGGTTGCGGAGTATAAGCGATCAGCTTACCGCTGGTTGAAAGATAAGGCTGACCAAGCATTGGAGCGCCCCAGTTACGGCCGCCACCGGTACCTGCCTGCACAACGCCCTGACCAAGTGGCCCAACCAGGGTGCCCTGGAGCCTGTCGTTACCGCCCTCCCCATATATATATTGAAAGTCGGGATATTGCAGAACGCGCGAGGCCATGTAGTTGCCATTATAGGAAATTCCTAACCCCGCGTTCTTTTTACCTTTTTTAGTTGTTACCAATATGGCGCCATTGGCCGCCTTTGCGCCATAGAGCGCTGCAGCATTAGGTCCCTTAAGCACCTCAATATTTTCAATGTCGTCCGGGTTCAGGTCGGCTGCATTATTTCCGTAATCAAGATTGCCAACCTGCCCGTTCGAATCGGTATTATCAATCGGAACACCGTCAACCACCCATAAAGGTTGATTATTGCCGGTTATTGAACCGGCGCCCCTTAATTGGACCCTGGTAGATCCTGTTGGCTGACCGCTGGTAACAATCTGTAGCCCCGAAACTTTACCATCAAGCAGGTCGGTGATATTGCCGGCTCTTGCTTCCGTCATATCATTAACATTAACGCCTTGTACGGCATAAGGTAACGATGCCTTGTTTCTGGGAATATTAAGCGCCGTCACAACTACTTCTGTCAGATCTTTTGACTCAGGCATCAATTTCACATCAACCGTTTGCTTTCCGGCAATGTTTACTTCCTGGGTTTGAAAACTGACATAGGTAAACACCAGTATTTTGCTGGCAGAGACACCGGGGTTTAAAGAAAATACACCATCCGGATTTGTTACGGTACGTTGCTGGGTTCCTTTAAGGGTAACGGTTACACCCTGCAGGGGACCGCCCTTATCATCGGTTACCTTCCCTTTAATAACCGGGCTTTGCGCATAACTGCTAAATGCTAACCAGGTTAAAAATAAAGTAAATAAAAGTTTCCTCATGTTCTAAGTTTAATTTGGTTTAAGAAATTGGTATAATTGGTTTAATTGGATGGTAAAGTAAGCCGGGACTTATTAATAAATGTTTAATAATTAATTAACCACAAGCATAATAAAAGCCTTTTTTTGCCCATTATTGTTCGTTATTATGCTTTTTTGCATTTTTTTTTAAATTTTTTATTAAACCTTATCATAATATGGAGCCAACCCGCTCTTCACCAATCATCTATGTTTGGGTGTATAACTATTTGAAAACATCCTTTTAATAAGATGATGTGTTTATCCCGCATAGCCACCTTTTAAAAGCCCGTGAAAAGAACATCGTGAATTATTCGGTAAATTTTTGGATGAGAAAGCAGGCCAATACCAGGCTGATGAGAACTTTATTCCAGTATAGAATGAAAATCCTTTTTAAACTCTTCGTCATAAATCACTTTGTACTCCTTAATAAAGTTTTCAAAAGTGTTTTTTGCCAGCGAATGTTTACCCAGAGCCGATAAAGCTTTGCATTTAATGACCATGGCCTCTTCATTAACCGGATCAAAAGAAAATATAAAGTTGGCCAGTTCAATTAAAAACTCAGGATCACCGGTACTGCCCGAATGGGCAAAATGAAGATAGGTATCTATTACTTCGTTTGAAATTTCCGACTTAAATGTATCCAGCCATTCATATTCAATATTTGAAAGGAAGTTACCACGATGCGTGATAGCCGAAAGACATTTAATTTTCTCAATATCAAGGTCTTTTTTATCTTTTACAATATTCAGGTAGTTGTGATAATCGACATACATATGGTTGTAGTCAATATCAATTTTCCAGTAACCTGTATCTTTCGATAAATAACAATAGCTCATCTTATCAAGCAGGGCTTTTAGTTTAGCAATATTTACTGAACGGTTGTTCCGGGCACTTTTGGCAGATTTATCATACCATAATATTTCATTCAATTTTTCCGAACTCAGGCCCCGCCCCCATCTAATGGAATATAAAAGCACAACTAAAAAGAGTTCCTTGATAAGTGGCGTAAAATATTTGGTAATATCTAATCCCTCAGCATCAAATACTTGCAATCCCCCAAACAGCAATATCGCATTTTTGACATGAATATTCTGGTTAAATTCCCTTGTATCGCTTACAGGCATGCCAGGCCCCGTTTGCCTGCCAACTGCCGGGCGCAATGCTTTTCCTTTCCTTTTATCCAGGTATATCCACAATATAATTATAAACAATGCTGCTATACCTATAATATACCACAGCATTGTTCTTTTTGCCTGCACCGGCACGGTGTTCATGCCATACGGAGGGCCCAGTAATGTATATATATTAACTGTGGTTTGGTTATTTTCACTCCGTAAAAGCGTTACGGCGACAAAGCGTTTGCTGCCGGGGCAATAATAAAGATCGGCAAATGAATGTACATCATGAAAATTGTACGGTATGGTAGCGCCCATTAAATCATAAGAAGGCTTTGTTAATGAGCCCCTGATCAATTGCAAGGTTGAATTGTATTTGTGCTGCGGAAAAATTAATCCGTAATAAGTTTTTGTCCGGCTGTCAATTACCAGCGAGTTGGCGAAAGCAAAGTCGGGCCCGTTTACTTTCAGCACAAATAGCTTTTTAAACGTTTTATCTTTTACAGTAAAACGCATCATGTTATACATGTTTTTAGGGTCTAATATTTGCTGCCCGCTGTTGTTGCCGTAGCCGCCCAAAATGTATGCCGTGTCCCCCGTGCTTGTTGAGCCAAGCCCGGCCAGGTAGCGGGGCATAAAAAAGTCGCCCTTTGCTTTTACATCATTCCAGGTGTCATTTTTTAAATGATATTGCTCTATTTTATTTTTATAAACGAGGTGGCCGTATCCTCCCAAACAGTATAAGGACGTGTCGGTTTTTGAGAAAAATTTATTCAGGTGCCAGTAATCCGTTAAAGGGCCGGTCTTGAATTTTTTATCCCACGAACGATTTTGGAAATTATATTTTGCAACAAATTTCCGACCCGGCAAAAAATTATAAAGGGTTGCATTAAACGGATTATAAACCGATTGATTCCCCAGGTCCAGGTCTATTTTACCGTCTTTATACGCTTTGTTGTTCCAAATAGCAGCACTTACTGAATAGGTATATAGCGAATCTGCTCCGATAATGTAAACTTCTTCCTTTTGCGGATCAAACGCTACGCTGGCTACGCCATTAACTGTTATATTTCGGACGGGCTGCCAATCGCGGTGCATGGCGGTAACCCATACCGGGTTAAGCACAGTGCCATCGTTTTGAGCAACCGCTTCATGTGCAACCAGGCCGCTTACTTCGTTTAAGGGCCAATTATATTTTAGTTGATTATTTTGAGATATCCTGATATCCCTTATTTTCATTGGCGGAATATCCGTTGTTTGGAATTGTTTGTAATTATTTATACCGAACAGTATTTTATAACAGCTGTTTTTTTTCAAATGCAGGCCGGTTTCAACAAACCTGGCTTTACCGTTATAAAGTATGATCCTGTCATGCTCTGCATCAATGTTTATGCGCAAAGTATTCCATTGCTTAAAAAGCTGATCACTGGCAATATCAAAAGCAATATGTGACAGCCGCTCATCCACAATAAAATTAAAGTGTTTTTTACTGACCTGGGCGTTATAAACCAGGTCGATATTGCGGCCATCGTCTTCAATTATCCTGACTATGTAACCAAAGTAAGTTTTATAGTCGGGTAGAAATGAAAGATCAAACGAAAGGTCAAAATTATCGCCGAGGCAAAGTGTTTTATCCGGGGTCAGATCCAGCCCTGTTCGTTTATCCTGAAATACCTCGTGACTTGAAAAAGTTAATCCATAGGATTGGCCATAACTATCATCTGCGAATATGATGGATACCAAAAGGAAGCAGAATAAAATCCTAAAAATTCGCGAAACCAATCTCATTATTATCTTTATCAACAACCATACGCAAAACGTATTGATTTAGTATGGTTCTTATACCGTACAGGCTTATAATCCGCAAACTCTTGATTTTTATCAAAAGCATATTCAGAAATTTTCAAACCAAAAATAAGAGGATAATTAACATTTTCAATACACCAATAGTTAATTGCTTGTTTAATAATTTCCGGCCACGTTCGTTTTATACCGTATATCCATCAAAGATATATAGTATAAAACAAAAATATGCAATCGATTGCAATCGATTGCATATTCACATACATTGGCGGCACTATTTAGTTTCGCACGGGCATTTTGGTAGTAAAAGGCAGTTTTCCACGCAGCATTTCCCCGGCTTTACCTGTTAACCATAAATAGTGGTCGGTTGGCATACCTTCATAATCCAATAATTTAAAATTGCCCAAAGGGGGTGTATTGGTGCATTTAAATATAGCTGTACCTTCGTCCATTTCATCAAACATGGCTACATACAGCATGCCTGCGCCCGCTTTGATCGCAGCACTGACCTGGTCCCAGTAAAACTTCCCTTTTTGCCGCGGTATTTGCCCAAGCGGCGGGGCGCCCCCGAATTCGGTTTTACCCAGGTTATACCAGCTAAAGCCGGGATAAATACAGGGTACATAATCTACTTTATTTGTTTTGCACCATGTAATATCATTCTTAATGTGAGCCAGGTAACGTTCATTTTCGGCCTGTAATAAGGGGGTAAAACGCTGCACCATCCACGGCAATACAATATCTGCCGAACGGATCAGCTGATGTAAATATGGATCAGGCAAACAATCAACATTCAGATCCCTGAAATAAGTTGGTACCCCAAGCATTACCGCGCATCCGCCGTATACAGGATCGTTCTTTAAAAAATCAATCAATTTTTCAATGCCAATGTTCCTGATATTGTATGAACGGTCGGGGAAACCTAAACCCCAAATGGCTACCAGGGGCTTTTGGTGATGGTATAAATAAGTTTGCCCATTACCCTGTGAGGTGATCTTCATGCTGTCAACCAATTCTTTCCAATCTTCAATTATGGCAGAACAATCTTCGCCGCTGGCTTTAATACCCGAAAGGTCATACATTACAGCAATGGCCCTTCCGTATTTTTTTGAGGCACTTAGCGCCTGTTTCAATATCATATTCGCTTTTTGCCTGCTCCGGAGCGTTCGTACAGAGCCAAAAAAGCGCTGCATAAAAACACCATCGATGCCATACTCCTTCATCCATTTAAAATGCAGATCGGTAGTGCTGGCATCCCATGAACTGAACAGGCGGGCAGGTGTGCCGTCCGCGTTTTTTATTGTTGTGGGATATGCTTTTTCATATTCGCTTACGTCCGGCCACAGATCGGTATGAATGTGGCTGCTGTCCACTTTCCCTGTTGAAGCGTAATGCCCCCAGCCTTCGCCCGAACCATCGCCGGCGCCACGGAACCATCCCTGGTAGCCGGCCATCACCAGGCCGGTGTAATTGGGAAAAAGAGATGTTTTGCTATGCTTTTGTTGTGCAAATCCCGGGCATGAAAAAATCATTAAAACGAACAGGGAAAATCTTGTCATAAAATACGGGTATAAATGATGTTGGCTTATAATTCAAAAACGGTTTTATAAAAAACTTTTAAATAGGTCGATCAAAAGGCTGCTGAATCATCGTCGATATATTATTTAGACAGGTCAATCAGCATGTTCACCAGCAATTTACCGGCTACCGGGTCCGTCACTGTTTTATCCAGCATCATTTCGGATAGCAGCGCTTCACCATTATGATCCTTTATTTTAACAATAGAAAAGCCTTTTATCTCATCCAGTCTTTTTACACGGTCTTTTACCTGGCCCGATAAATAACCGTGTATTTTTATAAACGATGCCAGCGCCTCCACGTTCGGGTTGCGGTTGATACGATAAGCACCCGAAATTACTGCCGGGCTTTCGCGCTTATTGTTATTTAAATACCGTGTCTCCAACGGTTCGATGTCATTAAATATGTCTGATTCAGGGATATCCATGGTCGTGATCTCGCCGTTTACTTTTAGCAAACTCCTGATGTATTCAGGATATAAAATATGCGCTATGTTACCTGATGCCGATAACAATACTTTTCCGCCGCCTGTTATTAAGTTCCTGATGCTTTTTATTTCTTCGGCTGTGGTTGAAACGGAGTCGAGCCCGGACAATACATATACGTCAGCCTTCTGCTTTAATACATCAGTCAATGTGGGTGCGGGTGCATATTTAATCCCCAGGAAATCGAGCGACGGGCTTATTAGCTTACCTGCGTCATATAGTGCTATCTTTTTCCCGGCCAGTTTAGCCGTATTGAGCCCGGTTTTATTCGCCAGCAATACGTCGTAATAATTTTCTGAAACTGTTTTCCCCTCTGCTACAAGCTTTAATAACAGCTTACCGGCAATCTTATCCTTAGGCAATCCGGCAGGGATATTGATATGTGGCTCGAGCCACTGGCGGGTATAATGCTCAACTTGCGGAACGGCCATTTCACCACTGGCTAATGCGGTCCCGTCATTGCCAACCAGCTGCCATTGTAATTTAGATGCGGGTAAAGCGGTACCATCCTCCTTATCGTCAATTACGCATATCCTTACCGGCAATTGGGTTCCCGCATAAAAGTGCCGCCCCCATAGTTCGGCCGAAACAAGCACCGGCTGAAGCGCCTTTTGCATATCATAATATACCGGAAAAGGCTTGATGCTGTTAGGCAGGTAAACGTTGCTGAACCAGGTAATCAAAGCAAAATGCAATATACCCGCTGACTTGTCGTCGCTGCGGCGCAAGGCCTCTGCGAGTTCCTTGGTAATAAAGGCCTGCGGTATCATAAAATATTTAGGGTCGCAGTACTCATAGGTAAATTTACCTGCAAGCGACCCGGGGTTTTGATGCACATAGTTATAAAACCTGGTGGCATGGCCGGTTTCATCTGTATAGCCGGTCGACATTTCCTGGCTGATCAGCGGACGGCCCTCATTTTTATTTTTTTGCTGCCATTCGCCTTTAAAATAATCAAATATGGAATAATCATACCAGTTCAAATAAGCGTGCGGGTCATCGATGTCACCGTCATCTATCGTATTAAAATAATCTGCACCAAACTTTTTAACGTTCCGCTTATAATTGGAATCAAATACAATCGGCCTTGTTGGGTCAATCACTCGCATGTGTTTTACAACATCCGATATAATATGCATTTTCACGTTCGCACGCGCGGCATCCGGATCATTATCGTAAAATTTCATCTCGTTATTCACCGTCCAAAACAAGAGTGAGGGATGATTGCGATACTTTTTCAACAGGTCATAAAATTCCTCTTTCCATAAATTTATCAAGTTTGGCTGAGGCATACTGCTTTGCAGGAACAGCCATGGCCAGGTACCCTCGTAGCTTACGCCGATACCGTTCGCATCAAAAGCATCCATCCAGGTTTCGGTAGCCGGTACGGTATGGGTACGGGTCACCATAATATTCCCGGCCTTCATTAGTTTAGTAAACTTATCGGCAAGGGCGGTATCGTTGGGGGCTAAAGGCAACGCTGTTTGATTACCGCCGCGCAGCCAGTAGCGTTTGCCATTGAGATACAGGTAATCGCCAACAGATTTAAACGTACGGAAACCCGACCGTATAGTTTTTGAATCTACTGCCCGGTTGTTATCCGTTAATAAGGTAAACTCAAAATTATATAAATTCGGATGATCCGGCGACCATAGCCGGGGCTGCAGGCTCGCAACATGATAAGTAAACGTTTTTTCCTCACCAGCCTGAATTTCCAAGCCTTTCAGCGAGACTGCTTTATATAAAAGATCGTTCTCTTTAAAACCAGTGATGCCGGTGCCAACGGAAAAGACCGAGGTTTTATCAGCATCGTTTTTTACGGTAATATTAAAATCAGCACCGGTAAGCGTGGGTTGGATAAAAACATCCTCTATCCTTACCGGGTTGGTTATTACGAGCGATACCGGCTGCCAAATACCGGCCGGATCATCATTAAAAAAGCCGTGAGCCAGATCCTGTACCATTTTTTGAGTGACCTCAACGGTTACCGCTACACCGGCCAGTTTGTCGGCATCTTTAATATTCTTTACATAATCACGTACTACTTTTACCGTTACCAGGTTTTTGCCGGGTTTAAACAGGTCGGTAGCATTCACCTCAAAATTGCCAAACATACCAATATGGCTGCCGGCTTTTATGCCGTTAATGTATACTTCGGCCACTTTGGATACGGCGTCAAATGAAAGCTGAAGGTTTTTCCCTTTGATCGCATCAGGCAAATTTATCCATTGCCGGTACCAGCCGATATTTGTTTTTTTGTAATCAAAGGTATAGGCATTGCAACGGTCGGCTTCCTTCTGAAAGTAATTGTCTGATACACCTTTACTGGCACTGTTATATTTTTCGCCATGCAGCCATACGTGAATAGGGTTCCAGAAATTTGGGACGGTCATGATATGCCAATCCTTATCGCTTTCAACCGGGTTAGTCGCCAAACTATCATCGGTAGTTTCATAACCCGGAGAAAACAGCCATTTTCCGTTCAGTGATACTACTGTACGGCCACTATTTATGTTTTTGACATTTATGGGCTGGTAAGTTTTACGCTCTGCCTTTCTCTCAGCCTCTTTATTTTTACCGGCGACCGCATATTCCTGCACCCGTCCTGAAAGCTCGTTAGCGCTGATAGACCTGATGGAAAGATTGGCAAACTCGTTGGTGATCCAGCTGCCACCCAGGGTTACTTTACCTTTTGGAGACAGATCAGTCAATTTGTCGACCACATCAATACGCGGCAAATCTTCGTTATTTAAATAAACACGGATACGGTTACCAGCCACCTGAATTTTAAAATCATACCATTTTCCCGGCACCGGCTGAAAATCCAGTTGCCGCAAGGCCAAAAAATCATCAGTACCCATATAACCCAGCCGTGCCAGGTACAGGTCTTTTTGTATCCCGCCTTTAAGCATCAATACATACCGGTCATCGCGGTTACCGGCACGAAAACCCGAACATATCTGTACCTGGTCGGCTGACTGGGGCACCCGCGCCCTGAATTTGATCTCGTAATTTGTCCAGCCGTTTTCCCCAAAACACAGGTAGGCATCCCTGGTTGTAAGCACTGAATTGGCTATAGCGGCCTCTCCCCTGCCAATTTTTTCATATTTTATATCAGAGGAACCGAAATTCTCAATCAACTTAAAATTACTCTGCGCAAAAAGGTTGGTGGCTGTAAAAGTTGTAAGCAGGATTGCTGTGGACAGGAATTTTATTTTTTTCATTCTCACGTGCCTTGTTCCATTCATTTTAGGATAATCAAACTTGTTTAAGATTTATTTTTTTGACATATCGATCACATCGGCCCTGCGCGAGGCTGGCGTAACAACCAAGTCCGCAAGCTTGCCATCTACTATCCTTCCCTGTACCGTTGTGTTGTAGGGCGCGTTCAGTTTAAACTCAGTGTCTCCCCATTCTTTCGGCCAGGCCGGCAGCAGCATAATTTTTTTACCGTCTGTCTGCATCAGCATTTCCTGCAAGCCATTCTCGCCATTACCTCCATTGTCTTCGTCGGGCGCATAATCATGCCCCACCGTCCAAAATGCCGGAAACTTAAGGGTAGGTTCCTTACGGGCGAAATTGAAAGTCACGTAGGTCTTGGCGACATCTGTCAAACCGAGCATTGCTGCCTGTATCGGATCCTGCACCCAACAACCCTTGTCTTTAAATTTGCGGGCATCAAAAGTATTGACAGCTAACTGCAGACCCGGTTTGCCCAGGCCATATAACCTAAACGGATAAACCGCATACAATTCCGGATTTTCCAGGTTGCGCCCCTTAACAGTTTGCGGGCCGGTATATGGCAACAATACCTGTTTGTTATCTTTGTTGCCTACCGGCAGATCAGGCAGTTCACTGTAAAGCCGTTTCCAGTTTTCGCGTGATTTTGCATCGGTTAAATCAGGCGGTAGCGCTATTAACCGGCTCACAACTGCATGTAACCCGGCAATATCCGGCGCCGGATCGTGTGCTTTCCAAAACATCTCAATGGAATTATCCGGGTCGAGCAATAATTTTCCCAGTGTATCCCGGCCAAAATGCCGATCAAAAAATTCCACACCTGCTGATGCTATGGGCAAAAGCATTTCTTTAGCAAATTTTTTGTCGCCGGTATATTCAAAGTAGTCCAGCATCATCATGCTTAACTCCAGTACAGGGGTAAAGTAGTGGCCCGTCCAGTTTTCCTTCACTTCCGGCCCCATATAAGGCAAGCCGCCCCAAAAGGGCGAGGTTTCCTGAAAATAGGCGCCATCATGATGGTAATAGCCCTTTACCTGCTCTTTATTAGCAGGTAACATATCCAGGTACATTTTAAATAGCGGCAGCATTTCGTCAAAATCGCCTGCCATCAGGCGCGGCCAATACATCGCACGGGTATTTTGCATCCAATATTGCCCGCCCCATTCACGATAATCAGCATCTATGGCTTTTGCCCTGGCATTTTTATTGGGCTGATATAGCGGATTTTCCACTACGAAAATGGAGCCGTTAAATTTAATAGGATAAGCCCCCCTGCCGGCGCAGGCGGTAACGTAACGTTGCAGGATATATCCTTGTGTTGTTGTTTTGGCAACATCGTCGCCGTTTACAAATATCCAGCTCCGGTGCCAGAATTCATCCCACCATCGCCGATGGGCCAGCCGTGCCTGCTCAAGCGGCAAAGCGTTTATCCGGGTAATACCATCATTCAGTTTGGCACGCCATTGGCCGGGGTTCAGGTTTTTTGTAGTTAAAGGATAAACCGAAACTAACTGATCATTACCGGCTTTAATTGTTTGCAGGGTGGTATCATCCTTGCTTATCAACCCTTTCCCCGTAATAATTCCGCCAAAAATAAAGCCGTGCAAGTGCAGATTGGCGTAATTTGGATTTTGATAGTACCAGGTGATTTTATTAGTTTGCTTCTGTAAGATGGTATCACCCTTGCCAACCCGCCAGTTATCCAGGGTAACCTTTACAGAAACCGGCTTTACGCTCTTTGACTCGACTCTTATGACCGGATTGTTCGCATCTACCCAAACCCTAAGTTGAACAGCGTTGGCGCCGGTGCCTTCTGTAACCAATATTTCGCCGGTATGCAATTTTAGTATTTGCTGAAAGGGTGTTTCCGGTTGAGCCAACGGATTTGGGCTTACGGATATGCGCACCTTTCCCAATTTCATTAAAACGCCGCCGTCTCTTATCCAGCCGTTCTTTTCTGTAGCTGATGCCGCACCCCAGGCATCGGTTTTTCCTATGAAAAAGCATAGGTCTCCGTTGTGTTCAACCCATACGTTGAGGCCAATATCGCCATTGCCGGTTGGCATGGATTGCATGGCTGTTGGCCCCGGGGTGTCCCAGCTTACATCATATTTATTCAAAAAGGAACCAATATTAAACTCCTTCTTTTTTACTTGTGAGCGGGCCGTTACCGGGAGCAATACGCCTGCCAATAAGGTAAATGCGATATTTAAAAAAAATTTATTCAATGTATTACAATTCAGGGGTTCATTTATTTTGTTAGTTATGCCTTTATGCTTCAATTATTTTTGGAATTCATAAATGTTGCCCGGTTGCTTTCAAAATAAAATCAACGATGGGCGCCGGGTTGGGCAAACTATGCGGGTGATGCTTAAAACCTGGTTTATGGATCACTGTAATGTTGCCGTTCAGTTCTTTTACTTTTTGTTCAAAAAGTAAAGTATTTTCCCGCGGGGATACTGCCTCATCTTCGTCGGCGCACAAAATAAGAATGGGGTATTTGCCTTTTACAATTTGCTTTACTTTATCAACCGGGCTGTCCTTAAAGTTCAAAACATCCTCGTCACTAACTAAATTGAAATCCTTTTTAAAAGCCAGGAACATGGCATCCTTTACATCTGTTTTATGGATAAACTGCGCCGCCCACGCGGGGAAGTTTAACAACGGGTTATCCACATAAACGCAGGCTACTTTATCCGGATTTACGGCGGCCCAGTTAAATACATACACACCCCCCCGGCTCATACCTTCGAACACTGCCTTTTTGCCAAGCCCCGCTTTGCGCAGCAGCTGATAATAATTATCCCAATCTGCAATGGCTTCGCTATTGCCTAACATTTCAGCTACATCACAATATACGATATGGAACCCCTGCTGCAGCAATGCGATGTCAGTTTGCGGTTCGTGGCCCCAAAAACGCGCCCGCAATAGCCAGGGATGCCCTTTGGCCGCAATTTTCGGTTTCGCAATTTTGCAGGCACGGCCGTTATAAATAAAATCCGCACAGGCATAACCATAAAATGAGCTTTGTTGTATGGAGAGGTGCAGATTGTTAAATATATTAAAATCACTGTCGCGATTTTGTGCAATCACCCGGTATACGTTTTGGGCCATAATAGTCGCACCCTCTTTGTCAGGATGTATCTTGTCAGGCATGTTTGCCTCTTTATTTATAAAAGGCGAATGCATATCTATAACCTCCACCTGTTCTGCGAAAGCTACGTTCTGTATCCGGGGATTTATCTTCTTAACAATTGCAGTATTCCAAATACCTGTTGTGTCTTTTACAAAAGAGGGCATGGCCAGCAATAAAATGATACGTGGCCGCGATGGGAGTTGTGCGAAGGACCTGATAAAATCAGCATAGTCCTTTTCGAACTCATCGAGGTGAATACGGTTGACTAATTTGCTGTCATTACCTCCGAGATCGATAACAACCACGTCCGGGTTATAAGCTAAAGCATCCTGGTACTGTTTGGTATGCCAGTAGGGCATGTCGCCGTTTCGTAATAAGGTACAGCCGCTCACGCCGTAATTTACAACGTGATATTTGTTTCCCAGCATCTTTTGAAGCTGAGCAGGGTAAGAGTTTTGCTCTCTATCCGCTATTCTTGCGCCATAGGTAATACTTGCACCTATACATGCCACCTTTACCTGTGCCCGGGCTATCAACCCGCTAAAAGCGAGCAACAGAGCAATTAAATACTTCATACCAGCTTTTTTAACTTCATTTATTTTGACTGCAGGCTATTGGCCAATAAACGCTCGCAAATGGTGCGGTTAATGGCAAAATCGCCTTTTGTTTGCAGGCTTTGTACCAATTGCGGTAAACAATAAAGCACTATTTGCCCCTTGCCATAAGAAATTACACAGCCGGAAATACCCACGTTTGGATTATGGTCGGCGCCATAGCCTATGAAGGCCTCAACGCCTTTTCCGTCCAGTAACAATCCCTGGGTATCGGTACCTTTTGGACTTTCCTTCAGCCACTCCGGGCCGCCGAAAGCGCTTATTCCATAACGCCAGTCCATAGCACAGTCGGCCGGCAGTCCGTTAAGCAGCCAATGCTTGCGCACAAAGAACCATGAGCCAAACCAGGGTGCGTTAAGGTTACCCGCCTTGCCCGCGTATTTTACGATATTTCGCTTAGCCAGCTCTTTGGCGAAGGCATCGGCGCCGCGCTCATTGTCAGGCCACAACACAAGACGCGTACCATCATTTTTCACCCGTTCCAGCGCCGCGTCAAATTCGGCAACCGAAATACCCGACTGCGTAGATACAGCAGCGGCAATGGTTTTAGCCTGGCCCGAAGCTGCCTGTCCTTCGGGTATTAAATTCTGAGATACAGGCGTATTGTTTACCACTTTTGATGCCTTAAACAAGTCGTTGCCCGCCATTTTGGTCGACAAAACAATAACGTCCAGGTGTTTGTCCAAAGCTACATCGGTTAACTTTTGAGGATCAATGTTCCATTTGTCTTTAAGCGTGCGAGCTAGCTCATTGTCCGACTCCGCTACAGCTATATTTTTGAATCCCGGCGCGGATGTTACATCTACCACGCTTACCTCCTCCGAGCCGGCCAGCGGTTTTACGCCCGGTTGTCTTGACGTAATTACGGCCTCTATTTTTAGCATGCCACTTACGTCGGCATTAAATTCAATACCTCCTGTTAATAACTGGCCGTAGGTATCTCCTCCGGTAACGGTCACTTCTTTTTCTGTTTGATAGGCAATAGACCCATCCGGGTGTTTAACTGTCAGCTTTAGTTTATATGCGCCATTGCGGTTGGTTTCATTTACCAGGAAAACGTCAGCAATGTCCTTATCCCCTTTTGCCACGATCATGTGCCGTGGCTCGATAACCAATATTTCGGGCTTACAGGCCGCGGCTATTTCGGCCGGGTCGCCTTTCATAAAACGGTGATTATCTACCAAACCGGAATGATTATCAATGGTGGTGCTTTCCCACCCGCTAATTACAAGATAATCGTTGTTGTTTTCGATCCGCGATTGTTCAACCATCTTCTTCCAGAAATAATACGTCCGGTAACCAATAGCTGTAAACAGGGCCGAATCTGTAGGAAAAGCTTTGCGGAAGCCCCATTTATCTAAAAACTGGTGGTAACCGCTAAGCACTTCCGTTGCATCATCCTTTTCATAACCATCGGGATGCTGCTTATCAAACGAGTGAACAAGCTGATCATAATTATCGGGCGTGGCAGCGCCAAGCATTTCACCCCACATATTGATATTGGTATGTGCGGACGATCTTTGTTTTTGCCTGAAGTTTGTCGGGTCTGTATACAAGAAATCAAGATAATTACAAGGGCCGCCGCAGGTATGGATGTCCTGCCATCCCGCGTAGGGGTTAGATGTGCCGGCATAACTGATATTATTGCTGTAGGGCAGCATCAGTACCTGTGCATTTTTGGGCTCGCCGCCGGAATAGAAGGCAATTATACGGCTCGGATCGAGTTCGTGCATTTCGCGGAACAGCCTGTAAATACGCGGGTTGCGCAAATCTAGATCGCTTGATTCATTCTGGATAGTATACATGATCAGCGAAGGATGACTGCGGTCCCTTTTTACCATTTCCAAAATCTTTTCTTCCTCGTATTTTTCCCAAAATGCCTGGCCATCACCATCGGGGCCTGCACCGCTTGTGTTTACGGTATCCGGCTGTATGTAACTCTTTTTTGGCTTAAGCGCATTTAACAACTCTTCATCTTTACCTAAAAATTCGCCATTGGGACCAAAGGGGCCGCTTGCGTAACGCGCTCCCACCGCGAATTTGCCGCCGCCGGGTTCCTCACACCTCAGTAAACCTTCCCGGTCCTGAACATCAAGCACAGCGGGCTTGCCAATATTACGATGGAACTGGAGGCAGTTCAGGCCCATCTTTTTTGCGGCCATAACCTCGCGGTTAGCCATTTCAACATCGGGCCAAAGGCCATTACGGCCCCAGAAGCCCCATGATATAGCCGATATTGCTATAATGCGCTTGTTATTAAATACCAATTTAGCGTTGCTGCCTATGCCCGTTGCCGTCATATACCTGAAGCCGAAATTAACCTGGCGGTCACTTGCGGACAAGCCTGGCAAAGACGCCTTTGCTTTGTATAATACCGGGTGGTCAAGCCCCCATGGCCTGGCTGAATTTAGCCGGGCGTCCAATTCAACTATCTTCGTTTGGCCGGCAGTAAGATTGACTTGTTTATCACCGCTCCAAACTACTTTACCCTTATAAAGAATATTAAATTTTACAGGGCCCTTATATGACTTTCCGATACTATTAACATCAGCTACTAAATGCACTTCGTGCAGGTCGGGCTTATTGATAGCCGCCAGGTCGCCGACCGAAACATTGTCGCGGACACTCAATTGAATATCACTATCCAAACCACCGAAGCCATGTGATGGCGGTAGAAAATATTTACCCCATTGAATGCGCATCTGCGCAAAATCAATCCAGTCCAAATGTCCACCGGGGTTGGTGATCCGAACGGCAAGCCGGGTTATTTCCCCGGGTTTTACCGCATCGGTAATATCAGCCTGGAAAGGCAGTTCGCCCATAATGGAATAACCGCATAATTTACCGTTACAATAAACCTCCGACCGCAACCTGGCCCCGCGAAACCATACCAGCACACGCTGGCCGGGCTTAAATTGCGGTACTTGTATATTGCGCCACCACCATGATACACCCAGGTAGTTGCCATTACCAAATGCGGTACCTTTGCCTCTCTGCGCTTCATTTTTTGTATATGGCCGGCGACCGAACTTTCCCCAGTAATGCTCTTCAACTGTGCTCGGTAAAGTTACATTAATCCCCTCGTGCGCATCAAGTAATTTCCACCCGCCGGTAGGCGGATTGACTTTCATCTTACTTAAATTAACGTCTTGCGGTAAATAAATATCATCGTCCTGCCAGGTTGCATCCCTATCGGGCCACAGCCGCCATCCTGAACCAGAAATATCAAATGCCCCCGTTGAGTTTTTTATAGTGTTAGTGGATTGCGCATAACTTTGCAGCGAGAATAATACCGCCAGAACGAACGGTAATCTTTTTAACAGCATCGATTTTTGTAATTTAGTTTATAAAAAATGGTAATTGGTGCTGCAAAAAAACGCAACCGTGTTAATTAGCGATTAATAAAAAATTAATAAGCTTGTTGATTTTAATATTTATCTCAATTAGTTTTATTGCTCCGTTATTTTCCAGCGCAAATTGTCGATACCTGCATCAGTAGCCAGCACAATTGCAGACCCCGCTGTTAATGATCCGTTATTACTTATCGATTTACCGCTGCTTTTGCTTTGTATGCGGCAATAACCTGTTCCATCCCACTCTAAATGCCATTTTATATCATCGGCATTTGTTTCAGGCGTTAGTGTAACCGGGCTGTTATCCGGCGATGATTTGCCGCTCCCGAGGAATTTCCCGGTCAGCCTGTTTTTTATTTTAAAATATCCGGCACCGTCATAAATTAACTGCCATTCGTTACCATTGTCGGTAACATCTTGCGCCTGTACAGCCTGCCCTTCGGCTTTGCCCTGAGTAACGAGCTCCATTTGACTGGCCCTGTTTTTTATGCTGTACCATTTATTAACATCGAAAGGTGATATAGGTATAATCGAAGTAATAGCTGTGTGTGCTTTCAGCATTTTGGCGCCAATGCCCACCAAACGCAGGTAATAATCGCTAGTTGCACCATCATAAGTAAGAAAAGGGGCTTGGGTTGGCGGCTTAATTTCGATCTTCATGATCTGTGTGCCTTCATTGATCTCATCAAACATGGCTACAAACGCGCTGTTGATCGTTCCGGTTTTTGACGCCGCGATAAACTGTTCCCAAAGATAGTTTCCGGTACGGCGCGGCACACTCGGTCCGGCGGGTGGCGTAGGGGGCGGCCCCGCTATGTGGGTACCCGAATTAAATACCGGCATAAATATGACGTTGTTGGCCGTGCATTTTTCAATATCGCCCGCCCATTCAGATGTGTTTTGTACCGAATAACCGGTGATGGGGTCTTTTATCCTGCGGCCCACACTCCAGGGCTGCAAACCCTGCATCCGCATCAGCATAGCCTGGAATTCCGGTGTGCCTTTTGCGCGCCAGTTATTATCCACCCCGCCTACTAAAGTGGCCTGGTATTTTCCAGGGGCTAAAAGAAAGTCGATCACCGGGTTCATATAATCAGGCTGTGACGCAGGGCGGCCCGGGAAAAATCCCCATAGCAGCAGTACCGGCTTGCCATTGTGGTGCATGTATCGTGGATCACTGGCGACACCATCATCGACCATTTTTTTCCATTGATTTACAATAATATTGTAAACAGCATCTTTAGGCGTCCTTACACTAAACCCGCTCATATCCCACATAAATGCCCAGGTACGCCCGGTAGCCGTTGCCGCCCGTTTCACATTCTCCATAATGG
Organism: Mucilaginibacter sp.; assembly: GCA_035568395.1. GTDB lineage: Bacteria > Bacteroidota > Bacteroidia > Sphingobacteriales > Sphingobacteriaceae > Mucilaginibacter. The sequence goes on along the minus strand of DATMOF010000009.1, from coordinate 23,788 downwards.
TAAGTACAGCCATACTGTCGCGTTCCTGTCGTCCGCCCGGGAAATGGTCGCAAAACTCAGACAGCCATACGCCGTCAATGCCGTATGTTTTCATCCACTTAAAGTGCCGTAATACCGTTTTAGGGTTTTGCGCACTGTACAGGTAAGCCTGGTTTCCGCCGGGGTAAGTGAATCCCGGAACAGCATATTTTTCACCAGGGGTTAGTTCGCTCATGTCCGGCCAGGTGTCAAACCCTAATTTTGCAGGACTCGGAACAGGTGAATTGAACAGGTGCGCCCAACCCTTGTTTCCGCCACGGTCGCCCGGTGTACGGAACCAGCCCTGGTAGCCGGCCATTACCTTGTTATTCATCGTTGTGGCATCTACCGTTTGCGCATTTAACTGCGTTGTAAGACCGGATATAAGCATTATTGCCAGTATGAGCCGCAATAAAAATGGATTTGTCTTTTTAATTTGAGATTCGTCTTTAACTATCATGATATGTTTATTCAGTAGTAATTATCGCATTCATTCCGGCCTGTTTGCCTGTAGCTTGCCAAAGTTATAATTGGGTTTATTGCCCATAACCATTTTGAGCAAGCCGCCTTTCATAATATCCCGGTGCAGAATATAACTTTTTGTGTAGTTTTTCCCGTTTAGTGACACGCTTTGTATGTAAATGTTTGCAGGACTGTTGTTTACAGCTTCTACCTTAAATTTTTTACCATTATCGAGGTTGATGGTAGCCTTGTCGAATAGAGGGCTGCCAATAACATACGCTTCCGAAGCAGGAAACACGGGGTAAAAACCGAGCGACGAGAAAATATACCATGCCGACATTTGTCCGCAATCTTCATTGCCGATAATGCCATCCGGATTATCCAGGTAAAAGTTTTTCATGATATACCTTACCTTTTCAGCCGTTTTCCATTGTTCGCCACTGTAGGCATATAAGTATGAAACATGATGGCTTGGTTCGTTTCCGTGCGCATACTGGCCTATTAATCCCGTAAGGTCCTGTAAACCATCTTCCTCAGTCGATTTAAGCTGAAAAAAGTCGTCAAGCCTGGTATTAAATGATTTATCTCCACCTAACAGCGCGATGAGGCCCGGTACGTCCTGCGGCACCAGCCACAAGTATTGCCAGGCGTTTCCTTCGGCGTATAAGTTGTTTTTACTTTTAAGCGGCCCAAAACCCGGAGACCAGTTGCCGTCAGATAACTTGCCCTTAAAAAACTGGTCGGCCGGGTCAAAATATAACTTGTAGTTTTCGCTTCGTTTTTTGAAATAATTATAATCTGCTGTTTTGCCCATCTTTTTTGCCATTAGGGCGATACTGCCATCGCTCACGGCATACTCAAGGCCTTTGGCCACAGGCCTTGTTTGTTTATCGGTAGGTATCGGCTTAAAGTTTTTCACATACATCATGCCTAAAGAATCGGACATGGCCGTGCTTTTTACGGCCTCGTATGCCTTACCGGCATCAAATCCTTTAATGCCTTTTAAATAAGCTTCAGCAACAACCTGCAGGCTGCTTATACCTACCATGGTGCCTGTTTCATTGCCCATCAAATGCCAGACCGGTAACTTTCCCTGCTGCCGGTAAATAGCCAGCATCGTATTGATCATGTCACCTGCTCTTTTAAGCTGGATAAGATCAAACAGCGGGTTTTCGGCTCGATAGGTGTCCCAAAGCGAAAAAACGGTATAGTTATTAAATGTTGCGTGTGGATATACTTTCTTATCTGTACCGCGATAGTCGCCGTTGTGATCATTGAACAGAGCCGGGTCGATCGTGCTATGATAGAGGGATGTATAAAAAATGCGTTTATCAGCGGGGTTCTTTGTGCTGATAGAAATTTTGGATAGCTCTTTGTTCCATTTTGCATTGGCTGCCTGTGCTACTTCCCGCAAATCCCAGCCCGGGATCTCGGCATCTATATTCGCCAGGGCATTTGCGGCGCTTACCGGTGAAATACCGACCTTTAATTTGAGGGTTGCCGGCGGGCTGTCAAAGCTGATCAACCCCTTTATCGCAGTTCCTTTACCGCTATTCCCTTCCAAAAGTTTATCATCATCATACACGTTAAATTTGGGCAACGGCAAGGATGACCGTATGGCGAAGAACAGCCACTGATTTTTTGCCCAGCCCTTTGAAAACCGGTAACCTTCAATGGTGTATTGATCGGTTTGCTTTATATATGTATCCGTGCTTTTGTCGTTAATTCCTTCTTTCAGGTCAATTATAACGTGCGCCTCTTTCCCTTGCGGGAAATGATACTGGTGAAAGCCTACCCTCTCTGTAGCCGTTAATTCAACACCGATGCCCGAAGCATCCAGCTTAACAGAATAATACCCGGGCCTTACCTGCTCATTTTTATGAGAATAATGCGAAGCATAACCACTGCCCGGAATCTTTTCCTGTCCCTTGTCTGTTTTAACCGGGCCGGTGTAAGGCATGATGAGTATATCTGCCAGGTCGCCTATGCCTGTACCGCTTAAATGCGTATGGGCAAAACCGATTAAAACGCTATCGCCATAATTATAACCGGAGCACCAATCCCAGCCTTTATAAAAATTCTCCGGGCCTAATTGCACAGCCCCGAAAGGCACGCTTGCCCCGACAAATACATGCCCATGCCCGCCCGAGCCTATATATGGATCAACAAAAGAAGTTAAATTCCGGTCCGGATGATGCTGTGCATGCGCACTGATACCGGTTAAAAAAGTAATAGCAATGGTCAGGCTAAAGCGTATTGTTTTTTTATAAAGAAGATTCATAATCCGATTAAAAACTGGTCGCAGGAATATTGTTATGGTTAAAACCACAGCAACAAAACACGTTTTTTATATTAATAAGTTACTAAAAAAACATTAACCAGGGTGGCTGATAAAGCAAATTCCGTAATGTATCATGTTCTTTACGTTACAGTAATTGCAAAACGTTATGCGTGATTTTAGATTTGATATTGAATGCCTGGCGGCATTATTTTTTTAAGCTCTTTAAATACTTTATACTTTCCGGAACCTGCGTAATTGAATTACTGCTTTCGTCCTCGATATAATAATGCTGAATCCCTGCTTTAATAGCAGCGTGGATTATTTCGGGAATATTGATTACTCCTGTTCCAAGTACCACATCGTTTTCGCCCGACGTACCACCGGACATATTACCGGCAACACCATGTTTCAAATCTTTAAGATGCAGCGCCTTGTACCTTTTTCCATATTTTTTTATTAGCATGGCCGGATCTTGTCCAGGAAAGAAAGCCCACAGCACGTCCAGTTCATAGCTAACATATTCCGGATCTGTATTTTTAACGATATAATCATAGAGCGTTCCGTCCTGGTAGGGTTCAAATTCAAATCCATGGTTATGATAGATAAACTCAAGCCCGTATTTTTCCTTTAAAATTTTCCCGTATTTATTAAAATCTTCAATGGCCTTTTGCGCATTTTCAAGTGTAAAGGCGCCCTTGTGCGGTATACCTGCAACCCGCACATATTGCGCCCCAAGTATCTTCGCCTTTTTGGCCACCTCGTCAGTCTTGTTTACAAGGTCGTCATAGCCCACACCAAAAGATGAACAATGCAGCCCTCTTTCATCAATAAGCTGACGCATTTCTTCTGCCGTTTTTCCAAAGAGATTGGAAAATTCAATATCAGTGATGCCGTTGTTTTTAATTATATCAAGCGTACCGGCCACATCTTTTTGGAAATTATTGCGATAAGTATACGAAACGATCCCGGGGCTGGCGGGGAACAATAACGTTTTATTTTGTGCGCGAAGGGTACCAAATGCAACAAGCATAATAAGCGTGCAGGTAGTGAATTTATGCGGGGTTGTATGTTTCTTCATCAGGGCAGATTTAAGTTTCTTATCAGCCTAAAAATAACGCCTTATGTTTCGGCAAAAATAACTTAGGCGGTGACATTGTTTTGTCAGTGTGTCCAGGTGTACCAGGTGTGTCCACGTGTGCCGGGTGGTACACCTGTATCTCTTTCACAAAATGATACAGCCTCGATTTTATCTTATGCACCGTACAAATAAATTATTGAAGTATAAAGCTACGGTTTTTCAAGCGCTGATACCAACTGTGTTAAAAACGCGGGCTGGTTACAGTCTAACTGGCCTGAAAACTGCCATCTTCCATTTGTTTGGATAAGCTTGATCAGAAAATTGTTCCATCCCTGGTGCAATTTAAGCGCCTCAGCCTTCGCCTTTCCGCTGTCTATACTTCCATTGCGGATATTATTAATGATCATTTTTCCATTAAGGTACACCTGTACTGAGTTACTGGCAGACACTTCCATATTTACAACGGGGATGTTAGGTTCGGTAAGCAGGTCTTCCAAAGATCGCGGGCTTGATACCCAAAAGCTTAAATAAGCGACGGCATTATTCTTTGGGCCATCTGCTTTTAATCCCGATAGGTCCAATATCCCGTTTTCATTGGAAACCGGTACCCATGCTTTTCCCTGAACTGAAGCACCGGCGTGGATTTGCCCGCCGGACGACGGATCAACAAAGTTCCGGGCAGCGCCATCTTTTAAGGAATCAACGGGGAAGTTCCCGCAATACAGTTCCCTTGCAATAGTGCCATCCTTTAACAGCGGTTTACCTGCATCGTTACCTTCATCAAGCGGAATACCGGCGTTTGAAAGTACCTGGCGGATCAATTTTTCGGCCTTTGCAAGTCTTGGCGCGGCCGGCAACGTGGTAACGATCAAAGTACCATTACCTATCTCCTTTTTTATTAAAGCAACACCCGGATCCTGGCTTTCCCTTTCGGAACGGACTATCATAGCCGTTTTGGCATATTCAGGCTGACTGTTCCATTTCAACCAATCCGTATGGTTTGCCCTGAGCAGTATCTTACTTTGCGCAACAAGCTGACCTGAGAGACCGTTCGTGATAATTTCAGGCGGCCTTAACTGCGAGAAATACAAGTCGGCAACGGAGATGCCCGATGTCAGCGAATCCTTTGATACGGGCAATAAAGAGGAGCTTTTTATCGAGGTGATCTTAAGCGGAGCGGGCAATAAGCGGTTTACACCAGACACGCTGTTTTCATCAACTCCCCATATCATTACAGTACCCCCGTTATTAAATACGTTATTTATCAATGACAGGCTGCCTGCGTCCGGCGGATGCACGCCATCGACAAATAATATTTCAGGCACTTTCTGTATGTCAAGTTTCGTAAAGGGCACACCTGTTCTTGTCAGTTCAGCGGCAAGTGTGCTGCCACGTCCGCCAATTACTTTTACAGATGCCACCGTTTTTGCCGGCTTCGCCACGGAAACAACGCTTTTACCGGGAGTCCATTTATTAATGCCGGCCAACGGTTCGGCAGAGGCATCGCGTATGGCATCAAACAGGGGCCATGTTTGATACAGCGGCAATGACGGATCGTATCCCGGGTTTAAAGTTGTAGAATACGGGCCTAAACGTTCCGGCTGTACCCCAGGCTGCCCTTCTTTATATGAAGTAAAATAAATACCATCGTTAAGTGTGGGTGGTTTTGTTGTGTCTTTTAAACCCAGCGGAAGCGGTTTAAGGCCATACCAAACCATATTAAATACACTGCGATAAACCGCATTTCTTTCGCGCTCAGCTACCAATATTTTGTAAGAATCCTGAGCAACACCTTCCATACGGCCTAAAAACGATTCGTATGCACGGCCGCCGTTGGTTTCAGCAACCTGCTCGGGCGTTCCATAATACGCGTTTCCCGCCTCGCCAACTCCCCAGGGTTTTCCGCTGTTTTTACCCCTGTCCATGGCTGCGGGTCCGCCATAATGAACCACATAACTAGGGAAACGCCCCTGGCCATCGTCTTCGCCGTCTGCCGATATCCATGGCCGCGAAGGGTCTAAGTTCCGGCAGATATCGCGCCAAATACCATAATACTTTATAAGGGTATCCCTCATGCCGGGAGGGTTGCGCATCACACCGGTTACAATAGGCATAACCTCGTTTGAAACACTCCAGCCGAATATAGCCGGGTGATTGCGGTCTCTTAAAATAAGCTCGGAGAGATGCGTTCTTGAATCCAGCCAAAAGGCGGGATCATTTAGTTTCGGGCCGCCATCGCTTGCCCAAACGGCTGTTTCATCCAGCACCAATATACCCATTTCATCAGCCACGTCCAGGTAAAATGAAGGATAAGGCTCGGCATGAAGCCTCACAGCATTCAAGTTAGCATCCCGCATAGCTTTAAACCACGAAACCGCATAACGGCGTGTCATTTGCGGTATGCCCAAAAAATGCCACGAATCACCTTTCATGATGATCGGTTTACCATTGAGTAAAACTTTATTTCCGTCAAACGTTATTTCCCTCCAACCGAAGCGGGTATATTTTTTATCTGTGGTTTTGCCATTAATGGTAGCGTTCACGATCAATCCGTAAAGGTTCGGATCTTTAGGCGACCAATTTTTTAGCTGCCCTTTAACATCTGCAGATAGCACTACCTTTATTTCGGTATGTCCGGGGATATTTAGTTTAAGTGCCGAAAAACGGAGCGAAGGGGTCGAAGCGAGCGAAAATGACGGTTCGGCCATGGCCGAAATGGACTTGCCACTGTTTGCTATACATTGCAAGACATTTGCGTCGAGCATAAGGTCAGCGATTTTATCTTCCTCATTTTTAATGGTGACTTCTGCTTCAAGCTTACCGGCGCCAACTAATGGCTTAATATAAACATCGGTAATGTGAACCTGCGGCAGGGCTTCGAGGTAAACATCCTGCCAGATGCCGGCAATGTGCTGCCCCCAAAACGATCCTGCCTGGTACGTCCTGCGGCCATAGGGGCCCGTTTTATCAAAAAGGGACGCCTTGCGTATCCCAACGCTTACTTCATTTTCTTTTCCCGGAAGTATAAGCCCGGTAACATCCACGTCAAATGGCAAAAAAATCCCAAAATGATGCCCGGCCACTTTTCCGTTAACCAAAATTTGCGCGTCACCGGCCACCGCGTCAAAATGCAGCACGATATGTTTCCCGTTCCAGTTTGCCGACACAGGAAACTTCTTTCTTAGCCAGCCCATTTTTATATTTTCCCACTCTTTTGGGTAGTCAGGATAAGTCCTGAAATCTCCCCCCTGCCCCTTGTTATCGGCAAAGCTGTTCACATTCCAGGGCGAAGGCACACGGACCTTTATTTTTCCCCAATTATTCACTTCAATACCCGGCAAATCCGGTGGGTTATCGATTCCCTGCCTGAAATTGGCAGGCAACTGAACCGGCATAAATTGCCACGATCCATTTAGGCATATATCCTCACGGTAGGGTTTTTCGAGCGGCTTTACCAGCATCTCCGAGGGTGCGTACACACCCTTATATTCAATATGCTGGCCATAACTGAGAGAACCAAATACAAATAAGGTAAAGATTGAAAGTAATAAACGCTTCATTTTTTAGCAGGTGATTTATAAATGGCCGGCGGGATTCAACTTTGTGAAATATGCCGCCTTAATTGGTTTATCTGTTAATTATTGCTGTAGCTTAATCAACATTCACCAAAAAACGCATCGTTAACATAACAAAAGATTAATAAAGAATTAATTGAAAGGCATACGAAATAATAATCCGTAACAAATATGTTAGGGCAACTCATTTCACATGATAATTACATCATTGAAACAATTTCTTATCTCCGACAAGTGCCAGGATTTGCCGCGTTGGGGTCACAAAAAAATTGAAAAAACGCCATTTTCTTTAGATCCGCCAAGAAAAAGTTCAAATTTAATCCAGTAAGGGCTACAAAGCCACCTTCGGGTGGCTTTTTTGTTGAGATGAAATTGTTTCACGGCTTCCTTGCTTGCTCAAACTGGACTGTATCATTTTGTGAAAGAGATACAAGTGATACACCTGATACATTGTCCCATCCTGAAAAAAGTCTGCACTTTTTGTTAATAATTCTACGGCAGCTAACCTTATTACACTTCGTACTTCCCCGTAAACTCGTTATCTTTATTTTTGAGCTTTCGATGCCCTGTTAAAGCCAGTTGATCGCGGTCTTTCTTTATCATTGCTTAATTATTATAAACCATTTTTTTCATAGATCATGCAGGTAATATTTGGTATCATCTTCCACTTTATTGGTGGTTTTGCGTCCGGGAGCTTTTACATCCCATATAAAAAGGTGAAAGGCTGGGCATGGGAAAGTTTTTGGATCGTGGGCGGCCTTTTTTCATGGCTGATCGTTCCGCCGATCGCAGCGTGGCTTACCATACCGCATTTTACAGAGATCATCAAAACCACAAATGGCAATATACTTTGGCTTACCTACCTGTTCGGCCTGCTTTGGGGAATAGGCGGCCTCACCTATGGCTTAGGCGTCCGTTACCTGGGCGTATCACTCGGAAGTACGATTATACTGGGCCTTTGCGCGGTATTCGGCGCCCTTATTCCATCTGTTTATTACAATTTCTTTCCAAAAAACGGGAAAGACACTTTTACGATGCTGCTGCATAGTCATTGGGGTCAAATGGTACTGTTAGGTATTGTCATTTGTGTAATTGGAATTATTATTTGCGGTAAAGCGGGCACTATGAAGGAACGCGAACTGATCAAGGGCACGGCAGATGTTAACGACAATAAAGATTACCGATTTGGCCTCGGCATCTTTGTAGCCATCGTGTCGGGTGTTTTAAGCGCCTGTTTTAATTTCGGTATTGAAGCCGGTAAATCTATGGCAGATTCGGCAAATGAAATATGGAAGGCTGCTCACCCGGCGCAGGGCAACTTCCTTTATCAAAACAATGTGACTTATATTGTCATCCTGTGGGGCGGTTTAACCACCAACCTGGTATGGTGTATCATCCTGAATGCCCGGAATAAGACTTTCGGTGACTATACGAATAGAAAACGGCCTCTGCTAAAAAATTACCTGTTCTGTGCGCTCGCCGGTACTACCTGGTTTTTACAATTCTTCTTTTATGGTATGGGCGAAAGTAAAATGGGAAATGGGGCCAGTTCATGGATATTGCATATGGCGTTTATCATCCTGATCGCCAATACATGGGGGCTTTTGTTGAAGGAATGGAAAGGTGTGAGCCGGAAAGCGGTCGTCACCCTGGTAGCCGGAATTTTAACTATAATCATCTCTGTTTTGATTGTTGGTTACGGTAACTCAATAAAGTAGTTTTATAAGCATTAAAATATATAATATATGTCTGCAAGCACAAAGCAATTTAAGCACGTAAGTTACCTGTGGGACGACGCCAAAGCAGCCGAATTGGCTGGTGACGAAGTGGCGCTATTGATATACCGCTCCAATTTACTGGGGGCCGATCTTCGGCTGACCAATTACGGGGGCGGCAATACCTCGTGCAAGGTAATAGATAAAGACCCCCTGACGGGGAATGAGGTTGAAGTGATGTGGATAAAAGGCTCGGGAGGTGATATCGGCACATTAAAAAAGAGCGGTTTAGCAGTCTTGTATGTTGATCGCCTGAGAGGCCTGAAAAAAGTTTACCGCGGTATAGAACATGAGGACGAAATGGTTGAACTGTTCAACCACAGTCTATTTGACCTGAATTCAAAAGCGCCGTCTATCGATACGCCGTTGCATGGTTTTTTGCCCTTTAAACATATCGATCACTTGCATCCCGATGCAGCCATTGCTATCGCGGCGGCAAAAGATGGCAAAAAGATCACTGAAGATCTTTTTGGTGGAACAATAGGCTGGGTTGACTGGCAGCGCCCGGGCTTTGACCTTGGCTTAAAACTCAAAGCATGTTTGGATAATACCCCCGGTATCCGTGGTATTATGTTAGGTTCTCACGGTTTATTTACCTGGGGCGATACCGCATATGAAAGTTACGTCAATACGCTGGAAGTGATTGAAAAATGTGCCGGATATTTAGAGGAAAGTTATATAAAAAAAGGGCCGGCGTTCGGCGGTAAAAAAATAGATAGCCTGCCCGATGCCGATCGTAAGAAACAAGCTGTTGCCCTGGCACCGGTATTACGCGGCTTTTGTTCGTCCCATACGCAGATGATCGGCCATTTTACCGATGATGCCCGTGTGCTGGAGTACATTAATTCTAATAACCTGGAACGCCTTGCCGTTATGGGCACCAGTTGCCCCGATCATTTTTTGCGCACCAAGATCAGCCCGCTGGTACTGAGATTAGAGGCGGATGAAGACCTGTCGGATGCCGATGCAGTAAAAGCAAAAATTGCCCCAGCCTTCGAGGCCTACCGTGCGATGTATGCCGACTATTATAACAGTTGCAAGCGCGCCGGTAGCCCGGCAATGCGCGACGCCAACCCGGTGGTTATATTATATCCCGGCGTAGGTATGTTCACTTTTGCTAAGGATAAGCAAACTGCACGCGTTGCGGCTGAATTTTATATTAACGCCATTAACGTGATGAAGGGCGCCGAAGCTATTTCGGCATATACTTCCCTTCCGCGCCAAGAAGCTTTTGATATCGAATATTGGCTGCTTGAAGAAGCCAAACTTTCCCGCATGCCAAAGCCTAAGCCTTTGTCGGGCCGCGTAGCTTTTATAACCGGCAGCGCCGGCGGTATCGGAAAGGCTATCGCAAAAAAGTTTGTTGAAGAAGGCGCCGTCGTTATTTTGAATGACATGAATGCTGAACGCCTGGCAGGTGCGGGCGAAGAGTTTAAAGCACAATATGGTAAGGATGCCTATACAACGGCTGTATTGAATGTTACCAGCGAGGGACAAATAAAAGAAGCCATCTCCGCAGCTATACTGGCGTTCGGGGGTGTCGACCTGGTTGTCAATAATGCAGGACTGTCTATTTCCAAAACCATAGCCGATCATACCGAAGAAGATTGGGACCTTTTGTACGATGTATTGGTAAAGGGCCAGTTTTTTGTGACCCGGGCGGCGGTTGCCGTAATGAAGAAACAGTCTTTAGGAGGCGATATCATTAACATCGTAAGTAAAAATGCATTGGTAAGCGGCCCTAATAACGCCGGTTATGGTAGTGCTAAAGCGGCGCAACTGCACCTTAGCAGGCTGAATGCTGCAGAATTGGGTGCTGATCATATACGGGTTAACGTGATCAACCCGGATGCGGTGATCAGTGACAGCAATATATGGGCCGGCGGCTGGGCGGAAGGACGCGCGAAAGCTTATGGCATAACCGTAGCCGAGTTGCCTGGATACTACGCAAAAAGAACATTATTGAACGAGATCATTTTACCTTTGGATATAGCCAATGCTTGTTTTGCATTAACGGGAGGGTTACTTAATAAGTCAACCGGGAATGTGATCAACGTGGATGGCGGCATTCCAGCAGGTTTTGTAAGGTAATAAATAGTCAATTTACGGAGATGCAAATAGAGAAATACAGGTTAGACGAGATCAATCAGCAACTGATCAGCAAACATCAACGACAATTTGAAGGTGTGGCTGCCGACATTGCCGATGTTGATTCAATCATACAGAAATTGAGCGTGTTTAACATTGCTATACCAAGCTGGGCCTTAGGGACAGGCGGAACGCGTTTCGGCCGCTTTTCGGGAGGCGGCGAGCCGCGAAACCTGGAGGAGAAAATTTCTGATGTAGGTATTATCCATGCACTTAACAGATCAAGCAATTCAATCTCCCTCCATATCCCCTGGGATGTGCCGGATAATGCGTCATCGATAAAAGCGCTGGCTGCGCAAAACGGCCTGCACTTTGATGCTGTAAATTCAAACACCTTCCAGGATCAGGCCGACCAAAAGCTGAGCTATAAATTCGGCTCGCTTCATCATGTTGATAAGGCGGTGAGGAGACAAGCCATCGAACACAATATCGAGGTGATCAAATATGGTGTTCAGCTCGGTTCGAAAGCCTTATCGGTGTGGTTATCTGACGGTTCTAATTTCCCGGGGCAACTTAATTTCAGGAAAGCATTTCAAAACACGTTCGAAAGCTTACAGGAAATTTATGCCGCTTTGCCTGACGATTGGAAAATATGGATAGAGTACAAGCCCTATGAGCCAAATTTTTATTCGACCACCATTGGCGACTGGGGCCAATCCTACCTTTTAGCATCCAGGTTAGGTGCAAAGGCAAGTACACTGGTTGACCTGGGCCACCATTTGCAGGGAGCCAACATTGAACAGATCGTATCCTTATTATTGATGGAGGGTAAGCTGGCCGGCTTCCATTTTAACGATTCCAAATATGGGGATGACGACCTCACCGTTGGCAGTATCAACCCTTACCAATTGTTCCTGATCTTTAATGAACTGGTAGAGGGAATGGATGCCAGGGGAATGGACCATGCCATGTCCATCGGCTGGATGATCGATGCTTCCCATAATGTGAAAGATCCGATCGAAGATCTGCTGCAATCGGTACAGGCCATTAAAATTGCGTATGCGCAAGCTTTGCTGGTTGATAAAACGGCATTGGTTGTCGCTCAAAATAATAACGATGTAGCTTTAGCCCAGGAAATTTTGCAGCACGCATACCGAACAGACGTCCGCCCTTTAATTGCCGAGGCCGGTTACCGCACAGGCGGTGCATTAGATCCGGTAAACGCCTACCGTATATTGCATATCCGCGATAGCCTGATCAAAGAACGCGGGCTAAAGACAATAGCAACAGGACTTTAATTTGGATGTGATATGAAGGCTATACCGGTTATTGCGATATTCGACGTCGGAAAAACGAATAAAAAACTTTTCCTGTTTGATGAAAATTACCAGGTAGTTTTTGAAAAAACCGTGCGGTTTACCGAAACGGCCGATGAAGACGGGTTTCCCTGCGAAAACCTGGAGAGCCTGCGACTATTCGTTTTTGATTTTTTAAGTGAGATCCTCAAGCTAAAAGAATTCCAGATCAAGGCTATTAATTTTTCTGCGTATGGGGCAAGTTTTGTGCTGGTTGATGAAGAGGGACAACCAACAGTTCCATTATACAATTACCTGAAGCCTTATCCCGACGAACTGATGAAAAGGTTTTACAGCCAGTATGGCGGGAAAGATGCATTTAGCTTACAAACCGCGTCGCCGCCTTTAGGCAGTCTCAATTCCGGGTTGCAACTCTACCGGCTAAAGCAAGAAGAACCGGAAGTATTAAAGCGCATTAAATATGCTTTACACTTGCCTCAATACCTGAGCTTTCTGTTAACCGGCGAATATTGCTCAGATCTGACAAGCATAGGCTGCCACACGGCGCTGTGGGATTTCGAAAATAACAGGTATCATGAATGGGTGCAGCGCGAAGGAATAGCATCGATCCTGACCCCAATTGCACCTGCAAATAAAATTTACAAAGCACGTTCACCACGCAGTAACTATACTGTGGGTACAGGCATGCATGACAGTTCTTCAGCGCTTATCCCCTACCTTGTAAATTTTACAGAACCCTTTGTATTAATTTCAACGGGCACCTGGTGTATCAGCTTAAATCCGTTTAACGATTTCCCATTAACAATTGATGAACTTCAAAGCGATTGCCTCCGTTATTTGCAATACCAGGGAAAGCCGGTTAAGGCATCCAGGTTATTTTCGGGGTTTGAACATGAACTGCAGGTTAAGCGAATAGCTGATCATTTTAACTGCGATGCATCTATTTTCAGAACGTTAGATTTCGAACCGGAGATCAACAGTCGTCTTAAGACAACACAAGGCCAAACCCTTAATTTTTCCGAAAGGGAATTGTCATCATTTAACAACGCAGCCGGGGCATATCATCAACTGATAAGGGACCTCGTCAGATCGCAGGTAGCGTCAACCCAGTTAGTGCTCAAAGGCACCCCTGTTAAAAGGATTTTCGTAGATGGCGGCTTTAGTAAAAATAGTGTGTTCATGCACCTGCTTGCCGCTGCATTCCCGGATACGGAAGTTTTCGCCGCCTCAATGGCCCAGGCATCCGCGATCGGAGCTGCACTCGTCCTCCATCAAAATTGGAACACAAAGCCAATTCCTAACGACATCATTGAATTAAAGTATTATTCGGCCGGCCAGGCCATTTCATTATAAAGGCTGGATTATTTATACCCTGTTATGCAGACCAGTTTTATCCAAATGCGGTATCGAGCCAATCGAAAAAGACACTGTTATCGAAAAGTCGGTAAATAATGCTTTTATCGGCACCGATGCAGGATTGATCGTTATCCAACTCAATGAATTTGTTTGATCAGCCACGTGGCTATGTCCTCAGCCGCTTTATCATTTTCGTAGCCGGCAGGCAGCCTTCCGTTGGTATATTCATTGTACAGCCAGGGGTCGCCAACCGCTAAAACAGTACCCCTGCCATGTTTTGCGATGGCTATAATAACTGCGTTGTTGCTATTTCGTAAACCTGCGTAAGCCGGCGGTTTTATATCTATGGAGCATACATCCTTCATAAATATTTTTTTCGCGGTTTTAAAGATCGGGTTGTTGGCCGTAATTATTGCGCCGTCCTGGAAGTGGCTGTCATCAATAACATGGTTTTGCAGGTCGTCATTAAAATGCATGCCAAATTTAGCCGCCAGGTTATTAAAATGCGGCAGCTCAACATTTGCGCTGTCGTTAGCCAGCATCACCAGTACCCCGCCGGCTTTCACCCATTGCTCAATTTCGTTGATATCCCTTTCTTCAATATAGTTAGGGTGCGCGGTTTCCTTTTTTGTATCCGGGTCGACGATAATGTAGATATTAGTACCCTTTAAATTAGCCGTGGTGGGGGCGCTTTCGAGCGACTGCAATTTGACGCCCTGCTTTTTAAACACTTCTCCTAAAACAGAAAACCCGGTGTTCCCGGTGTCTTCCCACATATAATGAAAACGCACTTCCTGGCCCGATCTGTTTTTATGGGTTTCGTGGTTAAAATAATAATCGAGCGTAACGGTCTGTGCTGATGAAGCAAAAGCTCGTCCGATTAGAAAAAACACTAAGGCGATATGAAATATCTTTTTCATCATACAAGTATTTTAGGCGCCTTTCGGGTTAGAAACCGGATTATGAGCCACGCCGACATATAAGCTAACGCGCAAACAGCGAACATAATACTATAGGCAATTTGCGGCGTCGCTTTATAATGATCGGTTAAATAACCTGCCAACTGCTGGATGATCACGCCACCCAAACCGCCTGCCAAACCGCCGATACCGGTAACCGAGCCTATGGTCCGCTTGGGAAACATATCAGATACAGTGGTGAATAAATTGGCCGACCAGGCCTGGTGCGCTGCTCCGCCTATGCAAATAACGCCAACGGCCAAAACAACTGCATGGGTGCCAAATACGGCCTTATCTCCAAAATACTGGGTAAGCAATAACATTAATGGGAAAAGCGCTATGATGAACATGGCCGTCATCCTGGCCTTTCGCACGGTCATGCCGTTATTAATAAGGAACAATGGTATACTGCCTCCAAAGGTACTGCCGAATATGGCTATCCCGTAAACAATAAAGGTTGGCCACATCACCTGGTGCCCGGTAAATCCGAATTGTTTTTTCAGGTAATCCGGCAGCCAGAACAGCAGGAACCACCATACACCGTCAGTCATGAACTTCCCGATAATAAATGCCCAGGTTTGCGGATAGATAAACAATTTACCCCACGATATTTTATCGCTGATGGCAACATCTTCTGAGGGGGCCGCATGTGCAACCAGGTCGTCACTGTGTATATAGTCAAATTCGCTTTTACTTAATTTTTTATTGTCGGCAGGTGTGCTATACAGCGCGAACCAGAAAAACAGCCACACAAAGCCTATCCCGCCTGTAATTAAAAATGCATACTTCCATCCCGGATCAGGGCCAAAATATAACAGGCATGAGGGCACGAATAAAGCCGCAGCCATCGCGCCAAGACTCGATCCGCTGTTGAAAATACCTGTTGCCAGGGCGCGTTCTTTTTTGGGGAACCACTCGGCCACGGTTTTAATAGAGGCCGGGAAGTTGCCACCCTCGCCTATGCCAAACAAGCTCCTGATTACAGCGTGCAAAGCAACCGTACTGCCCGCGAAAGCATTCAGCATCCCAAAAACCGACCATACAATTAATGATAAGCCTAAACCAAGCTTGGTGCCTATCTTATCAATAAACCAGCCTGCAAATACGGTCATGATCGCATAAAACGCGGTAAAAACAGATGTTACGATTGCAAAGTCAGTATTGCTCCATCCAAAACCGCCTGTTGATACCGGGCTTGAAAAAAATTCTTTCAGGTAGCTGATCACCTGGCGGTCCATATAGTTTATCGTTGTTGCGAAAAGCAGCAACGCAGCTATTACCCATCTGTATTTTCCTATCGGGTTTTTATCCATTTTAATTGATTAGAGCGCTAATATATGTTATATGATTTCAGTAACCGGTATGGGATCAATATCTGCATAATCCAGGTTTTCGCCGGCCATCCCCCATATAAAACTATAGCTTGCCGTACCGGCGCCGGCATGGATGCTCCATGGCGGCGATATCACGCAATCATAATTATTCATTAATATATGCCTGGTTTCGTGTCCCTCGCCCATGTAGTGAAAAACACGGTGGCCTTGGGGCACATCAAAATAAAAATAAGCTTCCATACGGCGATCGTGCACATGGGGCGGCATGGTGTTCCATACACTGCCATTATGCAAAATGGTAAGCCCCATAACCAGCTGGCAGCTTTTAATGCCTTCTAAATGGATATATTTATTTATTGTGCGATGATTAGCAGTCGACAGATCACCTAGCCTAACTTTTACGGCTTCGGCATTGGTCATCAGCGTGGCAGGGTAAGCCGCATGCGCTGGTGCGGATAACAAATAAAATACTGCGGGGCTGGCGCTGGCGTCACTTAAAAAAACGACGTTTTTTGCCCCTTTCCCCAAGTACAGGCAATCCAGTTTTTTTAGCGGATAGCTTTTGCCATCAGCTGTCACTGTGCCATTGCCTCCAACGTTAATGATCCCAATCTCCCGGCGTTCTAAAAAAAAATTTGCCCTTAACTTGGGATAATTTTCCAGCTCCAGCTGCCGGTTGGCCGGGATAGCTACGCCTGCTATCATCCGGTCATAAAGTGTATAAGCACAATTTATGGTACCCGGCTTCGCTAAATTATCAAGCAGGAAGCGCTCACGTATAACAGCGCTCGTATAATGTTTAAAATCTTCGGGGTGTACGCTATGTAATACTTTCAAAGGTTTACGTATTAACTGGCTTATAAATATATTTTATTAGCAACAATTCTACAACATAGGCTTGGCAAATTGAAACAATTGAATGTTTATTTTTACGTCCACAGCAGTTTTAACAGATAATATTTTTAAAACAATTATTATTCACTAAAATAGCCGGTAAATTAACCGTTATTTAAACCAATGGCTATGAAAAAAACTTTGCCATATAAAAGCATCTTAGTTTTAATTTTTATGATCTCATCTATCACTTCCGCCGCATTAGCGCAACAAAAAGAATGGACAGAAAAAAGCGCAAAAGAATGGGTCAAAAGCAAGCAATGGGCTAATGGCTTAACCATCAAAGTTCACCCATCGTTAGATGCAGTTGAATTTGCCAGACAGTATAACGCCAACAAAACGGAGTGGGATAAAGCCTTCGCGTTTATAAAGGATAAAGATATTAAAGCCCTGCCGGCAGGCAAATACCCAATCGATGGCGATAACGTGTATGCGATGATCACCGATGGACCTGAAAAGGAATTTGAAAACACCGCCTGGGAGTCGCACAAAAAATATATTGATATACAGTATGTGATCACCGGCAAGGAAAAAATTGGCGTGGAATCATTGTCCAAAACCACTGTTTCCAAACCTTACGACGAAACAAAGGATTATGCCAATTACACCGCCGAAGGAAAATTTTATATCGCTACGCCTGACGAATTTTTTCTCTTTTTTCCAACTGATGTTCACCGCCCAAACATTAAAGTGGAAGGCTTTGATACGGCAAAAAAACTGGTTATCAAAGTAAGGTACGCTAATTAAGCTGCATCGAATGTCGTCATCAGAAGTTTGATCATAAACTTCTGATGATGCCCAATTCAAGCCCGCGCAGTTCAGCCAGCCCGCGCAGGCGGCCTATGGCGGAATAGCCGGGATTGGTTTTCTTTTTCAGATCATCCAGCATTTTGTGCCCGTGATCGGGCCTGAACGGCATCCTCGTGTCTTTCCTG
The DNA here is from genome assembly GCA_035568395.1 of Mucilaginibacter sp. GTDB lineage: Bacteria > Bacteroidota > Bacteroidia > Sphingobacteriales > Sphingobacteriaceae > Mucilaginibacter. The sequence goes on along the minus strand of DATMOF010000009.1, from coordinate 5,717 downwards.
CCGGCTTCTTTTCTTTTGTTTTGCTCCTCAATAAGCGCCTTCATTACCCCGTACATATCAACGTCGCCGTCCAGGTGATCAGCCTCGTGGAAATTGCCTTCGGCATCCCTTTTTGTACTGCGCAGATGTATAAAATGGATACGATGCCCGAGCCTTTTAACCATGCCTGGCAGATCGTTGTCGGGCCTGACGCCAAATGAGCCGGTACAAAAAGTAAGCCCGTTGTGTGGTGACGGCACGGCGGCATATAGCTCATTTATATCTGCTTCGGTACTAACCACTCGCGGCAAACCCAAAATCGGGTAAGGCGGATCGTCGGGGTGGATACACATCAGTACGCCTGCCTGTTCTGCAGCGGGAATCACCTGTTGCAGGAAATAAAATAGGTTTGCCTTCAGTTCTTCGGGGCCTATGCCCTTATAGCTTTCAAGCACAGCTAAAAACTGTTCAAGTGTATACCCTTCTTCCGAGCCGGGAAGCCCGGCAATAATATTTTTTACTAAAAGGGCTTTATTTTCCTCTGTAAGATTTTTAAAAAATCCAGCCGCATTTTCTTTCTGAACGGCCGAATAGCTTTCCTCTGCACCCGGACGTTTTAAAATATATAACTCAAAAGCGGCAAAAGCCGCAGCCTCAAAACGCAGGGCCGTTGAGCCGTCGGGCATTTTAAAATCAAGATCGGTGCGTGTCCAGTCCAACACAGGCATAAAATTATAACAGACGATATCAATGCCGCAGGCTCCCAGGTTTTTAACCGACTGTTTATAATTTTCAATATACCGCAAATAATCACCGGTACACTTCTTTATATCCTCGTGAACAGGGATACTTTCCACCACCGACCAGGTCAATCCTGCGGCTTCAACTTCATTTTTTCTTTTGGTGATCTCCTGCTGCGACCATACTTCGCCATTGGGTATATGGTGTAATGCTGTCACTACGCCCGTAGCTCCGGCTTGTTTCACGTCCGAAAGAGATACCGGGTCGTTGGGTCCGTACCACCGCCATGTTTGCTCTAAACTCATATCTAAAGTTCGCTTTTTGTTACTAATAAAATAAAAATTGTTCTACCCGTTGCTAATAACCTGATATGCCCCAAACATGCACATAAATCTTTTAAAATCCACTTTTAGGTTATTTTTTACACCGACTCATAAAGTTACTCCGTCATTAACCAACAACTTGCCCCGTGCTGATTAACCAAAATGACATTTTTGCTTCAATTGTTAATTTATGTTAAAACGTTTGAATACTAAGAATTTAGTTATACCTTGGTTTTTCTAAACCTTAACCATGAAACTCACAATCCTGGTATTTATTTCTTGTTGTTTTTTCTCTGCCCGATTACTTGCTCAGAGCAGTTATTCAGTGAAGGGTTTTGTAGCCGACACAGCTGCAAAGGCCAAACTGCTAAACACGTCGATAAGCGTATTAAACGCAAAGGACTCAACCCTGCGCAAATTTACCCGGGCCGATGCAAGCGGCGCCTTTTCAATAACGGGTTTATCTAAAGGAAAGTTCATACTGCTCGTTACGTATCCTAACTACGCCGACTATGTGGAAACCTTCAGTTTAGATTCCATTCATACCACCCACGATTTTGGCAGGCTGAATATGCTGCTTAAAAGCAAGCTTTTGGCTGACGTAATTGTAAAGGGCACACGCGCTGCCATAAAAATAAAAGGCGACACGACCGAATTTGACCCGCGCGCCTATACCATAGAGAAGAATGCCACTATCGAGGATCTTTTGAAGCAGCTACCGGGAATACAGATAGATAAAGACGGTAAAATCACTGCACAGGGCCAAACAGTGAGCAAGGTGTTGGTTGACGGGGAAGAATTTTTTGGAGACGACCCTACCCTCGTGACAAAAAACTTAAGAGCGGATATGGTGGATAAGTTGCAGCTATATGATAAGAAAAGCGACCAGGCTACTTTTACCGGGATAGATGACGGACAGAAAACAAAGACGATTAATGTGAAACTAAAAGAGGGTAAAAAGAACGGATACTTTGGAAAGGCGGAAGCCGGCGGCGGCACTGATGGCTATTACCAAAGTTCACTGTTGTTTAACCGATTTAAGGCGAAATCAAAGTTTTCAGCATACGGGATAATGGGGAATAACGGTAAAGTGGGGCTGGGCTGGGACGATAGTCAAAAGTACGGCGCTGGTAATGGCAATGTAGAGTTTGGCGATGATGGCAGCGTATCCTTTTATTTTAACGGCAATGCCGACGATGCGCTCGATTCTTTCGGCGGCCAGTACAATGGCCGGGGCATCCCGCTTGCCCGCACGGGCGGCGTGCATTATGATTCAAAATGGAATAACGACAAGCAATCGCTCAATACAAATTATAAGATCGGGTCATTAGCCGTTGACGGTACCGAGAACACCCTCAGTCAAAATAATACCCCCGGGAAATCGCTAAACAGTAATTCGACCCACGGATATCATAATTTTCTTTTCCGCCAAAAGCTCGACGGAACCTATATTATTAAATTGGATACTTCGTCGACCCTTAAAATAATGTTTGATGCAACTGCTAAGAACGGGCAAACGTTAGGAAAGTATAATTCCATAACGCAGCGGAACGACAGTGTAAAGCTTAATAGCAATCTCCGGAATATCATTAACAATACCGATGGTAAGATCATGAATATGAGCGCCTTGTTTACTAAAAAATTCGCTAAAAAAGGCCGCACATTTTCGTTCAATATCAGCGAGGCGCTAAACCAAAGCAGCGCGAACGGCTTCCTGAGATCGGAGGCGGATTTTTATAACACAGCCGGTGTAAAGGACAGCGTACAACGAACCGATCAATTGAAAACAAGTAGGCTGCAAAGCTCGGCGCTCACAACGAACGCCGTTTATACAGAGCCGCTTACAAAACAGCTGTCGATCGCATTTAACTATGCCCTTGGTGTGAATAATGGCACGTCCGAACAACGGTCATTTAACCAATCTTTAGCTGGCGTATATAATGTACAGGTAGATTCGTTAAGCAATAGTTACCGGCTTAATGAGTTTTCGAACCAGATAGGAGCGATTTTTAATTACAAAACAAAAAAAACTACGCTAAACGTTGGCAGCAAAGTTTCAGATGTAAACTTCAACCAGATGAATGAGTTAACATCTGCGCCGTTTAAACGGAATTTTGTGAATTGGGCGCCGCAGGCATCTTTTCAGTACCGGTTCTCGCAGCAGCAATCGTTATACTTAAATTATAATGGCCGCACTACTCAGCCAAGTATCAATCAAATCCAACCGGTAGCCAACAATACCGATAACCTGAATATCATCGTCGGCAACCAGGCGCTGACACCTTCTTTTACCAACAGCTTTGGCTTCTTTTATTACTCATATAAAGTAATTAGCGGACAATCCATAAATTTTAACGGGAATTACTCATTCACCAATAATCCGATCATAAGTAATGTATTTACTGATACCACTAAAGGAAAAACGATAAGCCAGTATGTGAATTTAGGTAACAAAACGCCGTTTAATTTCAACTTCAACTCGTACTACGGCCGAAAAATCGAGAAGATAGGGGTGAATGTGGGGCTATCCTTAAGGGCCAATGGCAATACATCGTACAGCATATCTAATGGGGCTTTAAACAGGCTTATCTACGATAATTATTCGGCGCAGCTAAACATCTCAAAATATAAGGAAAAGAAATATGAATTCTATACGTCCTTCGGGCCTAACTATACGATCAGTAACTCGTCGCTCCTAAAAAACATAAACAACAATGGTCGCGGGTTTAGAGGTGACGGCGGATTTAATTTCTACCTGCCCGCCAAATTCCAGGTGGGTTCGGATGTTAATTACGAATTCACGGCAAAAACGCAAACCTTCGCTACCGACCTGAAAAAAACATTGCTTAATGCAAATATTACCAAAACCTTTTTTAAGAACGATGACCTGAAGTTAACCTTATGGGCTAACGACCTGCTTAACCAAAATGTTGGCTTTAGCCGGTCAGTTAGCGGTAACTTTATACAGCAAAACAGCTATACCACAATTAAAAGGTACTTTATGTTTACAGTTACCTGGAACTTTAACAGCATGAATACGGCAGCCGCAAAAAAATAAAGACATGAAAATTTTCACAATTATTATAGGTGCATTGTTACTAAACATCACCCTGCTATTTGCACAGAACGCGCATTTTACTACTTCGGGAACTATCGAGTTTGAAAAAACGGTCAACATGTTTGCCCTTATAAAAAAGCAGGTCGATCTGTATAAAGATGATAGCTTTTTGGAGCAGGCATATGAATCATACAAAAAAAACCAGCCACAATTTAAAAAGCTAAAGAGCACACTCAGCTTCGTCAATAATAAAACCATTTTTGTTCCGGCCGAGGCAGATGGAAATAATACGTTTTTTGGCAACAATGCCATGGTGAACCAGAATAATATCATATTCACCGATCTGAACACGCGTACGTCTATCGATCAAAAATCCGTTTTCGAGGAAACTTTCCTGGTTAAAGACAGCACCCGGAACATCCGCTGGAAAATAACCGATGAAACCCGCGAAATAGCCGGCTTCGTCTGCCGGCGTGCAAATGCTCTTGTTTTGGATTCGGTGTATGTGGTGGCATTTTACACCGAACGAATACCGGTGTCGGGCGGGCCTGAATCGTTTACCGGTTTGCCGGGAATGATCCTTGGCCTTGCGCTTCCGCACGAGAACATTACCTGGTTTGCTACCAAAGTAGTTGAGGGGGGTGTTGACGATAAGGCCATGTTACCTCCAAAAAAAGGAAAACTGGTTAACAATATGGGATTACGAAAAACGCTCGATAATGTCATGAAAGATTGGGGCAATTGGGCTCAATCCTATTTAAAGGCGTTTTCGCTTTAACTACATGTAAATTCGCTTTTTTATCAACTATATTTGTTCGTCTAACACCTAAATAATGCTAAAAAAAGGCGAACATATTGAAGGAACACCTGTCGAACTGGAAACGCTGCTCGCGACAGATTCGAAAGCAAAGGCATTTTTCGACGGCTTATCAAAGTCGTACAAACAGGGCTATTGCGATTGGGTTGGCTCGGCCAAACAAGAAGATACAAGGCACGTACGTGCCGGCAAAGCATTAATTATGCTTCAAAATGAGCAAAAGACACTGAAAACCTGATAAATTTGCATACCAATTAATATTGCCTTATGGATAGCCCGATAGATAACGACAAAACAAAAACCGATTTACTGGCTCAGGCCGTGGATTTAAATGCCAAGCTTTTAAGCAATGCCGCGTCCACATACGCCTATAATAAGATAAATAACATCCTGCTCATGCAAATTCTTGCCAAGCTGGAAGGCCGCGACCTGGAAGAGATCCGCGACAACGTTGACCGGTATATTGCTCAATTTACAGATGAGTATATGAAGAAGAATGCGTGATTGGAGATTAGTGATTTGAGGTTAGAGATTAGGTAACACCTGCTCAACCATCTTATGGCATTTGACCTATAAACCACATTGCAGTGACTTCAGCGCTTTAAAACGCAAAAAGCCTAAGTCGTTAGACTAAGGCTTTGCAATACACCATTAAAGGTGATAAGATTTGGCACCGACCTACTCTCCCACGTTTTACCGCAGTACCATCGGCTCTGGCGGGCTTGACTTCTCTGTTCGGAATGGGAAGAGGTAGACACCGCCGATATAGGCACCTGAATATTTTAATTAGATTTGAGTA
>DATMOF010000008.1:0-56564 GCA_035568395.1 Mucilaginibacter sp. | reverse complement strand
ATATGGATGGCTAATTGTTGTTTAGGGAGCCTAGTATAACCAAAAGTGTAAAGCTATTACAGGATTAAAATAAAGTGTAAATTCACAACAGGATTATTAACAAAAAGTGTAAACTTTTTTTAGGACGACACAGGTTGTCGCGGTGTCGCACTGCGACACCGCCAATTCGGCGGGTAAAAACCGCCAGGCTTTGTATCTTTGTGTATCCACAAACCATAGATGTACCAATCCCCCGCTCACCCGCACCGTAAGATCATCCATATTGATATGGACGCGTTTTACGCATCGGTTGAGCAGCGCGACAATCCCGAGTACCGGGGCAAGCCGCTGGTAGTCGGCGGGCTGCCCGAGGGGCGCGGCGGCGTGGTGGCCACGGCCAGTTATGAGGCGCGCAAGTTTGGCATCCGCTCGGCCATGCCGTCGAAAAAGGCGCTGCAGCTTTGCCCCCACGCGCTATTTGTACGTCCGCGGTTTGCCGCGTATAAAGAAGTTTCGCAAAAGATCCGCGAAATATTCAGCCGCTATACCGATTTGATCGAGCCGCTTTCGCTGGATGAAGCCTACCTGGATGTCACAAGCGACAAGCTCAACATCGGCTCGGCCATCGACATCGCCAAACAAATAAAACAGGCCATTAAGGACGAGTTGCAGCTCACCGCTTCTGCGGGTGTATCTATCAATAAATTCGTCGCCAAAACCGCTTCCGATATCAACAAGCCCGATGGCCTGACCTTTATTGGCCCCTCGGCTATCGAAGGGTTTATGGAAAAGCTGCCTGTCGAAAAGTTTTTTGGCGTGGGCAAGGTTACCGCGCAAAAAATGAAGAACATGGGCCTGCACACCGGCGAGGACCTCAAAAAACTGACCGAGGACGAACTGACCAGGCACTTTGGCAAAACCGGCCGCTTTTATTACCAGATCGTGCGCGGCATTGACAACCGCGAGGTACAGCCCCATCGCGAAACAAAATCCCTCGCCGCCGAAGATACTTTTCCTTACGATCTGACCACCACCGAAGAAATGGAAGCCGAGCTGGACAAGATAGCCCAAACGGTTTGCAACCGCCTGCAAAACTACCAGCTAAAGGGCCGCACCCTTACCCTCAAAATTAAATACAGCGATTTTAAACAGATCACCCGCAACCAATCGTTTCCCACCGGCTTCAACGACCTGGAAACCGTATGCGCCACCGCCAAACGCCTGCTTGCCGCCACCGAACCCGACGATAAAAAGGTACGCCTGCTGGGTATTTCCCTCTCCAATTTCAACGAGCCCGTGCCGAAACAAAAAGAAGAAAAAGCAACCGACCAGCTGTCGCTGCCTTTTTAAAATCACACGCGTCATTGCAAAGAAATGTAGAGACGCAATGCATTGCGTCTCTACGCCAAATTTTTCAGAGGTATTATTTTACCTTTGCCCCATGATCGACGTCGTATTAAAAAAAGGTAAGGAAAAAGCTGCTTTGCACCGCCATCCCTGGGTGTTTTCGGGCGCTATCGAAGGGGCCAAAGGCAAACCCGCGAATGGCGACATCGTGCGGCTGGTGGACGTCAAAGGCGCATTTATGGCCTATGGTTTTTATAACGATAAGTCGAGGGTGGCCGTGCGGCTGCTGGAGTGGGATGAAGCTGTTGAGGTGAATGAAGATTGGTTCAGGGAGAAAGTGGCAGTAGCAGTGGCAAGCCGAAGTAATGTTTTGGATGAGAACACAAATACCTGCCGCCTTATTTTCAGCGAATCTGATTATTTGCCCGGCCTTATCGTCGACAAATACGCCGGGCACCTGGCCGTACAGGTGCTTACCTCTGGCATTGAAAACGTATTGCCGGTGATTATCGACGAGTTGCAGCGCCTGCTAAAACCTGAAAGCATTTTTGATAAAAGTGATGCCGCGTCGCGTGAGCATGAAGGATTGAAAACCACGAACGTTGTACTGGCCGGCAGCCACCCGCCGGAGCGTGTTGAGGTGCGCGAAAATGGCATCGTTTACAACATCAATATCGCCGAAGGGCAAAAATCGGGCTTCTATTGCGACCAGCGCGACAACCGCAAGCTGCTTGCCGCCCATGCAAAAGGTAAAAAAGTGCTGGACTGCTTTTGCTATACCGGCGGTTTCACGCTGGCCTCACTGAAAAACGGCGCGGCCTCAGTCACCAGCGTCGACAGCTCGGCACTGGCCATCGAGACATTAAAGGAAAATATTAAACTGAACGGCTTCGATCCGGCGAAGCTTACCGCGATACAATCCGACGTTAACAAACAACTCCGTCAATTCAGGGATGACGGCGAGCTGTTTGACATCATCGTGCTCGATCCGCCGAAATACGCCCCCTCGCGCTCCGCACTCGACCGGGCGTCACGGGCGTATAAAGACCTGAACCGCCTGGCCATGCTGCTGCTCAATAAAGGCGGGCTGCTGGCAACTTTTTCCTGCTCGGGCGCCATGGATATGGAAACATTTAAACAAGTGCTGGCCTGGGCCGCGCTGGACGCAGGAAAACAGGTACAATTCATCCACCAGTTTTGCCAGCCCGAAGATCATCCCGTGAGGGCCTCATTCCCGGAAGGCGAGTATTTGAAGGGCTTGTTATGCAGGGTGCTTTGAGGAGGTGAAAGCTGAAAGGCAAAAGGTGAAAGGTAGAAAAAGTTTAACCAGCATGTCCAATTTGAAAAAACCCAATCGTCATCGGGTCATAAACATTAAAAAATAAAAAAATGAAAGACTACTTATTCTTATTCAGAAGAGCTTCCGCAGCCATGCCAACGGGCTCACCGGAAGAAATGCAAAGCATGACCAAGCAATGGATGGATTGGATCGGCAGTATTGCCGCGCAAAACAAACTGGTCGACCGTGGAAACCGCTTAGGCGAAGAGGGCAAAGTGTTGCGGCCCAATAATGTGGTTACCGATGGCCCCTACACCGAAATTAAAGAGACACTGGGTGGGTACACATTGGTTAAAGCCAACTCTTTCGAGGAAGCCGTTGAACTGGCAAAAGGATGCCCGATCTTTTCCGTTGGCGGAACTGTTGAAGTGCGGCCGATCGATCAGATGTAATGAACTTTACTAATTTGCCGGAAAGCCTCTGTACTTTTACAGGGGCTTTTGTTAATCAATGGAACACCAGGAAATGATACCCCATTTATTCAGGACCGAATACAGTAAAATTGTATCGGTATTGGGTAAATTGGTTGGTTTTGAGCACATCGAAATTGCTGAGGATATAGCCGGCGACACCTTTTTGCTGGCTACTGAAACATGGAGCATAAAAGGTTTGCCCGAAAACCCGGCGGCGTGGCTTTATACTGTTGCTAAAAACAGGGCGAAGGACCATTTAAAGCGGAACAATATATTTTTTGAAAAAGTTAAACCCGGCATACAACGATCCAATTCCGAACTCCATGAAATAGAGATCGACCTCTCAAACAAAAACATTATTGACAGCCAGCTGCAAATGATGTTCGCCATTTGTCACCCTTTGATACCGGCGGAGGCGCAGATCGGATTATCGCTGCGCATCCTTTGCGGGTTTGGGATCGAAGAGATCGCAGACGCGTTTTTAAGCAATAAGGAAACCATAAATAAACGCCTGTTCAGAGCGAAGGAAAAGTTAAGAAAGGAAAAGGTCAGGATCGAATTTCCGGGCATATCTGAAATCGATGCCAGGCTGGAAACGGTACTAACCACCCTGTACCTGCTTTTCAACGAGGGCTATTATTCGTTATCGCAAAATACCACGTTGCGAAAAGACCTTTGCATGGAGGCCATGCGGTTAAATTATCTTTTGGCGGACGATCCGCACACCAATAAGCCACCGGTAAATGCTTTGCTTTCGCTGATGTGTTTCCACGCTTCCAGGTTTGATGCCCGGCTGAACCAAAACGGCGAGATCATTTTATATGACGACCAGGATACAGCCCTATGGGATGAAAACCTCATCACACAAGGCGAATTCTATCTAAATAGAGCAGCTACCGGCGACAAACTATCCAAATACCACCTGGAGGCGGCCATTGCCTATTGGCATACCAAAAAGGACGACACCGCCGAAAAATGGGAAAGCATTTTACAACTCTATAACCAATTGCTTCAGGTTGAATATTCGCCAATTGCCGCATTGAACCGCACATTTGCCCTGGCAAAGGCGCGCGGCAAGCAAACGGCCATTATCGAGGCTGAAAAATTGAAACTTACCACCAATCATTTGTACTACGCCCTGCTGGGTTATTTGTATACAGATATTGATAACCAACAAGCTTTAACCCACTTGCAAGCGGCGTTAAAACTATCTAAATCGACACCCGATAAGGAAACGATCTTGAAAAGCATCAATAAAATACAGGAATACCGATAAAGACAAAACCCCCGCATTGCGGTGATAAATACAATTTGTAACTAAGCCGGCCGTTTAGCATCTTAGCGGAATATTATCCCCTGGTAAAATGTATTTAAACAAAAAAATAGCCATAACGGCGCTGGCATTAATTTTTTCAACCTTCGGCGTATTTGCTCAGGTAAAAAGAAAGCCGGTTCCATCACACAAAAGCAAACCCGTTTCCACGTCCGAACAACTGAGCGGCAATATTTTACCGGTCGACGCGAACGTGATCATCGGCAAGCTGCCCAATGGCCTCACTTATTATATTCGTAAAAACGCCGAGCCTAAAAACAGGGCCGAGCTATACCTGGTAAGTAAAGCCGGGTCGGTACTGGAAGCTGATGACCAGCAGGGGCTGGCGCACTTTACCGAACACATGGCCTTTAACGGTACGCGCGACTATCCCAAAAATCAGCTGGTAGATTACCTGCAAAAATCCGGCATCAAATTCGGCGCCGACCTGAACGCTTTTACCTCGTTTGATGAAACGGTTTACCAGCTCCCTATCCCAACCGATAGTATCAAAACGTTCGAGAAAGGTTTCAATATACTGGCAAACTGGGCTGGCTACCAGGCATTCGATCCAAAAGAGATAGATGCGGAACGCGGCGTGGTATTAGAAGAGGCCCGCCTTCGCGGAAAAAACGCCCAGGAGCGTTTAAGCCTGCAAACACTGCCGGTATTGCTTAACAATTCAAGATATGCCCAGCGTTTACCGATCGGTAAGGAAGATATTCTGAAAACGTTTAAACCCGAAACCATTAAAAGCTTTTATCACGACTGGTACCGCCCCGACCTGGAAGCGGTAATAGCGGTCGGTGATTTTGACCCCAAACGTGTTGAACAACTGATCAGGGAAAACTTTTCATCGCTTACCAACCCTCCCGGCGAAAAGCCGCGCATAAAATACACCGTGCCCGCTACTCCCGGTACTGCGGTAAAGATAGCGACTGACAAAGAGTACCCTTATACCATTGCCGAAATTATTGTAAAACATCCCGGAACGGTAGATAAAACAACGACAGATTATATGCAAAGCATCAGGGTGCAGCTTTTTAACCAGATGCTGAATGCCCGCCTGGGCGAACTGCTGCAAAAGCCCAACCCGCCGTTCCTGTTCGGGCAGGCCAGTTATGGCGGATTTATCGGCAAGCAGGATGCCTTCACTTCGTTGGCGGTGGCTAAACCGGGCGAACTGGAAACAGCGGTAAAAGCCGTCGTGGCCGAAACCGAAAGGGCGCGGTTGTTCGGCTTTACACTCACCGAGCTTGAACGGGCAAAGCAAAACGCCCTGCTGGGGATAGATAATGCCTACCGGGAGCGCGACAAAACTGCTTCGGTGAACTTTGTAAACGAATACCAGCGAAACTTTTTAACCGGCGAAGCAATACCCGGTATATCCTATGAATACAACTTTTATGTGAACAATATCGGCCGGATAACCCTTGCCGAAATTAACGCCATGGCCGGTAAATTCATCAGCGACCAGAACCGGGTGGTGATTGTTGAAGCGCCCGATAAAGAAAAGGACAAGCTGCCAAACGAAAAAACTTTATTGGATTGGATAAGCGCGGGCGGAAAAAATATAAAACCCTATATCGATAATACCGTTGATAAGCCGCTGTTAGAAAAGCTGCCTGCTCCGGGTAAAATTATAAGCGAGCAGGCCGATAGCGCCATTGCGACCACAACCGTTATGCTGAGCAACGGTGTAAAAGTGATATTAAAACCCACCGAGTTTAAAAACGACCAGGTACTGATAAATGGCTACCGTTTTGGCGGCACCTCGCTGGCAAACGACCAGGATTATTCCTCTGCCTCAATGGCGGGCGGCATCGTCGGCAGCAGCGGTATCGAAGAATTTACACAGATCCAGTTGGATAAAATGCTAAGTGGCAAAAACGTGAGTGTATCGCCTTATATCAGCGATATAACCGAGGGTATTTCGGCTAACGCAACGCCAAAGGATTTTGAAACGGCTATGCAGCTGATATATTTATATTTTACCCATCCCCGCAAGGATCCCGATATCTGGCAATCAAATATCAGCCAAACCAAATCGCTACTGGCCAACCGCAGCCTCGATCCCGGGAGCGTTTTCCAGGATACCATTTCGGCCACGCTGAGTAACCATAACTTTAGGGGAATGGTGGTAAATATGGCCAGGTTAAATGCGGCGAGTCTTGATAAAGCATTCGCTTTTTACAAGGACCGTTTTGCCGACGCGAATGGTTTTGTTTTCACGATAGTGGGGAGCTTTAAAGTGGAGACGATAAAACCATATCTCGAAGCTTACCTCGGCAGCCTGCCGTCGGCAAACGGAAAGGAAACTTACAACAACCTGCATATCCAGCCGCCGCCGGGCCAGATCACCAAAACGGTAACCAAAGGTATTGGAGATAAAAGCAGCGTGCAACTGGTATTCAGCGGCGATTACGACTATAACGAAGCGAACAACATCCAGATCGATGCGCTGGAAGAAATTCTGCAGATCAAGCTCGATGAGCGTTTGCGCGAGCAGGAAAGCGGTACATACTCACCGGGCGTAAGGGCAAGCTATAAAAAGATCCCGAATAGCCGGTATAGTTTTACCATTTCGTTTGAATGCGCCCCGGCTAATGTAGACAAGCTGCTAAATGCGGCCTTAGACGAGATCGGCAAGATCAAACAAAACGGGGCTACAGTTACCGACGTGGAGAAGTTTAAAGCCCAGGAGGCGCGGTCGACACAGGTACAACTGAAAGAAAATATCTTTTGGGCCGGCTATTTGGGCGCCGCTTCGCAAAACCAGGACAACCCGGACGATATTTTAAACCACGTAAACAGCCTGAACAATGTTACCGTGCAAAGCACAAAGGATGCCGCCAATAAATACTTAAGCGGCAATAACCTTATCAAATTTATTTTGATGCCCGAGAAAAAATAGAGATCGTTGGATTTTTTTAGATTTGTCAACTTTTTAAAAGTTGACAAATCTAAAGCACCGGATTATTTCAATTTCGACAGTGCGTCCTGTATCCGTGGGATCATTTGCTCAATATCCTGCAAAGTGCTCGCTCCTACTGACACGCGGAACCAGTTTACATTATCGTCCGTGCCAAACGCCGAGAATGGCACAAAGGCAACTTTTGCTTCTTTGATGAGATAGAAGTTGATGTCAGTTGATGTTTTAAGCAGGGTACCATCCGGGGTGGTTTTACCGGCGTAATCTACCTTTACAGTCAGGTAAATGGCGCCCATAGGCTCAATAGCATCCACGTTGAGCCCTTCGGCTTGCAATTGCTTGAATCCCTGGTACAGGGTATTGAGGCTGTTTTGAATGTTTGATTTGAGTTTGGCCAGGTAGCTGTTTACATCATCATCCTGTTTCAGGAACTTCGCCATTGCTACCTGCTCAGGCTTTGGCGACCACGCGCCCATGTGGCCCACTATGGCCTTCATGTGGCTGATCACGTTGGCCGGGCCAAAGCCCCATCCTACCCGTACACCGGTTGCGGCAAAACATTTCGAGGCGCCGTCAACAAATATCACCACGTCTTTTAATTCGGGGCGCAGGCTAACCGGGTCAAAATGCTGGTGGTGGCCAAAGGTTAGCTGCGAGTATATCTGGTCGTATAAAATATAAAGCGGTTTTTCGCCTGCTTTGCGGGTTTTGTTCTCGGCAATAACCAGGTCGCAAATTTCCTCCAGGTCCTTTTTGTCGAACATGGTGCCGGTGGGGTTAAGCGGCGAGCAAAGTGCAAGCAAGGTAGCTCCCTTTAAATGCGGGCGTATCTCGTCGGCAGTCGGCATAAAATTATGTTCGGGCCGGGTTTGGATAATGATCGCTTCGGCGCCGGTAAGGTCGCAATAGTGGTTATTGTTCCATGACGGGGCCGGGAATACTACTTTGTCGCCCGGGTCAACAAGCGCTAAATAGGTGGAATAAATTAGAGGCCGTGAACCGCCGGAAATCAAAATCTCGTTTGAAGCATAGTCTAAATTGTACCTGCTTTTCAAAAATGCCGAAACGCTTTCGCGGAGGCCGAGCATGCCGTCGGCCGCGGGGTAATTGGTTTGGTTATCGTTGTATGCATCAATGATCCCTTGCTTCAATGCGTCGGGGATCGGGTAAATATTTGAATCGAAATCGCCAATGGTTAAGTTGGCGATATTTTGTCCCTGTCTTTTTAATTCGTTGATCTCGCCTGCTATTTTGATAATTTCAGACCCATGCAGGTTTTGGGATAATACAGATACGCTCATGTTAGATGTGCAAATTTTTGATGTGCAAAGGTGCGGAATTTAGCTGAAAGCTGAAAGACCAAAGCGGAAAGCTTAAAGACGACCGGTTTGACTTGTTTGACTTTCCGCTTTTAGCTTTCGGCTTTCAGCTCCCCTCTTGTTTCTTTCCCTATAAGTGCCTAAGTTTGCGCCTCAATAATTAGCGTTATGTCAAAAGCATCCGAAATAAAGAATGGCAACATCATTCGCTTCAACGGCGAGTTGTTACAGGTTGAAGAATTTTTACACCGCACACCCGGCAACTTGCGCGCATTTTACCAGGCACGCATGCGCAATGTAAAAACCGGCAAACTGGTTGAGTACCGTTTCCGTACGGATGAAGATGTAACCATAGCACGGGTTGAAACAAACGACTACCAGTATTTATATGAAGACGCGGGCTCGCTGGTGGTAATGGATAACACCACTTTCGATCAGCATAATGTGCCAAAATCATTATTCGGCAACGCGGTGAAATTCCTGAAAGAAGGGATGAATGTAATCGTCGCTTTTGAAAGCGACGAACCAATTATGGGCCAGATACCCGGCTCGGCCGAATTAGAGATCACCTATACCGAACCTGCCGTTAAAGGCGACACCTCAAGCGGCGCGTTAAAAAATGCAACCGTTGAAACCGGCGCCGAAATAAAAGTGCCGCTGTTTATCAATATCGGCGATAAAGTAAAGGTGGATACCGCTACCGGCGCTTATGTTGAGCGTGTAAAGGGATAGCCATATTTTTATTCCAGCCCGTAGTCCTTCAGCTTGCGGTACAAGGTAGCGATGCCTATATTTAATAAACGGGCTGTTTCGGCGCGATTGCCGTGGGTATAGTTAAGCACCCGCTGTATATGCAATTTTTCTACGGTCGACAGGTCGAAAGCGGAAAGCGCGCTGCCCGGTTTAGATGCTCGCGGCTGCTGCATTTCATAAGGAAGAAGCGTTTCATCAATGGTATTATCGTCAGCCAATATTACGGCGCGTTCAATAATATTTTTTAACTCGCGGATATTTCCCGGCCAATCATAAGTTTCAAGCTTTTCGATAACTGTGCTACTCAGGCCGCTGAATTGCTTTTTTACCTTCAAGCCAAAATAATTCATAAAATATTCAGCCAGCGGCGCGATATCCTTTTTGCGATGGCGCAACGCGGGCAGGGTTATGGTAAAAACCGAAAGGCGATAGTACAGGTCCGACCGGAAACTGCCCTGGTTTACTTCGTCCAGCAAATTACGATTGGTAGCGGCTAATATGCGCACATTTACCTGCGTCGGCCTGGTATCGCCTATTTTTAAAAACTGCTGCGACTCCAGCACCCGCAGCAGCTTAGCCTGCAGGTCGTGGTCCAGTTCGCCTATCTCATCCAAAAAAATGGTACCGCCGTTGGCCTCTTCAAAAAGTCCTTTTTTATCCCGCACCGCTCCGGTAAACGAGCCGGCTTTATGTCCGAACAGCTCGCTTTCGAGCAGCTCTTTTGTAAAAGCGCTGCAATTGACGGCCACAAATGTTTTGGCGTTGCGCGGACTGGCCTGGTGAATAGCTTCGGCAAACAGTTCCTTGCCGGTGCCTGTTTCGCCCAGCAATAATACAGTGGTATCAGTCAGTGCCACTTTTTGGGCCAGTTTTATAACATCGGTTATCGCAGTCGACTTGCCGATCAACCGGTCAAAACCAAACTTATTGTTTAATTTTTTCTCCAGTTCAAAAACCCGCTGCTGCAACAATGCCTTGTCCATTGCCTTGCTTACAAGGGGAATTATTTTTTCGTTATCGTCGCCCTTGGTGATGTAATCAAACGCGCCCGATTTAATGGCTTTTACGCCGTCGTTAATGGTACCGAAAGCCGTTAACACAATAATTTCAGTAGCGGGCCACCCGGCCTTTATTTGTGCAGTGAGCTCGATACCGTTTATGTCGGGCAGCTTAACATCACTGATGACGACCGGTATGGTATCGTGCTGCAATTTTTTCAAGCCCTCTTTTCCAGTTGAGGCTACAAGCACATCATACCCTTCCAATTGAAGGATACGGGCCAGCAGGCTGCGCAAACGCTCCTCGTCATCAATAATTAAAAGCTTGTCCTTTTGCATGATAATCAAAAGTGATAAAAATATTCCATTTCGGAATATCGATTTCGGATCGGGTATTCACATGAGTTATGGTATTCACATGAGTTATACTGCATCCACCCGCTTCAGCACAACGTTTCCAAGCGGTTTTACGATAAGTGGTATTTTTTCTACGTATGTTTCGCTGGTATCCAAACCAAAAGCCTTGGCTTCCGACAGGGCCAGTTTTTTGATCGCGAAATAGCTGTTTAATATAAACCCTTCCCGGGTCCGGAACAGGTTATTGTACGACAAGAACTTTTCCATGATCACAAACCGGAAATCGGCGGTGACCTTAAATTTATGCAATGATTCGTAATGACTTGTAATGTCGATCTCCTTACGGGACACCATATCTTCAATTACCTTGCGGAACAGTACATTTACCCGTGGCTGTATCCTGAACCCAAGCCTGAACTCAACCCGGATCACTTTACCCGGTTCAATCTGGTCTACGCTGTATTCCATGGTATAAGGTTCGTTGGTCGTTTCCACATGGATAAACCAGTAGGTATCGGCCCGTTTCGGCTTGCGGCTGATGATCGAGTAGATCACCTTTTCCTCTATCTGCTTGGAGTTGTTGGCTTTGGTCAGATAAATTAAATGCGTTGAGTACTTGCTCACCGTTTCATCCGCGCTTAGCGCAAGCAGCATCGGAATTTGATCCTTGAGATCGATAAAGTGCAAAAACCGGTTATTGATCTTACGGGCTTTGAACCAGATATACATGGTAAATATCAGGCCGATCTCGAACACAACAAAGAATATCCGCTTTAACAATTTCGCAGCATTTGTGATAAAGAAAGACGATTCAACCGTCAAAAACACGCATACAATAATAATAACAAGCCAAAACGGCCAATGCTTCACATACCGCATAAAGTAATACATGAGTATGGTGGTCATCAGCATCGCGATTGTTATGGAAAATCCGTAGGCCGCGGTCATATGTTCAGAAGTTTCGAAATAGAGTGACACAAGGATACAGCCGATACATAGTATCCAATTGATACTTGGTATATAAATTTGCCCGCGTATGTTTGATGGATATTTTATTGTGATCCGCGGCCAAAAATTCATGCTTACTGCCTCGCTGATCAACGTAAATGAGCCGCTGATCAATGCCTGGCTGGCTATTATTGTAGCTATAGTTGCCAGCGCCACGCAGGGGATCATGAATAAATGCGGGTTAGGCACGATAGCATAAAATGGGTTTACACCTTCGAAATTGGTACCTTTAGGTTGAAGCAGCACCCAGGCGCCCTGCCCGCAATAACTTAATAAAAGCGTGATCTTTACAAATATCCAGCTTGCCTGGATGTTTTTGCGGCCGCAATGCCCCAGGTCGGAGTATAATGCTTCGGCACCGGTGGTACATAAAAATACCGCGCCCAGCAGCCAGAACCCCCCGGGGTGTTCGGTTAGCAGCTTATACCCGTAATAGGGGTTAAATGCCTTAAATATGCTTGGATAATGCATTACCTGCAGGAAACCCAAAGTGCCTATCATCAAAAACCATAACAACATGATAGGCCCGAACGCCGAACCAACCACCTTGGTGCCAAACTGCTGAAAGAAAAACAAAGCCACCATAATACCGATGACAAGCCCCAGGATAAGGTGGCTGCCCGGAATAAATTCGGGGTGCAGCTTAGGGTTGCTAAGCGCGGGCACATTATTTAACCCTTCTATTGCCGATGTAACCGAGATGGGCGGCGTTATAATGCCATCCGCAAGCAGGGTACCAGCGCCTATTATAGCCGGGATAGCGAGCCATTTACCGTAACGGCGTACCAAAGCATATAACGAGAATATCCCGCCCTCGCCATGATTATCGGCCTGCAGGGTGATAAAAATATATTTGAAAGTGGTTTGCAGGGTTAGTGTCCAAAAGATACAGGAAATAGACCCAAGCACAAGCGCCTCATTGATCTTACCGCCTTCAACTAGTAAGGTTTGAAAAACATAAAGGGGAGATGTACCGATATCGCCAAAAATAATACCTAAAGTAACCAGCGCTCCCGCAAAGGAAAGCCGCTTAATATGTGAATCCATAAATAAAAAATAAAGGGGATTGTTGCCGGGATGCCCGGCCGGGTAAATACGAATACGTAGAAATAACCATTCGATGTAATTAATCAATGGCGCAAAACAATAGCCATGCCATACAAGGTATTTGGCAAGTAACCGGTTAGGATACAGAAATTTACATAAATAGTGTATTAACTACACCAAGCATTTTGACTATCATTTTGATAGGTTATTATCATTTTGATAGGGTTTAATAACCCGCTGACAAGGAAACTAATCGTTCACCGCTTTCGGAAATTGCAATATCAATTGCGGGTCGGGTATGTTTTTGAGGTATTTCTGTTTTTCTGAAAAGCGGCAAACGCCGGGATAATCGCCCAGCATACCTTCCATATCAAACATCAGCTGAAAATGCAGGTGCGGCGGCCAGTGCCCATTTTCACCTTCAGCGCCTAACCAGCCGATCTGCTGTTCTTTGCCGACTGGTTTTCCGATGGCTAACCCGTGCAGGCTCCTTCGGCTTAGGTGACCGTAAAGGCTGTATAGTATCAGCCCATCCAGGTCGTGCTCTAAAATGATAGTGGGGCCGTAGTCGCCAAAATTATCGTTGTCCTTAAAGCTATGAACTATCCCCGGCAAGGGCGCGTAAACGGGCGCACCAGCCTTTCCCCAAACATCTATGCCCAAATGCAGGCGGCGGGGCTCACTGGCCGTATCAAACAATGTGCTCCGTGCATAAAGGGTGCGGTGCTCCATATAGCCGCCGATGCCATACCGGCAATTATTAACTTGTAATTTGTTGTTTATCCAGCGGCTGAAACCTGAAGTATCTGAGATGGTTTGGCTATCCAGTTCGGTATTGGCAGCAGTAAAATCAAAATGGTACAGCCTGTCGGTTTGGGGATCAAAGTCAATTACTTTTCCGGCAGCATTTGGATGGGCGCTTAAATAAGCAGATAATTGACCAGACAAGTTCATCGCGCAAAATACAAATCCAATCGACTCAAGGCAACCTCCCTCACGACTCCGCCTGCCGGTCTTCCTTGCTTATCTTATCAAAAATTTTATCCATACGCTCTACGTATTCGCCGGTATCGTCAACAAAAAACTCAAGCTGGGGAATGATCCTTACCTGGTCTTTTATACGTGCGCCCAGCTTGTACCGTATTTCGGAAGCATGAGATTTAATGGTTTGTAAGGCCGTTTGCGGGTTTGTATTATTGAAGAAGCTTAAAAATACCCGCGCAATGGCCAGATCGGGCGTAACCCTCACCTTGGTGATGGTGATCAACGTATTCGGCAAATAATTTATGGCCTCGCGCTGAAATATAGCAGCCAGATCCTGTTGTATTACTCCTGCAAATTTTTGCTGACGTTTTGATTCCATAGTTTTTTAGCTGAAAGCTTAAAGCATAAAGCTAAAAGCTGGTGTTTGTCAATAGTTTATTTTTAATTCCTTAACAGATTGCTTTAAGTTTTTGGCTTTAAGCATCAATTACACATATCCTGCGGAATTTCTTTCGTGATCTTAATCAATTTTTTTACCACCAGCGTACTGTCATACTCTGATCCCATACCCTCTTTTCCCGAATGTACCTTTACGCCCTCTACTTCAACATAAACGGGCACATAAGGTTTTTCAAAGTTCAATTGCGAATATTTTAGCTCCAGCTGCTTCGAGCTGTCGGTTGCCCAAAATTCGCGGCCGGTTTCGCAATCCTTAAATGATTTTACCTCGGGGCCAAAACTGTACACGCCTTTATAAACGGTATTTTTAGCATTTTTACCTGAATTGCCGCTGCACGACCACAGGCCAACGATCACTAAGCACATTAAAAAGGCGGTAAATCTTAATCGCATTTGAAAAATCTATAGGTCCTGTTTAATATCATCCAGCCCTTTAATGCTAAGACGGGAACTTATTACCGATGCGATAACGGCAATTATGCTTACCGTTATAAAAACCAGTATAAAATCAGTAAGCCTTAACGATATGGGGTAAGCATCCAGCATAGATATTTTACTTCCCATTTTCACCAGGCCAAAATGTTGCTGCAATATACAAAATAGCAAACCCAAAACAATTCCTGCAAAACACCCAATTTCGGATATCATCATTCCTTCAAAAAAGAAAATGCTTTTGATCAATTTTTTATCCGCGCCCAAACTGGTTAAAATGGCAATGTCCTTCCGTTTGTCGATTACCAGCATGGTTAACGAGCCAATGATATTAAAAATGGCAATTATCAGCACAAACGTCAGTATCATAAAAATAAACCACCGTTCGTAGTTTAATGTTTTATATAGCTCAGTGTTTTGTTGCCTGCGGTTTTTAATGATAAAGCTACCGCCTATTTTATCCTGCATGGCCGACTGAACAGCCGCTATGTTGGTGCCTTTGCGGAAATTGACCTGGATCGACGATACATTTTTTGGCTGATCAAGCAGCCCGCGAACAAATTCAATAGGCGTAATAACGATATCATCAAACTCCTGTTCAATGGCAAATACGCCGGCCGGGGCAATGGTGCGTACCACAAACTCATTTAACGGGTTTGACCCGCCTCCGGCCTCGCGGCGGGGCGAATAAACCTCAAGCGCCGAAAA
This sequence comes from Mucilaginibacter sp., assembly GCA_035568395.1. GTDB lineage: Bacteria > Bacteroidota > Bacteroidia > Sphingobacteriales > Sphingobacteriaceae > Mucilaginibacter. Next base: position 41,177 of record DATMOF010000008.1, on the reverse strand, counting down.
CTGGTCGTGCACATTTACACCAAGACTGCCCTGTACAGCCGAACCCACAACAGCGAAATCCTGGTTATCCGTTTTTAATGTGAACGACCCGCTTTGAATGGTGCTGTCTAATTGCGGGTTCTTCAAAAAATCGTCACTCACGCCCATTACCGTGCCGATAAAAGGCTTGCCGCCGTATTTGATCAGGGCTTTTTCCTGCAGAACTTCAGTATATGAAAACACTTTCGGATCACGACGCAACTCATTAAAATAAACCGTGTTGGGGTCAAACGTTTTCCCCAGCCGGGGCTCAATTTTAATTTCGGGCGAGAAATTGCTATATAGCGACAGGATCACATCCTCAAACCCGTTGAACACCGATAAGATAATGATCAGCGCCGCGCTCCCGATCAGCACCCCAACCATAGATATCCCCGAAATTACATTAATGGCATGCATTTTCTTTCGCGAAAACAGGTACCTCTTAGCTATGTAAACGGAAGTGTTCAATTAGTTGGTGAATTATTGATTTAGTGAATTGGCGATTTTTAACTTTTGAATTAATTAAAAAAGGGGTTGGTTTGCTTTTCGTAAGCTATTGTTGTTTCAGGGCCGTGGCCGGGATATACCGTGCAATTACCGGGTAAAGTAAATAACTTTTCTTCGATATTTTTTATCAGCAGGCTGTGGTTGCCACCGGGAAGGTCGGTTCGTCCTATGCTGCCCCGGAACAATACATCGCCGCCCACCAGTATATTGTCCTTTTTATCATAAAAACAAAGATGTGCCGGCGAATGGCCGGGCGCAAATATCAATTCCAATTCCGTTTTTCCAAATTTGATACTACCTGTTTCGGGCAGGTATTCATCCGGCAATGGCGACACATCGTACCGTATCCCCATCATCGGCGCATAGGCGACAACCGCTTCCAGTACCGGCAGCTCACCCCTATTGAATTGTGGTTTAAGCCCGTATTGGTCAAAAACAAATTTATTGCCCAGTACATGGTCGATATGGCAATGCGTGTTCAGCAATAAAACAGGTTTCAAATTTTTGTCATTGATAAAACTTACCACCACGTTTTGTTCGGCGGCGGAATACATGCCGGGGTCAATAATCGCACATTCACCGCTTTCATCGTATAGCACGTAGGTGTTTTCCTGGTAAGGATTGTTTTCAAAGTATTGGATGCTGGCCATGCGGCAAAAATACGGAAATTATTGACTGCGAAATGCGCCTGCCTGCCGCAGGCAGGGAATGCCGATTGCGGAAGTACAAATTCTTCTTCCGGACTTTCCCTGCTTCAAATATCCATCAGTTCTTTTTTCTTCTTGGTTTTCATCCGTTTGGGCAGCAAGTCGAGTATCTCGTTTTTTAGCGCCTCTATCATCCTGCGTTTCAAAAAATTACGTTGTATAACAATACTCACTTCCCTGGCCGGCTCTGGCGCCTTAAAATAACGCACCTTATCCAGCTGTTTATCACTCAGGTCCGAAAGTGCCAGCTCGGGCAAAATGGTCGCCCCGTTGTTTTGGTCAACCATGCGTTTCAGCGTTTCAACGCTGCCCGTATTGTACTCAAAATGTTTAAACCCCTCGGTTGCTTTGCGGCGCTGGCAGATATTTAACACCTGCTCGCGCATACAATGGCCCTCGTTTAACATCCATATTTCCTCTATATCGATATCCTCCGGGCTTATATTTTTCTTTTTGGACAACCTGCTGTTTTTGGATACATAGGCCACAAAGTTCTCGTAAAATACAGGCATTTCCGTTAACGCAGCTTCACGCAAAGGCGTTGACAGAATGCCGCAATCGATCTGTCCCGATTTCAATTGCTGAATGATCTGCTCGGTGGTTTGTTCCCATACGATAAGTTTCACCTGGGGGTATTTTTCAATAAATCCACGAAGTATCTTTGGCAGGATATAAGGTGCCACAGTAGGAATTATACCCACTTTCAATTCACCCGACAATTCCTTTTTCCTGTCGGTGATAATTTCCCTGATCTTCTCACTTTCCGAAAGCAGTATCCGGGCCTGGGTAACAATTTCGATACCGATTTCCGTAGGAACCACTGGCTGCTTACTGCGGTCAAACAGTTTAACGCCGAGGGTATCTTCCAATTTTTGTACCTGCATGCTCAGGGTAGGCTGGGTAACAAAACATTTTTCGGCTGCCAGCACAAAACTCCGGTAAGTATCAACAGCCACAATGTATTCAAGCTGGGTTATAGTCATGTTAAGTGATTCTTGACTCTTGGTTCTGAATTCTCAATAGATATAGATTTTTCCTATTCAAATATAGTAATTATTGATTTTTTCTATTAATTTTTTATAATGAAGTTTGGATATATTAAAACTACGCAGATGGAAACTAAGAAGAAACTGACTACCGCATCGGGGATACCTTATGCGGAAAACGAAAACTCAATGACCGTAGGGCCGCGCGGCCCTATCTTATTGCAGGACTTTATCCTGCACGAAAAAATGGCGCACTTTAACCGCGAACGCATTCCTGAAAGGGTTGTGCACGCAAAAGGATCGGGCGCATACGGCACTTTTACTGTCACGCACGATATTTCGAAATATACCCGCGCCAAACTTTTCAATGCCATTGGCAAGGAAACAAAGACCTTTTTGCGTTTTTCAACTGTAGGGGGAGAAAAAGGCTCGGCAGATACCGAGCGCGACCCGCGCGGCTTCGCCATAAAGTTTTATACCGAAGAAGGCAACTGGGACCTGGTCGGCAACAACACACCGGTGTTTTTTGTAAAAGACCCGAAAAAATTCGGCGACTTTATACATACTCAAAAACGCGATCCGTACACCAACTGCAAAAGCGCAACCATGATGTGGGATTTTTGGTCATTAAACCCCGAAAGCCTGCACCAGGTAACCATCCTGATGTCTGACAGGGGCACGCCCTACGGTTACAGGCACATGCACGGTTTCGGAAGCCACACTTTTTCCATGATAAATGCCAATAATGAGAGGCATTGGGTAAAATTCCACTTCCTGACCAAACAGGGCATTAAGAACTTTACCGATGAGGAAGCCGGCGAAATGCGCGGCAAGGCGCCCGATTTTGCGCAGCGCGACCTGCTGACCGCTATCGATAGCGGAAATTTTCCGCAATGGGAAATGAAAATACAGGTGATGACCGAAGAGCAGGCCAAAACCTATAAATGGAACCCATTCGACCTGACAAAAGTGTGGCCGCATGCTGATTTCCCGCTGATCGACGTTGGCGTGTTGGAATTAAACCAAAACCCTGACAATTACTTTGCTCACGTTGAACAGGCTGCATTTGCGCCGGCCCATGTGGTTGACGGCATCGGTTACTCGCCTGACAAAATGCTGCAGGGCAGGTTGTTATCCTACCCAGATGCGCACCGTCACCGTTTAGGCGGAAACTACGAGCAAATCCCGGTGAACAGGTGTCCGTTTGCAGTGAATAACTACGAGCGCGACGGCCAGATGCGTGTTGATGGCAACCAGGGTTCGGCGCCGAACTATTTCCCGAATAGCTTTGATGATATTGTTGCTGATCCGGCTTATAAAGAACCGTCGTGGGATCTGGGTACGGGCGTTGCCGATTGGTACGACCGTAATGCCGAAGGAGAAAACGACCATTATACGCAACCGGGTAATTTGTATCGGTTAATGAGCGACCAGGCTAAGCACGATCTCATCAAAAATATCACCAATTCAATGAGCGGGATTGACGGTCCAAAACGTGAGCTGATCGTCAACAGGCAGCTTTGCCACTGGTTCAGGGCCGATATCGGCCTCGGAATGGCCGTTGCGAAAGGCCTTGAGCTCGATTTGGATGAAGCGATGAAGTCAATGCCGGCACATGCCTAGCACTAGTCAATAGTCCATAGAAAAGGGGTAATTCATAAAATGATTACCCCTTTTTAATTGCCTAAAAATAGATTTGCTATGGACTATTGACCATCGACTATGGTCTTCTTACTCCACCGTCACCGATTTCGCCAGGTTCCGCGGCTGGTCAACATTACAGCCGCGCATTACCGCGATGTGGTAGGCCAATAGCTGCAGCGGGATTGTCGCCAGTAATGGCACAAAAGCTTCGCCGCTTTGCGGAATCTCGATAACGTAATCGGCCATGTTTTTCACCTCGGTGTCGCCTTCAGTTACGATGGCGATCACATGTCCGTTGCGGGCCTTTACTTCCTGTATATTGCTGACCACTTTTTCGTACGATGAATCTTTTGTTGCGATAACTACGACCGGCATATCAGCATCAATTAACGCGATCGGGCCGTGTTTCATTTCGGCAGCGGGATAGCCCTCGGCATGGATGTAAGAGATCTCTTTCAATTTTAAAGCGCCCTCAAGTGCCACCGGGAACGAGCTGCCACGACCCAAAAACAAGCAATTGGTAGAGTCTTTAAACTTAGCCGCAATTTTTTTGATGTGGTCGTCTGATCTTAAAGCTTTTTCAACCAACTCAGGTATCTCATTTAAACCTGTTAAAAGCTCAACGAGTTTACTTTGTGTAATGGCTCCGCGTTGCTGGGCAATATAAAAGGCCATAAGTGTTAATACGGTTACCTGCGCAGTAAATGCCTTGGTTGAAGCAACACCAATTTCGGGGCCGGCGTGCGTATATACACCGGCATGAGTGGTACGGGGTATTGAAGCGCCCACCACATTACAAATACCAAAAATGGTCGCACCCTTTTCCTTTGCCAGCTCAATGGCTGCCATGGTATCCGCTGTTTCGCCCGATTGCGAAATGGCAATAACCAGGTCCTTTTCGGTAATGATAGGGTTACGGTACCTGAACTCCGATGCATATTCTACCTCTACCGGAACGCGGGCATATTCTTCGATCAAATATTCGCCAACCAGGCCCGCATGCCACGAGGTGCCGCAGGCCACGATGATGATACGATCGATATTTTTTAATTTCTCGGTATACTCTTTGATCCCGCCAAGCTGCACTTTACCTTGCTGCGGATAGATACGGCCGCGCATACAGTCGCGTATCGAGCGGGGCTGCTCATATATCTCCTTGAGCATAAAGTGGTCATACCCGCCCTTTTCCAGCATTTCCAGCTTCAAGTCGAGCTCATGAATGTAGGGGGTTTGTACGGTATTGTCGATATTCTTGATCAGCAGGTCTTCACGCCGTACAAACGCGATCTCATTATCATTTAAATAGATCACATTTTTGGTGTATTCAACAATCGGCGTAGCGTCCGACGCGATAAAATACTCGCCCTTACCAACACCAATTACCATTGGGCTGCCTTTTCGGGCGGCGATCAGCAGGTCGGGTTCATCAGCGCTCATGATCACAATAGCATAGGCGCCAATCACCTTGTTTAACGCAACCCGAACGGCTTCGCGAAGGTCGAGGCCGGTTTCTTCTTGTATATCTTCAACAAGATGGATCAGGACTTCCGTATCGGTGTCGCTTTTAAAAACGTGACCTTTATTTATCAGCGTTTCTTTAATAATGCCGTAGTTTTCGATTATACCATTGTGAATAATGGTAAGCTTGCGGTCGCCGGATGAATGGGGGTGCGAGTTCCGGTCACTTGGTGCACCGTGTGTAGCCCAGCGCGTATGGCCCATGCCGATACTGCCCCCCAGGTCGACACCTTTCACAAAGTTTTCCAGATCAGCAACCTTTCCCGCTTTTTTAAAAACCTTAAGCTGCTTGTCAAATAAAGCGATCCCGGCACTGTCGTACCCGCGATACTCCAAACGGTGAAGCCCTTTTATAATTATTGGATAAGCATCCCTGTAACCTATGTAACCGACAATTCCGCACATAAAAAATTGATAAGTGTAATTGAACAAAAGTAATAAGAAAGTTGGAAAGTCGGGGGGCTGAAAGGGTCATAAACCAAAAAGGTCCGAAAGAAAGGAATTTAACCCATCTTTTGGACCTTTTAATATTTTTCAGATCGGCCTATCTGTGTACTTTGGTATAGATAATATTTAGTTTTATCCGGTATGGTGAGGTTGGATTTGCACCACCGCCCGCTACTACGCGAGACCCCGCCTGTATTGAAGGGCTATAATCGAGTGAAGGAGCGCCCGAAGTCTTCGTCGTATCTATCGGCGCTATAAAAGTACCGTAATCTACGGTTTTATTGCTTAACAGATCCTGCAAATAAGCGGTCACTATGAAATGATAATTTTTTAACGTGGGGTTATAATACCCTCCAAAAACAGCAACCCCGCCCGAACGTGCATCACCAGGATTCGCATCTTCTACCGGCATGCGCTGATGCGCCAGGTCGAGCCGGTACATTGTTAATTTGGGCGACGGCTTGTAAGGTATATCTGAGCCTGCCACGGGGGTAACAACCAATTCCGCCCTATTCAATACAATATCGCTATCCTTTTTTAATAAATTATTCCTGAGGTTTACCAACAGATTAGGAAAGCTGATCTTAGCACGTAAGCCTGCAAGCCCCTCTAAATAAACCGTACCCCTTGATGAGAATGTATTATTTAACTCGGCCTGTATAGTTGCCGAATATGTATGATTTACCTGTGCCGCCATACGCGTTATAGGTAGCTTTACCATATTGGTATCAATGGTAGTCCCGTTATTGGCCCGGTAATACACGGCCAATGTATCAGATTTAATCATGAACACACCGCCGGGGCCGGTAGTTTTAGTCTTATCAAGCGTAATATATAACCCTTTCACTGCATTTTGAAAAAGACTATTATTGGCAAGCGTTGTGCTGCTGGCGCTGAAAAGATTGGAATTCACAAAATTGGTGCTGATCGGGATCCTGATTTGCGGAACCGCTTTGATCAATGTGTCAGGCTTTCCTACGATAATATTATAAATCTTTATCGTGGTATGCGTCCTGGAGTTAAAGGTTAGCGAGCCCAACAAGGCATTTTGATCATAATTCCACTGCTTTTTATTATAATAAGTGCTGTTACTATTATATTTTTCTTTCAGCTGAAAAACGTTTACGGTATAACTTGATGCAGTAGAGTCGCCGTAAAAACCATCGGCATACTGAAGCACAAGCCGGGCCGAGTCGATAACTATCGTGCCGGTTGGCGGAGTATAAGCAGCCGATGACGGTAAATTCAGGTCGCTTGCTATGCTCGATTCGGTTAAACCGAATACCGGGTCATTAAAATAGGCTAGCGGCGTTTTAGCCAAACCTGTAGTTGCAACTGTATCGTCTAAAACAGTATTTGTTAAAATAGTTGCGCTATCAACAAGGGCACCGTTTAACTGTGCAGACGGATTTAAACCTAAACCCACCGTACCCTGGTTCTTACAACTATTTAAAATAAAAAGACTTATTAACAGGGTCAATAAGTCTAACCGGAAAAATTTCATATATGATCTCAAAGCTTATACAACATGTGCCAGTTCTTCGTTGGCAATTTCGTCGTAAAAATTGTAATAATTTTCGAAATCTGAGGTGGAATCGAACTCTAAAACCGATTTATTGCTGTTTTTAACATTATTTAACACATCATCGTCGATCTCGGCACTACCCAAAACTATCCCGTCGCTGTATTGAATTGCGCCGGCATACAAGGCTGAATTTGTTCCCGGTTTGTAAGCCGCGGTATGCTGTTCGGTCATATCACCCATCACTGCTTTTTGAGCAAGATCAGGATCCATTGCGCCGGTAAAATCATTCTCATAAACAGAGTAAATTACCTTCGAATTTTTAAATGTCGGATCGTCCTTATAGGTCGTTTTTAAATAAGCCGGTATAAGGGCGCTCATCCAGCCGTGGCAGTGGATCACATCCGGCGCCCAGCCTAATTTTTTTACGGTTTCCAACGCACCTTTGCAAAAGAAGATCATGCGTTCGTCGTTGTCAGCATAAAATTTACCGTCTTTGTCGGTAAATACATGTTTACGCTGAAAATACTCTTCATTGTCTAAAAAATAAACCTGCATACGTGCAGAAGGGATCGAGGCAACTTTGATGATCAGCGGATTATCGTTATCGTTAATGATAATATTCATTCCCGATAAGCGGATCACTTCATGCAGGCGGTTCCTGCGCTCATTGATGTTTCCGAAGCGGGGCATAAGGATACGGATTTCGTAACCTTTTTCCTGCATAGCCTGCGGAAGCTGGCGTGTAATTTCGGAAATTTTTGAGAGTTCAAGGAACGGAGACATTTCGTGAGTTATAAACAAAAGCTTAGATTTACCCATCACTATATCAGTATTAAATTATTATAAGAAGTATAAAAAAATTGAGTGTGCAAATATAAGCATTATTATATGAACTGGCAACCAATTATGCAAGTTACTTTTGGTAAATTTTAACTGATTTTACACCTTTGCCGGATTTTGCAATCGAAAAACGCTGAAATTTATGCGCAACCGTTAATAAAATTGCAAAAAACTTTAATCCAGGGGCTATAGTATAGCCGCCAAAAACATCCACTTTTTAATGAAAATTTTTACTACCAGGAAAGCTCTTCAGAAACATTTATTGCTAACCCGCGATGCCAATAAAACCATTGGCCTGGTACCAACGCTGGGCGCATTGCACGAGGGGCATATTTCGCTGATCAAGCAGGCACAGGAATATAACGACGAAATCGTATGCACTATTTTTGTTAACCCAACCCAGTTTAACGACCCAAAGGACCTCGAAAAATACCCACGGACAATAGAAGCTGATATCCGGATGCTGGAGCACGCAAACTGCGATGTTTTGTTTAGTCCTGACGAAAAAGAGATGTATGATGATAATGAACAATGGCATTTGAACATAGGCTCACTGGAGAATTTGCTCGAAGGAAAATTCAGGCCCGGGCACTACCAGGGCGTTACCCAGATTGTGTACAAACTATTTTCGCTGGTTAAGCCCGATACGGCTTTTTTTGGCCAAAAGGACTACCAGCAATTCCTGATCATCAGCAAAATGGTTGAACTGCTTAAAATCCCGGTTGAACTCGTAATGTGCCCGATAAAGCGCGAACCGGACGGCCTGGCCATGAGCTCAAGGAATATTCACCTGACGGCGGATGATCATGAGCACGCTTTGATATTATCAAAAACACTCGAATGGGTTAAATCCAATTTTGATCGCGCCAAGATCAAAACCTTAAAAAACGAAGCAGAATCCATGATCAGCCAGGTACCCGGCATAGCATTGGAATACTTTGAAATAGTGGATGGAGAAACGCTGCTGCCCGCCGCTGAAGATTCAAAGAAAATTGTTGCCCTGGTAGCGGCGCGCGCGGGAAAAACGAGATTGATAGATAATATGATTTTGATTTAAAAGACTTTAGACTCAAGATTTAGAACTCCAGACTAACAACTTCTCTGCCATTACCTCGCTTATTTTACGGTATGATTCAAATGTCCAGCCGGCAACATGCGGGGTTAATATGACCTTGCCCGATTGCCGCAACTGATCAAACCATTGCTGTTCGGCCAATGCGGGGAATTTTTCGATCTCGAGCACATCCAGCGCTGCCCCTAAAATCCGGCCTTGCGCAATAGCATTCAGTACCGCAGTGGTTTTCACAGCCTTACCACGGGATGTATTGATCAGGAATATCTGTTTTTTGAAATGGAACAGGTACTCTTCATTCACCATTCCGGACGTTTCAGCAGTTAAGGGAATGTGCAGGCTAAGTACATCGCTATGCTTCACAATTTCCTCCATGCTCACTTCGCGGGCGTATGCGTCGCTAAAGCCGGTCTTATATTTATCATAAGCGATAACATTTACCCCGAACCCCGACAATTTCCGCGCAAAGCTTTTACCCATAAACCCGTAACCGATAATACCCACGGTTTTTCCTTTCAGTTCGTAACCGCGGTTTCCTTCGCGGTCCCATATTTCCGAACGTACCTGGGCATCGGCGTTATTCAGGTTGTTCATCAGCGACAACAGCATACCAATGGCATGCTCGCCCACGGCATCGGCATTTCCCTCGGGCGCATTGATCAGTTCAATCCCCTTGCTGATAGCATAGCGCTCGTCAATATTATCCATTCCCGCACCGGCCCGGCATACAAAACGCAGATTTTTCCCGGCATCTATATACTGCTTATCGAGTTTAAACTTCGACCGCATTACCAGGCCCGCATATCCTCCCAAAATTTCAAGCGCCTCAGCAGGTTTTATTGCCGGCCGATAATCGCATTTGTAGCCCATGGCTTCCACCCGTTCTATAAAAACCGGATGGATATCGTCAACGATGAGTATGTTATTTTTCAAATGTTTGGTTAGATCTTTATTATCCGGCGAATTTACAAAATGAAGGGAACTATTCTAATTCTGCACCGAACGTTTGCCGGATTTGTCAGGTTTTATAAAACTGGCACGGGTTTAGCCTATACTAATCCGGCTATTATATCAGTTATAACTACGACAAATGAAATTAACAAGATTTAATAAACTGCAATCGGGTATAAAGCGTCAGGCGATAAAGCTTTCGCAGGATGGTTTTAAACAGATATTTGACCATATTGACCAGCTTAATATTAAAAAGGGGGTTGATACAATGGGCCTGGATAAATTTATCGACCAATGCGCTTACCTGGCAGCCGGCTCGGGCGTTATATCGGGCAGCGGCGGCATAATCACAATGATAGTGGGGGTGCCGCTGGACTTTATGAACCTGATCACCCAGCAATTCAGGGTAACCATGGCTATTATGTATTATCACCGCGGCAGTTACCAAATGGGGTTTGAAGAATTCATGAAACTGGTTGCCACTTCCCTTAAAGTAGATGCTGGTGTAACCCTAACCAAAACCATGATGGAAGGCATTGCCGAAAAGCTATTGCTGCTTTTGGGCACGCGTACTGCCGAAAGAATGGTGCCAATCATCGGCGCGGCAATAGGCGGCACAGCCAATTACCTGTTTATTAAACGAATGGCCAAATCGGTAAAGGAAATGCAGGGTATTGGCCAGCCGGATCCGATCCAGGTGTTTTAACCAATGTATTTACCTGGTACGGGTAATCTCATTCGTTAACTGCACAAAATCGTCAACGCTTAAACGTTCAGCCCGCAGGTCGAGCATTTTATCGTCTGTCATTTTTTCTTTGTTGATAAGCGACGACAAGGCATTTCTTAGTGTTTTCCTACGCTGGTTAAACCCGGCCTTTACCACCTGCCAGAATAATTTTTCATCGCAGTTAAGCTCCCCTGTTTCGTTACGTGTTAAGCGGATGACTGCCGAAAGCACCTTTGGCGGCGGGTTAAAAACACCGGCTTTTACGGTAAACAAATATTCAACTTTATAATACGCCTGTAAGAAAACACTCAGGATACCGTATTCCTTACTGCCCGGTTTGGCTGAGCACCGCTCGGCTACTTCCTTCTGAAACATGCCCACAACTTCAACTACCTGCTGGCGGTTATCCAGCACTTTGAATAGGATTTGCGACGATATATTATACGGGAAATTGCCAATGATGCCCAGCGGCCCCGTAAAATAAGCGGCAAAGTCCATATCCAAAAAATCGGCGTTAATTAGGCGGCCGCCCAGTTGCGGATATTTCTTTTGAAGGTACTGGTACGACTCGGTATCAATATCGATCATATATACCTCATACTCCGGTTTTTGAAGCAGGAAATCCGACAATATCCCCATGCCCGGCCCAACCTCTAATATCTGTTTGTACCGCTCAGGCCGAAGGCTATCTACAATTTTGGCAGCTATATTTTTATCAGTAAGGAAATGCTGACCCAGGTGCTTTTTTGCTCTTACCAATGTCATTTATGTTCAATTATTGAGCAAATTAATACATATTTGTCCTTTAATCAGCTTAAAATCTTTTATTTGCATTAATAAGGTAAAGCTGATGGTCAACGCCAAAGCAACTAATGACCAATGACGACCGACCAATGACCAAAAAATCGGTGAAATCATATCATCATCGGTGAAATCATTATACAACATGAGCGAGAAACTAAAAATAGGGATAAGCATAGGCGATGTAAACGGGATAGGTTTAGAGATAGTCCTGAAAACCCTGGCAGACAGCCGCATATATGATTACTGCATGCCCATCGTTTACGGGCATACCAAAGTAGCGTCATTTTACCGCCGCCTTACCCATTTAGATGAGATTAACTTTTTCGTGATCGATCACCCCGGTGAGCTGACCGGCAAAAAGGATCACCGCAAGCCTAACATGATCAACTGCTGGGAAGAGGATGTGAAGATCGAGCCGGGCCTGGTAAATGCCGGGGTTGGCAAGTATTCTTTTATCTCGCTCGAAAGAGCAACAAACGACCTGCTGCGCGGCGACATCGACGCCCTGGTTACCGCACCGATCAATAAAGACAATATCCAAAGCGACCAGTTCAATTTCCCCGGCCATACCGAATACCTGCAGGAACGCGACGGCGCTGCCGAATCGTTGATGTTTTTGGTTAGCGATACCCTGCGTGTAGGCGTGGTTACCGGCCACATTCCGCTCAACAAAGTATCCGAAAGCGTTACCGCCGAAAAGATAGTTGCCAAGCTGAAGCTGATGGACGCCAGCCTGCGAAACGACTTCTGGATACGCAAGCCCAAAATTGCAGTACTGGGCCTTAACCCCCATGCCAGCGACAACGGCCTTATCGGCGATGAAGAGCAAAAAGTGATCATCCCGGCTATTGAGGAAGCCAGGAACAACGACATACTGGCCTTTGGCCCATACCCTGCTGATGGCTTTTTCGCCAATGGCACTTACCTGCAGTTTGATGCCGTGCTGGCCATGTACCACGACCAGGGCCTCATCCCGTTCAAACAGATCGCCTTCGAGTCGGGGGTAAATTTTACGGCGGGGTTGAATTTTGTACGCACCTCGCCCGACCATGGTACCGCCTACGATATCGCAGGCAAAAATCTCGCTTCCGAAATATCATTCCGCGAGGCCCTGTTTACTGCCATCCATATCGTAAAGCACCGCCGTGAAACCGCCGAACTGGAGGAAAACCCATTGCTCATCACTAAGTTAAGCCGCGACAGGGATTAATTGAGGTGAAAGCTGAAAGGATAAAGGCGAAAGGCTATTTAGTTAAATTTCAATTGTTCCAATTTTTGAGAGTTGAACATCTGGAACACTTGGAACATCTGGAACGCTGACAATTTTTTGTCAGTAAGTAGCAATTTCCGGCGGCACTAAGACGTTCTGAGTAAAACAAAAAAGCGGAATAAATAGCAGCAGGTAAATTGGTTCTCAGTGATTTGGTTGCGTAATAATTAAAGTTCAGTATATTTTGGCAAATCCAAATCGCCTCTGTTGCCGTTATCAATAAGCTGTCCGGTTCCCCCCAAAATTTAATCCCAAAAAACACTTTTCAAATTTGATATTTATCCCTACATTTGCGGGCTAATTGTTGCTCATTGAAATCGCTAAAAGATTTTTCGATTCCTTTTACCGGCCTTAAACTGGGGAAGCACCAGTTTGAGTACGCTGTTACAGATGCCTTTTTCGACCAGTTTGAATATTCGCTGGTAAAAAAAGCAAACCTGCAATGCAAAGTGGAACTCGAAAGACAGGAGACTATGCTCATCCTGAACTTCGATATCAGCGGCACAATTGACGCCAACTGCGACAAATGTTTGTCACAATATCCGCAGCAGGTGGATATACACGAGCAGCAGGTGGCCAAGTTTAGCGAAGAACCGCTGGGCGAAGATGAAGAAATCATCGTCCTGACTAAAAATGATCACGAGATCAATATAGCAGGGTTGATATACGAATATATAAACGTAGCCATGCCCTTTATAACGGTATGCGGCAACGAGGGAAATACGCCCTATTGCGATAAAGAAATGCTCGAAAGCCTGAATAAGCTCACAGCAAATACAGAACAAAATGAGAAAACAGACCCGCGATGGGATGTACTCAAAAAATTAAATGAACAATAAATAAACAGGATTTATGCCACATCCAAAGCGAAAAATATCCAAATCGAGAAGAGATAAACGCCGTACGCACTATAAAGCTGAAGCGCCTACCTTAACTACATGCAAAACTACCGGTGCCGTACATTTGCCGCACAGGGCCTATACTGTTGACGGTAACGTTTACTACAACGGTAAATTACTGATCGAAAAAGCAGCGGTAGCTTAATAGTAGCAAGTAACCAGTATCAGGATTATGGTAGCGCAGTCACCAAAAAACAAATACTTGATACCGTCTCGTAATTAGCAGCAAGTAGCAAGATTATGATAACGCAATCACCAAAAAACAAATACTTGCTGCTTGATACTAACTACTTGATACCATCTTATCTCATTGTATGAAGATTGGCTTAGATATTATGGGCGGTGATTTTGCACCCCAGGCGACAATCTTAGGTGCAATTGCAGCTTATAATACCCTGCCTGCCGAACACCGGCTGGTGCTTATCGGCGATAAGGAACTGGCGCTAAGCATTCTCCGCGAAAACAATACCGATCCCGGTCATTTTGAGTTTGTACACACAACCGAAGTGATCGCCATGGGCGAACATCCCACAAAAGCCATCGTTAATAAACCTGATTCCAGCATTTCAGTTGGTTTCAGGCTGCTGAAAGAAGGTTATATACAGGCATTTTCTTCAGCCGGCAATAGCGGGGCTATGCTGGTTGGCGCCATGTTCAGCGTAAAAGCCGTTCCCGGTATTTTGCGCCCGGCCATAACAAGTTTTATACCTAAGCTCAATGGGGGTTTGGGTATTTTAGTTGATGTAGGCGCCAACGCCGATTGCAAGCCCGAATTTTTATTGCAATTTGGTATCCTCGGCAACCTGCTGGCCAAATACGTTTACAACATACCGGAACCCCGGGTTGCCTTAATGAATATTGGCGAAGAAGAGGAAAAAGGCAATATACTTTGCCAGGCCGCTTATCCCTTAATGAAGGAATCCACTGCTTTTAATTTTATAGGTAATGTTGAGGGCCGCGACCTGTTCGGCGACGCTGCCGACGTATACGTTTGCGATGGCTTTACCGGCAACGTGATATTAAAGCTGGCCGAAACGTTTTACGAGGTAACACATTCAAAAGGAATAAAAGACGATTTTTTTGACCGTTTTAACTATGAGAGATACGGCGGCAGCCCTATTTTGGGTGTTAACGCGCCCGTGGTGGTAGGCCATGGCATATCAACTCCCGAAGCGATCAAAAATATGGTGCTTTTGTCAAAAACCATGGTTGAAAATTCGCTTGTAGATAAAATCAAACTCGCTTTTCAATAAAAAATAAAAAAATGAGTAAAATTCATGCCGCTATTACCGCTGTGCACGGTTATGTACCCGATTATATCCTGACCAATCACGAGCTGGAATCAATGGTTGATACCAACGATGAATGGATAACCACACGTACCGGTATCAAAGAGCGCCGCATTTTAAAAGGCGAGGGTTTGGGCACTTCCGACCTTGCCGTTCCGGCTGTAAAGGCTCTGCTCGAAAAGCGTGGCATAGGCGCTGATGAAATTGACCTCATCATCTTTTGTACCACCACCCCCGACTTTGTATTTCCGGCTACAGCGAATATACTGGCTGATAAGATCGGCGCGAAAAATGCCTGGGGTTATGATCTTTCGGCAGCATGCTCAGGGTTCCTGTTCGGGTTAGCCACGGGCGCACAATTCATCGAGAGCGGCAAGCATAAAAAAGTTTTGGTAGTAGGCGGCGACAAAATGTCGTCGATAACCAACTACCAGGACCGCGCCACCTGCATTATTTTTGGCGATGGCTGCGGCGCAGTATTGCTTGAACCCAATGAAGATGGTTACGGCATTATGGATTCAATTTTAAGGAGCGATGGCTCTGGTGTTGCTTACCTGCACCAGAAAGCAGGCGGCTCCGTAAAACCCGCCTCACACGAAACTGTTGACGCCCGCGAGCATTTTGCTTACCAGGAAGGCCAGGCGGTATTTAAATTCGCCGTTACCAATATGGCCGATGTGGCTGCCGAAGTAATGGAACGTAATAACCTGAAATCAGAAGATATTGCCTGGCTGGTACCGCACCAGGCCAACAAACGCATTATTGATGCAACAGCTAACCGCACCGGCGTAACTGCCGATAAGGTGATCATTAATATTGAAAAATACGGCAATACCACTAACGGCACTATCCCCTTGTGCCTGTGGGAATGGGAAGATAAATTCAAAAAAGGCGACAACCTGATACTTGCTGCATTTGGCGGCGGGTTTACCTGGGGATCCATTTACTTAAAGTGGGCCTATTGATGTGCAAATTACAAATGTGCAAATGATTGTTTAACACACACTTTGCGAGTCGGCGATTCCAGGCTTTTGCACATTTGAAATTTGCATATTTGCACATAGATTTGTTAAATAAGTTTTGTTTATTTGCCCTTAAGAAACCCTAATCTAATTAATCAAATATTTAAATTACACTTGCATTTGAAATTTGCACATTTGTAATCTGCACATTAATCATTTGCACATCTTAAATAGTAACTTTATCCAAAACCAATTAACCCCCGAGCATGGATATTAAACAAATACAGGAACTTATACGCTTTGTTTCCAAATCAGGAGTAAACGAAGTTGCAATTGAACAGAAGGATTTTAAGATCACGATAAAAACTAACCAGGCTGCTACCGTTGTTAATGCGACCATACCGGCTGCACAACCCGCAGTACACGCTGCACCGGCCGCCGCCCCTGCTGCTGCACCAGCCGCTCCCGTGGCGCCTGCTGCACCTGTAGAGGATACGTCGAAATATATAACGATAAAATCGCCTATGATAGGCACGTTTTATCGTTCCGCAAGTCCCGAAAAACCAATATTTGTTAATGTTGGCGACGAGATCAAGCCCGGCGCTGTACTTTGCATCATTGAAGCCATGAAACTGTTCAACGAAATTGAATCAGAAGTATCGGGCCGCATTGTAAAGGTACTGGTTGATAATGCATCGCCGGTTGAATACGACCAGCCTTTGTTTTTGGTTGAACCTATGTAGATGTGCGGATGTGCGGATTTCAAATGTGCGGATGACTTGCACATTCAAACCATCTGCACATTTGCACATTTATAATCTGCACATTTAAAACTATGTTTAAAAAAATATTGATAGCTAACCGTGGTGAGATCGCCCTGCGAATTATTCGCACCTGTAAGGAAATGGGCATCAAAACCATAGCTGTATATTCCACGGCCGACCGCGACAGCCTGCATGTTCGGTTTGCCGATGAAGCGGTTTGTATCGGCCCGCCGCCAAGTCGCGATTCCTACTTAAATATTCCGAATATCATATCTGCTGCCGAGTTAACCAACGCCGACGCGATACACCCCGGTTACGGGTTTTTATCCGAGAACGCTAAGTTTTCGGCTATCTGCGCTGAGTATGGCATTAAGTTTATCGGTGCCACCGCCGACCAGATCAACGCCATGGGCGACAAAGCTTCGGCTAAGGAAACCATGAAAAAAGCCGGCGTGCCTACTATCCCCGGCTCCGAAGGCTTGCTGCAAAGCGTAAAGCAGGGGACGGAGATCGCGAAAAAAATTGGCTATCCCGTTATTTTAAAGGCAACCGCCGGTGGTGGCGGCAGGGGTATGCGCGTGGTTTGGAAGGATGCCGAGTTTGAAGCAGCCTGGGATTCAGCACGTGCTGAGTCGGGCGCCGCGTTCGGCAACGATGGTATGTACCTCGAAAAATACGTAGAAGATCCGCGTCACATCGAGATACAGGTTGTGGGCGATCAGTACGGCAAAGTTTGCCATCTCTCCGAAAGGGATTGTTCCATTCAGCGCCGCCACCAAAAACTGGTTGAGGAATCGCCATCCCCGTTTATGACAGAAAAACTGCGTAAAAGAATGGGCGAGGCCGCCATCAAAGGTGCGAAAGCGGTAAAATATGAAGGCGCCGGAACAGTAGAGTTTTTGGTTGATAAGAACAGGAACTTTTATTTTATGGAGATGAACACCCGGATACAGGTAGAACATCCCGTAACCGAAGAGGTGATCAACTTCGACCTGATAAAGGAACAAATAAAGGTGGCCGCAGGCATCCCGATCTCGGGAAAGAACTACGAACCAATGCTGCACGCCATCGAGTGCCGTATCAATGCTGAGGACCCGTTTAATAACTTCCGCCCCTCACCGGGAAAGATCACCAATTTCCATTCCCCCGGCGGCCATGGCGTACGTATTGATACACATGTTTACACCGGCTACGTTATCCCGCCAAATTACGATTCAATGATAGCCAAGGTTATTTGCGTGGCGCAAACCCGCGATGAGGCGTTGGCGACTATGGAGCGGGCTTTAAGCGAGTTTGTGATCGAAGGCGTTAAAACCACCATACCTTTCCACTTAAAATTATTGCAGGATCCAAACTTCCGTGCGGGTAATTTTACTACGAAGTTTATGGAAACTTTCGAATACAGTGAATAAATAAAACGGATCGGACAGGTTAAGCGTATATACAGTCGACCCGATACACCGGGAGTTTTTTGAAAAATGGGCATATTTAGCAAGTTAACCGATTCAATAAAGGAAAAAGGCGAAAAAATGGGCGCCGAAATGTCCTTTTTTCAGCACCTGGAAGCCTTAAGGTGGCACATCATCCGGGCCGCTCTGGCTGTGCTGGTATTTGCCATACTTGCCTTTGCTTTTTACGACCGTATATTCTACAGTATTATCCTGGCCCCCACGCGCGTCGATTTCTGGACCTACCGGATGATGTGCAACGCCGGTGCATCTGTTCACAAACTATTCTCATCCATCAGCGCCGAAGGCTTTTGTGTAAAGAGCATAAAGTTCCAGCTGATCAATACCGACCTGGCAGGCCAGTTTAACCTTCAACTCAATTCCTCAATAATGATCGGGCTTATTTTGGGCATCCCGTACCTGTTGTACGAGATATGGCGGTTTATACGGCCCGCCCTGCACGAGAAGGAACGGCGGGCAGCAAGCGGATTCGTGTTTTATTGCTCGATGCTGTTCGCGCTGGGTGTACTTTTTGGCTATTACGTGGTAACGCCGTTATCTATCCGGTTTTTTGCCAATTACACCGTGAGCGATGCCATAACAAATATGTTCAGTATCGACTCGTTTATATCATCCGAAACGATGTTAACCCTCCTTGCGGGGATTGTTTTTCAATTACCCATCGTTGTATACATCCTCTCGAGCCTGGATATACTCACACCAAAATTCATGCGCGAAAAGCGTCGTTATGCTATCGTGCTCATTTTAATATTAGCGGCGATCATAACGCCATCTCCTGATGCACTTACGATGTTGGTCGTTGCCATGCCCTTATTCTTATTGTACGAATGCAGCATTTGGGTTTCGGCCTTTGTACAGCGAAGGAAGAAGAAAAGGGAAAATGATGAGTTGATGGTAAGATAATTTGAAAATTGATTAATTTGAAAATGAATTGACCGGCTTCCATAGCGATGGGTTTAAAACCCATCGCTATTTTTGTAATATTTTGATTGCGGTCTACTACTTAGTGTATCTTTTCATCAAAATCCCTATCTTCAAATTTTCAAATCAACAAATTTTCAAATAAAGAGATGAACAACGGGTTAAAGATCGCTATCGGCGCCGACCATGCAGGGTTTGAGTATAAACAGCAGATTGCAGATAGCCTGGATGTAAAAGAGCTAAAGGATTTCGGCACATACTCTTCCGCCTCGGTTGATTACCCCGATTTTGCCCACCCCGTAGCGTCGGCCGTTGAAAGCGGCGAATTTGACTTTGGCATTCTCATCTGCGGAAGCGCAAACGGCGTGGCCATAACAGCTAATAAACACCAGGGTATACGCGCCGCCATCTGCTGGAACGAAGAATTAGCTACCCTTGCCCGCAGCCATAACAACGCAAATATCGTTTGTATCCCCGCCCGTTTTATTTCCCTCGACGAGGCAAAGAAAATCGTACACACATTTTTAAGCACTCAATTTGAAGGCGGCCGCCATGCCAACCGGGTAAACAAAATAGCCTGCTGAAGGAGAGGTGAAAGCTGAAAGGTAAAAGGCGAAAGGCAAAAAACCAACCCAATGACAACTGACTAATAACCAATGACCAAAATATGAGAAAGACAATTTTAGCACTCGCTTTAACAGGAATAACGATAGGCGTGTATGCCCAGGAGAACAAAACGGCAATGAAGTATGCACGGGAAATTACGCCCGAACTGGCCCGTAAACATTTAAGCATCCTGGCCTCGGATGAGTTCGAGGGCCGCGAAACCGGTAAGCCGGGCGCCGATAAAGCCGCCAATTACGTTGCCGGTGAATTTAAGCGGCTGGGACTTCAGCCGGCTGCGAACGGATCGTATTTTTTTGATGTGCCATTGGTTGAAAATGCTTTCAGAGTAAATTCATTTATCGTAAACGGCACATCCTTTATTAGCGGAAAAGAGTTTTATGCGACCGGCTCAGCTACTGCCGGCACGATCAATGCAAACGAGATCGTCTTTATAGGCTATGGCATAGGCGCCGATAATTACGACGACCTGAAAGGCATGGACATTACCGGCAAGGTGGTGATGGTGATAACAGATGGCGAGCCATTTGCCAACGGCGTATCAAAAATAACCGGTACCGCTGCCAGATCTGCATGGACCACCGAACGCGGTAAACGTATGCAGTTTATCATGAGTAAAAATCCGGCTTTGGTTTTAGCTGTCGCATCGAATGTTGCGGCTAACCTAAAAAGGTTTGGGTCACAAATAGGCGCCGGCCGTTTATCGATAAAAAAGGATGCACCGTCAACAACTCATTCCCAGGCCGTGATATTCAACATTACACCTGAATTAGCCACTGCTATACTGAAAAACTCCGGCAAAACCTATGAACAGCTAAGATCTGCAATTGATGAATCGGGCGAGCCAAAAACGCAGGTTGTTAGTGCTACGATTTCGACTTCGTATGCAACCGAGACAAAAGATGTTAAAGCCGTTGATGTGGTCGGCCTCCTTCCGGGATCCGATCCAAAGCTAAAAGACGAAGTGCTGGTGATCTCGGCGCATTACGACCATATCGGCATGCTCCCCGAAGGGACAAAAGGCGACCGTGTTAACAACGGCGCTGATGACGACGGCTCAGGCACAACCGGGATTCTCGAGATCGCGAAAGCATTTACCCAGGCTAAAAAAGAGGGTCACGGCCCGCGCCGCAGCATTCTGTTTTTAGGCAATGTGGGCGAAGAAAAAGGCCTGCTTGGTTCTGAATATTATACCGATCACCCGGTTATCCCCTTAGACAATACCATTGCCGATTTGAATATTGACATGATAGGCCGCATAGGCAACGAGTATAACGGCAAACCTGATTCAGCGAATTATGTGTATGTGATAGGCTCATCGATGCTAAGCACCGACCTGCATAAGGTAAACGAAAATGCCAACAGCACCTACACCAAACTCGACCTGGATTATAAATACGACGACCCGAAAGACCCTAACCGTTTCTATTACCGCTCAGATCATTACAATTTTGCAAAACACGGTGTGCCCATCATATTCTATTTTAACGGCGTACACCCCGATTACCACCAGGTTGGCGATGAAGTAAGCAAGATCAATTTCCCCTTGCTGGCCAAACGCGCGCAACTGGTATTTTACACCGCCTGGGACCTGGTGAATGCAAATACCCGCCCGGTTGTGGATGGAAAAAAATAAAACAAGCTCACAGCGAATTATACGCTGAACAGTAAAAATGCCGATATAACAACCTATCGGCATTTTTTATTAAATTATTTTACAATTGTCAACACATTTTTCAAATTATGTGTTTGTTCATTTAGGTAAATGTTTAGTACCTTAAACCATTCATAAACCTAAATGAAAATTTTCCATCTGAGTGCCGAGTGTTATCCCGTAGCAAAAGTGGGCGGGCTGGCCGATGTTGTTGGTGCGCTGCCCAAATATCAAAATTTGGCCGGCCTGCAGTCGGCTGTGGTTATGCCGTTTTACGACCGCAAATTTACCCGGGAAAATGAGTTTGAAACCGTTTTCAGGGGATCGACGCTGCTGGGCATCCGCAGGCTATATTTTGAGATATTAAAGGAAACAACCGATAAACTTGGTTTTGAGTTGTTCCTGGTTAAAATACCCGGGCTGCTCGATCGCGAAGAAATTTACAGTTACCCGGATGAAACCGAACAATTCGTCGCTTTCCAGCTCGCTTTTTTGGATTGGATCAACTATTCGCAGCAATCGCCCGACCTCATCCATTGCCACGACCATCATTCGGGCCTGGTGCCATTTTTACTATACCACTCGCGCCTTTATACGCGACTTGAAAATACGCCTACTATTTTTACCATCCATAACGGGCAGTACCATGGTGCTTTTGGCTGGGATAAGCTATCATACCTGCCGGAGATCGACCTCACACAAACCGGCCTGCTCGATTGGGCCGGCGGCATTAATCCGCTGGCAAGCGCGGTAAAATGCTGCTGGCGTTATACCACAGTTTCGCCTACTTACCTCCATGAACTTACTATACAGTCGAACGGCCTCGAGTTTTTATTTTACCTGGAGCATGCAAAAGGTGTAGGTATCCTTAACGGGATCGACACCGATATCTGGAACCCGGCCACCGACCCGATGCTTGCCAATAAGATATTCAAAACACAAATAACCAAAGGCAAGCAGGCCAATAAGGAAGCTTTATGCACCCGGTTCAACCTGTCGCCGGATAAGCCGCTTATCTCGTTCATCGGCAGGCTGGTATTTGAAAAAGGCGCCGACCTGCTGACTACCGCGATGGAAGAAAGCTTCAATGAGCATCCCGGCGGGTTCAATTTCCTGGTGCTGGGCGCCGGCGAAAAAGAAACCGAAAAAGAGCTGCTCGACCTGCAGGCCTTCTATCCTGAAAGCTGTGCTGTTTTCATTGGGTATGACGAGGCGCTTGCGCATTTAATTTACGCCGGGTCCGATTTATTGCTAATGCCCTCGCGTGTTGAGCCCTGCGGCTTAAACCAAATGTACGCTATGCGCTATGGCACTATGCCCATGGTAAGAAGCACCGGCGGCTTGAGGGATTCGGTAATTGATTTTGGTGAAGAAGGCGGCTACGGCATCAGGTTTAACAACGCAGATGTGGAGGATATTTGCCATGCGGTTAGCCGGGCAATAGTTCTTTATAGCAATACCAAACACTTGCAAACTTTGCGTAAGTTTATGATGGCGCTCGATTTTTCGTGGGACCGTTCGGCTAAAGAGTATATTGATTTATATAAAAGTTTAAACCCTGTAATATGACCTCAAAAGTAATTTGCATCGTACTTGGCGGCGGCCAGGGAAGCCGGTTATCTCCGTTAACCGCAACACGCTCAAAACCGGCCGTACCTATAGCAGGTAAATACCGGCTGGTTGATATTCCTATTTCAAATTGCCTGCACTCGGGTATCGACCGGATATATGTGCTCACGCAATTTAACTCGGCATCGCTCAACAAGCACATAAAAAACACCTACCATTTCAGCAGTTTCAGCGAGGCTTTTGTGGATATACTGGCCGCCGAGCAAACGCCGTCGAGCGTGGCCTGGTTCCAGGGAACTGCCGACGCGGTAAGGCAAAGCCTGCACCACCTGGCGGTACACGAGTTTGAGTATGTGCTCATCCTTTCGGGCGACCAGCTTTACCAGATGGATTTTGAAGCGATGATTGAGGAGCACATTCGAAAAAATGCCGAAATATCTATCGCTACGATCCCGGTACATGTGAACGACGTGCCTGGTTTCGGGATATTAAAAACCGATAAAGAGGGTACCATTACCTCGTTTATTGAAAAGCCAAAAAGCGGTTTTGAAAATTGGGTATCGGATGTAAGCCCGCAAATGAAGGCCGAGGGCCGTATTTACCTGGCATCAATGGGTATTTATATCTTTAATCGCAAATTGCTGTACGAGCTGTTGCAGGGAAATGAGCGCACCGATTTCGGTAAAGAAATAATACCGCAATCCATCACCGAGCACAAGGTAGTTAGCTACCAGTATGAAGGCTATTGGACCGATATCGGGACCATTCCATCTTTCTTTGAAGCCAACCTCGGCTTAACGGATGACATCCCGCAGTTTAACCTTTTCGACGAGAACTTTATTTATACCCGTGCGCGTATGCTGCCTCCGTCAAAAATGTCGGGTACCCAGGTTGATAAGGCCATCATCGCTGATGGCTGTATCATTAACGCCAGCCACATCAGCAGGTCGATCATCGGTATCCGTACCCGCGTAGGTTTTGGCACCATTATCGAAAACTGCTATGTAATGGGGTCGGATAACTATCAAACACTGACGCAAATACAGGAATCACACCTCAGCAAATCCCCAATCATGGGTATCGGCGACAGGTGCCATATCAAAAATGCCATTATCGATAAAAACACCTATATAGGCGATGATGTGCAGATAAATTGTGGCGAAAAGCTGGAAGATGGCGATTATGGCACTTACACCGTACAGGATGGTATTGTGATCATCAAAAAACGCGCTGTTATACCAAGCGGGACAATTATTTAACATATCAACAGACTTACGAAGCTTGTTAAACTTCGTAAGTCTCCTTTTTCATAAATAAAAACAATTTTAAAATAGTTTGTTTATATCTAATTATAAACTAAAAACTAAAATTTGTTAATTATGAAAAAAGTAATTTGTATGATTGCCCTTGCCGCAATCGCTATTGGTACTGTTTCTGCATCTGCATTAAAAACAGATACCGTTAAAGTGAAAACTAAAATGAAGCATGGTAATGTAAAGCAGAAGGCTAAAACGCCGACTTCCAAAATCAAAACCAAAATAAAAGATACAACCAAAAAATACTAGTATCGCTAATCAAAAAACACCCGCTTCGGCGGGTGTTTTTTTGCGCTGTTTTTCCGGGCCGGCTCATTTTGATATTTCAGCAAACAATAGGAAACCACGAAGGTTGATCAATTAGATAATTATTTTAATTACCGTTAATAGACCAATTCTGCGATTATGAAAAAAGCTATTTGTATGATCGCCTTAGCGGCGATCAGCTTAGGAAGCATCTATGCTTACGGCGTTCCGGCTATTAAAGCATCCGCTCAGCAGGATACGATGAAGAAAAAACGCACAAAGCCCGTAAGGCGCGATACGATAAGAAAAAAAGACACCATGTTTAAACGAAAGAAAGACACGGTGAAATAGCTAAAACAAAACGCTCCGGTTGTCTGGAGCGTTTTGTTTTAAAGTGCAATAGCCTCGCCTATCTCCGGCAGCTTCAAATTGAGCTGGGCCTGTATAAACTTCTGCTTCACTTCAGCTTTATCGATCTTTATTACCGGGAAGGTGTCGTAATGCATACCGATCACATTTCTGCAATTGATAAAATCGCATGCTTTAACCGCGTCATCGGCGCCCATTGTGTAATTATCCCCGATAGGTAAAAAGGCCCAGTCCAGCTTTTCATCAGCCAGCAGCTTCATATCGTAGGTAAGGGCAGTATCGCCGGCATAATAAATGCTCTTGCCTTCAGCTTTGATTAAAAAACCTGCAGGGTTGCCGCCGGCCGAACCGTCGGGCATAGTGCTTGAATGCACGGCGTTAACCATTTTTACACGGCCGAAATCAAAATCAAACCCACCGCCAATGTTCATGCCATGCGCGTTTTTAACGCCCTGCTTTTCAAGCCAGCCTGCGATCTCGGCGATACAAATGATCACTGCGCCGCTGTTTTTTTGAATGGCCAGCAAATCGGCAACATGGTCGCCGTGGCCATGCGATACCAGGATATAATCAGGTTTTAAACTATTGATGTCGATAGCTTTTGCCATCGGATTCGGCGAAATAAATGGGTCAAATAATAACTTTTTTCCGCCGGTTTCAATCTCAAAAGTGGATTGTCCGTAATAGGTAGTTTTCATATGGATGATGTTTTATTTGCGAATATCGAATAATCAATATCCAACGTCAAACACTGAAATGTCAAGATTTCCTTCCGCTCCCTTCATCATTCTAAATTGGATATTCGATGTTCGATATTGAAATCGATTCAAAACAGGTTGCCCAGGCCGCCAAACATTTCTTTGGTCATAGCAGCCATTTCGCTTTGGCTCACATTATCAGCCTGTTCCATCGCCTTATTTATGGCAATAACCAGCAGTTCTCCCAATTGTTCCTTATCGGCATCCTTAAAAAAATCGTCGTCTATCATAACCGATTGGATCTCCTTATTGCCATTGGCTGTAACAGTAATTTTACCGCCCTCGGCCGAGCCGGAAACCGTTATGCCCTCCAGCCGTTTCTTTACTTCGCCCGCCTTTTGCTGGGCCTGCATTAATTTATCGAACATAGTTTTTTATGATGTGTGGATGTGCAAATATGCAGATGTGCAAATTTTATAATATAATTTATATAACAGGATTATGTTTTAAAAATTTGCTAACTGACTATTTTCCGCATTGCCAATCTGCACATTTGTAATCTGCACATTTGCACATCCTCTAGTCCTCACTCGTATCCCCATTGCCCTTGTAGGCGCTTTTGCGTACGATAGGCATGCCGGTTATTTTAAACAGCTCGTCCAGCTTGAGCAAGCTTCCGTTTGATAAATTTGATAGCATCACAATCGTGATATCATCTTTTATATCGCGCAAATAAATATGGCGGAAACCATGCCACCAGCCGGTATGATAGATCACCTGCTGGCCCGGCGCTTCAAAAATACGCCAGCCGTATCCATAGCTAAAATGCCCGTGGATAATGGGGTTGCGCGGCACATAAGCCGAATCCATGGTAGCTTGTTTTAACAGCCGCCCTGCACGCAAAGCGCGGTCGAATAAATACAGGTCGCCAACGGTACTGTAGATCCCTTTATCGCCCACAGGCCCGTCGAGGAAGTTTTGCGCGACCGAATAGCGCCACTGGCCCCTGTCGTGGCCCACTACATCAACCGGTATCTTATCATAAACCGCCTTCGAATAAACCGCCGTATGTTCCATACCTGCCGGTTTAAACACGTTTTGCTTCATAAAATCGGCGTACGACTGCCCGCTTACCTTTTCGATAATGGAGCCAAGCACCATAAAGTTCGAGTTATTATACAGGAACCTTTTATCAGGTTTATTGAACGGATGCGGTTTATATTTGGCTATCAGGGCCATTTCCTCGGTATTTGAAATGCCCTTGCGCTGGTTCCAGTGCTGGGCGCGGTACAGGTCGTCTGTAAAGTATACGTAGTTCATCAGTCCCGAACGATGCGTAAGCAGTAGGCGGATAGTGATGCCATCGTACGGGAAATCCGGGAAAAACTCCTTTACATTTTGGTCCAGCCGCAACTTGCCACGTTCCATCAGCATGAGGATAGCGGTCGAGGTCATGGTTTTGCTAACCGATGCCAGTTCAAACTGCGAACTGATCTTCAGGCTGTCACGGCGCAGGTAATCGGCCCAGCCCAGTGCCTTTTCGTAAATGATCTTACCGTGTTTGGCCACCAGTACGTTGCCGTTAAAGGCACGCGTTTTATGCAGCTGCTGGATAAAAGCGTCTATCCGTTTATCGGCATCTTTAGGATTGTAAGCCAGTAAAGCTTTGGCATTGAAAGGGGCCGGCGGCGGAGCTGGCGGATCGATATGATCGGCATGTTTTGAAGAGCAGGAGGCTAAAAAAAACAAGTTGGCAACAAGTGTTAATGCAGTTTTATACACAAATCTCATGGGCAAATTATCACAGGTTAACAAAACGCGAAAATGGGAAAATTAAACTTGAACTATAACGGAATGTTTAAATTTTTCGTCTTTGTTAATAACATTTGTATGTTTATTACATGAAAACGATAAAAATTCTCGCATCCATTTTGCTGATTTTTTGCAACGCAGCACTCGCGCAAAATAACGGGGATGCAAAGGCACTGGTACACGACGGCGTTCAGCTAAACGACCAGGGTAAATATGCCGAAGCCATCGAAAAATATAACCAGGCATTAAAGATCGACTCGGGGAATGTATATGCTAATTTTGAATTGGCTTACACGCTTTTTGTTTCGGGCAAAGGAACCGACGGCATCCCATATCTCCAAAAAGTAGTTGCCGCTAATACTTCCCTAACGGCCGGGGCTTACGACCTATTGGGTACCATTTACGATAAGGACAATCAAAAAGACAAGGCCATTGAAGCGTACAACGCGGGTATCAAAGCTAATCCCGGCTATCAGCGTCTTTATTACAACCTGGGCATTGTGTACTCCAGGTATAAACAATACCCAGAGGCTGAGAAGTGCGCCATAGAAGCTATAAAGCTCGATCCAAAACATGCCAGCAGCCAGCGCATGTACGCATTGGTTACCTTCCACCAAAACAAGCGCGTTCCGGCGCTTCTTGGTTTTTGCAGCTTTATTTTGCTGGAGCCGAATACAGCGCGTTCGGCTGAAGCTTATAACAACATACAGCATATACTCCAGGGTGGCGCGCTAAAGGATAACAATGGCAACACAACCATAACGCTTTCTCCAAAAGATAACACTGAAACAAGCTCACAAAATTTAAGTATATCGATGAGCGTGATATCCGCCCAGCAAAAAAAGCTAACGGGAACGGGCCTGCTCGAAGACGAATTGAAAAGCATCTTTACTATCACAGGCGAACTATCTGAAAAGAAAAAAGATAAAACCTTCTTCGACAAGTTTTTCGCCGATTACTTTTATAAGCTGGCGCAGAGCAGCAACATGCCTGCCTTTACGCGCGCCATAAACCCGAACCCCACCGAAAACGCAGCATGGATAAAGGATCATCCGCAGTATATGAATGATTTGTATACCTGGGTTAAAACGACGGAGAGAGGATTTTGATAAATTAAATAATGTGTACAAGTTTATTCTGACCAACATCCATACGATGAAAAATCTCATTATAATTTTATTGCTTTTTACGGTCGATTCAGCATCAGGTCAACATAGACTAAATTATACGCTTAAACGACAGCTTGATAGTGTAATGGTGCTTGACCAGGAATACAGGGAAACGTTAAATTTCTTGAGTGATCCATTAAAAAGAGACTCAGTAGCCAAAAGTTTATCACTTACAGTGCAACAGGCTAATAAACGCTACTGGGGCCTACAAAATAATATTGATTCAATGAATGTTGTTTTTATCGAAGCTGTATTTAAAAAATATGGTTATCCGGGTAAAACATTGGTTGGTGAGCCAACTAATGAAGCGGCCTGGAATATAATCCAACACTCCAAAAAAATAGATAAATATATTGCTATCATTAAAAAGGCGGCTGAAAATAAAGAACTGCCTTTCATGCTATATGCCAAGATGCTCGATAGGGCATTACTTAATAAGGGCGAAGAACAAATATATGGCACTCAGGCTGTTTGCCGCAATCTTAAAAACGGATTGGGTATTGATTGCTTCATCTGGCCAATTAAAGATGCCGGATCAGTAAATGAACGTCGCAAAAAAGCTGGATTTCCTACTACGGTTGAACAAAATGCTGCATATCTGGATATAATTTACCGCGCTATAAAAATAACCGACGTTAAATAATCTTCATAGCCGTAAATTACCATCTTCGTTTAGCTAACTTCACATAAAACCCTAACTTTGCGCTGCAAAAAAACACACATTTCATGAGTTTCAGAACGGAACACGATACCATGGGCGAGGTACAAGTACCCGCCGACAAATACTGGGGGGCACAAACCGAGCGTTCGCGCAATAATTTTAAAATAGGGCCCGAGGCTTCCATGCCGAAGGAGATCATATACGCGTTCGCCTATCTCAAAAAGGCGGCTGCCTATACCAATATGGACCTCGGCGTTTTACCTGTCGAAAAGCGCAACCTCATCGCCCAGGTATGCGACGAGATATTGCAGGGTAACCTGGATAGCGAGTTCCCGCTCGTAATATGGCAAACAGGTTCGGGCACGCAATCAAACATGAACGTGAACGAAGTAATTGCTAACCGCGCTCATGTGCTGCAGGGCAACAAGCTGGGCGATGGCAAAACATTTATCCACGCGAATGATGACGTCAATAAATCGCAGTCGTCAAACGATACCTACCCAACTGCTATGCACATTGCGGCCTATAAAATGCTGATCGATGTGACCATACCGGGCGTTGAAAAACTGCGTAATACACTCAAAAAGAAATCAGAAGCTTTTAAAGGCGTTGTTAAGATCGGCCGCACCCACCTGATGGATGCTACGCCGCTTACCCTCGGCCAGGAATTTTCCGGCTATGTATCGCAGTTGGACCACGGCTTACGCGCGCTACGCAACACGCTCGACCATCTTGCCGAACTGGCACTGGGCGGCACAGCCGTAGGCACCGGTATCAATACCCCTAAGGGTTATGATGTGATGGTGGCTAACTATATCGCTAAATTCACACATCTGCCGTTCCGCACGGCCGAAAATAAATTCGAGGCACTGGCCGCGCACGATGCCATCGTTGAAACACACGGCGCATTAAAACAGATAGCCGTGTCCTTAATGAAAATTGCGAACGATATCCGCATGCTGGCTTCCGGCCCGCGCTCGGGTATCGGCGAAATACATATTCCGGATAACGAGCCTGGCTCATCCATCATGCCCGGCAAGGTCAATCCTACCCAAAACGAAGCGGTAACCATGGTTGCGGCACAGGTAATGGGTAACGACGTAGCCATTTCAATAGGCGGATCAAACGGGCATTACGAGCTGAATGTGTTCAAACCACTCATGGCCGCTAACTTTTTACAGTCGGCAAGATTGATCGGCGATGCCTGCGTATCCTTTAACGACCATTGCGCCGTTGGCATCGAACCAAACTACGACGGCATTAAAAAGCACCTCGAAAATTCGCTGATGTTGGTTACAGCGCTAAACCCGCATATCGGTTATGAGAACGCTGCCAAAATCGCAAAAAAGGCACTAAAAGAAAATAAATCATTACGCGAGGCCGCCACCGAACTGGGCTTACTGACCAATGAGCAGTTTGACCAATGGGTGCGCCCCGAAGATATGATAGGCGGATTGAAATAGAGCCGGCCTCACCCTAAATCCCTCTCCAAAGGAGAGGGACTTTTGAAAATCAACATGCACACAACCTTTCGCCTTTCGCCTTTTGCCTTTTACCTATTAGCTCTCGGCTTTCTGCTTTCCGCTTTAAGCTTCTCATCCTGCTGGTTCAACCCAAACGTGCAAACGCGGGGAGAAAGCTTCCTGCAGGGCGAATGGCAGCAGGATTCGGTGCCGGGGCAAAAACGGCTGCTCACTTATTCATTATATCATCTTAAATTTAGCTGCGATTCTTTTTTTGTGTCGATCAAGTCGTACAGCAAAATAAATATCGGTCCTGATACCTGTATGCGGTCGGGCCATTGGGCCGAGTACGTGCGCGGAACGTATGAGCAAAGCCACGATACCCTGAATTTAAAGGGTCAGTTTTGCAACCCGGATATGACCATAAAAGACGATAAGGGCTGTTTCCGCTCGGGCGATTATGAGGAATTTTTCAAGGTCATCAAAAAAGATAGTTTGAACGTTCAATTTGCCGGCACTTCTGACGTTATCCCTATAAATGCTCATTTAATAAAACGCACTACTTGTCACCCAAAACCCTTATAGTATGAAAGCAAATTTTTTAAAGAAACTCACTTTATTAGCCGTTATCTTTTATTTCCCGCTGCAATCCATGGCCTGGGGCACCCAGGGCCACCGCATTTGCGGGCAAATAGCCAGTACGTATTTAACCCCGAAAGCCCGGTTGGCGATAGCGCAGATTTTGGGCAATGAATCACTGGCACTGGCCGGCAACTGGGCCGATTTCATCCGGTCCGACGCCAATTACAGCTATTTAGCGCCCTGGCATTATGTTGATTTCGATAAGGCATATACCTATCCCGAAATGGTAGATTATTTGAACAACGATAAAAATGTAGATGCATATACCAAATTGCAATTCCTGATCGGCGAGCTAAAAAAGAAGGATATCAGCAAAGAAAACAAGCTGCTGTACCTGCACATGCTGATCCATCTTGTTGAGGATGTGCACCAGCCTATGCATGCCGCCCACGCGGATGATAAAGGCGGCAACGACTTTAAATTGAACTGGTTTAACAACCCAACTAACCTGCACTCGGTTTGGGATTCGCAGCTGATAGAATTTCAGCAATTAAGCTATACCGAATATGCTTCGGCCATTAACCATACCACGGCCGCGCAGCGCGCCGAATGGCAGGCTGCCCCTGTAACCAAATGGATATTTGAGTCGAACCAGATCACCGAAAAGCTTTATACCGAAATAAAGCCCGGCGATACGCTGAACTACAAATATAATTTCACACATATCGATATCGTAAACCAGCGCCTGCTACAGGCCGGCGTACGGTTGGCGGGGATATTGAATCAGCTATTTGGTTGATTATGTTGATTGAGTGAATGGTTGATTGAGTTAGAAAATTCTGTCAACCATTCCTAAAACTTAATCAACCAATCAACAACTCACCAAATCAACTAACTCAATGAAACTCCTGATGGTTTGCCTGGGCAATATTTGCCGTTCGCCGCTGGCGGAAGGTATAATGCGGCACCTGGCTAAGGAACACGGCCTCGACTGGCATATCGACTCAGCCGGAACCGGCGACTGGCACGTAGGCGAGGGCCCCGACCGGCGGTCGACCCGCGCGGCTATGGGCCACGGTATCGACATCAGCCGGCAGGTTTGCAGGCTTTTTAAAATAAGTGATTTCGACGATTTCGACCTCATTCTTGTAATGGATAAAAATAACCTCAGCGACATACTGGCCAAAGCGCGCAACGAAGAAGATGCTAAAAAAGTAAAGCTTTTATTAGGTGACAAGATCGTACCCGACCCCTATTACGACGATGCCCAGTTTGAGCCCGTGTTTAAACTGATCGAAGAAGGCTGCCGGGAAATCATTAAACAGCACAATAAGTAACAAGGCTTAAGATTTGCCTGGCAGAATTTTGAAATAAGCCAACTCTATCCCGTCTCTCATCAGGTTGTCCATACGCTTCAGGCCAGCCTTTTCAAGCACACGCTGCGAACCTATATTTTCCAGGGTGGTAACCGCCACAATTTGTAGTGTAGCGGGGTCGGCAAAACCATGAGCCAACATCGCCGCAGCCATTTCGGTTCCGATGCCCATACCCCAGTATTTTTTTTCCATGCTATAGCCCAGCTCAACTATTCCCGGCTCAGTATTAAAAAGACGCAGCAGGCAGCTCCCTATAAATTCGCCGCCGGCTTTGTTGAATATGCCCCACGTGCCTAATTTTTTATTGATAGTATATTGTTCCAATACTTTGCGGAAAAAATTAATGCGTTCCTCGCGGCTACGTACGGGCAGGTATCGGATAACCATTTCATCGTTAAAATGGTTTAGATAGATATTTTCCTCGTCTGGTAAAAACTCACGGATAATGATGCGGGATGTTTGGGCTACTATGCTCATAGCTCAAATTTAGTATTCCTGATTTAATTTATTAATTTTGTTTAATTGATGAAAAAGTTATGATACGAGAGCTAATTAAACCCGTCGATAATACTTACATTCTCAACCTCCCGGATGAAATGGTTGGCAAAACGGTTGAAATCATTGCATTTGAGATAGATAACGATGAAAGCCAACCCATAGAACTAAAATCGGCTCAAAGTATACTGGATATTAAAAAAAGGTACGCCAGTTACCCTGTTATCTCTCACGATAATTACCGGTTTAACCGGGATGACGCAAACGATTATGAATGAAATCTTTATTGATTCAAACATAATTTTATACCTAATGGACAGCGATGAACATAAACGGTCGATTGCCCAGAACATCCTTTTAAAGAAACCATGTATAAACTCCCAGGTTCTGACAGAAGTTGCTAATGTATGCAAGCGTAGATTCAAGTATGAAAAGGAACAAATATTAAGGTTATGGGATGACCTATTGTCAGATTGTTTCTTTGTTCCTTCAACTAAAACCACATTTCACACCGCGATAGCACTTACAAAAAAGTATAACTTCCAACTTTTTGACGCATTAATAGTTGCTTCCGCACTTGATGCCAATTGCAACACGCTTTATTCAGAAGACATGCAGCATAAAATGATCATTGAAAACAAGCTCACTATCATCAATCCATTTTTGTCCGAACCGTTGATTTAAATGATCTATGGATTTCGTTGATTTTATCATGAGAATCATTAAAATCCTTAAATCCTGTTACATTTGTCCCCCATGGCATCCATCAAACCATCTGTACCAAAAGGCACCCGCGATTTTTCACCAACCGAAATGGTGCGCCGCAATTTTATTTTTGATACGATAAAAGACGTTTTTCGCAAATATGGTTACCGGCAGATCGAAACGCCGGCGATGGAAAACCTGTCAACTTTAACGGGCAAGTATGGCGATGAGGGTGACAAACTGATATTTAAGATATTGAACAGCGGCGATTTCTGGAACGAAGCTGAAAACAAAAAGCAGCGGTCGGAAAGCTTTGAATTTAACTCAAAAGCACTAACCCCCGTTATTTCCGAAAAAGCACTTCGTTACGATTTAACAGTCCCCTTCGCACGCTACGTGGTGATGCACCAAAACGAAATTACTTTCCCGTTCAAACGTTTCCAGGTGCAGCCGGTTTGGCGTGCCGACAGACCGCAAAAGGGCCGTTACCGCGAATTTTATCAATGCGATGCGGATGTAGTGGGCTCCGATTCGCTCATCAACGAGGCGGAGTTTGTACTCATTTATGATGAAGCTTTAACCAAGCTTGGGTTAAAGGATTTCACGATAAAAATAAATAATAGAAAAATTCTATCAGGAATAGCCGAACTTATAGATAAAATCGATAACATAATTGACATGACCGTAGCCATTGATAAACTGGATAAGATCGGTTTGAATGGTGTGATAAATGAACTGCTTGGAAAAGGTTTTACGGAGAATGATATTAAGATAATTGAGCCGGTAATTTTGCTGGAAGGCTCAAATACCGAAAAGCTCGAAAAGCTGCGCAACGCCCTTGCCAATTCGCCGATAGGGTTAAAAGGGTGCGATGAGATAGAGGAAGTTTTAAACTACCTTGCCAACTGCCAGCTGCAAACTGCGAACTGCGAACTGGACATCACCCTTGCCCGCGGCTTAAACTATTATACCGGCGCCATATTCGAAGTAAAAACCAACGAGGTGGCCATGGGCAGCATCGGCGGCGGCGGGCGTTATGACGACCTTACGGGTATGTTCGGGTTAAAAGGGCTTACCGGTGTTGGCATATCCTTTGGCGCCGACCGCATTTATGATGTGATGGAAGAATTGAACATTTTTCCGGCTGCAGCCGACCAGGCAACACAGCTGCTTATCTGTTGCATGGATAAGGAAGGCGAACAATTCGCCTTCCCTATTTTGCAGCAGCTGCGGCGGCAGGATGTTAATGCCGAGCTTTACCCGGCAGGCGCCAAACTCAAAAAACAGTTGGACTATGCCAACAATAATAATATCCCCTACACCATTATCATCGGTAGCCAGGAAATGCAAACCGGCCTGCTAACCATAAAAAATATGGAAACCGGCGTACAGGAAAAGCTTACCGTTGAGCAGGTCATCGGCAGTTTTAGTCGGTAATTCTTCTGATATCTATTTACCGATTTTTCTGTATTCCTTGGCTGTTTGCCCGAATGCGCTTTTAAAAATCTTGTTTAAATGGCTTTCGTCCGTGTATCCCAGCTCATTCGCGATCTCTGAAATATTCAGGTCGCTGTAGCGCAGGCGTGTTTCTACGAGCCTTAATTTATAACGATTAATATATGTCTTGAGTGTAATGCCCGTTTGCTGCTTAAAGTAACGGTTCAAATGGTCCGGCGTTTTATTGAAGTGTTTTGCCAGGCTATCAATTTTCAGTAATTCCTTTTTGTAAATATTTTGCTGAATATAGGTCGTTAGCTCGTGAATGATGTTTTTGGCGCCCTTGTTCTTCAGTTCGCCGGCGATGTTTTCCTGTATTGACCTTGCGATTATATTTAATAGTAAAAAAACGATGTTTTGGGTTATAATGCCGCTATAAATCCTTGGCTGATCCTTTTCCATGATCAGCTGCGCGACCAAGCCGTTTGTTAGACCCGACTCTTGCTGATTCATTGCAATATATCCTTTCAGGTTTTGATGATTATGAAAAATATACTCCATGCTTACGAAAAACTCGGTTATTTCAGCACGGTCCATTTGGCTGCGGTGTCGTTTGGCGAACAATCCTTTTGTAAAGTCAATGATACAGCACCGGGTATCCGAACTAATTTCGAAGCTATGGGTATCGTCAGGCGTCAGCAGAAACAAGTTCCCCTTACTGTATGGGTATTGATTATTATTGATCGTATGGCTGCCGGCGCCTTCCAGGATATATAATAATTCAAAGTAATGATGGCGGTGCGGTGGGGAAACAGATGATTGAATATCGCGAATAGTAATTTCTATATCCTGGAATAATCGCATGCGCTAAAGTACCGAAAATCAACGGTTTTTTACCTGTTTATTTTTTCACAAATAAAATAACTTCACGCACTATAGTTTTGACAGGAAGCCAATGAACGATATTATTTCAAAATACGATGTTGACCAGCTGAACGATATTATTCTTAACCGGAGAAGCGTTTACCCGCGGCAGTACGAAAAAGACAAGACGGTCCCCGACGAAGTGATCTGGCAGATATTGGAAAATGCTAACCGCGCGCCAAATCACAAGCAAACTGAACCGTGGCGTTTTAAAGTATTTTCAGCCGAAGGCCGCCGTTATTTTGCTGAACTGCAGGGACGTATTTACCAGGAATATGCTGGTGAAGAGTATAACGAAATTCGTTATCAAAAATTGCTCGAATACCCGATGCTGGCATCCCATGTCATTTCGATTGGCATGCGGAGGAATGAAAAAGAGGTATTACCCGAAAATGAGGAGATACAGGCGGTGGCGTGTGCAGTTGAAAATATGTTTCTAACAGTTACCGCATACGGTTTGGGCTCATATTGGACCACTGCCGGGATCACCTATTTTGAACAATCAAAGTCATACTTTGACCTCGGCGAGAAGGATAAACTGATGGGTTTCTTTTATATTGGCTATATCGCGATCCCGTATAAAAGCCTTTCAAAAAGGAGTCCCATTCAAACCAAAGTTGAGTGGATAAACGAGTATAGGGGTGGGGGCCAACTACACACGGCAAATAGTAATGATATAAACCTTTTAGCAGCTAACAACGATGAGTTAAAAGCGCACGACCATGAAAGCCAGACGCGCTGGGTGGTTATTTTAACCATAATTACCATGCTCCTTGAAATTGTTATTGGCTATTACAGCAATTCAATGGCACTAACCGCCGAGGGCTGGCACATGTCGACACACGTTTTTGCCATTGGCTTAACGTGGGCTGCTTATTTCTTTACCCGTAAATATGCACAGTCGCAAAAAATTTCTTTTCAAAGCGATTTGTTACTGTCGCTTTCAGGCTTTACAAGTGCCATCGTTCTACAAATTATTGCCATAATTATGGCGGTTGAGTCCATCGGTCGTTTGATCCATCCGCAGCCCATTAAATTTGGCGAAGCAATTATCGTAGCAATAATAGGTTTAATAGTCAATGCAATCAGCGCGCTGCTGTTGCATCATGACCACGACACTCACGACCATAACATCAGGGCTGCCTACATTCATGTACTTGCCGATGGATTAACAAGTTTAACGGCTATTATCGCATTAACACTGGGTTTGTTCTTCCATTTATACTGGCTCGATGCATTCAGCGGAATTATTGGAGCTATCGTAATTACAAGCTGGGCTGCTCAATTGATCAAAGCTTCAGGCATTAAACTGATAAACTTTAAAAAAGCCGCCTGAAAATTCAAAACACTATTATTATGACTGTCCGACTATTTTCTTCGGAAAGATTCTATTTCGCAAAAGCTGTGTGTATCATTTCAGCAGTGGTTCTTTTATTATTAGAGAGTAAGCAGCATTTTTCTAATCCACTCCTAATACTTGCACTCCTTTGTGCGGGTTATTACCTTGGAAAAATCACATGTAGTGTTCATCTGAAAAACATGAGTTTAGGAATCACGCTCATAGTTTTTATTCTTATGAATATAGTGCATTCATTTATTGATGGAATCAGTTTTATTGGTCAATCTTTTATTTATTGGATCAGCGCAGTAGCGGGACACGAAGCAATTCGGCAACCGGTGCTGTACATTATACTCTGGGCAATGTTACAGCCTGTTATAACAAATAATTATATAAAGATACTTGCTTGTTTCGTTGCGGTAACATGTACCTGGTTTATAGGGATATCGCTTGGAAAAATAGGCGGAACTTCGGTCTCACACTTATATAATGTAGCGGAATGGATTGGATATGGCATTTTTCTCTTCATCGGCGACATTGTCCATCACCTGGTTGACCAATACAGCATAATGAAACAGGAAAAATAACACTTGGCAACAATATGACCGTATATTTCAGCTTATTGATAATTTAAGTAGTGTCTCAGTTTGAATCTTTCTTTTTGGCGATTTTGCTAAAGCAGGTAATAATTGTCCGTAATGCCGGCATCAGCCAGATTGCTTAAGAGATTTTGTAATATTGCCGGCATGATACATTTCTACAGCGTGAAATTCTTTTTAACCTTCATATTATTGCTGTGCTTTACGGATGTTGCCATTGGACAAAAAGCTCTAAAAGATAGCATCGGCGAAAAGGAACCAATTGCTGTCGTTGAACTTGGCGGTGCTGCTTCCTGGAATCGCGGCAATGGTAAATTAAGTTTCGGTTATAGCATTGCAGCCGAGGTTACGCCAATAGAAAACTGGCTTGAACTTGAATTAGGGGTTAGCCCTACTTACGGTGCTCACTCAAGGGAATGGGATGCAGACCTTCTGTTCAAAAAACCCTGGACATTCTCCTCAAAAGTTGAGTTTATGTTCGGAGCTGGTGTGACAAGGACTCACGCAGTCGACCATGGCGTGACAACCAACTCTATGGGCGGCGAAATCGCATTAGATTTCATGTTCTGGCCATCGTTGAAACATCAGTTTGGCTGGTATCTTGAACCCGCCTATGAGTAGATTTTGGTCAAGCTCATGAACAATCTATCGGTATGAGTGCTGGTTTGCTGGTTGCGATTCCATAAGACTTTATTAACAACTGTGCAAACATTATCAGATAGAATATCCACATCCCTAAATTCAAACTGCGACAATTCCAAAATTTAATATTGTATTAACTGAGCTGATTGCAGGCGCCTGGAAAAGTAAGTGATTGATAATAAAAGAGGCCCTACCGAAAAGCAGGGCCTCTTTATTTTAGGGACCGGTAACCGGTTTTGCATGTGGCGACAGGTCGAAAGGCACCACAGCCTTAAAGCTAATATTTCGGCCCATGTTAAAAATACCCGGTTGTACACCGGCGGGCACATTAGCGTTGTCAAAATACTTAAGCCTGCTCATGTTCGACTGATAAGCGACATTGGCAAGGTTGGTGCCTTCAATAAACAGCTCAATAACCTTCTTTCCCGCTGCGTTTACTATGTTACCGCCTATGCCTGCGCTTAACAAATTATATCCTGCAGTATAGGTTTCCGTTCCGTAAGCTGAAAAAAAGTGATCTTGCGCATTATAATGGTCGAAGCCTACAAAAGCGTAAACATTTTTAACCCCACCAAATCCTTTTGAAAAAGTGCCGCGCAATTCTGAATGCGTATGCAGCGGCGGGATGAAAGGCAGATATTTCAAACTGTCCGGCTGATGACCGCCATTACCAAGATTTGTACCATAAGTTAAGGTTAATGAATTGGCAAAATGCAACCACGACAACGGGTGAATATCCAGGTAAAACTCACCGCCGGTTATGCGCGCCGTGCTTTGCACATACGTAAACTTACTATATTGACCATTGGGATTTGGGGAGCCGTCAGGGTTTGCGCGCGCAGGGTTGCCTTGTGCATCCAGTAGTTGTTCCTGGAAAATATAGTTTTGTATGTTATTGTCAAAAACTTCAACACTAGCTGTTACATTGGGCAAAGTAAGAAATGCACCGATGTCGCCTTGTACGCTAAATTCCGGCTTAAAAGCGCTGTTACCCACGTGATAGATCGAGGAACCGGGGTCGGGCCCATTGGCAGATAGCTCCGCGATGCTTGGCGCCCTGAAACCCCGCGCAATATTACCTTTTAGCAAAAATTGATCAGAAAAGTTGTAGGTCGCGCCGAAACTTCCGGTCGCGCCTGAAAAAGTTTTGCTCAACGCGGCAAAATGCTGGTACACATTAGGCCCTGTTGTTGGGCTTTGACCTACAAGGGTTGGGTAAAATACATTAGTCGAATCCACATAGGCTGCCTGCCCGGTAAATGACCGGCTGTCATACCTTGCGCCCGCTGAAAGATCCAATTTCCCGAAACTCTTTTTGATGATGAAGAATGGGCCTATATCAAACTGGTGATAAGCCGGGATCGGGAAAACGGTGGCCCCACCTATATTGTTGTTTTGGTATTGCCCGTTAACACCGAAAGTGGTTTCGTATTCATTTCCCCAGTTAAAATTATATTTAACATCATAGGTATACGTGGCCAGCTGCAAATTCAGGCCCGGAATATCAGGCTGCGTATAATGAGTATACTCGCGCCGGTGGCTAAACTGGTAACCCAGGTTTACTATAAGGTTGCCATTGCCCAATATAAAGTTGCTGTTGTCATAAATGCGGTAAAGCTGAACATGCTGGTGCAGGGGTGTTATAGCGTAAGAATTTAATATCGAAGCGGGAACAATGGGCCGGAAAGCATCGTCATCTGTAATTTGCTGAGTGAATTTACGGGTAGTTGAATCCCTGCTGCCGTCAGGAATTTCCTGGAGATCGTCAAACACCGATGCATTCAGGTAAGAGTAGCCCCATGATTTATTTAAGCCTACCATTACCCGCGCATCCTTCTCCTGGTAGCCGGTATGGAAAACTCTTCCATCGTGAGGATTTTGAAAATCTTTAGCTTCCTTGGCTGATATGATGGTTCCCCAAACCAAGCCGTTTTGATTTCCCTGTAATCTGAATGAGCCGTTAAGCAATCCCTGGTTTGTTCCATAGAGGCCCAGTACAGATCCTAAGATTTTCCCATCTGGCACCGGTATAGGGGTAAGCAGGTTAACTACGCCACCGATGGCATCAGAGCCGTAGCTTAAACTTGCAGGGCCTTTAATAACTTCTATGCGGTCGATTGAATTCTGGTCTACTTCAATTCCATGCTCATCGCCCCACTGCTGGCCCTCCTGGC
>DATMOF010000007.1:0-109904 GCA_035568395.1 Mucilaginibacter sp. | reverse complement strand
GAGTATGAAGCTATGGAGGCGTTTGTACGATATCACTATTGACATTCATACAGGAGCGTCATTGCGAGGAACGAAGCAATCTCTACACTTTACAGGGCGGACCTGCAAGTCGGGGATTGCTTCGTTCCTCGCAATGACGAGTGGGGTGAAACCCCCTACTCAAAATTCACACTCCCATAAGTCGACCGGATATTTACCTGCGCGCCGGCGGCGCCTTTGCCAAAATGGCCTTTATAATTTTTGGTTGAGCTGTAATGCCTGCCATCGGCCGGGGTTTTATTGGTAATGGTAACCTTATCATCATTATAGTTAAATCCACCATAGGTAGTGGTAATATCAAAGTCGAAATTATTATTGCCCGGTAAACCTAATGATATACCAGAGTATGTCGAATTGATGTCCAGCCGTTTTAACCCGGGACCAACTTCACCGATTTTAAATCCGCCGATATATGACAAGTCGAGGTCGGCGGCACCATTGAGTTTACCCAATTTAAATGAGCCATAGCTTAACCCGCCTTTTATATTGTTGCATTCGTTGATCTCAACATTGCCATACGAGTAACCTATATGCCCCCCGTTGAGCGAGCCCACTTTTAAATTTCCGTAGCTGCCGTCTATCTGGTTTGAGGGATTCGACAAATTTTCTGCCGTTACTGATCCGTATGATGAGCTTATTTTCACCCGCCCGTCCAGTTTGGGCAGCACAATGCCGCCATAGCTGTCCTCAACGTTCAGATCGGTTTTGGCAGGCATATACACGGTGTAATTGATCTCAAGCTTACGTTTTTTGTTATTCCCCCAGTTCCACATTTTCCATGAGCCATTGCTGTTCGGTTCAATGCTCGTCCTGAAAGATACCTGGTCGCCATCCTTGCTGTCGCGTATTTGAACGCCGTTTAGCAATTTTTGGGCCTCGTCATCATCATTCGCCTCGGCTTTAATTTGCACATCCACTTTCATTTCGTGCCTGTCCCAGGTATTTACCGTTATCCGGCCATACTGGTTGCTCAGCTTTATCTTGTCATTCCCGTCAATCGGGTAGCTTTTGCTGTAACTTTTATATTTGATGCTTTTTACGCGGCTTTCGCTATTATCCTGCTGAATTTGGTCGGGAACATTAAGCTCAAGATTAATTTTTGGCTCAATGTTATTCAGATCCATGTTAAGGTTCTCCAACCCTTTTAATTCAATTTTTACGTTTGGTGCGATATTAGCCAGCTTCAGGTTTTTATTAAACCCGCTAAACGCCAGGTTGATCTGGGGTTCCAGTTTGTTCAATTTTACATCTATATTTTTTAGATCGAGGTTAAGATCGATATTCAGGTCATCCAGATTTAATTTAAGTTCATTATCATTAATCTTTGATGGCGCAGGGGTCTTTGGCTTATTCTGCGCAAAGCCGGTGCTAATCGCCAGCAGGATTGTGAAAACAAGCAGGGCGGGTTTATATATTCTTAGTTTCAACATGGTTCTCATTTTTCATTTCGTTCATTTGTTCAATTACCTTCAACTGCTGGTTAAGCACATCGGTTTGTATTTTCAGGTTGCGGATCATCGCCCTTAAAACACGCTCCTGGTTTGGGCTGGTAGCCAGCTCGCTGTTCAATTCTTTATAGGTTGAATCCATCTGCGCAATTTGCGCACTAAACTCTTTATATAGTTCCGGGTCCGATTTTGCTATCGACTTTAATTCGCTGCGCCTGTTTGC
This sequence comes from Mucilaginibacter sp., assembly GCA_035568395.1. Taxonomy (GTDB): domain Bacteria; phylum Bacteroidota; class Bacteroidia; order Sphingobacteriales; family Sphingobacteriaceae; genus Mucilaginibacter. Next base: position 108,194 of record DATMOF010000007.1, on the reverse strand, counting down.
GATCATCGAAATATACTGCCCCTGCTGTTTGGCATATACCGGGTTAATCGCCGCGAAATCGACCCCGGACTTTTTTTCGTTTTTCAGGTATAAAGCGAAACCGATGCCCATTACTACGATCACCGATGCCGCCACCCGCATCACAAACCAAAGCGAAAAAGTTTTGGCCTCACGCTTTTTGGGTTCTTCCGCAACGGGCGGCAAATGCTTTTCGATACGGCTCCATAGGTCTGCCGAAGGTTCCACCTCATCAAATTCTTCCCTGTTCGTTCTTATGAAATCTTCTAATCCCTTGCTCATGTTGTTATCCCTTTTCTTTTTAAAATCTCAATTAATTTTCTTTTTGCCCTCAAAAACTGCGTCCTGGATGTGTTTTCCGAAATGTTAAGTATCTGTCCTATCTCTTCGTGGTCGTAACCTTCAAGCAGGTATAACGTAATTACCAGCCTGTATCCTTCGGGCAACTGTTTTATCGCTTCTTTCACCCTTGCCGCCTGGTACTGCGTTTCTTCTTCGTCTTCTGGTTCATCATCCGCCAGGTTTTCGAGTTGCTCGCCGTCCAGTTCTATCAGCTCCAGCTTTCGTTTGCGCAGCAGGTTGATCGACCTGTTTATCACGATCTGCTTCAGCCATAAACCAAAAGTAGTATCCTGCCTGAAGTCCTTCAATTTGCTGAACGCATCTACGAAAGCTTCCTGCAGCACGTCCTCTGCCTCTGCAATATTGCCAACTATCCGGAAGGATACGTTGAGCATTGCCTTAGCATACAACTTGTAAAGCTCATAACAAGCTTTTTTACTACCTTGTTTACACTCAACCACCAGGTTGTAGTGCTTGTCAATAAATACGGCTTCCAAATTTTGATCAGCTTGCACGTTATATGACGCACAGTTTTTAACAACGTTGCATGAAGGTACAGGATTTCGAATTTCGGATGTTCGATTTCGGAATTATTTGTATTGCGGGAGTCAAAAAAAAGAAGCGCAGGGTTATCTGCCCTTTCTCCGCTTCATTTCTTTCACGATCAAGCTCAGCTCGCGGCTCATTTGGCCGGCGATGGCGGTGTTTTCCTGCGCGCGGCGGAAAAGGTAGGGCAGTACGGCCTTTATCGGCCCGTAGGGCACATATTTAGCCACATTGTATTTTGCATCGGCCAGGTTAAAGCTTAAATTATCACTCATGCCCAGCAATTGCGAAAAGTACACATGCGGGTTTTTGTGGTCTATTTTCTTTTTGTCAAGCAATTCAGCAAGCAGTCGGCAGCTCTCCTCGTTGTGTGTGCCGGCTACAAAAGCGATAGTATCGATATGATCGGTACAATAATCAAGTGCAGCATCATAGTCTTTATCAGCGGCTTGCTTATCCGGCTGGATAGGCGAGGCGTAACCCATTTCTTCTGCGCGCTTGCGCTCTTTCTCCATATAAGCCCCGCGCACCAGTTTTGCGCCTAAAATAAAACTTTCTTTAACAGCTATCGAATGGTCGTGCTTTAGCGACGCCAGCTTATCATGGCGGTAAAGCTGGTAGGTATTGTAAATAATGGCTTTTTGCTTGTTAAACCTGCGCATCATATCCAAAGCCAGGCTGTCAATGGTTTTTTGTATCCAGCTTTCTTCGGCATCTATCATTACCGGGATACCAGCCGCGTGCGCCTTTTCGCAGATCGCAAGTACCCGCGCCTGCGTCTTTTTCCATTCCTGCTGCTCACCGGCGCCAAGCTGCGCCCCTTCGTCTAACTTTTCCAGGAGTGAAAACCGCGCAACCCCCGTGATCTTAAATACCGTGATCGGGACAGCCTTATCTACAAACGCCCGCTCGATGGTGTGAATGATCTCATCCCTTGTATGGTCAAAAACTGCTTCGTCATCTTCTCCTTCAATGGAATAATCCAGTATGGTGCCTACGCCGGCCGCATCCAGGTTTTTGATCGTTTTGTCGCATTCTTCTATGGTTTCGCCGCCGCAAAAGTGTTTAAATATCGTAGCTTTAATTAAGCCTTTTATGGGCAGGCCAATTTTCATGGCGATGTTCGTCACTGGCGGGCCTATTTTAACGAGGAAATTAACGTTGATTACCCTGAACAGCCAGTAGGCGCGTTTAAGGTCGGTATCAGAGCAATGGCGGAAAGCGACTTCCGTGTTTTCGAAAGATAGATGTTGGTTCATATTTGTAGTCCATGGTCGATAGTCGATAGACCATGGCTCATTGCTGGAAAGTTTTATCTCAACTATGGACTATGGTCCATGGTCTATGGACTGTTCAACGCGCACAAAATTATAAAATGCAAGCTAACATATCTCATTATTCCGCGAATAGTTTATTTTTGCCGCCGCATGATAGAATTTAAGGTAACCGGCGATTATATCCCGCTGATACAACTGCTAAAAGCGGCCAACCTGGTGCAAACCGGCGGCGAAGCGCAGATAGTTGTAACGGAAGGCGAAGTAAAATATAACGGCAGCACAGATTACCGCAAACGCCTGAAAGTGAGAAAAGGAGACACCGTCGAATTCAGGAATGAAACTATCAGGGTAATATAATTTATGGAAACCATTCAAAGCGACAACTACTCTATATATTTTGATAATAGCCTTTCCGAACTGGTAACATTTGTTAAACAAGGCCATTACTCCCGGTTTTTTATTTTGACGGATGAGAACACCGCCAAATATTGCCTGCCATTAATAAAAGGCCGGTTTGCCGGGATGGATAATTTCGACATCATCGAGATAAATTCCGGCGAGGAAAGCAAGGATATTGATTTCTGCATCGGCATCTGGAAAATGCTGATCGACTTTGGCGCCGACCGCCAGAGCCTGCTTATTAACCTGGGCGGCGGGGTCATCAGCGATATGGGTGGCTTTGTGGCGTCCACCTTTAAGCGGGGTATCGATTTTGTGCATGTGCCTACCACCTTGCTATCACAGGTTGACGCCTCGGTGGGCGGAAAGACAGGTATTGATATCGACCGTATAAAAAATATCATAGGCACCTTTACCCAGCCTAAAGCCGTGTTCATTGCGTATGAACTGTTAAAAACACTGCCAAAAAGACAAATACTCTCCGGCCTGGCCGAAATGCTGAAACATGGGCTGATCGTTGATGCGGCTTATTGGGATATGCTGAAAAACAGCGACCTATCCATGCCGTCTGCCGAACTGATATACCGTTCTATCGAGATAAAAAATAAAGTAGTCATAGCCGACCCAACCGAAAAGGGCCTGCGCAAATCCCTTAATTTTGGCCATACCGTTGGGCATGCCGTTGAAACCAATTCGCTGCTAAGAGACGATAATCCGTTGACCCACGGCGAAGCCATTGCTATCGGGATGATCTGCGAAGCCTATCTTTCGCATAAAAAAACCGGATTAAGCAGTGATGAACTGGCTGAGATCGTTAAGGTAATAGGCGGCCTGTATCCCAAATATGCTATTCGCGACGACAGCCACGAAGCTTTATGCTCGCTTATGCTGAAAGACAAAAAAAACCAGAACGGAAAGATCAACTGCACCCTGCTCACCCGCATCGGCGAATGCCAGCTTGATAATATTTGCACCGAAGAGGAACTTTGCGATAGTTTGGGGTATTACGCGGGGTTGTAAGCCCCTTATTAATCTATAGCTTCAAAACCGCCCTTTGCAATTTATCGCTCAGCATATCGATCTGTGTCAGCTCATAAAGGGTTGATAAAAAGGCATTAAATTTTTACATTTGCATTAAAGGAGGGAAATACCATGAAATCAAATATTTCGGCAAACAAGGGTTTATTTAAAATGCATAAATCATACACCCCTGAAGAAATATTGGCGGCTGGCGGTACCACGGCTTTTGCGCTAAAAATGGGAAAAGATAGAGATAGTCTAATCAAAGCGCTGGAAAATGCAGCTAAGCCGGAGCCATTTACTGACAAGGAATGGGCCGATTTGATGGCTGACCTTGAAAAGGATAAGTAAATGGTGAATGTTTTACTTGATACTAATATTATCCTTAACATTGTCAGGGCACTCAACAAACCAGGAATTTTACGTTTCATCAACCCCGAAAATTCAAAATTATATATTTCAATTGTAACCGAGGCCGAAATCCGCTCATTTGCCATTAAGAAAAAATGGGGAACAAACAGGCTCGATTTTCTTAATGATTTCTTAGATGGAGTTAATATAGTTGAAGTCAACCAATTATTCGTTTCTACTTACACCGAAATTGATTGTTATTCCCAAAGATTAAATCCAAACTTCGAAACCTATCCTTTTGATACGCCGCGCAATATGGGAAAGAATGATTTATGGATAGCATCCCTCGCAGCTTTGTTAGGTTTGCAACTGGTAACGACTGATTCCGATTTTGACCACCTGCATAATGTATTTTTTGAAGTTAAGAAAATAAAACCTGCGGAATTTGTAGATTTCTTTTAGGGTAAATGCTGGTATCTCACATTTTAATTAATCAAAAACAGGTTTATCGATTTGCGTGTGTAGAGATTGCTTCGTTCCTAGCAATGACGCTTAGTTAGTTGTTGATAATCAATATATTATAAAATATATCTAAATCATTCGTTAGTTTTTAAAGCAATTTTCAATTGGCAGATAAACGGTAATGAGGAAAACGCAAATAAACATGTATAGCTTGACAAAAGGAGAATTATTATATTCTTTAACGGAACAATTGTATTTCTTAGATAAATCCCTCTCGAATTTTTCAAAATTCGACAACGTAGAAGATTTTGAAAATAAAGTAATCGGCAATCCTTTTAAAATAAAGATTAATACAGAAATTGAGGCAAAAAGATTAGCCACAATTATTCGTATTTTACTTCATGATACAAACAACAGCATCTCATTACTAACAAGTCTTTCGATAAAAGATAATATTAAATATATAGATTCAACCAATCCAAATGACGGAAGGCTTCATTCCATGAGCGGGATGAAAGGAGTTCAAGGTTCTAATCCCAACCAGTATTTGGGACTTGTCGCTAAGGTAAATACAGGAAATTCATTAGTTGCAGTTCCATTGTTTAAGCAGCATCTGCCAGAGTGGTATCAGAATTATGCAAGAACGGACTTTAAGCAATGGTGGAATACCGAAATAATTAATATAAATGGGCATAAGCAAACTCGAGACAGTCTAATGCGAAATATAGCAAATAAGGATGGAGGTGCCCATATTCAAGGCTCGTTACCTGAGGAATATCATATTATTAAAAATAGCGCCCTCAGTTTAAAAATTCAAGGAATTCAGACCGCATTCGAAAAAAGTGTGGTTTATGCCTCAATTGCACAAATTGCTTGGGAACTTTTAAACTCAATAGATGACATACAATGAACTCATCAGAGTGCGTTTATTTTGGAAAGAAAAATATTTTAGATTTCAACAAACAGCCACTCATTCAGCCAAATAAAATTCTGTTTACCCTATCTATTTTCAAAAAAATAAAATTTTCTATTGACAAATCCATTTTATCCTGTACATTTACGGCGCAAACAATAACAATGAAGTTTAACAACGCATATTTTTATGGTTACTACTTTTACTTTACCAGTAAGAGCCGGGACTAATATGCTTTAACAACATATAAAGAAACTGAAAAGTCCCGGCCGCAAACCGGGACTTTTTGCATTAAAGGCGTTTATGAAACACGAACAACCGAAAGTTGCCATACAAGGGATCCGCGCTTCGTTCCACGAAGAGGCTGCGCTGAAATATTTTGGTGAAAATATTCAGACGATCGAGTGTGTGTCGTTTAAACAAACATTTGACGCGTTGCAGAATAAAGACGCTGATTATGTGGTGATGGCTATCGAAAACAGCATTGCCGGCAGTATTTTGCCGAACTACTCGTTGCTGCTGAGCTATGGCTTCCCGGTTATCGGCGAAATTTACCTGCCGATCCAACTGCATTTAATGGCCCTGCCGGGCGTGCGTTTCGAGGATGTGAAATATGTTACCTCGCACCCGATAGCTATACGCCAGTGTATCGATTTTTTCGACGAATACCCGCACCTGCAAATTGTTGAGAGCAACGATACCGCCGCCTGCGCCAAACGCATCCGCGATGAGCAACTGACCGATACCGTGGCCATAGCTAACACCTTAGCGGCGAGGCTATACGGACTGGATGTGCTGGAGCGCAGGATAGAATCGAACAAAAAGAATTTCACCCGTTTCCTTATCCTCACCAACCATGAGAACGTAGAAAAGAAACAGCCGAATAAAGCATCGCTATGTTTCCAGGTGAGCAATAAAGTTGGCGCGCTGGCCAAAGTGCTCAATATTTTTGCCGAAGAAGGCGTTAATATGAGTAAGATACAGTCGATGCCGGTGTTAGGCAAGCGGAACGAATATAATTTTTACGTGGATATAGAGTGGGACGAAGCCCGGCAATATGATACCGCCATCAGGCAGATACTGAAGTACACCCACAATTTTAACATACTGGGCGAATACCAGCGGCACATTGATGAAGGTGAAACAGTTAAGCCGGCCAAAAATGAAAAGGTGCCCAGAACGTATATCAATATCAAGAAGTTGGGGTAGCGAAAGCGAAGCCGGATGTCAAAGTCTGGGATCGGAAAGTAAAAAGAACAATTAATAGGTAGAAATAAAAGCATAATTAAGAAAAACGCATGAAACTCGATTTAAACATACAGCCGCTTAGCTCGTGGATAAAAACAAGCAGCGAACCGCTTTTAATAGCGGGCCCGTGCAGTGCCGAAACTGAGGACCAGTTGGTAGCCACCGCGCATTTATTGGCAAAAACAGGCAAGGTGTCCGCATTGCGGGCCGGTATCTGGAAACCGCGTACCCGTCCCGGTGAATTTGAAGGCATCGGCAGTATCGGCCTCGAATGGTTGAAACGCGCCAAAGCCGAAACAGGTTTGCCAACCACTGTTGAAGTGGCAACAGGTAAGCACGTGGAAGAGGCTTTAAAAGCCGGTGTAGATATTTTGTGGGTGGGCGCGCGCTCAACCGTGAACCCCTTCACCGTGCAGGAAATCGCCGATGCCCTTAGAGGTGTAGATGTGCCGGTAATGGTAAAAAATCCAGTGAACCCGGATCTTTCGCTTTGGATTGGCGCCCTTGAGCGTATTAACAATGCGGGCATCACCAAACTGGCGGCGATACACCGCGGATTTTCATCGTACGAAAAAACCGCATTCCGTAACGAGCCGATGTGGGACATTGCCATCAACCTGAAAACACTGGCGCCTGAGTTGCCGCTAATCTGCGACCCGAGCCATATCTCGGGCAACCGCGACCTGATTGGGTATATCTCGCAAAAAGCGCTTGACCTTGACATGCAGGGCCTGATGATCGAGTCGCATATCGACCCATCCGTAGCCTGGACAGATGCCAAACAACAGGTAACCCCTGCTGCATTAGCCGAGTTGATCGATCATTTGACCCTGCGCAAACCAGAGATACGCAGTTCAGATCTGAAAGACAAACTGGCCGACCTTCGCACCCAGATCGACAAAATAGACGACCTGGTTATTCAAAAAATGGCTGAGCGTATGCAGATCGTTGAGCAGATAGGTAACTACAAAAAAGCGAATAACATTACCATTTTACAGGTTAACCGCTGGGATGAAATACTTGGAAAAGGCATCAAATACGGCAAGGCTTTAAAATTAAGTGAAGAGTTTACTGAAAAGCTGCTTGAATTGATCCACGCCGAATCGATCCGTAAACAAACCGAGATCATGAACAAGGACGCGGCAGGCCAGGCGGCGGAAAAATTAACGCACGCATAGCCTCACCTAAATCCTCTCCAAAGGAGAGGACTTGAAAAAAACTTCTACCTCCCTCTCCTTTGGAGAGGGCCGGGGTGAGGCCACAACATATACAAACAATGAAACAAAACATCATCCTTACCAAAAAAAGCAAGTCCGTACACGGCACGGTTCATCTCACGGGCTCAAAAAGTGAGTGTAACCGGGCGCTGGTTATCGAAGCATTGAGCCATGGCAAGGTGACGGTTGAGAATATTTCGGATGCAGCGGATACGGTGACGCTCGCAGGAATCCTGCGGGCAGAGGTTAGAGATAAGAGATTAGAGATTAGTCAGGCGCATGTTTCGGGGGAAAGTCTACTAACCTCTAATCTCCGATCTCCAATCTCTGAGATCAACATCGGCCCTGCCGGTACGGCTATGCGCTTTTTGACTGCTTATTTTATCTTGCAAGATGAAGAAGTGGTATTGACGGGCAGCGAACGGATGAAGCAACGCCCTATCGGTATCCTGGTAGATGCTTTGCGAGAACTGGGGGCCGAAATTGACTATGTGGAAAATGAAGGCTTTCCCCCGATAAAAATAAAAGGCAGCTTCACGCAGTTAACCAATAAGATCAGCATTAAAGGCAATATCAGCAGCCAGTACATCACCGCATTGTTGTTAATAGCTGCCCGCTTGCCTTTGGGTTTGGAATTGCATATCGAGGGTGACCTTACATCACGGCCTTATGTGGAGATGACATTGGAAATGCTGCTCACCGCCGGCATTAAGCATACATGGAACGAAAATATGATCAGTATCCCGCACCAGGGCTTTTCGGATGTTTCACTACATATCGAGCCGGATTGGAGCGCGGCATCCTACTGGTACGCCATTGCGGCTTTGTCCAATGAAGCAGAGATATTTCTTCCCGGCCTTAAACAATACAGCCTGCAGGGCGATAGCGTGATCACCGAGATCATGGCTAATTTTGGCATTACCTCGCAATTTAAAAATGGCGGCGTATATTTACAAAAGGAAGTTAAACCGGTTCTCCGTAAGATATTTGACCTGAAGGAATGTCCCGACCTGGCCCAAACCATCATTGTAGTGTGCGCGGCGCTGGGGCACGAGGCTACTTTTACAGGACTTGAAACCTTAAAGATCAAAGAAACCGACCGGGTTAAAGCGCTGCAAAATGAACTGGCGAAAATCGGCGTTAAGCTGATCGAAAAAGGACAGGTGTACAAACTGGATTGCAGCGAAAAGTTTATACCCGAGCGCCTGTTTATAAACACCTACGACGATCACCGCATGGCTATGGCCTTCGCGCCGCTGGCATTGCTGATCAGCGAGGTTGAAATTGAAGACGCGCATGTGGTTGAAAAATCATATCCTGCGTTTTGGAAAGATTTGGAAAGCGTGGGATTCGGTGTAGAGGTAAAAGGCGAAAGGTAAAGGGTGAAAGGTTAGTAGCTGAAAGCAAAAAGACCAAAGCCGAAGCTTTTCAGGCAACAATGACAAATGACTACTGACCAATGACCAAACAAATCGGTGTAATCAAAACAAAATCAGTGTAATCATAAAATAATGGCTGGCAACTCATTCGGGCAAATATTCAGGATAACCACTTTTGGCGAATCGCATGGTGAAGCTATCGGTGTGATCATCGACGGTTGTCCCGCGCAACTGGAGGTGGATTTGGGTTATATCCAGGGCGAACTGGATAAACGCCGGCCCGGCCAGTCGAAAATCACAACCCAGCGCAAGGAAAGCGATACCGTAAGAATTCTTTCTGGGATATTTGAAGGTAAGACGACCGGAACGCCTATCGCGATGCTTATCCCCAACGAGGATCAGCGCTCAAAGGACTACACCCACAATGTGGATGTTTTCCGCCCCTCGCATGCTGATTATACCTACCAGGTAAAATACGGCATCCGCGACCATCGGGGCGGCGGCCGTTCGTCAGCGCGCGAAACCGCAGCACGGGTTGCGGCAGGGGCAATCGCCAAGCTATTACTAAAAACGCAGGGTATTGAGATAGTTGCACATGTAAGCAGCGTGGGCAAAATCAACGCACCCAATGTTGACTACAGCAACGCGCAGGTATTTATTGAAGAACGCGAAAAGAATATCGTCCGCTGCGCGGATCCGGCAACAGCCGAAGAAATGATAGCACATATCGACAGCATTCGCAAACAGGGTGATACCGTTGGCGGAAAAGTAAGCTGCTACATCATTAACTGCCCGGTGGGCCTGGGCGAGCCGGTATTCGATAAGCTGCATGCCGACTTGGGCAAAGCCATGCTAAGCATTAACGCAGTACATGGTTTTGAATATGGCTCAGGCTTTGCAGGCAGCGAAATGCGCGGGTCGGAGCATAATGACATTTTTGAAAAAAATGCAGCCGGCGATATCGAAACGCAAACCAATTTTTCCGGAGGTGTACAGGGCGGTATTAGCAACGGCATGCCAATCGAGTTCAAAGTGGCCTTTAAGCCGGTAGCTACTATTATGCAAAGCCAGCCAACGGTTGACAGCGCAGGCAACACCGCCGAAATCTCGGGCAAGGGCCGCCATGATCCCTGCGTGGTACCCCGCGCCGTTCCGATCGTTGAGGCTATGGCCGCCCTGGTTTTAGCCGACCATTGGCTAAGGAACAGGAATTCGATTTTATGAAATAATCATCCAAGAAATATTTGCACATCTGCGCATTCGCACATCTGCATATCAATATAGTTCTCCATGTTCGCCTCCTTTATCCAACTATACAAGCAAGCCTACAGCGGCCTTTCGCGGAATAGCTGGTACTTGAGCATTGTGATGCTGATCAATCGCAGCGGCACCATGGTGGTGGCTTTTATGAGCGTTTACTGTGCCAAAAAACTCCATTTTGACATGGAGCACGCCGGTTATATTATGGCGCTCTTTGGCGCCGGCGCTATTTGCGGTAGTTTTATAGGTGGCAAATTAACCGACAAATTTGGCTTTTACGATCTGCAGGTTAGCGCGCTGATAAGCGGCGGCCTGCTATTTTTTGTAGTAGGTTACCAGCATACCTTTTTATCCCTTGCTTTTTGTGTGTTTATTTTGAGCCTGTGCAACGAATCGGTGCGGCCGGCCAACTCGGCGGCTGTTGCCCATTACAGCAGCGATGAAAATAGAACACGCTCGGTTTCGCTAAACCGGTTGGCTATAAATTTAGGCTGGGCTGTTGGCGGCGGCATGGGCGGCTTAATTGCCGCTATTGATTACCATTTGCTGTTTTGGGTGGATGGCGGCACAAATATCCTGGCTGCCCTGCTATTATTGATCCTGATGCCAAAGGCGAAGATCGTCAAAACCATGAAAAAGCGCGACGACACCTCTTTTCGCATTTCAGCCTACCGCGATAAAACCTATTTGCTGTTTATTTTATTGGGGATGCTATTCTTTATATGTTTTTATGAGTTTATGATCATGGAGCCGGCATTTTATAAGATCGACTGGCATTTCAACGAACGGTTCATTGGTTTTTTATTGGCACTAAACGGTATCATCATAGCATTTGTGGAGATGGTGCTCGTTCACAATTTGGAGGGAAAAAGACACGGGCTTGTTTACATCATCTGGGGTATATTGCTTGGTGCTGTTGGTTTTGTTTTGATCAACCTTGTACCGCCAACAGCCGTTATGGCTATCGTAATTGTTATTTTGATCACTTTCAGCGAGATGCTGAGTATGCCGTTTATGAATTCGTTCTGGATAAGCCGCTCAACGCACCATAACCGTGGCGAATATGCCGCATTATACAGTATGACCTGGTCCTCGGCACAAATTATAGCGCCGATAATTGGAGGTATCATGATATCACGTGGCGGGTTTAGCTTATTGTGGTGGATACTTGCCGGATTAAGCGTCGCCTCGTCTGCGGGATTTTTCCTGATGTATAAGAGTCATCATGCCGATAACCGTATTTCCAGTGCAATGCCGTAATTTAACCCAAGTATGAAACGTGCTTTAATTTTAGATCTTGATAATACCATATACCCGGTCAGCCAAATTGCTGATAACCTGTTTAAAAAGTTATTTGACCTGATAGACAGGGAGGAAACCAGTGTCAACTATGCTGATATTGAAAAAGCAAAAGATGAGCTGACCCGCAGGAATTTTCAACTGGTTGCCGATAAATACCATTTCAACCCGGGGCTTAAAACCAAAGGGGTACAATTGCTGAAGGATATGACCTACGATTTGCCGATGCATCCGTTCGAACAATACCGTCATGTCAAATCATCCCCGCATGATAAATTCCTTGTAACAACCGGATTCTCCAAACTGCAGTGGAGCAAAATAAAGATGCTGGGCATCGAAACCGATTTTTTGGAGATCCACATCGTCGACCCTGAAACTTCACCGCAAACCAAGAAAGATGTTTTTGCTTCCATCATGCAAAGACATAACTATAATGTCAATGACATATTGGTAATAGGCGACGATCCGGAATCCGAAATAAAGGCCGCCAATGAACTTGATATAGAAACATTCCTGTTCGACCCGGAAGGCAAGCATCCCGAAAGTGCCGCCACATATAAGGGCACGGAGTTGAAAGGCTTTTTAAATTTTATCTGAGTCAACTCAACTTCCGGGATGATAGGTTTTTTCCGCATGTTTTAAAACATCGCTTTTGTAAAACAGCACATCTTTAAATTTACCATCAATATACATTTGCGCCTGGTCGGTAAAATGTTTTGAGGTTGCATCGAATGATTGTCCACCGGTAATAACTGTCTTCGCCTTAATGCGCGGCCCAAATTCAACTGCGGCAATAAAGCTGTTACCGGAGTATCCATAACGTTTTTTGGTGCTCATCGTCCGGCTCTGGAACGATGGCAACTGCCCGAATGCCGAGGATGTCAGGCCCACCGGCAAACTTGGCGCATCATCGCTAAAGGAAATGCCGTCAGCCGGGCGCTGGTAGCGGTTAATATCGCCCCATTTCACGTTCCAGGTTCCGTATTGGTTTTTCAGGTTATTTATGGCCTCGCTAAAGCGATCCAGTATTTGTTTATTGCTGATCGTATGCAGCATTTCGTTCACCCGTGTGGTTTGATACGTACCGGCCTCCGCCGTTTTTGCAGGCGGTAACGCGCGGAACATCAGTCCGCCCCATTCGAGTGCAAGCGTGGTAACTTCCGAATTGGCTGCGGTGTGCCTGTCCCATTCGCGCAGGCTTTTCATTGGCGCGGCAAATAATTGCTTCACCGAATCAGGCGCCTTTTCGTATGCGTTAAAAAGTGGCGGCAGCAGATCATCGAAGGCCGACAGGTAATGATCATAGCCTTTTGCGATCAGGGCGTCGAGGGTAAGGTTTTTGGCGTTCTCCAGCAGCTTTATGGCGGTTATCCCGCGATATAGCTGCCCATCAGGAGCCATATAAGCCGGGTACTTATTTTTATCCGGACTGGCTATGCCTGATGATGCAAACGGGGTTGAATTGCAGTTTTGTATCCAGCCTGTAGCGGGATTGTACACATGCACAATTTCATTCAGCTTATGCAGCTCTTTCCATTCGGTGGCGACGGTGCTCCCGTCAACAGGCAAGGTCCAGTCGAATTTGGGGTCGCGTTTAGGCATGTAATTTCCATACCAAAAGGCAATATTGCCCTGATCGTCAGCATAAACAGTATTGTTTGTGCCATTTGAAAGCAGGCCCATCGCTTTTTTATATTCAGCAAACGTATTGGCCTTTGTGATGAGCCACGATTCGAGCAAAGCATTATACGAGCGGTTATTTGCGCGCAATGCCAGCCACTTGCCGCCCCGGCTGCCCAATACCGGGCCGTGATGGGTATAATATCCCGTTATGGTTTTTTGCTCCAAACCATCGGCCTTTTTAACGTTGAAAATTAGTTTTCGCCCGGTAACCGGCTTAAGGGTGCCGTTATATTCATAAAACCATTTCCCATTTTTTTTGCTGACTTTTTCGGCATACAGGTCACCTACGTCGGCGTTGCTGCTGGTGTGCATCCAGCCGCAATGCTGGTTAAATCCCTGGTAAACAAAAAACTGGCCCCACGTAACCGCGCCATAAACATCCAGCCCTTCGCCGCTCACCATCTGCACCTCGCTGCGGAAATAAAACGGCACGTGCGGGTTAATATACAACATGGCATGCCCCGATGCCGACCGCGAAGGTGCTATCGCAAAGCCATTCGACCCGGTTTCCCGGTCATCAATAACAGGTTTGTAAACCGCACCTAACTTTTCTGGACTACCGCCGTAAAAATCCCGTGTTTCATTCAAATTTATGCCGCCGGTGACCGTGGCCGATACGCTGCCATCCGTAAACATTAATGCGTACCAGGGTTGAAAATGATGAAACACCCGCGGCTTAACGTCCGGGTGTTTGTACAGGTAATAATTTATGCCGTCAGCGAAAGCGTCCATTAGCTTTTTAAACTGGGGGGCGCTTGCTTTGTAATCCCTTATCGCGTCGGTGCTGTCGGCTACCAGTTGAAGAGTAACGTCGGTATATAAACTTTTTTCGCCATCAGCTTCTGCCTGTTTGCCCAACTGGTATAAGTAATTTTGTTCGAGGCCCTTAAAGTTATCTTCGCATTGTGTGTACATCAGTCCGAACACGGCATCTGCGTCGGTTTTACCGTAAATATGCGGCACACCCCAGTTATCCCGGATAATGGTTACCGCCGCGGCTTCGTGCCGGAACCTTGAAATTTCGTTAGCAGAATATTTTTGCGCCGTTAAAACCATCGGCGAAAGCAAAAACACAAATAATAGCTGTTTTATCATTATAACAATAATTTTACCTTCAAATTTGAACCAAAATTGCCTTTTTGATGCGATTTTTAGGGTTAATTGCTAGTTTTGCGGTTTTTAATATAATATAATCCCGTCCGCACCGTTCGGTTATATTATCGATTTAAATATAGTTTTATTAAAACAATTCGTATCGGGCATTTGTATAATCTGATACAGCCATTTGATATAAACGAACTTTAAGGCGCTGAACATAAAACGGTTAGCACTTAATAAGGCCTTGGATGATCATTAAACATGGTATCTGAGATTTAGTTGATCAACATTATTTGATAATGATGTTGTGTGCGTTCCGGGGTGAGATACGGAACGCATTTTTTTGTCCGGAAACTTCCCGGATATCTTCTCATGCATAGGAATGCTTAAACAATTTCAATAATATTGTATTATCCTATTATAAAACAACCCGTTATGAAATATGCATTTGTTATTGGCTCAAACGCCTTTGTAGTTCCGCGTAACAGGATCAATTACGGCGAAACTGAACACGAAAATGAATTTCTGAGAATTAACGCTATTTACCACGACCTGCCGAATGCGGAAACATCTTTCCTGGACATCGACCTGGATATAAAGGACAGGAACGGGGCCCAAGTTACTGTACTGGCCAATATCCTTAAAACCGGCGGCCCTTATATCTTAAAAAAGGAACGTGATAGTGTATGGGTTTTAAAGCCGGATGGCTCTGTTCTCGTCCAGGTTCACCAGTTGGATGATGAGTCGGCTATGGCGCTCGAACATAATATTGCAGCCGAGCTCGAAGTAAATACGCCGGTAGTTGTTATCAGGCTGACCGGCGAATTTATGGCCGGCGACCTCCATATCCGCGCCGAAAATGAAAAGCTTTTTATAAACGACAATGGCTACGCCAATTCGGTGCTGGCTGGCGCCAACGAGTTGCGGTTCTCTTCCGAAGGAGTGGTGCTGTAGTTTGGTAGTCCATGGTCGATAGTCTATAGACCATGGAAACTGCAAAAAAACCTGAATAAAAAGCCATGGTCCATCGATCACGGCGTGTGCTCAAAACAAGCTGAATCCCGGGAAGGTAAATTTTTAAAACTTTATTTTTAATTTCTCTTTAAAGCTATATCTTTGCAATCCCGAAAAAGGGAGTCAAAAGTTGATGATTATAAGTCTTGGGTCATATTCCGACGTAAGACTACTGACTCAAGACCAGGACTCAAAAACAAGGCCCGTTCGTCTAGGGGTTAGGACGTTAGATTTTCATTCTAGAAACAGGGGTTCGATTCCCCTACGGGCTACTTTAGGGGAAAGGCTTTCAAAGGAAAGCTTTTCCCCTTTTTTATTGCCTTGTAAAGTTCTGTTAAATAGCCAGCGTCAAATATCAGGTAGTAAATGTTCCCGGATCACACTGGCAAACAAAAACTGGTAATCATTTCGACGATTTTAAGCGCGGGCAATAGTTAAATATAAGGATTACCAATATTCGTTTACATTTGCTCCTATTACTAAAGAGTTGATTAAGCATGCCCGAAAAGAATAATCCCGTTCGTATAAAAGATATCGCTGTTAAAGCAGGAGTATCCACAGGTACTGTCGATAGGGTACTGCATAACAGGGGGCGGGTTTCAGAAAATGTCCGTAAAAAAATTCTAAAAATCATAGATGATATGAATTATGAGCCCAATCTTATGGCTCGTTCATTGGCATCAAATAAGATTTATAAACTGGCAGCACTCATTCCCGATCACAAAATCGATTCATATTGGGAGGCGCCAAAACTTGGTATTGAAAGGGCAGAGAAAGAATTAAGACAATATGGAATTGTTGTTAACCAGTTTGTTTTTAACCCGGACCGCGTTGAATCATTTGTCGAAAAAGCAAATGAACTCACCAATAGCAATCCCGACGGCATTTTTTTATCACCTATATTTTACCGGGAAATACTGCCTTTTTTTGAGAAATGGAAAACGCAGCATATTCCATTTGTTTTGTTCAATACCCAGATAGCCGATTATGACCCTTTGACCTATATCGGCCAGGATTCTTACCAAAGCGGAATGCTGGCTGCTAAACTGATCTATTATGGCCAGGCCGATCCGTGTTCGATATTGATTGCTCACATTGACGAAGAACCCGGAAATGCAGCGCACCTTCTCAAAAAGGAACAAGGCTTTTGTAATTATTTCAAAGAAAGAGATATCGATCACCAATACAACATTTTAAAAACTGTCCTGAACAGGGCAAATGCATCGTTATTCATACAGCGGTTGGATGAAATTTTAGAAAGCAACAGCAATTTGAAATGTATTTTCGTAACCACCTCCAAGGCGTATGAGATTGCCAACTACCTGGAACAAAAGCGCATTACCCATATCAAAATTATCGGGTATGATCTACTGAAAAAAAATCTTCATTATCTGCAAAAGGAAGCTATCAGTTTTCTTATCAATCAAAATCCCGAAGGGCAGGGCTTTTGGGGGATCAATCTTTTAACTGACTTTTTAGTCTTTAAAAAAGAAGTGCCTACTTTGAAGTATCTGCCTCTGGACATCGTCACGAAAGAAAACGTAAATTATTACCTGGAGCTCTGATCCGGTTCAGCAAACATCCAAAGTGGCAGGAATTTAACCCTCTTTCCAGTCTCATAAAACCCTGTTTTAATTTTTTTCATAAAATATTTGCATTTGCGGAAATTTAAATTCTTCTTTGAGTAATGTGTGCGTACACGCATGTGTTTTATGTCAATGTGTTCGAACACATATTATATAAAATGTTTACGCATACTCTAACCAATTAACTTAAATTAAATGAAAGAAAAATTTACTCAAAACTGTTGGAGAAAGATTCGGTTCCGAACCGGCTTTGTTCTGCTTATCAGCACAGCCTGCTGGTTCAACATCAGCGCAGCAGCTCCGGTTGCTAACCAAACCCCGGTAGCCGTTAAGGCGGATGTCCATGTAAAAGGAACAGTGAGCGACAAGGGGGGAAAGTTGCCCGGAGTTAGCGTCACCTTAAAATCAAACAATAAAATTGGTACGGTAACCAATGTGAAAGGAGATTTTAATATTACTGTTCCGGACGGGGGTATATTGGTTTTCAAATTTATTGGCTACAAAACGCTTGAAATTCCGGTGAACGGAAACGCAACTTTAAATGTAACGCTTGAAGAGGCTAATAACAGTTTAAATGAGGTTGTAGTAGTCGGATACGGAACAAAACAACGAAAATATTTAACCGGAGCCGTTTCGTCTGTTGGATCTGAAGTGTTTGAGTCGCGGCCTGCCGCCAATGCTTTAACTGCATTACAGGGTGAGATTCCGGGCGTATTGATCGAACGGTCAGGAGGCCAGCCCGGGGCTGAAGGATTCAACCTTAATGTACGGGGTTATTCCTCAACAAACGGAGGAAACTCGCCGCTGGTGTTAATCGATGGGATTCCCGGCGACTTGAGTTTATTAAACCCGGATGATATACAATCTGTCGATGTATTGAAAGATGCTTCGGCGTCAATTTATGGTGCCAGGGCCGCAAACGGTGTTTTTATCGTTACGACTAAAAAAGGTAAAACAGGCAAACCGATAGTCAGCTACAGCATGAATATGGCCGTTACCAAAGAATCGGGAATGATGAAAAGCCCGACAGCGTACCAAATGGCGCTTATGGATAATGAGGCAAATATTCATAACGGCTCAGCTCCGATGTATACTCCGGACATGCTTCAAAAAATCCAAAATAATGATCCTAATCCGATCGATCATCCGCTATATGGCGGATGGAAGCTTTTCTTTACCAATACCGACTGGATAAAGGCAGTGCTTGGAGATGGTTTTCAGCAAAAACATAACCTGAGTGTTTCGGGTGGCGGAGAGAACTCTACCTATTTTTTATCAGGTGGTTATTCCGATCAGACCGGCGTTATCAGGTATGCAAATAACGGTAATAAGCGATATAATATGCGGTCAAATTATGACTATAATTTTGCGAAATGGCTTCGACTGGAGACAAAAGTTTCGATAGAGAACCAGGATCGTACCGATATTGGGGGTGTAGGATCAAGCGGTTTGATAACTGAAGCAATTTTTGGCATGCCTAATGTTCCGATTTACAACAAAGAAGGCCAGTTTTTTGCGCAGGGTGGATGGGGTAACGCGGTTGCCGAAGCTAAAGAAGCTGCAACATCTACTTACAACACCCGCAATCTGAATACAAATTTTAAATTAACAGCCGACGTTGCTAACGGGTTAAAATTGAACCTGCAGGCCGGAATAAATTATTCGTCTGAAAATGATAATGATATTGCCAAGTCGGTGCCACTATATAATTGGGATGGCGGTCTGCAGTACTACGCCATTGCAAACCCCGCCCAGGCAAGCCTGACACTTTATAATTCACAAACTACTTATCGCAACTACACCGGTTATTTTCAATACACTAAAAAATTAGGTAAGCATGATTTTGATCTGATGGGTGGCGCTTCTCATGAGGAAAATGATTTCGACTGGTTCACTGCACGCAGAGATAACTTTGTATCGCAGGATGTTTGGGCGCTGAATCTTGGCGGAACCAACAACATGAGCAACGGCGGCGGTGGTAATCATTGGGCTATTAATTCTTTGTTTTCCCGCTTCAACTATGCCTACGATAATAAATATATGCTTGAGGCAAACCTGAGATATGATGGAAGTTCGAGATTTGAGCCGGGCCATCAATACGGTTTATTCCCGGGTGTTTCGGTGGGGTGGAGATTGTCACAGGAAGATTTTTTAAAGAATGTTACGTTTTTATCTGATTTGAAATTACGCGCATCGTACGGTCAAACCGGAAACCAGGAAGGTATTGGTTTGTATGATTACTTGCAGCTTATAAATATTGGCGGTTCGTATCCTTTTGGAGCAGGCGGCCAGATACAGGCGGCCTCTTTAGCAGGAATGGTATCTACCAACAGAACATGGGAAACGCTTATCAATAAAAATATCGGACTGGACGCAAGTTTGTTTAACTCTAAACTTAATTTCTCGTTCGATTATTTTATAAAGGACAATAAAAACTTGTTGATCCCCGTAACATATCCAAGTATACTGGGATCTGTAGCGCCCTATTCAAATTCGGGAGAATTGAAAACCTGGGGTTTTGAAACTTCGGTCGGCTACAAAGATAAGATCGGCAGCAAGTTTACATATTCTGCCCGCGTGATCGTAAGTGATGCACAAAACAAGGTGGTCAATTACGGCGGAGCAGATACCTATGTACCGGGCCTAAATAATATACGCGAGGGTTATCCTATCAATACTTACTTCGCTTATGTTTTTGATGGCGTAATAAAAAACCAGCAACAACTGGATGCTTATAAAAAACTGCAGGGGGTTCCTTCGGATATACAAATAGGCGATGCCATGTTTAAAGACGTAAATGGCGACGGCAAAATAAGTGCGTACGGAAATAAGCCCGGCGATAACGGAGATTTGGTAAACGTAGGTTCAATTACACCGCGATATAATTTCGGTATAAACCTGACCGCCAAATATGCCAATTTTGACATCGCCATCTTTTTACAAGGCGTAGGAAAGCGGACCTTGTTCAGAACCGGTGAGTATTCCATTCCATGGAGCGACTGGTGGAGACAACCGCCAGCATTTTACTTCAATCAAACCTGGAATGCAGATCGCCCGAATGCGAAGTATCCTGAGTTAAGCGATGGAAATATCCGTTATTGGAACTATCAGCCTTCAACTTTACAGGAAGTAAACGGCGCTTATATCAGGCTTAAAAATTTAACAATTGGTTATTCGTTGCCGAAAAGCTTGCTGGATAAAACATTCCTTTCCAAAGCCCGCGTTTACGTTGGCGGCCAGGATATATGGGAAAAAGATAGCGTATTGGGCGGATGGGATCCTGAAGCATCACAAAGCGGATTTAATTATCCCTTCCAGCGCTTCTTTTCTTTCGGTTTGGATATAACATTAAAATAATAGAAATTATGAAACGATTATTAAATATAAAATACTTGTTCCTTATGACTGTTTTGGTAGCTACAGGCTGCAAAAAGTCGTTGGATCTTACACCAAAGGACCAGCTGTCAGACGCTTCGTTCTGGAAAGCGCCCGGCGATTTTGCACTGGCTGCAAATAATTTTTATAGTGCACTACAGCCGGCACCGGAATATATTGACCTCAATTCCGATATCGCTTTTGGCTCGGGAGCTAACGCTGTCAGCGATGGCTCTTATCTGGCAACGGCTACGTCAAGCTTATGGGATGCATCTTACGCTCAGATCCGCGGGATCAACTATTTGCTCCAAAAAGCACCTGAGTCCAAGCTAGGCACGTCTATTGACAGATGGGTGGGCGAAGCAGCATTTTTTAGGGCATATAATTACTGGAAACTTGTAAAAGCATTTGGCGGTGTTCCTAAAATTGACCAGGTACTGGATATAACTTCCCCGGCGTTATATTCAAAACGGTCAACACAAGCAGAAATTGTCGATTTCATTTTGAGCGACCTGGATAATGCGATCGCTAAATTGCCAAAACAAAGCCAGTTAAGTTCCGATGAACAGGGACGGGTTACCCAGGGCGCCGCCCTGGCTTTAAAGGCGAGGGTCGCACTTTATATGGGGACATGGGCCAAATATCATAACGAGGGCACCCCGACCAAATATATTGCTGCTGCTGTAGATGCTTCCAATTTGTTAGTTAATTCAAATGAGTATTCTTTATATACTGATATGGGTGCAGATAGCTACAAATATTTTTTTATCCTCCAGGGAGATGATAGTAAGGAGGTAATTCTTGCCAGGAGATACTATGCCAATAGAGCGGTACACAACTGGACCAGGGAATTATGGTTTAACGCTATGGTTCCTACGAAGAATCTTGCAGATATGTATCTCGCTACTGATGGTACGCCAATAACGCAGTCTCCATTATTCCAGGGTTATGGTACGCTTACGAGTGAATTCCAGAACAGAGACCCGCGGATGTCGATGACCTTTATAGTTCCCGGCAGTACTATCTTTTTCGAAGGTGGTTTAATGCAGCCTACTTTTCCGGGTTTTACCGGCTCGAATGCCACGCATACCGGTTATATGATCAGAAAGTTTTTGGACGAAAGCATTGCGGCAACCCAATTCCAGGGCGCTTATGATTTCAAAGAGTTCAGATACGGCGAAGTGCTATTAATTTTGGCCGAGGCGTTATATGAGCAAAATGGAGCAATATCCGACCAGGATCTTAACAGGACCATTAACGTGATCAGGAGCCGGGTCAATATGCCCGCCCTTACCAATGCTTTTGTTGCCGCCAATGGTTTAAACATGTTGAATGAAATAAGACGGGAACGTACAGTTGAACTAGCCTTTGAAGGCTACAGGCGCGATGACCTGCGGAGATGGAAAACGGCAGAAACGGTGCTGCCTCAGGCTTTAAAAGGCGTTAAATTTGTTGGAACAGAATATCAGCAAAAATACCCAACTTTAAATGTAGGTACGGACATACAAGTTGATGCAAATGGATTTATTATTACAGAGCCCGCTAGTGCACGCACATTTCAGCCTAAAAATTATCTTGACCCGCTTCCGTTGCAGCAAATTCAGCTGTCAAAGGGAACGCTTACACAAAATCCTGGTTGGTAAAAATTACAGTAGGGCAGGAATATTTAAAGTTTAAAAAAAATGAGAAAAGCAATATCGGTTATTTTGTTAATGCAGTTGTTATTTACAGGGGTTGCTTTAGCGCAGGTTTATCAGGGACAAATTGATGCGTCCCTGATGCCATCGCTGAGCCCTCACTACCAGGCTGAATATACGTTCGACAGATCCACCAACCCGGCACGCTGGAATTCACAAAAGGGAATGCATGCGGGTTTTGGATCGTCAGATGCCCTTTACTTCCGTACAGAAGTACCTGATGTGCAAAAAGAAGCACAATCATGGTCGGGCAATGGATGGAAAGGTGAACGATTGAACGCCCAGATACTGGTATGGTCGTCAGATACGCTTGAGCAAGTACGCTTTAAGCTAAACAACCTGGTAAATGCCAACGGTAACGTGATCAGCAAAGACAATATGAAGCTGAACATGGTGCGCTATGTATTGGCAAATTACCCTTATGGCGCAAGTGATGTAACCTGCGGAGACTCACCATATAAAAATGGATTTTTAATGCCCGACCGCTTTGAATCATTTGACCGGTTTGACGTACCGGGTAAAACAGTGAGGCCGGTTTGGGTAACTTTGAATATTCCTGCTGGTACTGTAACAGGGCATTATAAGGGAAGCATCAGCGTACTAGCTAAAGGAGTCGAAACTTCCCTTAATGTAAATATTGACGTGGAAAACCAGGTACTGCCTCCACCGCATGAGTGGAAATACCGGCTTGACCTGTGGCAAAACCCTTGGGTACTTGCCTGGGATAACCATTTGGAGCCATGGTCTGAAGAACACAAATTATTGTTAAAAAAGCACTTGAAACTGTATGCCGACGCAGGGGGAAAATATATCACCACCTACGCTGTACACTCGCCATGGAGCGATAACTCGTACACCATTGAAGGAGGCATGATCGAATCGATAAAACAAAAAAGCGGCTCCTGGAAATTCGATTACAAAATTTTTGATGAGTACGTTGAGCTGGCGATGAGTGTTGGAATAGATAAAGCGATCACCATTTACACGCCCCTTCCCGGTGGATACAGGTTCCGCTATATCGACGAGAAGACGGGTAACTATGTAACCGAATCATGGCCGCCAACTTCCGAAAAATTCAAAGCTTACTGGGATCCGTTTCTTAATGATCTGAAGGAGCACCTGAAAAAGAAAGGCTGGCTGGAAAAAGCCTATATCGGTATTAACGAAAGCGCCATGGACGAAACATTGGCCGCTATTAAGGTGATCCGGGACAATTCGCCAACCTGGAAAATAACGTATGCCGGCGATTGGCACCCCGAACTGGATGGGCTTTTAAATGATTATTGTTTTCTTTCGGGCAAAGAGTCATCTATGGACATCGTAAAAAAACGTGCCGCACGAGGCTTTACAACCACCTACTATGTTTGCTGTAACCCGCCAAAACCGAACAATTTTCTCTTTTCGCCACCAATCGAGGGCAGATGGATCAGCTGGTACGCTTCAGCCTACGGATACAATGGGTTTTTACGCTGGGCATATGATGCCTGGACACAAGACCCTGTAAGGGATGCACGTCACGGAACATGGGCGGCGGGAGATTGTTACCTTGTTTACCCGGGTGCAAATAGTGGTATCAGGTTCGAAAAATTAAGAGAGGGTATTTCTGACTTTGAAAAGATAAGAATATTAAAAGAAAAGGCTTCGGCATCCCAGGATCAAAAAGCAAAAGCTTTAATGAATAAACTGCATGAACACTTACAAACCCTAACCACCGAACGTGGCTTTAACGAGGACAAACTTAAGTCGCAAGTGTATGAAGGTGAAAAACTTATTAAGGAGTTAAGCGACCGTTTGGCCGAAAAAAAATAATAAATTGATATTTATGAGATTAAAGACTTTGATGGTATTGATCCTGACCGGGGTCGTTGTTGATGGCATGGCCCAGGGCACTGCGTCAAAGGTAGCATGCACCCAATACCAGGATTATATACTGACACATAATTTAACATCGTTCGGTCCGGTACCAACCGCTTACGATCCCAACGGCGTATACCCTTATGTTAGCTATTGTGAAACATCAAATCGTCCTGATCCGAAGAAATACAATTTTATAGTACTCGAAAACGAACAGGTTAAAATAACCATATGCCCGGACCTGGGTGGTAAGGTAACTTCCATGATCTACAAGAAATCGGGTAAGGAAGTTTTATATGTACCCGATGTTATCAGGTATACACGAATATTGCCCAGGTTTTATTTTGTAGCCGGTGGTATTGAAGTCAGTTTCCCCATATCCCATTCGCCCAGCCAAAACGAGAAAGTAAGCTACAAAATAGACAAAGCGGATGACCGCGTATATGTTACCTGCGGCGAGCGCGAACTGCGTTTTGGCATGCAATGGTCGGTTGAGTATTCTTTAGGGTCAAAAGATGGATTTTTAACCGAGAGAGCGATTTTTTATAATCCGGGAACGGAGGCATATCCATGGATGTCATGGTCAAATGCCGCAATTCCCTCTGCGCCTGACACCAGGTTTTCTTTCCCAAAAGGAAGGGTGTTATCGCACTCTTCAAAAGTTGATACGATAGATTGGGAAAAGAATGGCCCGCGAACCCAATCAGACATAAAGGAAATGACCGGGTATTTTTGGGAAACCCGGGATGCAAATGCGTTTGGCGCTTATACCCCGTCATCGGGAACAGGCTTATATCATATTGCGAGTGAATCTATCGCGCCGGGCATGAAATTATGGAGTTATGGCGTGGCCGGCGACAGTTCATGGTCGATGTTAAGTACGGCAAAAAGGCAACAGTATCTTGAGTTGCAGGGTGGTCCGATAGGCGATCAGTCCATCAAATTGGAACTGCATCCTAAGGAGACCAGGTCGCATACGGAATTTTGGATTCCTGCGGACAGAGAGCTAAACATTTATCAATTGAAAGTTCCGTCCGTAGCTTTAAGGCCTTTCCAAAATATACCGCTTTTTGAATGGGCGCGCGCTTCGGGTGTATCCCCATGGGAAAATCTCCTCAAAGCTTACCGGCAGAAATCTGGCTTGCTTTCTCCACCGGATATTGACCAGGAGAACTGGCCTCCATCCGGAATGGAAAATTTAGACGCCGCATTTAAATTGGCTATCGGCAAAACAAACGGAGTTACGGCAGACAACTGGCGGTTCTATTACGGCACGTGGCTGGCAGGCAGGGGAAAAGCAGATGACGCTGTCAAAATACTGACGGCAACAAAGACCGGATTGGCTAAAGTGCTTTTGGCCAGATTACTTAAGCAAAAGGGCGATATGCAAGGTGCCAGGAAGGCTTTTGATGAGATAACTGAGCCATGGCTGCAAATACATCCGCAAGTGATCGTTGAGCGGGATAAAGTGTTAAGGAATATTGGAGCTCAAACATTGGCGGAACGCGAAAAATGGTTGTCAAAAGTAGGCGCATTAAGAGATGAATGGGTGATTGAAAGAAAAATTCAGCTGCTGATCGATGAAAACGAACCGCAGACGGCAAAAGAATTGCTGTTATCGGTGCCCTTCCAAATGGTTCATCAAACGTATACCCGAACAGGGTTGTGGATGCAAATATGCAAGAAGCTTAATATTTCAGCCTATCCCATCCCCCGGCAATTGGGTGAAGACCAATTGGCCCGTTTTGGGGCTTACCGGGAATATGAATAAAAATCAGCTATTGAATTTCACTTTTAAAAATGCACGTACAACAGGGTTTATCCTCGCGGTAAATAAGCATGCAAATAATTTTATCAATAGCATTTTACTATAAATGATTCAAATCAAAGAACAGGTGGATCTATTAACGATCGTTTCAAATTTTCAAATTGCCGCCGATCCCATTTTTATACAGCCGTTTGGCTCAGGACATATAAATGATACTTATTATATAAAAAACAATCACAGCGGGGAACCTGATTATTTATTGCAGCGCGTAAATCACTTAGTTTTTAAAGATGTCCCTGCTTTAATAAATAATATTGTACTGGTTACCTCTCATTTGCGGGCCAAGCTCGGAGGAATACCGAGCGCGGATCCTTGCAAAGAGGTGCTCACTTTAATAAAAACAAACGATTACCGGTATTTTCACCAGGATGAAAACGGTAACTTTTGGCGGGTGTATAAATATATTGAAAATACCAGGAGCATCGATATCGTTGAAACAAACGACCTGGCCTTTGAAGGTGGTAGGGCCCTCGCGAAATTTCAAACGCTGTTGTTTGATCTCGATGCCAACTTATTGACGGATACCATCCCCGATTTCCACAATATCAGCATGCGGCTTACGCGTTTTAACACCGCTTTGGTTAACGATCCACTATGCAGGAAAGCATCTGTAGTTAACGAAATTGAATTTATTCAAAAGCGGGTTCAAAAGATGTGCGCTATTTTGGAGTTAGGCAAAAAGCGAAAATTACCATTGAGAATTACACATAATGATACTAAGTTTAATAACATATTATTAGATGAACAGGGCCGGGCGCAGTGTATCATAGATTTGGATACGGTTATGCCGGGTTACATCGCGTATGACTTTGGGGATGCTATTCGTACCATCATCAATACAGCCGCCGAAGATGAAAAGGACTTGAAGAAGATCGGGCTGAATATGCCTTTATTCCAAGCTTTTACACAAGGATATATGAAAGAGTCAGCTGCTTTTTTAACGGAAGATGAAATACAATCGCTTCCGATGGCAGTACTCTTGTTCCCTTATATGCAGGGGCTTCGGTTTCTCACCGATTACTTAAATGGCGACACTTATTATAAAATAAATTTTCCAAGCCATAATCTTCAACGGACGCGTTCCCAATTGCAATTGTTTCGTTTGCTGGAAGAGCGTTATGCTGAAATAGAAATGATTATATTTAATGAGGCTAACCTTTATTTGACGGACAATAATAAATAAACTGTGGACAAGTTTAATATACCGCTTTTATTATTTGCCGTTGATTCGCCTGGGATTGAAAACGTCTCGCTGCGTTTGGATCAAATGGAAAAATATCCAATAGAATTCACCCCATGGCCCGCTTTTAATTACAAACCTGATGTGCGTTTTTCCATTGCTCATAATGGCAACAATATTTTTTTAAAATATTATGTTGAGGAAAACTCGGTTGCTGCCATTTACCGTGAAACAAACGGGCCGGTTTATAAAGATAGTTGCGTTGAGTTCTTTATTGATTTTAACGACGGAAGAGGTTATTATAACATTGAATTCAATTGTGCCGGCTCATGCCACATAGGCTTCGGAAGTGAAAAGGAAGATCGGCTGGGGGTATCAAATATACTTGTCGAAAAAATAACCCACCAGGCATTATTTAAAAAAGGAGGCCTGCCGCATGCTTCCACCATTAAGTGGGAACTTAGCCTGATAATTCCTGTTGATGTTTTTTATTACCATAAGCTAGATACTTTAAAAGATCAGTCATGCCACATAAATTTTTACAAATGTGGAGACGAATTGCCTCAACCGCATTATTTATCCTGGGTGGATATGTTTTCTGATAATCCCAATTTTCATCTCCCGGAATTTTTTAAAAAGGCGTATTTTACCGGGAATGAAGCAACACACGACCCTTTAACGGCCGGGGAAAGATATATTGAAAATAATGTTTAACCCCGTGCAACGGCATTCAAATTATTAATATAATGACTCATAAAACCTCAGTTCCAGTTCATCCCAAGGCAACCGTTAACCCCATTATTATAATTGGTGCCTTGTTTTTTGTTTTTGGGTTTATTACCTGGTTAAATTCGGTATTGATACCTTATTTAAAAATAGCCTGTGAACTTAATAATTTCGAGTCCTACCTCGTAACGTTTGCTTTTTATATTTCATACCTGGTAATGGCAATTCCATCCGCCCGTATCCTTAAAAACATAGGATTTAAAAAGGGGATGTCAGCCGGCCTGATGATAATAGCTGCCGGGGCGCTGATCTTTATACCTGCCGCAATAACACGCACCTATATCTTATTTCTTTTAGGGTTATTTATTCAGGGTACCGGGCTAACGGTATTGCAAGCGGCAGCAAATCCATATGTCACTATAGTCGGGAATCGGGAAAGTGCTGCGAAACGAATCAGCATAATGGGTATCTGTAATAAAATTGCCGGGGTAATTGCGCCGATCGTTTTAGGAGCTGTCGTTTTAAAAAATGCGGATAATATAGTAAGCCGCTTAAAACTAATGACCGTAACGCAGAAAGCGTCGGAGCTAAACCTTTTAGCTTCAAAAGTGATTGTTCCTTATATTGTAATTTTAATCGTGCTGGTCATATTAGCCTTCCTGGTTTATTTCTCCGGGTTACCAATAATAGATACTGATCAGGAAGATGAAACCCTGGCTTTAGCCAATGTGAATAAAAAAAACATCAGCCATTTTCCACATTTATTATTGGGTGTATTGGCCATGTTTTTATATGTAGGTGTCGAAGTAATGGCAGGAGATACGATCATACGCTACGGGGCATCACAGGGAATAGCGCTTTCCACTGCTAAATTCTTTACATCATGTACGCTGGCAGCAATGATCGCCGGTTATATAATAGGCATAGTCGCTATCCCTGCCTATATTAAACAGGATAAAGCATTGAAAATTTGCGCTATACTTGGGTGTATATTTTCAATCGCAGCGGTTTGTACTACTGGCTATACTTCGGTTCTTTTTATCGCTCTGCTTGGCCTGGCAAATTCATTAATGTGGCCGTCCCTCTGGCCATTGGCAATTGCTGATTTGGGCCGTTTCACCAAGATCGGCTCATCACTTTTAATAATGGGGATAGCAGGCGGGGCATTGATACCGCTGCTATATGGTTATCTTACTGATCTGCTTAATTCCCGTGTTGCCTATTCGATATTAATTCCATGTTATTTATTTATTTGGCATTACGCTGTCGTTGGCCATAAAATAAGAACGGAAACTGAAACCTCGTCTAACCTGTAATATTGCTAAAATAATTGATTAATACTTTGGAATTCACAGATTTGTTAAACCGATTATTTGTCTGGCTGAAGGCCTTTACCGGTTCAATATGAAAAACCTGATTGGGTTTATAACCCTGTTAAACTGTACACCTTGAAGATCGATAACTTGTTAAAGTAACGTTAGTATTTAATAAATATGAATAAAAAATCAATCATTCTTGCTTGCCTTTTAAGCTTCGCCACGAGTGCGGGCATTGCCCAGCAAAAAAGCATACCGCAAAAAGTGCAGGCATTATTGAAAAAGATGACCTTAGCGGAAAAAATAGGTCAGCTTAACCAGTATAATGGCGATTGGGAGACTACCGGGCCGGTAAGTGCCGACGTCGGTAATAAACTTGATGCCGTGAAGCGCGGCGAGGTAGGGTCAATATTAAACATAGTAGGGGTAAAACACACCCGTGCTTTCCAGGAGGCAGCTATGCAATCCAGAATGAAGATACCTTTATTGTTTGGTCAGGATGTTATACATGGTTATAGCATCACATTCCCAATCCCCCTTGCCGAAGCTGCAAGCTGGGATATGGTTGCAATTGAAAGATCGGCACGTATTGCGGCTACCGAAGCTGCTGCAGGCGGTGTACACTGGACCTTTGCCCCGATGGTTGATATTGCACGCGACCCGCGTTGGGGCCGGGTAATGGAAGGTGCCGGTGAGGACCCGTATTTAGGCTCCCTTATAGCTACAGCGCGGGTGCATGGTTTCCAGGGTAAAGGCTTGGGTAGTCTTGATGCGGTTATGGCCTGCGCAAAACATTTTGCAGCGTATGGCGCAGCTATTGGCGGGCGCGATTATAATAGTGTAGATATGAGTTTGCGCACTTTATGGGAAATATATTTGCCCCCGTTTAAAGCGGCGCTTGATGCAGGAGTGGGTACATTTATGAACTCTTTTAACGATTTAAATGGTACTCCGGCTACAGCCAGCCGGTATTTACAGCATGATATTTTAAAAGGAAAATGGGGTTTTAAGGGTTTCGTTGTAAGTGATTGGGGTTCAATTGGAGAGATGATAAACCATAGTTATGTAAAAGATAATTATCAAGCCGCCGAAGTAGCCATAAATGCCGGTAACGATATGGATATGGAAAGCCGCAGTTATATTAATAACCTGGCTAAATTGGTTGCCGATAAAAAAGTATCTGTTACGCAAATCGATGAAGCGGTAAGCCGCATCCTAACCAAAAAATTTGAACTGGGCCTATTTGATGATCCCTACCGGTTTAGCGATGCTGAGCGCGAAAAACGCGTATTAAACACGCCTGAACACGTGGAAGCAGCGCGAGAAGTAGCCCGTAAAAGTATAGTGCTGTTGAAAAATGAAGGTCAGGTATTGCCATTATCAAGAGATATGAAGTCAATTGCCCTGATAGGGCCCCTGGTAAAATCCAAAAAAGAAATGAAAGGTTTTTGGGCGCAAAATGTAGGGGACGAAAACGAGGTTGTTTCCTTATATGAAGGTATGCAGCAGGCATCCGGAAAGGCCAAATTACTTTACGCTAAAGGATGTGATATTACCGATACCAGCCGCACCGGCTTTGACGAAGCTTATAAGACAGCTATGCAAGCCGACGTGGTAATAATGGCAATGGGCGAACGGTTTGATATGACCGGCGAAGCAAAAAGTCGTTCAAATATTCATTTGCCGGGAGTACAGGAAGAGTTGATTAAAGCTGTAATGGCATCAGGCAAACCGCTTGTAGTACTGCTGATGGCAGGCCGCCCTATGGTGTTTAACTGGACGGCAGACCATGTTCCGGCAATTTTATACACATGGTGGCTGGGTAACCAGGCAGGGAATGCTATTGCTGATGTGTTATTTGGCAATTACAATCCCGCAGCAAAATTGCCCATTACTTTTCCGCGTTCCGAGGGACAAATACCAATTTATTATAACCATTTAAACACCGGTAGGCCTGCAAGGAGCGATACTGATGTGTACTACACCTCAGCTTATATCGATTTACAAAACAGTCCGAAATTCGCTTTTGGCCATGGGCTAAGTTATACCACCTTCAAGTATACAAATCTTAGGTTTAGTAAGAAGTCAATGTTAAAAAGTGAAAGTATAATTGTTTCGTTCGATCTTCAAAATACCGGTAAATGTGCCGGTGAGGAAGTGGCTCAGCTTTATTTACGCGATTTGGTATCGCAACCGTTAAGGCCGGTAAAGGAGTTAAAAGGCTTTCAAAAAGTAATGCTGCAACCTGGTGAAAAAAGAACGATAACACTTACTATCGATAAAGAGAAACTTGCTTTCTATAATGATAACCTGGAACGTATTACACAACCGGGTGTGTTCAGGATAATGATAGGCAGCGCGTCTGATGATATACGATTACAGGATAGTTTTGACCTTATCAACTAATTCACCAGGACTACCATAAACCGGGCGGTATTTATGCAAACGATGCCATTAGCGGTTTTTCGATAGATACGGGCAATATGAAGGTTAACACGATCGTATTTATAAAAACGTTATTTGTTTAACACCGTATCTTTGGATAATAACGTAATGTCTCTGAATATAAATAAATGCCATTGAATTCATCTATCGATCATAACTACGATGCCATTGTCATCGGTTCTGGTATAAGCGGAGGCTGGGCCGCCAAAGAGCTATGCGAATTGGGCTTAAAAACCCTGGTACTGGAACGCGGCCGTAATATCGAACACAACAAGGATTACCCTACCGCAACGATGAACCCGTGGGAATTTAAACATCGCGGCGAAATGACCAGGGAATTTATTAAAGAAAACCCCGTGGTAAGCCAGGCAGCCGGTTTCGGTGAGGATACAGCGCACTTTTTTGTAAAGGATAAAGACCATCCTTATATACAGGAAAAGCCTTTCGAGTGGATACGCGGTTACCAGGTCGGGGGCAAGTCCCTTACGTGGGGTAGGGCGTGCCAGCGATGGAGCGAGTTTGAATTTACCAACCCTGCTCGTTTTGGGTATGGTATTGAATGGCCCATCGGCTACGCTGATGTGGCGCCGTGGTATGCCCACGTCGAAAAGTTTATCGGCGTATGCGGTAATAAGGATGGCATTGAGGCCATGCCCGATGGTGAGTTTCTGCCGCCCTTTGAGATGAATTGCGTGCAGATGCTTATTTCACAAAAAATAAAAGAAAATTATCCCGACCGCCATCTTGTACACGCCCGGTGGGCGCATCTTACCAAGCCAAACCAAATACACCTTGACCAGGGGCGCGCCAAATGCCAGGCACGTAACATGTGCATGCGTGGTTGCCCGTTTGGCGGCTATTTCAGTTCGGTGAGCTCAACGCTGCCATGGGCAAAACGTACTGGTAACCTTACCATCCGGCCATTTTCGGTAGTACATTCTATCATTTACGATGAGGCAAAAGGCAAGGCAACAGGGGTAAGGGTAATTGACACCAATACCAAAGAAATAACCGATTACACTGCGCGAATCATTTTTTTAAATGCTTCGGCTTTGAACAGCAACCTGGTGTTGTTAAACTCTGTATCCAACAGGTTCCCAAATGGCTTGGGTAACGATAACGGCCTGCTGGGTAAATATGTGGCTTTCCAAAATTACAGGGCCTCGATAACCGCCACCGTAGACGGGTTTGCGGATAAATACTACTTCGGTCGTAACCCAACTGAATTAATATTGGCTAATTATCGTAACCTGCACAAGCAGGAAACCGATTACTTTGGTGGGTTTACCACTTTTATGGGTGCCTTCAGGCCTAACCATCCTGACAAAACCAGCGGAACGGAGATCGGCGGCGTCTACAAAGATGCGCTGACCGAACCGGGCGGCTGGAAACTATATATGTATATGCAGGGCGAAACAATTCCGAAGGCGAGCAATCATGTGCGTTTAAGTAAGGATCAAAAAGATCAGTGGGGAATTCCCCTGTTGATCACTTCGGTGGAATATGACGACAACGATGAGCGGATGATACAGGACTTTTTGAAACAAAGCCGTGAAATGCTGGAGAAAGCCGGTTGCAAAAACATTGAGACACACGAAAATAAACAAGCACCGGGGTTAGATATTCATGAAATGGGCGGTTGTCGAATGGGCAAAGATCCTGCAACCTCGCTGCTAAATCAATGGAACCAATTGCATCAGTGCAAAAACGTTTTCGTTACCGACGGCGCATGCATGGCCACTACTGGCAATCAAAGCCCATCCATATTGTATATGGCCCTAACCGCCCGTGCAACAAATTACGCCGCCGGCGAGATGAAGAAGGGTAATTTGTAAAGGTTGATCTGATTCAGGTACCGTATAAAGCTGAACTGTTTACTATATTGTTACACGATATACACTTTCATAACGGTTTAGAAATTAACTGAAAATACCTAATATTGACGACCCATTCGTGTAAGCATTAACATGAGGAATAGTGCGGTGCTTGTTAATGAGATTAATTCACATACTAATGTTTAAAAAGGTTGTAAGATTTCTATTTGCAGACCTCTTTTTAATCGCCTGTTTATTAACATCATTAAAAACCTCGGCGCAGCAAAAAGTCGCAATTGATGATGGGGTTAACCAGCATATATTTGCCTATGGCGAAATTACATGCCTGGAAGATCCGAGAGGATTGTTTCAGTTTAGCCAGGTTGCATCGCCACAGGTCTCATCGCAATTTAAACCCAGTTGGTCGAGCACCCCGCAAAATTATAATCAGTCATCGTTTTATTGGTACAAGATCAATATTGAAAACCCTGCATCCACAAAAAAAAATTGGATACTAGAGTTTTTCGACCAAACCATTGACGATATTACTGCCTATATACCTCTTGGTGACGGTACATATAAAGTCGAAAAATTCGGTGCACTGCACAGCTTTGCCGAGAGGCCAACCAAGCACAAAAATTTCGAAATAGACCTGGACGTTCGCCCTGCCGGAACTTACACCTATTATTTCCGGGTAAAATCACACCAAACTGCTGATGTGATCATTGTATTGCGCTCTGTTAAATGGTTTATTGAATACGCGTTAAGCGAGTATTTGCTTTTTGGCGTGTTTTATGGGATGATACTGGTGTTCGCCTTTTATAACTTTTTGATGTTTGTCGCGATACGGCAAAGACAGCATTTATATTACGTGCTCTATAACCTGAGCGTTGGATTTTATGAACTGTGCAATGACGGCATCGGCTACCAATATCTGTGGCCTAATTCGCCTGCCTGGAATGAATACGCCTATGGCTTTGCGCTATGCTGTGTAAGCGTATTTGCGCTAATGTTTACCAATAATCTGCTCATCGTTAAAAAAAATGCTCCGCCATTATACAAATTAATTAACGTGACCATTGCTGCAAGGATAGGTTTTTTCTTTGTGTGTTTCTTTTTAAATAAACAGTGGTTCAACTATAAGTTTATTGAGGCAGGGCCGCTATGCATAGCGTTTTACACCGGTGTTTATATACTGATCAAAGGATATAAGCCGGCGAGATTTTTTGTTTTGGGTTACAGCTTCCTATTCACTGGTTTTATATTAAAAATTTTAGCCCACCTGGGCTGGCTTACCCTGAGTGGGGTTGGCTATTACAGTCTCAGTATTTGTTTTATTTTGGAGATGGTTCTTTTGGCCTTCGCTATTGGCGATAATGTGAGGGTGCTGAAAAAGGAAAAGGAGAAAGCCCAGCGGGAAATGATCGACCAGTTAACGGAGAAACAAAAACTTGAAGCCTCGATAAATATAAAACTGGAAGAGCAGGTTAAGCAACGAACCGGCGAAGTGCTGGCGAATGCAATTATAATCGAGAAACAAAACGAAGAACTAAACAAAGTAAATGAAGTTTTGCAGCAACAGGCCGCAGATATTCTACGGATGAATTTGCTGCTTGAAAAAGATAACCAGGAGCTGCTATCCGGGTTTGAGAAAGTTACCCGCAACAGGATCATGTCGGCCGGGGTAGATTTTGAGGAGTTTAGCACGATCTATCCCGATGCCGACAGCTGCTACCGTTTTCTGGCCGATTTAAAATGGAGCAGTGGCTATAAATGTCATAAATGCGGCAATACGCATGCCATACAAGGGCATGCGCTTTATAGCCGGCGCTGCGGCAAATGCAGCTATGAAGAATCGGTAACGGCTTATACTATTTTTCATAATACACGTATCCCTATCACTAAAGGGTTTTATATGATTTTCCTGGTGTATTCGAGCAATGGCAAAATCTCGTCCCATAAGCTTTCTGAGATATTGTCTATCCGGCAAAGCACCTGCTGGGCCTATAGCAACCGAATAAAAAAGCTATTGTCGGGCCGGAAAAAGGGAATTAAAACGGAGTCGGGCGAGGGATGGAGCACCTTAGTATTGGATAACCATGAAGACTAGCCGGTTTTTTAACCAAAACAAACTCAACAACTGCTTTTTTCCAGCTTCATTTAAAAAGGTATTTACCCGTATCGGCACGTGTCAGTATTTATAGAATCCGACCTCGTTTCCGATTAATAATCAACGTGTTAAAGTAGTCAAATTTAAGGTGTTTAACCGTATCAAATGATTCATAACTAACTAAATATCAATCAATTACGAGAAAAAATTTTGCAATTTATTTCGTTTTAACGTTTCAGGCATTGTACCTTTACCCTATCAATTAACATGCCGCTACCGGCATGGAACCATTTTTTAACCAGAGTAAACCGTATGAAAAAAAAACTGACTTTATTTTTAGTCTTTCTGTTAACAAGCTGTGTTTTCGCCTTTGCACAAAACAGCACAGTTAGCGGAGTTGTAACAGATGACCAGGGCATAACATTGCCCGGAGCAACCGTTAAAGTAAAAGGAACAACCGAAGGCGTTGTAACCGATGTGAATGGCAAATACAGGATAAATGTCCCGGCAACCGGAATATTAGTATTTTCATTTGTTGGCTTTGACATCCAGGAGCAGCCTGTTAATAATCGCACTCAGATCAATGTATCGTTAACCTCCAAAAACAGACAACTCAATGAAGTTGTTGTGGTTGGTTATGGTACACAAAAGAAATCAGATCTGACATCAGCGATCTCAACTGTAAGCGTTAAGGACATTGCAAGCAGGCCAATAATCAGCCCGGAAGAGGCTTTAATTGGTAAAGCGCCCGGCATACAAGTATCTATTCCATCGGGAGCGCCGGGGCAGGATCTATCTGTCCGGATACGTGGTATCGGTTCCGCAAATGGCGGAGAACCATTGTATGTTGTTGATGGTGTACTGGCAAATGACATTAAAACCCTCGACCCAAATTCTATTGAGTCGATCAGCGTTCTCAAAGATGCGTCAGCTACAGGTATTTATGGCGCGGCAGGTTCGACTAACGGGGTGGTGATGATCACAACAAAACAAGGCACAAAAGGCAAATCAAAAATTGATGCCAGTTTTTATACCGGTGTGCAGCAGATATCGAAAAAAATACAGGTTCTGAATAACCAGCAATGGCTTGCCTTACAAACCGAAATTGCTGGTGGAACACCTCCGGTAATTCCGGCATATTACAATTTAAATACCAATAATAACTGGCAGGACCTGATCTACCATAATGCTATGCAAACCGGCGCTAATGTCGGTTTATCCGGGGGTTCTGAAACAGGTACCTACTACTTCGGCCTGGGCTATTTAAACCAGGATGGTATTATGGTAGGCTCAAATTTTGATCGTTATTCGACAAAATTCAGTATTAATCAAACGGCAAACAAGTGGCTTACTATTGGCGGTAATATAAATTATAACCGTTCAAACCAGCGTACAGTACCTCAAAATGCTTCTGCGGCACATGGCGGTGCAGTTATAAGTGCGCTGGTAACTCCATTGTATGTCCCAATTATAATGCCTGCAGGCAGTCCGACTCCGGGTGTGTACGGTTATAGTACATTTTATTCAGGTGATAACCCATTATCTGATATTTACAACAATAACAATAATACAATTGCAAACAACTTGCTGGGCGATGCACATGCCGAAATCAAATTACCTTTTGGCATTAAATATCGCAGCCAGTTTAATTTAACAACGGAGAACTCTAATTACGAATATTTCTTAGACCCATACAAAAGTTTAAACGGTATTCAAAAAAGCGGTTCCGGAAGTCAAAACTATAACGAAACCACACGCTGGGCCTGGGATAATACCTTAACCTATGACAAAACTGTCGGTTTGAGCAAAATCAATGTGGTAGTCGGCACATCAGCATTAGACGAAAAAATATTCTTTTCTTCACAGTCCGGCACCGGGTTTGGTTCAAATGCAATTCAAACATTAAACGGGGCAACTTCCACTGGTTTACCAAATACCTCAAGGTATGAGTGGTCAAGCAATTCCTATTTCGGCAGAGCTACTTATGCTTACAATGATAAATATTTGCTGACCGCGACACTTCGAACAGACGGAACCTCTCGCGTAGGTATTCATGAGCAATGGGGTACATTCCCTGCATTTTCATTAGGCTGGAAAGTATCGAACGAAGAGTTTATGAAAAATGTGACATGGATACAGGATTTCAAAATTCGTGGCGGTTGGGGTAAAACAGGTAATTTACCGCCTTATTCAATGCTATACCCTTCTTACACCTTGCTAAATAGCGGAGGCTATCCTTATAGTGCAGGTAATAACGCGCCCGGCTACGGCCCATCAGGTCAAATCGGAAACCCTTTATTGAAATGGGAATCAGCAAACTCAACGAATGTTGGCTTTGATGCAGGTTTTTTAGACAGCAGAATTACGCTTTCGGCTGATTATTACCACAAAAAGGTAACCGATTTGATATTTACCAAATATTTACCAGGAACAACCGGCGGGAAACAGATCGCATTCAATTTACCGGCTAACGATATTAACCAGGGTATCGAATTTAGTATTGATGCGGCTATCTTAAGGCAAACTGATTTTGGTTGGGATATGAACCTGAAT
Organism: Mucilaginibacter sp.; assembly: GCA_035568395.1. Classification (GTDB taxonomy): domain Bacteria; phylum Bacteroidota; class Bacteroidia; order Sphingobacteriales; family Sphingobacteriaceae; genus Mucilaginibacter. Next base: position 70,184 of record DATMOF010000007.1, on the reverse strand, counting down.
ATGTCTGTCAATAGCAATAAAATAACCGGATTAGACAACGCGTTGGTTTATAATACAGCGGGCATCTCCCTCGGCGGCGGCGGCGGGCCTACTACCCAAATCATTAAAAACGGTTATGGCTTAGGTACTTTTTGGGGATATGTAGCGCAAGGCGTTGACCCGGCAACAGGTAATGAAAAATTCAGCAAAGACCCAACCAGCTTAGGTAGTGCTTTACCAAAATTCACCTATGGGATTTCGGAAAACTTCCGCTACAAAGCATTCACGTTATCGTTATTATTTGACGGGGTATATGGCAACAAAGTATATGATGCTACCCGACAGGAAACCGAACAGCTCAATGGCTTTGCCAACGAAACTGCGGGCGTGTTAGCACGTTGGGAAAAACCGGGAGATGCCACCAGTGTGCCAACTGCCATTAACAACGGTACCACCAATTCGGCGTCGATAAACTTTCTGAATACGAATGCCACTTCTTATTATCTTGAAAGCGGATCTTTTTTCCGGTTGCGTAACGCCACATTGGGATATAATTTTAGTCCAGACGTATTAAAGCACATAGGAGTAGAGAAGATACGGCTGTTTGTTACCGGTCAAAACTTATTTATGATCACGAAATACAAAGGATATACGCCCGACGTAAATAGTTTTGGCAACGGCACTAACAATAAACCTGTAAATGCAGGAGACGGCGGCCCATCTTTATTGTCGCTGGGCGTGGATGATGGTGCTTATCCTGCTGCCAGGATCTATACAATTGGTGTAAACGTTCAATTTTAATTAAACTAAAAAAATATTGAAATGCGAAATACAAAAATATTTTTAGTCTGTGCCGGTATGATGGCGTTAGGACTATCAGCATGTAAGAAAAGCTTTATAGATAAAGTTCCGCTATCGAACTTAACAACAGGAAATTTCTTTAAAACGGCAAATGATGCTGAAACGGGTTTGACCGGCGCCTATACTGCTATGCGAAATGGTTTTTATCAATATAATAACCTGCTATTCACCGATGGCCGGTCGGATAATTGCTATGTAAACGGAGACGACAATACTGGTGAGTGGCCGCTGGAAAATTTTACCTATGCACCGTCGAATACCAAAATTGGTGGCGAATGGTCAGATTTATATAGTATGATCGCTGCAGCTAATACAGTATTAGACAACGTACCCGCCATAACCGACCCGGCATTAACGCCTACCCGTAAATCTCAAATATTGGCAGAGGCCCGCTTTTTAAGAGCTATGCACTATTATTGGTTAGTTACCGAGTGGGGTGCAACGCCTTTGGTATTAAGTGCCAATTACAACGGCAATTACACGCCTAAACGTGATGCAGTTTCGGCTGTATATGCCCAAATTGTTGCCGACCTGCAATTTGCCGATGCTAACCTGCCGACAGCACCGGCCAATGGCCAGGTGGGCAGGGCCACAAAAGGTGCTGCGGATGCGCTGTTAGCAAAAGCTTATGCACAAATGGGCGATTATGCTAATTGCCTGATATATTGCAATAAGGTAATTAGTGGTGGCCAATACTCCCTGTTGCCTAATTATGGTAATTTATGGGGTGTAGCCAATAAAAATAATGCCGAATCCATTTTCGAAATCCAGGTTACACAGATAGGTACTTACTATAACTACGGGGCTGAGATATTTGACTATGTACCCTCTGATAACTGGCCCAAACGAGATATTGGTTCCTATGATTTGATCCAGGCTTTTGCCGCCGAGGGAGACAATGGCCCCCGGTACCAGGCTACCTTTAACTGGCAGATTGCAAATGCTTCGTTTAATATGCCATTAAATGCATGGGATCCGGCGAAGCCAATACCATTTGTAAATAAAATGCCCGACCCGGGAGGCTTCGATAGTCCGGATGACATTGTACTTATACGTTATGCGGATATTCTTTTGCTCGCTGCCGAAGCAAATACTCAGTTAGGTAATATCGCGGCAGCAGTTACTGAGCTAAATCAAGTGAGAACCCGTGCAGGCGTTGCCAATACAACAGCTGCAACAAAAAGCGCCTTGGCTTTGGCTGTCTTAAACGAAAGAAGATTAGAGCTGGTGAACGAAGGCCACCGATGGAACGATCTGTTACGTGCTAACGCAAATGGCACGATCAACATTTTAACATTAATGAATAGCCAGCACGATTCAAACGGCAATTTGTTGAAATATGGGATTAATGGAGCCGGTGTCACTCAAACTCAATTGTTATTTCCTATTGCTACCAATGAGTTGCAGTTAAACCCGAACCTGACGCAAAACCCCGGGTATTAATTACACGCCGTTTAAAAAGCCGCAATTAAGCAATTGCGGCTTTTTAATGCTTTATTTTTTATATCTATCTAAGAATTCGATATGTGCAAATGCAAACAGTTGACCATTGTTTTATTACTGGTATTAGGTTTACAAGCAACTAACGCCGATGGCCAAAAAGAAACATCCAACCCTCAAGTATGGCTTACCGATCCCGACCAGGGAATATTGTTTAAGCAGCAAAATCAAATTTCAAAGCCAAATAGTACTGATAAAAACATTTCTTTTATAACCGTTGATAAGGCAAAAACTTATCAGCAAATGGACGGGTTTGGCTTCGCCCTAACCGGGGGAAGCGCTATGCTTATACACAAAATGAGCCCGGTTGAGCAGCATCGCTTACTGACGGAACTATTTGGTACCGGCGAAAGCGAAATAGGTACCAGTTATTTAAGAGTAAGCATAGGTTCATCGGATCTGGATGATCATGTTTTTTCGTATGACGATCTGGCGGCCGGCGAACCAGACACTAACCTTAAAAAGTTCACTTTAGCGAACGACGAAGGCGCGCTTATTCCAGTATTAAAAAAGATATTGGCAATAAATCCTCATATTAAGATATTGGCCTCCCCATGGAGCCCACCTGCCTGGATGAAAACCAACAATAATACCAGCGGTGGCCATTTAAAACCGGAATATTATCACGCTTATTCGCAATACCTTGTAAAATATATCAAAGGAATGGCAGCCAAAGGAATCAGGATTGATGCCATAACTATACAAAACGAACCATTAAACCCTGGTAATAACCCAAGCATGGTAATGGAGGCTGTTGAGCAGGCCAATTTTATTAAGCATAACCTTGGTCCCGATTTTAAAGCAGCCGACATTAAAACCAAGATCATATTATACGATCATAATGCCGACAGGTCTGATTATCCAATCAGCATTCTTGATGATCCCGATGCTAAAAAATACGTCGACGGTTCGGCGTTTCATTTATACGGGGGCAAAATTGAGGCTTTATCGAAAGTCCATGACGCCCACCCCGACAAGAACCTTTATTTCACCGAGGAATGGGTAGGTGCGCCCGGCAACTTAAAACAGGATATTCGCTTTCATATTAAACAAATTATCGTTGGCGCGCCCAGAAACTGGAGCCGTAATGTCATTGAATGGAATTTAGCATCCGATCCGCATCAGCAGCCCCATACACCCGGCGGGTGCGATAGGTGCCTTGGTGCTATTACGATCAATGGAGATGAGGTAACGAGAAACCCCGCATACTATATTATTGCACATGCTTCGAAATTTGTCAGCCCGGGTTCAAAACGTGTGGCGTCTAACTATTTTGAGGAATTGCCGAACGTTGCGTATATCACACCGGCCGGCAAAATGGTGCTTATCGTATTTAATGATTCGGGTACCGGTAAAACTTTCAATATACAATATGAGCATAAAGCAACAACAGAGATTTTAAGCGCTGGCGCAGTTGGCACCTTCGTATTTTGAATCTGAGATACTCCGGATTTACATCCGGGATTTAGTTGTTTAGTGCGACGCTTCCGGTGAGAAGGAAGCGCCTTTTTTTGGCTAAGGTGCCCCCAACAAGCGTAAGTCAGTTTAAAAGAGGTTCGAAAAATTTCCCCTACGGGCTACTGAGCCGCTTTACGAAAGTAGAGCGGCTTTTTTTAGTTTGTGCTGTTCGCTTTTAAGTATGCGCGAACACCCCGAACATGGCGCGAACCCACCCGAACACCCCTGAACACGCCACGAACACACCAGATACTCAAAATATTACCTGACAAGGGTAGATGATTACCGCAAGCCACGACCCTGCTCTGCCCCGAAGATTAAAGAAAATGCTTGATAAAATCCTATATTGCAGCAAATTCCGAACCATTAAACTATGCCGAGGTCGCCCAAACCACCAGCCGAACTTGTTTCCGCTTACATTCAGGAATTAGAGGAACCAAAGCGATCCATTGTTCAGGCGCTTTGTGAAGTTATACTTAATACCGATCCTGAAATCGCCGAGGAAATCAAATGGAATGCACCAAGTTTTTATTACACGGGCGAAATGAAACCGTTTGACCCGAAAAATTATGCCCGGCATATCATTGTGATGAATTTACACAAACGCATTCTTATGGTTTTTCCTAGCGGTGCCAAGATTGACAATGCCAGTGGGCTATTGACAGGCGACTATGCAGATGGCCGCCGCTTAATCTATGTCGAAACTATGGAGAATGTCCGGTCGATTACTGCAAACCTACAGGCGGCTATTAAAGATTGGCTAAAGCAAGTAGAAAAGTAGGTTAAAGCAGTACCTATTTGGTTTCAAGCCCGCTAATGATACGTCATAGTTGATCTTTGCGTTATGGAAAAAAGATCAGATTATTTAGAAAATTGCGCCTGATCATTTACTTTTTTACAATGCTCCCGAACACCCCCGAACACGACATGGATGTGGCACCGCTGCCGCCAGACGATCCAAAACACGACCATCAATAACAGTCTCCTCTACCGGGGAGATCGTTCAGTATTTGTTTTGAAGGCATTCATTAAGGCTCCGTCGTGGGGCATAATCGAATTACTTTTAACAGTTTAGCTATTTATTAAAAACTGCTATGTACGTTATTTCACATGTTGGTATATTTGGGTAGAAACTGTTTGTTAGGAATTGGATTGTTGGTGACGTCCGTACAGTGAATGATAAAAACATAATGTCATGAAAATATTAAAACAAAATTCAAAAGGCTTACTTAAGGCAACTCTGTTATTCGTAGTAGTGCTGTCACAAAATTGCAAAAAGGGGGCTGCTAATGCCCCTGCCGCCCTGCCAACACAAGGTATGTACGCCCTGATCAACGACACTGCCTGGACAGCTTCAACCGTGACAGCATCATTAGCGTATAACAGGTTTAGCACAAGTAAAACATTTACCTGCACTGGGACGACGGGTAGCCGAATGATACAACTTATAGCCAGCCAAAATGATGTTGCCGCCGGTAGCGATTTTCCGGTCGGTCCTGCAAATAGCAATTTAGACAGTTTCAATTATTTCGTACTACCGATACACCGCAGCCTTGCTGAACAAACGACTACACCAGGCACCACGGTCGGCACCAGCCTGGTGATAACTGCTATTGATTCCGCTAAACGGCTTATATCCGGTACATTTACATTTCCATCGCTGGATAGCGCTTACGATGCGAACGGCAATGTCATTTCAGTACAAAAAAACAGAATTACCAACGGTTTTTTTAAGCAGGTGCATTACGTGTATACCCAATAGCTTATTACACCTGTGAGTTCTTCATGTATAGAGACAATACGATACGTCGAAAATTAAAACTGAAATTAAAATCAACACGTATTTAATTTAAAACATTACGACAATGAAAAAAATTTTACGCTTAATTTTAATCAGCTGTTGCTTTTTGTTTGCATGTAATAAAAATTCAGCCCTAACACCAAAAAGCGCTCCAAAACAATTACAAATTGTTGTAAGTAATATAACAACAACCTTGACTATTTATAATTTTTCGGTTATTAACCAATCTTCTGTTAAATTAATTGATGTATATGCGCAGACTGACAATAATACTTACACCGTAGATGTCAACTCCGGAGATGTTCTTAAATTGAATTATTTCCTGGAACTTGAAGGTTTAAGCCCTGCGACTGACCCTGTTCTTTCATTTATATACGAGGGGGCCATAATGGCCAGCGTAACAAATCATGCCGGAATTATATCCGGCTCGAAATATATAACTATTCCGTAGTTATTAAATCCTATCGGCTACTAAGCAGCTTTACGAAAGTAGAGCGGCTTTTTTATTAAGCTAACTACTGTGTTTCTCATACGTGTACTTTTTACAAACCTGGCTGTATCATTTTGTAAAGCGATACAGATGATACACCTGATACAGTCGCGAACACGCTACGAACATTGGCAGATGTTATCCCCGGCTTTTAACTATTGGTAAATGCGATGTATCTCTCAATTTCATTTGCGAAATTGTTGCTTTGATGCGGGGCATCGTCGAATAAATTTGTTTCAATGCGGATATGACCCTTTTCGATTATCCGGTTCCAGGTGCCGGTTATTCTTCCACGGGTTATAATCACGGGTTTGAAAATACCGTTCTGCAGGATTACCTGCTTTGCAGCGGATGCCTCCAAAATAAGCGACCTGTCATGGTAGCCTAACAGGTATTCATCAAAACCGGCTAACAGGTAACTTTTATCAAAAGATCCGTCAGCACCGGAACTGTTACCCGCCATCCAATAGTGTTGGCTACTTACTTCAACCTTTGTTAGTTTTTCCCTGATCAGCTCAAGGCCTGCGCGAGCCTCTGTAATGCTCAGGCCGCTCCAAAAGGTATAATCTTTAAGTGTGGCCGGTCCATGACTTTGAAAATATCGCTCTGTAAGCCTTGCCAGCGCATCTTCCCTGGTTATCTCCGGTGGTTTCGGCAGCCACTCTTCGAGCAAGGTGTAGGTATCCTGCTTGCCCTCTCTTGGTCCCAGGCAAATAATACCCAGCCAGCCAGCCTTGTATAGTATATAATTCCCCCTTAGCCCGGTTGTATCGATGTTATTTTGTGCCAGGCCTTCAAAAAGCGCTGCCCGGGTAAGCTGTTTTCCGCCTGTTAAAAGACGAACCAGGCTATGATGTATTTTTGTAAAATCGTCATCAGCCAAACGCCATTTTTTAAATTGCGGCCGATTGCGGGAGAGAATACCTTTTGTTACCAAAGGCAGCATCCAATGTATATCTGCCGCTGCCAAAATGTGTAAAGTACCGCGTAGTGCCCAGGTGTGTACAATTTTTCTTTCATCAATGGCTTGTTCTATATCGCTGTTTTTGGCGGTAACCGTGCGCGAGGCAATAGCATATTTTGTCTGTCCGTAATCCTGCGCCTGTATAGCGCCCATCCGGCTTACCACGCTTTCGGGCGTGTTAAGTTTGCCCTGTGTGATCAGGTGATTGCTTAAACGGAATTTAAGGATATCGTTTTCAGTCATTTGCTTAAATCAAACGCCTGCCAGCGAGGAAGACAATTTGCTACGGGCCAGCAGCACACACACGCCGGCTATCAGCGACATTAGTGCAGCAAATGGAAAGAAATATATGTATTCGCAAACCGACATGATAACCAGGAAAATACCAAGCACTGCCGACATGCTCCGTGCTACCGGATTTGTCGCGTAGCCGGATAACAGCCAGAGCGATGTGCTTAACAGCAGGAGCACAAAGATATTCATAATGCCATAGCCCTCATAGAACGCTGCTATCGTCGCCGACCGCCCCATAAAGTCAAAATGTTCTCTTTGCATGCCGGCTATAACGGCGGCAACCGCTGCGTTTGGGGCATTTTTCCAGCCCAGGGCGCCAAAAGTATGGCCCACGGTATGCAGCAGCATGATCACCGATGCGATACGTAATAACAATTTAGGCTTCATCGGCTACTCCTTTATATAAGTTCATAATATATTCCCAGCCCTCGTCCATGTCTTCGATCACCTTTGTTCCGCCGGTCAGTTTGTCCAGGTCGCGGTGTTCCATTTGTACGCGGGTTTTTTTCGGGCCCTCGTCAATAAATTTTATCTCTACCTCGGTAACCAGGCCGGGGTCGTACTCAAAGTTTCCGTTGATCTGCCACACCAGCACCAGGTGGCCATAAGGGTTCCAGGATAAAATATACCCCACATTGATCTCGCTGCCGTCCTCGTGCTTCGAATACCAGCGGCCGTTTGTGCCGGGCTCCAATACCGATTCGACGAGCGGCGTCTTACCTATGTGATGGGTTTTGGGCCACCACAGATCCATTTTTTGTGTAAATACGTTAAATGCGGTCTCCTGCGACGCCTCAACGGTTACTTCTTTTTTTATTGGCTGCATATGATTTGGTTTTTTGTTTCTCAGTTTGTTCGGCTATTCGCTTGAAATTCTCCATCGACTCACTCCAAAAGCGGTCCAGGTAGTCGCGCATGGCATGAACGCCTTCGCTGTTGACCGAGTAAATACTGCGTGTTCCTTGCTGCATCATCGAGATCAGCTTTGCCTCGCGCAGTACTTTCAGGTGTTGTGATACCGCGGGCCGGCTCACCGTCAGGCCCTCGGCAATATGAACCACGGAAAGCGGCCGGGAAGCCAGTTTCTCAAAGATGGCCCTGCGCGTAGGATTGCCGAGCGCGTTAAAAGCGGAATCATAATTTTGAATAGCCTGCATTGCAATTTAAATTTTAGTAAGTATAAACTTACCGTAAGTGCAAACTTACCAATAAAAATGAAATTTCAAAATTTTTGTGATAAAATCAGCAAGCTGCGGCCAGGTAGCGATCCTTGACCCGGCAGTGGATTCCGCCCGGGTGGTTGTTTTAGGTTGAACTGCTTGAAGCAGAAGTTAACTCGGGTAACTTTTAAGAAGCATTTGCAGCTTCATCCACCTATCCCGAGGTATTTCGGCCTTCTCAACAAAGCAAAATCGGCCTTTTCAACAAAACGACACCCTTGCGCATCCTTTACCTTTGTTCCATCAAATCAACCGAAAAAATGAACAAACGGGATCCTGAATATGCCAAAAGGCTTTTAGCACTTCGGGATTTTAACATGTATCAATATTTAATAAAAACGAAGCATATGAATTACAAAACATTAGGAAGATCCGGGCTCAGGGTTAGCCCGTTATGCCTGGGTGGCATGACCTTTGGCGAAGATTGGGGCTGGGGCGCCGGCGAGGCTGAATCGGAAAAGATGATCCAACGATTTACGGAACTTGGCGGCAATTTCATCGACACCGCCAACGTCTATACAAACAACCATTCCGAAAAAATAATCGGCAATGTTATCGGCAGTCATTCATCCATACGTGCGGGTATGGTACTTGCCACGAAATTCGGGATGAATGTATTTCCCGGCAATCCTAATGGCGGCGGCAACGGCACAAAAGCCATCATGGAAAATGTACATCATTCCTTACGGCGATTACAAACCGATTATATCGACCTGCTCTGGATACATGCCTGGGACTGGAATACGCCATTGGAAGAAACCATGCGAACTATGAACGACCTGGTGTCAGCCGGCAAAGTAAGATACATAGGCGTTTCGGGCGCGCCCGCCTGGAAGATCGCGCAGTCGCAGATGTTTGCGCAGTTCAGGGGATGGGCGCCTTTTATAGGGTTACAAATAAATTATTCTTTATTGGAAAGAACGGTAGAAGCTGAACTGGTACCCATGGCTATGGAAATGGGGCTTGGCATCATCACGTGGTCGCCTTTGCAGGGTGGTTTGCTTTCAGGCAAATATAACCGCGGCAACAACGGTATTGTAAAAGACAGCCGTATGCAGGTAACCGGTCAGGAAGCACCATTGAAAGAGCATGAACTGGCTATTATTGACAAACTGGAAGAAATAGCAGAAGATCATCGTACCACAGAGGCAGCCGTAGCCCTGGCCTGGGTGCTAAGCCGCCCCGGCGTATGCGCAACAATCACTGGCGTACGAAATATAACACAACTGGAAGCGAATGCGGCAGCTATTTCTATAGTATTGACCGACGATGAAATTACCGCTTTAAATAACCTGAGTACACCGCCGGTCACCTTTGTAAATGCCCATACATCAGCCACACAAATGTCTCAGCACGGTGGTATTGAGATCAACGGGCTTAAACCGCCCGCCTGGCCTCAGACGGCAAATATGCAAGTGGGCAAGTATTAGTAAATCATGGTAGAGTCAAGAGCCAAGAATCAAGAGCCAGGATAAAAAAGAAAAAAACAGTTTATTTTATTCTTGACCCTTTTTGTCTTGGCTCTTGCTTCTTTCTGTTTTGGCTCTGGTTCGACTAAATCATGGAACGAAGAGATGCGTTAATACATCTCTTTTGTTTTTAACTTTGTGGTATGTCAATTATGGTTGGTAACAGGGTAGATCACGTAAATACTGATATCGTATTTACCACTGCGACAGAAAAATATCATCGCAGCGAAGTCGTTATTGAATATCATGCCTTAACCCGTGTTCTTTCAGGAGAAATGCGGGTTGTACAACCTGACCAGTCGTACACATTTGTTGCAGGCGATACATTTTTATTGCCCCGAAACCTGCCGGCAGCAGTTATTAAACGTCCGAAGGAAGGTCGCCCTTACAAATCGGTATCAATATACCTTAAGCCAGGCCGGTTGCAGGATTATTACAGGAGGCACGAATTTAAAGCAACGCAACCCTACAACCACAAAATTACAACCTTTGACACACATCCGCTGCTCGAAAGCTTTTTCGCCTCGCTGCTGCCATATTTTGAAATGGATGAAGTGCTGCCCGGTAACATTATTTCCGTAAAAGTTGAAGAAGCCATTTCTATTCTCCGGAACATCGACGAAAGCATTGATGCCGTGCTGGCTTATTTTGAAGAACCGGGAAAGATCAACCTGGCTGAGTTTATGGAAAAAAACTACATGTTCAATATGACCATGGAAAAATTTGGGTACCTGACGTGCAGGAGCCTCACCACTTTCAAACGTGATTTTAAAAAAGCCTTTAACACTACGCCGCAAAAATGGCTTACGCAAAAACGCCTGGAGTTGGCGCGCTATCAGCTTTCCGAAAAGCAGCGCAAACCAATTGATGTGTATTTTGAAGCAGGCTTCGAAAACCTGTCGCATTTTTCGTACGCGTTTAAAAAACAGTTCGGATACTCACCTAATGCTTTGGCAGAGAAGATAGCGGCAAATCAAAAATAAGACGACAAAAATTAAGACGGCGCATTTTTACCCTATTATTTATTTTAGTATCAATACCGGCAAACGGGCATTTAGTTCAAGCGCCTGCGTAATACTACGATGTGTTAAATTGTAAAAGAAACTATAATTGCCCGGAAGGGCAATGATGAGTTGAGCGTTATGTTTGTTTGCAAAATCAAGTATCCCGTGAACAATATCCCGGTCTTCGGAATAGTAAACCTGGTATTTGTAGCTTTCAAGCATTTCTTTAAGTGCCCGGAAATTTTCTTCCTTATGTGCCAGATGCGCTTGCTTTGGATCTACATTTAAAACAATTAATTCCGGCAGGGACAACCGTTGATTTGAGCTTCGTATTTCTTTTAACAAAGCCAAACGGGAAACGGCATTGAAATCGCAAGGCACCAACGCAGATTTTATCTTTTTATATTTTACCCTGGCGGGGACTATTAACACCGGTATGTTAACTGTTTTAGCAATAGCGATAACCTGCTCACCAATATAGCTTTCATCCAAATTATTGTCACTGCCAATTATCAGCATGTGGGGCTCCTCCTGGTCTGTCATTTGATGGATGGCACGCAGCAGCGGAAGTTCACTGGCAGCGGTTTCTATTTTGATGGAAGGGCCGCATTTTTTAGATAGTTTGCGGCCGATAGATTTTAACCGCTCGTCAACATGTTGCCTTTCTTCATTTATCTCATCTGCGCTCAGTTGAACAAAGTCTGCCGAGGGCAGCAATTGTTCATAAATTGACACATAGTAATTATTCAAAAGAATAATGCGCTCAACAGCTGTATCCTTACTGAATTCTACAGCATATTTAAGAACATTTGAAGAGGTGTCTGAAAAATCGATCGGTATGAGTAATGTCTTCATTCTATATTTAATTAAATTCATGTTTCACTAAGGTTTTCATCATCAACTAATCAATCTATTTCTCGCCCAACCCTAATATTTTCATCATAAATATGATTTTTGTGATAACCACAATCAAAAATGTGATCAGCCAAAATAAAAGGGTAAGGCTCATCTCCCTTTCGAGGACTGCAGTCAATTTGATCCACCACTTTTTAATGGGTTTTTGATCAATTTCCATAGCGTAAAGCTGTTTGGTAATTAGTTATTACATAAACAATCAAGTATTCAACTTTTATCATAAATTTTTTTATTGGTTCCTTAAATTTTTGATCATTTTGTTGACCAGCATTATACCGTTTTGCAGGTTATCTATATCCACTCCTTCCGAGGCCATTTCATAAACTTCAGCAACCCACGGATTCAATTGTTCTCTAAGCTCATTGCCTTCACTTGTTAAATAGATCAGTTTATTACGCCTGTCATTTTCATCCTCAACCCGCCTTACTAATTTGCGTTTTACCAGGTTATCCAATAAATAGGTCATGCTTGATTTATCCCTCAAAGTCAGATCAGCGATTTCCTGCTGGTTAATACCATCCTTCCGCCAGAGGCAGCCCATAACCTCCAGCATTTCAAACGTGATATTGATGGCATGCTCCTTTATCTTTAGCTGTATTTGCTGCCGGGTATAGGTTCTTAGTTCGGACATTGAACGGCCAAACCCGACAGCCAGGTCAGTTTTTGTTCTATTTTCTATTTGTGTTGTCATTATGTAAGCAAATTTAATTAAAGTAATGACATTTTCTTAATGCCCTTCGGCAGCGGCCGCATCAGCTAAGCTGATCTTATTTTTGCCGGCTTTAACAAATATCAGTACAACGGGGACACAAACCAGGAACATGATACCTACCCATAAAAAAACATCCATATAGGAAAGAATGGTAGACTGCTGATTAACTGCACCGTCCAGCATTGCATAGGCTGTTTGCCTTGCCGTGAGACTATCTGCACCGCTATGATGACGCACACCTGCCGCCATTTGAGCCACTCGCTGCTGTACGCCCGGATCATACACACTCAAATGACTTATCAGTGCATTGCGGTGCACCTGCGTTTGCCGGTAAACAAAAGTTGAGATCAGCGCCACCCCAAAAGAACCGCCTAATTGACGCGTCATACCCGAAAAGGCAGCTCCCTGGCCAATTTCTTGTCCCTTAAGCGTTGAAAGTGACATAGTTGTTACCGGTACAGATAATAAGCCAAGCCCAAATCCCCGGATGATCAGGATCCAAAAGAAATCGCCGCTGCTGGTATGAGGCGTGAGTACGAAATAGGTGAGGCAGCAGTAAACAAAAAATATAAACATGCCTATAGCGATCAAATATTTTTGCCGGATACCATACTGCATCAGTTGGGCTACTACCGGCATCATTACCGCTACGAACAATGTGCTTGGCAGTTGAAGCAGACCCGCCTGCATAGCCGTCCAGCCAAGTAAAGACTGGGTGTACAGCGGAATAACAAAGGTAGAGCCGAACAATCCGAATCCCATGATAAAGGATAATATTACGCCAATTTTCAAATTTCTGTCCTTTAATACCCTTAGCTCAACAACGGGATACCGGTAATCCAGTTCGCGCCAGATGAATAATAAAATACCAAAAACTGCTGTAACAGTTAAAGTGATAATTACTTTGCTGCTAAACCAGTCTTCTTCCTGGCCTTTTTCTAATATGTATTGCAGGGAAGATACGCCTACTGTTAACAGGCCAATACCCCACCAGTCGACCTGGCTGGCCGGGCGTTTTTCTTCATATTTAGGACTCCTTACATATTGCAGCGTTAAAAGTGCAGCGACAATGCCTACCGGTATATTAATATAAAAAATATATGGCCATGAATAATGATCGACAAGATAACCGCCGAGTGTGGGGCCAAGCGTAGGGCCTATAATAACGCCAAGGGTGTAAACAGCTTGCGCCATGGCCCTTTTTTCAACAGGCCAGCTTTCTGTTATAATGGTTTGAGAGGTAACCAGCAGCGCTCCACCGCCCAAACCCTGTATGAAGCGATAAATAACCAGTTCCCATATACCCGTTGCCTGTCCGCACAAAAAAGAGCATACCGTAAAAATAATGACAGATGCTGCAAAGTAATTGCGCCGGCCAAATTGCTGCGACAGCCAGCTGGTCATGGGTACAATAATTACATTGGCTAATGAGTAAGCGGTAATTACCCAGCTGATCTCATTTAAGGTAGCACCGAGGTTGCCGCGCATGTTATTGAGCGCCACGTTAACAATGGTGGTATCGATAATTTGAAGCAGGGCGCAAAAAACAGCCGTAACCGTAATAATGATACGCCTGGGGCCGTATTCAACTAATGAAACTGCTGAATCCATACTTGTATCTATTAAACTATAATAAAGTCGTATACTTGATAGTTTAGCATCAAACCGATTTTAAAAACTATCTTAATCTAAATTTGTAAACTAACTTATTCGGCAGGGTTTGATCGGTTTAACGAATCGGACCATTCTTTTACTGTCAGTATTGTTGCCTGTTTGTTAAGTATTTTAGTTAGCACAAGTTTGTGAACTTCCTCATCAAGGTCTTCACAGCAATCAGAAAGTACAGTTTGCAAATAATCTTTATCAGCAGCTTCCCTTACTGTACTTAAAACAACGCCGCTTGTAGCAAAGCCGGTAATAATCAATTGTTCTGTTTTAAAAGATCTTAAAACAATCTCGAGATCACTGCCGGCAAATGCGCTGATCCGCTTTTTTTTAATGATAATGTCGCCAGGTTTAGGTGCTACAGCAAGATGTATTCCTGTACCTTCGGCAGTTTCTAAAAGAAACCCACCACTTTGCTTAATTTGGTAAAAAATTTTGTTATCAGGACTAATTTCCGGATAGTCATTACGGAAACTGACGACAACATAAATAACCGGAATGCTGGCTTTTCGCGCAGCAGATATAGCTTTTTGGATATTCCGCAATAGGGGTATTGGGTCAGGAAGAAATTCCATTGTATTTCTCTGAATATCCATCACTAATAAAACTGAAGCGTGATTAGTGTTTTTTCTCATAGTTCGTTGATTATTATTTTTAAAAAAATTTTGGTTTTGAAGGGATGATAGTTTCTTTCGGTATCCGCAAATTCCTGGCAATATCATCCATTGTTACGTTCCTGGTTCCGGACTGCAAAAACAATTTTCCGCAGCCATTTAATATTCTTTCTACTGCTCCTCTAAATGGTATTTCAAAGTTACATACTTGATAGTTAAATATCAAACTAATTTGGCAAAAAACTATATTCAATTATGCTGCACAGTCAAAGCCAACCCTTCATGTACCTTTGCAACTGCACCCGCTATATACCCCAATAGTGTAATATTTTGATTAAGCACCCGGCTGAAAGGAAGCAATCGGTACCTTTGCCATAAATCTACAAAGATCATGAGCATAACAAAAATAGGCTGGATAGGTCTGGGCAAAATGGGTATTCCCATGTCGCAATCATTAATAAAAGCGGGCTTTCCCGTAACGGTATATAATCGCAGCAAAGGCAAAGAAGAAAGTTTAAAGGCGGCCGGCGCCGGCGTGGCATCAACCCCGGCCGCGCTGATACAGCAGGCCGAGGTAGTTATCATTATGGTTACTGATGACAAAGCGATCAATGATGTTTTTAAAGGCAATAACGGCCTGTTAAGTGCAGGTGCCAGCGGAAAGATCATCATTAACATGAGTACCGTTTCGCCGGCGATCAGTAAGGAAATGGCTGCTGCCTGCGAACAGCAAGGCAATCATTACCTGGATGCGCCGGTGTCGGGCAGCGTGAAGCAGGCGCAGGAAGCGCAACTGGTTATTATGGCCGGTGGCGATGAAAATACCTTTGAAAAAGTAAAACCTATACTTGAAAAAATTGGCCGCATGGCTATGCTGGTAGGCGATACCGGCGCGGGCAATACGGCAAAACTGGTGATCAATACCTTGCTGGGCATAAACGCTCAGGGCTTGGCAGAGGCGGTTGTTTTTGCGCAGCAGAACGGCATTAAAAAAACCGACCTGGTAACGCTCATCAATAACAGCGCACTCGGCAGCCCGTTTATTAAAATAAAAGGCGAAGCCATCGTCAATAATAACTTTGATGCCATGTTTTCATTAAGCAACATCGCGAAGGACCTGCGCCTTGCAAAGGACATTGGCCTTTCAACCCCGCTGGGTAAGGTTGCCTATCAAACATTCCAGGATGCAGAGGCTGCTTTGGGTGATGAAGATATTATCGCGGTTTACAAACAGGTAAATATTTAATCCCTCCTGCGTCTGCTTAAAAAGAAATCCCCTGATCATTTGAACCAGGGGATTTTTATTTAATGGATTATAATACCCGTTAAATTCAGGCGAACAAGCCATGATTAAAAGCTAATACCGAATTGCACGGCAGTGGTATAGGATCCGGGCAAGTTGCTGCCGTACCGCACCGGTTCGCTTAATGAAATATAAAGCTGGTAATCTTTTTGAACGGATATTATTTTACCGAATACCGGGGTAAAGCCATACCTGCCGTCCGTTTGAAAAGCAAGCCTTGGGGTAATGGTAAAGCCATGCGGGAAACGGAACATAACGCCCGGGTGGAACAGCATATAGTTCATTTTGGTTGATCCGTTTTGTGAGAGCATAAACGGCACCATTTCCATGCTGAAACCTAAATGGTCGCTCTTTAAAAGATTAAATCCAAACGGCATACCGAGTGCGGTGCTTTTTGAAAAGTTGGCGGTAAAACCATTACTATTAAAAGTACCAACCGGTACCAACACGGCGAAAAACCCGGTCACCCGCGGATAATTTGATGGAGGTTGCGTCTCCTGGGCAATGCTGGTTTTTACAGCCAAACATAGCAGTAAAAATGCCACGATCCCTTTCACTTTTAGTGTTTTCATCTTGATTAAATTTTGTCTTTTCTGAAAAATACGAGTCGAATTTTGTGCGAATTCTGATTGCTTTCTGTATAAATTCTGAATTTTTGCTCCTCGGCCAACCAAAACCGAGGGCATTTGAGCCTCCAAAAGCGGGTATGATGCGGCGATGAAAATGCATCGAAATGGGGAGATATTTTAACCCTGAAACTGGGCTTTTTAGCTATGATTTGCTGCCGTTTGCCTGGTTGTTTCTACTCTGCCGGGAAGGCACTTTTTTTATCGCCCGCACCCCGGCTTTTTCATTGAAATAAAGGGCCATTTATCGCCGTTACATTAAAAAAACATAATGTTTCGTTTTTACAACAAAGGTTTTGAATAGCCAAACCACTTGTTTTTATCCGTTATAATTTTGTTCTGACAATTAATTACCAAAGGATCATTCAAATGGGAACATCAACAAGGCGGGAGTTTTTATCCGCGACATCCCTGACAACAGTGGGGGCAATAATTGCAGCAACAGGCATCAATGCAATAACGCCCGAAACAGCCGCGGCATCTCCGGCAGGCCATCTCAAACCATCGCCTGCGCAGGAAGAACTGGAAGATTTTGTATTCGATATTACCAACAGCAAAGCAGGCTGGAAAGGTGAAGGCGGCAGCGCCCTTGAAGCAACAGTTGCGGAATTCCCGGTATCGCAAAGTATTGCCGGGGTGGCCATGCGTTTGAACCCCGGCGGTTTCCGCGAGCTGCACTGGCACTCCATCGCAGCGGAGTGGGCCTACATTTTAGAGGGAAAGGTGCGTACTACAGTTATCACGCCCGGCGGATCCACATCGACAGATGAGTTTGAAGTGGGCGACATCTGGTATTTCCCCCGGGGATACGGGCATGCATTGCAGTGCGTAGGCGACAAGCCATGTTCTTTCCTGCTCGGGTTCGACAATGGCCACTTTTCCGAATTCGGGACCTTTAGCGTAACGGATTGGGTAAGTCATACATCGCCCGATATCCTTGCCCGCAACTCGGGGCTGCCCGCCAGCACTTTTGCCGCCTTGCCTAAAAAGGAATTGTATATCGGTAAAGGCAAGATCGCATCCCAAACGCCACCGCGCAATATGGACCCTGCAATACCTAACAGCTTTTCGTCGCACAAATTTCGCATGGAGGCCGACGGCGTTAAACAGGCATTCAACGGCGGGTATATCAAGGTGGTATCTTCTGCAGAGTTTCCGATACAAAACACCTTAACAGCGCTCCGGATGAATATTGAGCCGGGCGCCATACGCGAACTGCACTGGCATCCCAACGCGGATGAATGGCAATATGTAATGAGCGGCCAGGGACGCGTATCTATTTTTGGCTCGCACGGCCGGGTTAAAACCATGGATTATGGCAAAGGGATGGTATCTTTTATCAAGCAGGGTTACGGGCACTATATTGAAAATACCGGGAAAGAGGAGTTGAAGCTGTTAGTGCTTTTCAATAGCCCCATATACCAGGAACTGACCCTGAACGAATGGCTATCTTCTAACCCCGACCAACTGGTAGCCGATCATTTTGGCATCACTACCGAACAGGCTAAATCAATCGTTAAACATCAAACAGGCATATTTTAATACACGCAAGGTTAAACCGGATGAGGATATCCAGACTGAAATAGCTTCAAAAATCTTAGGTAAATGATAACATACAAGCAAAGTCCAATAAAAGGCGTAGCGGTTACTAAAGTAAACCACAACCAAAGACTGGTAGCCATAGATAAACTTGCTATGGAGGAGCCCCTGGAAATAAGGCTGGCTTTCGGTGAGGGAATGAACAGGACGGTAAGAAATATTTCGGTAACCATGCGCACACCCGGCAGCGACGCGGAGCTGGCAACGGGTTTTTTATTTACGGAAGGGATAATAAAAGACCACAGCGACCTGGCTTCTGTAGCACATTGCTTTATAGCTTGTGCAGAAAATAAGGAGAATGTAATACAGGTTGAGCTCCGTGACACTGCTACTCCGGAACTTAAAAACACCGAGCGCAATTTTTATACGACCTCCAGCTGCGGTGTTTGCGGTAAAGGATCAATTGATGCCATAAAAAGCGTAAGCGCTTTTGATCCCGGCCAAAACAATGATCTTTTTATTTCAAGAGATGTGTTGCTTGATTTGCCCGGCCGTTTAAGGCTTTACCAGGATGTTTTTGACGCCACCGGCGGCCTGCATGCATGCGCATTGTTCAACACCGGCGGCGAGCTTTTATTGCTTCGCGAAGATGTGGGCAGGCATAACGCGCTGGACAAGCTAATTGGCGCCGCGCTCGAAAAAAATTGGCTGCCGCTAAAAAACGCGGTGCTATTATTGAGCGGCAGGGCCAGCTTTGAGCTGATACAAAAAGCCGCTATGGCAGGCATCAGCATTATCGGCGCAATTGGCGCACCATCCAGCCTGGCAGTGGAACTGGCAAATGAATTTGGAATAACCTTAGTCGGTTTTTTACGCCAGCAGCGCTTCAATATTTATTCGATGGAGGAACGTATTTTATTACCCGGATATGAAAATCAGAATTAAAGGAAACGCATTAAGATACCGCCTTACCAAAAGCGACATTGTAAACCTGGCCGGCCAGGGTTACGTACAGGAACAAACCAGTTTTGCAGAGCAACCGTTTATTTATGCTTTAAAGGCCATTGAAGCCGATACATTGAGTGCCGGGCTATGGGGCAATACCATAACCCTTTTTATGCCGAAACAAATGGCAGCCGAGCTGATCTATACAGATAAGGTCGGTTTTGAAGCCAGATGCGGTGCTTTGCAACTACTGGTTGAAAAAGATTTTACCTGCCTGGATACGGTTGATGAAGATCAAAGCGATAATTATCCCAATCCATTAGCACTGCAAAAGAACTAAAGTCATCTACCTATGACAACAGATAATAAAACACCGTCGGCCGAAAACCCGGAAAAGCTATTGAATTTAAAATCAACCGGGCCAAAACGGTGGGCAGCCGGCGTTCCGGCCGTGGTGGCCGCTTTGAGCGATGTAATGGAAGAGGGCATTCCATTCCGGGGGACACGGGCGCTTTTTGCCATGAACCAGCGGGGCGGCTTTGATTGTTCAAGCTGCGCCTGGCCCGATCCGGATGACGACCGCTCGCCTATAGGCGAGTATTGCGAGAACGGTGCAAAGGCCCTGGCCGAAGAAGCGACCTCTAAAAAAGTGACGGCTGAGTTTTTTGCACAGCATTCTGTAGTCGACCTGGCTAATTTAACCGACTTCGAGATCGGCAAAAAAGGCCGGCTAACCGAACCCATGTACCTCCCGGCAGGGGATACCCACTACCAGCCCATTAGCTGGGACAATGCTTTTACAAAGATCGCCAACCATTTAAACGCGCTGCAATCGCCAGATGAGGCTGTTTTTTATACCTCCGGCCGCACGAGTAATGAGACTTCGTTTTTGTACCAGCTATTCGCAAAAGAGTTTGGCACCAATAACATGCCCGATTGCTCAAACATGTGCCACGAAACTTCGGGCACTGCCCTGAGGCCGACCATTGGTATCGGCAAGGGAACAGTAACGCTGAATGACTTTTATGATACCGACCTGGTGGTGATCATAGGCCATAACCCGGGTACCAATGCGCCGCGTATGATGTCGGCGCTGGAGAAGGGGAAAAAGAACGGGGCAAAGATCATCGCCATCAATCCCCTGCCCGAAGCCGGTTTGATGGCTTTCAGGAACCCCCAGGAGATAAGTGGAATTTTAGGAACGGGCACACAACTGGCCGACCTTTATCTTCCGGTTAAGATAAACGGCGATATGGCTTTGTTAAAAGCCTTTGAAATGCTGCTGCTTGAAGCAGAAAAAATATCACCCGGGAAAGTGCTGGACAATGATTTTATTGCCGGAAATACTACCGGGTATAGCGAATTTATTGAGCAGTTCAAAAACTATAAGTTAGAAGAACTGGCCAGCGCCGCCGGGTTGGCGGTTACAGATATTCGTCTTGCCGCCGATATGCTGGCAAATAATAAGCGCATTATTTTTTGCTGGGGAATGGGCCTGACGCAACAGCCCAATGGTGTGGAGATGATCCGCGAGATCGTTAACATCTGCCTGATGAAAGGCAGCATAGGCAAGCCGGGCGCAGGTGTATGCCCGGTTAGGGGGCACAGCAATGTACAGGGCAACCGCACCATGATGATCGATGAAAAGCCCACCCAAAAACAGCTTGACCGCTTAAAAGAAGTTTTTGGGTTTGAGCCGCCGCGCAATCATGGTTATGATGTGGTAAATGCGATCAAAGCGATGCATGCCGGGAAGGCAAAAGTGTTTTTCGCTATGGGCGGTAATTTCCTTTCGGCCACGCCGGATACCACCTTTACCGCCGAAGCATTACGCAAGCTTAGGCTCACGGTACACGTATCGATTAAGCTTAACCGCAGTCACCTTGTGCATGGAAAAGAGGCGTTGATATTGCCAACCTTGTCAAGAAGCGACAAAGACATCGTAAACGGAGAGCTGCAGTTTATCAGCACCGAAAACTCAATGGGTGTGGTGCAATCATCCAAAGGTATTTTGACACCGGTATCCGATCAGCTGATCAATGAAACACATATTGTATGCCGGATGGCCATGGCAACTTTAGGCAGCCGGTCGGTGGTTGACTGGAAGCGCTACATGAACAGTTTTGACGATATCAGGGATGTCATTGAAAGATGTATTCCCGGCTTCGAAAATTACAATAAGCGTGTGCGCGAAAAAAATGGGTTCTATTTACCAAACGGGGCCAGGGACGGCAGGTTCATTACCGAAAAGTTTGGCGATAAAGCGCCGTTTACGATTACCGGATTACCAAAAAATATTTTGGCTGATGACGAATACATGATGGCGACAACCCGCACGCACGACCAGTTCAATACCACCATATATGGGTTGCAGGACCGTTATCGCGGTATAAAAAATGAGCGTCGCGTTGTGTTTATGAACCGGAAGGATATGGATAAAGCCGGCTATGCCGAAGGTGAAAAAGTAGACTTGTTTAACTATGACGATGGGATAGAGCGTGTAGCCCGGCTATTTGTCGTGGTTCCTTACCCGATTCCTGAACGCAATACCGTAACCTACTTTCCGGAAACTAATGTATTGATGTCGATAAACAATGTTGTTGGCGAAAGTAATATGCCGGCGTCTAAGTTTATCCGGATAAAAATAAAAAAACATCAACCGCTGGCTGTTGTTTTAAATTGACGGCGTAAAATATTTTGGTTAATCACCTAAAAATCACTGCTATGAATAATTTTAAACGTTGGGGTATTGCCATCGCGGGGGTATTCCTGCAAGTGGCATTAGGGGCCGTATACGCCTGGAGCGTATTCCGGGTTCCGCTGGCAAAGCAATTTAAATGGTCGATCTCCGAGGTCACCCTTACCTTTACCATTGCCATTATGGCGCTGGGTTTTGCGGCGTTCTTTGGCGGCCTTTGGTTGAAGAGAGTTGGCCCGCGTGCTGTGGCCATTACTGGTGGTGTGTTATACGGAGCAGGCGTCTTCCTGGCCAGCTTTTCATATCACGGCCTGTGGTGGTTATACCTCACCTATGGGCTGATCGGCGGGATCGGGCTGGGCTTCTCATATATCGTTCCCATCTCCGTACTGGTAAAATGGTTTCCCGACAAACGCGGTTTGATGACCGGCATCGCCGTAGGTGGTTTCGGAGCAGGGGCGCTGATTACGGCGCCGGTTGCAACCGGGCTGATTCAAAGCGTTGGGGTGCTGCAAACCTTTGCTTACCTGGGCATCGCCTATATGATCATTGCCGCAGGGGCAGGTTATTTTATGCAGAATCCACCGGAAGGATGGAAACCGCAGGGATGGACAGCCGGCAATAAGCACCAGGGACAAAATAGTACTAACGACTTTACCCTGCAGGAAGCTTTGAAAACCTGGCAATGGTGGGCCTTGTGGCTCCTGCTTTTCCTAAACACCTCAGCGGGCATTTCAGTTATTTCGCAGGAGGCGCCAATGTTCCAGGAACTCCTAAAAGTTACCGCAATCGTAGCGGCCGGCATGGTGGGTATTGTGAGCATCGGAAATGCATTCGGCCGTGTTTTTTGGGCATGGGCTTCAGACCGCATAGGCCGGCGAATTATTTTTGCCGTAATGTTTATTATTCAGATCGGCTTGTTCTGGATCCTTCCGGGCCTTCACTCCACAATTAGCCTCACAACTATTGCATTCATTATCCTGATGTGTTACGGCGGCGGTTTTGGTACCATGCCTGCGTTTGTTGCAGACTACTTCGGCTCGGCCAATGTAGGTTCGATCTACGGGCTGATACTAACGGCCTGGGGATTCGCGAGTGCATTCGGGCCGCTCCTTATCGCGCACATGCGCCAGGTAAGCGGGGGATATGCAAGCGGCCTGCATGTGATCGCTATAATAATGGCGGTGTCTGTTATATTGCCTTTGGTGGTAAAGCCCCCCGCCAGGATATCTAAATAAAATGATGGCGTAAGGGATTTTTTATTACGCCATCATTTTATATTCCATTAATCGTACACCTTTCCTTTTTGCAAACACTTTGCATAGATGGCTTGCATCATTAAACCCGCAATCAAAAGCAATGTTTGTAATGGGTTCGTCAGTAGTCTTTAGCTTGTCGCAAACCCGCTCAATCCGCAGGTCTTCCAGGTATAAATGGATCGTTTTGCCAAAATACTGTTTAAACAGTTTATTGAGGTAAACCGGGTGAAAATTCAAATGGGTAGCGAGGTTATCAAGGGTCCACTTTTCAGCATAGTTTTCCTGCAAAAGGCTGCGTATCTTTTTTACCTGGTAAGGCACGAGTTTCTTTTCCCCCAAATCCCTTCGTGATAATTCAACGGCACTTTCCAGTATCAATCCCTCCAGCAATAAGTTTGACGCATTTCCCGGCTTCCTGAACTCATTAGCGATACGAAAGAAAAGATGCGATATATGCTGGTTATTGATGACCGAGAAATTATCGAATGTTATTTTGGCATCTTTTAGTTTTTCAAGCCAGGGGGTATCAAATTCTACGAACAAACAGTTGCGGGCATGTTCGCGGATCACGGTTTTATGTTCCCTGTTTTTCGGGTAGATCAATAGCTGCCCCTCGTCAATAACAAGGTCGTCTTTTTGGTCGATCTCATGAAATGCCCCCTTTAAGGCAAAACAGAAATGTTCCCTTTGATGATAATGCAGCGGTGAGGAAGATAATGGCGCATATTGCTGCTCGTATAATGATATTCCCCCAATATTAATGGCCTTTTTGGTAGTGCCATAATATTCACCAGATTTAAGTGCTTCCAATTCGAAAAAATATTTTGTTGTTAATGTTAATTTTATCCTATACCCAGGTATAGGGCGTTAAACTCATCTCCCCGCCTCCGCTGTAAAACACGGTTCAGTTCGCGGACGATCCCGTCCAGTTCTATGATGGATTGAAACAGAAATTCTTCTGCCTCGGCTCTTTCGGTTAATGGGAGGTGCGCCTGCTTAAGAACATCTGATAACCCTATGATATTTGCTACCGGCACCCGCAGGTGATGGGAAACCACATAGGCGAATTGTTCAAGATCGCTATTTCGCTGTTCCAGGTCATCAGCGATCTGCATGCGGGCCATTTCGGCTATCTTGTTTGATGTGATGTTGATCGCAGAGTAGCATACTCCTATAATTTTATTGTGCTGGTCTTTTACCGGGTTCATGCTGATCTGGTACCATTGCGAGGCGCCCTCCAGGAGCGGATAGCGTGCTTCGTAATTTATAGAGTCGCCATTCATCACGGATTGCATCATGCCCCTGACAGATTCCCTGCGATCTTCGTTCAGGGCCTTCCAGAAATAATCGCCTTTTTGCAGCGGGGCGCCAAATGACAGTTCCGACCATTGGCTGGCAATGGCGTTGTAAGTCAGTACCTGCAGATCGCTGTCAAGCAACAGAAAAGCGATATCAGTCGTGTTGAATATGGCGCGCAGCTGGGATTGCGATTCTGCTAAAGTATTATGCACATCCGAGAGATCCCTGGTCCTTTCGGCTACGCTTTGCTCAAGGACCTTATTCTTTTTTAGTATCTTATTTCCAACATAAGCAGTGATCAGCGCGGCGCTTATCGAAATGCCGGTATTTACAAATGCCACCCACGAAAGCGGCAGCGTTCTGTTAAGCGTAAGGTGCGTAACCAGTATCAGGCAACAGGCGGAAAGGGAATAAATAATTATTCTTTTCATAGGCTGCCCAACAACCAGCAATACGCAGCATACGTATAAAACATCAAGCTTTATTTTACCGGGCAGCAAGTGGCTGACGCTTGTGATTGCTACGAGGAGCAAAAATGCAAGTACGTAAGCTTTTTTTGAGCCGCGCCTTTCCGATATGTTAGCAATAGTGTTCACAATGGCCTTTCAACTTCGTCCTTGTTCATTTTTCTGTTTTAATGAGCGGGGAAATATATTCCCCGCTCATGCCTGAAACTCCAGCTTAATTGGTTTTTACAGGTGTATTGTTTTTGATCTCATCCGTTGCGTTCTTCAGCAGGATGTTGCCATCGCTCAACGCGCCGTAAACCTCAAGGCTATCCGGTGTTTCCCGCCCTTTTTTAATATCTACCCATTGGGCGCGGTTGTTTACTACCTTTATCACGAAAATCCGCTGGGAATTTTGCGTAACAGCGCTTTGCGGTATCACAAAGGTTTTGTCGGTGTTGGTTAAGCGCAATGTTACCTCGGCAAACATGCCGGGCAATAGTTTTTTATCCTTATTGGGGATATCCATCTGCATCTGTTCCGAGCGCATTTCATTATTCAGGCTGCCGGCCATCCGGTTTACAACCGCTGTAAATTGCCTTCCGGGCAATGTCCTTACGGTGAAATGAATGGTGTCTTTATTCGTAAAATAGCGCGTAGCTGCCTCCGGCACATCAACTACCAACCGTAGTTTTGATTGTTCCTGCAGGGTGAGCATCGGTTTATTCGCGCTTTTATCCGAGGGGGTAACATAAGCGCCCGCGTAAACATTGCGCGAACTGATCACGCCATCAAACGGAGCCCTAACCTGCAGGTAGTTTTTCAGGTCAGCTGACTGCTGATAGGCCGATCTTGCGGCAAGCAGCGCCGAGCTGTCGGCGCTCATTTTAGCATGGGCCATGTCGAGGTCGTTTGGCGATATGGTTCCCGGCGTCCTGCTTGTTTTAAACAGGCGATCGTAATTGGCCTTGCTTCCCCGGTAGATCGCTTCCTTGCTATGCAGGTCTTCCTGCGCCTGGGTTAGTGCAGCTGTCATTTCGGGTGCATCAAGTGTCATAAGCAACTGGCCTTTATGCACCACGCTCCCTACGTCAACGGTCATTGTTTTTACAAAGCCATTCTCTTTGGCGTACAGATCTACTGTTTGATAGGGTTGCAGTACCCCCGGTATGCTCATAACGGTATTGAGCGTCCCTTTATTCAGGGTAAACACAGCCAGGCTGCTCGCAGGCGGGGCAGCCGGAGCTTGTTTGTTGCCTGAGCATGATCCCAGCAAACCGGCAGCCAGTACGCCTAAAATAAAATGATATGTTTTCATGATGATTATTTTAATATTATTTTGATGATGATAATTGAGGGTCATAATAAATGCTTTGCCGGTCATCGGGATCCAGGGATACCGCGTGAACAGGTGAATTGCGCCTGATGAGATAAAAAATAACAGGCAGTATAAATAAGGAGACGAAAGTTGACAGGATGAGTCCGCCTATTACGGCACGCCCCAGCGGAGCGGTCTGATCGCCCGCTTCTCCCAGGCCCGATGCCATAGGTATCATCCCGGCGATCATGGCTATGGTTGTCATTAATATAGGCCTTAACCTAAGCTCCATCGCCTCAATGGCCGATTCCATCGCATCTCTGCCCGATAACCTGATGTGTTCGGCATTCGTGATCAATAAAATGGCGTTGGATACAGATACACCCACCGACATGATAATGCCCATATACGATTGCAGGTTAAGGCTTGAACCAAAGGCCAGCAGCGTCAATAACGAGCCGACCAGCACGCCGGGAATACAGGTGATTACCGTAAAGCCCAATGGAAATGACTGGTAATTTGCAGCCAGCATCAGCAGCAGTATAACTATGGTGATCATCAAGCCGAATTGCAGGCTGCTGAGTGTTTGATCAAGCAGGATGGTTAACCCCCTGGTCTCAACAGATACGCCCCGCGGCGGTGCGCCGGCATTCTTTATGGCATTATTTACCGCAACACTGGCAGAACCAAGATCTTTTTTATAAATATTGGCAATTACCGACAGGAACCGACCTGCGCCCTGGCGGTCATACTGGCTCACCATTGTTCCCATGGTAAATGTGCACACATCCCCGAGTACCGGCCGTGGCTGATTTCTGAAAATGGGTATGCGCTCGAGGTCAGCGAGGCTGCCGATGCTTGTTTGCGGCACCTCCACCTGCACATCATAGGAGTTGGCATTGCCTTCATTCAGCCATAAATTCTTATTTGTAAAACGGCTTGATGATGTGGTTTGTGTAATACAGTTGCTTACGTCAGTCATCAGCAAACCCATTTGCTTTACCTTATCGCGATCGATATTAATATGGATCGCCGGGCTGTTCAGTTGCTCCCGTAACTGCACATCCCTTAAAAAAGGCACCTGCTTCAGCTGCGCGATCAGCAGGTCGGCATATTGCTTATCCTGGGCGATATTTATACCCATAACGGCAACCTCAACAGGCGTCGACGAGCCCTGGCTCATAATTTTACTCGTCAGGTCAATTGGCTCAAAAGACAGGGTTACATCAGGCATGGCCTTATGTATCGCGTTACGCAGATTCTCCCGCACATCCTGTATGTTCATTTTATAATCCGGGTTAAGATTTACCTGCATCACAATATCATTGGAAGCACTCATAAACAGGATGACCGGCAGCGTCGGAAAAGACGATGGATGTTGTCCGGCAAATGCAGATATGATCTCCACATTTTTTTGTCCGCCGACCATATTGTATATGATCTGCTGGGCCTGCAGCATGGTTTTTTCCGTCTGTTCAAGCCGGGAACCCTGCGGGGCGCGAATACGTATCTGGAACTGCCCGGTGTTTAATTTGGGGAGAATATCCTTACCAATAATGGATACGCATAGCCCAATGATAAAAACAGATATAACGGCATAAAGCGCTACGCTTACCCGGCTCCGCTTCATCATCCATTGCACTATATTCACACAGCCCGTTTTAAAACGATCGAACCGCGTTGGTTTGTGCTCTTTTTTGGGAGCCTCTTCGTGATGTTCAGGAACTTTTAGTACCCAGTTTGACAATATCGGGACAAGCGTTTGCGATAGCAGGAATGCTGCGATCATCGAGAAGCCCACAGCCATAGATAGCGGCAGGAACATACCCTGCGGTACGCCGGTCATAAAAAACGCGGGCACAAAAACCGCCAGGATACTTAACAGGATCAGCAGCTTTGGTAAAGCGATCTCTTCGCAGGCATCGGCAATGGCACGGGCCTTTCCTTTGCCCATCTCCATATGCCGGTGTATATTTTCAATGGTAACGGTTGATTCATCCACCAGGATACCAATGGCCAACGCCAAACCGCTTAAGGTCATGATATTGAGTGTCTGCCCAAAAAGCTTTAGCACCAGCGTACCGATGATAACGGAAAGCGGGATGTTAACGATAACAATAAAGGCGCTCCGGCGGTCGCCCAAAAATATCAGCACCATTAACCCGGCCAGCACAGCGCCTGTAACACCCTCGCTGGCCAGGCTTTTTACCGCATTGATTACGTAAACAGATTCGTCAAACTCGAATTTTAAGGAAACATCCGGCGGCAAAAGGCTTTGCATGGACGGGATGGCCTTCTTCAGGCTTTGAACTACCGACCAGGTGGAAGCGCTTGAACCTTTGATAACCGGGATATAAATGGACCGTTTACCGTTGATATAAGCAAAACCACTGGTAATATCAGCTCCATCTACAACCTTTGCCACATCCTTTAAGTATACAGTAGCGCCATTCTGATATAATAAAGGTATGTTTTGAAAGTCCTTTATTTTTTGAAGAACGGTATTTGAGGGAGTAAGATAAGCCGTGCGCCCTATATTGACAGTGCCGGCCGGCGATATACGGTTATTATCCATTATCGCGGTGGTAATTTGATCAGCTGTTACATTGTGGCTGCTCATCAATGCCGGGTCCGCATTCACTACTACGGTACGCACGTTACCGCCAATTGGCGGAGGTGATGTTAAGCCCGGTATTTTCGAAAAATTCGGACGTACATAAAGGCTGGCGAGGTCCTGCAGCTCATTATTTGTTCGTTTGGGGCTGCTAACCGTTAGCTGTCCAACCGGCAGCGTTGAGGCATCAAAGCGGATAATAATAGGTGGCTGCGTTCCGGGCGGCATTTCTGCAAAGGCCCGGTTGGTGAGCGAGGTAACCTCGGCCGCAGCCTGCGCCATATTGGTGCCATCATAAAAGCTGAGCTTTAACACGCTCAAACCTTCAATATTATTTGTTTGAATGGATTTGATGCCGCTTACGTATAAGTACAGGTTTTGGTAATTCGTTGATACAAATCCCTCCATTTGCTGCGGCGACATCCCGCCGTATGGCTGGGAAACATATATCGTAGGCAAGTTTATATTCGGAAAAATATCGATGTTGATCGACGTTACTGCGATAATGCCCATCAGGACCACACCAATAATTAAAACGATAATCGTTATTGGTTTTCGCAATGAAAATTGAATCAGGTTCATGACTATTGTTTTAAAATTGATTGATGAATAAATTAAAATCACCCGACGATGCAGCTATGTAAAGCAGCGACTGCCAAACAGTGGTGCTGGCAATATCCCGGTCTGTCTCGGCCACATTAAGATTGTACAGGGTTTGGGTAACATCAACTATGGTTGCAAGGCCGTTGGCATATAAGGTCTTTTTCTGGTTATAAGCATCGCTGGCTGCCCGTAGCTGGATCGGCGCTTCGTGGTATTTTTGCAGCGCATTGACCAGTTGCTTGTTGCCTTCCTTTAATTGATTAGTGAGGTTGTTTTCGAGGTAATTATATTCGTTGGTTAACCCGTCCGAAACGTAATGCTGGCTTTTTACCCGCGATGCCGATCGTCCCAGGTCAGTCAAATTCCACGAGATACCCACACCGATCAGGTAATTTCCCCTTACCGGGTCAATGCCGTTCAGGTAGCTTTGATTAAAGGATCCCGGGTTGCTTGCGCTGTACGAAGTGCTGAAACCCGATCCCCGTTCCTGCGCCACACCAAAAAGAGATACTTTAGGCAAACCTGTTTTAGAAAGGAAATTGGCGGTCAGGTCGCTGCTTTTTACCCTTGTGGCTAAAAACTTCAGTTCCGGATTGTCGGCTATATTATCTACCGGTTGTGCCGGCAGCCTGGCAGGTAGCTGGTTGATAAAAATGCTGTCCAGCGAGAACGCCTGGTTGCTTATCCCTAATTGTATCGCGAGGTTGGATGCCTGGCTTTGCTCATAGTTAACGGCATTTGTAACCGCTATGCGGGCCTTGGATAACTCCGCATTGGCAATGGCGCTGTCAACACCCGGATTTAAACCGTTCACCGTCCTCACCAGGATAACATCCCGCAATTGAGAAACGCGCGATAGGTTAACTTCCATCGAATAAAGCAGCCGCCGGGCCGATAAAAGATTTAGGTAAGCACCTGAAACCCTAACCTGTTGCTGAAATTTTTCCTGTTCCAAGTCTGCAGCGTCCCTGTTATAAAAGCCTTTGGCTTCGGCTACGTGTGCTTTCTGGAGCCCGAACGAAAAGATGTTCCAGTTAATATTTGACGAATAGTATGCGCCGAAAGCAGCATTCCAGTTTTGTGTAGGAGCAACCTGCCCCGCGGTGACTGTAGTTAACCCCGGCAGGCCGGAGGTCAGCCCGTTGAGGCCGTTTATAGTTCCAAAAGCCTGCTGTGCCGATATACTAAGATCGGGCAATCCGTCTCTTTTGGCGCTGGTTATACCTTGTGCGGAAGCTTTGGCATAGTTATCTTTTGCCTGTATAATTTGTTGTTTTGACAGTGCAATATTCAGCGCTTTTTGCAGCGTTAAAACCGTATCTGTACGCTGGGCTTTCGCGGATATGCATGCCAGGCCCAATACGGCCGACATGATACCGGTCAGAACCAGTTTTTTAGTCATTTTCATGATGAAAAGATTAAATGATCAACTCAATGGCCTTAGCGGCGCATTATTAAATTTGTGGGATCCGGCCGCGCCGGATACAGCGTTAGTTAGCACATGCGGGATGTGCGCTGATCAAATAACCGGGGGAGCCCTGAGAGGCAGCAAAGGAACGGGGTCAACTTTGCAGAGCTCCTTTTTAAATGGTATATAGATGGGAGCGGCGATGGTCGTCGCTGTGATCAAAGAAATGGTAGTAGCTACAGGGGGGATATCCAGCGCGTGGAAATGCTGTGTATAACATTGCAGCTTACGGTGGATAACCCCGGCTTTTACTTTGGCGGTGGTTGAATGAGTGAGCTCACGCTTATCGCTTTTATGAAAGATCTCTGCATAGCGCACCAATACCCGCCCCTGCAACCCTAAAAAGATTGCCAGAACCAGTAAAAACTTCAATATGCTGCGAAATGCCTTTTTCATTTTTTTCACCCCTTTAACGGAGATTCTTTAATAGTTATTCTCTATTATTCTATCCAGCACCTGCTGTGCCGATCTTTCTTTTTTTCTTTTAATTGCTTCAAGCAACTCCTCGTGTAAATGGTGGCTCATCGCAAAATGGCTTATTCCCCGGAGCTCTCTTTTTGAAAAGAAATCGCGTATAATAGCAGTAAAGCCCTGGTACAGATCGGCGAGTGCTTTATTTGAAGACGCTTTCGCAATGGCAATATGAAACGCGATATCCGCGTCAACGCATGCCTGCCGTTGTTCGGCACGTATGGAAAGCTTCCTGTTTTCGAGACATTGCTGCATCGCATCCAGATCCTCCGGGGTATGGTTTCTCGCGGCAAGCCTTACGGTTTCGTCCTCAAGCAATTTTCGAACGTCGTTGATGTCGTCAAAATCGGCCCGCCGCAGGCGCTGATCAATTGTTTCGTGGAGCACGCCGCCATTCACAAAAGTGCCCGAGCCCTGCTGCACCTTCAAAATGCCCGTCATCGCAAGGGTTTTGATAGCCTCCCTTATTGTTGAGCGGCCTACGGCATAAAGTTTCATCAATTCAGGTTCAGCCGGTATCTTTTCACCCGCTTTGTATGTGTTCTGACTAATGTCGTGCCTTATTTTATTTGCAACCTTGTCGCTCAGTTTTTCTGACATCTTGATATTATATTATTTGAAACACAAACATAACCCTTAAAAGCTTTGATTTACCGGGCTGGCCGAAGTTGGAATGGTTATCACATTAAATCCATATTTCAACGCCTGGTGACAGGTATTGCAACTATTGGTCAGCAACGCATAATTACTTTTAAAGGCGTTGGCGTCTTTGTTCTGAATGGCTTTTTTAACAGCATCCATCGCCGGAAAGATCATTGGCACGGCTGCTGCTTCGGGTGTGCCCTGATGATATTTTTGGATCCGGGTAAACCCGCCTGATAGCATATGTCTTTCATACTCGGCCAGTACCCAGTTTTTTTGCTCACCGGCCAGCCATAGCTTAAGATGATGAGATACAATAATACTATTCATAATTTCGCCTGTGCCGGGCACATAAGCCGACTTCAGCTTGTCTTGCAAGCTGTCTACCCGGGCCTGCAAAGCCGAGGTTTTACTGCCTGATTGTTCGCAGCTTACCAACAGCGAAATTGGCAGGGCCAGGGATAACAACAATAACGATAACCTTTTCATATATCTACTTAATGTGGGGTATTAAAAAACTGTACTTTATAATCTTATGTCCTAATTCAGAATTGTTATTGACAAAACAAACATACGATGTTTAAACTAAACATCAGATGTTTTGTTGTAAAATATTACGTTTGCAATTGAATTGTTACAGAATGCTGTTTTTGTGGGTAAGCCAAACTTTAGGGTAATTAGGACGGGGGAGGAATCTAAAGGCATTTGGCTACCGGTAAACTAAAATAAAACGTTGAGCGCCATCAATTCTTTGCCTCTTTGCAATGGCTTTTTCCTTTATATTTGAAACACAATCGTTCCATTATGAAAATAGCCACCTACAACGTAAATGGCGTAAACGGACGCCTGCCGGTGCTGCTACGCTGGCTCAATGAAACCGCGCCGGATGTCGTTTGCCTGCAGGAGCTGAAGGCCCCGCTCGAAAAATTCCCCGAGCAGGCCATACGCGACGCCGGGTATAACGCGATATGGCACGGACAGAAAAGCTGGAACGGAGTGGCCATACTTGCGCGGAATATGGAAATAAATGAGGTACGGCGCGCATTGCCAGGCGATCCGGATGATATCCACAGCCGCTACATTGAGGCATGGGTGAACGATATACTGGTTGGCTGTCTTTACCTGCCCAACGGCAACCCTGCTCCCGGCCCGAAATTCGATTATAAGCTAAATTGGTTCCGGCGGTTTACGGAACATGCCGCCGGGTTGCTGGCGTCAGGCAATCCCGTCGTCCTTACCGGCGATTATAACGTGATGCCTACCGAACTGGATGTATATAAGCCCGAGCGCTGGGTTGATGACGCACTCTTCCGCCCCGAAACACGCCAGGCCTTTAAAACGCTCGTTGACCAGGGTTGGACGGACGCCATCCGGAAACTTCACCCGGATCAAAAGATCTATACGTTTTGGGACTACTTCCGCGATGCTTACGGCCGCGATGCGGGCCTGCGTATCGACCATTTCCTGCTGAGCCCGCAGGTTGATGGCCGTTTGCTGGCAGCCGGCGTCGACCGTCACGTACGTGGCTGGGAAAAATCAAGCGACCACGCCCCGGTTTGGATAGAGCTTGCAGATAAGTAACTGTTAAATAAAACAGCGATGGTTTAAAGCCCACCGCTGTTTTTTTGATAGGTAATATTTGTATTTGCTACCAGAATACGGTAT
Source organism: Mucilaginibacter sp. (assembly GCA_035568395.1). Taxonomy (GTDB): domain Bacteria; phylum Bacteroidota; class Bacteroidia; order Sphingobacteriales; family Sphingobacteriaceae; genus Mucilaginibacter. The sequence goes on along the minus strand of DATMOF010000007.1, from coordinate 36,342 downwards.
AAAGCACAGTTAAAATAAGGCATACAGCTACTGCGCCAATTGTAAAGCTTCGATTGGTCTTAAACATCGAAGGATCAATTTCTAATCCATTTGTGCGTAACCCTTTTGCGTTTTCAGCCATTGATATGATATACATGCCGACAAGACAGATCACAAAAACAAACCCCATCCTGTCTAAAAAAGGAATTTCATATACGCCATAGGCATTTAATTTTGAAAACCCATAGTGCGACATAAAGGAAAGATCAGTCCAGTATGGTAGAAACTTGAATATGATAGCGAATGCTAAACCGCCAATGGTTGCAAATAATGCTGCATTTGAGGTTGTTTTTTTCCAAAAGAACCCTAAGATGAACATGGCAAATATACCGGGGGATACAAAGCCGGTGTATTCCTGTATATACTGGAAGCCTTGCTTGCCTTCACCCATTAACATGTCGCCAATAACAAAAGACAAGCCAACGCCAAGTAACATTGCAACAACAACCGATATTTTACCGACGTTGACCATGTTCTTTTCTGAGGCCTTTGTATTTATGGCCTTTTTGTATATATCCAATGTAAATATAGTCGCAATACTATTGGCCTTACCCGCTAAAGAGGCCACAATAGCAGCTGTTAAGGCGGCAAATGAAAGCCCTTTAAGGTAATTTGGCAGTAAATTAAGTATGGAAGGATAAGCTTTATTAACATCTAAAACGCCTTTTGTGCTTAACATGTCATGGTGGAACATGCCCTTTTGATAAAGCACATACGCGGCTATACCCGGCAGTACTACAATAACCGGCATCAATAGTTTTAGGAAAGCTGCAAAGAGTATACCTGCACGAGCTGTTTTGAGATCAGCTCCAAGAGCCCTTTGTGTAATATATTGATTGCAGCCCCAGTAATTTAAATTGGTGATCCACATGCCGCCGATGAGTACCGTAAGGCCTGGCAAGTCGAGGTAATTTGAGTTCTTCTTGTCAAATATCATGTGGAAGTGGTCGCCCGCATCTGCTTTCAACAACTTCAACCCGTTCCACAAACCGGTTGTACCGGATTTTTCGCTTATCAAATGCAGTGCGATATAAGTAGCCGCCAACCCGCCTAATATCAGGAAGAACACTTGTATTACATCGGTATAGCCAATAACTTTCATGCCGCCCAAAGTGATGATTATAGCGAAAAGCGCCAGCAAGCCGATAACTAATCTGAGGTCTAACCCGGAAATTCCAGCTATAGCCACCCCGCCTAAATAAAGTATCGACATCAGGTTAACTACGATGTAAAGCATTAGCCAGAATATGGCCATGATCATAGCTACAGTACCGTTATACCGCTGGTTAAGGAACTGCGGCATGGTAGCAATTTTATTTTTGAGGTAAACGGGTATAAAAAATATGGCTACGATAACAAGCGTTGCAGCAGCCATCCATTCGTAAGTGCTGATCGCCAGCCCCATTTTGAAACCCGACCCGCTCATTCCCACCATTTGCTCAGCCGAAATATTTGAGGCTATTAGCGAAGCTCCTATTGCCCACCATGTTAATGAACCTTCGGCTAAAAAATAGCCTTTAGAAGTAGCGTCGTTCTTATTTTTACGTTTATATATCCACCAGCCATATAGCGATACAATTACAAAGTAGATAAAAAACACAGCATAATCGCCGTAGGACAAGGTTTTCAAGTTCATATTTGGGTTCTTTCTTTGGGTTTAATCTGTTGGTTTGACAATTATAAACTATATAAACCTGTTTATCAAATTTTCAAGATATTCCTGCCGGCCGCTTATTGTTTTTGGTTCGCCGTTCTCAATAGCATAGCTTCTCAGGTCTTCGAGGCTTAGTTTTCCTTCTTCAAAAGCTTTTCCTTTGCCGGTATCATATGAGGCATACCTGTCGCTGCGCAGTTTTTTGTATTCGGACTTTTGCAGGATATTATCAGCGATGATTAGTGCCCGCGCAAAAACATCCATACCGCCGACGTGCGCGTAAAACAGATCGGCTGAGTCGGTCGAGTTTCTGCGGATCTTGGCGTCAAAGTTTATCCCGCCGCCCTGGAAGCCACCCGCCTCAAGAATAATGAGCATAGCCTCGGTAACGTGGTTGATATTGTTCGGGAATTGGTCGGTATCCCAGCCGTTCTGATCGTCGCCGCGGTTGGCGTCTATCGAGCCCAGCAAACCCGAGTCGGCAGCCACCTGCAGCTCATGCTGGAAGGTGTGCCCAGCCAGCGTGGCGTGGTTTACTTCGATATTGAGTTTAAAGTCATGGATCAGATCGTATTTCTGCAAAAAGCCCAGTACTGTTGCCGAATCATAATCATACTGGTGCTTGGTGGGTTCGCATGGTTTTGGTTCGATAAAAAATGTGCCTTTAAAGCCGTGCTTGCGCGCGTAATCCTTAGCCGTATGCAGGAAACGGGCCAAATGTTCCTGCTCGCGTTTCATGTTGGTGTTCAGCAAGCTCATGTAGCCTTCGCGGCCGCCCCAGAATACGTAGTTCTCCCCGCCAAGGGCAATCGTCGCATCCATAGCCGCCTTAACCTGGGCTGCAGCATGGCTCAGCACGTGGAAATCAGGGTTGGTAGCTGCGCCGTTCATATACCTGCGGTTGCTGAACAGGTTTGATGTTCCCCATAGCAGCTTTACACCGCTTGCCGCTTGCTTTTGTTTGGCGTATTCAACAATGGCCTGTAATCGGCGGTCGTTTTCCTTAACATCGCTGGTATAATCTACCACGTCAACGTCGTGAAAACAATACCAGCCAATATTCATTTTGGTGATAAACTCAAACGCGGCATCCATTTTATCTTTTGCCCGTTCAACCGCGTCGGTTTTTACGCTCCATGGAAATAAATGCGTCGGCTCGCCGAAGGGGTCGGCGCCATTACCGCAGAATGAGTGCCAGTAGGCGCAGGCAAAGCGCAGGTGATCGCGCATAGTTTTACCGGCAATCATTTTATTTTCATCGTACCAGCTAAACGCTAGCGGGTTATCAGACTGGGGACCTTCGTATTTTACCTGGTCAATGCCTTTGAAAAATTCCTTTTCTCCTGTAACTATCATAATAATTGGTGAATTAGTGATTTATTTTTTTTCAGACTTACGAAGTTTTTAAAACTTCGTAAGTCTTTCGTGTTAATTGCTTTTCGAGTAAAGCTTTCCATTCCTCGTAAGCGGCTTCAAGGTGTTTTCCGGCTGGTTGAACCAACTGCACGGGGTGCATGTGTTCAAATGCCTGCTCGGATGATGAAAAAATATTTGCCCCGATGCCTGCGCCAAGCGCCGCGCCAACGCTGCCGTCGTTTTTATATAGCTCAACAGGTACGCCCGTAATATTTACAAACGTTTCGGTAAATAATTCACTTAAAAACAGGTTGTTTTTTCCGGCCCTTATCACGGTTGGGTTCATCCCATTTTCGCGTATGATATCTAGCCCGTAACGAAACGCGAAAGCAATACCTTCCTGCACGGCGCGGATAATATGCGCCTGCGTATGAATATTCAGGTCGATATGATGGAACTGCGCCCCGACGATCTCGTTGTTCAGCATACGCTCAGCGCCATTGCCAAACGGCAGCACCCGCAGCCCGTCGCTGCCCGGCGGCGCTTTGGTTGCTTTTTGGTTCATCTGTAAATAGTTCTCCGCACCGCCAAATACGCTTTTTGTCCAGCGGTATAAGCTGCCCACCCCGTTTATGCAAAGCAATATCCCGAGGCGCTTTTTATGTTCGGTATAGTTTACATGGGCGAAAGTATTAACACGCGATTGCTGGTCGTAAGCCAGTTGGTCGCTTACACCGTAAATAACACCTGAAGTACCCGCGGTAGCTGCTACCTCGCCCGGGTTTAATACATTTAGTGACAGGGCATTATTGGGCTGGTCGCCGGCTTTATACGCAACCGGAATGCCGGGTTTTAATTTCAGCTTTTGGGCAACCGATGCCAGCAGCGTTCCATGTGATGAAGATACCGGCTTAATAGTTGGAAAAAGCGCCCCATCAAAACCAAAATAACCGACAACATCCTCCGACAACCGATTGTTTAAAAAGTCGAAAAATATGCCTTCGGATAAAGCCGAAACGGAGGTGGTTATTTCGCCGGTTAGTTTCATCGCGATGAAATCGCCGGGAAGCATGATCTTATCGATGCGATTGTATATCTCGGGCTCGTTTTTCTTGACCCAGGCCAATTTTGACGCGGTAAAATTACCCGGGGAGTTTAGCAAGTGCGATAAACATTTTTCCGATCCCATCGCCGCAAAGGCTTTATCGCCAATTTCAACCGCGCGGCTGTCGCACCAAATAATGCTGTTGCGCAAAACGTGCTGGTTTTTATCTACCAACACCAAACCATGCATTTGATAGGCGATGCCGATAGCGGCTATATCCAGGGGGTTATATCGGCCGATATTGTTACATTTTTCAATTGCCACCTGCGCATGCGCCCACCATGTTTCGGGCGATTGCTCGGCCCAGCCGGGCTGCCGGGCTATAATAGGCGATTCCTCATCGGGATATTGGGCCGACGCAACGGCCTTTTGTGTCGCAGCATCCACTACCGAAACTTTTACAGATGATGTACCTATATCGATGCCTAACAATAACATTCCTGCTGTGAATTGCTTTTTAACTGAAAAATACCGGTTTATAAAACGAAAAAATTACGGACGAAATTAAATTAATTTTTCGAACTGCAATCGATTGCGTACATTTATTTTGTCATTTTTGTAAAATAAATGCAAAGCAAAAAACGCACTACTATTTATGATATAGCCGAAAAGCTCAATATTGCGGCATCTTCTGTCTCACGGGCATTAAGCAACAGCATCCACGTAAACGAGGCAACCAAAAAACTGGTGCTAAAAACAGCGGATGAACTGAATTATAAGCGAAACACGCTGGCTTCAAATCTCCGTAAGGGCCAGTCGAAAACCATTGGGGTGGTTGTTCCATTTATTAATCAAAACTTTTTTTCGAATGTGATAGCCGGTATCGAAGATGCATCCTATCAAAAAGACTATAACCTGATCATTTGCCAGTCGAATGAACTAGAGAGTAAAGAGATAAAATGCGTTAACACCTTAATTAACCAGCATGTTGATTGTATTGTGATATCGCTGGCGGCTGATAGCGCCGACCACCGGCACCTGCAAAATATCATCGACAACGGCATACAGCTGATACAATTTGACCGCGTTGCCGATGAGCTGGAGACGCTGAAAGTTATTAATGACAACGAGCAGGCATCATTTGAAGCCATTTCGCATATGATTACCCAGGGATATAAACGCATAGCTCTGCTTGAAGGCCCGCAAAACCTGCATATATTCCGCCAGCGTAAAACCGGGTATTTAAATGCGCTTAAAAAGTTTGATCTACCCGTACTTGATGAGCTGATCATCGAAAATGCCTGGACCAAGGAGCTGGGTGCAAAGGCCACGCGTAAACTGCTTAGCCTTGCCCAGCCGCCGGGTGCAATATTTGCTTCCACTTCTGATTTTTCGGCTTTGGGGGTATTGGAAGTGGCATCAGCTATGGGGATAAAGGTGCCGTCGGAGTTGGGTATTTGCGGCTATTCAAACGAAGCTTTTACTGAAATAACCAGCCCGTCGATCACCACTATCGATCAGTTTAGCGTGTATATGGGACAAACCGTTGCCAACCTTTATTTCCAGGAAATGGAGAACAAGGATACCGAAGTTGTGCCCAAAACGATCAGCATCAAGCCAAAGCTGATCGTGCGGTCATCAACGCTTAGAAACGGCTAAATCAGGAACGAATTGACTTACTGCCCCAAAATCCACGCAAATATCAACGGAGCAACAATAGTAGCATCCGATTCAACGATGAACTTTGGTGTGTGAATATCCAGTTTGCCCCAGGTTATCTTTTCATTCGGCACCGCTCCCGAATAGGAACCATACGAGGTGGTTGAATCCGAGATCTGGCAAAAATAGCTCCAGAACGGAATTTCGGGCATTTCCATATCCTGGTAAAGCATAGGCACTACGCAAATGGGGAAATCGCCGGCAATACCGCCGCCGATCTGGAAAAACCCGACGCCTTTACCAGATGAATTTTTTATATACCAGCCTGCCAGCCAAGCCATGTATTCAATACCGCTCTTCATGGTAGTTGCTTTGATCTGGCCCTTTATCACGTACGAGGCAAAAATGTTACCCATCGTCGAGTCTTCCCATCCGGGTACAACGATAGGCAGGTTCTTTTCGGCCGCAGCCAGCATCCACGAATTTTTCGGGTCGATCTCGTAATACTGCTCCAGCTCGCCGCTCAGCAATATTTTATACATAAACTCATGTGGAAAATAACGCTCGCCTTTATCATCGGCCTCCTTCCATATTTTATGGATATGCTTTTGCAGCCGCCTGAAAGCTTCTTCCTCGGGGATGCAGGTATCGGTAACACGGTTATAGTGGTTTTCGAGCAGGTCCCATTCGTCCTGCGGGCTAAGGTCGCGGTAATTTGGTACACGTTTATAATGCGAGTGGGCAACCAGGTTCATGATATCCTCTTCGAGGTTGGCGCCGGTACACGAGATAATGGCAATTTTGTCCTGGCGTATCATTTCGGCAAGTGATATGCCCAGTTCGGCGGTGCTCATAGCCCCGGCTAATGTAACCATCATTTTGCCGCCTTCGGCCAGGTGGGTTTCGTAGCCTTTTGCTGCATCCATAAGCGCCGCGGCATTAAAATGGAGGTAGTTTTTTTCGATAAACTTGGATATTGGCCCCCGTGTAGTACTGCTCATAACTTCGTGTATAAAATATTCGCAAAAGTAGGGATTTTGCTCAATTCAGGTAATTAAAAGTAAAATGGTATTATATTAGCAGCTTTTGTAAAAACAAACCATGGCGTTGTTTGCTATCCCCTTAACAATCCCGCCTGCCAGCAAACTTCATGAAAAAACTTTTTACGCTTCTGCTTATAATCAGCTGTCATTCACTCATAGCCCAAAACTTTTTGCCGAAGTTTATTAAAAAGATGTATTTCAATAACGATACGAGCAAAAAGCACACTTTCGTGGTTTTGCCGGTGATAGCCTCGGCGCCCGAAACCGGCTTCGAAGCAGGGGGAACAGCACTGCTTTCGTTTTATACCGATACCCTCGACCGCAGCACCCGGGTATCCAACCTGTTCGGGTTTGCCACCGCCACCACAAAGGGGCAGAGCCGATTTAGCATCAGCACAAACTACTGGACGCCGCACAATAAAAACTATTACTCAGCGACTATCGGTTACCAGAATTTTCCTTTCGAATTTTATGGGATCGGGAATAATACCCGCCTGGCCGATGCCGACCACGTAAGTGAAAAACGCCTGAAGTTTAATTTAACCGGGCAAACGCTGGCGGGCAGTCATATTTATGTTGGATATGTGGCCGGCGCATTTAATTATACTTACAGCGATAAAAATACATCCGGCGTTTTATTCACCGACCCGCTTGTTGAAGACCGGGCAGGCGGCGCAGCCTTTTTTGTAGGGCCAACCTTTGTTTATGATAGCCGGAACAACAACACTTATACCACAAAGGGCCTTATTATAAACAGCTATTTTAATATGATGCAGGGCATTTTCGGTAACAACAGCTACCGGGGCGGCTTTTTTAATATCGAATATTCGCAGTTTTTTTTATTGGCTCAGAAATTGGTTTTTGGGGTTGATATCCAGGAACAGAGCCTTACCGGCGGGCGCTCACCGTTTTATTTGCTGCCGCAACTGGGTAATGACGAGCTTATGCGCGGTTACTATGGCGGGCGTTACCGCGACAGGAACCTTTTAGTCGGCCAAACCGAGCTGCGCTATCGCTTAAACGGGCGTATCGGCGTTGTGGCATTTGTAGGTACCGGCGAAGTGTTTCATTCCGACTTCAGCTTTCCCGGCTTAAAACCTGATTATGGCGTCGGTCTGCGCTACTTTTTTGATGTCGACAAAGGCCTGGCCCTGCGTATGGATTATGGCATAGGCCAAAAGCCCGCCGGCGAGCCGAGAGAATCCGGCTTTTATGTGAGTTTGGGGCAGTCCTTCTGACGGGCTAAAATTTTACAAGGAAGTTTTCTTTTGCTTGGCCCGGTCTAAAGTATACCAACCCGATCCAAAACAAATCAATGGTAACGGTTACTTTCGGATGTGCCTTTATCGCGGCCCATGCTTCTTTCATGCCTTCATCCCGGTAGATGTCGTCAAAGATAAGCAGTGTGCGCTCATGTACCTTAGGGAGGCACCGTTCGAAATATTTTAATATGGCCTCTTTTTGGCGGGCGCCGTCCACAAATACAAAGTCGAGCTGATTAAGTTTGTTGATTACGCCGGGCAGCGTTTCATCAAAATTGCCGGTAATCAGATCAATGTTATTGAGGCCCGCTTCCCTGAAGTTGTCGCGGGTAATGGCTGCCGTTTCGGGGCAACCGTCCAGCGTGTACACCTTTGCCTGGGGTGCGGCATTCTGTAAATATAAGGTGGTAATGCCCAGGCAAGTACCCAGTTCAATGATGGTGAGCGGATTTAGATCTTTAGCCAGTCTGTATAGTAATTGAGCCAGTTTAGGCTTCAAAGTACGCATTGCAATTTCAGCTACTTTTTTTTTTCGATCTACCTTTATGCGTGAGCCGGCAGCGAGGCCGGTCACATTTATAATCCGGTTGTCAATTAATAGCTTATCGCGCAGGTTCTCTATCCCGGCGTACACTTTTTTGGCATCAAAATCGTAAATTATTTTATCGGCCAGCCGGTACACAAATGGGGAGTGTAAGCCATGCCTGTTTTTCGCCTTAAACCGATGCAGCAGGTAATCCTTTGCGAACCTTAAATTGAACATGGCTGTAAAAATATATAAAGGTTTATTATTTTAGCAAAAGTGAGTATGATTAATCCTATAGAAGTGAATTCATTGATCCGGCTGCTCGACGATCCGGATAAAGAAATATACGAACACGTGCACCAAAAACTGCTTTCATATGGTATGGAAGCAATTGAATATCTTGAGTCGGCATTTGAGCAGGCTTTCGACCCCATCCAGCAGGACAGGCTGGCCAATCTGGTACACGAAATACAATTTGATACCCTGAAAAACGACCTGAAACTTTGGCACCAGGGAGGCGCATTTGATCTGCTGCAGGGCATCCTGGTAATAAACCGCTATCAATACCCCGACCTGGACGAACAGAAGGTTATTAACCAAATAGAGGCCATTAAAAGGGACATCTGGATACAGATGATGAACGAGGCCAGCCCGGCTGAACAGATAAAGCTTATTAACCATATTTTTTATAACATACACGGTTTTAGCGGCAATACCACCAATCACCAGGACCCGCAAAACAGCTATATCAGCCAGGTACTGGATACCCGCCGGGGGAACCAGATATCGCTGGCGATTATCTATTCTATCATCGCGCAAAAACTGGATATCCCGGTATACGGCGTAAACCTGCCCCAGCATTTTATACTGGCTTACCTCGATGAAACCCAGCAGAGCGAATTTGAAGGCGGGATATTGTTTTATATCAATGCGTTCAATAAGGGTTTCATCTTCGGTCGCCGTGATGTGGATATGTTTTTAAAGCAACTGAATTTAAATTTCGACAAGCAATTTTATGAACCATGCTCAAACACCGACATTATAAAAAGGGTGATCCGCAACCTCATCAGCTCGTATGAACATCTTGGATCACCTGAAAAGGTTAATGAATTGAATGAGTTGCTGAAGATTTTGGAATAAAAAAAACATGTCATTGCGAGGAGGAACGACGAAGCAATCTCGTCGCATGCAACGTGTAAACGCGCGATGAGATTGCCACGCTACGCTCGCAATGACAGGATATTTGCTACAAAAACCCATTCTCATCCAGCCAGTTGCGGCACCAGTCGATCCACTTATCTTTACTTTTAGGGTTGTTCAAACCGAAACCATGGCCGCCATCCTGGAAAATATGCAGTTCGGCTTTCACTTTTGCTTTCAGGAGGGCATCATAAAACATCATGCTGTTTTCTACAGGTACTACGTTGTCGTCCTCCGCATGCACCAACACGGTAGGCGGCGTATTTGCGGTAATGTGTTTCTCGTTGCTGTAAAGTTCCAGTTGGGCATCGGTTGGATTTTTACCGATCAAATTTTCGCGTGAGCCTACATGCGCCATCGGGCCGAAGGTTATCACGGGATAAAGCAGTATCATAAAATCGGGGCGCAAACTAATATTCTCTTTATTATCGATGACTGACCTATCAAAATGCGTTCCCTCCGTGGATGCCAGGTGCCCTCCGGCTGAAAAGCCTATAATACCCACTTTAGCCGGGTTTATGCCCCATTCAGCGGCATGCTTACGGACCATTAAAACAGCCTGCTGGGCGTCCTGCAAGGGGCCAATGGTTTTATCGATCATAATATCATCGCTGGGCAGGCGGTATTTTACCACAAATGCGGTAACACCAAAACTATTGAAAGCCTTTGCCACGCGGTAACCTTCTTTATCCATCGATAAACCGCCGTATCCGCCACCGGGAAAAATAACAATGGCGGTCCCATTAGCAGTGCCCTTTGCGGGGAAGAATGGCGTAAGCGTAGGTTTGCTTACCATGGTAACCCATTCATCGTCGGTTTTTTCCATTTTTTCGATGTACGACGAAGGCGCAGCTTTGGCATTAGGAATGCCGTTTGGATATAGCGGAATTGGTTTTTCCTGCGCGCGGGTGAAAAGTGCTGAACCCATAAGTGTTAAAATACAAACTATTGTTTTCATGATGCGTTACTAAAATAATAACTGAAATTACTCTTTTTAACCCAATCAACAACTCACTCAATTAACCCAATCAACAAACATTAACTCTTCGGCCCACCGAATTCCATTAGGTATGCCTTCAGGAAATCATCAAGGTCACCATCCAGAACCGCTTGTGCATTCGAGGTTTCGTGATCGGTCCGCAGGTCTTTAACAAGTTTATACGGGTGCAGCACATAGTTGCGTATCTGCGAGCCCCATTCGATCTTTTTCTTATTGCCTTCAATTGCATTAGTCGTCTCCAGGCGCTTTCGCATTTCGGCCTCATACAATTGCGATTTCAGTAACCGTATCGCGTTCTCCTTATTCTGCAGCTGCGAGCGCGATTCCTGGTTTTTGATAATGATACCTGACGGCTTGTGGTACAAACGCACGGCGGTCTCCACCTTGTTCACGTTCTGGCCGCCCGCGCCGCCCGAGCGGAACGTTTCAAATTCTATATCGGCGTCTTTTACCTCAATCTCAATCGTATCGTCAACCAGCGGATAAACGTAAACAGATGCAAATGATGTATGACGCTTGGCGTTCGAGTCGAACGGCGATATCCTCACCAAACGATGCACGCCATTTTCCCCTTTTAAATAACCATAGGCAAAATCACCTTCTATTTGGAGTGTAACGGTTTTTACCCCCGCTACGTCACCTTCCTGGAAATCCTGCTCGGTAACTTTGTGGCCGTGTTTTTCGCCCCACATAATATACATCCGCATCAGCATGCCCGCCCAGTCGCAGCTTTCGGTGCCGCCGGCGCCGGCGGTTATCTGAAGTACAGCATTAAACTGGTCCTCTTCGGCCGAGAGCATATTTTTGAACTCTAGTTCTTCAACGGCTTTTATTGCGGCGTTGTACTGCTCCTGCATTTCGGCTTCGGTGGCATCACCGGCCTGGAAAAATTCAAAAAGGACGCCTGCATCATCCACTACCGAAACTACCTTTTGATAGGCGTCGGTCCATATTTTTTTTACTTTAATGGAGGCAAGTACTTTTTCGGCTTCCTTAGGTTGGTCCCAAAAGCCAGGGCTTACTGTTATCTCCTGTTCTTTTTCGAGTGCATCAAGTTTCTTATCGATGTCAAAGATGCCTCCTCAGGGAAGTTACTCTATCCCTTAAATCCTGGATCTGTTCTTTAGTCATGCGACAAATATAGTTTTTTGGTGATGAAAAGTTATGAATGGTTGTAGAGGTTGTAATAGTTATAAAGGTTGGAAACCTAACTTAAAAAGAAGGGCTGTAAAGAAAACCTTTACAACCCCTCAAACTTTTATAACTCTTAAAACTAACCTACGCCACCATCATCTGGTTTACCAGGCCGCTCAGGTCGGCGCGGTTGCCGTTTAATTTTGAAAGCATGCTGGTTAAAGCAAAATCCTTATTCTGTTCGTTTTTTGATTGTTTTACCAGTTCCTGCATAACAGGGGGTATTAACGCATTAGCGGTCGCCCACGCCAAAGTAGGATCGATACCATAAAAATTGTTCAGTTTATTGGCAAACTTATTCACCATGCTGGATACCAGTGCATTGTTATAAATTCCCGAGAACTGAAAATAGCTCACCAGGTCCTTTATCCGGCCTGTTTCCATCTGGTTTTTTAAAACTTCAATGATAGAGCTCGAAGCCTCGTTTATCACTGCTTCATGGTATTTTACCGGGATAGCGGGGTTGTCAATAATAGCCTTTCCGGCGTTATTTTTGACAAGAATAAAAAGTTTTTCGAACATACTATATTGTTTTTATTGGCAGATTAACAAAATGGTGAAAAACACTCAACTAATTTATCATCACCACAAAGATATTAAATAAATCTTTTGAACTTCAAAAGAAAATGTAAATAAATTTGAAAATATCACAATTTTTCGGTGTAAAATACACACTATGTATATGGTGTTAAAACAACACTATTTTGACGTTGTTTTTAGATTTAATAGCAGCTTAAATTTTAACTTGCTATTTTTGCACAAACCCACATCAACTATGCTGCCAAAAGTCGATTTTACCACCACGCCATCCTATAAATATTTAGCTGACCATTACATAGATATGTTATCGATCAGCATGAAAGAACTTTTTTCTGCTGATAATCAGCGGTTTGCTAAATTCTCCCTGCAGTTTGAGGATATCCTGCTCGATTACTCAAAAAATCGTATTAATGATGAAACGCTCGCCCTGCTCCTCCAGTTAGCGAGGGAGTGTTCGGTAAATGAGGCAATCGAAGCAATGTTTTCGGGCGAAAAGATCAACGTTACGGAGGGCCGCCCGGTGCTGCATGTTGCGTTGCGCAACCAAAGTAACTCGCCAATTATGGTCGACGGAAAAAATGTGATGAACGATGTAAACCGGGTGCTTGAGCAGATGAAAACCTTTAGCGGGGAGATCATTTCGGGCAAATGGAAAGGGTACACCGGCAAAGCGATCACCGATGTGGTGAATATCGGCATCGGCGGTTCAGATCTGGGGCCGGTAATGGTGACGGAAGCTTTGAGACCGTACAAGAACCACCTGAATATGCATTTCGTGTCGAACGTTGATGCCACGCATATAGTGGAAACAATAAAAGACCTGAGCCCTGAAACGACCTTATTCCTCATCGCATCAAAAACATTTACCACCCAGGAAACCATGACCAATGCCCACAGTGCGCGCGACTGGTTTTTGGCAGGCGGAGGCAAGGAAAACGATGTGGCCAAACATTTTGTCGCGCTATCCACCAATACCGAAGGCGTTGAGAAATTCGGTATCGACACCAAAAATATGTTTGAGTTTTGGGATTGGGTAGGCGGGCGTTACTCGCTTTGGAGCGCTATCGGCCTATCCATTGTATTGAGCATCGGTTATGAAAATTTTTCCGAACTGTTAGCCGGCGCACATGCCATGGACGAGCATTTTAAATCTGCGGAGTTTGAGCAAAACTTACCGGTTACGCTGGCCCTTATCGGGATATGGTACAATAACTTTTTTGAAGCCGAAACCAATGCCATTTTACCCTATGATCAATATATGCACCGTTTCGCTGCATACTTCCAGCAGGGCGATATGGAAAGCAACGGCAAACACGTTGACCGTAATGGGAACGATGTTGACTACCAAACCGGCCCCATCATCTGGGGCGAACCGGGCACTAACGGCCAGCATGCTTTTTACCAGCTGATACACCAGGGCACTAAGTTGATCCCCTGCGATTTTATAGCGCCCGCGCAATCGCACAATCCGCTGGGCGAGCATCATAATATGCTGCTGTCAAATTTCTTTGCGCAAACCGAAGCTTTGATGAACGGAAAAACCAAAGAAGAAGTAGTTGCCGAGTTAAAAAAATCGGGCAAGACCGATGAGGAAATTGAAAAGCTGGCGCCGTTTAAAATGTTCGACGGCAACCGGCCAACTAACTCCATCCTGTTAAAGAAAATAACGCCGCGCAGCCTGGGATCGTTAATAGCCATGTACGAGCATAAAATATTTGTACAAGGCATTATCTGGAACATCTTCAGCTTCGACCAATGGGGCGTTGAACTGGGTAAGCAACTTGCCGGCAAAATATTGCCCGAGTTAAAGGATAACAGCAAGGTTAGCTCTCACGATTCATCTACAAACGGCTTGATCAACCAGTATAAAACTTGGCGGTAGTTGCTGTAATTGCAGTATAAAACCTGTTACAATATCTGCAATAAATAAAATATACTTATTTTAACGGCTTATAGTGCCGGCAATAGCGTATTAACCTGATTATATGCTATTGCCGCTATTTAAATCACATTAAAAGCCCCGTTAAACTATGGTTAAGTTTTATTTATCATTCCTTCTTTTATTGTTATTTGCCGGCGCCCGGGCACAAACACCTGTAGCTCCCGTTAAGGCCAATTACCAGCTGGCATCCCGGTTCTCACCAAAAAAACTGCAAAAGCTGGTATTTACCACGGCTGTTGAGCCGCATTGGCTAAAATATTCGAACCGGTTTTGGTATGTTTTTGAAAACACGGATATCAAAAGGTGGTACATCGTTGATCCCGCAAAACGGAGCAAAAAACTGATGTTTGACAACGATAAGCTGGCTGCCGAAATAACGTTGATCGTTAAAGATCCCTTTGATGCCCAGCACCTGCCCATCGAAAACCTGAAATTTACCAAAGATGAATCGAGCATCCAGTTTGAGCTGAAGAGTTCGATAGATGTGATAAAAAAAGACCGTAAGGATAAAAAAGCAGCGGACTCGCTGGAGAAGAAGGTGTTTTACTTTACCTACAACCTGCAAACCAACAAGCTAACTGAACTAAAGAATTACGACAAGGTAAAACCCCGGCCAACATGGGCTTCCATCGCGCCGGATAGCTCGGCTGTTATCTTTTCGAAAAAGAACAACCTGTTCTGGATGGATAAGGAGAATTACAAAAAGGCTTTGAAAAACGAAGATGACTCAACGATTGTTGAGCACCAGCTGACTAAAGACGGCATAGAGTATTACGGCTACGGCGGTAACGACAATGAAACCAATGTTGATGCGGTAAAAAACAAGAATAAGAGAAAACCATCGCAGGTATTATGGTCGCCGGATTCAAAGCATTTTGTAACGATACGTACGGATAACCGCAAGGTAAAAGAACTATGGGTGATCAACAGCATTGCCGACCCGCGGCCAACGCTCGAAACCTATAAATATGAAATGCCCGGCGAAAAGGAATCCCCGCTAAGGGAAATGATCCTGTTTAACTTTGAGGCTAAAACCTATCAGAAATTAAATACAAGCTTATTTAAGGACCAGGAATTAAGCACCTGGCAAGCCCCGGTATTGCAAAAGAACAAGGACGATGAGTTTGTACCCTCGGTGTGGCTGGGAACCGCAAACGAGTTTTATTTTTACCGCACCGGCCGTGATCTTAAAAAAATTGATGTATGCAGCGTTGATATAGGCACCGGGAAAGTAACAGTGCATGTGCAGGAGCGGATGAATACCTATATTGATATCACCAGGCCCGGCCTGATCAACGGCGGCGCCGAGCTTGTTGAGTGGAGCGAACGCGATGGATGGGGCCATTTTTATTTATATGACAATGCCGGCAAGCTGAAAAATCAGATCACATCCGGCCCTTTCCATTGCGATGAGATCGTAAAGATCGATGAGAAAAAACGGGTGCTTTATTTTACCGCCTCAGGTCGCGAGCCGCACGAGGACCCGTATTATGTTCATTTATACAGCGTCAACCTCGACGGCAGCGGTATCAAACTGCTGGACGCCGGCAACTTTACCCATACCAGCAGCTTAAACGATAATGCCACTTATTTTGTCAATACGTTTTCGCGGGTTAATACGGCGCCAAAATCAGTGCTGTACGATACCTGGGGCACTAAGGTGATGGACCTGGAAACTGCCGACCTTTCAGCATTAATGGCGGCGGGCTACAAGTTCCCGGAACCGTTTAAGGTTAAGGCCGACGATGGCATTACCGATCTGTACGGGGTAATGTATAAACCTTTTGATTTCGACCCGGCAAAAAAATATCCCATTATTGAATATGTGTACCCGGGCCCGCAAACGGAATCAGTATCCAAAGCATTCAGCTCAAGGATGGACTATGTTGACCGCCTGGCGCAATTGGGATTTATCGTGGTAAGCGTTGGTAACCGGGGCGGTACGCCGGAGCGGTCGAAATGGTACCATACCTATGGCTATGGCAACCTCCGCGATTATGGATTGGCCGATAAAAAGGCAACCGTTGAGCAGCTTGCCGTACGCTACCCTTTCATTGATATCGACCGCGTGGGCATAACGGGCCACTCGGGAGGCGGCTTTATGAGCACGGCTGCTATACTGGTTTACCCTGACTTTTTTAAAGTAGCTGTATCTGAATCGGGCAATCACGATAACAGCGTATACAACCGCTGGTGGAGCGAAAAACATAACGGCGTTAAAGAAACGATCACCCCGAAAGGCGATACGACCTTTCAATATACCATCGATAAAAACCCCGAACTGGCTAAAAACCTGAAAGGTTACCTGATGCTTTCAACCGGGGATATTGATAATAATGTACACCCGGCAAATACCATCAGGCTGATGAACGCTTTGATAAAGGCCAATAAGCGGTTTGATTTTGTGATGCTGCCCGGGCAAAGGCATGCTTATGGCGATATGACCGAATACTTCTTCTGGAAAAAAGCCGATTACTTCGTTGAGCATTTGCTCAGCGATTTTTCTCAGCCAGTAGGCATAGTAGAAATGGACAGGGAAGTTGAAATGACAGGGAAAAAGAAGCCGTAATAATAACGGGCGCTTGCAGTCTGTTAAGGACCCTGAGCGCCGGTTATTATTTCTTCACGAATTTAACCTGGAATAGTTTATCCCATTTTTTACCCGTAATAAATATCCGTTTGACCTGCGCGTCGTAGGCAATACCATTTAATACATCAGCATTTCTATTTCTTTTACCTTCGGGATACAGATTGGCCAGGTCTATTTTTTGCAGCACCGCCCCGGTTTTTGGGTCGATGACCAATATCTTGTTGGTTTGCCAAACATTGGCGTATAATTTACCATCAATATATTCCAGCTCGTTTATCGAGTCAATCTGCTTTTTATCATCATAAACTTCGATAAAGCCCAGCTGTCGGAAGGTGTTTTTGTCGAGGAAGTAGATGCGGTTGGTACTGTCGTCCATATATAACCTGTTCCCGTCAAAGCATAAGCCCCAGCCTTCAACACCCACATTATTGGTGAAGGTATTTAACAGCTTGAAACTGTCCTTATCATAAATGTACCCGATCTTGGCCTTCCAGGTAAGCTGGATAATTTTATTGCCGACGATTGATATCCCTTCCCCGAATACCTTCGGGTCAACCATTGCTTTTTTGAGAACTTTCCCGGTATTCAGGTCCACTTTTCGTAAGCTGGATTGCTGTTCTTTTACTTCGCCGGGGGGCGGGTCTGAATAGCCGCCGCCGCTTTCGTATAAAAAGCCATCCTGGTAAACCAGCCCCTCGGTAAAGCAGCTGGTATCATGCGGAAAAACCTTTTCAACCTGGAAGGTATATTCTTCCGGCGCCTTAGCGGCCAATAACACAATGTTGGTTGAAATTTCATTGGCCTTACCTGACGCATAAACTTTAGCGGTTAACAGCCGGGCGCCCAGTTTTAGCGTATCGGTTTTTAGGGTTAACCCCGATGTGTCCTTTTTCGAAGCTATCTTAACCGAATCGAGCAGGTAAACGATCGAATCTGCCTTTAAATCAGACGGAACGCTTGCCTTTACAATCACCGGGTCTCCGGCCTTGAATGTAGTTCCGGATTCAGGGCTTATGGTGATTGCGCCGGTTTGATTGGTTTTATTTTTACAGCCTGCCGCCAGCAGCGCCGAGGCAATTAAAATTAAGGGGAGTTTGTTCTTCATAGTGTTAAGTGGCCGAGGGCCAAAACGCATCTTCAATATGTTTTATTGTATAATTGGTTTGCTTGTCAAATAAAACCGAGATGATATCAAAGCGTACTTCGCCCTGGTGGTTCATCAGGTAAATATATTCGTCTGCGGCTTCGGCTAATAATTTTTGCTTGCGTGTATCAACAAAATCCTCCGGCTCGCCAAAATAATTGCCGGTACGCGTTTTTACCTCGGTAAATATAATTATTCGGTCTTTATATGCAATCAGGTCCACCTCCAGCTTGCCGTGCGTCCAATTCTCGTCCAGTATTTCGTAACCGGCTTTTTCCAGGTGTGCTTTTGCCAGGCTTTCGCCCTTGCGGCCCAGGTCGAGGTGAACTGCCATTATTTAAGGATTACTGAGCCGAGGTAGTCGGATATGGTTTTTTCCACTCGTTTCATGTGCATATACTGGTTGAGCAAAATTTCCTGGTCGGCTTCGCCCGGCGTTTTTTGCAGCTCCGAGCGGAGGGTTTCCAGTATTTTGCCCACCTTTTGTTTTTTAAGATGAAATATAGCGCCTAAAATAGTGGCCTTCATATTTACCTGCTCATCCGGCACCAGTATCTTATGCATTTCGTACCAGTTCTCGCTCAAGGTATATTTGGTGGCTATCAGCGTAACAGTCAGATCTACTATTTCCTTATCGGGATAATGGATAAAATGCTGCTCTTCGGGCAGTACGCCGTTTTCTACTTCCTTTCGGTAGATATCGATAAATGTTTTGCAGGTGCTGTTTTCAAACTCCACGTCGCTCAGTTCCGCGATCATAAACGGGCCGATATAGGTATTGGCGATGCCGTCCCAATCGATCACCCGGTTGCCGTACAACAGCAGCAGCCTGATGATCTCTTTTTCCTGGCTCGCGTCGTCTTTTGCTTCGCGTACCGGCGGCTCCTCAAGCAAGGTTTCGTCAACCGGAACATGCCTTGAGATCATTTGCTGCGAATCCTTTTTCGCTTTCGCCAGCCGCATTTTGTTCAGCTCCGAAAGTAAAGCCCGTTCATCAATTTGCAGCAGGTAGCTGCACTCTTTTATAAATACGGATGCTTTTATGGAATCTGGTATTTTGGCGACGCTCTCTACAATTTCCCGTATAACATCCGCCTTTTTTATCGGGTCGGTTCCGGCCTCTTTGAGCAGGATGTCGGTTTTGTAGAGGATAAAATCCTTCTTGTTATCCTCAATGTGTTTTTTAAATCCGGCAGTGCCAAAATTGCGCACATACGAGTCGGGGTCATGCCCGTCCGGGAAGAGCACTACTTTAACGTTCAGGCCTTCCTCAAGTATCATATCCAGTCCCCGTAAGGAAGCTTTGATACCTGCTGCATCCCCATCATACAGAATAGTGATATTTTTCGTGAAACGCCCGATGAGGCGAATCTGCTCAACAGTTAACGATGTTCCGGACGATGCCACCACGTTCTCTATCCCGGCCTGGTGGACGGACAGCACATCGGCGTATCCCTCAACCAGGAAACAATTGTCTTCTTCACGGATCGCCTTTTTAGCAAAGTAAAGTCCGTAAAGCACGTTTGATTTATGATAGATCTCCGATTCAGGCGAGTTGACGTATTTGGGTACGTTCTTATCGCTCTTCAGCGTACGCCCGCCAAACGCAATTACACGTCCTGTAAAACTATGTATCGGGAACATCACACGGCCACGATAACGGTCGTACAGCGAACCATTATCCCGCTTGACGGAAAGACCGCTTTCTTCTAAAAATTCCTGCTGGTAACCTTCTTGTAATGCCCGGCCGGTAAAGGCTTCCCACTGGTCGGGCGAGTAGCCAAGCTCAAATTTGGCGATGGTATCGTTGGTAAAGCCACGCTCCTTAAAATAGCTCAGGCCTATGCTTTTGCCCTCTTCGGTCTCCAATAAAGCTTCGTGGAAAAATTTAGCCGCGTAGCCGGTAACGATCATTAAGCTTTCGCGATGATTTTCCTCCTCGCGGTTTTCAACGGCTTCTACAGTTTCCTCCACCTCGATGCCGTACTTTTTTGCCAGCCATTTGAGGGCCTCGGGATAAGTAAACTTCTCCAACTCCATCAGGAAAGTGACCACTGAACCGCCTTTTCCAGATGAAAAATCCTTGAAAATGCCCTTCGCCGGCGAAACGGTAAATGACGGCGTGCGCTCGTTGGCAAATGGCGAAAGCCCCACGTAATTGGCGCCCCGCTTTTTCAACTGCACAAACTCGCCGATCACCTCCACTATGTCGGTGGCTTCCATTATACGGTCGATGGTGGGTTTGGTGATCATGCGTAACTGCAAATGTAGGCCAATTCGGCGAACCTCATTTACAAAAGTTAATATACTATTTTATTTGCTGATGAGTTACAAAAAAGTAACTGCTATCCCACCCAATACAACCGCGCTCCCGATAACTTCATTTAACTCCAGTTTCTCGTTCAAAAAAATGATTGCCAAAAAAGCGGCCAATACCGTTTGGCTCAACAGGGCTATGGAAACCTTGGTCGACTCCAAGAAGCGCAGGGAATGGTTGATAGTGATCCAGCCGGTGAGCTGGCAAACCAGGCCCAGGCCCAGAAAGCAAAGCCAGGCAGTTAGCGAAAAAGAGGTAAGGTTATATTGCTGAAAGCCGCAAATGATCAGCAAAAAAACACTTGCCGCCAGCATGTTATAAAACATGAAGGTCAATATCTTTATTTTTTGTACGATGCCCTTTGTGATGATAATGTAAATCGCATACAACAAACTGGCCACCAGCGCCAGGAGTATACCATCGTTAATTTTTAAGCCCGCAATGTTTTTATATCCCACCAAAATAACCATGCCTGCGATGGCGATAGCCGTTCCGAGCCAGAATAACTTGCCTGCCCGCTTTTTGAAAATTAAAAAGCTTAACAACCCAACCCATACCGGCGCCAGGTTGGCAATAAGGGTGGATACTGTTGCGGATATTTTTAAGAGGGAAATATTCCACACCGCTATATCCGATGCAAAAACCAAACCGCCAATGATAGCTACAACCAGGTCGCGGCGGCTGATCTTTAAATTTCCTTTGGCAATGCAATAAGGGGCAAGGAAAATCCAGCCAATGGCTATCCGGTAAAAAGCCGACGGAAGCGCGGGCACCCCTGCAAGCTTCACAAAAATTGGCGAAAAAGAGATGCACAGGATGCCAATAATAAGGCTTGCTTTAGGATTCATTAAAAAAGTGTCAGGCAGCAAACTTAAATAAATAGCCGGCAATAAATATCCAATTTTTAAATGCCATGCCATATTTTGTTCTGCCTGTAGCAAATGGGGTAATTCATTCGTAATATCAATAAAACTGATCGGGATGAAAAAACTAATATTTGTTTTAATGGTCTTCGCATTAGCTAACGCGGCGTGCAACAATAAATGCTGCTTTCTTCCCAAAGTACCGGCTTATATAAGGGCACAAAAAGATAGTGTTCAGTGGGAGGCAAATCCATCAGCCAGTACTATCCGTAATGACACTATCACGATTATCGGGAAAACCGAAAATCCCGGAGCGCTGCAAGAGACATTGGAAATCAAGATAAAAAACAGGGGATCGGGAGTTTACATTTTGCTTAACAACGAAACCTTTTATTATACAACAGCAGGCTTAAGCACACCGGTCTTCAGGCGCAGCTTAGACAGTTTGTTCGCGAATTCGGTAAATGTCTTTTTTTACGATCCGGCGAGTGGTGCACTAGCGGGGAGTTTTAATTTGAAGTTCATGTACCCGGCTATGCCATCGGGGTCAACAAGGGATATCGCTTTTTTAAACGGCAGCTTCAATCTTGTTTTGCGTAAATAATTGTATTTTTCCGTTCAGTAATAACTATCAATCAGCCACATGAAGAATTTCATATTTATCGTATTTACAGCATTTGGATTATTATTAAATACGTCTTGCACTCATAAAAATTGCTGTACCCCGCCTATTATAAACATGTTTATAAATGCGAAAAGGAACGATACGTTATGGAACGCCTTTCCCGGAAACAATACCCTTCGTAATGATACCATTACCATAAAGGCCGTTGGGATTAATCAAGCTCCCTTCCAGGACACCCTTAATGTTCGGGTAAAATATACGGGTACAGGCGCTTACCAATTATCAAAAAACCAGGTTTCCTATCATAGCTGGGCCGGGAACGGCGCTCCGATAAACAATTATGCCCTGGACACTTTATACGCCAATACCTTAACTATCACTGCATACGATCAAACTGCTGCTACCATGAAAGGCACATTCAATATAAAATTTATCGATTTTAAAGCCCCATCCTACAAGCCTGCCGATATTAGCTTTTTAGCGGGTCAATTCTACATCGCTTTGCATAAATAGTTGTATTTTTGCCGCTTTAAAAAACGTCTCTATGAGCCAGCGGATCAAGATCAAAGCATTACTGGAAAGCGAACAAACCGATATCAGCGTAATTGTAAAAGGGTGGGTGCGTACCTTCCGGAATAACCAGTTTATTGCTTTGAATGATGGCTCAACCAACAATAACTTACAGGTAGTCGTCGACTTTGAAAACACCGACCCGGCGCTTTTAAAACGGTTAACCACGGGCGCGGCTGTCAGCGTGTCGGGTTTGCTTGTTGCGTCAATGGGCAAAGGCCAGAAGGTAGAAGTTAAGGCGAAGGAAATTGAGATACTTGGCGACAGCGACCCTGAAAAATACCCCCTGCAGCCCAAAAAACATAGCCTTGAATTTTTGCGCGAGATCGCGCACCTGCGTTTTCGCACCAGCACTTTCGGCGCTATCTTCCGTGTTCGCAACAGCCTGGCGTTTGCGGTTCACCAGTTTTTCCAGGAGCGCGGGTTTATTTACCTGCATACGCCTATCATTACCGCGTCGGATGCTGAAGGTGCAGGCGAAACTTTCCACGTTACCAACTTCGACCTGCTTAACCCGCCAAAAACGGAAAACGGCGAGATTGATTTTAAGGAAGATTTTTTTGGCCGCCCAACCAACCTAACCGTTTCCGGTCAGCTGGAAGGCGAGCTTGGCGCGATGGCCTTGAGCGATATTTATACGTTTGGCCCCACTTTCAGGGCCGAAAACTCGAATACTACACGGCACCTTGCCGAGTTTTGGATGATAGAGCCCGAAATGGCTTTTTACGATCTGAATGATAACATGGACCTGGCAGAAGAGCTGCTGAAATATGTGATCAAATACGCGCTTGATAAAAACGCCGAAGACATCGAATTTTTGACCCAGCGCCTGGAGGACGAGGAGAAACAAAAGCCGCAGCATGAGCGGTCGGAAATGTCGCTCATCGAAAAGCTGCAGTTTTGTTTGGATAACGATTTTGAACGTTTAACCTATACCGAGGCGATAGACATTTTAAAAGAATCGGCCCCGAATAAGAAAAAGAAATTTCAATACCCTATCGAAGGCTGGGGCACCGACCTGCAATCAGAGCATGAACGTTACCTGGTTGAAAAGCATTTTAAAAAGCCGGTTATTCTCACGGATTATCCCAAACAGATAAAAGCTTTTTATATGCGCCAGAACGAGGTGGACGCAAACGGCCATGAAACTGTACGTGCAATGGATATTTTATTCCCCGGCATCGGCGAAATTGTAGGTGGTTCCCAGCGTGAAGAGCGCCTGGATAAACTGGAACAGCGCATGGACGAAATGGGCATACCCAAAGACGAGCTGTGGTGGTATTTAGATACCCGTCGTTTCGGCGCTTGTCCGCATGCCGGTTTTGGGTTAGGCTTTGAGCGCCTGGTGCAGTTTGTTACCGGCATGGGCAATATCAGGGATGTGATACCTTTCCCAAGGTTCCCCAAGAACGCGGAATTTTGACCGCTGATTTTGGCGTGATCTTTTTGATCGCGTTGATTTCTTGAATATTCGGTAGCTTTAACTACTATTTGCGAAGTTCTTGAACGTCGCAAATTTCTTTAAGTCAGTTAAGTCGAAAATCACTTTAAATCTGCGGTCATGTTGGCAAATGAAGCTTTAAAATCGTTCGTCCCCACGATTAAGCCTGGTGAAGCAAAAGTATTTTACCAGGATGTACTGGGGTTAAGGTTGCTGTCGGAAGATAAGTATGCTTTAGAATTTGAAGCAAACGGGCAACTATTAAGAGTAATTACCGTGCCCGAATTAAAGCCCCATCAGTTCACCGCTTTGGGCTGGAACGTGAAAGACATTAAAGCAACGATAAATGCGCTAAACGCAAAAGGCGTATTCTGCGAAAAGTATGATTTTTTAGAACAGGACGAATTTGGGGCGTGGACATCACCAACCGGAGCGAAGGTGGCTTGGTTTAAAGATCCTGATGGGAACGTGTTGTCGTTGACGGAATAGCGATTACACCGATTGTTTTTGATTGCACTGATTCAATCGGTGTAATCTTCTTCAAAATCGGTGCAATCCAAAAATCAATTACCCAACTGCTTTACAGCCATATACGCCATTAAACCGGTACTTAACTCCAAAACGGATTCATCTATATCAAAAGTAGGGGTGTGCACAGAAGATGTAATGCCCCGGCTTTCGTTGCGGGTGCCTAAACGGTAGAAACAAGCATCTGCAACCTGGGAGTAGTAAGCGAAATCTTCGGCTGCCATCCAGATATCAAGGTCAAGCACGTTTTCTTTGCCGAGGTAGTCTTCAGCAAAACCACGTGCAGATGCGGTCAGCTTTTCCTCGTTAATTAAAAAAGGATAGCCTTTCATAATATTAAACTCGCAGCTTCCGCCCATGCTTTCGGCTACGCCTTCGGCCATCTTTTTCATTTTGATATGGGCCTCGTTGCGCCATTGCTCGTCCATGGTCCGGAAGGTGCCTTCAAGATAAACCTCGTTCGGGATAACGTTGGTAGCCCCGTTGGCGATCACTTTACCAAACGACAATACCGACGGACTTTTTGGGTCGGCAAAGCGGCTTACCACCTGTTGTAAGGCAGTTAATATATGAGCGGTGATAATAACCGGGTCTACATTTTGCTGGGGCTGCGCGCCATGGCCTCCTTTGCCTTTAACGGTCACGTATAACTCGTCTGTCGAGGCCATATATTTTCCGGCACGGAAACCTACTTTACCGGCGTCGATAAAGGGCATTACATGCTGGCCCAAAACAGCTTGTGGTTTTGGATTTTCAAGTACGCCTTCCTTTATCATCAGGCTGGCGCCGCCCGGCAATTTTTCTTCGGCGGGCTGGAAGATAAGCTTTACAGTGCCGCCAAACTGGCTTTTTAATTCTGTCAGTATTTTTGCGGTACCCAGCAGCGACGACGTATGCACATCGTGCCCGCAGGCGTGCATCACACCATCGTTTTGGGATTTATAAGGCACATCATTCGCTTCGGTGATGGGCAGGGCATCCATATCAGCGCGCAGCGCAACTACCTTATCCGACGGTTTGTCGCCTTTAATTAAAGCAACCAAACCATTATCGGCCATCCGTTGATATTTTAAACCTAATGCATCGAGCTTGCCGGCAATGAAGGCTGACGTTTCGGTTTCATGAAAAGAAAGCTCCGGGTGCGCATGCAGATGACGGCGGTTGCCGATCACATCGTTGAAAATATTTTTTGATAACTGCTGTATCTGCTCTTTAATCATTGGAAGTGTCAGCTTTTGGCGGGTTTATTTTTCCGCTGATGATAAACAGGGTGGTAAATGTTTGGGTCAGTTCGTTGCGTAGTTTTTCGGCTTCCAGGCGTGTCCTGAAATCGCCGGCTTGTACTTTAAAATTTGGCTCAGTATAGCTGATGTATGTACGCAGGTCGGGATATTCCTGCCTGAATTTTTCCTGCGCGTCATAGGCAGCCTGGCGGCTCGAGCCAAAAAATATCTGTACACGGTAACCATAAACCGTCTCTTCACCAATGTTCAGGATCGCTTTGTTGAGGGTTGGCCTGCGGGCGATAAGGGTATCGATCAGCGGGTCTTTTACCACCTCAACCCTGCCGCGTGTTTGCGCGAATGATAAGGCGGGGAGACAGGCTGCGACAAAAAAAAGGCAATATCTTACCACGCCGGATTTAGCTGTGGAATATGATTTTGCTTTTTTCATGTTAATTAATTAAAACTTGTCATTGCGGGCGTAGCGTGGCAATCTCCTCAACATACCTGTCATGCATTCGCTATGGGATTGCCGCGCTATCGCTCGCAATGACATAGCGGAGAGGCGGATTTTACACCTGCCCAACCCCGTGGCAGTTTTTATATTTTTTACCGCTGCCGCAAGGACAAGGGTCATTTCTGCCTATTTTGTTCTCAACCCGTATCGGTGCTGTTTTTTGCAGCTCGCGCATATCCTGCATGGGTACGCCGTTCGCTTCGCTAACCAGTTCAGGTTTTGATGTGCGCATTTTCTTCAGGTCGAGCTTTGGCTGCGGCCTTGCTTCGTGTATATCATCAGGCTGCTGCTGAACCGGGATGCCTCCCCTGAAAAGGAAGCTTACCAGCTCCTTGTTAACAGTTGCCAACATCTGGCGGAATAATTCAAAAGCTTCGAATTTGTAAACCAGCAACGGGTCCTTTTGTTCGTATACCGCGTTCTGTACTGATTGCTTCAACTCGTCCATTTCGCGTAAATGCTCTTTCCAGGCATCATCGATCAGGTACAGGGTCACATTTTTTTCAAAGGATTTAAATACTTCTACGCCTTTATTGGCAATGGCTTTTTTAAGCGGTACCGAAACCTGCAGGCCATGTACGCCGTCGGTAAACGGCACCACGATATTTTCAACGTATTCGCCGCGGGTATCAAACACTTCCTTTAACACGGGGTATGCCTGTTTGGCGATAGCATCCTGTTTGTGTTTGTAAAATTCGCTTACCTCGTGGAAAACATTGTCAACCAATTTGCCGGCCGTAGTGTTGGTAAAGTCATCGTCCGAAATATTCACATCTATCGCAAATAGCCGTATCATTTCAAGCCGGAAGCCTTCGGGATTATTCGCTTCCTTATATTCAGTTACAATATCTTCAACAACATCAAAAATAGTGTTGTTCAAATCAACGTCCAGGCGCTCGCCGAATAAGGCATTTTTACGTTTGGCATAAATAACAGTACGCTGCGAGTTCATCACGTCGTCATACTCCAGCAAACGCTTACGGATACCGAAGTTGTTCTCTTCCACTTTCTTCTGCGCCCGCTCGATCGATTTGGAGATCATTGAGTGCTGAATCACCTCGCCTTCCTCGATGCCCATGCGCACCATCAGGTTCGATATTCTTTCCGACCCGAATAAACGCATCAGATTGTCTTCAAGGGAAACGAAGAACTGGGATGAACCCGGGTCGCCCTGCCTGCCCGCCCGTCCGCGCAGCTGGCGGTCAACACGGCGCGACTCGTGCCGCTCGGTACCCACAATGGCTAAACCTCCGGCCTCTTTCACATTCGGCCCTAATTTTATATCCGTACCACGGCCTGCCATGTTGGTGGCAATGGTTACCGTGCCGCTTTGCCCGGCCTCAGCCACAATGTCGGCCTCCTTCTGGTGCAGTTTGGCGTTCAATACATTGTGTTTAATGCCACGCAGCTTAAGCATCCGGCTGATTAATTCCGAAATTTCCACCGAGGTGGTACCTACCAGCACCGGCCTTCCCGCCTGGGTCAGCTTTACAATTTCTTCGGCTACCGCATTATACTTTTCGCGCACGGTGCGGTAAACCAAATCCTGCCTGTCATCGCGGCTGGCCGGGGTATTGGTTGGTATCTCTACCACGTCCAATTTGTATATTTCCCAGAACTCACCTGCTTCCGTAACAGCCGTACCGGTCATACCGCAAAGCTTGTGGTACATCCTGAAATAATTTTGCAGGGTAATAGTGGCGAAGGTTTGCGTAGCATCTTCAACAGTCACATTCTCCTTGGCCTCAATAGCCTGGTGCAAGCCATCGGAATAACGCCTGCCATCCAGCACACGGCCGGTTTGTTCATCAACGATCTTTACCTTCCCGTCATCTAAAATATATTCGGTGTCTTTTTCAAACAGGGTGTAAGCTTTCAGCAATTGGTTTACCGAGTGGATGCGTTCCGACTTGATCGAAAAATCGCGCATCAGCTCATCCTTTTGGGCGATCTTATCCTCTGCCGGAAGACTTGATTTCTCAATTTCCGAAATTTCGGTACCTACATCAGGCATCACGAAAAAGCCTGGGTCTTCACCGGATGCTGTGATCAGCTCAATACCTTTTTCAGCCAGTTCAACCTGGTTGTTTTTTTCATCGATAATAAAAAACAGCTCGGCATCCACCTTATGCATTTCCTTGCTTTGGTCCTGCATGTAAAAGTTTTCTGTTTTTTGCAGAAGCTGCCTGTTGGCGCCTTCGCTCAAATATTTGATCAGGGCTTTGCTTTTCGGCAAACCCCTGAAGGCACGCAGCAATGCCAAACCACCCTCATCAGGACCAGTTTTGCCTTCGGCGATCAATTTTTTTGCATCGTTTAAAACGGTATTTACGTACGTCTTTTGCGCGTTTACCAGGCGTTCGATACGTGGTTTTAACTCGTAAAACTCATGCTCGTCGCCACGTGGTATCGGGCCGGATATGATCAGCGGTGTACGGGCATCATCGATCAACACCGAGTCAACCTCATCCACCATGGCATAATGCAGCTTGCGCTGTACCAGCTCCTCGGGGCTGCGTGTCATATTGTCACGCAGGTAATCGAAACCAAACTCGTTATTGGTACCAAAAATAATATCAGACATATAAGCTGCCCGGCGTTCTTCCGAATTCGGCTCATGCTTATCAATACAATCAACCGATAAACCGTGGAACTCATACAGCGGGCCCATCCATTCGGAGTCGCGTCGTGCCAGGTAATCGTTCACGGTTACAATATGTACGCCTTGTCCGGCCAGCGCGTTAAGGTAAGCAGGAAGCGTTGCTACCAGCGTTTTACCTTCACCTGTAGCCATCTCGGCAATTTTACCCTGGTGCAATACAATACCGCCTATAAGCTGCACATCGTAATGTACCATATCCCAGGTCACCTCGTTGCCGGCTGCCAGCCATGTATTATGGTGAATAGCCTTGTCGCCTTTTATCAATACATTTGATTTACGGGCTGCGAGGTCGCGGTCAAATTGTGTAGCGGTAACTTCGATCGTTTTATTTTCCTTAAAGCGTCGCGCAGTTTCCTTTACCACCGCGAAAGCCTCGGGAAGTATGTTCAGCAGGATAACTTCCAGCTCTTTGTTGCGATCCTTTTCAAGCTTATCCAGCTGTGTGTAAAGTGCAACCTTTTCGCTAACCTCGAGGTCGGGATTGTTCTCGGTACGCTCCTTAATGGTTTGTATCTCGCTATCGATAGCAGCTAAACCTTCGGCGATGGTTTCTTTAAAACCTATCGTTTTGGCCCTTAACTCATCGTTGCTTATCTGATCCAGCTTTGCAAATTCAGCTTTTACTTTTTCAACCAACGGCAATAGACTCTTAACATCCCGTTCCGACTTGTTTCCAAAAAGCTTACTTATAAAATCTAACATATTGTATTTATATGGTGCTACAAACTCAACAATTGCGCCATCAGCAATTATGAGCCATTATGACAGGCAAAGTTACAGAATTTTGAGATAGTAGTGAGTATCAAGTATCAAGTAGTAAGATAATATATAACTGAATTCTCTCGGAAAATTAGGCTTGATACTAACGACTTGATACTTGCTACTAAACAAAAAATAGTATCAAGTATCAGGACATGGAGTGTTAATAATTTCTATTTCTCTTCACAATTAATCTTGATACTAACGACTTGATACTTGCTACTAAACAAAAAAACTATCTTTGGCGCATGAATATCCTGCTACTCGGTTCAGGCGGAAGGGAAAGCGCCTTTGCCTGGAAACTATCACAAAGCCCAAAATGCGAACAGCTTTTTATTGCGCCCGGAAACGCAGGCACCGGCCAGTATGGTACCAATGTGAACATCAAGGTTACCGATTTTGAAGCCATCAAACGCTTTGTGCTGAACAATGGCATTCACCTGGTTTTGGTTGGCCCCGAGGAGCCGCTGGTTAAAGGCATACACGATTTTTTCCTGGCGGACGAACAGCTGAAAAGCATCCCGGTTATTGGGCCGCAGCGCGAAGCTGCGCAGCTGGAAGGCAGCAAGGATTTTTCGAAGAAATTTATGGTTCGGCATAACATCCCTGCCGCAGCCTCAAAAACTTTTACAGGAGAGACATTACAGGAAGGCTTTGAATACCTGGCCACAACAGGATTGCCGGTGGTTTTAAAAGCCGACGGCCTGGCCGCCGGGAAAGGTGTATTGATTTGCATGAATCTGCAGGAGGCCCAGCAGGAATTCCTGGAAATGCTAACCGAAGCAAAATTCGGCGAGGCCAGCTCGAAGGTTGTGGTTGAGCAATTTTTGCAGGGGATAGAGCTTTCGGTATTTGTGATGACCGACGGCACCCACTATAAAATTTTGCCCGAAGCAAAAGATTATAAACGGATAGGCGAAGGCGATACCGGGTTAAATACCGGTGGCATGGGCTCGGTTTCGCCGGTGCCGTTTGCCGATGCTGAATTTATGAAAAAGGTGGAGGAGCGCGTGATCATCCCAACCGTTGAAGGTTTAAAAAAAGAAAATATTCCTTACAAGGGCTTCATTTTTATTGGCCTCATGAACTGCGAGGGCGAGCCTTACGTGATCGAATACAATTGCCGCATGGGCGACCCTGAAACTGAAAGCGTGATGCCAAGGATAACGTCAGACTTTGTCGACCTGCTCTCGGGCGTTGCCGAAGGGAACCTGGATAAAAGGGAGTTAAGCATATCGCCGCAGGTTGCCGCCACAGTGGTAATGGTTGCAGGCGGTTACCCCGGAGAATATTTAAAGGACAAAACCATTACCGGGATAGAAAACGTCCGTGGTTCGCAGGTTTTTCATGCTGGCACCTACCACGAGGGTGAGCTGGTAAAAACATCGGGCGGCCGCGTGCTGGCCGTTACATCTTTACAGGATGACCTGTTTACCGCCCTGCAGCAAGCTACCGCCGACGCCAGCCGTATTTATTATGACGGTATGTATTTTAGGAAAGATATTGGGTTTGATTTGTTGTAAGGAAGAAGTCGGGAAAGGCAGTAAAGAAGCAATTTCTCAATAAAAGAATAGATCGCGTATTTTATACGGTCCTTCCTGGTTTATTTCGTTCCAAAAATCGAAGCCAATTTAGCAGATAGTTCATCACCATCAAGGTCACGGGCAATGATCTTACCATTTGGGTCGATTAAAAAATTTTGCGGTAGGGCTGTAAGCTTATATAAATTAACTATCGGGCTTTGCCAAAATTTTAAATCCGATACCTGTGTCCATAGCAGTCCGTCGTGATGTATAGCCTGCAGCCATTTTTGCTTATCGCCAGGCTTATCAAACGATACGCTCAGAATATTAAAATCTTTGTTTTTATAGTTATTGTAGGCTTTGAGAACACCCGGGCTTGACTCCCGGCATACCGGGCACCACGAGGCCCAAAAATCCAGCAACAGGTATTTTCCCCTGAACGAGGACAAGCTTATCATTCGACTGGCGGTGTCGGGCAGTTCAAAATCGGGCGCTATACTACCTATACCCACATCGTGCATTTTTTCCAGCGATTGGGCATAAGATCTACCGCCGGGGCTGTTTTTTACTGCCGGAGATAGCTTATCGAACAATAAAGAAATATCGTAATAGTCGCTATATGCAGCAAATGAGTATAAGGCGT
Source organism: Mucilaginibacter sp. (assembly GCA_035568395.1). Classification (GTDB taxonomy): domain Bacteria; phylum Bacteroidota; class Bacteroidia; order Sphingobacteriales; family Sphingobacteriaceae; genus Mucilaginibacter. The sequence goes on along the minus strand of DATMOF010000007.1, from coordinate 4,477 downwards.
CCAAACTTACCAGCGAGGAAGGATTTTCGATGATAAATTTTTTATTTAGTGCCTTTCTTTCTTTTTCGAGCTGCTTGTTCAATAATTCGAGTTCTTTTAAAAACTTCGGCGAGCTTTTTTGCTCTTCTGAAGCACTGGTATCCCGTGTTTCGAGCTCTCCGTCGCGACGCTCTATCGGCGCCATAACGGCTTTATAATGTTCAAAATCATTATTGTTTTTCGTGCCTGTTATTTTAGCCTTTGCCAGGGAATCGGAAGATGAAACATTAATAACCCCACCTGTTTCCAAATACAGCTTCACATAATTGTCGTACGTGAAGCCATTTCCCTTTTTGTTGAGGGTGAGATATGCTTCGGTTGGTTGGGTTACTGTGCCATTGAAAATAAACTCACCATTTTTTAACACGGCCGAGTCTGCGATCCTGAGATTATACAGCAGGAATAATGTGGCAGGTTTATTCAAATCGCCTATCTTACCTTTCACAACAAAATTGCCTGATTGTGCGAATACAATAACGTGCGAAAACAATAAAGCCGCAAATGCAATTTTTTTCATGGAATGGTTAAGGTTTAGTTGAATATGCCCTTAGGAGAATATTATCTCGATTTACCAGGGTCCACACCTTCAGACTTCCCGAAAATCTCCGCCAATTTATCCTCAAGGTCATCGCCCCTTAGATTTTTGCCGATGATTTTTCCGTTCGGGTCGAGCAAAAAGTTTTGCGGGATGCCGCGTACGGCGTACAAGCCGGCTGCTTTGCTGTTCCAGAATTGCAGGTCAGATACCTGTGTCCAGGCCAACCCATCTGTATGAATGGCTTTCAGCCATTTTTCCTTTGCACCCGGCCGGTCGAGCGATACCCCAAGTATGGTAAATTTTTGGTTTTTATAACGATTAAATACTTTAACCACATTCGGGTTTTCATGACGGCAGGGGCCGCACCACGATGCCCAGAAATCAACCAGCACATATTTGCCCCTGAACGATGACAGGCTGATCATTTTGCCGCTGGTATCTGCTTCAGCAAATTCGGGCGCGGTAGCACCTAAAGCAACCGCCTTAATTTTAGGCAATCTTTCTGCAAACTTTTTGCCGTTTTCCGATTGTTTTATCGCCGGGGTTAAGCCTTCAAATAATGGCGCGATATCTACATAGTCGGCGCTGTAGGCGTAGTTTTCCAGGGCGTTGAGGCTAATGTATGAATCGGGATTTTCCTGGATGAACTTTTTGTTCATGGCAATTTCCCGGTTATCCAGTTCTTTTTGCTCGAGTTTATCCTGTTTGATCCATTCGGGCGAGTTCTTCTGCTCGGGCGTAGCCGCCTTCTCTTTATCGTCGATTATTTTTTGCGCGTCGTTGATCGGCTTGTAAGCCAGCTGGAATTTCTCGTTATCTGTATTGGTTTTTGGACCTTTAACCATGGCGTTTGCCCTTAAATCACTGGCCGATGAAGTAATGGTAATGATTCCTGGCTCAAGGTAGATCATCCGGTAGTCTTTGTAAGACGGCCCGGTGCCTTTTTCGCTGAACAATAGGTACGCGCTTGATGGCACCGCGCCAACTTTACCGCTAAACTCGAACGCGCCGTTTTTTAGCGTAGTTGAATCGGTAATGGCGGTTTTGCCGTCGCGGCTGTATCGCAGATATACTTTGGCAGGGGCATTGTAAGTGCCGATGGTACCTTTTACTATGTACTTACCGTCCTGGGCGAAAACAATTGCCGGTAAACAGGCCAGCACAATTAAAACGATCCTTTTCATTGCGGTTAATTATCCTGCAATATAGAATGTTATGATTAAATTATCAATAATTTTAGGACGGCTGAAGGATTAATGTGCTTTTCCCAAAACCTGTTCAAGTTTATTTTCGAGGTCGTCACCGCGCAGGTCCCTGGCAATGATCTTACCATTAGGGTCTACCAGGAAGTTGGCCGGAATGGATTTGACATCATATAGAACCGCAACCTCGTTTTGCCAGAATTTAAGGTCGGATACTTGCGTCCATACAAGGCCGTCTCTTTTTATGGCCGCCAGCCAATCGGCTTTTGCGCCTGTCCGGTCAAGCGACACCCCAAGTATGGTAAAATTTCTGTCTTTAAATTTATTATATGCTTTTACCACATTCGGATTTTCCTGGCGGCATGGGCCGCACCACGACGCCCAAAAATCGATCAGTACATATTTCCCCCGAAATGATGATAGCTTAACAGGCAGCCCGTTTACATCGTTTTGTGTAAAATCGGGCGCTGTGGCTCCAACCGAAGTGGTTCGTAACCCATCGAGTGATTTCTTTAAAAGTTTGGCTGTTTCGGTATTCTTAACATTTTGTGATAACGAATTGTACAGCGGTTCCAGTTCAGCCGGGTCGGGCGAAGGGCCGCCGACCGAGCTTAGCGCCAGCAAGCTCAAATAGCTGTCAGGGTTTGCTAGAATAAAGCTTTTCAGGGTATTTTTTTGCGCCAACTGCAATGCCTTGTATTTGGCCTGCATGGCGTTTTGAAACTCAACCGTATTTTGCTGCGCAGGCGAAGCCGTTTTCGCCTGTGCCTGCAAGGATTTAGCCTGGTCGATCACGGGCTTTAGCTGCGCCATTAGTTTTTTGTTATCGTCGTTGATCTTCGACCCGGTGATCTGCGCATTTGACACCCGGTTGGGGCTGCTCACCGAGAACTCGCCTTTGTCGATATAAAAACTTAACACATCGGTTGTGCTGTCGAGCTTAGTAAATCCAACACCCTTAGGGTCAACAACCAAAAACGCGTTGGTCGGGCTCATCACCTGGCCGCTAAAATCAAAATTGCCATTGGTAATTTGCGCCGAGTCGATCACCCGGTTTGCGCCCAGCTGATAAATCAAATATGCTTTAGCCGGGGTGTTTAAATTGCCGACTTTGCTTTTTATTACAAATGTTTCAGGTGTTTGGGCAATGGCTATAAGCGGTAAAAACCCAATGATATAAAAAAATATTTTCTTCATTTATTATTCAAACAGTAAGGTGTGATAACGTTAAAATTGCAAATCAATTATTCCGTATCAGTTTAATTTTTGATAGGTGCGCCACCAAAGGTCGGGCATTTCACCCGAGACAGCCGTCTTATAATCCTCGTATTGGCACGAAACCAGGTGAAAACGCTCATTACGCGAACCCCCCGTAGGGTATGGCACCTGCATCCACCACCTATCAGATTTTTTGCTTTTTACAAATACCAGGTCGTGCCCCTCGTGCTTCAAACTGGTTTTATAGATCAGGAATTGCGATTTGGGCGTTAGTGGGAAATCGCGTTTACGGTTATACACGCCATCGATAAAATACCAAACCATCTGGGCTATAAGCAAGGCTGTTTGCCCGTTGCTATCGTACGCCGGGTTAAATTCATAAAACCCGATGGAGCTCAGCTTGTCGTTAAAGCCGGCATACCTGGCCAGCTGGCAAGCTTCAGCGCCGGTAAAGCCATTCGGGCTGGCATTGGCGTTGCCCATCGCGTCGGCCGAGCGGATGGCGCCAATATCAAAGCTGATCATATTGGCATTACGTATGATCGGTTCACTCACAGCAATATTCCCGCTGATCTCGCCCAGGCGGTGTATGTCAAAATAAAGCTTTTCCATTACCCGCATGCTGTCCTGGCTGGCAAAATATACCTGGTAACCCAGGTTGCTGTAATTGAACAGGTAATTGGGCTGGTGTAGGAATATTTTATTGAGGTATGAGCCGGAAGTGGTTTCAATGCTTTCGCCGTCTTCACTGTCATCCAGGTCAAAATGCGAATCGATCACCACCAGGTCAACCTTTTGCTCGAGCGTTTCGTAGGCCATGTACTGGGCGTAGGTGAGGTCCTGCCCGCCGCCTAAAATAACGGGGATAATGTTTTTTCTAATTAGCTCATTTACAACCGTTTTCAACGCGATATAGGTGTCGGTCACCGTTTCGCCCTGCCTGATATTCCCCAGGTCAGCGATCCTGGTGGGATAGTTACCTTCGTTTAATTGGTAAAGTTTTTCGCGTATATAATCGGGCCCTAATGCACAGCCCGGATTGTCGGTGGCATTGCGGTCCTCCTGTACGCCGATCAGCGCAATATCTGTTTGCTGATCGAGATCGGGAAAGCCGTCAAAGAAAGTACTGATCTTACTGCCCAGCTGACTGGTGTAATAGCCCCTTGCGGGGATTATCTTTTTGAGATCAACAGGTGTAAAAAAATCAGATAAGGACATTTTTGTTAATGTGCAGATTTCAGATGTGCAAATGTGCAGATTTTTTAGATGAACCGGAATTTTGGATGAATAAAAGATGCTGCTTTTTTAGCAGTGTCGCACTGCGACAGTGCGCCAACCTGTGTGTCGTCCTAAAAAAAGTTTACACTTTTTGTTAATAATCCTGTTGTGAATTTACACTTTATTTTAATCCTGTAATAGCTTTACACTTTTGGTTATACTAGGCTCCCTAAACAACAATTAGCCATCCATATACACCTCC
>DATMOF010000006.1:0-396014 GCA_035568395.1 Mucilaginibacter sp. | reverse complement strand
ACTTCCTTGCTAATTTACGATGACTTGTCCCTTTTGTCAAATGCTCATTGATTATATGAGCTGCTAATTTTTCGTCCATTTGTTTACTTTTTGTGTAAACCTATTTCAGGACAAGACAACCTGCGACAAAAAGTGCGACAGCTGCGCCGCAACCCCACGATGTTAATTAGCCCGCTCTGCCTATCAATACATTTGCGCATCATTTCCGCATTTGCACTTCTGTAATCCCGGTATCTGCACATCGGCCACATTTGTCTACATTTGTACCAAAATGATACTCGTTACCGGCGCAACAGGTTTTTTAGGGGCAGAACTGACCAGGCAGCTCGCACAGCAGGGTATGCTCATCCGGTGCACCAAACGCCATAACTCGGTGATCCCTGAGGTTTTATTGCCCTTTCGGGAACAAATTGATTGGGTAGACGCTGATATGATGGGCCTGTTTGCGTTGGAAGACGCACTCAAAGGCGTTACGCAGGTTTACCATTGCGCCGCCTGGGTCTCATTAAAGCAGGCCGATAAAAAGGAAATGATCCGCACCAACGTAGCGGGCACCGCAAACCTGGTTAATTTATGCCTGCTGCAGCCCATTCGGATGGTACATGTGAGCTCGGTTGCGGCTATTGGCCTGGCAAAACCCGGTGAACTCATTAGTGAAAACCACCACCTCGACCTGGCAGCGGAAACCGACGGCTATGCTATATCAAAGCTGGAAAGCGAAATGGAGGTTTGGCGCGGCATTGCTGAAGGCCTGGATGCGGTTATCGTAAACCCATCGATCATTATAGGCGCCAACGCCGGCACAAAAGGCAGCGGGCAATTGTTCGAAACGGTAAGAAAAGGATTGAAGTTTTACACCGACGGCAGTTCAGGCTTTGTAGATGTGGCGGATGTAGCTAAAAGCATGATCAGCCTGATGAATAGCAATATACACGCCGAGCGATTTATCGTCAGCGCCGAAAATCGTAATTACAAACAGATCACTTCTGAAATTGCCAACTGCTTTCACATCCCGCCTCCCGCAAACCATGCCGGCGGCTGGATGATGGGCCTGGCCTGGCGCGGCGCTAAAATTATGAGCTGGTTAACCGGGAAAGCTCCTGCATTAGATAAAGTTTCGGCACAGGCCGCTACAGTTATCCGCAACTACGACAATTCAAAGATCAAAAAAGCCATCGGCATTGAATTTAAACCGATAAGCGATACGATAAAAGAGGTGTGTAGCCCCCTCTAAATCTCCCCCAAAGGGGGAGACTTTTAAAAAAGGCGCAATATTTAAAATGATTTTCAAAGCCCTCTCCTTTGGAGAGGGTTGGGTGAGGCTCAATACTGCCCTATCGACAACAAAACCAGCGTACAAGCATATTCCGTTTCAATACCCTTTTCGTTGGCCATGCGGCGCAGTTCGGAGTTCTCGGTGCCTGGATTGAAAATAATACGTTTGGGATGGGTGTCCAGTATATAATCATACAACTCCGGCTGGTGCTGGGGGCCTACGTATAAAGTAATGGTGTCAATATCGTCATGGATAGCTTCCGGTTTTTCAATCGGCACGCCTGCCACTTCGCCTGTTTTAAGGCCCACATTTACAATGCTATGCCCGCTCCGAACCAGCCTGTTTGCCGCCAGGTTTGCATAGCGCCCGGCGTTTGGGGTGGCGCCTAATACTAAAGTTTTTTTATCAGCCATATCATGTATATTTTGATTTCACCGATTACCAAAATCGATGTAATCATCCTCCAATCTGTGTAATCCTGGTTAATAGCGCAATTTGCCCGGCATGGTAAATTTGATGTTCGATAAAGCCAACGATCAAATTTTCGTACGTCGTAACCGGTTCGTTTTCGCGCGTGTCGTTAATTAATTCGTCCCATTTTTCTTCGGGAAAATTTTGAATAGCGCCCAGCAAATTTACGTTAACCAGCTTCAGGTCATTGACATAATTCTGCCATTTTTGTTCGTCCGGTTTCCCGGCATCGGGCCAGTCGCCGCTGGATGGTATACTGGCCGCCATACCGTTCATACGGTCGAGCACCTCTTCGGTCCAGGCCAGCATGTGCAGCACGATGCCTGCTATGTTATGCACCGAGGCCGTCGGTTTTTCATAGGCTGCCTCAAAGCTTACCTGGTCAATTATTGTATAAATGGGCTGGCCATACCAGGGCTTGCCCCATAATGCCCGTTCCAGGTTTTGTTTAATTTGTTCCGATTTGGTCATGATAAAACTTTTGAGGCTGCTATCGCGCAATTTATTCCGTCAATAGCAGCAGAAATTATGCCACCCGCATACCCCGCGCCCTCCCCGCAAGGGAAAAGGCCCAATACCTGCGGATGCTGCAGCGTTTCCTTGTCCCGCGGCACTTTCACGGGTGATGATGTGCGTGATTCAACACCTACCAAAATGGCTTCGTTTGTATAATACCCTTTCATTTTACGGCCGAAGGCCGGCAAGGCTTTTCGCAGCCGCTCGTTGATCCAGCCGGGTAAAATTTCATTTAACGAGGCGCTTTTTGTTCCGGGGAGGTACGAGTTTACCGGCAAATTGGCAGATATGCGGTTCTCCACAAAATCCACCATGCGCTGGCCGGGCGCTACCAGCCTTCCGCCGCCTTCCTTGAAGGCCAGGTGTTCAATTTCCTGCTGGAAGCGCAGCATTTTAAGCGGGTCGTTATTATCGCCGGCTACATCCTCCAGGTTAACCTGCACCACTGTTCCCGAATTGGCAAAAGGGTTGTTTCGCTTAGAAGGGCTCCAGCCGTTCACAACGATTTCCACGGCTTCGGTAGCGCAGGGGGCGATGATACCGCCGGGGCACATGCAAAACGAGAATACGCCGCGGTTGTCTACCTGCTCCACAAGGTTATAATACGAAGGCGGCAGGTCGGGACCGCGATGTTCGCAATGGTACTGGGCGTGGTCGATGATCTCCTGCGGATGCTCGATCCTTACACCTAACGCAAAAGGTTTGGCCTCAATTAATATATTCTGCCGGCGCAGCATTTCAAAAATATCCCGCGCCGAATGCCCGGTAGCCAGGATAACGGCATCGGCGTTTATCTTTTCGCCTGTTGCCAGTTCAACGCCCCTTATCTTGCCAAACTCAATCAACAAAGCCGTAACTTTCGTATCAAAACAGATATCGCCGCCGGCATTCAATATGCTTTCGGCTATGGAGGTAATGATCTGCGGCAGCTTATTGGTGCCTATGTGCGGACGGGCGTCTATCAAAATATCTTCTGTCGCGCCGTGGGCCACAAAAGTTTTCAATACCGCGTTCACATCGCCGCGTTTGGTTGAGCGGGTGTACAATTTGCCATCCGAATAAGTTCCCGCGCCGCCTTCGCCGAAACAGTAATTCGATTCGGGGTCAACCAGGCCCTGCTTGTTGATGTTGGCCAGGTCGCGGCGGCGCTGTTTAACATCCTTGCCACGTTCTAGAATAATAGGTTTTAATCCCAGTTCTATGCACTGCAGTGCAGCAAATAATCCCGCCGGGCCGGCGCCAACTATAATCACAGACTTGCTTTTTTTTACATCCGGATATTTAACCGTAAACGTTTCGGGAACAAAAACTTCGTCGATAAAAACCTGCACCTGCATGCGGTAAACCACCTTGCGACCACGCGCGTCTATCGACCGTTTAAGAATTTTTATACCTGATATTTTTTGCTGGGATATATTAAGTGATGATGCCGCGATTTTTTTTAACGCGCCCTCATCTTCCTGCTGCCCGGGCGGGCAAACAATTTCAATTTCTTTGATCATACATTTGCCGGGTTTTTATCCCGGATAGGGCAAAGGTAGGGAAACAATTTATCATTAAAACAGCAACCTATTTAAAGATAATAAAACCAGGTGTTTCATGAAACATTTGCGTTGTGCCTTTGCGCACATGGTTCGGGAACCTCACCATGACACCCTTTTTGAGATTTGGGTAAATTATTTTTTGAAGAATTTGCAGGCACCCAATTATTTTTGCCGCTTCTTTTTAGGGTGCCGCTTCATATGAAAAACAGAAATGATCATTTTCCTTTTTTATCCAACAATTCCAATTCTGCTTTAACTTCCGCAAGTGAAAAAGTTGCATCAATCCCGTCCTCCCACCTTTTTACACGGTCATTCAATTCGGCCATACAATCCTCACCTTCAGCCCAACCAACCGCAGGCGCCATCTGGTCTTCCAGCAATGTATAAATTGCCACTATCTTTTTATCGTCAGCCATCCTTATATAGTCATATAACCTTTCCCTTATTGCTGTAGTTGTAATAGTCAAAAATCTTTAAAACAAATTTAATTATAAAAAAGCAAAATTTCTTTTTATAACCTATTAATTGTGACGGTTTACACCGCTACGCCAGGGCAGTTAATTGGATAAACGATTTTTGAAGAATTGTATATCTGTGGGAACAGGGAGCCTCAGTTGCAGCTTCTTTCGCCTGCCCGCCGCAGGCAAGGACTTTCCGAACTTTCGGACTAATCTCTAACCTCCAACCTCTAATCTCCACAACCTACCTATGCTTCGCCCCCATCACAAATGTAATCTCACCGCCATTCATAATATCTGCATGGTTGATAAAGTAGCCGCTAAGCGGCTTGCCGTTTAACAATATCTTTTGCACATAAACATTCCTGTCGCTTTGGTTTTTTACGTTGACGGTAAACGTTTTACCATCCTCTAAATTGATCACCGCATGGTATACCGCCGGACTGCCAATAGCATACTGGTCAGATCCCGGCGCAACCGGGTAAAAGCCTAAAGAACTGAAAATATACCAGGCGCTCATTTGGCCGGTGTCGTCATTGCCGCCTAATCCATCCGGCGTATTCTTGTACATCTTTTTCAGGATCATGCGTATCTTATCCTGCGTTTTCCAGGGTTTATCGGTCCAGTCGTACAGATAAGCTACCTGGTGCGACGGCTCGTTTCCATGTACATAATTGCCGATGATGCCGTCTTTGGTGATATCCTCGGTTTCTGCAAAATATTTATCCGGCAGGTTATAACTAAACAGGCTGTCGATATAAGTTACAAAGCGCTTGTTTCCGCCCATCAGGTTGATCAGCCCGGCAGGATCATGGGGAACATATAGGGTATAATTCCAGGCGTTACCTTCAATAAAGCCCATGCCGATAGTAGTAAACGGATCAAACTTAGTTTTGCGAAAACTGCCGTCCATCTCCTTTGGGTGCATAAAACCCGATTTAGGATCAAAAACGTTTTTATAGTTTTGCGAGCGTTTAATAAATACATCGTAAACGTCCATCCGGTTTAGCTTTTTAGCCATCTGCGCTACGCACCAGTCGTCATAAGCATATTCCAGGGTTGATGATACCGAGTTGCCATCTTTTTCATCCGGTATATAACCCAAACCGTTAAAATACCCAATGCCCTCATAATCCCGGTGATTGGCGGTCATAACAGATGCGTCCAAAGCCTTATTCGCATCAAACGGGGCGTTCCCTTTAACAACAGCATCCGCAACAACCGAAACGCTGTGAAAGCCGCTCATGCACCAGTTCTCATTTGCCGAATTGCTCCATATCGGCAGCATATGCTCGGGGCTTTGGTCGTAATGCGCCAGCATGCTCTGCACCATATCGGCATTTCTTTTTGTCTCAATAATATTAAACAGCGGGTGCAGCGCCCGGTGGGTATCCCACAAACTGAACGTGGTATAATTGGTAAAACCTGCTGCTTTATGTATGTTCTGATCGAGTCCTTTATACTGTCCGTCAACATCCATATAAAGGGTAGGGTTTATCATGGCGTGGTACATGGACGTATAAAAATTCTCCTTGTCATCTTTGCTGCCTTCGATCACAATTTTGTGGAGCTCGTTCTCCCACAATTGCTGCCCGTCATTTTTCACTTTGTCAAAGTCCCAGCCCGGTATTTCAGCCTGCATATTGTTTAAGGCGCCATCCATGCTAACCGGCGACAAGGCCATTTTTATTTTTATCTTTTCGCCTTCTTCTGTTTTAAAGTCGAAATAAGCGCGCAGCTGTCTTCCGGCCATCTCCGGGAAATTTTTAGCCCGGTTAAACTGTCCCCAAAACCCGCCGTAAACCTCTCTCTTTGAATAATTGCGGTAGCCGTGTCCAATAAACGGTTTGGAAAAAGCCATGGCAAAATAAAGCGTACGGGTACGTGCCCAGCCGCTGGTTTGCCGGTAGCCAACCACGGTGCTATCATTGATAACCCTAAGGTAAGTCCAAACATTTTTATCAGGATAATTATAAATGCCTGCCATCAGGTCGAGCACGACATGTGCCTGGTCTGATTTTGGAAAAGTATATTGATGGAAACCGACCCTTGCACTTGTGGTCAGCTCGGCGGTGATATTACTTTCATCCAGTTTTACCTTGTAATAATTTGCCGCGCTTACCTCGTTTTGATGTGAAAATGCAGAACGATAGCCGCTGCCGGGTTTATCGGCAGTACCCGGATTTAATTTCAAAGCGCCAACAGTCGGCATAATTAAAAAATCGCCCAGGTCCGAATGCCCCGTCCCGCTAAAATGCGTGTGGCTAAAACCGACGATGGTTTTATCATCGTACTGGTAACCGGCGCAGTATTTATATACATCAGGGTTATATTTCCCGTCCCGCTCGTAACCGGCAGTGTCTGTTTCCGGGCTCAGCTGCACCATCCCAAAAGGCACCGTAGCGCCGGGATAGGTATGCCCCATACGTTGTGTGCCAATGATCGGCTTTACATATTGTACTAACTTTTCGGATGTGTTTGTTTGGGCAATTGCAATTATGGGCGCGCAGATTAAAAAAGCGATCAGTATTCTTTTCATTCGGTGGAGTATAGCTAACTTATTTAAACGCCAAATATAAAATGAAACTTTATGGGATTGGTATTATAACAGGATTATTGTGTGTAAAAATGCAGCAACTAAAAAAACAAACCGTCCGCCTTCATACATCAACCGTTCGAAAACGAACGGTTTCGTAGAATGATTAATATATAAATTACTAACAATCAATATTTTACATACCGGGCACTGGATTGGCATACCCTCATCAAACACAACAAGATGATGACCGCCGATAATGATTTAGCTCAAATGTGGGAAGGCTGTTTAAGAAACGACCGCAAGCAACAGGAGCTTTTATACCGGAAATTAGCACCCAAAATGCTGGCCGTGTGCATGCGCTATGCACCCGATAAAGACGAGGCCCAGGATATTTTGCAGGAAGGCTTTATTAAGATGTTCAATAACGTGCACAAATACCGTGGCGAGGGCAACCTGGAAGGATGGATACGCCGCATTATGGTGCATTGCGCCATATCAAGATACCGCAAGCTTAAGCCTATGGTTTTGGTGGAAGATTTTTACGAAGACAATACTTCGTTCAACAATAGCTACAACGAACACGGACTGGAAGTAAAGGACCTGCTAAAAATGATACAAAAACTTCCTGAAACCTACCGTTCGGTATTTAACCTGTACGCCGTAGAAGGCTACTCGCACCAGGAGATCGGCCAAACGCTGGGGATGAGCGAATTGCTTTCCCGTACCACGCTGCATAGGGCGCGCAATATTTTAAAGGAGATGATAGGGCGGCTTACCGAGAGAGAAGCGCACTGTTTGGCGGGGTGAAATAATTGGACATTTAGAAATTTTAATCAGCAATTTAATTCATTAAAAAGCTTTTAGAAAATCAGCTGTAGATAAAATTTGAATATTTTCAAACGGATGCAAAACAAGTAAATCTTTATCTCCTGTAATAATACATACAGCGCCAGCCTCCACCGCAAGTTCCAGGAATTTATTATCTTTTGGGTCGCGGCAGATTTTTAAAGTGATACTAACCGTGATCAGGTGCCCTCGTTTTTTAAAAGCCGTTATTGCTTGCTGGCGCTTTTAATAGAAATGTATTTGTCAAATTTTGGTCGGGCTAAAGCTTCAGCAAATTCCGCAAAAGTAGCATTAGAATAGACAGCGATGCCGATCTGTCGACCTTATCAAAAGCTTTTCTGTTAACCGAGTCGGGTGAAAGATTGGCGCTTATCAGGCTATTGGTGTCAAAAACAAATACTTTAATCATCGGATGCTAACAGGGCTTGCAGCAATTCAGGCGTAAGTCCGTTTTTTACCGCTTCGCTGCCCGTGTCATCAAGTAATTTTGAATAATCGGCAAATGTTGCATCGTTCACCGCCTTTTTCACCATCAAACTGATAGTTTGGTTAAAACGCTGCTTACTTTCATTGTTCATACCGTTGTATATCTTACCAACGGTATCGTCTACCTCAAGTACTATCCGTTCCATAATAAACAAATTTAACAAAAATTTTAAGTACTGTTTGCAAACGTTTTGTACACTTCTTAAAGAAAATGTATTTTTTCGTGCAGCTTGTGATCAATGATTTATCTACATTTACAAACCAGCCGGCTTGCCAAAATGGCATGTCCGGCATTCTTTTGTAACAACGGTATGCCGTTTGTCATCTAAGTTTTGTAAATTCACATACATAAACCCAAAGCATAACAAACATGAAGAATCTTTTAATAGTAGTAGCCATTCTGATCGTCATCGTATTAATGGGCTCATGCAGCTATAACGGCATGGTGTCCAAAGACGAAACGGTTAAAGCTAAATGGGGTGCGGTACAATCGCAATACCAGCGCCGGTCCGACCTGATACCTAACCTTGTTGCCACCGTAAAAGGTGCAGCTAATTTTGAAAAAAGCACCCTTGTTGAAGTAACCAATGCCCGTGCGCGCGCCACCTCAATACAGGTTGATCCAACTAAACTTACGCCCGAAAGCATACAAAAATACCAGGCTGCGCAAGGCCAGCTGAGCACCGCTTTAGGCCGTTTGCTGGTAGCTTCCGAAAATTATCCGACCTTAAGGTCAAACGAGAATTTTACCGCTTTACAGGCGCAACTGGAAGGTACTGAAAACCGCATCAATGTAGCCAGGCTTGATTTTAATGATGCCGTACAGCAGTATAACACAACGATCCGTTCGTTCCCTGCCAATATAACCGCCGGTCTTTTTGGCTTTCATCAAAAAGGAAGCTTCGCAGCCGAAGCCGGGGCAGATAAAGCGCCGAAAGTTTCATTTTAATTAATGAATGACTGATTTAGTGAATTAGTGATTGTAGAATAGTTACAAAATCACTAATTCACTAAATCAATAAATCAACCTTATAATATGGCAATATTTAACGACGAGGAGCAGGAGCGCATCCGCAAAGCGATCGAGGCTGCCGAAAAGCATACTTCGGGGCAGCTGCGGGTTTGCATTGAAAAAACATGCAGTGAAGACGTGCTCGACCGCGCGGCCAAATACTTTCACCAGCTGGATATGCATAAAACCAAGCTGCGTAACGGCGTGCTGATATATGTGGCTACTGCCGACCAAAAGTTTGCCATTATTGGCGACGCAGGCATAAATAAAGTTGTTCCGGAGGACTTTTGGGACGACACTAAGGATGACATGCTCGAACACTTTAAACAGGGCAACCTGGTTGCAGGCATTGTTACCGGCCTTGAAATTGCCGGCGATCATCTCCAAAAATTCTTTCCGCACGAATCTGGTGATACGAATGAACTGCCCGATGACATAGCCTTTATGGACGGCGAATAAAACCTAAACTCATGTTCAAAAAACTCATAATATTCTTCGCGCTGTTTGTTGCCGGCCTCATGGCTTTTGCACAGCAGCTGCCGCCCAAGTCGGGTACGTTGGTTACCGATTATACCAATACGCTTTCCGCGGATGACAAACAACGGCTTGAAAGTAAGCTGGTCGCTTTTGATGATTCCACTTCTACCCAGATCGCGGTTGTGATCCTTAAGTCTGTTGGCGACTATGACATTAATGAATATGGCCAAAAACTTGGCCGTGCCTGGGGGATCGGCTCCAAAGGAAAAAACAACGGCATACTGGTGCTTATCGCCATGGGCGATCACAAGATTTCCATTCAAACCGGCTACGGCGCCGAAGGCGCGGTCCCTGATGCTATCACACATCAAATTATTCAAAACGATATTACGCCCCGCTTTAAACAGAGTGATTATTACGGCGGGATAAGCGCTGCTACCGACGACCTGATGAAGTATATGAAGGGCGAATATAAAGCCCCGAATAAGCCCCGTTATGCTAAAAGAAATGGCGGCGGAAACTACGGTGTGCTTTTTATTATCGTCATCATTATCATCATTATTGTTATCCGCGGAAGCGGCGGCGGCGGCGGCCATGTTATTGGCGGCCGTGGCGGTGTTAGCCCGATGTGGTGGTTCCTGGGCGGTGCTATGCTTGGCCGGGGCAGCGGGGGCTGGGGAGGTTTCTCTGAAGGTGGCGGCGGTGGTGACAATGGTGGTGGCTTTGGCGGGTTCGGCGGCGGCGATTTCGGCGGCGGCGGCTCAAGCGGGAGCTGGTAATTTTAGTTGATAGTCCATAGACCATGGATAGTCAAACAAAATCAAATATATCTGCTTAATATACACCATCCGGCTATGGTCTATGGACTATCGACCATGGACTTTCCGGGTAATCAACGAAATCATACCAATCATATAAAATCAGCGGTTCAGACAATATGAACGACCTTACCTGGAAAAAACTTTCATCCGAATATATACATAGAGGCCGCTGGGCAACGCTGCGGATCGACAAGTGCGAAATGCCCGACGGGCGCATCGTTAATGATTACTACGTTTTGGAATATGGCACATGGGTCAATGTCGTTGCCTTAACAGAAGACAACAAGATTTTAATGGTGCGCCAGTACAGGCATGCGGCCGAAATCATTTCGCTTGAGATACCCGGCGGGGTGGTTGACGACGGCGAGTCGCCCGAACAGGCTATTCGCCGCGAACTGCTGGAAGAAACCGGCTATCTTTTTGATGATATTGAATTTTTGTGCGCTGTTTACCCTAATCCCTCTACCGGCAACAACCAGGCTTTTACCTACCTGGCCCGGGGAGGCAAAAAGGTACAGGCGCAATCGCTGGATGACCAGGAAGAGATCATAGTTGAGCAATACACCATTCCTGAAATAAAACAATTGCTGGCCGATAATAAAATTGCCCAGGCGATGCATTGCACCGGGTTGTTTTATGCATTAATGAAACTTGAAAGTGAAGGTGTAAGAAGCGAGTGATAAACCAGCGAATTGGCCATAATATGTTATTTGATTATCTTTAAATAAAAAAAGCCATGTTTAAGCAAACGAAAGCATTTAGCGGATTTTCAGTAAATGATATCCAAAAAGCAAAAGACTTTTACGGCCAAACACTTGGCCTTGAAGTTACGGAAGAAGCCATGGGTATTTTAACCCTTCATATCAGCGGGGGGAGTAAAATAATTATTTATCCCAAACCCAATCATGCGCCAGCCACATTCACCATTTTAAACTTCCCGGTAGCCGATGTTGAGAAAACGGTTGATGAGCTGATCGCTCGCGGGGTTCAATTTGAGCAGTACGATTTCGGAAAAATGAAGACGGATAAAAAAGGGATTGTCCGCGGACAAGGGCCGACTATCGCCTGGTTTAAAGACCCGGCCGGCAACATTTTATCAGTGTTAGAGGAAAAGTAACCTCGACAAGCTATCACGAATTTATTCCCTGGCCCACAAACATTAGCGTTTTGGTGTGCGGGATGATAATGTGAAATTCGCGCATGCCGTAATCCTGGTTAAATGGTTCTTTTGTTTTAACACCGGCAAGGTTATCTTTAATATTATCCCAAAGTTCATCAATACCTTGTACCTCCAGGTAAAATTCCATCTCACCGATGTCGCCCGCGTTTAAAATATGTATCATACAATTATCCTTTTGCATGATCACATAGCTCCCTTCGTCCCGCACATCGCTAAACCCCAAAATATCCTTAAAAAAAAGCCGGGTCGCCCTGACATCGTACGACGGTATCATCGGGCTTAAATGAATTGCTTTATACATAACGGCAATATTGTAATGCAATTTAAAAAGTTTGACCGTAAATCTCATCCTATTGCTTGCCAAACAAAATCACCTTTACGGCTATTGTTAAAGCAGCAAATGAATTTATACGAGCAGCATCCATATTGGTTAATGAAGGATGGCATTGTTGCCTCATACCCTTCACTGGGTAAAAACCTGGCTATCGACGTGGCTATTATGGGCGCGGGCATCAGCGCAGCGTTAACCGCCTCGCATTTGCGAAATTCCGGATTATCGGTTGCTGTTTTTGACAGGCGGCATGCCGGCATGGGCAGTACCGCGGCAAGCACGGCTTTTTTGCAATACGAGATCGACACGCCTTTAACGGAATTGCGCGGATATGTGGGTGAGAAAAACGCGGTCAAAAGTTATGAGCTATGTCGCGAGGCTATTTATACTATCGGCACTATCTGTAAAAAGTTAAAACCCGAATTCGGCTTCAACTTCCGGCCAAGTACGCAATATGCAAGCTTTAAAACACATTACGATAAACTTTTGCAGGAATATAAACTGCGTCGCAAACATGGCTTTAATGTGGAATGGATGGAAAAAGGTGATCTCAAAAAAATCTTTGGTTTTGAGGCGCCCGGAGGTATTTTTTCGGAAGATGGCGGCGAAGTGGATGCTTACCTGTTAACACATGCCTTATTGAAAGATTTTGAGAAAAGCGGCCATACGGTGTATAACAATACGCCTATCCTGGACATTGAATACTCAAAACATGGGGCCACGTTGCATACACATAACGATCTGAAAATTAAAGCAAAGAAACTGGTAATAGCCTGTGGATACGAAAGCCTGCAATATGTCCCGAAAAAGATAGCTGATATTTATTCGACCTATGCTTTGGTTTCTGAGCCTTTACACGATAAATATTTCTGGCACCGGAACAGCCTGATCTGGGAAACGGCTACCCCGTATTTATATTTTAGGGTAGCCGGCGATAACCGGATATTAATCGGGGGCCGCGATGATCCATATCACCCGCCGCATATTTTCCCTTCCCGTATCAAAACAAAAACCGAACAATTGAAACAGGCTTTTCTTAAAAAAATGCCGCATATCCCGCTAAGGCCCGACTTTAGCTGGGCGGGCGCCTTCGCGGTCACAAAAGATGGCTTGCCTTATATAGGTATGATACCTGAAAAGCCGCACACTTATTTTGCGCTGGGCTTTGGCGGAAACGGCATTACATTCAGCGTGGTAGCCGCCAATATCATTCACGATATGGTTATGGGTAAAAAAAATGAAAATGCAGAATTATTTATGTTTAACAGGTAGCTTATAGCAGACCTGTTAAACATAAGTAGTTGCGGCCATTTGGGTCAGAGAAATTTAATAGAAAAAAGCGTTCGTTAAAACACCGATGCCTAACTGGTCGGTATTGTTGGTTGACGCAGCCAATCCATGCAGCCAGATGGTATAAACAAAACTGCTGTTAAGTGTAACATTCGGCAGTGTTGCCAAAACCGTTGTTGTTCCTGCCTGGCGAACTTCAAGGTTATAACTTGCATTCCCGCCAATATTTGCAAACGACGAATATCCCTTAAAGCCCTTGTTTGGAACCAATACTGCACCGCCCGTGATAGCAAGGTCAACAGCAGGCGCATCAGGGCTCAAATTAATAAACCGTATACCGGCGCTTCCGGCAGGCGGCCTGTTGATCGTATCGGTTAGCAGCATAATTTGCGGATGTGCAGTAGTATTTACAAGAAAAAGGGAGTAAGTATTATCTTGAGTCAAATGAATAGTATCCGACAAAATTACATTCCCGGTGCCGTGATTATAAAAATTGGTGTTTCGTTTGCCGGTAAAAGCACGGAAATAGTCGATGTTATCACCATAGTTTATCGGCCAGTTATTAATCCGGTTGTTATCGAGCGAAAAATCCAATGGCGGTTCATCGGGCGATGCCTGTACAAAAGTTAATAACGCAGCAGGCGGGCTATAGTACTGGTTGTCATCGTGCTTTAAACAGGAAGATAATAAAAATAAGCCTGCAAAACCGATAATTGCCAACAGGGCTTTTGAAGTGTTTTTATAATTTTTCATAATAAAGTATTTTTTACTCATATACTAACATTACGAATGCGGCGGGGAAATCGTTACAACAAACATTAAAAAATTAAGAAAATAAGACTGATCTTTTCAATCCGAATCACGTATTTTACTGTTGCCTGTTTATCAGGCACTTTGCTGCTCCGGGGCATACGGCAAGAAAATAAACCTACCCGGAGATCCATTTTCCGAAAGGTATTTTAGAGATGAGCCACACCAGCAACAGCGATAATATAAAGCATAAAAATGCCGTGAGCGGGATGCTCACTATCGGCACGCAAAATTTATAATTGATACCGAAGGGATCCTCCAGAAAATATAGCACCAGTGCGTGGCTAAGATAAATGCCGTAATTGTACCTGCCGGCAAAATCGCTTATGCGTGTTATAAGCGGCGGGGCTTTAACCACGGTTAGCTTAGCGATTATAAACGCGCTTACCGATACCATCAGCACCGCCGGGTTTAGTGGTTCATAGAATAGCGTTCCCGGCCATTTGGTATAGGGTATGATGAACCAGGTGCCGGCAGCAATCAGCCCAATGCTGATAACAAACAGCATTGCCATCCATAAACGCAGGTTTTTTACTTTGAAATCCTTAAAAGCCAGGTAATAGCCGAGTACCAGATACCCTGCGTAACCCGAAAAATAATGCAGGTCGACTACCGGGTTAAACCTGGACAAGTAAGGTTGATTCAGCATCATCACTACAAACCACATGATCAAAAAATATAGTATTTCTTTTTCCGTAGCGTGGCGCACGAACTTGCCGATAACAGGTATAAAAAAATACAGCCCAATAAGCATGTATACATACCATAAATGATATGAACTGCCATATTTAAGCGCGTGCAGCACCACCCTTATATTGGCCCAGATACCGGCGGTAAAAGTAATTTCTTCATTATACCACGAGTACCAAACATACACCAGGCTCCAGAAAAAGAACGGAATCAAAACCCTAACCAGGCGCTTTTTTAGAAAATCAGCTATTTCATATTCCCTCCTCAGCAAAAGGGCCCCGGTTACCATCACAAAAACCGGCACGGCAAAACGCACTATGGCGTTTAGAAAATCCGCCATCAACCAATCTGATAACGGAACCTTCCCGTATTGCATCAGTAAGGGCGCAGTGCAGTGCAAAATAATAACGGCATATAAAGCGATCAGTCTTAAATTGTTTATCCACGTAATAGTTTCGGTTTTGGCGACAGGCATGATAAGGGGAAAGATTTTTTAAAAATAGCATTTTTGCCTCACTCATAGCCACCCTTTTTATGTGCAAAATGTTACCAATATAATTACACGGTCATTGACTGATAAAACCAGCGGAGGGTGAAAATCCTATAAAGAGGACTATTCTGTCTTAAAAAAAGTACTGGCTTACGTTTATTCCTCCGTGCTGTTCTTCCAGGAAAAATTGAAATTGACGGCCGATGGCTGCGGTAATGTGCCGAATTCGGATGGTTAAATGGATGATAAAGAGTCGTAACGGCCTTAATTCCGGACGATTAGTGCCGTAAAAAACAAACACTGCGTTTTTTTACCGACAAGGGGTTTTTGGCTCCGGCTTTGTAACATTCTCGTGGTAATTCGCTGGTTATTATGCGGTTACGGAATATCGTCCGGTTAATTCAATTTATAAAAAAATGCAATATTTTCTCTAAAAAAGAAAATATTAAAAATAATTAGGAAATAAAAATTCTTTTCCGTTATATTTGTGAGCAACGAAATTACCTATTAATTAAAATTATTGATTAAACTATTGCTATGAAAAAACAACTTTTAGCACTGCTTAGTGTTGGTGTATTGCTGTGGTCTTCTTGTTCTAAGACGGATATCAGCCCCAACACGCCCTCAGCCCTATCTACCAATTTTCATGCCAAAACCTTAGCGACCTTCACGGCATCGAGCCCCATCAACTTAAACGGATCACACGACATTACCATCAGCGGCAAATCAATTAATGGCGGAACAGTTCCAGCAATCACTTTAAGTAATTGTTATAATGTACATATTACCGCTAATAGCCTTGGCAATTCATCGGATGTTGGTATTTATTTATACAACTGCTATAACATAACCATTGATAACAATTTCGTCACTAACGTTGCCGGCGGCGTATATGTTGATCATTCAACAGGTGGCGGCATAATCGTAACAGCCAACCAATTTTTAAATATGCAGGGCCCCGCCCCGCGCGGCCAGTTTGTGCAGTTTAATACTGTAAGCGGCGGTAACAATTCAATCACCTATAACAAATGTCAAAATATTTTAGGTCAGAGTTCTTCTCAGGAAGGTATTAACTTGTATAAAAGCAACGGCTCTGCGTCAAGCCCGATACTTGTTGATAACAACTGGATCGAAGGTGGCGGCCCGAATTCGGCAAGCGGGGGTATTCAGCTTGGCGATAATGGCGGTTCATACGAAGTTGCTTCGAACAACATACTGGTTAACCCGGGTCAGATGGGTATATCTATTTCGGGCGGCGATCATCATTCAGTTATTAATAATACCATTTACGCCGGTTCGCAAAGTTTTACCAACGTAGGTTTAGTTGTTTGGGGGCAAGCTGGATACGCAGTTACCAACAGTACCGTGAGTGGTAACAAGGTAAACTTTAAAAGTTCGACAGGCGCGCAAAACGATTATTGGCTGGCATCCGGTGAATACACACCTTCAGGCTGGAATACAAATAACTGGAAGGCTTCTGTTGATGCTTCTGTGCTGCCCGCAACAATTGTGTCTAATCCTGCAACGGCAACTGCAGCAGTTGCCGGCCCTTCGCCTGCAACAACGGCGGCGGTGGTTCCAGTTACAACGACATCATCTTCGGGGGTTATCAATTTAAACGGCGCACACGATATGACAATAAGCGGAAAGACAATAAGTGGCGGAAATGTATCGTGTATCAAGCTTACAAATTGCTACAATATTTATATTACTAAGTGTAACCTCTCTAATTCAACAGCGAATGGCATTGAACTGAGTAATTGCACAAATGTAACAATGGAAGCCAATAATATTTCGAACGTGGCATCAGGCATAGTAGCAAGCAATTGTCCAAGCGGAAGTATCAATGCTTATTCGAACCAAATGCGGAATATGACGGGCCCTTATGGTTCATTTGTACAGTTCAGTGCTGTAAATGGCAGCAATAACATCAGTTATAACAAACTCGAAAATATTACCGGTGCAAGCAACGGTGAAATAGCTATTCAACTTATTCAATGCTATGGCACATCCGGAAGCCCGATCAATCTGAATGGTAACTGGATACGCGGCGGCGGCCCTAGCGGCTCAAGCGGCGGTATTAATCTGGGCGACCAGGGTGGTGCTTACCAGATTGCCCAAAACAATATACTGGTTGACCCTGGTCAGCATGGTATGGCAATCGTAGGCGGCGATCACATTTCTATGATCAATAACAGTATTTATGCCAGGGCGCAGTCTTTTACCAATGTAGGCCTTTACGTTTGGGGACAGGGCGGGCACGCTATTACCAACAGTACCGTTAGCGGTAATCAGGTAAACTTTGCAAATGCGCAGGGTGTTCAAAACAGCGTGTGGCTTGCCGGCGGCGAGTATACACCTGCCGGATGGAGCACAAATGCATGGGGAGCTAACATTAATTCCTCGATCTTACCAACTACAATGCTTTCGTTTTAAGCAGTAGTTTATATAAATTTAAAAAGCCAAAGCGTTTATTTGCTTTGGCTTTTTTTGTTGCTTAGGATTAAGCGCGAAATAAATATATGCTCAAACTTATTTTATGCCATAATGGTCATTCATCAGCTTTTCGAACAAACCGCCGGGTAATACGTGTTTCAGGGTTGCGGCAATGGTTTGCCCAAAAGCACCTACCAGGTAGCGGTGGGCAGGGCTGGATGATTCAACGATCTGGCATAATTTTTTGCCGATCACGTTGGGATTGGCGCCAACGCTTTCATCTTTCTCCATGCTGGCCACCGCCGAGTTATATTCTTTTTCCAGCGTTTCGTTTTTGATAGGAAATTTAACTTTCTCGCGGTTTTGGGTGAAATCAGACTTAAAGTCGCCCGGGTTGATGAGTACCACTTTGATGCCTGTATTGCGCAGTTCCATCCGCAGGCTCTGCGAGTAGCCTTCAATAGCATATTTGGATGCGCTGTACATGCTTTGATAAGGCAATCCGAATAACCCGGCCAGCGAACTCATATTTATTACCAAACCTTGTTTGGCCTCTATCATTTTGGGGATCACTTCGCTGCTCACGCGCACCACGCCAAAAAAGTTTACTTCGAATTGCTTTTTAGCACTTTCAACGGGCATAGCATACGCCGGGCCGGTTACCCCATTGCCGGCGTTATTAACAAGTACATCAATCCGGCCTTCGGCCTTTATAATTTTGTCGATAGCAGCCTTTACGGATGCATCATCGGTAACATCCATTTCAATTGGTTTAAAGGCCACCGACTGTATACGTTTAATGTCACGCGACGAGCCGTAAACGGTATGCCCTTTTGCCTGGAGCGCCGTGGCACAGGCTAACCCAATTCCGGATGAAGCGCCGGTTACAAGAATTACTTTTTTCATTGCTTAAGTTTTGGTTGATTAAAGCCGGTCGTAAAAATGCAAATTTATGCGGATGCAAAAAAATTGTTTTTTTAACAGCAGTTTTAGTGATCGTCGTCCATTATCCTCACTTTCAAATAACTTGGGTTCGCCGATGACGTGTAAACCCTGTGCGTTGCCTTTTGAAAGTCGGTATCCTTAGCTTTCATTATATCCTGGAATCGCTGCGTATTGCGGTCGATCAGTGGGAACCAGCTGCTTTGTACCTGCACCATGATGCGATGCCCCTTTTTAAATGTGTGCAATACATCTTGCAGCTCAAAGTTTACAGGTGTCACTTTTCCGGGTATAAAGGGCTCAGGTTTATCAAACCCATTACGAAATTTACCACGTATGGCTTCGCTCCGCACCATCTGTTCATAGTTCGACATGTAAGTATCCTTGCCGGTCCATTGATTATTTTTTGCTGAGTCGGGGTATACGTCAATTACTTTTACGATCCAATCGGCATCGGTGCCGGTCGTAGATATTTTGAGGTTGGCCCCAATATTCCCCGCAAGCGTGATATCCTTATCCAGCACACTTGTCTGGTAAGTTAAAACATCGGGCCTGCGGGCGGCAAAGCGCTGATCGCCGGTCATGTATTCGCGTTTCATATCCAGGTCAATCGTATTGATAAACGGCACGGGTTTGTTAGGGTCGGATATAAATTCATCGAAAGTATTATTAACCGTTTTCGGCTCCACAAACGACAGTTTGCCGTTAGGAAGGAGATAGAGGTTCTTTTCAACAGCTTCCTTCGGCGGCCAAACGTTGTAGCTTTTCCATTTATTAGCGCCGGTTTCAAAAGCGGATATTTTTGGCAGGTTCGCATCACTCCCTTTCAGATAATGGTTAAAAAAGGCAAATTCAATTTTCTCCCGGTAGAAAGGTCCGGTCGGCTCGCCAAAGTCAACGTCACCCAGGTGATCGCCGGGGCCGCGCGCCCAGCCGCCATGTACCCAGGGGCCCATCGTAAAATAAACAGGCGTCGCCGGATTGTTTCTTGCCAATGTTTTATAAGTATTTATGGCGCCGTACATATCTTCGGCATCATACCAGCCGCCGGTCACCAATACGGCGGTTTTAATATCGTGCAGGTGGTATAAAACATTACGGTCTTTCCAGTGCTGGTCGTAGTTCGGGTGGTCAAGCATTTCGTTCCATAATTGGATAGTATCCTTATAGTATTTGTCATTTGAGTTTTTTACCGGACCCATATTCAGGTAAAACGCATAACCATCCTGTGTTCCATAATCGAAGCGCGAGCCGCGGCGCTGGGTAGGCTTGTCATCCTGGCGGTTGGTAAAGCCGGGATAAAAACCAAAGTTGGCAGCCAGCATAAAGGCGCCGTTGTGGAAAGCATCGTCACGGTACAAGTCGGCCATAGGCGCCTGCGGCGACGCCGCTACCAACGCCGGGTGGCGGCTTAGCAGCGACGCGGTTGTATAAAATCCCGGATAGGATATGCCCCATACGCCAACTTTGCCCGAATTATTGGGGATGTTTTTTATGAGCCAGTCGATAGTGTCATAAGTGTCAGTCCCTTCGTCCACATCGTTATTTGTTTTGTGGATTTCCTTTTCGGGTGTCATTTCTTCAAACATTCCCTCGCTCATCCAGCGGCCCCGCACGTCCTGGTAAACAAAAATATAGCCGTCATGCAAAAATAGCGGCGATGGGCCGAGGTTGGTTCTGTATTTATCAGCTCCATAAGGCGCTACGCTATACGGCGTGCGATCCATCATGATAGGATATTTTTTTGATTGGTCTTTTGGCACATACACCGAAGTGAATAACTTTTTCCCATCACGCATGGGTACCTGGTATTCAAATTTTTGATAGTTATCTTTTACATAAGCCGCATCCGAATTGCCTTGTACCGGCTGAGCGGAAGAGGTGAAAGCTAAAAGCAAAAAGCTAAAGGCAAAAAGTAAAGAGGTTCTCATAAAAAGATATTAGGTTTTAAAAATACGGAATAAAATAAAAAAGCCCCGGTTTATCAGGGCTTTCACAAAATCGTTACGCAAAAGGATCAGTCGTTTATCGCCTTTACACCGGGCAATTCTTTGCCTTCCATATATTCAAGCAAAGCGCCGCCGCCTGTAGAAACGTAGCTTACGTCGCCGGTGAAATTAAATTTGGCTACTGCGGCAGCCGAATCCCCTCCGCCAATTAGTGAGAAGGCGCCTTTTTCAGTTGCTTTCACCACCGCCTCAGCAATGGCCTTTGTGCCTTCTTCAAATTTTTCCATTTCAAACACACCCATAGGGCCATTCCATAAAATGGTTTTTGACGTCTCGATTACCCTGGTAAATTCAGCTATCGATTCGGGCCCGATATCCAAACCCATCCATCCGTCTTTGATATTATTATTCTGTGCTTTATCAGTATTGGCGTCGTTCGAAAAATTATCGGCTATTATCGAGTCCGTTGGCAACAACAAGTTCACGTGCTTTTCTTTTGCTTTTTTGATCAGGCTGGTGGCCAGGTCGAGTTTGTCTTCTTCAACCAGCGATTTGCCGATTTTGCCGCCCTGTGCTTTTGCAAATGTATAAGCCATCCCGCCGCCGATAATAATTGTATTAACCTTATCCAGTAACCGCTCTATGAGCTCAATTTTATCGGATACTTTGGCGCCGCCCATAATGGCGGTGAACGGCGTTGCCGGGTTGTTCAACACCTTTTCGGCATTTTTTAGCTCGGCAGCCATTAAATAACCAAAGTATTTCGCTTTAGGGAAGAATTGAGCGATGATGGCCGTTGACGCATGCGCGCGATGTGCGGTTCCGAATGCGTCATTTACATAAATGTCGCCGAGTTTTGATAATTTTTCGGCGAAATCCTTATCTCCTTTTTCTTCCTCTTTGTAAAAACGTAAGTTTTCTAACAGAAGCACTTCGCCTTTCCCCAATTCTTTGGCTTTTTTTACTGCATCAGGGCCAATACAATCATCAGCAAATTCAACCTGCTGGCCAAGCAGATCCGCCAGGTGCGGCACCACATGCTTTAGGGAATACTTTTCTTCGGGACCGCCTTTTGGCCTGCCGAGGTGCGACATCAGGATCACCGAACCGCCGTCCTTCAATATTTTTTTTATAGTCGGCAACGCGGCTGTCATCCGGTTATCGTCAGTGATATTATAATCCTTATCTAAGGGTACATTAAAGTCAACCCGGATAAGGGCTTTTTTTCCGGCAAAGCTAATTTGATCTATTGTTTTCATAATTTTAAGATGCAGGTAATTGCGGGGAGCCAAATTCAGCAATTAATTTTTAATTTGGAACGTAAAAGTTGAAAAGGTGTTTTTGGTGCTTTAAAATGTTACGATATCTTAATATACAGCACATAATGCGGGCCTATGCCCTGTACTTCAAATTCGGATGATATCTGCTCAAAGCCCATATTTAAATAAAATTGAAGCGCGGTTTTGCGTGCGTTGCACCATAGGTAATTTGTTTTTTGGCCCCTGAGATAAACGATAGCAAAATTAAGCAATTGATTGCCTAAACCACGGCCCCTGTATTCTTCCAATGTTGCCATGCCACGAAGCTGAAAGCCTTCACCGGTATATGCACCATAATGTTGCGGGTGAAACGATGCGATGGAAACTAATTGGCCCTTCAAATATAATCCTAAATGAAATGCTCCCGGCAGCTTGTCTGTTGGAAACTTACATTCATCCGGCGTTAGTTTCCCGGGTCGTAATACTTCCTTTCGGATGGGCAATACATCTTCAGCCTCAATAAATTTTATCATAGCTATAACCGGCTTATTTTTTCCACAAGATCGGCCAGGCGGCTTGAATATCCCATTTCATTATCATACCAGCCAACCACTTTAACCAGGCCGCCTACAATTGATGTAAGGCGCGCGTCGAAAATACAGCTATGCATATTTCCGATTATATCGGTTGATACTATAGGGTCCTCAGTATACTCTAAAATATTTTTCATATCACCATCAGCTGCCTGTTTGAAAGCTAAATTAATGGCTTCTACTGTAGGTCGTTTTTTTAAGCTGCAGGTAAAATCAGTTAATGAGCCGTTTAGTACCGGTACGCGGATGCCGGCACCGCCAAGCCGGCCTTCTAAATGCGGAAAAATGGCGGTAATTGCCTTAGCTGCCCCGGTAGTTGTCGGAATAATAGATGCCGACGCGGCCCTTGCCCGCCGCAGATCTTTATGCGGTGCGTCGTGCAGGTTTTGATCGCCGGTCATTGAGTGTACCGTTGTAATATAGCCGTCAATAATCCCCCAGTTGTCATCTAATATCTTTACCATAGCGGCAACATTGTTGGTTGTGCATGATGCATTCGATAAAATAGGGGACCGCAGATCAATCGAATGTTCATTTACCCCTAATACAACCATGGGTACACTTTTATCGGTTGCCGGGGCCGAAATAATAACCTGTTTTGCACCCGCTTCCAGGTGAAGGGAAGCCCCTTGTTTGGAAGTGAATTTTCCTGTTGATTCGATAACAAGGTCGATGGCTAATTCTTTCCAGGGCAAACCTGAAGGCTCACGTTCGGCGAATACCTTTATAGTGCGGCCGTTTATATACAGATGCTCCTGGTCAAAATCAATTCTCCCGTTAAATCCATGATGAACAGAATCGTATTTAAAAAGATGAGCAAGTGTAGCGGTGTCGGAAAGGTCGTTTACGGCTACCACCGTTGAATTCGCCCTGTCCAATATGCTTCTTAAAAAAATCCGGCCAATCCGGCCAAATCCATTTATGGCGATCCTCATTTTTTAATCTATAAGGATGCAAATGTACTTAAAAATAGGGCGAACCGTGGCATTAACGTTGTGCAGAAAATATGCCGGGTAATTATGAATTGACCTTTTTGAATGTCAAATTGTTGCCGGCAAAATTCCCCCGCTCTTTTGCGCGCAGAAAAAATATGATCGTGCCATTGAGTATAAGATAAATAGCGACAATCAGCGCGATGAGAATAGAATTGCTATAATTTTTGAGCAAAAGCACCAGCCCGATACATACAATGCTGACACTTGTTAAAATAAGCGTGGTTTGCAAATGATTAAAACCAAGCTTTAACATGCGGTGGTGTATATGATTACGATCGGCCACAAAAGGCGAAACGCCTTTTGTGATACGAAAAATAAAAACGCGTATTGTGTCAAAAATGGGGCCCGCCAAAATAGCGAAGGTTAAAGCAGGGACCGAATAGATCTCAGGGGAGCTTCTGTCTGTTATGGGGTTTACCTCAATGAATTTTAATGCCATCACAGCGGTTATCAACCCGATCAATAATGAACCGGTGTCACCCATAAATATTTTAGCCGGGGTGATATTAAATCTCAAAAACCCTAGTATTGCACCAACCATTGCTAATGAGACGCCCGCTAATTCATATTTGTGAATGTATATGAATAAAGCTACAAAAGCTCCATTTGCGACAATGCCGGTAGTGGCTGCCAGGCCGTCAATGCCATCGATAAGGTTGAAAGCATTAACAATAAGTAAAATCATCAGAATTGATAAACCAATACTAAAAAAATAGGGCAAATCATTAACTCCAAATACCCCATACATGCTGGTCAGCCTGATATCACCGAATATAACCAGGATACAGCAAACTATAAATTGGATTAGAAATTTAGTACTTGAATTTACCCCCGAAAGGTCATCCTTTATTCCCATCGAAAATAAGATAATACAAGCAGTGAGAAGATAATTAGTAGGCAAGGATTTATTGGTAATGCAGAATAACAACGAAGTTATTGTGAAGCCCACAAAAATAGCAACGCCCCCTAGCCGCGGGATTCCGTGGTCATGCTCTTTTCTGAAGTGCCCAAGATCATCATATAAGTGACGCGACCGGGCCACATGTAAAATTGACGGTATGGCGAACGACGTGATAAGAAAAGAAAAAATAACGACAAAAATATAATAGGTAAAAGTGTAGTTATGTAAAATATTCATAGTTATTACATTAGGGTCTGATATACATGCACTTAATCGTTTTAAAGATAAACAATCGTTTCATATTACTTAACAAAAAATTTGAAAAAAATTATACAATGATTAAATGCTAACTTATTTAGGTTGAATGCTTACCGTCAATGCAAACCCTTTTATTCACCTGCGGCAAACTATTTTTTTTGTTCAGATTAAAAAAATAAATTATAATTAATAATTAAATAAGCTCCAGTTATATAAAACCGCTTGCCCTTCTATTGTTCAATTAGTAATATCGGCAATATTCGTCGCCAATTGCGAAAAAAATTGCCCGATTCGTATAATGTATACGATCTATCATGAACTAAAGTTGTGGATCAATGCGCACTGTACTAACAAAGACAACAACTTCTGGCCGTTTCGTGAAAGCAGTTTTGCATTAAGCATGCCAATATTATATTTATATTAAAAAAACTGAAACAGTTTTCGAAGAGGCTTACATACCAAAGTTAACAACGGAAATAAAATGTTGTGGGTACGCATTGCCTTTGAGTCGTTAAACAATGCTTGTACACGGTTACGGTAGCTTTTATTGCTTATTCCACCAACAGTCATTTTCACTGTAACTTTATTGAGGTAAAATGAGTTAATTCTATGCGTATGCATAAATCTAAGCATTAACTCGTAATCTGCAGCCGTTCCGTATTCCTGCTTATAATACCCCAGCTTTTTAAACAATCCGGTTTTACAATAGAAAGTCGGGTGAGGCGGCATCCAACCCCAGTTAAACATTCCGTTGGCGTAGCCGCCAGAACGCCATTTGCGAATAATTTTCCCAGCCGGGTTAACATAATCCAGATCAGCATAAAGGATATCTGAATTCTGAGTGATAAATGCGGCAGCTATTTCGCTTAACACGCAATCATCCGCAAAAAAATCGTCGGCGTTGAGCGTGCCGATCACATCGCCGTGGGCCAATTTGATGCCTTTGTTCATTGCATCGTATATTCCACTATCAGGTTCTGATCTGAACACGTTGATGTAGTTGCTATAATGATTGATAATTTGCTTTGTTTTATCAGTCGAACAGGCATCAATAACTATATATTCAACATTCTTAAAATTTTGAGAAATTACTGATTCAATACAGCGCCCGATTGTGGTTTCGGCATTGTAAACTACCGTGATCAATGAAATCTTTAACTCCTGCACTTAGCAAATACCCTGTTTAAAGTCACAAAATTATGTAAATTTGGAATCGATACCTAATTAATAAGCAGTACTCATGAATAAGTGCAATTTAGGCTATACTTTTTTGATTCTGGGAATTCTTCTTTTGTTCGAGTCCTGTTCTAATAAGCAGTACCAGGCACTATTTGAAAGAAAAAGGACAATCTCCGACAGCTCATCCCGGCCGACCGGCGGCAACAGCACCTATTACCGTATAAAGCCGCAGGACATTTTACAAATAAGGAATCTTCAGAACAGTAAAAATATCGCCGATCTGAATCCCGCTATAAGCGGAGCTTTGCAGGGAAGCACCTCTACCGGTGTAGAATCGTTCATGGTTGAGGACGATGGCACAATTGCATTAACCGGTTTGGGACACATACAAGTTGAAGGGTTAACAAGATTTGAGGCACAAAAACTTATTGAAGACCTTTATCGTAAAACCTTTCTAAAAAACCCGATAATTGAATTAAAAATTACTAATCTAAAGGTCACCATATTTGGAGAGATAAAGACTCCGGGAGCTTTCCCTTTAACAAAGGACAAAACAACATTGATTGAGCTTATTGGTGAAGCCGGCGGCCTTACCGAAAGGGCGAATGAAACCAATATCAAGATAATTCGCGGTTCCGAAAAAATTCCGAAGGTGACAGAAATTGACCTTAGCGATATAGAATCGATCAATGATCCAAGGGCTGTACTTCAAAACGGTGACATTATTTATATAACTGAAAATAAGAGAGCCATCCGTAATGATAAATTACAAAACTTTTCCTCGATCTTTCAACCCGCTATTTTGTTATTTAATACCGCTTTGATCATCATTACGCTCATCCGCCATTAAATGGAAGAAACAGAGAATATCCAGCACAGACTTCCAAACCAGGAGATCGATTATTTTAAAATTATTAAAATATTTCTGAGCCGGTGGTATTGGATAGCCGGATCGGTTGCAATAGCACTGATATTTGCCAATTTGTATCTGTGGTACACGCCCAAAACATATGCTACATCCGGCACGATGAAATTTGAAGAAAAAAGATCTGAAATGTCGGATCTGGTAACTGTAGTAGGTAGCGCCGATAGGGGGCCATCCAGGGTTCAAACTGAAATAACCGTACTGCAAAGCGGGCCGCTTTTGTTAAACGCTGTAAGGCATCTCGATTTTCGGATAAGTTTTTATATCGTAGGCCGTGTTCTTAACCGCACGAATGAACTATATCCTCAAAAACCGCTCGATGTGGAACTCGTCAGGTTTGACAGTTTGAACTTTTTTCATGATATGCTTACATTTAAGCCTATTGATCGAAATACTTTTTATATAAGCTATAAAAGCGGTGGGAAGGATATTCAAAAATCTTTTCATTACAACGTTCCATTTAATATGGGTCCCACCTTTTTTAGCATAAAGTATCCGGGAGATCTGCCTAAAACTGCTATTTTTTTATTTAAGCTAAACGCTGCCGAAGATTTCGTTGGCCGCGTGAGGGGCGGATTACACATTGCAGAAACCGGTAAAAACTCAAATATTATATCGCTTCAGGAAACCGATTCAAACCCCCAGTTTGCAGCAGACGTTTTGAATTCATTAATGAGCGAATACTTAACATACGATAAAAATCAGAGGACCAAGTCGGCTTCGCAAATGATAAACTTTATCGATAATCAATTGGCGTTTCTGTCCACCGAGGTCAAA
The DNA here is from genome assembly GCA_035568395.1 of Mucilaginibacter sp. Lineage (GTDB taxonomy): Bacteria > Bacteroidota > Bacteroidia > Sphingobacteriales > Sphingobacteriaceae > Mucilaginibacter. The sequence goes on along the minus strand of DATMOF010000006.1, from coordinate 368,563 downwards.
GGGTCCGAGAATTCTATAGAGCAATATAAAGAGCATAAAAGAATATTGGATTTGGGTACAGCGGCCGGGATCGCCTTTAGCAAGCAAACTGAGCTAAAGGCTCAACAAGCGTTGCTTAGGGTTCAGCTACTCGAAATGGATCAACTCAAGCAGGATATAGTAAATAAAAAAGATAATGTAAATTTGAATTTTGACCTGGGTGGAGTAGTTAACCAGCCATTAAGTGATATTATCAATAAACTTAATGGCCTGCTCGCGCAAAAGACTGCGTTATCAAAAACTTACAATGATAATTCTCAACCCATACAGGATTTAAACCAGCAGATCTTACAAATTAAAAGTAATACCTTAACCACTATAAATGCAACAAGGGAATCTATCCAAAATAAAATAAAATATCTGCAAAACCAACTCGCTCCGGTAGATCAACAAATATCGGCGCTGCCATCAGCACAGCGCGACCTCCTTAATTTACAGCGTGATTTTGAAATCAATGATAAAGTTTATTCGTTTTTGTCAGAGAAAAAACTGGATGCCCAGATAAGCAGCGCCGGTATATTGCCTGGTGCAACCATTATTGATAGGGCGCAAGTTAATTTAGGGCCCGTTGCCCCAAATGAGTATGCCATCCGCCGTTCGGCCGTAATTTTGGGGCTGATAGTTGGATTGGGTTTGATTTTTCTGATAAGAGTATTAAACCCATACATTTATGATAAGGAAACTATCGAAAGCCTTACTTCAATACCAATAATAGGGGTTATCCGGAAATTTCCGGGAGAGATCGATGAATTTAGCAGTCAAATATTGGCCATCAGTAAGCCTAAATCAATTTTTGCCGAATCGGTGCGGTCGGTCCGTACAAATTTAAGTTTCCTGGCTTCAGAAAAGGAGAGCAAAGTGATTTGCATAACGTCCGAAGTTGCGGGTGAAGGAAAATCATTTGTGGCAATTAACCTGTCAAGTACACTATCGCTTATTGATAAAAAAGTGATATTGATCGCGGCTGATTTACGCCGATCGAAACTGCATAAAACTTTTCGCGCCCCCAATGATGTAGGTTTAAGCAACTACCTTGCCCACCAATGCGAGGCTGAAGACATTATAAATCACTCAGATCTGGAAAATCTTGATTTTATTATTTCCGGGCCAATACCCCCTAACCCATCCGAACTATTACATTCCGAAAGGATGACAGGGTTAATTGCCAGATTGAAATTGACCTATGATATTATCATGATCGATACTGCTCCTATAGGACTGGTATCAGATGCGATACCTTTGATAAGAATGAGCGATGTCAACCTTTTCGTGATTCGTTCCGGCAAATCAAAGTTCTATGCTGCTACCGTTCCCCAAAGAATTGTTCAGGAATATCACTTAAACAACACTGTTATTGTGTTAAATGCATTTGCCGAGGATGTTTTGCATTCAAGATATTATACTACCAAATTTACTGGTGAAAGTTATGGCTCGCGGTACTATTACTATTCAGATTATAGTGGCTATGAAAGTTCTGGTTATTATATAGATGAACAAGGAAAGAATTGGTGGAACATTAAACGATGGTTCAAATAATTTTAGTGGCAGGGCGGTAAATTATGGCTTTAAAAACAAACCCAGTTTCCTATAAATGGTATCCGGTTTATACACATCCCCGCGCTGAAAAAAAAGCTTGCCAGGCCCTGACAAATAAAGGGTTAGAGACATATTTACCCTTGCATAAACAACTTAAACAATGGAGTGACCGTAAAAAATGGGTGGAAGAGCCTTTTATTAAATCATATTTGTTTGTCCGTATTAAAGAGCATGAACAATCAGAAGTGTTGATGACAAAAGGTATAGCGCGCTTTATATATTTTTCAGGCAAAATCGCATCAATGCCTGACCGCCAGGTAGCTGAACTTAAATTGCTGATGGCGAGCCCGTTTGAATTGGAGATCACTGAGGATGACTTGCAGCCGGGAGAGAAAATAATGATCAAGGCGGGTCCGCTTAAGGGGCTTACCGGCGAAATTATATCCTATCAGTCGCAAAAAAGGCTGGCATTAAGGCTCGAAAATATGGGATATTCAATAATTGTGCATGTTGCAGCATCTTTGATAAACAGGTTTTAAATTTTATTAAATTGCTTACAAACAAGTACCGGCAAGTTTGATATAGTGCCGATATTTTTTAGTTTGATCAGTATCGCCGTAATTTACTGATAAATAATAAGTTACAGGTAAAACCGGGACTTACGGGGCGAAGCCATGAATATACTGTAGATGTGTAGAATTGCAGGAATCATATCCAACCAATTAAAGCCCGAAGAGATTCGGGTTAAGGTGGGAATAATGTGTAACGCATTAAAGCACGGCGGACCGGATGATGAAGGTGTTTTTTTAGATAATAAAGTAAACCTGGCATTTGGAAACCGGAGGCTGTCCATTATTGATTTAAGCAGCAATGGCCATCAGCCAATGAGTGATACGCAGCAAAAAGTATGGATCACCTTTAACGGAGAGATTTACAATTACCGCGAATTAAGGGTGCAACTAATAAAAGCCGGCTTTGTATTTCATTCAGATACCGATACCGAGGTAATATTGGTAGCTTACCAGAAATGGGGATCCGCAGCATTTTCAAAATTGCGTGGCATGTTTGCTTTTGCTTTATATGACAGCACAAACGCCCTGACTTACCTTGTACGCGATACTACCGGAATAAAACCGTTGTATTACTATATCGATAATGAGCAGTTAAGTTTTGCCTCTGAAATAAAAGCGTTTAAATCCGCAAATATTGTCAACGCAGCTGATCCTGCCTGGCCGGTTAGATTTTTAGCGTTCGGACATATTCCCGAACCGTATACCACTTTGAAAAATGTATTTAGCCTTCCAAAAGGGCATTTTTTATCGTGGAACCACCTAAACAGGGATCATTACATCAAATCATACTGTGCTGAAATGCCGGTTCATCCATTCATCAGCAGTGCAGATGTGGCCGGTGAATACATTCGTAATTCACTAAACGCATCAGTAAGCAGGCAACTGATCTCAGATGCACCCATAGGTGTATTTTTAAGCGGGGGAATTGATTCAAGCATTATAACTTTACTGGCAAACAAGCGGCAGGAGCAGCAGCTTAAAACAATATCTATATATTTTGATGAAAAAATCTATGATGAGCGCGCTTTTCAAGACATTTTACTAAGGCAAATAACAGGTGAGAAATTTTCCCATTTGGTAAAGCAGCAGGACTTTGAAAAGTTTTTCCCAACTATAATCAAAGCCATGGATATGCCAACCACCGATGGTATAAATAGTTGGTTTATAAGTAAGTACGCGCATGAAAATGGTTTAAAAGCTGTACTATCCGGCATGGGCGCGGATGAGCTTTTTGGCGGCTATCCGTCGTATAGCCGAATCAAATACCTTCGGTACTTGCGTAAAATGCCTGGCGTAATGCTTACATGGGCAAATTATTTTGGCGCTGACAGATACAGAAAAGTTTCATTTTTGGCGCATAATAATCCTATAGCTGACTATCTGTTGTTGCGTGGTTTATTTGTGCCCGAGGATATTGCGGGTATACTTGATACAAGCATCAGCCAGGTAAACGAAATTTTATTTAACAGCCATTCTGTTCCACATTTGGGTAGTTATGATGAAAAGCACGCCGCCTGGTTTGAAACCAATTTGTATATGCAGAATCAATTGCTGCGCGACACTGATGTAATGAGCATGAGTCACGGTTTGGAAGTCAGGGTTCCATTTTTAGACGAGGATTTTCAGGAAACCGTAGAGCATATATCACCCCGGATAAGATTCAATAATCGCCTGCCCAAAAAAATGTTGATCAACAGCTTCAGCGAAATTTTACCTGAAGCGATCTGGAACAGGCCCAAAATGGGTTTCACATTTCCTTTGCAGGAATGGATGAGCCAGTATAAAGAGATCAATGACCCCCACCTATACCAAGGCAAGGCGGCTCAAAAAGCCTTTAAGCAATTTAATAGCGGTCAAATGCATTGGTCAAAATTTTTTGCACTTTATCAACTGCAAATTCATGACTAAAAGGATAGTGCTATATACTTTGCATACTTTTAGCGCAACAGGCGGTATTCAAAAAATGACCCGCACACTGGCGTATTCTTTATCGACGCTTGCCAGAAAAAATAATTGGAATTTCAAACTTTGGTCGGTTTATGATGCCAAAAAGGACTTGGTGCCTAAATATTTATTTGCCGAAAACTTTAAGGGCTTCGCAGGTAACAGGATGGCCTTGATTTTACAAACCATTCGTACAGCAGCAAAGCCCGACGTTATTATAATAAGCCATATTAACCTGGCGATTATCGGCATAATAGTAAAAATAATCAATCCGAAGTGCAGGGTTTGGCTCATTGCGCATGGGATAGAAGTATGGCGACCCCTGTCAGCATTAAAAAAACTCTTTATTAAGCATTGCGACAAGATCATTTGTGTAAGTAATTTTACGAGGCAGCAAATGATAAGCCGGCACCAAATTGACCCGGGTATCTGTACTGTTTTAAATAACGCGGTAGATCCTTTTATGAAACTCCCCGAAAATTTTGCCAGGCCCGAACGCTTAAAAAAACGATACCGGTTAACTACCAATAATCCGGTCATTTTTACTTTAACGCGCTTAGCCGCAACCGAACAGTATAAGGGCCACGATCAGGTGATAAAGGTCATCAGTAAACTGAGGTTGAAATTTCCGGGTTTGAAATATGTACTTGCCGGCGAATATGATCACAAAGAAGAGATACGCATTCAAAAATTGATAACGCACAATAAAGTAGATGAGGAGGTGATATTGCCAGGATTTATCGATGAAACTGAACTTTCCGACTATTTTTTATTAGCTGACCTGTTTGTTTTACCGAGTAAGAAAGAAGGTTTTGGCATAGTGTTTATCGAAGCGCTCGCCCATGGGCTGCCTGTTATTTGTGGTAATTCGGATGGAAGTATTGATGCGATCTGCAATGGTGAATTAGGAACGGCCATTAATGCAGAGAACCTTGATGAGTTACAAGAGGCCATAAGCCAGCGTCTGAGCAAGCCGCTAACTGATGAGAGCAGGCGAGATCTTCAACACCGGTGTTTACTTCATTTCAACGAGAAAGATTACAGGAATAAACTGCAAAAACTTATTATCAATGAATAACCTGGCCGACGAAAATTGGGATGTTGAAATTACAGCCAGTAACAATCTTTTCGACTTAAAATTGAAAGATGTTTGGCACTATCGCGACTTGCTCACATTATTGGTACGACGCGACTTCGTTTCATTTTATAAGCAAACGATATTGGGGCCAGTCTGGTTTTTTATTCAGCCCTTATTCACAACCATAATTTATACTTTTGTTTTTGGAAGTCTGGCGTCTATTCCCACCGATGGATTACCCCAACCCCTGTTCTATTTGGCCGGGATCACAGCCTGGAATTATTTTGCCGATTGCCTTACGAAAACCTCGACCGTGTTTACCGCTAATGCCGGATTGTTTGGGAAGGTATATTTTCCAAGGCTTATAGTTCCGTTAAGCATTGTAGTCTCTAATTTAATTCGGTTTGGTGTTCAGATGTTGCTTTTCTTGGTAATGATGATCGTATATTGGAGCAGAGGAGCTTCTTTTCATCCAACCGCCTATCTTTTATTGTTTCCATTTTTGTTGGTCCTGATGGCTATGCTAGGCTTGGGTTTAGGTATGATTATTTCGGCAATGACCACTAAATACCGGGATTTAAGTTTTCTCATTACATTTGGGATTCAGCTAATGATGTATCTAACAACGGTTATTTACCCCTTGTCGGTAGTTGAAGGCAAGTACCCCCGTTATGCGTGGTTGGTCGAATATAACCCGATGACATCTATTATCGAAGCCTTTAGATATGGATTTTTGGGCCAGGGTACGTTTACCATGTTATCATTAAGTATCACTACTGCGATAACCATAATCATTCTTTTAGTGGGTATCGTGGTTTTTAATCGCGTTGAGCGCACCTTTATTGATACGATATAATATATGGCAGCAGTAATTAAGGTAGAGAACTTGTCAAAAGCTTATCAACTCGGGCAAATTGGCACCGGTACCCTTTCCCGCGACCTGGAACGCTTTTGGGCAAAAATGCGAGGCAAGGAAGATCCTTTTTTGAAAATTGGCGAAATAAATGACCGCAGCACAAAGGGCGAAAGCGATATTGTATGGGGCTTAAAAGATCTGAATTTTGAAATAGAGCAAGGTGCTGCAGTTGGAATTATAGGCCGCAATGGCGCCGGGAAAAGTACGCTGCTTAAAATTTTGAGCCGCGTAACTTCTCCAACTACAGGTTCAGTAAAAATAAGAGGGCGTGTAGCGAGCTTACTCGAAGTGGGTACCGGTTTTCATCCTGAATTAAGCGGCAGGGAAAATATCTTTTTAAATGGCGCCATATTGGGCATGCGTAAAGCTGAAATTAAACGGAAATTCGATGAGATGGTTGATTTTTCAGGGGTTGAACGATATATTGATACGCCGGTAAAAAGGTACTCATCGGGAATGTATGTGCGACTGGCTTTCGCGGTGGCGGCACATTTGGAATCTGAAATATTAATTGTGGATGAGGTGTTGGCTGTGGGCGATGCTGAGTTCCAAAAAAAATGTGTTAGTAAAATGGGACAAGTTTCTTCTAAAGAGAAAAAAACGGTGTTATTTGTTAGCCACAATTTAAGTATGGTACAAAACTTATGTAAAACAGGAATATTATTGAATAACGGATCGATTGAATTTTCAGGAACCAGCGAAAAAGTAATTGACTATTATCGCGAAAATATAAATTTTTTAAAACCTGAACGTTTTATTCTTATCAATAAAACACATCGGCAATATGATCATCTAAGAACAATTGAATTCATTTCGGTTGAATATGATGACAACAAAGTTGAAAATCAGTTCGCTACAGATGAATCTCTAACTGTAATACTTACCGTTAAGGCAAATAAGTCCTTTGAAAACTTTAGAATTGCCGGAAGTATATCTAAAATGGACGAAACCTGTATAGGTGTATTTTTCTCAAAAGACAATTTAAAAATTAATGCCGGCGAAACCAAAAGGATACGCCTAACCATTAAAAACCATCATATAGCAAAGGGCAGTTATTATTTAGATTTTTCTATTGGATTAGGTAACGAAATAACCGGCATTAAAGATTTCGATATAATAACCAAAACGTTAACATTTGAAATTATATACAAAGAAGAACTAACAAAGGAAATGTATTTAATGTGGGATAATAACTGGGGAGCGATTAATTTTCAGGACACTGAAGTAAATTTTGTTTAAATGAAAGTAGTTTTACTGGCTGGAGGTTTAGGTACTCGTTTATCAGAAGAAACCGTATTGCGACCAAAACCGATGGTTGAAATTGGGGGCATGCCAATTTTATGGCATATCATGAAAATTTATTCTACACATGGTTTTAATGATTTTATAGTTTGCCTGGGTTATAAAGGGTATGTGATAAAGGAATATTTCGTTAACTATTTTTTACATAAATCAGATGTAACCATTGATCTTAAAAATAATTCGATTAAAATACATGATTCCCAGGCTGAACCGTGGAATATTACTTTAGTTGATACCGGCATTGATTCCATGACTGGGGGAAGAATTAAAAGAATTCAAAAATATTTGGACAATGAACCCTTTTTATTGACCTACGGCGATGGCGTCAGTGATGTTAATATAAAAAAATTGGTTGAAACGCACAGAAAAAATAAAAGACTGGTCACAGTAACCGCGGTACAGCCATCGGGTAAATTTGGTGCATTGGATTTATCAAATGATAATGTCGTGCAATCCTTTTTAGAGAAACCTACAGGTGATGGCGCGTGGATCAATGCTGGTTTTTTTGTTTGTGAACCTGCCGTATTTAATTATATTGACGGAGATAGTACTATTTGGGAGCGTGAACCCTTAGAAAAAATTGCTGCCGAAGGTCAGATGGACGCTTTCAAACACGGTGGTTTTTGGAAGCCTATGGACACTTTAAGGGATCGGGTGGAACTCGAAGAGGAATGGTCCACAGGTAACGCAAGGTGGAAAACGTGGTAACTTTTAAATCTACACAGTTATAGTGAATTTTTTAATTACTGGTAACATGTCCTATGTTGGATCGGTGTTGGAGCTATATTTGAAATCTGAATATCCCGGTTCAAAGGTTTTTGGTTTTGATGCAGGCTACTTTGCCTCTTGTGTGCTTGATAAAGAACTATTGCCCGAAAGTCGGATAGATTGTCAATACTTTGGCGATGTCCGCAACTTTCCTGATGAGATATTAAATAACGTTAATACAGTAATCCACCTTGCTGCAATCTCAAATGACCCAATGGGTAAGGAGTTTGAGGATGTTACCGGTAAGATTAATTTTGAAGGAACGATTAATTTGGCAAAGAAAGCAAAGGAACACGGTGTTAAAAATTTTGTTTTTGCCTCAAGTTGCAGCGTTTACGGATTTGCGGGCGATTTTCCAAAAACTGAAAACGATAGTGTAAACCCATTGACTGCGTATGCAAAGTCGAAAATAGATTCAGAGAATTCATTACGGTTATTAGCTGATGATACTTTCACTATAACTTGCCTGCGTTTTGCTACGGCTTGCGGATATAGCCCCAGGCTCAGATTAGATTTGGTGTTAAATGATTTTGTCGCAAGCGCGATCTCTTCGGGTAAAATTAGTATCTTAAGTGATGGTTCTCCATGGAGGCCGTTAATAGACGTCAGTGATATGGCACGTGCAATTAATTGGGCTGCTAATAGGAACGCCGAACATAGTGGCTTTTTCCTTATTGTTAATACTGGCTCAAACGAAGGTAATTATAATGTTAGACAGCTGGCCGAGGCTGTCGTAGCGATGTTGCCCGGTACAGAAATCACAATTAACCCAAATGCTGTATTGGATAGGCGGTCATACAAAGTTGATTTTACTTTATTTGAAACACTAGCCATCGGATTTTTGCCCCAAAAAAGTCTGAGATCGTCAATCACAGAAATAATTGATGGTTTAATAATCAATAAATTTAGTGATACTAATTTTAGAAACTCTAAATTAATAAGATTGAACATATTAAAGCAATTGCAATCTGATAAAGTGATTGATGATAATCTTTGGTACATTTAAGGATGCAGCCAGAAGAAATTAAAGCGAAAATTTTAGAATTGACCAAAGAATATTCGCGTTTGGTACATAAATCTAATCGTCCGGGAAATACGGCGGATATAAACAGCTTCAAAAAAGGAATAACCACTGTTGCCTACGCAGGGCGGGTTTTCGACGATCGTGAGGTTGTAGCTGCAATTGATTCTACCCTTGATTTTTGGTTAACATTAGGGAAGCATGGAGAAGTGTTTGAAAAGCAATTGGCTAAATTTATAAACGTCAAACATTCTGTCTTGGTCAATTCAGGCTCTTCAGCCAATTTATTAGCAATTTCGGCACTATCAAGCTATAAACTTGATGACCGCCGGATAAAATATGGAGATGAAATTATAACAGTGGCCGCAGGTTTCCCGACAACTGTTGCACCAATAATACAAAATGGTTTTGTTCCGGTTTTTATTGATACCGATCCGACAACCTTAAATGCCGATGTGAGTGTTTTAGAAGAAGCATATCAGGAAGGGAAAACCAAAGCAGTAATGATGGCTCACACGCTCGGTAACCCGTTTAATCTTAGTGCAGTAAAGGAATTTTGTAAACAGCATAATTTATGGCTGATTGAAGATAATTGTGATGCACTTGGTTGTCTTTATAACGGAAGATTAACGGGCTCATTTGGGGATTTATCCACCCAATCATTTTATCCTCCCCATCATTTAACTTTAGGGGAAGGAGGAGCAGTGAACATTGTAGGTAATAATAAACTAAAAGTTATTGTTGAAAGTTTCAGAGATTGGGGAAGGGACTGCTGGTGTGCAAGTGGATGTGATAACACTTGTGGGAAACGTTTTGAATGGCAACTCGGCGAATTACCGGACGGATATGATCATAAATTTATTTACTCCCATCTTGGTTATAACTTAAAGCCTTTAGACATTCAGGCAGCAATAGGTATTGAACAACTTAAAAAGTTGCCTGATTTTATACAGGCCCGGATTGATAATTGGGAGTATCTGCGAAAGGGAATGAATGCACTTAGTGATTATTTTTCGTTTATGTTGCCGACGCATGCAACGGGCTGGACCGAAAACGGCTTTATTTGGGATGGTTCAGGTAATACTACGGTACCATCATGGTTTGGATTTATGTTAAGGGTTAAATCTGGGGCGCCGTTTAGTAAATTTGAGTTGGTTAGATATCTTGATAATATGAAGATTGGGAACAGAAGTTTATTTGGCGGTAACCTCACCAGGCAGCCTGCATTTATAAATCTGATTAACGAACGGCCGGGTAGCTATAGAATTGTCGGCGATTTAAAAGGCGCGGATAAAATCATGAATGAAACTTTATTTATCGGCACATACCCTGGTTTAACGAAGCCAATGATGGATTACATGTTAGAGGCTATCTATGATTTTACAAAGAAGTATTAAGGTGACTGTATCCAAAACTGATATAAATAACTGTTTCATAATTGAACTCAACGAGCAAAAAGATAGTAGAGGCAAGTTTGTTAAAACGTATAATACTACAGCTTTTTCGGATGCGGGAATATCGTTTTCTTCTGCAGAAGAATATTATTCTGTATCAAATAAAAACGTTTTAAGAGGTCTCCATATTCAAATACCTCCCCACGATCATGATAAAATAGTATATTGTATTACCGGCCATATTATGGATGTTGTAATAGATATCAGGAAAGACTCAAGTACATACTTGAAATTTTTGACCATTGAGCTTTCAGGGGATGACAAAAAATTGGTTTTTCTACCTAAAGGGTGTGCTCATGGTTTCTATTCTTACGAAGATAATACGATAGTAATGTACAAAGTTACTTCTGAGTATTCTCCGCTTCATGATAAGGGTATACTATGGGATTCATTTGATATTCCCTGGCCATCAAAAGAAGGCCTGATTATTTCCGATCGGGATTTATCTTTTCCCGCATTTAGCCAGTTTGATAATCCGTTCTAGCATTTAATGAAAATTTTAGTTACAGGCGCAACTGGATATATCGGTTCAAAGCTCACAAAAAAATTGGTTAGTCTTGGTTATGACACGGGTATATTGATCCGAAGCAAAAGTGATACAGCGTTATTGAAAGATGTTATTCCAAAAATCAAAGTTTTTATCATTGAGTCAAATTATGCCAGTATAAATTCGGCGGTTGCAGAATTCAAACCTGATTTAACAGTTCATCTAGCTTCGTTATTCATAGATCAGCATACTCCGGAGGCTATTAGTAACCTTTGCGAAAGCAATATATTGTTCGGGATGCTTTTACTGGAAACCTTAGTAAATAATGATTGTAAACTTTTTATAAATACCGGTACCTCATGGCAGCATTATAACGATGAAATATATAATCCGGCAAATTTATATGCTGCCACCAAGCAGGCGTTTGATGACATTATTAAATATTATATTGAAGCATATGCGTTGCGCTGCATAACCCTTAAATTATTTGATACTTATGGCCCTGATGATACCAGGCCAAAGATTTTTAACCTGCTAAATAAAATAGCCGAAACCGAAGAACAAATAGAAATGTCTGCTGGCGGGCAAGAATTTAATATTGTTCATATCGATGATGTGATCCAGGCATATTTGTATTGTATAGAAGAATTACAACAAACCAATGCTTGCAGTAAAATTTATGGTGTTGGAAATGAACATTCTAAAACCCTAAGGGAATATGTAAACGATTACGAAATATATCTAAAAAAAAGGTTGAATATTATCTGGGGCGGCAGGCCGTATAAACGACGCGAAGTGATGACTTCATGGAAGGCTTTTAATAAGATTAAGAAGTTATTTATTAATCCTGATATTTTTAAAATTGAAAAGTAAACTAATATTTAAGGCCGTAGTGAAATGGGATTGAAGCCATTTTGGACGATCGTACCGGCGGATACCATGCGTTATGCGAGAAATATTAAATAAAATTATACCAAAAGTTAGTGTACTAATACCACTATATAATTGCCGCAATTACATTGAGGAGGCAATAGAGAGTGTATTGAATCAAACTTTCAAAAATTTTGAATTAATTATCGTTGATAATTGTTCAACAGATGACAGTTACGAGCTAATTCAAAAATATAAGGAGGATCATCGGGTTAAAATATTTCAAAATGAAACAAATATTGGTATGGCCAGAAACTGGAACCAATGCCTTTTATATGCCGGGGGTGACTACATCAAATTTTTATGTGCAGATGATTATTTCAGGCCAGATCTGTTAGCCGTATATGTTAACGTAATGGATGAAAATAGTACAGTTTCTTTGGTTACCTCAAGAAGAGTTGTATTATATGGTAAAAAGGAGGAAATGATCGATATTTATTTTGTTGGATTGAAGTCAGGCAAAGAAGTTTACAACGATACGATCCTAAACTATATTAACCCGATAGGCGAGCCTACAACCGTGATGTTTAGACGAAAACATTTATATGCAGGGATGTTTAATGCAGACTTACATTGGATGACAGATATAGATTATTGGTTGAGATTGTGCAGAGAGGGCGACGTGTATTTTTTAGAAAATACTTATTGTGTTTTTAGGCAACATGAACAACAAGGTACTGCATTGCTTAGAAATTCAGATAAATTAATTTTGGAGGAAAGAGATATGATGTATTACAATATCTTTATTAGAGACGCTGACTTTAATTATGATTTCCATAACTATTTTAGACTTATCGAAGCACATTTGAAGAAAAACTTTGTGGGAATCAGCTTTTCACTTTTGAATAAATATTTAAACCCTTTTTTCATTTCTAAAAGCATTAAGCTAAATTTTTTCTCGGTCGATTTTTTTTTAAAATCTTTGAAACACAAGATAAAAAAATCGATTTTTCATATTCCATAATATAAGTGGTATTCTGGTGACTATTTGTTGATTTATAATAGTCCGGTTAAACCTAAAAATTGGTAGTGGGTTTTAATTAATTTCAATTAAACTTCAATGCCAGATCTATCGCCCCGACACTTGAATAAAATAAAAATAATTTTTATCCCGAAAGAATTTAAACTGCGGCTGACGACAATCATTTCTACTTCCTGCAACGAGGCATGAATCCTCCTGTTGTGAAAGTTAGTGTATTAATGCCCGTTTATAATTCGGAAAAATATTTGCACGAGGCAATTGAAAGTATTCTAAACCAGACCTTCCAGGACTTTGAATTTTTAATAATTGACGATGCTTCGACCGATAAAAGTATCGAGATAATTAGATCATATGCAGACGCACGTATTACACTGATCCAAAAGCCTGTTAATACCGGCTATACCGAAAGTCTTAACCTGGGTATTGGGATTTCAAAAGGCGAGTATATCGCAAGGATGGATAGTGATGACATTAGTTTGCCGACGAGACTTGAAAAACAAATTGTGTTCATGCAGCAAAACCCCTCTATTATACTGTCTGGAACCAATTTTGAGGTGTTACCTACAAAGGAGATAGTAATAACCCCCTCAAATCATGAGGATATTAAAGTCGGTTTATTAAATCAAAGTTGTATTGCTCACCCAACCGTAATGTTGAGAAAAAAAGCCCTGTCGGATAATGATATACGTTATGACACAGCCGATGAACCGGCAGAGGATTACAACTTATGGGTTAGGCTGTGTAAAATTGGTCTTTTGGCAAATCTCGATGAAGTTTTGCTTCGATATCGTGTACACCCGGACCAAACTTCACACGTACAGAAAGCTCTTCAGGAGGAAAATGCAAATAAAGCCCGGATAAAAGGGATTGAACAATTGATTCCAAATCTATCCGAAAAGGACGCTCACATACACCTGGCCTTAATGAAAACTCAGCCCGGACCCGTTGAGCAACTTGAAAATGTATGTAAATGGAGTGAATATATTATCAAAGAGAACAATGAAAAGAAAGTATTCGATAGATTAAAACTTGACTGGTTGATGAAATCAAAAAAACGGAATTGCATTAGAGGTTTCTTTTTTTATCGCGACAGCAATTTCGATACACTAAAATTATTATATGATCCAAATGAAAAATATTATCAATATTTTTCATTTGTTGAGCAATTGAAGATAGTCATAAAATGTGTCTTTCGATACAAGCCTCAATGTTAACATCAGCGTATAATACGAAGTTTAGTAATGTCTGAAACCATGGATCTTATATCTGTAATTGTTCCCTGCTACAACCAGGCACAATACTTATCTGAGGCGTTGGATAGTGTCCTGGCACAAACCTATGGCAATTGGGAGTGTATAATCGTTAACGATGGTTCAGCTGATTGCACCGAAGAAATTTCCACATCCTACTGCTCCAAAGATGATCGGTTTAAATATTTAAAAAAGGACAACGGCGGGTTATCCAGCGCCCGCAATGCCGGGGTTCACATTGCCCGGGGCGAATACCTATTGCCTTTAGATGCTGATGATAAGATAAGCCCTTATTATCTTCAAAAAGCTATGGAGAAAATAAAAGAGAATCCTCAAATAAAACTAATTTATTGCAAGGCAGAAAGATTTGGATTGATGAAAGGTGAGTGGTTCCTTGAAGAATATTCTTACCGGAGGCTGCTTGTTAAAAATATGATTTTTTGTTCGTCGATATTCAGAAAGAACGATTTTGATAAAATATCCGGATACGATGAACTAATGGTAGGGGGGTACGAGGATTGGGAGTTTTTATTAAGGTTACTTACTCCTGATGACGTAGTATATCGGTTAAATGAAACACACTTTTTTTACAGGATAAAAAAAGCGTCTGCTATTCACAATGACGAACGAAATGAAAGGGATAAGAAACTATATATATACCAAAAGCATATAAACAAATATTTGAGTTATCTGCCTGATCCTATTTCATTAGCACTGGAAAATGAAATGCTAAAAAACGTATATAAAAATTCTTTTGATTATAAATTAGGGCACCTGATTATCGATCCGTTGAGGAGGCTTAAAAACCTAATAAAGTCTTTATGAACAAACAAGTGCAGATGCATAACAATTATGATATATGATTGCTTTTTGCTAAATGAAGAACTTGACCTGCTTGAACTCCGATTAAATTATCTAAATGCCCTGGTGGATAAGTTTGTTATTGTGGAGTCGGCATATACATTTTCCGGGATTCCAAAGCCGCTGCATTTCGGTAACAATACCCGCCGGTTTGCCAGGTTTCTTAGTAAGATAAATTATATAACTGATACTGCAGAGCCGGATCTCACTTCAGCCTGGGTAAATGAATATCACCAGCGGAACTTAATAAAAACCGGGTTAAAGTCGGCCAATCACGACGACCTCATCATTATCTCCGATCTTGACGAAATACCTTATCTCAACCGCATCCTTGACGATTTCCAGTTAGATATCCCGCAAAGAATACCGATGAGCCTATCCTATTATTTTTTAAATGGTGTTCAACCAAATGAAACATGGAGTTTGTCGGTTATTACGCCGTTCCGTTTTATTAAAAATGTTAACATAGGCAACCGGGACGCTTTAATTAACGACTTAAATATCAAACTAAATTACAGCGGGTATTATGGGGGCCATTTTGCTTACCTTTTTGGTAACGATATTAACAGGTACATTAATAAAATAAAAAGTTTTTCGCACCAGGAATATAATACGAACTATTATCTGAATCCCAACCGGATAAAATATTGTATAAATAATGGCATTGATCTGTATGAACGTAACATGCCGCGATATAACAACGCTACGCAAGCAATTGATGAGGAGGTGCTAAAATTTGTAAGCCTTTTGGATTTGAATCATTTACTAAAATCTCAAAGAAGTGTGCCCGCAATTATCAGGGATCCAAAGGAATTTTTCTTCTTAATAAAAGTCGGATTGAAAACTATCTTTCATCGAATAAATAATTCAATAGTGCGCAGATTAGCTCGTTAATAGATATGAAGATAAGAGAGATATAAATGACGATAAATCATTTTGGTTTAAATCTCTTTCTTCTCAATTTTAAAAGTGATGTGAAATACCCGCAATTTGCTATGCTGTGCAAATTAAAAAAGTGAGATTAAAATTCATTTAGGCATACTGATGCTTTACACATTATATCGCATATCTGATAAAGGCAACAAAAAAAACAAGCTTAGGCATGCCAACAAAATGCATTGCCTCAAAAATTATATCAGTGTGTTCGGGAAGGAAAATTTAGTTGTGTTTGCTGATAACTGCCTTGAGCAGACACTGGCTGATATCAATTCATTGGGTGTTCAATTAATTGAGCTGCCGGGCCTGGGAAATTCCTTATCGTTTTTGAAGATATTGGATTACGCCGTCGGTAACTTTAACGACAGCGACAACGTGTATTTTTTGGAAGACGACTACCTTCATTTAAACGATGCCAAGACGGTTTTATTGGAGGGACTCGGGATCGCCGACTATGTAACACTATACGATAGCCCGGATAAGTATATCGCGTTTAATAAGGGTGGTTACAATCATTATGTCCTGGAAAATGGTGAAGAAACCAGGGTTCTTTTAACGAAAAGCACGCACTGGAAGATCACCATTTCGGCAACCATGACGTTTGCGTGCAGCATAAAAGTCTTAAAAAAAGACTATAAAACATGGCAACTTTATACCACACAGGATTATCAGGCATTCCAGCGACTCGCCTGCTATCCTTTAAAATGGCAAAGTGATATCAAAATATTGAAAAACAAATTACAGGAAGTTTCTTCCCTCAGTTTGGCCGGATTTAAACAGCGACTCAGGATTATTCTTAGCCACTATAAAAATAAATATCACGAAAATAAACGCGTTCTGATTGTATCGATCCCAGGCAGGGCAACACATACTGAGATAGAATTTTTGGCTCCTTTAACAGATTGGAGCTCAATTTAATGGATCTTGCTATTATTATACCGGCGTATAAAAGGCAATATTTGGAAACGACCCTGTTATCCATTTCAAACCAAAGCGATAAGGATTTTAACGTTTATATTGGAGATGATAACAGCCCGGAGGATATTTACGAAGTGGTAAAGAAATTTGAAGGCGGTTTAAAAGTATCTTATAAAAAATTCGACAATAACCTGGGAGCAACCAATTTAACGCAGCACTGGGAACGATGTGTAGACATGGCGCAAGAGGAAAAATGGGTATGGCTGTTCTCCGATGACGATGTTATGGATACGGATTGCGTAAGCATGTTTCGGCAGGCCCTGGCTTCAACAAATTCGAAGTACGAGGTTTACCGGTTCAATAGCAAGATCATTAACCACAAAGGTGTAGTCGTGCAAAATAACGCGTTGCATCCGCAGGTTGAGGATGCGTGCGAATTTGCTGTTTCGCGGCTTGAGCTGCAAAGAAGCTCGTACGCGGTTGAGTATATATTTTCAAAACAAAAATATATCGGGTCGGGAAAGTTTGTAAGCTTTCCGCTGGCATGGGGCAGTGACGATGCAACATGGATTAGCATCGGCGCCGAAAAGGGAATATTTACCATTCCGGACGCGTTTGTATATTGGCGATATAGCTTTACCAATATTTCAGCAGTTCAGAACTTAGTCAAAGAAAAAATAGAAGCCTCGCTGCAATACCTGGTATGGTTAAAAAAATGGATAACTGCACACTGTAAATCAGATTATACCATTGCTTCCCGTTATGAAAACGCCAAAACTACCTGGTTAAAACATCAGTTAAAATTGCTGAATAAAAGATTTACGATCATTGAAAGCTATAAATTGGCAATCGCGTTTAATCAACGACTCTCAATCCCCCTGCAAAAATCTTTGTTATGGTTTTTTGACATAAATTTTGGGCCGTTAACGGTAGAAATAAAGAGGCGGTTGGTAAAACTTAAAAAAACGGTCACGAAATAATGCCAGGTTCAATTTACACCCACTCGCATTTTGAACCCGATGAATTTAGCAATGGCGGCTGCAAACGAACGGCTCAAATCCGGGAAATTTTAAATAAAAATAATATCCCTTTTAAGATTGCCGATTTTGAGCCATATAAGCCAAAACCACGAAGTTTGTCCTCATATATTAGAGGGGTAGCTTACAATAAAAGACCCAGTCTTAATTTAAGAAATGATCATAATACAGGTGCTTACATCAAGGCATTTGAAAGGTTCATTGCCGAAAATGAACCCTCGCTGTTTATTTGGGAATCGCTTGCAAACCAGCATTTTTTATTGGGCAATGAACTTTATAAAAGGAACATACCCTTTATCGCGCTTCCGCATAATCTGGAGTCTCTTTTAATTGATAACCATAGCTTTACGTCAGATGTAAATTCGCCAAATTGGTTTACCGAAGAGTTGAAGTATCTGCGATATCCAAATAAGGTTTTTACAATTTCCCTTGAGGAAAGATGGCTGCTATCTATTTATGGTATTGACGTCGATTACTTACCATATTATCCTACAGCTGCGGTAAATGCATACCTCTTAAATATCCGGGCGGAAAGGGAAAAGAAGGAAAAAAGCAACACCCCTAAAAAAATATTGTTACTCGGTACATTTTACAACAAGCCTACAATGCAGGGCTATGTTGATTTATTAAGCCAGTCGGAAAAGTTTAAAGGCATCAATTTTAATGTGGCGGGTTTCGGCTCAGAAATATTAAAGAACTATAATTCATCTAACATAAAAATATGGGGAAGTGTTGATACAACTTTATTAAAAGAGCTTATAATTGAAAATGATATTGTGGTATTAAACCAACCGCCTACTTCGGGCTCACTAACGAAAATACCCGAATTGTTGATTGCAGGTATTCCAATTGCCGCAAATCATAATGCATCACGAAGCTTCTATGGCTTAAATGGTATGCACACTTATCATAATTACCAGGAGCTAATTAATTTAATTCACGCTATTTCACCAGCAACGCCTGATATTCCGGCCCCGCCTGTAGCGGCTGAAAAGAGATTTGTTGATTATATAAAAACTATCAACCGGGTTTAAAAACCCGAAACTGAAAAATGGAAAATGAAAAATTAAGTTTATTTACCCGCTTTAAGCGATTAATACCCAACAATATTAAGCAAGAGGGGAAATATCTTTTACTTCGTTTGTTAAAAATAAAATACTCCCGCAGCAATGCGCCCCTGGAAGTTTTAAAATGGTTGCCCAAAAACAACCCGATTACTTTTCTTGATATAGGCGCAAGCATAGGATCCTTTTCGGCTTGCATTTCTGAGGAATATAAAATTAAAAAGGGTATCCTGATTGAACCGGTCACCCGATTAATACCTATTTTAGAAAAAACATTTCCTGATAAAGATACTTTCAGCATAATTAATGCAGCGGTTTCTGATTCCGTAGCTGAAGCCGATTTTTATTTCAACGAGGATGCCGATTTTGTAAGCTCGTTGTTAAGAATTGATAATAAAGGAGAGGGGTTTGCCTATTTAAACTTTGAGGACCCTGTTTTAACAAGAACTAAAACGCTGACACTGGATCATATCGTCAATGAGCAAAAGCTTTTACATATTGATCTGATAAAAATTGACGTCCAGGGAGCCGAACATTTGGTGCTCAAGGGAGGTATTAACACACTCAAAATAACAAAATTGGTTTTTACTGAATTTTCATATCGGCAGCTGTATGAAAACTCTTCGACATTTTTTGACCTCTATAAAATTTTCTATGAGAACAATTTTGTCCTGGTGCATGTTCGCAGCGGCTACGCTTCTCAAAATGGTGAATTGCTCCAGGGTGATGCACTATTTGTGAATAAAAGTATGATGGATGAAAAGATCACAACCTGATGCTTTTAGATAAAGAAGCTTTATTTTATCCATATGCAACGTTGCGATTATTGCAGCATTTAGAGAATGGCCATGGCGATCAATATTGATATAATTATTTTAAGCTACGCTAAAACCGATGAACTAAAGCAAACCACGCTCAATTGTATAGAAAGCTTATTGGCGTCTGAACCGGGAGGAGAGATCGTTTTTGAAACCCTGGTGATCGAATCAAATAAAGACCTGCAGCCTTATCAATATCCCGGCACTAAAACGATATACCCGGATGTTCCCTTTGGGTATAACAGATACATGAATATCGGCATCAGTATGACCAGCAACGCATATGTATGCCTTTGTAATAACGACCTTATCTTTCATCTGAACTGGGCCCGCGAACTAATTGCAGCATTTAATAAATATCCCATATTGGAGTCGGCAAACCCCTATTGTGCAACCATTGATTATGATGAAAAGATTAAAAAGGGCGGCAACATCATTCGCCGTGATAAAAATTTAAAGGTTAACGGCATTTTAATGGGCTGGTGCATTTTTGTAAAAAGAAGCATATTTAACAAAATTGGCTTATTGGATGAACAATTCACGTTTTGGTATGCCGACAACGATTATGACATGACGTTACGAAAATATGGTGTTAAGCACGCGCTCGTAAAGTCATCTTTGGTTTCGCATTTGTCCTGCCAATCACATGACATGTTGCTCGATAAGGAAGAGCAGACCGTGGGGCAGTGGGCCGTTTTTCAAAAAAAATGGCAAAAAAAATCTATCCTCAGAAAAATCACAAAATTACTGAAGCCACGGTAAAATAAATTCAATTACTGGGATTGGATTAACAGGCCAATAAAGTCAGTATTTAAATGGAGCTAACAATTAATCTTTCGTACATAATAGCCACGCACAACCGGTTGCCCTTTTTAAGGATCACGCTTGAAAAACTGGTAAATGAATTGCTGCCGGACGAGGAAATTGTAGTGGTCGACGGCAACAGCACAGATGGGTCTAAAGCATACCTGCAGAAACTTTTTGACGAAGGTAAGATTCACCGGTTTATCTCGGAGCCGGATAAAAACCAGGCCCATGCCTGGAACAAAGCTATGCTAATGGCTAAAGGCATTATCTTAAAAAAAGTTATTGACGATGATGTGTTTTATTACCATGCTATAAGGAAATGCAAAGATTTTATGCTGGCAAATCCCCTCGTCGACGTCATCATTTCAAATGACCTGGGAGCCAATCTTTATGATTATAAAAATATTCAGAAGACCACCCGCCGGCCGCAATTTGAAAAATGGAAAAATGGGATTGATCCTTCTTTTACTTTCGGCGATGTGCACATGCTGATACGGAGGGCATCGCTGGCTTATATCGGTCTTTATAACACCAGCTTTATCATGATGGATTGGGAATATTCGTTAAGGATAAGCTACCTGCAGGCCTGTATAGTTTATTATACCGGTTATAATGCCCTCTCGGTTGCACATGCGCAAAGCGTTTCGTCATTAAAAAATACCGCCATGATAACCGAACAAGGTAAGAAGGGTGCTGGTTTCTACGAATACAAAGGAGACAGGCACGAGATCAGCTTATGGTCAAAAATAAAAATACAAGCTGGAAAGTGGCTTAAATCAAAAAAAGAAAGCGGCGTAATTGTAAAAGATGAACCCGCTGAAGAAATGGGTTTCATATACAATTACTTATATGATCATATTGCCGAAGTCAACAACGCACAAGAGTTTACCTTCCTTGAACAGGCATAAAGGGATGCGCGAAAACATTTTTACTAGATCGGTCCGCGATTAACAGGACGCATCCAAAATCCACTGCAGTTTGCCCAAACAATTAATTAAGATCAGTTTCCGGAACGGCCTTACGTTTGAAGGGTTCAAAAAGGATGTGTTTGATATAGAGCAATTAGCAGATGTTTACGATTTTGAAGAATCAGTTACCCCCGACTTTATCGTATTTGGCCCCTATGGAAACGACATCCCCGACAAGGGTAACTATACGCGCATTGGATATTTCTGCGAAAACATTGAACCCGATATGTCCATTTGCGAGTGGGCATTTGGGGTACCCCGTGAAGAAGAGGTTCAGCATCCCAACTATAAACGCATCCAGTGGCATGGACAAGATCCGCGACAGCTTATCAAACAGCCAGGTTACAATCCTGAAAGGATATCGGCATCAAAAACAAAATTTTGCAATTATTTATACTCACATAAAGTTGCTTATCGCGATGCCTTTTTCAGGCAACTATCGGCGTATAAACAAGTCGACGCCCCCGGCCGCTCAATGAACAATATGGCCTCAATTGACAAACTTTATAGCGGCGATAAATGGGAAGTTAAACGGAAATTTTTGTCCGGTTATAAATTTACTATCGCATTTGAAAATGATATTTACCCTGGTTATCAAACCGAGAAATTATATGACGCGATGCTGTCTGACAGCATCCCTGTTTACTGCGGCGATCCGAATATAGGTGAGGTGTTCAATAAAAAAGCGTTTATTAACGTTACAGATTACATCAACAATGGGCCAATCATAAAATGGCTTGAAAATGTTAGCCTTAAGGATTTTATTGACATCCGGCCGCAATATTATCATAACCCGGTACATCGCATAAAAAGGAAATTGAAATCAATAGGAAGAAACCTGAAAACCTACATGCAGGCGGGGACGATCAATTTCCAGCCGGTCATTGACCGCATTATTGAACTGGACCAGGATAACGATAAATACATTGAAATGTTAAGTGAGCCCTGGTTTAACAATAACACTATTCCTGTAAATACATCATCACGAAGCAGGTGGATAGAAATATTTAATTCGCGATGAGGCCGCTTGTATCTGTTATTATACCGGTTTACAATGCCGAAAAGTATTTGGATAGCTGCATTTTATCCGTTATCGGCCAGACATGGCCCAATATAGAGATCATACTGGTTGACGACGGGTCAACCGATAATTCTTTAAATATCATCGAAAAATATAAGGAGGCCGGAACTGTTAAGGCGATACAGCAAAAAAACAAAGGCGCCGCTGCTGCCCGCAACGCCGGTCTAAAGCAAGCCAAAGGTATATATATACAATTCCTGGACGCTGACGATTTGTTGAGTCCGGATAAAATTGAAGCCCAGGTAGGCTGTTTAGACGGTTCCCTAACACATCTTGCCATTTGTAAAACTGTTCATTTTACTGAAGGTGAAAATAACATAGGCAATAATGAAGGTGACGAGTGGTTGCATCACGACAGTAACAACCCAGTTGATTTTTTGATAAAACTGTACGCCGGCAAAGAAGTATTGCCCGGCTATGGTGGGATGATAACCGTACATGCATGGCTTACCCCGCGCGAACTAATTGATAAAGCCGGTTTATGGAATGAGGACCTTCGCCTCGATGATGACGGTGAATTTTTTTGCCGGGTTGTTTTGGCTTCAGAAGGGATAAAGTTTAGTGAGAAGGGCCTTAACTATTACCGTAAGTTTACGGACACGCAATCCTTATCTGCTCAAAAAACCAGGAAGGGCATCGAAAGCACCATATTATCTACAGACCTGAAACTGGCGCATTTAAAAGAAAAAACAGCAGATACGCTTGTTGACCGGATTTTTGCAAGACATTATTGGTGGACAGGCGTGGTGGCTTACCCGCAATTTAAAGATCTGTCGGCGTATTGCATTCAAAAAGCAAAACAATTGGGTTACCGGGGTGAGAAATATGTAGGCGGTCCGGCGGGGCATATTTTAGCCGGCTTGTTTGGATGGAAAGTGGTTAGATTAATGGCATGGTACCGGCAAATATTTAAACGATCATGGGCCTGAAATCCAATTTAAAATACTGGGTGAGGCAGTTCCCGTTTATCTATCCCGCTAAAATAATCGACTCTTGCCAGGAGTGGATCGATAAAAAGGGAAAACAAAAAGGGATATATTTTAGCCAGCGCGGCCCGTGGTATAAGCCCATTTTTCCCGCAGGGTTCGTGCACAACAGCGAACCGAAAACTTTGGGGATACCAGTTCTCCGGCCTTTCAATTACAATCGAAGCTATCCAACCAATAAAGCCACGCTGTTTTACCTGCAAAACAGTTACCTGTTAGGGCATAAAGGGCTGGTACTCACGGCCAGCCACCAGCTTTTCCAGGAGTTCAGTCACCATTTTGGCATATCATCTTTAAAAAAGTTTTTATGGCGATATCCGTTTTATACTTTTTCGGCAAAGGTTAAACATATAGAAGGTGTTGGTGCTGTTCTCATCTCGCCCGAAAGCCATAACTATTACCATTGGTTAAGTGATGTGCTTCCGCGTATTAAACTGTACGAATCGGTCTTGGACCAGGTAGATCATTTTTGCATCGCCTCAAACGTGCCCGTGAAATTCCTGGATGTCCTTAAGGACTTTGGAATACCCAATAATAAGATCCTCTTTGTAAAAAGTGATGAAAAGTTGCATTTTGATCATTTGTTTGTTGCTTCCCTTCCGGGAAGTGAGGGCAGGGCGCCACAATGGGCGGTTGAGTATCTCAGGGAAAAATTAGTTAAAACGCAGCCAACTTTACCACCCGACAGGAAATTATATTTCAGACGAGGCATGAGTGCAGCGAGAAAAATTCTGAACGAAGACGTGATTACAAACAGGCTCGCAGATGAGGGATTTGAGATCGTGGATCCTGGTGTGCTCAGTGTTAATGAGCAAATTGAGATGGCACAGCAGGCGAAAATTATTATAAGCGCTCATGGTGCTGCTCTGAGTAATTTACTATTTACCCAAGAGAAAATAGCTGTGATTGAAATATTTTCACCCGATTACTTCCGGACTGATTGTTTCTATACCTTATCATCTATCAGGAATTTGAACTACTGGTACCTGGTTGGCGATAAACCGGCGGGAGCTGCCTGGGGCGATATTGTAGTACCGGAAGACCTGCTTTTTAAAACCATTCAACAGTTAAATGGCGGATAAGACCGGGCCGCAAAAAATTGTATCGATTGATATTTTAAGAGCTATCGCCGCTCTGGGCGTTTACTATTATCATAACCAATCCGGCGCAACCCTGGCAAAATATACCGGGTTGTCAATTTTCAATTACACCGATGGGTTTGGGGCTCTGTATGCGGTGCCACTATTTTTTTTGATAAGCGGGTATTGCATCCACGCATCCAACATCCGGTATATTAAATCCAACTCCTCCCTCCCTCTAAAAGATTACTATTTGCGCAGGTTCCTGCGGATATATCCGCCCTATATTGCCGCACTATTAATTGCTTTGACAATAAATTACTGCACCATACCCGGTTACAAACCGGCAGGCACCGATTTGTTGATCCATTTTTTTTCGCTGCAGGGTTTTACGGTGGCGTATTTTAATACCATTAATATTGTTTTATGGACCATAAGTATCGAGATCGCATTTTATGCTATATACCCTGTATTTTATTTCGTGAGGTTTAAATACAATTTAAACTACGCCCTGGCTCTCACGTTCTTTGTCTCTGCGTTGAGCATCGCTTATTTTATGAATACCAATCTTATTTCATTGCCGCAGCGCTTTTGCGTATTTAATTTGTGGTTTGCATGGTGCTGCGGCGCGTTCCTGGCCGATAAAAAAATGTTAAGCGCTGATGATCTGAAGCAACCTATCTATCTGTTCATATACGCGATCATATTGACTGCGTTTCTGTGCCTGACTTACATTCCCAATAAACAGTTTATTGTAACTGATCAGTTCAATATTTTGATCTGGACTGCACCCATCTTATTTTTATTGTCAAAAGAGGAATGGTTGCGAAAACACCAAAATTCGTGGATAGTCAAAATTTTAGCAGCCATAGGCCTTTCAAGCTATTCGTTATACCTGCTGCATGAACCGTTGATATATTTGAAAAACTTTTTAGCGCATAAATACCTTCCCGGGCGCATCCAGCTTTTGGGTGTAACAATGGGGGTATTTATTATCCCAATCGTTACATGGTATCATTATTATTTGGTTGAACGCCCGTTTATCAATAAAAAAAGACAAGGCAAAATATAGCCATGAGCAACGTTTTATATGCCACCGTTTAATACATCAACTGATAATCCAAGAAACGTATTGACCATCGCAACAAGCAAAAAGCTATTTGTGGATATGGCCGTAAACCTTGCCCGGTCGTTTTGGTTATGGAATGCCGGCAGCAATATTGTATTTTACCTGGCCACAGATCAGCCGCAATACGTTCCTGACGACCTGAAAACATTTGTTAAGATCATACCAATACAGCCCGGCGAGCTCGGTGAAAGCTTTTCCCCAAAACTGCATCTCGATAAGCTTGCGCCGCCCGGGCAAACGCTTTTTATTGACAGTGATTGCCTGGTGTTTGGGAACATTGATGTTGTATTTGAAAGATTTAAAGGTCATCCCGTATCTGTAATAGGGAATTATATATCAGGTGGCGAATGGTTCGGGGATATACAAAAAATTTGTCAGCAATATAACGTTCCGCATTTACCCCAATTTAACGGAGGCATATATTATCTTGAAAACGGGGCGGCAGCGAAAGAGGTGTATTTGACCGCGAGGGAATTGGAAAAAAAATATGACGAGATCGGTTTTGTGCGATTACGCAATCATCCAAACGATGAGCTATCAATGGCTTTAGCCATGCAATTGCACGGCCAAACCCCTATTATTGACGACGGCACAATTATGAGCGATCCGAAAGCTTGCCCCGGGGGCTATAAAATTGATATAATCAGCGGTAAGCGATGGTTAATTAACCCGCTCCCGCCAAATCCAAAGCACCAGGCGTGGTATCCTTTTGAACGGGTGTCGCCTCTGATCGTTCATTTTTTAGGATATTACACGCAGCATTACCCCTACCGGCGGGAAGTTTACCGGCTAAATAGGGCATTAACCAACAGGTTAAACTGGGTTTCCGAAATAAAATCCCTGGTTACTATTGAATACCCTGAACGGATGAAAAATTTTCTCAAAAACACGCTCCGTCCCATTTATCATAAGATATTTGGCGTGCGGCAAGTTAAACGATCCAAACGGCTCTAAAAAAAGGATGTTACCATAAATGAGATTATCCCTGCTATACAACCCCCTGGTAATAATAGACCGTCTTGCAGTAGCGATCAGCCGTAATAAGCGCAGGGGCAAGCTGAAAGGCACACCCGCTGCCAGCCTCGGGCTTGGATATCTTGATAGTCTTGAGTTGCTCGAGCTCATCAAAAAAGATAACTTTAAACCAGCGGTTATATTTGATGTGGGCGCGAATATCGGTACATGGACGCTGCTGGCCAAATCATTTTTTCCTGACGCGGCAGTGCATGCTTTTGAACCGTTGCCCGAACATTTAACCAAACTAACCAACAATACCGGTAAGTTAACGCAAATGACGATCCATCGTTTTTGCCTGGGTAACGAAAATAAGGATGCTGTTATCAATGTTTCGAGCTTTTCCGATTCGTCGAGTATCCTTGAAGCAACTCCGCTCGAATATGAGCAGTACGGCATTAAAAAAACAGGGGAGGAGACGGTACACGTTGAACGTGTTGAAGACCTGATCAAACAGGGCGTTTTACCGGTTCCGGATATGATCAAGCTGGATGTACAAGGGTTTGAATTAGAGGTTTTAAAAGGTGCAGGTAAATATCTAAACCAGGTAAACTATCTTATCGTTGAGGTTTCGTTCAGGAAATACTACTACGGGCAGCCATTGTTCCTGGATATAGCCAATTACCTTTCGGGTTTCAATTTTGGGATCTATGCATTTGGGCATTCCACACCTACCGGCCAGGAGCTTGGGCAAATTGATGTATTATTCAAAAAACAAAGTTGAAATTCTTCCTGGCCTTTCAGCAATCTGAAAACGTTTACCCGATACCGGCATATAGCTTTTGGCAGCATTATATAAAAAACGGCATAACCGAAGCCGGACACGAGTGGACGGAATGCCCCGGCGCTGACTGGGCCCTGGGGCTGGTATCTCAACCCCGAAATGCGCAGGCAAATTGGAAACAGGAAACCTGGAAGAAAACGGTTGCCTGGCTAAAAAAAAATCCGGCCGATATCTTTTTGAGTTACCTGTACCCGGCCCAGGTGGATGGACCCGCTATCGCGGAAATTCAAAAAATGGGTATTCGCTGCGTTAATTTCTTTTGCGATAACGTACGCGAATTTACAGCAGCTCCGCCCGAATTTAAAGTTTTCGATCTTAACTGGGTGCCCGAGTATAAAGCGGCAAATTGGTATAAAGCAGCCGGATTTTCTTTCATTAATTTGCCAATGCCCATATGGGTTGAACCGGCGCTCCGGGTTATAAAGGAAGAAGCAAACGGGCAGGTGACTTTTATTGGCTCGAAGGATATTCAAAGAAAAATACTGTTTGAAAATTTAATGTCGCACCACCCCGATATAAATTTAGCTGTTTACGGTAGCGGCTGGCAGAATTTAAAAGCACACAAAAGCACTCATATACCGCCTGCTTACACGCTTTATAATAAAATACAATTTAACCTCGATTTTTTAAAACGGCAGGGCGTTGCAGCGTACATACGAAAGATAAAACAAAGGAATATCGATCAGGATATTAGCAGCACGTTAAGCGCTCATCTGAACGGGGAGCTTCCGTTCGATGAATTTAAAAAGCTAACCGCCGAAAGTATGATCACCTTAGGTGTTAACCGTTACCCGTCCTTCCGGTACCCTCTTTTACAGCCCGATGCTTATTCCCGCCTTAGGGATATTGAAGCACCCATGCTGGGGGCATGCTATCTTACCGAATACACCGCAGGGATTGAAGATCTATACGATATAGGGAATGATATTGCCGTTTACCGAAACACCGACGATCTGGCTGTCAAAATACAGGAATTGCAGGCTGACCGGAATATGCGTAAAAAGCTAAAAATAAACGGTCAAAAACGGGCCCTGAGTGAAAATAGTATTCCAACCTCGTTACAGAAAATAATACAAGTGGTTAGGTAACTGTTTTTAGATGCAAGCAAAACATGCAGAGTACAGGCAATAAGATCGAAAGCATAATAATTTTAAGGGGGATTGCAGCACTGTCCGTTTGTATTGTTCATATATCCCTCGTAATCAATTTTCACGTCAATAAATTAGTTGATTATATTATAAAGAACGGGCAGCAGGGCGTTGCAATTTTCTTTGTTATTTCCGGTTTCATCTTACCTTATTCGCTTTACAAAAAGGGGTACACATTAAAAGGTTTTTTTACGTTTCTTTTCAGGCGGAGCATTCGTATCGATCCGCCTTATTGGGTAACCATAGCGCTTCTCTTTGCCGTTGGCCTGGTGCCGGTTTCGGCGTTAAGTTTATATGCAGTTATCCTGCATGTGTTTTACCTGGTCCCGTTTGTTAAAGGTGCTGAGTGGTACTCAGCGATTTTTTGGACGCTTTCAATCGAGTTTCAGTTTTATATCCTCCTGGGTTTGTTTTATCCATTGTTAAGTAAGACAAATGGCTACATCGCAGTTATGTGCCTGGTAGTTGTGAGTGCCATATTTGTTTTTATGCGGTTTACTTACCGGGGAATTATAATATCAAATTTTTATGATTTCGCTATCGGCTACATTTTCTTTTTAGGATTTATTAAAAAGATCACTAAAACTCACACGTTATTGATCGTTGTGTTTTTTGCCATTTTTTTAATGGCCGAAGTATCGTATATCACAGGCATTATACCATTATTAGCCGGTCTGTTTATTTTTCTTTATAATAAAAAGAGATTACCGGATTATATCCTGTTTACCGGAAGGATCTCCTATTCCCTGTACCTGATACATTTTCCAATCAGCTATGTTTTTGCACGATATACACGGCAGCTTATTACCAATGATTATTTGATGTTTGTATCGTGTTTAGCCATGTGCATTTTATTTGCCTGGGTGTTTTATAAACTGGTTGAACAACCATCAATGAACCTGTCAAGAAGATTGTCGACTTAATTGGATAAGATACATTTATATTTTCGCACTATACCTGCTAAGGATCGGTTTTTCAAAGGCGACAGGCATTTGATCCGCATAATTAAAACACTGCTTGGCCGTAATAAAACCAGCGGGGTTAAAAAGGTGTTTATAAATCTGTGTAAGGGATTCGACAATTTAAAAATTGACTATGATGTCAATTTGCCTTTTGAAAAGATAAAAGTGGGGGAGGCTGTTGTTGTGCTGGGCGAAGGAAAATATGCGTTACAAGGCTATCGCCAACCCAACCCCGTCATTGCGGGTATTGGCCTGATGACACATCCATCCGAATGGCCGGAATTATTTACCGAATACCCCGTGGCAAAGTATCTACAGCATTCCCACTGGGCAGTGGATATTTACATCCCGTATTACGGCATTGATAAATGCGAATTATGGCCCGCCGGCATTGATACTAAAAAATGGGTTCCTGCAACACAATCGCCGAAAAAGTTTGACGTATTGGTGTACAATAAAATAATGTGGGACAAACCGGCAAATAACTCCTCGCTGAAAGAGCCGATATTGAATAAATTGAAGGAGTTGGACTTATCGTACACCGAGATCAATTACGGAGGGTATAGTGAAGGCGAATATTTTAAGTTGCTGAACCAATGCAGATCCATGATCTTTCTCTGCGAACATGAAAGCCAGGGTTTCGCTTGCTGCGAGGCATTGTCTATGAATGTGCCGGTATTTGCCTGGGACCAGGGATTTTTTCTTGACCCAAACAGGTTTATGTGGAATGCTCCGGTAATACCCGCAACGTCAGTTCCTTTTTTTGATGACTGGTGCGGCATGCGGTTCAGGGATTTTGAAGATTTTGAAAAACGGATCGGAAATTTTTGGGATGGTGTAAAACGTAATGATTTTAAACCACGAGATTATATTTTGGAAAACCTCACGCTGGAACATAGCGCACAACGTATGCTGGATATTATTGAAGACGTTTACAAATGAGGATACTGCTCATCATGGATCCGGGAATACCTGTTCCACCCGCTTTATATGGGGGGCACGAACGACTGGTTTATTTATTTGCCGAAGAATATAAAAAGCTAGGCCACCAGGTAACTTTACTTGCGGGCCCCGGGTCGTTTTGCAGCGGGAATACGATAACGTTCGGTGTGAATGATTTAAACCGGTCCCGCAAGGTTAAATTTAACGAAGCCGTTTTTGTATGGCGATTTTTGCGCCAAAACAACGCGAATTTTGATCTCATCCACAATTTTGGCAGGTTAGCTTATTTGCTTCCGGTATTAAATCGCCGGGTAAAAAAAATTATGACCTATGGCCGGCCCGTGTCAACTACCGGGATAAAAATTGTAAACGCATTACCCAACCGGAATTTAATATTTACGGCCTGTAGTAACTACTGCGTCTCAACAGGCAATGTAGCCGGACAATGGAAAACCATATATAACGCCATCGATTTTTCGCAATACGAACTTAATGAAGCAGTGCCTGATGATGCGCCGCTAATGTTTCTGGGCCGGCTTGACCGGATAAAAGGGGCGCATACGGCGATAAAAGTGGCAAAAGCAGCCAATCAGCAACTCATTATTGCCGGAAATATCTCGCCCACAGCTGATAGTACAGATTATTTTAAAACCGAAATTGAACCATATATCGATGGCGGGCAGATTAAATATGTTGGAGGTTTGAACGACCTTGAAAAAAATGAATATCTAAGACAGGCAAAAGCGCTATTATTTCCTATTGAATGGGACGAGCCTTTTGGCATGGTACTGATCGAGGCTATGGCTTGCGGCACTCCTGTGATAGCATTTGACCGGGGGGCAGTGCCGGAAGTCGTTGAAAATGGCGTCAACGGATTTATTGTACAAACTGATGAGGCAATGATAAGCTGTGTTTCACAGCTAAAAACTATAAACAGACAAATTTGTCGGACTGCAGCGATCGAAAAGTTCGACCCCGGTAAAGTCGCCAAACAGTATCTTTCGTTATTCGGATAATATAACCGGGCTGGCACATAATTGAGAATAAAATAAAACAATAACACGCGAGTGAACAAAAGCGTTCTTCTTATTTCATCCGGTCAGCCATCTTTGAACCCACGCCTGGTTAAAGAGGCTGATGCTTTATCTGGCGCGGGGTACGAAGTAACCGTTTTATACGCTTACTGGAATGCCTGGGGTACGCAACATGACAAGGAATTGCTGGCCGGTAAAAAATGGAAAGCTATATGTGCCGGCGGCGATCCAAAGAGAAAACGATTGCCTTGGTTCTTAAGCAGGTTAATCCGAAGAACAGCCCGGTTTCTATTAAGGAAAACAAATTCTTATGCAAGGTTCGCTGACCTGGCAATCGCACGCAGCAGCTACTTTTTGATAGTTGAAGCCCGGAAACACTATGCCGATTTATATATTGGGCATAACCTGGGTGCATTGCCCGCCACGGTGAAAACAGCTAAGCTGCATAAAAAACCGTGCGGCTTTGATGCCGAGGATTTTCACCGGCAGGAGGTAACGGACGATGTTTATTCGTGCGAATTTAATATATCGAAATATCTGGAGGATAAATATTTGCCCCAGGTTGATTATATAACAGCATCCAGCCCGCTTATCGCCGAAAACTATTCACTATTATATCACCGGAATATCGCGTCTATTTTAAACGTGTTTCCAAAGGTTACCCTGAATGTTGCCGATAATAAAAACGGGCCGCTAAAACTTTTTTGGTTCTCCCAAACCATTGGCCCAAATCGTGGCCTGGAACTTGTTGTCGAAGCGATGAGCTTAACAAGCGCAAATATCGAATTGCACCTGCTTGGTAAGGTCAACGATGCTTATAAAAAAAATCTATTTTCTTTAAGTAAATCTATAGAAAATACAAATAGTCATATTTTCTTTCACGAACCAATGAAGGGTGATGAAATTTTTCAATTCGCATCGCAATTTGATATCGGGCTGGCGGCTGAAACCACTGTCTGCCTCAACCGGGAGATATCACTAACCAATAAACTGTTCACTTATATCCAAAGCGGCCTGGCCATTGCAGCAAGCGACACGGTGGCACAAAATGCATTCATGCACCAGTACCCGTTAACCGGTAAAGTGTACCGGAACGCAAAAGAACTGGCGTCGATCTTAACTGAATATCATAAAAACAGGGAGTTGTTATTTCAAACTAAAAACCAATCCTTCCAAATCGGGCAAACGCAATTGAATTGGGAAAATGAAAGCCGCACCTTTTTGAAAGTTATAAAAAATATATTGACCGTTAATTGAAGCGCTTACTTATCATATCTCCATATTTCCCCCCGGTAAATACAGCCGACATGCAGCGTGCGCGCATGAGTTTGCCTTATTATAAGGAATTCGGGTGGGATGCCGAGGTGGTAGCCGTTGACCCGGGATATACCGATCTGCAGCAGGATGAGCTGCTGTTAGAAAGCGTGCCGGCCGATATCAAGATACATTACATAAAAGCTTTAAGCAAAAAATGGACAGCGAAGCTTGGCTTTGGGAGCATCTCGTATCGGTCCTACCTGGCGTATCGCCAAAAAGTTAACCGGTTGCTGAAAAGTGAAAAATTCGACCTGATTTATTTTTCCACTACCCAGTTTCAAATTTGCACGCTGGGCGCGTATTGGAAAAAACAGTTTAACGTTCCGTACGTAATAGATATGCAGGACCCCTGGCACTCCGAATATTACAGGGATAAGCCCAGGCAACAACGACCGCCCAAATACCGGTTTTCGTACCGGCTAAATAAGTTTTTGGAGCCCATTGCGATAAAGCAGGCCGATGGTTTGATCAGCGTGTCTGCTGATTATATCAAAACTTTAAAAACACGCTATCCTCAGATCAAACATATACCTGAATCTATCATCACATTTGCCGCACCGGAGCATGATTTTGAAATTGCCGCCCGGAATCAAGATAAGTTCAGGCAGCTATTGGATAAGGGCTTTAAAAATATTGTCTATATCGGCCGCGGTGGTATGGATATGTATAAAGCCATAGCGCCGGTTTTTGAAGCGGTAAAAAAGGGAATTGCTGAAGAGCCTGAAACATTTAAAAAAATAAAGCTGTATTTTATTGGTACCAGTTATGCACCGCAAGGGCAAACTGTTCCAACTATTTTGCCTTTGGCTTTTCAATATGGTTTGGACGCCAATGTAATCGAAATAGCCGACAGAATTGGTTATTATCATACCCTGGTAACCTTAAAACATGCTGATGCTCTATTTATTCCCGGTTCAGATGATCCGCAATACACGGCATCAAAGATATTTCCTTACCTTTTAACCGGGAAACCATTACTGGCGATATTTAACGCCGGAAGCCCGGCTTTAGGCATTTTGGATGAGTATGATGCACAGCATGCCTACAGCTATGATGCAACGCCCAATATTCACGAGAAAATAAGGAGCTTTTTAGAAGACATAGTTCATAAGAAAATAACTGACCCGGTTTATAATAAGGGTGCCGTTGAAAAATATTCAGCACGAATGATGACAAACCGCCAATGTGATTTATTTAACCTGATAAGCAGTTGAAAAGATATATACAATATGGTTGCGGGTTTACGGCGCCTGCCGAATGGATAAATTACGACGCATCGCCAACGCTTTGGTTTGAAAGATTGCCGGTGGTGGGGAAACTATACACACGCAACCGGCAACGGTTCCCCAAAAACGTAAAATTTGGAGACATAGTTAAAGGATTACCTGAAAAGCCGGAGAGTTGTGACGGGGTATACTGCTCACATATATTAGAGCATTTGGCCTATAACGATTTCATAATTGCTTTAAAAAACACATACATTTTATTGAAACCCGGAGGAATATTCAGGGGTGTCGTGCCGGATTTAAGGTCAGCGGTTATGAACTACATTGCAGAATATGATAAAGTCGACTCTCCTGCAAATGAACTGATGCGGAGTACAATGCTTGGTGTTGAAAACCGCTCTAGATCTTTATCCGCCAACGTTAAATCCTTCTATGGAAACTCCAAACATCTCTGGATGTGGGATTATAGATCACTTGCGTTTGAACTAAAAAAGACCGGGTTTGTAAATGTGCGCGAGTGCCGGTTTGGAGATTCGGCTGATCCGGTTTTTAATTTGGTGGAGGAAGAAAACAGATTTGCCGGAGCGGTGGCGTTTGAGTGTCAAAAATGAAAAAACTGGCCATCATAACAACTCACCCGATTCAATATTATGCGCCCGTTTTTCAACTATTGCATCAGCGTCAGCAATTAAACATTAAAGTATTTTACACGTGGGGTGAAGGTGTTTTAAACAAATACGATCCGGGGTTTAAAAAAAATATTGAATGGGATATTCCTTTATTGAATGGATATCCTTACGCATGGGTAAAAAACACTTCAAAAGATGCCGGGTCACATCATTTTGAAGGAATTGTGAACCCGGAATTAATAGAACAGATTAATGCCTGGCATGCTGATGCTATACTGGTTTACGGATGGGGTTATCACAGTCATTTGAAAGCGCTGCGCTATTATCAAAACAAAATACCTGTTTTTTTTCGGGGTGATTCAACTTTACTCGATGAACAAAATGGGCTAAAGGCGTTACTCAAAACTGTTTTTTTAAAATGGATTTACAAACATATTGACCATGCGTTTTATGTGGGCGCCAACAACCGGGCCTATTTTAAAAAGTATGGTTTAAAAGATGATCAGTTAAGTTTCGTTCCTCATGCCGTTGATAATAACAGGTTTGCGGAGGAGCGGAAAAATGAAGTAATTTTATTAAAAAATCAACTGGGCATTAATGATAGCGAATGTGTTGTATTATTTGCCGGAAAACTGGAAGAAAAGAAAGCCCCGAAATTGCTTTTTGAAGCGTTTGTTAGCTTAAACAGGTCGGATGTGCATTTACTATTTGTTGGCAATGGCCCTTTAGAAGAACAATTGAAATATATGGCGAATGGCAAACCCAACGTTCATTTTGTAGATTTCCAAAACCAGTCCCGCATGCCCGTGATGTATCAGGTGTGCGATTTGTTTTGTCTCCCTTCCGGCGGACCCAATGAAACATGGGGACTAGCCGTTAATGAGGCCATGGCATGCGCAAGAGCGATACTCGTATCTGATAAGGTGGGATGTGCAGCTGACTTGGTTGCCGGCGGGTTAAATGGCGAAGTTTTTAAGGCCGGAAATTTAAAAGCGCTGACTGAAAAACTGCAGCAATTGACAAAAGACAAGAGCCTGCTGCTGGAATACGGTAAACAATCTCAACTGATAATTGCAGATTGGAATTTTACAAATGCTGCAAAAGCTATGGAAAAGAAAATACTACATGAAACGTACTGATCGTATCAAGCTTGATTTTACCCGAAACTGGAAATTGCCGGGAAAGGAGCGCCTTTCACGTTGGTTGACGCCATCAAAAGCTACAAAAGCTCAAATGAAAAATGGCATAGTTTGGCTAAATGATGAAGATACTGCAATTTATACTACTGCCGATAACTATATCGAATGGAGTATATTGAGTACCGGGACATACGAGAGCGAAATAAATAAGCTGATAAGGATATCCTTAAAGCCAGGCAATAATGCTTTGGATATAGGAGGTAATATTGGCCTGCAAAGCATCCGGATGTCGCAGATGGTTGGTGAAAATGGTAAAATATTCGCTTTTGAGCCAATCACTTATTTACAGGAACGCCTTAAAAAAAATATTTCGTTAAATTGTGCTTCTAATGTCACGCTTTTCCCATACGCTTTATCAGATACCGGGGGTGAGGCTGATTTTAAAATTAACCGTAATGTATGGAACCAGGGCACTTTTAGCTTAAGCAATTTAAGTGATGGAACGGAACTGCAGCGCGTTATTATAAAAATTGCGGATGAGATGCCCGAAATCCAGGCATTGGATTCGGTTGATTTGATAAAGATAGATGTAGAAGGTTTTGAATACCATGTACTTCGCGGATTGAAACAAACGTTGATTAAGCACCGGCCCAGGATAATTTTTGAGTTCGACAGTAATTACTGGCAAAAAACAAATCAAAAAATCAGCGATTGCTATGCCTTTTTGCAGTCGTTAAACTATACGTTTTATCAGATAACTCCCGTTGGCTGTGAGCTTGTTACAAGCGCTGAAAATATTTTGAGCGGCAATTTATTTTGTATAAGTAAATGAAGGGTAAGTCCATAGAAAAATATTTGGTGCTTTATTTGCCCTGGGGGCTTGCTTTGCTGTTCGAGCCCGACCCTGTTTTATCGTATATTATTGCATGGCTCGGATCAATATTGATTTTTTACCTGACCTTAAGCGGATGGGTAGTGCCGTTACCTAAAGACAGAAGGATATCCGAACAGTTAATGCGGCCGATTTTTCTGGTTCAGGTAATATTCGCAGGGTATATGGCTGTAGCGACAATTTTTTATTTTTTGAACCTTTTAGGATATGTAGACTTTCTGCAGGTAAATGACGTCATTGACCAGCAAAAATTGGAACTGGCAGCAACCTGCCAGCGGTATTATGTGCTTGGGCATGCCGCTTTTGTAACGGGAATGGTGGCGTTTATGAAATATCCTGTTAAGCAAGTGTATAAAGTTGATACTGGAAAATTGGCAAATACTTTATTATTTGTTGCCATAATTACGCTGGTATCGTCATTTTTATTTCTTAAAATCCCTGCGCTGTCACAGTTTTATGTTCAGCTTACAGCATTAAGTTTTATTGCGGGTACACTGGCCCTCGCATTTGCAATACCTCAAAAAAAATTATGGAATATAGTTTTTTGCATTTTTCTTTATATATCTAATTTTTACAACGCACTTATTTCCGGATTTAAGGAACCCATAATTATTAGTGTGTTGGTATTGGGTATTTTCTTATATCCCAATTACAAGAAAATAGTGAGTATCGTTTTTATGCCTGTACTAATAATGCTGTTCTATTTCCTTCCGACATATAATGCTGTTTATCGGCAAAATGCATGGTCTGATGAGGTGAATGCAGATGAGGCCTATAAAATCGCATTAGATGAGACGCTTAAAGGCGATCAATCGGACAAGCAAAGTAGCTGGGACTTTTTAAGTTTCAGGTTAAGCGAAATAGATATGTTTACCACGTTTGTAAATTCTACACCAAAGTATGTCGATTTCTACGGATTCAAATTGTTAGATCAATCCTTTACCGCAGTAGTTCCGCGTGCATTCTGGCCCTCAAAGCCCAGTACAGAGGCGCTCGTTATGGAACGTGTATATGATGCAGGTGTAGTTAACAGGGGTGCTAACGTCTCGGCCAAGCCGGCTTTTATTGTAGATGCTTACCTCTCGGGCGGGGCACTGGGAGTTTTTATTGCACTGTTTATATATGGTGCTGTTGTTCAGCTGATCTCGCTCAAGGCTGAACAATTATTTGGCGGATACATTTTAGGTACAGCTCTTATTTTCAGTGGCCTTTTTCAGATTTTTTGGCGCGGGCTTAGCTTTGAATTTTTGATAAATTCCGTTTTCTGGAGTTACGTCAGTATGCTGTTAATATTTCGGATATTTAAAGCTACACGTATATTAACAAAAATTTGAGAGTTTTACAGGTAAATGCATCTTATAAACCAGCCTTTGTATATGGCGGGCCTACAATGTCGGTTTCCATGCTATGCGAACAATTGGTTAAAGCCGGAGTGGTTGTTACTGTTTTTTCAACCACCGCTAACGGCTTGGAAGAATTGCCGGTAGCGGCTGGTGAATCAATTAATGTGGACGGTGTGCCTGTACGATATTTTAATCGGATCACTAAAGATCATAGCCACTTTTCCCCTTCATTGCTATTGAGGTTATGGAAAGATGTAAACAAATTTGACCTGGTTCATATACATGCCTGGTGGAACCTGGTATCTGTGTTATCTTGCTTTATAGCATTGCTTCGTAAAGTGCCGGTGTTGGTATCGCCCCGCGGAACTTTAAGCCCCTACTCTTTTGGCAATAGGAATATAGGTGCTAAGTGGCTTATTCACCAATTATTGGGAAAATATTTATTGAACAACAGTCATATTCATACTACAACCCAAAGAGAGAGCGACGCGGTAATGCGGCTTATCCAT
Source organism: Mucilaginibacter sp. (assembly GCA_035568395.1). Classification (GTDB taxonomy): domain Bacteria; phylum Bacteroidota; class Bacteroidia; order Sphingobacteriales; family Sphingobacteriaceae; genus Mucilaginibacter. The sequence continues at coordinate 329,661 of DATMOF010000006.1, read as the reverse complement.
CCCCGGGGTATTAATTTGCTGCCGAATTTTATCCAATTACCGACCATAAAAGCTATCACCGTAGGGCCGTCTTCCACGTATTTAAAAATGATTTTTTTTTCGCGGATCGAAGAAAAAAAAGGATTGAATATATTGCTGAATGCCCTTACCCTGGTTTCGGTACCGTATCATCTTACTATTGCCGGCAGCGGTAATGCAGATTACATAGACAGCTTAAAAATGATTGCTGCAAATAATCACATTGAGGATAAAATAAGCTGGATAGGTTTTCACGATGAAAATAAAACGGAATTGCTGCAGCAGTTCGATCTTTTTGTATTGCCATCGTATGACGAAAATTTTGGTAATGCCGTGATTGAAAGCCTGGGCGCAGGTACACCGGTTTTAATAAGTGACCAGGTAGGGCTGGCAGATTATGTAACAAAAAATGAACTTGGGTGGATATGCCGGACAAATGAAGCTGCAATCGCAAATGCGATAAACGAAATAGCCGAAAAACATCGCGTTGAACTTATCCGGATCAGGGAGGAAGCTCCCGGCATTATTTATAACGATTTTAACGAAGATAGTTTGGTGAAAAAATATATCAATATGTATGATAAACTGATTAAGCCATGACGCAGTATAAGGATTACGGATTTTATAATAACCTGCCGGGTCACACCTTCTTCTATTTGCAGCAGCCGTTACTTTCCTTGCTAAATAAAGATAAAAATCGTTGCATACTGGATCTGGGATGCGGCAACGGACACCTGGTTAATTACCTGGTTGAACAAGGTTTTAACGCATTCGGTACCGATGCTTCTGAAAAGGGGATCGCAATAGCCCGCCAAACCAATCCGGGGCGGTTTTTCGTACAAGACCTGGCAACAGGTAAATTGCCTAAGGGTTTAAAAAATCTGAAATTTGATACGATTATCTCTACCGAGGTTATTGAGCATTTATTTGATCCGGAGGGGTTTATCAATTTTTGCAAAAATAGCTTAAATGGCGAAGGCGAGCTTATCATATCCACCCCATATCATGGTTATTTAAAAAACCTGGGAATGAGCATTCTCAATAAATGGGATACTCACTTTAGCCCCGCCTGGCATGGCGGGCATATAAAATTTTGGTCGAAGGCTACATTAAGCCGCATATTGGCCGATTCAGGTTTTACTGTTACGGATTTCAAAGGTTGCGGCCGTATTCCATATTTTTGGAAATCCATGATCATTAAAGCAAAAATAGGTTGAATAGCGAGTTTTCATTTGTGATTTTAACGTATAATGAGGAAGTGCACCTGCCGCGTTTACTCCAGTCGATCAGCGGCCTTAACGCACGTGTTTTTATCCTTGATTCGGGCAGTACCGACAAAACAATTGAAATTGCTGAACAATTTGGGGCAACTATTTTAATTCATCCCTTTGAAAATCATCCCAAACAATGGGATTTCGCCTTTAAAAACTTTAACATTCAAACCCCATGGGTAATTGGCCTGGATGCCGACCATACTGTAACACCGGAATTGAAAAAGCATTTAACGAATTTTTGCAATGAGGATTACCAGGACGTAAACGGCATATACTTTAACCGTAAAAACTTTTTTAAAGGCAAGTGGATAAAATATGGCGGTTATTACCCGTTTTACCAGCTCAAAATGATAAGGTATGGGGTGGGCTATTCAGATATTAGCGAAAATATGGACCATCGTTTTGTAACGCCGGGCGCCACGGTAATTTGGAAGGATGGTTATTTGTTAGAAGAGAATTTAAAGGAAAACAATATAGCCTTCTGGATAAACAAGCATAACAGGTATAGCGACCTGGTAGCGCACGAAGAGGTTGAGCGTATGCAGCAGTTGCGGTCGCAAACTGTAAGCCCGGGTTTTTGGGGAGCACCCAATGAGCACCGGGCCTGGCTCAAACAACTTTGGTGGAAACTGCCGAAATATATACGGCCGTTGCTATACTTTATTTACCGGATGTTTTTCAGGCTGGGTATTCTTGATGGTGAAACCGGTATTATATTTCATTTTTTACAGGCATTTTGGTTCCGTTTGATTGTGGATATTAAGATCGACGAAATTTTAGATCAGCAAAAGAAAGCTGGGAAAATGAAACAAGCAACTTATAGCAGCCCGTTAAAATTCATCATTTGGTTTCTCGGTCTTTTTGTAGTCTTCTATTGCTTTAATATCGCTTTTTTTAGTTTTACTTCGCCGGGGTCACATCATTATGTCCCTTTTATTGCAGATCATTTTAATTATATCAGGGGATTGCGATGGGTATTATTAGCAAGCAGTGTTCAAATCCTCAACTGGCTGGGCTTCCCCTCAATTTTTAACGAGTACCGCCTTTTGGTAGCAGGACACGGCACGTTGCATCTCGGATATTCGTGCCTGGGGCTGGGCGTAATTAGTTTTTTTGCGGCGTTTGTTTTGTCTTATCCAAAAAAATGGAGGTCGAAAATTGTACTATTGATTGCCGGGATATTTGGTATTCAAATACTAAATGTTGCGCGTTTTGTGTTACTTGGCCTGTTTTGGAATAGACAGGGAGGGCAGATACTCGATCATCACACCATTTTTAATATCATAATTTACCTGGTTGTGGGTGTTACGCTGTACTTTTGGGTCAAACATGATGATTTACGGGGCAATGAAACAGACTGACCTTTTATCGTACAATAATTTCCCATATAAGCCGGGCGGCAATGCCTTTAAAAGGATATTGTGGCATTATGTCAATGCATTGGTTTTTAAATCAAGCTTGTTCCCGGTGTACGGGCTAAAAAATTGGCTGTTGAGACTATTCGGCGCTACAATTGGAAATGAGGTTGAAATAAAACCAAATGTCAATATAAAATATCCTTGGCACCTGACCGTGGGCAATGAAGTATGGATAGGTGAGAATGTTTGGATCGACAGCCTTGTACCGGTTACTATTGGGAACAATGTTTGCATTTCGCAGGGTGCGGTTTTACTTACGGGAAGCCACAATTATAAGAAGCCCGCATTTGACCTGTTAACCGAAGGGATTATTTTAGAAGATGGCGCCTGGATAGGGGCGTGTGCCATTGTGAACATAGGCGTTACCGTAGCCTCCCACGCAGTGCTCACCAGCGGTTCGGTAGCTACCCGGAGCCTGGAACCATATTCCATCTACCAGGGTAATCCCGCTGTCAAAATACGGGCGCGTATTATTGAATAAGGTTAATATCTTTTCGTGCTGAAATTATTTCAAAAGAGCAATAGCCATAAAATTGTACTGCTTGCCGCCTTTATCGTGGTAGTGTCAATGGGCGTATTGTTATTTTTTAATCCCCCCGCTGTTTTTCCCGACCCCGGTATGGGTTTCCAGGTACTGCGATCCATGCAATTCGGGGCCCCCTTTAACACGCTTATATGTCCCGCCCAAAGTGATATTTCGCAAAACTATAGCCAGTTTTTAACATGGTGGTCGCCGGGTCAATACCTGGTTCCTTATCTTTTTAAATTTGGAAGCTTCTTTAATACAGGCGAAGCAGTAGCTATAACTGTTACTATTTGCCAGGTAATAGGGTTAGCAGGCTTTTATTTCTTTTTTAAAAAAATTGGATTTACCGTATTCATTTCAGCGCTCAGTTTAATGTTTATTATTTGCCAGCAGGCATTTGTGGTTCCTTATGTCTTCTATAACGGCGGTGAAATCTTACTTTTTGCATTCGAAGGGTGGTTTTTATATGGCTGCGCTGCGCTTAAAAAGCCCGGACTGGTCCTTGTACTGTTTGTGCTTTTTTCCGGATGGGGTGGTTTTTTTTGTAAATCATCTTTTCTATGGACATATGTTGCCGGGCTATGTTGTTTGTGGCTGCGCTTATCTTCAAATGGCCCGGGCATTGTAAACAGGATAAAAACGGCATTATGGCTGTCTGTTCCAGGCGCAATATCGCTGGCCGGCATTTATATTTTTTTTCTTTCAAAAGGCGATAGCCCCGCCTCTGTTTCGCATGGGCTTAAATTTACATTGCAAACCGTTGGTTTTCCCATGGCTTCCCCGATTTTGTCGGGTTTTTCGGTTGATGATATGTTGCACGGCTTGATCTTTCATACCGGCCAACCGATATTTGATCCCGCCTGGAGTATAGTCATCCTGGTGGCAGTGGCAGTGCTTAACCTGCTGTTGATTGTTGGCATAATACGGTATGTTCCCAACGAAAACTACAGGCTGTTCATACTGGTATTTTACGTCGCCGCGATATTGTTTTTCGGATTAACCTATCTACGTCAATTGACTATTTCGTACGAGGCGCGTCACTTCAGGATACTGGGTATCTTAATTGTGCCCGGCATTTTTTATTGGGTAAGCCGGATTAAAGTCGCGTACCAATTGTTCTTTACTTTGATTTGCACAGGCATAGCGGTTACCAGTTTTTGTTACCTGGTAAAAGGCTATCAACACAACAAAACGTCAACGGCAAAAGGTATTACGGGCCTTTCGCAATCACGTATCGACCAGCCGTCCCTTAACTATATCATGAAGCTTGACCGCGAAAACCGGGATGCTGTATTTGTTTTTATTGGGGATGACACGGGCCTCGAAATTATGCATAACCGCATCATAACGTTGCAGCCAATAGGCGCCGACCTGAAAATTGATGCGGACGATTACCGGTACGAAGGGCATGCCGGTCTGCTTTATATTGTATTGCCCGAGAGCTACAATGGCCCAAGGGAAAAAATGATTATGAGATCGTTTCCGGGATATAAAGGGTTTAACGAGTCGATGTTAAGTGGAAATTATGTGTTGTATTCGGCGAAATAGTTGATTTGTTGATTTAGTTGATTCAGTGAGTGGTCGTATTTCTTAACCAATCAACCCAATCCAACTCAATCAACCAGTAACATTCTACTTATTGATCTCCCGCCAAAGTATATCTTTTAGCTCATCAATATTTTTTTGAGCGACGGATGATATAAAAATTGAAGGAACACCGGCAGGCAGTTCCTTTTTCATTTCTGCGGTAAGCTCATCATCCAGCATGTCAGATTTAGTCACTGCCAGCACGCGGGGCTTGTGAATTAACTCGGGATTGTATTCCTTCAGTTCGTGGAGCAAAATTTCGTACTCTTCCTTTATAGTCCGCGTAGTATCTGCAGGAACCATAAATAACAGCACCGAGTTACGTTCGATATGGCGCAAAAACCGGAATCCCAACCCCTTACCTTGCGACGCGCCCTCGATTATACCGGGAATATCGGCCATCACAAACGATTTATTGCCGCGGTATGCAACAATCCCGAGATTGGGGACCAGGGTAGTAAATGCATAATCGGCTATTTCGGGCTTGGCGGCAGATACTACCGATAATAATGTGGATTTCCCTGCATTCGGGAAGCCCACCAGTCCCACATCGGCAAGTACTTTTAACTCCAGTACGTTCCATTCTTCTTTGCCATCCTCGCCGGGCTGCGCAAAGCGTGGTGTTTGCAGTGTAGGCGTTTTAAAATGCCAGTTGCCCAAGCCGCCACGACCACCATCGGTTAATATTTTGGTTTCGCCGTCAGTAGTTATCTCGAACAGGATCTCATCTGTTTCCGAATTTTTGGCGATAGTGCCCAGGGGCACCTCAAGTATTTCGTCGCGACCGGTTTTACCCGATTTTAACGAGCTTCCGCCCGATTCGCCGTCACCAGCAATAACGTGTTTCCTGAATTTTAGGTGCAGTAATGTCCATAGCTGGGCATTGCCCTTTACGATCACATGCCCGCCGCGCCCGCCGTCGCCGCCATCGGGACCACCCTTGGCAGTAAACTTATCCCGGTGTAAATGAGATGAACCGGCGCCTCCGTGGCCGGAGCGGCAGCATATCTTTACATAATCAACAAAATTGGATCCCTGGGACATTTTTTTAGTCGGAAAAGTCCGGAAAGTCAGTAAAGTCCGGAAGTGTGTGAGTTTTATTAAAGAGAACTTAAATTTTCTCCTGTTTGTTTTCCCGATAGCTATCAGGATACCCGGCTTTCGGATTTATAAGAACTTATAACGGAGGCAATCGCATCAAATATTTCCTCTATCGACCCAATGCCGTTAATGCTTTTAAATTTATGCTGGTTTTTATAGAACCCAGCAACAGGTGCAGTTTTATCGTTGTATTCTTTTATTCGTTTGCGGATCACTTCGGGGTTGGCATCATCCGGACGGCCTGATGCTTTGCCACGCAATAGCAACCGGTGTTCCAGCTCGTCATCTGTAACTTCAAGCGCTACCATGCCCGAAATTGGCGCCTTTTTTGTTTCCAGCAAGGCATCCAAAGCTTCGGCCTGGGCCACTGTTCGCGGGAAACCGTCGAAAATAAAACCCTTTGCATTTTTATTTGCATCCAATTTATGACTGATCATGCCGATCACTACCTCATCTGGCACCAGGATGCCCGCATCCATTAATTTTTTTGCTTCCAATCCCAGCTCAGTCCCCTGTGAAATTTCGCCACGCAGCAAATCGCCTGTCGAAAGATGGATCAAACCATATTTTTCAATAAGTTTTTGCGACTGGGTACCCTTCCCCGCTCCGGGAGGGCCAAACAATACCAGGTTTAGCATGCTTTTTTCAAATTAAAAGCCTTTCAGTACTACACGGAAAGGCTTATTTCGTTAGTCACTGGTCATTAGCAAATCCAACAAATGACCAAGGGAAAAGTGCACTTGAAGGGAGTCGAACCCCTAACCTCCTGATCCGTAGTCAGGTGCTCTATCCAATTGAGCTACAAGTGCTTTTTTTAACGGACTGCAAAAATAGGATTTCTTTTTTTATCCGTACAATATTTTTGTAATTACTTCACCGCAGCAGCAATCGCGTTAAAATCGGGCAGGTCGGTTGCCACTTCCAGCACTTCTGAGTAAATGATCTTTTGTTCTTCATCTATGACAAATGCGGCGCGCTTTGAAACGCCCTTCAATCCCAGTACAAACTCTTTATAAATACAGCCGTACGCGGTCGAAACTTCTTTATTAAAATCCGAAAGCAGTTCAAACTGGTAGTGGTTATCTGCCTTGAATTTTGCCAGTGTAAACGGCGAATCGACGGATATACCTAAAATGACAGCGTTCAGGCCGTCATAGTAACCAAAGCTATCGCGCATGGTGCATAATTGCGTTGTGCATGTCCCTGTAAAAGCCATTGGGAAAAAGTGCAGGACTACCTTTTTGCCTTTGAAATCGGATAAGGAAACCTCTTTTAGTTGTGCAGATACCAAAGTGAATTGCGGAGCGGGCTGGGCTGGTTGTAATGACATAGTTTGATTTTTATGCAAATAAATGATAATTAACTGAGTGTTTATGTGCGTTTCTATAATGGCAAAGTCAATTTAATGCGCAGACGCTATTTGACGAAAGTTGCCCCGGTAAAAAACATTCGCTTTTGATTTGGATTATATTTGCCCTATGAAAGCAATCGTTATCACGCATCCCGGCGGACCGGAAGTGTTGCAGCCGGCCGAGAAGTCGATGCCGCACTATTCGGCAGATGAGGTCCTGGTAAAAGTTGCTGCTGCCGGCGTTAACCGGCCGGATGTTGCCCAGCGGAAGGGGAGCTACCCGCCGCCGCCCGGCGCGTCGGTTGATATCCCGGGCCTTGAAATTGCGGGAACGGTAGCGAAAGTTGGTGCAAATGTTACCAGGTGGAAAAAGGGCGATAAGATTTGCGCCCTGGTAACAGGCGGCGGTTATGCTGAATATTGCAACGTTCCCGAAGGGCAGTGCCTGCCAATACCGGGAAAACTTTCGTTTATTGAAAGCGCTTCGTTACCGGAAACATTTTTTACCGTGTGGAGCAATATATTTGACAGGGGCGCATTGAAAAAAGGCGAGACACTGCTGGCACACGGCGGATCGAGCGGGATAGGCGTTGCGGCTATTCAAATGGCAAAGGCTTTGGGCAGCACGGTATATGTGACAGCCGGTTCGGATGAAAAGTGCCGTTTTTGTGAAGAATTGGGCGCTGCAAAAGCCATCAATTATAAAACGGAAAATTTTAAGGATGTCATCCTGCAAATAACAAACGGGAAGGGTGTTGACGTGATACTGGATATGATCGGCGGAGACTATACTTCGGCAAATATAAAATCGCTGGCTGATGACGGGCGGCTGGTGATGATCAATATGATGATGGGGAAGGATGTGCAGGTTGACCTGTCGCCTGTCATGCGCAAGCGGTTAACCATTACCGGTTCAACCCTTCGTTCAAGGGATGTAGCCTTCAAAACCCAAATCGCGCAAAGCCTCGAAAAAATGATCTGGCCGCTGCTGGCGTCGGGCGAAATAAAGCCGGTTATAAATAAAGTTTTCCCCGCCGCTCAGGCCGCAGAGGCGCACCGACTTATGGAAAGCAGCGCGCATATCGGAAAGATCGTGTTAAGTTTTGAGTAATAACAAAAAGCAAGGGTATCATCCTGAGGCCAGCCTGTCCTGAGTTTATCGAAGGGAAGGATGAGCGCAGAGGCCCATCGCACATGTTTCGAGAACCTCAACATGATACCCGTCTATCAAGGAAATTTAATCCCGGTGTAATTAGCAACGTTTACAAAAGGTATTGACGAGCCATATTTAGCATTGATAACGCCGATGATCCCGTTTGAAATAAAGGCATATCCCTGCGGGGTTAAATGCACCCCGTCTAACGAAAATAAACCACCGCTGATATAATTTGAAGTCAGATTTACACCGTTAACCGCAATACCATTCGCCTTGATCTGGTTTAAATAGGAGAATGCGTCAAATACGGCCAACCCGTATGTCGCTGCCACGGCTTTGATCGTTTGGTTGTACGAGCTAACATAATCCTCGGTAAGGGCAACCTCGTTTTGATCAAGCACATATTGGTTGTCGATCGGTGTTAAAGGTGTTAAACCATAAGGAAGCGGCCCCAGTTGGGTAGTTACCGGCTGACCAATTTTAGCTGTGTTAAATGAAAGCAGTATAAGATCTTTAGCTGTAGCGATGCGCGGTGCATAGGTGCCTGCGCTGGTTAATGCGTTGATATAAATACCTGTAACCGCCGGATTGGCTTTTTGAACACCGGCCACAATAGCGCCCACGGTAACCGTGTTAAAATAAGGTATGGACGTTACATCGGGAACAGTGGCTACAACGCCTTTCTGGCCACCGGCGGTTAAACGTGCTATCAATATTTGGTACAGCTGGTTAAATTGGGCTTTATCGGTAAGTACATCGCCAGCTCCGCCTGAGGTTGCGTAGCTCAGCGCATCGTTATCGCCCAGCCAGCTCGAAAAAAAAGTAAACGGTTTGGCTGTAACGAAATCAAGGTAAGTTGTTGAATTGGTGGGCGAGCTCCCCGCTAGCATCCTTTCAAAATAGCCGTTTAAATTGCCATACGGGGCATATAGTATCTGCTGCAGCTTTATCCCCGGTACACCATAATTATTAATATCGCCGGCGTATTTGGTGTATAGCGTCACATTGCCAAAACCCGGTATGGTGGCTACGCCGCGGATGGCGAGGTTGGTTGTAACCTGTTTGATGATCGGTGTCCCATCCGCGTTAAATCCGGTTAGTGTTAAATAACCCGAGCCATTAGCCTGGTCGGCCGAAAACAGCGGCTGCGAAAACGGGCCGCCGCCAACCAGCTTCATTTGGTTGGCAATCAGGTTTGGGAAAGATACCTGCTGGCCGGCCAGGTAAAGGCCGCCATCGGCATAACCGGCCGTTAAGGAGTTGCCCACGGCTATGAACCGTGAAAAATCGGCTGACCCGCGTGTGGGTTGCGGGGTTTTTATTTCGGGCTTGCAGGCACCCAGTATCAGTAAACCTGCAATGATATATAAGTGCTGTTTTAAAAATTTCATCTTCATCATCTTTATATTTTACCAGTGATAGGAAAGTGATAGGCCGGGGATATAAACATTTGTTTCAAACGTGCCCGCCAACTGCGACTGAATATTTGTTTGGGTGCGCGCCATTAAATGTTCGTACTCAAACGAGGCATCCACGTTGAGATGGTGCCCCAGCCGGTAACCAATTCCGCCGGTTACATAAACACGGTTGGCATCAGGCGCTTCGGGTGTAACATAGCCGTCGTTTACGGCAGTGGTCGCGTAGCCGCCGCCAAAACGCAGGGAAAGGTTGTCCGACGATTTATACTGTGCACCTCCTCTGAATACGACAGCGTCCTTGTAATTACGCGGGAAATAGCTGTCCTTTAAAGAAGGGGTATTTGATTTATAATCAAAAGCCAGAGCCTTGTATACACTCCAGCCCACTACGTTAACATCCAAAGCCAGGGTCCATTTTTTTGCAGGATAAAATCCAAACCCGATTGAATTGGTTGCCGGCAGTGGTATACTGGCATTAAAAGTATTTGGCTGCGGGAAACTGCTTTGCAGCGACGCCGGGACGGTGAACAACGCATTGCCATCACTAATAGTCGTAGTAACCTGTGAGCGGTGTGATATACCAACCGACACGCCTGATTCTGTTTTAAAATAAATGCCGGCATTCCATCCATAGCCTTTTCCGGAACCTTTAAGTTCGGCCTGGCCGGTTTGCTGGCCGCTGCCATCCGAAAGCGGTAACGCCTGCCTGAGGTCGACACTGCCATGGTTATAAACAAAACCGCCGCCAATGCTCAGGTAATCCGTCAGTTTAATGCTTAGCGTAGGCTGAAAATAGATCGCTTTCAGATCAAGGCTCTCCAGTACGTATTTGCCTTGCCAGGTATTGCCCCAGTCGGTTAAACCGCCAAAGGGTGTATAAACGCCCAGCCCGATCTTCCAGAAAGATGATTTAGGGCCCCAAACCACATAAGCGTTAAAAGGGTATGCCACTTTATCGGCCGTGTGGTATTGTGTGCTGGTATTAAGGGGGTTAAAATCCGACTTGAACAGCAGCGGGCTTACGCCTGCCTGCACAAAGTTTTCGGGCAGCATGGCCACAGCGCCGGGATTAAAAAATACCGAGGCGCCATCCTGCAACAGGCCGGTGCCGGTATGCCCCATCCCGATTTGCTGCTGCCCGCCAAGATTGACCTGGAAGCCCTGCGCCAGCGCTAAAATGGGCGAGAACAGGCATAAAATAAGTACAAGTTTTCTCATAACAAGGTTATTACTGAGTGCGAAAGAGTGTCTTTAGGTTAAATTAACATCAATAACTGGTGATACAAACATATTAAAATTGGCCGTAATTCAAGTTTAAACTTGCAAAAACAATGATGTTAAAAATCTTTAACGAGGTATTTTAATATTTGCCGATAAATCTTAACTTTGCGCCTCTGAAATGACGGGTGTTTTATAAGGCCTGTGTATTTCATAATAATTACATTAAATACCCGGTAATATATGCCAAACATTGGAAAAATATCACGGATCATCGGTCCGGTAGTTGACGTAAGCTTCGCAGATGACGCTCACCTTCCTAAAATTTATGATGCATTGGAGATCACCAAAGAAAATGGTCAGAAGGTAATTTTAGAAGTTCAACAGCATTTAGGTGAAGATCGTGTACGCGCGATCGCCATGGATTCAACCGACGGTTTACTGCGCGGTATGAAGGTGCTGGACCTTGAATCGGCTATAAAAATGCCGGTTGGTGATGATATTAAAGGCCGTGTATTTAACGTGGTAGGCGACGCGATCGACGGTATCGAAAACCTCGACAAAAGCAAGGGCCGCCCCATCCACGCTACCCCGCCAAGGTTCGAAGACCTTTCAACCGAAACCGAGGTGCTTTTTACAGGTATCAAGGTTATCGACCTGCTCGAGCCTTATGTAAAAGGCGGTAAGATCGGTTTGTTCGGTGGCGCCGGTGTTGGTAAAACTGTATTGATCCAGGAGCTGATCAACAATATCGCGAAAGCTTATTCGGGCCTTTCGGTATTCGCCGGTGTAGGCGAGCGTACCCGTGAGGGGAACGACCTGCTGCGCGAAATGCTTGAATCGGGTATTATTAAATATGGCGATGATTTTATGCACTCGATGGAAGCCGGCGGCTGGGACCTGTCGAAGGTTGACCCCAATGCATTGAAAGAATCAAAAGCTACTTTCGTTTTCGGACAAATGAACGAGCCTCCGGGCGCACGTGCACGTGTTGCCTTATCAGGATTAACCATTGCTGAATATTTTCGCGATGGCGACGCCGAAGGTAAGGGCCGTGATATATTATTCTTTATTGACAACATTTTCCGCTTTACACAGGCGGGTTCCGAAGTATCAGCGCTGCTTGGCCGTATGCCATCGGCGGTAGGTTACCAGCCAACGCTGGCAACTGAAATGGGTACCATGCAGGAGCGTATCACTTCAACAAAACGCGGTTCAATTACTTCCGTTCAGGCGGTATACGTACCTGCGGATGACTTGACCGACCCTGCACCGGCAACAACATTTGCCCACCTGGATGCGACAACCGTATTATCCCGTAAAATTGCAGAGCTTGGTATTTACCCTGCGGTGGATCCATTGGACTCAACCTCGCGTATCCTTAGCCCGGCTATTTTGGGTGACGAGCATTATAACACTGCTCAGCGCGTTAAAGAAACTTTACAGCGTTACAAAGAGCTCCAGGATATCATCGCCATCCTTGGTATGGACGAGTTATCTGAAGAAGATAAATTGGTAGTATCGCGTGCACGCCGCGTACAGCGTTTCCTGTCGCAGCCGTTCCACGTTGCCGAGCAGTTCACCGGTTTAAAGGGTGTGCTGGTTGACATCAAGGAAACTATCAAAGGCTTCAACATGATCATGGACGGCGAAGTGGATGAATATCCCGAAGCAGCGTTCAACCTGGTTGGCAGCATCGACGAAGCAATAGAAAAAGGCAAGAAGCTGTTGGCGGAAGCCAACGCTTAGTAGCAAGTAGTTAGTATCAAGTATCAAGTATCAAGACAGAAAAATAAAAAATCTTGCTACTTGATACTGGTGACTTGCTACTGAATAAAAAAAGTACTTATATTGAGCAACAAGAGTCACAAAAATCTTGCTACTTGATACCAGCGACTTGATACTTAAAAAACATGACATTAGAAATCCTTACTCCCGACAGAAAAGTATTCGAAGGCGAGGCTACTTCGGTAACCCTTCCCGGCACGTTGGGTTTTTTTGAAATATTAAATCACCACGCGCCCATCATCTCAACGCTGGAAGACGGCAAGGTAACCGTGCGTAACGGCTCGGCTAAAGAGGAATATTACTTTATCCGCGGCGGCGTTGTAGAGGCATCGGATAACAAAGTGATCATCCTGGCTGAAGGCATCATGCAAAAGTAGGTTTTATATACTTATCGATATCTAAATCCCTGGCTCGCTGGCCGGGGATTTTTTGTTTGGGTTGTGCTGATATGGGTGTACCACCCGGCACACCTGGTTGCACCTGAACACACCTGGTTACGCATAAATACAATTTTGCGCCGCCATATAAAAACTATAAATTTGTATAAAGGCCTGCATTATGACTACACTAGCCCTCCGCAAAAAACTAATGACCTACCTCGCCGATGCTGATGACAGCAAAGTAAAAGCTTTATACACCCTGCTTGAAAAGGATATCCTGGACGAAGAAACCTTTACGTTAACGGACGAGCAGCTTCAAATACTGGATAATGAGCGTGAAATGCATGTAAACGGCGAAAGCAAATCCTATAACCGGGCAGAGGCATTGCAAATTATTAAGGGTCAGCGTAGTTTTTAATGTACCAGCTAATCATTAAACCACGTGCTATCGAAATGGCTAAAGAAGCTTATCAATGGTACGAGGAATAGCAAGCGGGGTTAGGCGATCTATTTTTATTTGAATTAGAAAGCTGTTATGATAAACTCGAAACCTGGCCTGATTCATATTCTAAAATCAAAAAGAATTTCAGGCAAATAATTTTAAGAATTTTTCCTTACGTGATTGTTTTTGAAATTTCGAAACGCGTGCCCTGCAGGGCCAATTCAATTTACTAACATAACGGGTATGTTCATAATTTCAACAAATAAATTTACTGGTATCTCTTATATTTACCAGTTGATATTTTTAAGCTAATAATGAGTGAAGATCTAACCCCGGACGAGATACCTGCAAACAGCGAAGAAAAATTACATAACATCATCTCACTCGACGGTTTGTACGAAAACTGGTTCCTGGATTACGCCTCCTATGTAATACTCGACCGTGCCGTGCCGCATATAAACGATGGTTTAAAACCGGTGCAGCGCCGTATCCTGCACTCGCTTAAAGAGATGGACGACGGGCGTTTTAACAAAGCCGCCAACGTTATCGGTAACACCATGAAATATCACCCGCACGGGGATGCTTCCATTGGTGATGCCATGGTGCAGATCGGGCAAAAAAATCTCCTCATTGATTGCCAGGGAAACTGGGGCGACCCCGTCACCGGCGACTCGGCAGCGGCGCCGCGTTACATCGAAGCCCGGCTATCGAAATTCGCGCTCGACGTTGTTTTTAATCCCGATACTACCGACTGGCAGGCCAGCTACGATGGCCGTAACCGCGAGCCGATAACCCTCCCGGTTAAATTCCCTTTGCTGCTGGCACAGGGCGCCGAGGGTATTGCCGTAGGTTTGGCCACCAAAATATTACCGCATAATTTTATCGAATTGATTGAGGCTTCCATTGAAGTGCTCAAAGGCAATGCGCCTAACTTGCTGCCCGACTTCCCGACCGGCGGAATGGCCGATGCTTCGGCGTATAACGAGGGCCAGCGCGGGGGGCGGGTGCGCGTACGTGCAAAAATTGTGGAGCGCGATAAAAAGACCCTCGCCATTACCGAGATCCCGTTCAGCACCACTACCGGCGGGTTAATGGAAAGCATTGTCGCTGCCAACGAAAAGGGTAAGATCAAGATCAAAAAGATCGAGGATAATACATCCAGCAGCGTTGAAATAATGGTGCACCTGGCGCCGGGCATATCACCCGATGTAACCATTGACGCGCTTTATGCTTTTACCGATTGCGAGGTATCCATTTCCCCGAATACCTGCGTAATACAGGACGACAAGCCGCGGTTTATGAGTGTGAACGACATGCTCACCGAAAGTACGCATTACACCCGCAAGCTGCTAAAAATGGAGCTGGAGATCAGGCTGAAGGAGCTGATGGAAAAAATATTCTTTAGCTCGTTGCTGAAGATATTTATCCAGGAAGGCATGTATAAGCACCCCGACTATGAAACCTCGGTGAATTTTGAAATGGTGCTGGAGGTATTGAACAGGTTGTTTGCGCCTTTCCTGCCGCAGCTTTACCGCGAAATTGTAGCCGAAGACTATAAAAAGCTCATTGATAAACCGATGAGCAGCATTACCCGCTTTGATGTTAAAAAAACCGATGAGCAGATAAAAGGCCTCGAAAGCGAGATAAAGGAAGTAAAACACAACCTGAAGCACCTGACCGATTATACCATTGCCTGGTTTCAAAAGCTGCGTGAAAAATACGGCAAAGACCGGGAGCGTAAAACCGAGCTCCGGACATTCGACCGGGTTGAGGCGGCCCAGGTGGCGCTTGCTAACGTTAAATTATACGTAAACCGCGAAGATGGCTTTATAGGCACCGGCTTAAAGAAAGATGAGTTTGTTTGCGATTGCTCGGATATCGACGAGATCATCGTTTTCAGGGAAGACGGCAGGTGCATCATCACCAAAGTACAGGATAAGGTTTTCGTAGGGAAAGAGATCATACACGCCGCGGTGTTCAAAAAGAATGACGAGCGTACGGTGTATAACATGATCTATAAAGACGGGCAAAGCGGTGTAAGCTATATCAAACGTTTTTCGGTTGTAGGCGTTACGCGCGACAAGGAATACGATCTCACGAAAGGAACCAAGGGAACGCGGGTGTTGTATTTTTCGGCAAACCCGAATGGCGAAGCGGAAGTGGTGAACGTGCAGTTGAAACCGCACAGCAAATTGAAAAAGCTGCAGTTCGACGAAGACTTTGCATCCCTTGCCATAAAAGGGCGCAACTCAATGGGCAATATCATCACAAAATACCCGGTCAAAAAGATCATATTAAAAAGCAAAGGCGTTTCTACCCTCTCGGGACGGAAAATATGGTATGACGATATTTTAAAGCGGCTAAATGCAGACGGCCGCGGAAAATACCTGGGCGAGTTTGACGGCGACGATCGGATATTAACTGTTTTGAGCACAGGTGTGTACGAACTTACCAGTTTCGACCTCAATAATCATTTTGATGATAAAATGATCGTCATCGAAAAATACGACCCGGCCAAAGTTTATTCGGTAGTGCACCTCGACGGTAAATCGAAAAACTACATGGTAAAGCGTTTTGTATTTGACAATGTGGCAATCGGCCGTCAAACCAGCATTATCAGCGACGAAGCCGGTTCCAAATTGATATTAATATCCGGCGCGGCGCAAGCCATTGTTAGCGTTGAACAACTGAAGGGCAAAGAGCAAACGCCGGAAGTGATAGAAGCCGATCTTTCGGAAATGATAGACGTAAAGGGGATGAAGGCAATGGGCAACCGGCTTTCGCAGCATCCCGTTAAAAAGGTTGAGCTGTTAAAAGAGATCAACCCCGAAGTTGAAATTCCTGAGGTTGAGATAAACGAGGCCGAAGATATTGAAGAAGAACCAGTCGAAAACACTACCCCACAGTTGGATGAAACCAACGAACCAGCCGAAGTTCCTGCCATAAAAGCAGAAAAAGAAAAGCCGCCAGTCGTACCAGTGAAACCTGCAAAATCGGTGGAATCATCCTCTGAATCGGTGCAATCATCCCCTCAACAATCGGTGGAATCACCTCATAAAAACGTCGATTTCGAGATCACCAATCCTGATGACATCGAGATAGATGATAAAGGGCAGCTGGGGCTATTTTAGATGTAAGGGAAGGAAACAACCGCTGTTAAACCGTTGCCAAAAAATCAAGCAACTTTTCTATAGCCTCTGCCCGGTGGCTTATGTTGTTTTTTTCTTCGAGGCTTAATTCAGCAAAGGTAGAGGTATAGCCATCCGGCTGGAAGATCGGATCGTAACCGAAGCCTTTTGTACCCGAAGGTTCGTGACGGATGGTGCCATCTATCACCCCTTCAAAAAAATGTTCTTTATTATCCCAGATAAGTGATATTACCGTCCGGAAACGTGCCTTCCGGTTGGTGGCGTCCCCTAATTTTTTTAATACTTTATTGATGTTTCCCGTGTGGTCGCCGGGCTTTCCCGAGTACCTTGCCGAATAAACCCCGGGCTCGCCGTTTAAAGCATCAACCTCCAGGCCGCTATCGTCGCCAAAGCAGTTCAACTTGTACTTATTGTGTACAAAATGGCTTTTTATCGATGCGTTTTCATGAAAGGTAACCCCGGTTTCGGCAATGTCGTCGTAACAGCCGATATCATCCAGGCTATACAACTTAATCTTCCCTTTTATTTTGGCAGCAACCTCTGCCAGTTTATGGCCGTTATTGGTTGCAAAAATCAATTGCTGCATCGGTTAAAGTTTTTTCATTTGCTCCCAAAATGCCTTTTTATAGTCCTGGTTATCCATCATCTCATCAAAGCTAAAAGTAAATAGTACATTAAAACTGTTTATTTGTTTTGGCTCATTGGATGATAACGCCCCGATCCCTTGCGGCAAAGCATTGCTGCCCAACAGCAACAATTTAGCAGGCTTAAAAAAATCCGTCAGCCCGGCCAGGGTAAGGTCATCATGTTTTGCTTTATTTACGATGGCTATATCGTCAAGGCTAAATTCCAAACGCTTCAGGATGTTTTCCAGCGCAGTAAGGTGGTTTTCGGCAATAAACTCCAGTTCGGGATAATGCACTACCACCACGAAGTTCTTTTTGTTCCCGCCAAGGTAATTAAAACTAAGCTCCGGCGCTGTAATAACCGGTTCCGTCGCCCGCGGTTTTCCGTATTCCATTTTGTCTTTATTCAACAGGTAAATTTCATCCTGCATAATAAAACCAAAGGCGGCCGGGTTTTCTATATTCACTTTAACAAATTTTAACCAAAAGTAGTTAAACTGTTTGAAGCATTATCGGCATATTCGCACAATTGTGTGCTGATATATTAAATGACACGAATTATACAGCCGGAATTAATAAATTTTACCGAAATTCGAAGTTTTTACCCCCGCCTGTTAGCGGGTTACATTAGCATAAAATAGATGAGAAAGTTTGGGTTAGCCATTTTAAGCATTATTTCAGTTATATCAATTGCCCGTGCGCAGGTGCACACGCTCGATAAGATTGCCGGCGTTGTGGGCAGCGGCATTATTTTACAGTCGGATATTGAGTTAAAATATGCGTCGTACCTGGCGCAGGGCAACGCGCCGAACCCGGCAATCAAATGCCAGATATTACAAAGTTTAATGACGCAAAAGCTGCTGGCGCAACAGGCGGTTATTGATAGCGTTGAAGTAAAGGACGATGAAGTTGACAACGATGTTGACCGCCGCATGCGCGGGATGATACAGCGTGCCGGCGGACAGGAAAGGCTGGAGCAGTTTTTAGGCCGGTCGGTTATCCAGTATAAGGATGAGATACGCCCGGATATCAAGGAAGCGCTGGTTGCACAAAAAATGCAGCAAAAGATCACCACCAACGTAAATACCACCCCGCAGGACGTTAAAAAGTTTTTTGATGCGATACCCAAGGATAGCCTGCCGTCTTTTAATAAAGAGGTAGAAGTAGGCGAGATCGTATTTCAGCCGAAACTGACCAAAGACGAAAAAGAAGCTTATCGCCAAAAGGCGGAGGAATTGCGTAAGCGGGTAATAGGCGGTGAAGATTTTGGCGCTATGGCGCGACTGTATTCGCAGGACCCCGGTTCGGCCACCGAAGGAGGCGACTTAGGGTTTAATGACCGTACCGCTTATGTTAAGGAATTTTCGGCGATGGCGTTCAGGTTAAAGGCCGGGGAAATTTCGCCGGTATTTGAAACCGATTTTGGGTTTCACTTTTTGCAGGTAATTGAGCGGAGGGGCGAGCAGGTGCATGTACGGCATATTTTGATTATACCTGCCCTTACCCAGGCCAGCCTCGACCGTGCAAAAGCAAAAGCCGATAGTATTTACGACCAGCTATTGAAAAATAAGAAGATCGATTTTTCGTCGGCAGCTGCTTACTACTCAGATAGCAAAGACACCAAATACAATGGCGGAATGATGTTGAATGCCGACAACGTTGAGGCACGTACTACCTACATCCCGACAGATAAACTGGACCCCCAGGTTGCATTGATAACCGATACGATGAAAGTAGGCAGTATTTCGAAACCGCAGCTGTTTACCGGGCAGGATGGTAAAAAAACCTACAAAATACTTTACCTGAAATCGACAACCAACGCGCATAAGGCTAACCTGACGCAAGACTATCCTAAATTGAAGGAATACGCCACCAACGACAAGATCAACCGTACGGTTAGCGACTGGTTCCGGAAAAAAAGAAAGCAAACGTTCATCAAGATCGACCCGCAATATCAATCGTGCCCAACGCTGCAAGGCTGGGGTACTCCTGATACGACTGCAGAGGTTAAACCTTAACACAAGCTATGCAACACCGATCTGACGTGGAAGCTGCCGATGCTTTAAGGCAGGCCTATCAGCAAATAAATGCCGAAATAGGTAAAGTGATCATCGGGCAGCAGGAAGTGCTCAAATTTGTGCTTATTTCTATTTTCAGCAACGGGCATTGCCTGTTGGTTGGCGTGCCCGGCCTCGCAAAAACCTTATTGGTGCAAACGGTTGCGCAAGTGCTCGACCTTGATTTTAAACGTATCCAGTTCACGCCCGACCTGATGCCATCGGACATCATCGGGTCCGAAATATTGGGCGAGGACAGGAATTTTAAATTCATACCCGGCCCGGTTTTTTCAAATATTATACTAGCCGACGAGATCAACCGCACACCGCCGAAAACGCAGGCAGCATTATTAGAGGCTATGCAGGAAAAAGCGGTAACAGCCGCGGGCATTACGCACCGGCTATCATTGCCGTTTTTTGTTTTAGCCACGCAAAACCCGATCGAGCAGGAAGGCACCTATCCTTTACCAGAAGCCCAGCTTGACCGTTTTATGTTTCACGTGGCCCTTGATTACCCGACTTTTAAGGAAGAGTTGCAGGTAGTTAAAAATACTACATCTTCAACACAATCCGAAGTAAATAAACTGTTAAACGCAAGCCAGATCATTTATTTTCAGCAACTGGTGAGGAATATCCCGGTGGCTGATAATGTGCTGGAATACGCCGTTAAACTGGTATCCAAAACACGGCCGCACGGCGAACTGGCATCGCCTGACGTTAAACGGTTGTTAAACTGGGGAGCGGGGCCGCGTGCATCGCAGTTTTTAATTTTGGGCGCTAAATGCCACGCGGTTATCAGCGGCAAATACTCGCCTGATATTGAAGATGTGCAAGCCATTGCAAAGCCCGTTTTACGCCATCGCATTGTACGCAGCTACCACGCCGAGGCGGAAGGGCTATCAACAGACGACATTATTGAACGGCTTTTTTAACCAGTTCAGAACCGTTTGGCATTGGCGGTGTTTAATTACAGGCACACCATGATCAGGAAACAAAACTTCAATATACCAGGCGCCAAAGGCCGCATTATACTTATCGACGTCACTTTTGATGATGCCCTTAAAAATGCGCCCCTTGTTATTTTTGCGCATGGCTTTAAAGGCTTTAAGGACTGGGGCGCGCATAACCTGGTGGCGCAATACTTTGCCGAGCACGGGTTCCGGTTTTTAAAGTTCAACTTTTCGCACAATGGTACCACAACCGACAACCCGCTTGAATTTAAGGACCTGATAGCCTTTGGTGATAATACCTTTTCTATCGAATTGCAAGACCTGGCTACAGTTATAGACTTTGCCAGTAACGGTTCATCAATGCCTGCAGCAGGCGATATTTACCTGATGGGACATAGCATGGGCGGCGGCATCAGCATCGTTAAAACGGCCGAAGATGCCCGCATCAAAAAACTTGTTACCATGGCATCCATCTCAAGCTTCCGCAATTTATGGCCGGAGGAGATAGAAGAACAATGGCGCCTGCAGGGCATTATATATATGCCCAATACCCGCACCGGCCAGCAAATGCCGTTAAAGGCCGGCCTGCTGGATGACCTGGATAAAAACGCAGCCCGGTTGGACATACTGGCCAAAGCAGCAGAAATAAAACAGCCCTGCCTGATTGTGCACGGCAGCGCCGATACTTCGGTACCTTTCAGCCATGCCGAGGCCTTGAAAAAAGCTATGCCGGATGCTGAAATGCTCGTCGTTCCCGGCGGCGACCATACCTTTGGCGCTATCCATCCGTATACTAAAAATACACTACCGGCGCCCTTGCTTGAATTTTGCAATCAAAGCATCGCTTTTTTAAATAAGCCGGCGTCGAAACTGTAACAACTGGTTTACGTTATATGATGTGTGTGGATTTGAATTGACAGCTGAGTGTAACAAATCCATCCATTTTTATTCAAATTAATGCAGCTGAGTTACTTTTGCCGCACGTTTTTTAATTATATATGATTTTATCCGGATCCAGAAAACAGGGAAAAAAGTTCTTAAATCCAATACCAACGGATACAGGCAGCATAGGAAAATTGATCCCTATATTAAAGGAATACATTAACAATAAAGCCGAAAATGTCCCGAAACAGCCCCTGGGGCCATTTTATACCGATCCATCAGTTTTTCAAACGCCGCCCAAAAGCGGTTTACGGATCACGTGGATCGGGCACTCGAGTTTGTTAATAGAGATCGGCGGCAAACGGATACTTACCGACCCGGTATGGAGCGACCGGGTGTCATTTTCGTCCTTTTTTGGGCCGAAACGTTTTTTTCAACCGCCTTTAGCGCTTGAACAGCTGCCAGAACTTGATGCGGTCATCGTTTCGCATGATCATTATGACCATCTCGATTTCCAGACCATTAACTATTTCTCAGGGAAAGAAGTACCGTTTTATTGTTCACTGGGCGTTGGGCGATACCTGCAACGTTGTGGAATAGAAAAACCATTTATAACTGAAATGGACTGGGGCGACAGCGTGATGCTGGATAATGACTGTGTGATAACAGCAGCTCCCGCCCGGCACTTCAGCGGGAGAGGGATCGTTGGCCGCAATGAAACGCTGTGGTCATCTTTTGTAATAAAAGGATATAAGCACAACATCTTTTTTGGTGCAGATTCCGGCTGGTTCCCTGGTTTTAAAAGGATCGGCGAGCAATTCGGCCCTTTTGACTTAACCATGCTTGAAATAGGCGCTTACGGGCAATTTTGGCCCGATATTCACATGGGGCCCGAACATGCTTCAAATGCGCACCTCGCTTTACGCGGCAAGATAATGATGCCTATTCACTGGGGTACTTTTAACCTGGCCCCGCATGCCTGGTACGAGCCGATTGAACGATTGGAAGAAATTGCCGGGAAAAAAGATATCCAATTATTCGCACCGAAACCTGGTGAACCCACCGAAATAAACGGAGCCTATTCGTCGGATTGGTGGAAAAAGTATTTGTAGGGAAGACTGTCGGCAATTGACCTTGCCTTACTAATTATTAACGGAACTTCGTTGCGCACGATCGATCATTATATGTACCGTACCGATCATTTCGTCGATGTCAAAAGGTTTCTCCAAAAAAGCATCCGCGCGGCATTCCGCCGCCATTTGATCGAGGTTATATGCTGCAGACGCTAACAAAACAGGAATGTGCGCGGTCAATGGGTTCGCTTTTAATTGACCGCAAAGCTCGGAGCCATGCCCATCAAGCAACCAATTGTCCAGTATCAGCAGGTCGGGATTAATTGCATGAACATCATGGGTTGATAGAATCGATGCCGACGATATGGTGGCGAACC
This sequence comes from Mucilaginibacter sp., assembly GCA_035568395.1. Taxonomy (GTDB): domain Bacteria; phylum Bacteroidota; class Bacteroidia; order Sphingobacteriales; family Sphingobacteriaceae; genus Mucilaginibacter. The sequence goes on along the minus strand of DATMOF010000006.1, from coordinate 306,870 downwards.
CCTCTTCAGCCAATATCATGCGCAGGACATTCGAAATATCAATGTCGTCTTCGAGTATCAGTATCTTTTTCATAGCCACGGGATTTTAATTGCACAAGCAACATGCAATCATGGCTTATATTGACGCATTGCTTATTGTATAACGGTATTTAAACGTTATAACTAAAAAACCGCGTTAAAGTTTCTAAGACTTTGTGAAAAGTAGCTGTGAGCCTGCAGTTAAACGTTCTTCGCCAACCAGTCGCCTACCTCGCTTGTTTTATACGCTTTATTTTTACCGGCCAGGTCTTCTGTAACAATGCCCTCAGCCAGCGATCTATTGACAACTGACCTGATCAATTCTGCCTCCTCTTTTAATCCGAAAGCATCTTCAAACATCATTGCGGCCGACAATACAGTTGCCAGCGGGTTAGCGATATCCTTGCCGGCAGCCTGCGGGTACGAACCATGAATAGGCTCAAATAATGAAGTATGGATGCCAATGGAAGCAGACGGCATCAACCCCATTGAACCGGAAATTACAGATGCCTCGTCGGTTAAAATATCACCAAAAAGGTTCTCGGTGATCAGCACATCGTACGTGTTTGGCCACTGAACCAGGCGCATCGCAACAGCATCGACAAACTCGTAGCTTACGGTAACCTCGGGGAAATCCTTTTCCATATCCTGTACGGTTTCGCGCCACAAACGGGAGGTTTCCAACACATTGGCCTTATCTACGCAGCACAATCTTTTGCCGCGCGCCATCGCCATTTCAAAACCTAATTTCGCCAGGCGCTGAACTTCGGCGCGGGTATAGGTGCAGGTATCAAAAGCCGTGTTTCCGTCATCTTTTCTGCCCCGCTCGCCAAAATAAATACCGCCGGTCAACTCGCGGAGGATGATCAGATCGGTTCCTTCAATACGTTCTCTTTTTAGGGGTGAATTGTCGATCAAAGAGGGAAAAGTAAATGTAGGGCGAACGTTGGCAAACAGTCCCAGTTTTTTGCGCATTTTCAGCAGCCCCTGCTCCGGGCGGACGGTGGCCTTGGGGTCGTTATCAAATCGCGGGTGACCGATAGCACCAAACAAAACCGCATCGGCTGCCATGCATATCTCGTGTGTTGCATCTGGGTAAGGTTCGCCAACAGCGTCTATCGCACAAGCGCCGGTTAAAGCCGGTGTCCAGGTAATTTCGTGGTTAAACTTTTTTGCTATTGCGTTTGATACTTTAACGGCCTGGTCAATAACCTCGGGCCCAATTCCGTCTCCTGCTAAAAGTGCGATATTCAGTTTCATTTATTTTATACGTCGTTTAAATATTTTGTCTTTGGTTCCTGCCTCTAAATTATATTCAGCATCTTCTGCGTCGCCTTAATGGCGCAAACAGTTTGGTCAGAATCCAGTCCCCTTGTTATAAATTTTTTCTTATCCGTTTGCCAGGTGATGATCGTTTCGCACAAAGCATCCGAACTGCTGCCGGGGGCTATCCGCACTGCGTAATCGATCAGCTTTGGCAAACATCGTTGTTTCTTTGCATAAACCATCGCCAGCGCGTTCATAAAAGCGTCAAACTGGCCGTCGCCCTGGGCATTTTCTTCAAATTTTTCGCCGTCTATCTTTACCGCAATGGTGGCTGACGGGCGCAGGCCCATTGAGTTCATTAACACGTACGACTCTACAATAACCTTCTGTTCATACAGGCTGCTATCCAAAACGTCCGAAATAATATAAGGCAGGTCCTCTTTAGTTACTGTTTCTTTTTTATCACCCAATTCAATTACGCGCTGGGTCACTTTTTTCAGGTCGGCGGCATTTAACTTTAAGCCTAGTTCCTGCAGGTTTTTTTCAATATTTGCTTTGCCGGATGTTTTCCCTAAAGCATATTCCCGCTTTCTGCCAAAACGCTCAGGGAGCAGGTCGTTAAAGTATAAATTATTTTTATTGTCCCCGTCGGCATGTATACCGGCTGTTTGTGTAAACACGTTGTCGCCAACAATCGGTTTATTCGAAGGGATCCTGATTCCCGAAAAGGTTTCAACCAATTTACTCACCTTATAAATAGAAGATTCTTTGAGGCCTATTTCAACTTCCGGCGCAAAATCATGAATAACGGCAACCGCGCTGGCCATGGCAGCGTTACCTGCCCGTTCGCCCATGCCGTTTACGGTTAAATGCAGCCCATTTGCCCCGGCCTTTACAGCCTCCAGCACGTTGGCGGTGCCCAGGTCATAATCATTATGCGCATGAAAATCAAAATGGGCAGCCGGATATTTTGATTTTATATCGGTTATATACTTAAAGGTCTCCCCGGGTGTAAGAATACCAAGCGTATCTGGTAATAATATCCGCTTTACAGGTTGTGTGGAAAGGAAATCCAGCAACTGGTAAACATATTCCGGCGAGTTGCGCATGCCATTGCTCCAGTCCTCCAGGTAAACATTGGTTGAAATGTTTTTACTTTGAGCCAGTTCGATGACCTTCTTTATTTCACAAAAGTGTTGTTCGGGCGTCCGCTTAAGCTGGTGTGTTAAATGATTTAACGAGCCTTTTGTCAACAGGTTCTGAACTTTTACGCCCGAGTTTACCATCCAGTCGATAGATACGCCGTCATCTACAAACGATAATACCTCAATCCTATCCGCATAGCCGTTTTCGTCCGCCCAGGTTAAAATGCTTTTAACAGCCTGGAACTCGCCTTCAGATACGCGCGCAGAGGCGATCTCAACCCTGTCGACATTGAGCTCCTCCAATAATAATTGGGTGATGGTTAGCTTTTCTGAAATGGAAAAAGACACGCCCGATGTTTGTTCCCCATCGCGAAGCGTAGTGTCCATTATTTCTATTTTTCTTTTTTCCATGACGGGGTTTAGTTTAGATTCGGCTTGTATGAGTTAGATTCAAGAATCAAGAAGTCTTGACTCTTGGTTCTTGAATCTTGATTCTATAATTAAAGCGGAAGATTTTCAGCAAACTCTTCTATCTCTGATTTAATGCTTTGCAGATAATCGATATCGTCAAAGCCGTTCATCATATTATCTTTTTTATACGGGCTGATCTCGAATGTTTCCTTCTCTCCGGTTGATAAGATGGTGATCGTTTGGGCCGGCAAATTCACTTCAAGTTCTGTTTTAGGATCGGCGTGAATAGCCGAAAATATCTTTTCGGAAAATTCAGCGCTAACCTGTACGGGCAGTACGCCGATATTTAAGCAGTTATTTCTAAAAATATCCGCAAAAAAGCTGGATACCACGCACCGGAACCCGTAGTCGTAAACCGCCCAGGCAGCATGCTCCCTTGATGAGCCGGAACCAAAGTTTTTGCCGCCGACCAAAATCTTACCACTATAAATGGGATTGTTGAGCACAAAATCCTTTTTCGGCGTATTGTCCGGATTATACCGCCAGTCGCGGAAAAGGTTATCGCCAAAGCCAACGCGTTCCGTCGCCTTTAAAAAGCGGGCAGGAATAAGCTGGTCGGTATCCACATTTTCTATAGGGAGAGGCACCGCGGTGCTTCTTAATATATTAAATTTATCGTAAGCCATTGTTTTATTTTTGATTATTCACCAGTGTTTGTTTTTTAATGGTGTTCATGAGTTCGCTACGCTCAGTTTCACCGATTGTTTTTTGATTTCACCGATGTTCTTTTATTGTTTACTAATCTCTGATCTCCAGTCTCTAATCTCTCAACCTAAACAAGTTCTTCAATTAACGTTCTCGGGTCAGTAACCACACCAGTAATAGCGGCCGCGGCGGCAACCAGCGGGCTGGCTAACATGGTTCTTGCGCCGGGGCCCTGCCTGCCTTCAAAGTTTCGGTTTGAGGTGCTCACGGCATACTTGCCGGCGGGTATCTTATCATCGTTCATGGCTAAACAGGCAGAACAACCGGGCTGGCGTAATGTAAAACCGGCTTCGGTTAAAATATCCAGCAGGCCTTCTTCTTTAATTTGAGACTCAACAATGTGGGAGCCGGGAACCAGCCAAACCGTAACATCGTCGGCTTTATGCTTGCCTTTTACAAGGGATGTAAACGCCCTGAAATCTTCTATCCGGCCGTTTGTGCAACTGCCGACAAAAACAAAGTCGACCTTTTTGCCCAGCATGTGCTCACCTTCGGCAAATCCCATATATTTTAATGATTTCTCGTACGTTGCAGCGCCTCCCTCCACATGAGCGGCATCCGGGATATCGTGCGAAATGCCCATACCCATTCCCGGGTTTGTACCGAAAGTGATCATTGGTTCAATTGACGAGCCGTCAAATGTCAATTCTTTATCGAAAATAGCGTCAGGGTCGGTTTTTAATGTGCGATAATAGGCCAGCGCCCTGTCCCAGGCTTCGCCTTTAGGACTGAACTCCCTGCCCTTTACATAATTGATGGTGGTTTCATCCGGGGCGATCATGCCGCCGCGGGCTCCCATTTCAATACTTAAATTACAAACCGTCATCCGGCCTTCCATGCTCATGTTTTCAAAAACGTCACCTGCATATTCAACAAAATACCCGGTAGCGCCCGAAGTGGTAAGCTTTGATATGATGAATAAGGCAACGTCTTTGGGCGTAACGCCTCTCCCTAATTTGCCGTTAACGTTGATCCGCATTTTTTTAGGCTTTGGCTGCATGATGCATTGTGTTGCCAAAACCATCTCAACTTCAGATGTGCCGATACCAAAGGCTATGGCGCCAAAAGCACCGTGGGTTGAGGTATGCGAGTCGCCGCAAACGATCGTTGCGCCGGGTTGGGTTATTCCGTACTCCGGACCAACAACGTGCACAATGCCATTTTTTTGGTGTCCCAGGCCCCAGTAACTGATACCATATTCTTTTGAATTCGCCTCCAATGCGTTTAACTGGTTGGCCGAAAGCGGGTCGGCAACAGGCAAATGCTGGTTTATTGTAGGGGTATTATGATCGGCAGTAGCAAATGTACGCTCGGGGTATAAAACACGGATGCCCCTGCTCTTTAATCCCAAAAAGGCTACCGGGCTTGTAACCTCGTGGATCAAATGGCGGTCTATAAAAAGCACATCGGGCCCACCCGCTATCTTTCGCACCACGTGTGTATCCCACACCTTATCAAATAATGTCTTGCTCATTTTTTTGTTATTCTTATTTATTCACTTTTGAAAACGACCGGCTGTAAAGATTCGTATTGTTAACCAGTGATAAAAGATCGTCGTCGTTTATATTTAATTTGTTATCGGCCAATGTTAAAAAGCTTTTATAGGTTTCATCCAGTTCGGCGCGGTCTAAATGATGTCCCAGTCGTTCCAGGTGAAACTTTAAGGCATGCCTGCCGCTGCGCGCGGTAAGTACGATGGAAGCACTTGGAAAGCCTACATCCTCCGGCTTAATGATCTCGTAATTCTCGCGGTTCTTTAAAAAGCCGTCCTGGTGTATGCCCGAGCTATGTGCGAAGGCATTACTGCCCACAATTGCCTTATTTGGCTGTACAGGCATCCGCATTTGCGTACTCACCATGTGGCTCAGCTCATAAAAATTGCGCGTGTTGATGTTGGTATGCAAGCCCAGTTTCTGGTGGGTTTTTAATATCATCACCACTTCTTCAATAGAGGTATTACCGGCACGTTCGCCAATGCCGTTTATGGTACCCTCAATCTGGCGGGCGCCGTTTTCGAGGCCGGCAATTGAGTTGGCTGTAGCCAGACCCAAATCGTTATGACAGTGAACAGATATTATAGCTTTGTCGATGTTTTGTACATTCTCTTTCAGGAATTTAATTTTCTCGCCATATTGGTTTGGCAGGCAATAGCCATTGGTATCCGGGATGTTGACGACGGTTGCACCTGCAGCAATTACCGCCTCGATCATTTGCGCCAGGTAATGAATATCCGCCCGGCCTGCATCTTCCGCATAAAACTCGATATCCTCCACAAACCGCTTGGCATATTTAACAGCATCAACGGCCCGCTCCAATATTTTTTCGCGGGTGCTGTTAAATTTATGCTTGATATGCATGTCCGATGAACCGATGCCCGTATGGATGCGCGGCCGTTTGGCGTAGTTCAGTGATTCAACAGCTACGTCGATATCACCTTTGGTTGCGCGGGTCAGGGCGCAAACTGTAGGTTGCGATACTGATTTGGATATCTCCACTACGCTCTGAAAATCCCCCGGGCTCGACACCGGGAAACCCGCCTCGATAATATCTACACCCAATGCCTCCAGTTCCCTGGCGATCTCTATCTTTTCGGGCGTGGTTAACTGGCACCCCGGTACCTGCTCGCCATCACGAAGCGTGGTATCAAAAACATAAACGCGGTTTGGATCGTGTATCATAGTTTTTAGATTTGAGATGTGAGATTTGAGATGTGAGATTATAACTACTCACAACTGTCACCTTACACCGATTAACACTATATCTTATACATTTATAGAAGATCGAATTGAACCAAAACATCAGTTTCAAATCTCACTTCTCATATCTTCTTTAACTGCTACAAACCTTAGCCTAACATAATCGATATACCAATCGCCGTCCTTGTTGTAATTGGGTTCCAGTATGTCGGTTATCTCTGATAGTATTTGTTCTTTTTCTGTTTGTTCAATCCCTTCAAAATACGTTGAGCCAAACATGGTCAGCCATTTGATAACGCCTGTTCTGCCATCCTGCAATAATGTGAGCCGGTCAAAATTAGCAGCAAGCGTTACCCTGAAACCTGCATTTTCCAGTTTGGTTGCGTACTCTCCCAGCGAAGGGAAATACCACATTTTCTTTTTTGCCAGATCAGCGTGTCCATATTTTTCAAGCACCCGCTTCAACGCTGCCATTATATGTGCATTATTTCCTTTGCCACCCATTTCTGCAACAAACCTGCCGCCGGGCTTAAGGCTATCGTAAACACATTTTATCGCCTCATCCGCTTTATGCACCCAGTGCAACACTGCATTGGAGAACACCGCGTCGAAGGGTTCATCAAAATGGAAATCAGCTGCATCAGCAACCAGGAAGGGAAACCCGGGAAAGCTTTCTTTAGCTTTCGCGATCATCTCCTCAGAAGCATCAATACCTGTTACTTCTGCTCCCTGATCTTTTATCTTATTCGTCAAATGCCCTGTACCGCAACCCAGGTCGAGTATTCGTTCGCCCGGTTTTATATCCAATAACTCCAGTACGCTTTCGCCGTATTGAAATACGAAAGCATGTTTGTCGTCATATAATTCTGCGTTCCATTTCATTTTGTTTGTCATTTCTATAGCGATGGGTTTAAAACCCATCGCTATGATATATTTAAGCTTCTACAGCCTGGTTCTCCGGCCTTAAACTTCTTACAGTTTTGCCGGCCTGCCACATTTCGCTGTCGCGCAATTCTTTTAGTTCAATATTCAGCTTTTCGCGATAATCGGGCTTGCTGTTTGAATCGATTGATTTTTGCGATTCCTTGCCTGATGCTACGCTCTCGTACAGTTCTTCAAATACGGGTTTGGTTGCATCGCGGAATTTTTTCCACCAGTCCAACGCACCGCGCTGTGCGGTTGTTGAGCAATTGGCGTACATCCAGTCCATACCATTCTCAGCCACCAGCGGCATTAATGATTGGGTTAACTCTTCAACCGTTTCGTTAAATGCTTCCGACGGCGAATGGCCATTTTTACGCAACACCTCGTATTGTGCAGCGAAAACACCCTGTATACAACCCATTAAAGTACCGCGCTCGCCGGTAAGGTCACTGTACACTTCTTTTTTGAAATCTGTTTCAAACAAATAACCGCTGCCTACAGCGATACCCAGGGCGATAACCCTTTCTTTTGCCCGGCCTGTGGCATCCTGGAAAATGGCGTAGCTGGAGTTCAATCCGCGGCCCTGTAAAAACATACGGCGCAATGAAGTGCCTGAGCCTTTAGGCGCCACCAAAAACACATCCACATCAGCGGGCGGAACAATACCGGTTTGCTCTTTGAACGTGATGCCAAAGCCATGTGAAAAATATAAGGCTTTGCCTTTTGTTAAATGTTTTTTAACCGTCGGCCATAATTCTATCTGGGCGGCGTCGCTCAGCAGGTAGCAAATGATCGTTCCTTTTTCAAGAGCTTCTTCAATTTCAAAAAGGGTTTCGCCGGGTACAAAGCCGTCGTTCACAGCTTTATCCCATGTTTTTGTGCCTTTACGCTGACCAACAATTACGTTAATGCCATTGTCTTTTTGATTGAGCGCCTGGCCCGGACCTTGTACACCGTAACCAATTACAGCTACAATCTCGTCTTTTAATACGTCCTGTGCTTTTGATAAAGGGAACTCCTCGCGGGTTACTACGTTTTCTTCGCTTCCGCCGAAATTTAATTTTGCCATTAGTTTTTGTTTTTAAAGATTCAGACTTACGAAGTTTTTTAAACTTCGTAAGTCTTGGGTGTTTTACTTTTTTGTTATGATTACTATGCCGGTTGCCCAGCCCATTTTTGTTAAAATAATATCGTCCCGGTTATCGAGGTCGGCTAATAATTGCTCTGCTTTTTCCGCATGACCACTTGGCCAGTTTTGCTGCGGCAGCATATCGTCAATAAAATAAATACCGCCTTTTTCTACCATATCCAGCATCTCGTCCAGCAGTGAATATTTCCCGGGCCAGGTATCAGCGAAAATAAAGCTGAACTTTTTGCCTGCATTCTTTTTTATCCATTCGCCGCCATCGGTACAGATCAGTTTCAGCCGCTTATCGACACCCAGGTTTTCTTTAGCGATGTTTAAAAGCATTTCGTCATTGTCAATCGACACCAACGTCGAACCCTCGTCCATGCCATCCAATATCCAGGTAGTTGACAATCCCGTGCCGGTTCCCATCTCTAAAAACTTACCTCCCGGTTTTGAAGTCGCCAGGGTTTTTAACAACGAACAGGTCAGCACCTCCGACGCCATCGTAAAGCCGTTACGCTCGGTAGCGGCCTTTATAGCATCGTAAGCTAATGGATGTCGTTGTCTTATTTGTTCAAGCATTTGGCCCCCTCTAAATCTCCCCCGGTAGGGGAGACTTTTAATTTTTATTGGATATCTATTCTAAAAAGCCCTCCCTACCGGGGAGGGTTTGGGAGGGCTTTCACATCGTGAACACCTTCTGCCCCTGGTTTAAATATTCGTTTTCTATTACTTCTTCTCCTGGTTCCATTCTTTCAAATTCTCTTATCTTGGAGTTAAAGCCTTCGCTGTCCTTGATAATTGCCACGCGTGCACTGCGTACAAATTCTATCAGTCCGTATGGCTGTAAAATGCTGATGAGGTTATCGGTCTCTTCGCGGTGGCCGGTTGTTTCAAACACGGTATAGTCCTTGCGGATAACCACAGCACGGGCGCCATTCTCGCGCAGCAAGCGCTCAACGCTTACCTTTTCGGCGATAACATCGGTCGACACCTTGTACAGTGCCAGTTCCTGCCATATCACATCCTCGTTGGTGTGGTAATACACCTTCAAAACCTCCACCTGCTTCTCTATCTGGCGGCAAAGCTTGCGCACCACATCTTCCGATTCGGTGATCACAATGTTAAACCGGTGAATGCTCTCGATCTCCGACGGAGAGGTATTCAGGCTGTCGATATTGATCTTCCTGCGCGTAAAAATGATTGCGATGCGGTTTAAAAGGCCGATCTGATTTTCGGTGTAAACCGTTATGTTAAACTCTTGTTTGGCCTCACCCCGGCCCTCTCCAGGGGAGAGGGAGGTTTTATTGTCCATATGTTTATTTTCCATATTAATCTTCTTTTAAGTTGGCTTTTTAGCCTCACCCTGCCCTCTCCAAAGGAGAGGGTTCTTTATTTTTTTAAACCCCTTCCTTTAAGTCCTCTCCTTTGGAGAGGATTTAGGTGAGGCCCTTACTTCAGCCTGATCTCGGCAACGCTGCACCCCTGCGGTACCATCGGGAAAACATTGTTTTCTTTGGTTACCATTACTTCAAGCAGGTATGAGCCTTTGTTCTCTATCATCTCTTTTAACGCGCCAGGCAGATCGGCCCGGTCCGAAATACATTTCCCGGGGATGCGGTACGCCGCCGCCACTGCCACAAAATCGGGGCTTTGAATATCCACGAATGAATAGCGCCGCTCGTTAAACAACTCCTGCCACTGGCGCACCATGCCCAGGAAGCGGTTGTTCAGGATGATGATCTTTACATCTACACCGCTCTGCATGATGGTACCCAACTCCTGCAATGTCATCTGGAAACCGCCATCGCCGATTATGGCAACAACCTCCCTGTCCGGCGCACCGAATTTGGCGCCTATCGCGGCAGGCAGGGCAAAGCCCATCGTGCCTAAGCCGCCGCTGGTAACGTTGCTGCGCGTTTGTTTAAATTCCGCATACCGGCAGGCCACCATCTGGTGCTGGCCCACGTCGGTAACAATTATTGCTTCGCCTTTTGTTAATTCGTTTAATTGTTTGATCACCTCACCCATGGTCATTTCGCCCATGGTGGGGTTCAGTTCATCATGAATGACCGCTTCAACTTCCTTTTGCGTGTACTCGTTAAAGGTGTTCAGCCATTCGCTATGTTTTTTGGCTTCAACCAGCGCGGTAAGCAATGGCAGTGTCTCTTTGCAATCGCCCCAAACCGGGACGGTTGATTTTACATTTTTATCGATCTCGGCCGGGTCAATATCCAGGTGGATGACCTTTGCCTGTTTCGCGTATTTATCCAGGCGGCCGGTAACCCGGTCGTCAAAGCGCATGCCTATCGCTATCAGTACATCGCACTCGTTGGTCAGCACATTGGGGCCATAATTGCCGTGCATGCCCAGCATACCCACGTTCAGCGGGTGACCGGTTGGGATTGCGCCCGCGCCTAAAATGGTCCATGCTGCGGGGATGCCGCTTTTTTCAACAAAAGCCTTAAACTCCTGCTCGGCACTGCCTAAAATAACACCCTGGCCCCATATGATGAACGGCTTCTTTGCCTGGTTGATCAACTCAGCCGCCTGCTGTACATATTGCTGGCGCACGATTGGTTTTGGCCTGTAGCTGCGGATATGATCGCACTTAACATAGCCTTCATAGCTGAATTTCTGTATCTGCGCGTTTTTGGTAATATCTATCAGCACCGGGCCGGGCCTGCCGGTTTTGGCGATATAAAAAGCTTTAGCTATAGCTTCCGGTATCTCGCTGGCATCGGTTACCTGGTAGTTCCATTTGGTTACCGGTGTGGTGATATTGATTACATCTGTTTCCTGGAAAGCATCGGTACCCAGCAAATGGGCGAATACCTGGCCGGTGATACATACTAAGGGCGTGCTATCGATCTGCGCATCGGCTAAGCCGGTTACCAGGTTGGTAGCGCCGGGGCCGCTGGTGGCAAATACAACACCCACCTTGCCTGATGTACGGGCATAACCCTGCCCCGCGTGTATGCCGCCCTGCTCGTGGCGGACCAGTATGTGGTTTAGCTTTTCGCTGTAATCAAATAAAGCATCGTAAATAGGCATGATAGCACCGCCCGGGTAACCGAAAATGGTATCCACGCCCTCAAGGATCAATGCATCCAGTAAGGCTACCGATCCGGATACCTCTATTGCTGGTGATTTCACCGATTTTTCTTTTGATGATTTCACCGATTGGTTGGTGATTTCACTGATTGTTAATGCTTGTGTTTCCATTCGGTTATTAGCATTCTACTTTCTGTCATTGCGAGGAACGAAGCAATCTCGTCGCCGCGCATATTCGCTCTGTATAGCTACGAGTTTGCTTCTCCGCCTGTCAGCGTATCGCAATGACATAGTGTTTAATTTTTTAAAATTCATCTGTCACACAACCTTCAGCGGCGGTGCCAACAGTTTTTGCATATTTATATAAAAGGCCGCTTTTTGCTTTTAGCTCCGGGCGTACCCAGGCAGCTCTTCTAATCTTTATCTCTTCGTCGGACACTTTTAGATTCATCACCCGGTTAATGGCGTCAATCTCGATGATGTCGTCATTCTTCACCAGCGCGATCAAACCGCCGTCGTAAGCCTCGGGCGTAATGTGGCCGACGACAAACCCGTGCGTACCGCCCGAAAAACGGCCATCGGTGATCAATGCGACCGATGCGCCCAACCCCGCGCCGAAAATAGCGCCGGTTGGTTTCAGCATTTCGGGCATGCCCGGCGCGCCTTTGGGGCCAATGTTGCGGATAACCACCACATCGCCGGCCTTAACACGCCCGCTTTGTATACCGTCTATCAGCTCAAACTCGCCGTCGAACACGCGGGCAGGCCCCTCAAAGCGGGTGCCTTCCTTGCCGGTGATCTTGGCTACGCTGCCGCCCTCGGCCAGGTTACCATATAATATTTGCAAATGCCCGGTTGCCTTTACCGGCGTTTCAGCCGGGCGCACAACCTTTTGCACGTCAAATTCAAGTTCGGGCACTTCCTGCAAGTTTTCGGCAAGCGTTTTCCCGGTAACGGTTAAACAATGGCCATGAAGCCAGCCCATTTTTAACATGTATTTCATCACCGCCGGCACGCCGCCTACTTTATGCAGGTCTTCCATCATGTATTTTCCGCTCGGCTTCATGTCTACCAATACCGGGATGCGGTTACTTATTTCCTGGAAATCATCCTGCGTTAATTTTACCCCGATGCTTTTTGCTATCGCGATCAAATGCAGCACGGCATTGGTCGATCCGCCCAAAACCATAATAACCGCAATGGCATTTTCAAACGCCTCGTGCGTCATAATGTCGGATGGTTTGATGTCCTTTTCAAGCAGCAGCCTGATCGCTTTCCCTGCGGCTAAACATTCCGCTTTCTTTTCCTCGCTCACCGCAGGATTCGACGACGAATACGGCAGGCTCATGCCCATCGCCTCGATAGCCGAGGCCATCGTATTGGCCGTGTATATCCCGCCGCACGCCCCTGCACCCGGACAAGCGTTTTTTATGATCTCCTTAAAATCGATCTCGTCCATATTGCCGGCAATTTTCTGACCCAGGGCCTCAAATGCCGAAACAATGTTCAGATCTTCTCCTTTATAATGCCCCGGCTTTATCGTGCCGCCGTACACCATGATCGATGGCCTGTTGAGCCTGCCCATGGCTATAACCGAACCCGGCATATTTTTATCGCAGCCCGGTAAGGCGATCAGCCCGTCGTAATATTGCGCGCCGCACACGGCTTCTATCGAGTCGGCTATCACGTCGCGGCTCACTAAGGAGTAGCGCATACCGTCGGTGCCCATGCTCATGCCGTCGCTTACGCCGATGGTATGGAATATCAGGCCCACCAGATCCTCTTCCCACACGCCTTTTTTAACCAGTTTGGCCAAATCGTTGAGGTGCATATTGCAGGTATTGCCGTCGTAGCCCATGCTCACCACGCCAACCTGCGCCTTTTTCATGTCATCATCCGTTAAACCGATACCGTACAGCATGGCCTGCGCGGCAGGCTGAGTAGGGTCCTGGGTTAAGGTTTTACTGTATTTATTTAATGCTACGGCCTCGAGGGTGTCGTGTGATGAACTCATATTTTTTATTCTGTAAATGCTATAAAGGCTGCTAAAATTTCAGCGAAAACCCAGGTTTGTCTTATTTTAAAATTTGCTATTCGTAAGTTAGAGATAGCCCGATGCAATACCAAGACTTAAAAATATTTTTTTCAATCCATATTTAATTCTGATTAACGCCGCCAAATCAATATATACTAAATGTTTACACCAAAATAACCACGCTAAATATTTAGACAACTATACCAAAGTTCAAAACGGTATTCGGTATGTTTTTTATGCATGCATAGCAAATGGGTGAATTTCGGCGTAAAAAGGCGAGGTGATGTGAGAATGTGACGATTTGAAGATTTGAAAATGAACGGGATTTGATGTGCGGATGGATGGGATTTTGGATTAGGAGTTTTTTTGAACAATCCCCTTAATCTGCACGTTCGCCCATCTGAAATTTGCACATCATTTTTTCATCGCCCTTATCATCTGCCCGTAATTCCATTTCCGCAGCATGGCATTAACGGTATTGACAATGCGTTTGGCCCTGGTTTCATTTGTCTTAGCTTCATTTATCCACTTGATAAAATATTCCCGGTGCGATTTGGCCAGCGTATTATAAAAATCAAAAGCTTCGGGTTCAAATTCAAAACATTCCTTCAGGTCTTCCGGCATTTCGATTTTAAAGTCGGTGTCTTCCTCCAATTGGACTGCAAGCATTGCCCCTTTATTTTTATGGAGAGCTTTGCGGATATCCGCCCTGAGCGCCATAATAAAATCACCGTTGCCCATGGGCATCAGGGCCAGGCCGCTGACAGCCAGGCCGTCCAGCATGCCTCGTACCCGGAATGATTTTTTGTTGCCCGGTTTTAATTGCTGTGCCAGGTCGGCGGGGATTTCAATATAGGTCCAGCCGGTTTTTTCACCCTGTTCATTAAACTGCAAAATAATAGTACTGAATGCGATCATACGGTTTAAAGGCTTTTGCCGGTTACAAATCTAAGTACGGCTTTTCGGTTAAATATTAAAAATGTTAAATGTTTGTTAAATCGTTCAAAAACGCCGGTTGTGGTGTAACGAACCCGTAATCAGCAATGTCTTATAGCTGAGAATAATCCAATAACCTAAAAAATATAGATATGAAAACTTTAAAAACAATGCTGATGGGCTTAGCCCTGTTATTTGCCTTTGGTACAGCGGGCGCAGCAACCGCATCCGGGTCGAAACCTACCAAAGATGATGTATTTAACACCTATTTAAATGCGGTTGTGCATGGTAAATTGGCTGGAATTGACGAGGTTATAGACGATGACGCTCAATTTAACATTATGCGCGGCGGCAATGTAAATACGATGTCTAAACTACAGGTTATCAATTCATTAAAACTGGCCGAAAATATCGATCAGGAGTGCCAGTGCACCAAGTCGGTAGTTCAGGATAGCGACGACATGAGTACGCTTAAAGTCGAAATGAAATACGCTGACTTTTCGCGAATTGATGTAATCACTGCGGAGCGTGCCGGAAAGGGATGGAAAATTACGAAGGTTGACACCTCATATAAATAGAGATGGTTTATTGTTTGTTTTAGCAGGCCCCCGGTAAAGGGGCCTTTTTATTTTACATACCGGGTGAGTACCTTTTGCCAGCGATCATACCCCTTGCTGTTCAGGTGCAGGAAATCTGCTTTGAACAAAGACGAATCGGGGACCGACGTGTTTTCTTTATAGATGACAGAACTTACATCGATAAAACGGCTTTTAGGTTTATGCGAAATATAGTCTTTGATCAATTTATTGGCTGTTATCATTTCGTTAAAATACTTTGCGCGGCTTGGGCTTGGTTTTACCGACATAAAATAAATGTGCGCTTCAGGCAATTGCTGATGGATCATCTCCCATAGCTTTTGAAACTCATCATAAACAAAAGCTGAATTTTTTCCCGCGGCAATATCATTCTCGCCGGCGTAAATAAAAATTTTTCGGGGGTGGTAAGGAAACAGGATATAAGGCGTGTAAAAATCAACGATTTGCCAAAGCTCGCAGCCGCCCACTCCGCGTTTGATGATGGGTTTACCAGGGAAACGCTGTTCCAGGTCGCTCCATAAACGGATGGATGAGCTCCCGATAAACAAAATTCCGTTGGGCTTTGGAAAGCTAAGGCTGTCCTTGTGTTTAAATTCCCTTATCTCGTTGGCAAATGGAAATCCCTGCTGGGCAGAAACGTGTTTACCGGCGGCAAGCGCGAGGAAGAACACAAAGAGGAATTTTAATTTCATGATATCAGCCTGTTTTCAAAAAATAAGAATGGAAGGAAACTCTCAACACCGTTCATCACCCATACCGGGCCGTTGGCGCAAAATAAAAGAATTTCTATCGGTTTGTTCTGTTTCTTTTCGTACTCAGCCAATACCTGCAAGCACGACCCGCACGAAGTAACAGGTTGCAAAATTTCAAACTCGTCCGAATGGGCAGTTACGGCCATGGCTTCTATCGGGTCATCGGGATGGTTGGCGCCCCAATAAAATAACGCTACGCGTTCGGCACAAAGGCCCGAAGGATAAGCCACATTTTCCTGGTTGCTGCCGTGAATTATTTTACCGCTTTGTAAACGCAATGCCGCCCCAACCCTGAATTTCGAGTATGGCGAATGCGAATTTTCCATCGCTTTTACAGCCTCGCTACACAAGGCATAGTCGCTTTTATTGAGATCTTTTATGTTGGGGTATTCAGTAAAGTTTATTTTTAATTCGTGGTTGATCATATCAAATCACCCCTGGTAAATAGGGGGATACAAGATAAGAATTTTTTATAGAAGCAAGATAGCAGCGTTTATTTTAACAACCTTGCTGAATGATGTATACGAACAATACCGATTTCAGTAATAGAGTTAATTTTATAAATGATCCGGTAGCTTCCCTCAATTAACTCCCGAATTAACTCATTTTCAAATTCAGGAACAATTTTTCCTGCTTCGGGGTGATCTATTAGTATATCTACCCTATCTACAAGTTTATCAATAAACCTATTTGCATAATAGGGAGAGTCCTTAGCAATGTAATCATAAATGGATTGTAAATCCTCCAATGCGAAAGGCGTCCAAATTATTTTGACCATTCTTTAACCCTTTGCTTTACCTGTTCATGGGTAAGCGTATTTCCCGAATCAAGTTGTTCAAGCCCTTTTTCAACTTTTTCAATGAAAATTAATTTTTCCATTAAAACTTCTAAATCGAAATCTTCCGGCATATCACTAATAGTTGCTATTAATTTATCTTTGTTCATAATCCATGCAAGTAAAAGTCCTTAATATACAAATTTAACATTAAAGATTTAAGTTTGATAGACTTGTGAAAACATATGCCTTTAACTTTTTAAAAGTTGTCAAATCTCCTATACGCATACATCAACGCAATCATTTAATCACACAAATCAACGGTTCAGACAGCCACCGGCAACACAACACTTTCAACATCCTCAGCAACCAGCGGGTTAATGCTTTCATCATCCTTTTCAACTCTTAGATTGTTGACGATATGTAACTGCCGCGCAGGCGTATTTTTACCCATAAAATATTCGAGCAAGCCTTTGATGTTGGCGTCTTTAAGTATAACCGGGTCAAGGCGAATGTCCTTGCCGATAAACAGGCCAAACTCGTCAGGCGATATTTCTCCCAGGCCTTTAAACCGGGTGATCTCGGGTTTGTTACCCAGCTTTGCAATGGCATTGCGGCGTTCCTCGTCACTATAACAATAAATGGTCTCCTTTTTATTGCGGACACGGAACAATGGTGTTTGCAGGATAGATACATGGCCAGCCTTTACCAGGTCGGGGAAAAACTGGAGAAAGAAGGTCATCAGCAATAAGCGGATGTGCATACCGTCCACGTCGGCATCGGTGGCGATAACGATGTTGTTATATCGTAGTTCGTCAAGCCCGTCCTCGATGTTCAGCGCGTGCTGCAGCAGGTTAAACTCTTCGTTTTCATAAACCACCTTTTTGGTTAGGCCGAAGCAATTCAGCGGCTTGCCCTTTAAACTGAAGACTGCCTGCGTCATCACATCACGCGATTTGGTGATGGAGCCGCTGGCCGAGTCGCCTTCGGTAATAAATAAGGTTGTGTCCTGTTTGCGTTCGTGGGTTTCATCAAAATGAACCTTGCAGTCGCGCAGTTTGCGGTTGTGCAGGGAAGCTTTTTTTGCACGTTCGTTTGCGAGTTTTTTAATGCCGGCAATATCTTTCCGTTCCCGCTCCGACTGCATGATGCGTTTCAACAGCGCGTCGGCTACAGCCGGATTTTTGTGCAGGTAATTATCCAGCTCCTTTTTAACGAAATCGTTGATAAACCCGCGAACCGAAGGCCCATCCGGGCCGATATTTTGCGAGCCAAGCTTTGTTTTGGTTTGCGATTCAAAAACCGGCTCCTGCACTTTGATCGCTATAGCCGCAACGATAGACGCCCGCACATCTGATGCATCAAATTCTTTTTTATAAAACTCGCGGATAGTTTTCACCACGGCCTCGCGGAAGGCGGCCTGATGTGTGCCGCCCTGCGTAGTATGCTGGCCGTTTACGAACGAGTAGTATTCCTCGCCGTACTGCTGGCCGTGCGTCATGGCTATTTCTATGTCTTCCCCTTTTAAATGGATAATGGGGTAGCGTACTGTATCGGCGTCGGTGTTGCGGGTAAGCAGGTCGTACAATCCGCGTTCCGAAAAATATTTCTGGCCGTTAAAGTTTAGGGTAAGCCCGGAGTTGAGGAACACATAGTTCCATATCATGCTCTCGACAAACTCGGGTATAAAGCGGTAATGCCTGAAGATGCTATCGTCGGGGATAAAATTAATGGCGGTGCCATTCCGTTGCGACGTTTCTTTTTCGGGCTCTTCACGGATAAGCTCTCCTTTCTCAAATTCAGCTATCTTGGTGCGGCCGTCGCGGTATGATTGTACGATAAACGAATTTGAAAGCGCGTTAACCGCTTTTGTTCCCACGCCGTTCAGTCCTACCGATTTCTGAAAGGCTTTGCTATCGTACTTGCCGCCTGTATTTATTTTGGACACGCAATCGATCACTTTGCCCAGGGGTATGCCCCGGCCATAGTCGCGTACGGCTACCTTGTGGTCGCTCATGGTTACTTCTATGGTTTTACCGGCGCCCATCACAAACTCATCTATCGAGTTGTCAATGATCTCTTTCAGTAAAACATATACGCCGTCGTCATAAGCCGAGCCGTCGCCCAATTTACCGATGTACATCCCCGGCCGTAAACGGATATGTTCCTTCCAGTCCAGCGACCGGATACTATCATCACTATATTCTACTGTTTCTGCCATTTTTGTTTAGTCAGTGGTCATTAGTCATTGTGTCATTGGTCATTGGCGTATTCGATTTGCATGACGCCGAATTACTTACCCTGTCGTCGCTACGCCCGACATCTCTCTCTACGCTAAATCGTAAAGAGGAAATTTAAGTTTTTTTTCACCCTCTTTTCGGCGTGCCGAAGAGAGGGTCGACAAGCGGAGCGATGTCGGGGTGAGTCCTATGGAAGCGACACTAACGCAAACAATGACCAATAACTTTCCCGTACCGGCAAAAATAATATTTAGCCACTGAACTCATCATTCAAATGTCTTAACTTATCAACATTCAGGCTCAAGGTTTGAACTTAAGGCAGTTTTCGGCTTTTTTGATGTTTTTAAAAAACTCGGGGCCTTTTTCATTTGTGAGGCACATTGCGGTGATGGTCCCTATGTGATTTTTGTGCAGCGTTATCAGCAAAGCGTATTTGTAATGCTTCGTTTCGGGCATATCCAGTAAAGTTAACAAATAAGATTTCCCGGCGTCGGCGTTATAACGGGCAAGCACCTGCGGCGGTATCGTTCGTGTTAAATAATTTCTTGCCCCGGTAAACATGATGGCATATGCTTTACCGTTTGATACGTACACCGAATCGGGGTTGGTTAAGAAGTGATTCCTGGTGCGCACATAGCTCATCCAGTTTTCTTTGTCGGACTTTAGCTGGAACCATAGCTCAAAATCGGTATCGGGGAGCTTCATCGCGTAATCGAACGAAAAGTATTCGTTATTCGGGGCCTTGATCTCTGTAAATTCCGCCGGGAATAAAAAATTTATATTAGCCTGCGCGGCCAGCCGATAAAATTCCTTAAGTTGTGGGCTTGACGCGGGACCCGGTTGTTCGCGCCTCGCCTGGGCAGATACCGGCATAGCAAAAAAAGCAAGCATAGCAGTAATTAACAATTGCTTGAATTGCGCTAAAATAGCTTTCATAAATTGGACAACAATGGTTTAGTCGACAATTAACAAGGGGTTATTAGTCAGGTGTTAAGTTAAAAAAATTAAAATATAAATTTAAAAAAAATACAACAAATTAATTGATGAGTATAAAACCGAAACTTAACCGATTCGATCTCACCATGATCGTCATCAGCCTGGTAATAGGGATGGGGATATTTGCCGCACCCAGCGACGTAGCCATTAAGGCCGGTAATACATGGATATTTTTTGGCGCCTGGATATTCGGCGGGCTTGTTTCGTTATGCGGGGCGCTTACTTTCGCCGAGATCGGTGCGAGATTCCCGGCTACCGGCGGATTTTACAAGGTTTTTTCTTACTGCTATCATCCGGCGTTCGCGTTTATGATCAATTGGGTGCTTGTTATCAGCAATGCCGCTTCGGTCGCCGCCGTGGCGCTGATCGGGGCCGATTATATCCGCCCCTTTTTGCTACCTGCCAGTTTGCAGAACGACCTCGGCACCAAGATCATCACCATCACTTCGGTAATGATCTTATACGTCATAAACTTTTTGGGTATTAAAATGAGCGCACGCACGCAAACCGTGTTGATTATTTTTAAAATGGCAATGATCGTTTTGATATGCACCACGGTGTTCCGGAGCGATGTTGTGCCATCTGCGATAGTGGCGGTTCCCCACACGGGTAATATGGTTACCGCCTTTGGCCTGAGCCTTGTCGCGGTGTTTTTTACTTACGGCGGTTACCAGCAAACCATCAACTTTGGCGGCGACATTATTAATGCAAAAACCAATATTCCCAAAGGGATTCGCATGGGCATAATAGTTGTGTTAATACTTTACCTATCGATAAACTACGCATACTATCATGTCCTTGGCATTGGCGGCTTGCAGCAAACGCCGTCATTGGCCGCGAAAATGGTGGGCGTAATATTTGGCGCCACCGGGTATAAAATAACCTCGATCATGATATTCGCCTCGGTGCTGGCGTATGTTAACGTGAATGTGCTGGCTAATCCCCGGGTATATTATGCCATGGCCGAGGACGGCATATTGCCGCCAATATTCAAAAAAGTAAACCCTAAAACGCAGGTGCAGGAATTTGGGATGAGTTTCTTCATCGCGGCGATCATCGTTATCCTTTTCTTTGTGGCCAAATTCAGCGAGATGCTGAAATATGTGATGTTTTTTGATACGATAGGCTTATCGCTGGCAGCCGTCGCTATTTTCCTGCTGCGAAAGAAAACCAAACACCTTGACGGAACGGGCATCTTTACCATAAAATGGTTCCCGCTTGTCCCGCTGATCTTTATTATTTCGTATTGGTTTGTAACGATCAACATTTTTATCACTTTCAGCGAAAATCCGTATGCCGCGTTAATTTGCCTTGCCGCTTATGCATTGGGGCTGGTTATCTATTATACTTGTACCCGGAATAAAAAACCGGAAACTCCATTAACATAACATGGATATCTCATACATATTAAACGAATTAGGCGAGGAGCGGGAAGATTATTTTAACGCCGTATCGCCGCCGATCATTCAAACCAGCAACTTTACCTTTAAAACCGTTGCCGACTTCAGACAGGCGCTGGGTAATGAGTTTGACGCTACGCTTTATTCGCGCGGGCATAACCCCACGCTTAATATTTTACGGCAGAAGCTGGCAGCGCTGGATGGCGCCGAAGATGCCCTGGTGTTCAGCAGCGGTATTGCGGCTATCAGCGTACCCATACTGGCCCTCGTAAAGCAAGGCGACCATATTGTTTCGGTTGAAAATCCTTATAGCTGGACCACTAAACTGTTCAACAATTTATTGCCTAAGTTTGGGATCACTACCACTTTCGTCGATGGTTCGGACGTTAAAAATATTGAAGATGCCATCAGGCCAAATACAAAGCTTATTTACCTGGAAAGCCCGAACACCTTCAGCTACGAACTGCAAGACCTTCAGGCCGTATCACGCATAGCCAGGTCAAGAGGAATTATTACCATGATCGATAACAGCTATTGCGGCCCACTTTTCCAGCAGCCTATCCGTTTGGGGATCGACCTGGTGGCGCAATCGGCAACCAAATATATCGGCGGCCATTCGGATGTGGTGGCCGGCGTGTTAACCGGGAGCAAGGAACTGATCGCCAAGATATTTGATAATGAGTTTCTCAATATCGGCCCGTCGCTATCGCCGCATTCGGCATGGCTGCTCATCAGGGGGCTGCGCACGCTGCCCCTGCGGATGCAAAGGAGTTTTGAAACCGCTACAAAAATCGCCCAATGGCTGCAACAGCATCCCGCCATTGAAAAAGTGATCTGGCCGTTTAGTCCCGGTTTTAAACAATCCGAACTAGCCCACCGGCAGATGCAGGGCTGCGGCGGCATGTTCAGCTTTACGCTGAAAAACGCGTCCATCCAAAACATCGAAACCTTTTGCGATAATCTTAAACATATATTGATGGCCGTATCATGGGGCGGCCACGAAAGTTTGATCATTCCTTCCATCGCCGGGGTGGCAAAGGCAGATTATAATAAAGATGAGCCCCGCCAGCAATTGATCAGGATGTATGTTGGTTTGGAGGATGCCGATTATTTAATTAAAGATTTGGAGCAGGCGCTGAGCCACATAAGGTAAAAATGTTTAAATATGATAATCTTGCAAATCAAATTACGTTTTCAGTGCATTGTTTCAGTATGAGAATTCTATCCCCCCGCTTTTATATTTATCGAACCATTGTTCTTCTCTTCGTGATCATTTTATTCTTCGCCGGTAAATGCAACCGCGGCTACCGGAAAGTTGTGGCTGAAAACGAAAAGAAAGCAGCCGAGGCCGCCTTTACAAAAAACCTGATCAACAAAATAAAAGGTATTAAATATACCGAGGTGAAACGCACATTTGATAACGGCCTTTCGTTTAGCCCGGTTGGGTACCAGCTTGTGCCCGAGTGGCGTATTTCCTTTCCTTCCGGCGATTCGGTAAACATTTACAGCCCGAAGAAGGGACGCTTTTTGAATGCCCCGGTCGTCTTCGACCACGACTCTATTTTTAACGTGGCCTGGGCCTGGCTGAAGCTTAAGTACATCAAAAAGGACAGCATACAATTTATGGTGCTGCATGTGTCGGACAATGTCATTCACGATGAAAAGACACATGTGTATATGACGTTTTATACGAACGATTACATACAGAATGTGCTCCATACCGACACAGTTCAACTAAGGCGGCCCACACGGCGGGACACCCAGTACATTAAACAAAAAACCTTATTGGCCGCCAGGA
Organism: Mucilaginibacter sp.; assembly: GCA_035568395.1. Classification (GTDB taxonomy): domain Bacteria; phylum Bacteroidota; class Bacteroidia; order Sphingobacteriales; family Sphingobacteriaceae; genus Mucilaginibacter. Next base: position 283,934 of record DATMOF010000006.1, on the reverse strand, counting down.
TACCCGACAGCGCTTTCGCCGGAACGTCACCTGCTGTGTTAAAGCCTAAAAGCCCGCTCATCAGTGTAAAGAAAAAAACAGTGCCGCCGGAGGATGTAAATGGCGGGATGGTTTATGATGATTACCTGTCGCCAACTTATGATATCGTTATTCATCATGCCTATGAAGATTTCTCCTATTCATATACTGCCTTTGTGGATGATAAAGGCACGATGGCCTTTCGTAAATCATCGACCTTTACATACCCCGAGTTCAGGGAATCTTCCATAGCCGCTATGAAAGGAATTACCGACGGCTACCTGAAGCTGTACCTGGATGTAACACCCGGCAAAACGCTGGGCATCCCGCATCGGAGCATTATTTTCTTGAACGTGGTAGGATATAGAAGATAAATTTTGAAGTGTTCGCTTTATCATAAGCACGAACACCGCGAACGCCCCCGAACATGTCGCGAACAACCCCGAACACCCCTGAACACGCCATTGTTGGTTAAATATTAAACAGCAATTTCAGCAATACTATTCTCCCCGGCAGGGTATATGAGCTGGCGGTAAAGGTATTTGCCGATAAAAACTGGCTGCTGTAATTTTTAACATTTAAAAAATTCACCGCGCTTAGTTCCACATCAACTTTGGGTTTGCTGAATTTGTACTTGACCGAGGCATCGGCAAAAAAATATTTTAGGTTATTCATTTGCTGCCGGTAAGTTAAGTAGTCATCTCCCGAAACGCGGAACAGCAAGTCGGTAACCGGATTATAGTTTATGGCCGCCTGCTGGACTAGTTGCTTTATGGAATAGCTTGAATTTGCAGCCGAGGAATGGCTGCTGGTTTGATTTAAGATGGCCTTATAACTGAAGGTCACCTGGTCGCTTACCTTTGTTTCGGCGCCTGCATTCAGCGTGGTGGCCAGGGTGTTATAAGGCAACAAAGCGCCGTTCAGTATCTGGTTCGAGTGGTTCGACATCCATTGCGCGCCGCCGCTGAAAGTGGTATGCAGGGCAAAGGAGTATTTGCTGATATAACCGCTAACCGCCCACGAATCAATGGTGTTTGGAAATGGAAGCACAACGCGCTGCTGCAGGTTATTGGTAATAATGCTCGACGCGATGTTGTTAGCTGTGATGTGATTGTAAGAAGTATTGATACTGAAAAAGAATAGCGTAAGCGCCTTACGATAATTAAACCCGAGGGCGGCCAGTTGGTCTTTACTTTCAGTAAGGTCGGCGTTGTTGGCGTAAAGGGTGCGGTAATCCCTTAAAATGCCGCCACGATAAACATCCTGTATGTTGCCGATATCGTTTCGATAGTTGTATAAAAAGCTGAAATAATTTTCGATACCGGTTTGGTATTTAATCCTTACCTGCGGGTTAAAATATAATCGTGTTAAGCTTTTATCGAGATCATAGAAACTGTCGGAATAATGTATTTGCTGAACGCTAACCGGCAGGCTAAGGGCTATTTTCAGGATCTTTCCCGGCACATCATAGCCGGCCTCGGCGTATACCTTTTCGCGCGACCAGTTTAAACGGTTGACCGAACTATCGGATACTAAAGCCGATGTATTATTCGCCTGGATTGCATTTAATGATGACGACAGCTTCTGCGATTGCAGGATAAACCCGGCTTTGTAGGTTTGCGTAAAGTGCTCAGTTGGTATTTTAAAAGCCAGGTAATCATTGGTGAACCACGTTGGCACATTAACGGTTTGCTGCAATTGTGAATACGGCGCGCCGTGATCAAATAATGCCGGGTTAAAATCCGGCCCGATCGACCTGTTTTCTGGCTCGTTGGTGTGATTGATATAGGAATAAACCTCCAGGATATTTGACTTAACAGGCTGCATCAAATTAAACTCGTTCGAAAAATCGAGCAGGTTATCCTTCAAAACCTGGTTAACGGGCATACCGTTTGTGACGAGGCTTGAGTACGCATTTTTATGGCTGTAATCCATTATTAAGGCATCATTCAGGTAGTATTTATCCTTATTGATATTCAGGGTGAACTGGCTGTGCAAAATATCCGGGCGGAACTTGTTTGCCTGCGTTTCATTATACCGGATGGTATCTCCCGGAAGGAATATCTGCGTCTGCTGTTTATAGTCCTGTCGCTGCGTATCATGCAGGTATGAAAAGTTCACTCTTAGCTGCTCGCCTTTCTTAATATTCACCAGGTTGTTCAGGTTAATAATCCCCGACTGGTCGAACAGGTAGCGGTTTTGCGGCAGGTCGGGGTTATTCACCGTTCCCAGCGAAAGTATCGTGGTCGGTTTATCATTATTTAATCGCTGCAGGTAATTGCCCAGGTTGTGTGAAACCAGGTCGTTTTGAACATCATAGCCGGTGTTATTGCCTTTCAGATAGTTTATGGCTTTGTACTTATCCTTAAACATCATAGCATTCAGGTCCATATCATAATTGCCGGGCAAACCCGCGCCCACGCTCTCCTGGCCCACCAGCTGTAGTTTCGCGTCCTTTTTAATGGTTAGGTTTAAGGCCACATCATCGCTCATCACTTTGTCCTGCAGCATTTTAATGGGTTGGTTATTCTCAATTACCTGCACCTGGTCTACCACGCCATGCGGAACGGTGTTGGTGGCTATATTATATTTATCATCCAGTAAGTTATCGCCGCCAATGTAAACGTTCGAAACAGATTTGCCGTTATAGCTTATCTTCCCGTCGGCAGCCACGGCAATGCCCGGCATTTTTTTTATGACATCGCCTATCACACGGTCGTGCGGACTGCTAAAGTCCGATACTTTATAGCTTAACGTATCGCCGCTGGCCCGTAACCAGGGCTGGTTATTTTTTATGGTAACGGTTTGCAGCTGGTTGACCGACGGTGTTAAAATAAAATTGGCAGGCGCCGTCAGGTCGGCAATTTTTTTACTTTGCTTGTTAAAGCCCACGCAGCTTACGCCCACCCACAAATCGCTTTTTGCCGTGCCGGCCGGCACCTGCAATAAAAAGCTGCCGTCGGTTTTACTCATCGTGTATGAAACGATCAGGTCGCTGCCCGCTTTTAACGTAACATTGGCAAAGGGCACTGCCTTCCCGGTGCTGTCGGTAACAGTGCCCCGGATGTTTTGGGCGTTTACGTTAACGGTATATAACAAGCTCAAAATAAATAAACCGGTAATGATGATGGCTTTTGTCATTTCTTTTCGGGTAGCTCTATCGGGTTATTTTCAACCGGGGTGCTCACCACCATCTTGATATGGGTTTGGTTCCCGTTCATATTGGCGCCTGAGCCGGCCATTGCCGATTGCGCAAAAGCATCCGGGTCTTTTCGCATAGCATCACGCAGCTTCAGGAATTCCTTTTCGGTCGTTTTGATCCCATCCGCCGGAAGCTGTATTAACCGGGGGTCCTGGTCATCGTCCATCCCTATCATTTTTACCATGCCTTCCGGGCGGGCAGGCTGCAGGTCGCTTGCTGTTTTACCCGCGGTTATTTTTGTCAGGTCCTCGATACCGTCGAAGCTAAATACCACTTGTTTTCTTGTATCGTAGGCTTCCAGGATAAGGCCCGGCAAACCTGACAGCTTCCATGGCCCGCCATGTGCAGGGATATCCGCGCAGAACCATGCTGTATAATCCCTTCCTTTAAAATGCGTGGTTGCCTTTTGGCAATGGAGGCCGGCAAAGCTGGCTGTATCGCTTGTTATTTTCCAGTTCATAACCGGGTAGGGCTCATCAACCAGGTAATTGTTGATCAGCTTTTCTTTCCTTACCAGCTTGTTTTCATTCGGGAACATATAATATTCAGTGCCCGATCCGCCGTTTCTTCTTTGTATCCTGATCGGGCCGTTGCCGCCATTGGCAGCAAGCTGCTCCTGTATCTGCTTTTTAACCTGCAGGTCGGCCAGGCGCCGGTCGTAACTCTTATAGGCGGTAGCGTTTTTGCCGAGCATCAGCATCATGTTTTCCTTGTAGGGCTCGTTGGGCTTGGTGGTATCGCGCAAGTGGGAAAATTTGTAGTGAACCAGTGTGTTGGCCACATCGGGCTGCTGCGCCATCACCGTAAAAAATGCCGGTGTCAAAATGGCTAAAAGTAAAAGGTGCTTTTTCATATCCTTGATTTTTTTACACAATGGTATAGGTCAAATGCACCTGTTTAAAAACTTTGGTACGAATAGCATTTTTATACTGATGAAAACCGCATATTTGGTATCCTGGATTTCAAAAACAACCTGTTTATAGGGCAATTGGCCCTATTAATAACATTAAGTTTTATCACCGTGCCTAAGTATTACCTTTGAACTATGCGTTTTATAAAGAAACACTGGTTAGAAATCCTGCTGCATGTTTTAGCGTGGGGGGCTGTATTGTATGTGTTAAGCGCGATAGGTGCGTCAAACACTTTTGAGGTCAGGGTAAAAACGATCCATAACCCCGTTAATAACGCCGTATTATTTCAACGGCACACTGTACGATCGCTTCAGCCTTTTTCTTTTTTTATCGTTGGATTTTTAATGCTGTTGTTTTACAGCAACATTTTTTGGCTGTTTGAAAAACTGTTAAAATGGAAAAACGGCTATAATCGGATTGCGGCAGCGGCCTTATGGTTTGGTATTCTATTTTTTGCCGATTATATTATCGTGGGTTTTTTCCAGGACTTCAAGCCCCCCAAATCAGCCATTTTTCCGGAAATAGCGCTCCAAAATATTGTTAGCGACAAATGGCGGCATATTCAGTTAGAGATACTACTGATCTTCCTGTTTATACAGGGAGCCTCTATCGCTTACTTTTTTTCAAAAGCCTGGGTAAATAACGAGCTGATCCGCAAGCAGCTGGCGGCGCACCAGCTAAGCACCGAGATAAAATTTCTTAAATCACAGATCAACCCGCACTTTTTGTTCAATACATTGAACAATTTGTTTTCGATGGCACAGGGTAATGGGAATGAAGAGCTGGCCGACGGTATCTCGAAACTTTCGGAAATGATGCGCTATATGATCTATGAAAGCAACGCCGAAATTGTGCCATTGAGCAAGGAGATCGAGTACCTCAAAAACAGCATCGTATTAAATAAATTGCGTTATGCCGATGATGAGGTTAAGGTGGTATTTAATTACCCTGAACATTTGCAGGACCTGTACATCGCGCCGATGATATTTATCCCCTTTGTCGAAAATGCATTTAAACACGGGGTGCTGATCAATCGATCATCGCAAATAGATATTTCTATATCGGTAGTTGGAGAGAAATCGATATTGTTCACCTGCGAAAACACGGATTATGGCTTTATCAGGAAAATGGACGATGTCGACGGCGGAATAGGGCTGGAAAATGTGAAAAGGCGTTTGGAATTGGTATATCCCGGTAAATACGACCTGGCAATAAAAAAAGAAGAAGATAAATACGTAGTTGCGCTTAAAATCGACCTCGAATGATCAATTGTATAGCCATTGATGATGAACCCAAAGCATTAGCGGTAATTGAACGCTATTGCGAAAAAATCGATTTTATCAGTTTAAGCGCGACGTTTCGTGAGCCGGTTAAAGCGATCGAATTTCTTAACCGGGAGCAGGTTGACCTGATCTTCCTGGATATCAACATGCCGGATATCAGCGGGATACAATTAATTGCTACGCTTGCTGTAAAGCCCATGGTAATTTTCACAACAGCGTACAGTAATTATGCGGTTGAAAGCTATAATCTTAACGCGATAGACTATTTGCTGAAGCCGATAACTTTTGAACGGTTTTTAGCTGCAGCCAATAAAGCGTTGAGCTTGTTTTTGGTAAAAAACAAAACCGGGATTAAAAACGGGAACACAGAGACCGTCTTTATAAAAAGCGGCCCGCAAACGCACCAGGTAAAAGTGAGCGATATACTCTACCTGGAAAAAGACGGTAATTATATCACCGTTCATTTAAAGGACAAAAAGATATTGATCCGCGAAAACATGACCGACATTTTTGATATCGTGCCCAAAGAAGAATTTGTGCGGGTGCATAAATCATACGTGGTGGGCATCAAACACATCACCCTTGTAGAAGTACACCAGGTAACCATTAATGGTGAGAAGATACCTATCGGCAGCACCTACCGCGAGGCTTTAAAGGAGAAATTGGGATTGGGGTAAAACCGGAGTTAAATTAAAGAAACCCATACATGTAACATTCCCCAAGCGCACAGGGTAGCCCCTAACGGGGCAAAATCTTCAATCGTTTGCGGTAGATTTTCAAAGTCCTCTCCTTTGGAGAGGATTTAGGTGAGGCTAAAAAAGTCTGTCTTTCATCACAAGCGTTCCGGCTATCATATCATGCAGACATTGCTGCTGTTTGTTAAAAAAGCACATCAAATATCCTATAAAAAAGGTAAGCACAGAAAAGAGCTTGGCGAAATTTCTGCCCAGTGCATGGGCGAACCCTATCCGGTTGCCCTGCATATCACAAACTTTTATACGGAGTATTTGCTTGCCATAGGTAGCTTGTTTGGCTGAGCTTTCAAGGATGATATGATAGATAAACTTTGCTGCCGGAATAACCGCAAGCAGGCCGAAGGCAATAAATAAACGCGTTGCTTTGTCAGCAGTAAACAGGGTTAAAATAAAGGCTGCCAGGATCAAGGCGCCTGAAACAAAGAACCAATCGAGCGCCGAGGCCAGCAGGCGCTGGTCGAAACTGCCAAAGTATTGTGGGATAAGCGGCTGCTGCCCGAAACCCAGCAGGTGTCGCAGCTCGGCAATTTCATGGGCTTCTTTATAATCATCCATCGCCGCCGTTTTTAAAAAATCACCGGCCTTTACACCTTTTTCTTTTAGCTGCTCAATTGAAAAAGGACCCTCGGGCTTGCCATTGATGACTAATAGATAAGATGCCGGCATTTTTCAATCTGGATTAAGCAGTAATAAATATAAACGTACTAAATTAAGAATGCCGAAATAAGTACTTCGGCATTCTTAATTTAAAATTCGGTGTTGGATACTCCTTTTAATAACGTCTTACCTTAAAATCCGACAGCCCGCCGCTTATATGGATGTGCATTTTATTTTTAGCGGCACTATAGCCAGGGGTTTCAAAATTGTTATCGCTTGATTTGTTAAATCCGTCAAAGTTATTTGATGACAGGCCCGAATCGGTTTGAATGCTGCAGGCCGCATTTTGCGGAATGCTTACTTCAACACTGGAAACACCGGTCGAGATTTCAACATCGGTCAGCGAAAGCGGCTGGCCCATTTTTACATTAAATGAGGCAGCGCCGCCGTGTAATTTTAATGCCTTAACCTTAAACTTTGAAAGATCGAAATTCAGATCGGTAGCGCCTGTTTCCACATTAACATCCCAGATCGGGTTGGGGTTTAAGCGGATGTTTACGTCATTTTTCTCGGAACCCCAGTTAAAACCGTTATGATTGTGCATATGGAAATCAAGCACCGAGGTCGAATCGTCCTGGCGATCTGTCAGATCGTACTTATTACGGCTGCCATGGGTGTCGGCTTCAAACAGTTCGCTGCTTACATCATTTAACCGGTAACTGGTGCCGCCGCCGCTGATGTTTAGCCGGCCATATTTAACACCTGGTTTATATGGCTCGCTGAAGTTAGCTTTGCCGCCCCATTTCGCCGGGGTTGAAGTAGAGTCGCTGTCATCACTATCATCATTATTGTCGCCATTGTCATCGCTATTGTATGTATAACGATAGTGGGGCCAAAAGCCGAACCGGTTGCCAAAATTGCCGAAAAGTATGATAGCGAAACCACCTATAAGCACACTTATTTTTAATATGGTAGCCCACGCGGTCTTGTTATGCGCAAATACCAGGTTTATGCCGGCCATCACTAAAAACAGCGGCCATAAATGTAATATGTTGATCCAGTGGAAATGTACATAGCCGAAGTTATTGAGCAGGAATGCCGCCCCTATCAGCACCAGGATCAGGCCCGGGATTAATTTATCGTTTCTCATGATTTTTAAATTTTAAGAGGTTATAACTATTGCTGCTCGGTTGCTGTATTTTCAGCTGCCGCACTTTCGGCAGGCGGTGGGTTATCTTCCTTTTTATCGGCGGCCCATTCCTGTTTTTCCCAGGGTTGTTTTCTTTGACCCGATACGATCAGCACCGCGCCAACGGCAAGCAATGCGAGCGGCCAAAGTCGTTCAAAATCAAAATCGGGAATGATGTCGAATTCATCTATCAGGATGATAGATCCTAAAACGATAAGCACCACACCGAAAATGATGCCCGCATTTGAACGGGGTTTTGGTTGTATACCAAGCGGTGTAAAGCCGGGTGCGCTGTTGTTATATGCGCTTCCAAATGCGTCGCCTGGCTGCGGCGGCGTAGTAAACGGGTCGCCGGGTTGCTGCGGGGGAACAGTGTAGTCAACCGTCGGGTTACTGTAATTGGGATTGTTAAAAGTATAATCCTTGCGGGGCAATACGATCCACAATACAATGTAGGGTATAAGGCCCACGCCCATAATAAAGAAAGTAAAGGCAAACAACAGGCGCATAATGGTAACATCCATTTCAAAGTATTCTGCCAGGCCTGAACAAACACCACCAAGCACTTTGTGATATTCGTCGCGATATAGTTTTTTATTCATTTTATTTGTTTTTTTTGATGTTGAAGTGATTTCACCGATTATTCAAGATGATTTCACCGATTGTATTTGTTATTAATATTAAGCTACTGATATTTCACTACTCACCACTCACCATCATATTTGTCCGTAAACAGGTTTGATAACTATTTCATCCACGTTAGCGCCGGCGCTCATTTTGTAAGTGTTTATAATTGCCGAAGCGACGTCTTCTGGTAAAACCATTTTGTCTTTATCCACTTCCATGCCTTTCCACGAGTCTGTTAATGTTGAGCCGGGAACAACCGCCGTAACCTTGATGCCGTACTGCTGCATCTCCAGTTTCATTGTTTTAGTAAGACCCAGCAGCGCATATTTTGTTACACTATAGGTGCCCGCCTCAGGTATAGGCGTTAGCGAAGCTGCCGAGCATATCGTAAAAATATGGCCCTCGCGTGCAGCTATCATCTTTTTGCCGAAATAGCGGTACAGCTCGTAGGTTGGTGCCAGGTTGGTGTGTATTTGTTTTTCAAAAGCATCATCGCCATCGTCCAATATACTCGAATGCGCGTACATGCCAACGTTATTTATGATGATGCTGATAGGCCCCAATTCCTGCTCGGAGGCGGCTGCAAATTGCAATAGCTGCTGTTTAACGCTGCAATCGGTAACCGATGTTAATATCTTAATAGCGGGATTGATGGACTTTAATTCTTCTTTAAATGCCGACAGGTCAGCGGCATTCCTCGCGCATATAGCCAGGTTAGCGCCCTCTTTGGCGAAAGCAATGGCGATTGCGCGGCCCATGCCTTTAGTTGCTGCGGTGATTATAGCGTTTTTCATTTAATGCTTTTATTAAGTGTTGTTAATCGGAAATTGTGATCAAATTAACACACTATCGTAATAAGTATTAAACAAATCTAAATCTTATTTCAGCCACGGCGATAGCACAATTGGCGAAGCTGAATAAAATTTCGGTGAACGGCTAGAAAATAGCGGTAAATGAAATCAACCGGGCCGGGAACAAGGCCGAAAAATAAAGGAGGTTACTTTTTGTGATTTTCTTTCCTGGTGATGAGGAAGGGGTACCAAAGTTTATAATCGTTATATTCAAATATAACGCTGTTGCAAACGGTACAATGGATAGTGCCTTTCTCTAGTTTTTGATTGCTCTTTGATGTAAGTTCGTAAACCGAACCGCATACAGGGCATTCTACGCGTATCTTGCTCATAACAAAATATCAAATCGGGGAGTAGCTATTAGTTAAGACGGTTTTGCTAATAAGTTATAACAAATGCCGTAGTTTTTATTGTCTTCAGACAGTTTGCAATTGCAATGAGATTTTCGAGCCGGGGTTTGCGCGGAAATTCAACGGCGATAGCAAAAATGCTATCAATAGGATATTTCGTTAGGAGGAGCGCAAATATAAAAACATTTTTAACTAAAACAACAGCGGTCATCCTTCAGGATTTGACAACTTTTTAAAAGTTGTCAAATCTTATAATCAAATCTAAAGTTTTAAACACAAAACAATAGCTTGTCGTGGTATGTAAGGTTAAAAACCGTATTTTTAGACCGATTTAATTGTTTTAATGTTTTATAGTTTCGGCCGATATATACTCTTACTGCGTTTAAGTTTCCGCAAGCCCGAGAAGTTCAGTGTTTACTGGGCCGAGGTGATGCGCGAAATGGTTTCACAAGGCGTGGGTTCGCTGGGCATTATTGCCATCATTTCGTTATTTATCGGTGCGGTGGCTGCCATACAGGTCGCGTTCCAACTGGTAAGCCCGCTTGTGCCGAGGGAGATCGTGGGCAGCATTTCGCGCGATTCAACTATTCTTGAGTTTAGTCCCACTATTTCGGCGCTGGTGCTTGCCGGCCGGGTTGGCTCCAGCATTGCTTCGCAAATCGGTACAATGCGGGTAACCGAGCAGATCGATGCTTTGGAGATCATGGGCGTTAATACCCCGGGCTTTTTGATATCGCCAAAGATCATTGCCGGTGTGTCGATGATACCGCTGCTGGTTATTATTTCCGTTATCCTGGGTTTATCGGGGGGATATATTGCCTGCCTTGTTTCGCGCGATATTGCGCCAACCGATTTTATTACCGGCCTGCAAAATGGCTTTAACTCCGTGATCGTGACCGTTTGTGCGGTAAAATCGATCGCTTTTGGATTTATTATTACATCAGTTTGTTCATATTTTGGTTTTTATACAACCGGCGGCGCACTTGAAGTTGGCCAGTCGGCAACCAAGGGGGTTGTTTACAGTTGTATCTGGATATTATTTGGTGACCTTGTAATTTCGAGCCTTTTATTATGATTGAAATTAAGGGTATCTATAAATCATTCGGAGAGAAGGAAGTGCTGAAGAATATCAGCGCCACTTTTTTGCCAGGTAAAAACAGTTTGATCATCGGCAGCTCAGGCTCAGGTAAAACCACCTTGTTAAAGTGCATTGTTGGCTTGCACGAGCCAACAAAGGGTAGTGTGCTGTATGACGGGCAGGATTTTACTGAAATGGATTTTGAAGGCCGGGTGCCTATCCGTAAGCAAATTGGCATGCTTTTTCAGAATTCGGCTTTGTTTGATTCGATGAACGTTGAAAAGAACATTATGTTCCCGCTTGATCTTTTTACCGACATGACCCGGGCCGAGAAACTTGACCGGGCCAATTTTTGCCTTGAAAAAGTGAACCTGAAAGGAACCAATAAGCTGTTCCCGTCCGAACTTTCGGGAGGGATGAAGAAGCGTGTAGGGATAGCCCGGGCTATTTCCATGCAGCCGAAATATTTATTTGTGGATGAACCCAACTCGGGCCTCGACCCCAAAACTGCTATACTTATCGACGACCTGATCAGCGAAATTACCGAAGAATACCAAACCACGACTGTAATTGTAACCCACGATATGAACTCGGTAATGGGAATTGGCGACCATGTTGTATTTTTGCACAACGGCGAAAAATGGTGGGAAGGAACCAACCACGAAATTGCCCATACCGACAATAAGCCGCTTAACGACTTTGTGTTTGCCAGTAAATTTATGCAGGCAGCGAGAGCGAAGTTGTGAGTTAGTATCAAGTAGTTAGTATCAAGTAGCGAGATGATCTTGATACTGATTATCGCCTTCGTATCTGCATCAGGCATCAACGGCGCGCCAAAAATCTTGATACTTGATACTAGCGACTTGATACTAAAATCGATACTAGCGACCCGATACCAGATAAAAAATGATTCAACTCCTCACCCCGACATACTGGAAAGATTACGAACTGATCGATTGCGGCGATTTTGAAAAGCTGGAACGGTTTGGCAGCGTAGTGCTGATACGCCCCGAGCCGCAGGCTGTGTGGAGCAAAGCTTTAAACCATGCGGAATGGCAACGCCTGCATCATATCAAATTCAAGGGCCGCTCGGCAACGTCAGGCGATTGGGTTAAAAAAGACCCTAAAACACCCGACCGCTGGCATATCGGATATAAAAACCCCGAGGCTGCTATAAAGTTAAGGCTGGCGTTAACTTCTTTTAAGCATTTAGGGATTTTTCCTGAACAGGCAGTTAACTGGGACTACATCAGCCAGAATATCAAAAAATTTAAAACACCGGAACCGAAAGTGCTCAACCTGTTTGCCTATACAGGCGGCGCCTCATTGATCGCGCAAGCCGCGGGCGCCGATACCACGCATGTGGATTCCATTAAACAGGTTGTCACCTGGGCCAACGAAAACCAGGAACTATCCGGCTTAACCGATATCCGCTGGGTGGTTGAGGACGCGCTTAAATTTGTAAAGCGCGAACTAAAGCGGGGTAAAAAATATAACGGTATCATCCTTGATCCGCCGGCCTACGGCCACGGACCCAACGGCGAAAAATGGAAACTGGAGGATAACATCAATGAAATGATGCGGGATGTAATGCAGCTGCTCGACCCTGAGGAACATTTCCTGATATTGAATACCTATTCGCTGGGCTTTTCGTCGGTCATCATCGAAAACCTCATCAGGAGCGCGTACCCGCAGGTGCAAAACCTGGAAACGGGCGAGCTTTACCTGCAGGCGACATCGGGGCCAAAGCTTCCGTTGGGTGTGTTTGGTAAGTTTTATAAGACTATAGGCGATAAATAACTTAACGACTATGATATTCTCTCAGCCACACACAAAATATTTTTAACTGTTGATAACTTTACACCTACCGCCACGTAAAAAGACGTTATTTTGCGGCACCCCGGTTATATACAAATTCAATATAAAATGAAAGTGAAAAACATCCTTCTGTCCGCCCTAATTCTTTTATGCTCATTTGTTCTTTTATCTAATTGCAGCCAGAGCAACAGCGCAGGCAAAGCTGATAAAAAAGCGCCGGCGAAAGTCGTTTCGGCAAAGCATGAAGATACAGTGGTTAATGCCCCCGTTACTTATCCGCCGCTCGACAAAAAACTATACGATTCATTAATGAAACGCCTGGCACATGGCGATACTACCGGGAGATGGCCTGTAAAAAACACGCCGTATCCCCTGCCGGGAGCGATATTGCCTTTCAAGCGTGTGGTTGCTTTTTACGGTAACCTATATGCTAAAAAGATGGGCATTTTAGGCGAATTGCCGCCTAATGAAATGCTTGCCAAGCTAAAAGGCGAGGTGAAGAACTGGGAGCGGGCCGATCCGCAAACACCGGTACAACCTGCCTTGCATTATATTGCTGTTGTAGCAAGCGGCGACCCGGGTAAAGATGGCAAATACCGTCACCGCATGCCGTTTAAACAAATCGATACGATATTGAAGTTAGCCAAAAAGGCACATGCTATCGTGTTTTTGGATGTTCAGGTCGCGTTAAGCAATATCCATACAGAGTTACCGCTGCTCGAAAAATACCTGATCATGCCGCAGGTACACTTTGGTATGGACCCGGAGTTTTCGATGAAAGACGGAACACATCCCGGCAAAAAGATCGGAACTTATGATGCAGCAGACATCAATTATGTGTCGGGTTACTTGGCCGGATTGGTAAAAAAATACAACCTGCCGCCAAAAATTTTGATCGTTCACCGTTTCACCAAAAAAATGGTGACCAATTATAAGAGCATTAAACTGCACCCGGAAATTCAACTGGTAATGGATATGGACGGTTGGGGCGAACCTGATTTGAAGGAAGGTACTTACCGCTATTTCATCCGCGAGGAACCTGTACAGTTTACCGGCTTTAAACTGTTTTATAAGAACGATATAAAGAAAGCGCCCCATCACATGCTTACTCCCCAGGAAGTGTTGAAGAAACGGCCATACCCGATATATATTCAGTACCAATAATTCAGTACCGAACCCTAACTCTTGAGTCGAAAGTCTTAAGTTTGGGTCCTGATTCAGGACTACAGACTTAAGACTTTTGACTTTTAGGATATTTAAATAAAAAAAATGATCAAATGGGGCATCATAGGCTGCGGCCGGATAGCGCACCGGTTTATGCAGGGGCTGCCGGAAGTTCCCGGGAATGTGCTGACGTCGGTATGGTCGCGGCGCCTGGAACCGGTTAAGGATTTCACTGACAAATACGGTGGAAAACCCTGCGAAACGGTTGAGGAGTTACTTGCAAGCGACATTAATGCCGTTTATATCGCAACCCTTCCGGACAGTCATGCTAACTACAGCATTGCGGCATTAAATGCAGGAAAGCATGTGCTTTGCGAAAAACCTGCGGCAACCAACCTTTCAATCTTAAACTCAATACTTGAAGTCGCTAATGCCAAAGGGCTTCTGTTTATGGAAGGGATGAAGCCACCGTTCTTCCCGTTATACCGGCGTTTAAAAGAACATTTAGTTAACGATCCCATTGGTGAGATCGGCTACGTGCGGGCCGGCTCGGCGGTAGCCGATATAAGTCCGGATCATCCAAACTTTAGTTACGAGCTGGTGGGCGGCAGCCTGATGCAGATCGGCATTTACGAAGCATTTTTGGCTATCAACTGGCTTGGCGCGACGAAGCAGGTACAAACTTTAGGCCGCTTTGGCGAAGGCGGAATAGATATGTTTTCCATATTTCAAACAGAACATAATGGCGGATATGCCCAGCTTTATTGCGGCCTCGATCTGCATGGGATGGGTGACGCGCTGATATGCGGCACCAAAGGCAATATCATCATTCATAAAAACTGGTGGAACCCCGCGCGTGCCACGATCAATTATCTCGATGGCCGCATAGTTGAACTGGATGAACCTTATACCGCCGGCGGGCTCAATTACGAGATCGACCATTTTTGCGGGTTAATAGATGCCGGTTTAACGGAAAGCCCGGTTATCAGTCACGACATGTCGCGGCAGATGATTGGGATGCTGGATGAGGCGCGGATGCAAATTGGGTTAAAGTTTAAAGGGGAATGAATACCAGATATGTCATTGCGAGCGATAGCGCGGCAATCGCGAACTATGCATTTTCGTTTGCATAGTGTTAATACACGGCGGGAAGGTTGCTTCGCTCGTTCCTCGTTCACAATGACATAGCACTAAGTGGTTATTTTGTTTTCAAAACCACCGTCGCGCCCTGCAATCCGGCAGATGTCGCCGTAAAGGTAATATTCCCGGCTTTTTCTTTTGACTGTACGATTGCCAGCGCCAGCCCGTTGAATGCCTTGCGGTAATCAGCTTTAAACGGATCGTGGCTTACTTCGTCGCCATTGTCGACACTGGCAATAAAACCCTCGCCGTTGATTTTAAAGTTTACAAGGTTGTCCGCATTTGGTACCAGGTTGCCGTCTTTATCCAGTATCCTTACGGTGATAAAAGAGAGGTCTTTGCCGTCAGCTTTGATGTTTTTCCGGTCGGCGATCAATTCTATTTTGGCCGGCGCGCCCGCGGTATGGATCTCGCGGGTTAAAACCACCTGCCCGTTTTTGCGCGAAACGGCTTTTAGCGTGCCCGGCGCATATTTTAGGCGCCACATCACATGCAGGTCGTCGCCGGATTTCTTTTTAACACCGACTGATTTGCCATTGAGGAACAACTCCACCTCATCGGCATTGTTATAGAATGCCCACACATCAACTGTTTTGCCCGGCTCCCAGTTCCAGTGCGGGAAGATGTGCAGCACGTTTTTGTTGGTCCACTCGCTTTGGTACATATAGTAAATATCTTTCGGGAACCCCGCAAGATCGATGATCCCAAAGTATGAACTGCGCGACGGCCACGAGTACGGCGTTGGCTCGCCCATATAATCAAAACCCGTCCATACGAACATCCCCGAAAGGAAATCGTATTTCTTCATCACTTTCCAGGTAGCCTCGTGCGTTGAGCCCCAAGCCGGGCGTACATTGTCATAAGCCGACACACTGTTGTCCGGGTTGCCCTCGGTAAACGGTTTGTCCCATCGCGTGGGCCAGATGCGGATACTGTCCGAAGGCATATCATAATGCCCGCGTGTTTCCAGCCCCGAAGTAGTTTCGGTCGCGATGAACTTTTTCCCGGGAAACCGGTCGTGAAACTTAGCGTAATCAAATTCGTGGTAATTGTAACCGATCAAGTCAATCGCGCCCGACTGGATAATTTTATTGCCCTTGGTGGGGTTGTCATTTGCAGTGGTTATCGGCCTGGTTTTATCGAGGCTATGCACGATGCCGGCGAGCTCCGGCGCAATACGCAGGGCGCTGGTATCGCCCTGCTGCGGTATTTCGTTGCCGATGCTCCAGATGAATACGCTGGGGTGGTTGCGGTCGCGTAGTATTTGGTCCTCCAGGTCGCGTTTGTGCCATTCCTTAAAATACAGGTGGTAATCGTATTTGGCTTTTTTCCATTCCCAGCAATCAAAGGCTTCGTCCATCACAATAAAGCCCATTTTATCGCACAGGTCAAGCAGTTCGGGCGCGGGCGGGTTATGCGAGGTGCGGATGCCGTTGCAGCCCATCGCTTTCAGCAGTTGCAGCTGCCGCTCGAGCGCGCGGGTGTTTACCGCCGCGCCCAGGCTGCCCAAATCATGGTGGTTGCAAACGCCTAATATTTTCATCGGCTTGCCGTTCAGGGAAAAGCCTTTATCGGCATCGAAGTTGAAATAGCGGATGCCGAGGGGAGTAGTATAATTGTCGAGCACTTTTCCGTTTTCTAATACCTGACTTACCACTTTATATAGATAGGGATGGTCAACACTCCACAAGTGCGGACTGGTAACGTTGAGATCCTGATTGATGGTGTTGCTGCCGTCATTTATCTTTGAAGTTATCGTCGTTACAGATTTTCCGTATGCGTCAAAAATGGTGGATTTAAGTTGACCTTTTCCTGCAAGCTGGCTGGCAATATTCGTTTGTAGATGTACCCGTGCTGAAGAAGTGTTAATCTCGGGCGTGGTCACATAAGTCCCCCAATGATCAATAGCCGTTTTATTCGTCGTAACCAACCAAACGTTCCTGTAAATACCCGATCCTGAATACCAGCGGGAGTTAGGTTGCACTGAGTTGTCCACCTTTACAGCGATAGCATTTTTCCCGCCAAAATTTAAATAAGGCGTCAATTCATACCTGAATGAGATATAGCCGTTCGGCCTGAATCCCAGGTGGTGCCCGTTTATCCAAACGTCGCTTTTTTGATATACGCCGTCGAAATTGATATAAATTAACTTGTTCTTTTGGTCGGCGGGAACCGTGAATGTTTTGCGATACCAGCCTATACCACCGGGCAAAGCGCCGCCTTCGGGCGTGGCCGGGTTATCTTTGCTGAATTTGCCCTCGATGCTCCAGTCGTGCGGCAGGTTAAGCACGCGCCATCTCAGGTCGTTTACGCTTTCTTTTTCGCCGCCGGTTATATCACCCAAATGAAAATGCCAGCCTTTGTCGAAATTAGTAACGGTACGCGCCTGCTGGCCATATCCTGTTAATGTAAATAATAAAGCGGCTAACGACAGGCCAAATAAACGGCTTGCCTGTTTAACAAAAAGGTGATTCGGAAGCATAATCGGTTAATTTAGGAATAACTGTAAACAGGACACTAAATTAGAAATTATTTGTGAATAGTTAATTTTGTATATTAGCTATATCGAATAATAAATATAAAACTGAATCATGAAAATTATCAGCGTTATACCGTTACCTGATTTTAAATTGCAAGTTGCCTTTGATGATGGCGTTTCGGGGCGTATAGACTTGAAAGAATACGTAAAATATGGTATATTTTCAGTTCTGCAGAATGAAGATTCGTTCAAAAATGCATATACCAATGGTTATTCAATTGCCTGGAGTGAAGATTTGGAGATTGACGGCCTGGCCGTGTATGCTGAAATATTAAACAAGGAACCTAAGGATATTTTTGCCGCAGATTTAAAATATGCCACAAATTAGTTTTTTCTTAGGCATTATAATACGCATGTTTTACCGCGATCACAATCCGCCCCATTTTCATGCGGTTTATGCCGAATACGAGGGTCTTATTGATATAAACAAATTGGAATTGATAAGCGGAAAATTACCGCCACGGGTTTTGGGTTTGGTTATTGAATGGACGGCATTGCATCAGGAAGAACTTAATGAAAACTGGGAAAAAGCAAAAAGACAAGAACTGTTAAAAGCTATAGAGCCGTTGGTTTAATACAACTGATGGGGCCGTAGCCGTCTGTGGGGACACAGACGGCGGAATATAACATTACCACTTTTCAACATTCCAACCTTTACAACATCTTTCGTATTTTTGCGCTATGAATACCCCTGCCATTAAATTGCTGCCAGGCCGTTATTGTAATTCGTTAACGGAATACTCGCGTTTTGTTACGCGCGAGGTAGCTATCGGCGATGTGCCGATGGGCGGCAGCAATCCCATCCGCATCCAAAGTATGACGACTACCGATACCATGGATACCATTGGCACGGTGGAGCAGTCGATCAGGATGGTGGATGCCGGCTGCGAGTATGTGCGTATTACTGCGCCCAGCATTAAGGAGGCGCAAAACCTGGCCGAAATAAAGAAGCAATTACGCCAGCGAGGGTACACTGTGCCTTTGGTAGCCGATATTCACTTTACCCCCAACGCCGCCGAAGTAGCCGCGCGCATTGTTGAAAAAGTGCGGGTGAACCCCGGCAATTATGCCGATAAAAAGAAATTCGACCAGATAGATTATACCGATGCCCAGTACCAGGGCGAATTGGAGCGCATTTACCAAAAGTTTGCGCCACTGGTGAAAATTTGTAAGGAGTATGGCACGGCGATGCGCATCGGCACCAACCACGGGTCGTTAAGCGACAGGATCATGAGCCGTTATGGCGATACCCCGCAGGGCATGGTTGAATCGGCCATGGAGTTTATGCGGATGTGCGAAACGCTGAATTACTATAACCTGGTGATCTCGATGAAGTCGAGCAACCCGCAGGTGATGGTGCAGGCCTACCGGCTGCTGGTTGAGACCATGGTTGCCGAAGGTATGAACTACCCGCTGCACCTGGGCGTAACCGAAGCCGGCGACGGCGAGGACGGCCGCATTAAATCGGCAGTAGGCATCGGCACTTTGCTGGAAGATGGCTTGGGCGATACCGTGCGCGTTTCCCTCACCGAGGAGCCGGAAGCCGAAGCACCCGTGGCAATTGCGCTGGTGAACAGGTATGTTGAAAGGGCAAAAGCCGAAAAGTCAAAGGCGAAAGGCGATTTGTCTGAAGTTGAAAACAACCTTTCACCTTTCACCTTTCACCTTTCACCTCTTCACGACCCATACGCATACCAGCGCCGCCATACATACGAGGCTAACGCTTTCATTGGCGGGCACATGGTACCGCGGGTGGTGGTCGATCTGTCGCGGCAGAACCTGAAAGACCCGGCGGTAATGAATGAAGCGGGTTACCTGTATTCGCCGTTGCTGGATAAATACAATATGGCCGAGCAGTCGGTTGATTTTGTTTACCTGGCCGATGCATTGCCGTCGTTTACTTTACCCGGCAATTTAAAGCAGCTTTATAATTATACCACCTGGCAAAAGCTTTCGGACAAAACCAACTGCCACCCTGTATTTTCACTAAAGGAATATGCGGAAGCAGGTGACCGGTCATCACCACTAAACCTGGTGCGCCTAACATCATCAGATGTGGATACCGAATCATTCGGCTTGCTGCCTTTAGATCAATCCCTCGTATTTGTTTTAGAAACCGACGCCCTGCACGGCATGGCCGACCAGCGCGCTTTCTTTTTTAAAATGGAGGAATTGGGTATTGATGTTCCCGTTATTATTAAACGCACGTACACTTTCGAACCCCGAAATTCGACTCAAGACTCAGAACTCAAGACTCAGGACTTACAACTATACGCAGCCACCGACCTGGGCGCTTTGCTTGTTGATGGCTTCGGCGATGGGATTTGGATAGATGCTCCTCAAATCCCCGTGAATTTGATCACGTCAACTGCTTTTGGCATTTTGCAGGCCACCCGGTCGCGCATTTCCAAAACGGAATATATTTCCTGCCCCAGTTGCGGCCGTACCTTGTTCGACCTGATGGTTACCACGCAGATGATCCGCAGCCGAACCAGTCATCTCAAGGGCCTTAAAATCGGCATTATGGGCTGCATCGTAAACGGCCCCGGCGAAATGGCCGACGCCGATTATGGCTACGTCGGCTCCGGAACGGATAAGGTCACCCTTTACCGCGGTAAAGAAGCTGTGAAGAAAAACATCAATTCGGCCAATGCACTTGATGAACTGATCGGCATTATCAAGGAAGATGGGAATTGGGTTGAGCAGGAAGAAACCGTTAATAAAGGTTAAAGCATAAGATCCATTCGAATTCCGCTTGCCCATGATATAGCATGTTTCATCAATCCTGCCTTATCATCTGCACATTTGTAATTTGCACATCCGCTCATCAAAACTCCAGCCACCGGTGTATCCGCAAATTAAGCTTGTTGCCTTCTTTATATTTGCCGAATTTGTCATTAAGCACACGCAAGGTAAGGCCGTTGTGCTCAAGCAGCAGGTCCTCGTAGTTGCCTTTGAATAAAATTTGCTTTATTTCCCAGTTACGGCGTCCCCATGTTTTAACGGTTTCAACCCATTCGGGGTAGATAACCACATGGTCCGTTTTTGATTTTATACCGCAAATTTTCGCCTCGTGGTGGGTTATTACGTTACAATTGGTAAGCAGCTGCGCGGTGTATAAGTTGCCCGGTGTGTGATACATCGCCTTTGGTTCGCCCGATTCAATTATTTCGCCTTCCTTTAATACCAGTAACTCATCCGCCATCGAAAGCACTTCAGCGGGGTCGTGCGAAACGATGATGACAGTTAAACCAGTCTCCTTTACTATTTCCCTGATATCCTGCTGCAGCCCTTCGCGGAAGGAAGTGTCCACCTGGTTAAAAGGCTCATCCAGTAAAAGTACTTCCGGGTTGGTGATCAGGGCCCGGGCGATGGCCACCCGCTGTTTTTCGCCGCCGCTAAGCTTTACTACCTGTTTATCTGCCAGGTGGGTCATTTTCAGCTGCGCCAAAATGTGATTTGTTTTTTCTTCTTTTGCCTTCAGGTTAGTATGCGGCAGCATGGTTGCTACGTTGTCCCAAACTTTGGCGAAATTATTCAGGTCATTGGTGTTTTGTGTAACCATTTTCATGGCGTCGTGGCCGGGTATCAGTTTCTCATCCGGTCCCCAGATGCGGGTGCCCCTGAAAGTCACCTCGCCGCTATCCGGCGATAGCAACCCATAAAGCAGCTGTAACAGGGTGCTTTTCCCGCTTCCGCTTTCGCCGATTATCGCGGTTATCCGCCCCGGGTTAATGGTTAAGTCAATTTGTTTTATTCCTGAAAATTGTGTTCCGGGATATATCTTGCTTACCGAAGTTGCCTGCAAAAAAGGTGCTGCCATGGCTGGCAAAGATACGGTGTAAGATGGTTGAAAGGTTGGAATGTTGAAAGGTTGTAATGTTTGTTATAAAACGAGGTTACCTCAATTGCCATACAGCGCTTTCCTTATCGGTACCTATAACATTCCAACCTTTCAACATTACAACTTTACAACAACCAATCAAAATCCACACATCAACCCGAACGAGAAGTTTTTCAAGCCTGCCTGGTTGGGGCTGTTCTCAAACATGTCATTCATATAATATTTGGCAAAGAAACCCCATCCGTTGTAACCCAGCCTGGCGAACATGCCGTAGCGTACCTTGGCAAAGTGGTAATCATCATAAAACTTCTTTTTGCCAAATTCAGGGCTTATTTGTTTTACCATGCCGCCAAGCAATAACCCGGCCTCAGGGCCAAAAACAAAATGGGCGCGTCTTCCGTGTGCGTCCTCACCTGAGCGGATATCAAACGAAAGCGGTATCCTGAAGTAACTTGCCGAAAAGCGGTTTTTGCTATAATGAATGCTGTCAGGCCTAAAGACGAGGGTTGGCTGGTCAGGCAATATGGTGCCATTCTTTTCCAGCCGGATCAGCGTCCAGTCGAAACCGCCGGAAAGGTTTATTTTAAAGTTATCGGTAAACCGGTAGCCAAATTGTATCACGTCGAACCCCACCGTACTGGTTTTCCACGAGCGGTAGTTAAGGAAACTGTTTTTTTGTGATAAAGTGAAGCTGCCATTATCAACTAAAGTAGCCAACCCCAGATCGAACCGGGCGAAAGTTATCCCGGCATTGAAGCCTGACGTGCTTTTTTGATGCCGGTGATGATGCCTTCCACCATGCCAATCTGTATTGTTGTCATCATCATCACCAAAACTTATATGGTAATTTCGGGTGCTATCAGTCCGGTGTTTTGATGAGTCGGAAGAAGTGCTTTGCGCAAACGCCAAGTTTGTGGCAAAACCTATTATCATAGTAAAAATCAATCGTTTCATAATAGTGTATTTCAGGTTTGGAATTTATTTTTCTCTTTTTATTTTAATTATGCCCAGGTTTATTCCTGTGACGTTTGACTGATCGTCATCCGCATCAGAAAATTCGATGAACTTATCCTTTCGCTTGTCAACTTTGGCCACCACCACATTTACCAGGTCGCCGAAGCTTTGTATTTTATGTTTTTTCTGTTTGCCGGGCACAACGTCTTGTATATTAACAACGGGAACTTGAGCCGAAAGCAAAGCCGGTTTGGATATAAAAGTGTCGGTTTCCTTCAGTGATTGTTCCGCGGTTAGTTCGGTCGTTTCATCGGGCACAACCGGGCTAATTATTTCATGTCGTTGCGGCAGGGTAGCTAATGTGATCACTTCAGAAACTTTAACCGGATTTAATTCACTATTTAAGCTTCCTGTTTTACGCGTTATATTTTTTGATCTAAAATGAAATGATCTCGCTCTGGCTTCAGTTCGTGCATATGGACTATTTGATTTTTCCAGCTCGGCTGTAGTCTCATCAGTCCTGGTTTTTATGGGCGTAACGTTTTTACGTTGGGCGTTGACAATATTATTATATGCAGGATTTTTACTGCTAACTTTATCTTTTTGCGGAATGAATAACACGCCCGCAGCTACCAAAACCAAAATACTGGCGGCTATGCCGAAAAAGGGGAACAGGGATATCCTACTCTTTTTCCTATCCAAATGCCCCGCGATACCTTCCCAAACACCTTGCGATGGTTGGGCTTCAAAATTTTCCAATTTTGAACGGAACAATTCATCAAACTGGTTATCCTGCATTTTCATATCGTTTACCTTCCATTTTTACTATTTGTTGTTTCAATACTGCGCGTGCCCTTGATAGCTGCGACTTTGACGCGCCTTCTGTTATCCCGGTTATTCCTGCAATTTCCTTATGTGAGTAGCCTTCAATAGCATACAAGTTAAAAACGATGCGATATCCGGGCGATAGCCGTTGTATCAATGCCATCAGGTCTTTCGCCGCAAGGCCGGCTGTTACAAGCGGGTCAACCGAAGGCTCATTTGTTTCATTTTCCAGGGCGGCCAGTTGAAGCATTTTGTGATGTTTCCGGTAATATTCAATGGCGCTGTGCACCATAATGCGCCGTATCCAACCCTCAAATGAACCTTCGTTCCGGTAATCGTCTATTTTTTGGAATACTTTTATGAAGCCGTTCTGCAACATGTCCTCGGCTTCCATTCTGTCGGTGGCATACCGCATGCAAACGCCAAGCATTTTTGCAGCGAAGTGTTTATACAGTAACTCCTGGGCTTTGCGCTCCGCGGCTTTGCAACGTTTAATTAAATCCTCAATAGTGTACTTGTGTTCCAAAAACATCATTTAACAGTTAGAGGGAGTTTAATGCGAAATGGTTGCATGGGGTTGAAAATAAATTCGTTATTTTTGGATATATGAAAGTGATTACTGTGAATATACCGGACTCCGCAAATGTTGACGCTAAAGAAGCAGCAATGATTTTGGCGGCAAGTTTATATGAAAAAGGAAAACTTTCTTTGGGGCAGGCAGCAGAAGTTGCGGGCCTTACGAAACGGACTTTTGCCGAGTTACTCGGAAGCTATGGGGTTTCAATCTTCAACTACCCGCCAACCGATCTTATCAAAGACGTGAAAAATGCCTGATGTCGTAATCGCTGATACCAGTTGCTTTATAATTCTTTCAAATATTAATGAATTGAATCTTTTAAAGGAGGTTTATGGGAAAATTATTACAACTCCGGATATTGTAAGAGAATTTGGCGGCAATTTACCTGATTGGGTTATTATAAAACCACCCGCCGACCTGCAAAAACAGCAAATTTTGGAATTGCAAATTGATAGGGGCGAGGCAAGCGCAATTGCCTTGGCTTTAGAACTGGACGGAAGCCTGGTTATAGTTGATGACTTGGAAGCCAGAACATTGGCTGAAAATTTAGGCATTTCAATAACTGGCACGCTTGGTGTAATAATTAAGGCGAAATTAAATGGCATTATACCATCAATAAAACCTTTCATTGCAAAAATAAAAAGACCAATTTTAGGATTTCAACAATATTAGAGCAGTTGGCGCTTAGTCAGGCGGGAGAATAAATCTATGAAAAATCTATTTTGTTTCATTTTCATTTTGTCATCCTGCATTTCGGGGTTCGCCCAGCCTAAAGCAGATGACAACTACACCCTATTTAAACCCGACCGCGTGTTTGATGGGGAACAGATGCATGTCGGGTGGTGGGTACTGGTGAGCGGGAATCAAATTGAAGCGGTCGGTGAACCCGGGAGTATATCTGCTCCAGCCTCAGCTAAAATAATTGAACTGAAAGGGATGACTTTAATGCCCGGGCTGATCGAAGGGCACTCGCACCTTTTTCTGCATCCCTATAATGAAACCAGTTGGAACGACCAGGTACTGACGGAAAGCCGTGCCGAGCGCACCGCCCGGGCGGTTGTTCACGCGAAGGAAACGCTGATGGCGGGCTTTACAACAGTGCGCGACTTAGGTACGGAAGGCGCCGGATATGATGATGTTGGGTTGAAAAAGGCTATTATGAAAGGCATAATCCCCGGTCCGCGGATGCTGGTGGCTACACGGGCAATTGTAGCTACAGGCAGTTATGGCCCCAAAAGCGAAGTTGCCGAAACTGTCTTCCCGCAGGGCGCAGAAGAAACCGATGGATTGGATGGTATTAGCCACACGGTCCGGTCTCAAATCGGACATGGGGCGGATGTGGTTAAAATATACGTGGATTACCGGTGGGGATTGGATGACGTTGCGGCGCCAACCTTTACAGAAGAAGAAATCAAAACGGCGGTGCAGGTTGCCAGGAGCAGCGGACGGATGGTTGCGGTACATTCCGGTACGGAAGAGGGGATGCGCCGCGCCATTGCAGCCGGGGTAACCACTATTGAACACGGCGATGGCGGCACGCCGGAGTTGTTCAAATTGATGAAAGAAAAAGGCATAGCGTTATGCCCGACGATATCCGCGACCGAAGCCATTTCAACCTATCACGGCTGGAAAAAGGGCGTTGATGCTGAACCGGCAGGCGTCAAAAGAAAACATTATATTTTTACCGAGGCCCTGAAAGTAGGCGTTACTATTTGTATGGGTGGCGATGTGGGTGTATTTCCACATGGCGATAACGCTCGCGAAATGGTACTGATGGCTGAATATGGTATGAAATCTGTTGATGTTTTGCGATCGGCTACTTCGGTTAATGCCGCGGTTTTTGGGTTGAACAATTTAGGAAACATCAAAGCCGGTTACCTGGCTGATTTGGTTGCTGTGAATGGTAATCCGGCTGACGATATAAGAACTGTAAAAAATGTGGGTATGGTGATGAAGGATGGGGTGATCTACGGGAATAAATAACACACCATTATTATATTAGCCCTTAGTCCTGTAGTATTTATAGATTTTCACAGCACACATAATGATCACCGAAAAGGCGATTATCCCCACAACGCCGAATATCCAGCTAATGGCATTTTTCAATACTGCCAGGAACACGATCGCGAATAAAAATATTGTGGCAATTTCATTCCAGATACGGAGTTGGGTTGATGTCCAGGTGTAGATGCCTCTGGCCATTTGCTTCATTTTATTTTGGCAGATAAAATGGTATATCAATAATCCCACAACAAAGCCAAGTTTGATTTGCATCCAGGGCTGGCTGAGCCAGGCAGGGAGTAACACCAGCATGGTTATACCTGCCGCTACAACCAATACCATTGACGGAACGGTGATGATGTACCATAACTTACGCTCCATGATCTCAAACTGGCCGGATAATATTGTCCGGTCGGGTTCGGGCCTTTGCTGTGCTTCGGTGTGGTAGATAAATAAACGCACTATGTAAAACAGCCCCGCCATCCAGCAGACTACAAATATGATATGTATGGCAAGAATGTATTGGTACACTAATTTTCTCTAATTATATCGAATTTCACGAACTGCAATTGGCGAAAATTCGCCCAAATTCGTGTAATTCGTGTTTCTCAATTTCTGTATTCCTTAATTATATCCACCACGTACTTCACATTATCAAACGGTATATCCGGCATAATGCCGTGCCCTAAGTTAAATATAAATCCGCTCTCGCCTTTCATACGGTCGAAAAGGCGGTAGATCCTTTCCTTGATCACCTTTTTATCGGCATACAAAATATGCGGGTCGAGGTTGCCTTGTACAGCAATGCCGGCCGGTAATCGTTTTTTAATATCCAACAGATCAACGTTCCAGTCAATAGAGATCACATCCGGTTTAGCTTCAGCCATTAATGGCGCAAAAACCGAACTTCCCTTGCAAAACGAAATTACGGGAATATCCTTCCTGTTCAACTTGCTGATGATCTCGCAAATGTACCGGTGCGAAAACTCTTTATAATCATCCCATGCGAGCGCCTGCGCCCAGCTGTCGAATATCTGCACGGCATTTACCCCGGCGGCAATTTGCAGGTTTAAATAATCGGCCGTTACAGTCGCGATTTTTGACAGGAGTTGGTGGGCCAGTTCGGGCTCGTTATGCAGCAGCAATTTGGTTAGCTTAAAATCCTTTGACGATCCGCCTTCAACCAGGTAACTCATCACTGTAAACGGCGCACCGGCAAAACCGATCAAAGGGATACTGCCCTTTAACCGTTGCTGAACAACGTTGATCGCATCGGCTACATACTGTAATTTGTGTACAACTTGTGTATCCAGTTTATCAATATCTGCTTTGGTGCGGACAGGATTTGCGAACTTAGGGCCCACACCCTGGGTGAAGCTCAAATCGCCGCCCATGGCTTCGGCTGTAACCAATATGTCGGAGAACAGGATAGCCGCGTCAATTCCCAATAAATCAACCGGCAGCATGGTGACATCGGCGGCCAGTTCGGGTGTTTTGCACATTTCCAGGAAAGAATATTTGTTTTTAATATCCCAATATTCCTTCATGAACCTGCCGGCCTGCCGCATCATCCATACCGGCGGGCGTTCTGTTTTTTCTGAAAACGCGGCTTTAATTAGTAACGAATCTCTCATAATATAATTCCGCAGAGACGCAATGCATTGCGTCTCTACGTCGTGTGTTTTTTTAATTCCTGGTGAAGGCGGTCGATCACATCCTTCATTTTGGCGTTTATTTTATCGTGATGTTTTTCTGCAAGCAGCAAATAAGCGCCTGCTTTATCGAGGTTTCCCTGCCGGATGCTTATGTTAGCCACATGCACCAGCGCCGCCACGTGGTCGTTTACTGATCGCAGCGGATATTGGGCAGCTATTTCATAATGTTTTTCGGCGTCTTCAAAATCCTGGTTTTGGAGACATACGCCGCCCATTAAAAATTCATAATACCCTCTCCGGCTTTTGCTCAGCCATTCCGGCCTCAGCACTTCCTGTAAAGTTTGTCCCGCCTTATCGTATTCTTTATGGTGAAAATACCGGGCCGCCACCACCAGGGTACCCTGCCTCACGTAATCCCATCCCAGCAAAACGATCAGCATCAACGCCACCGCAGCCAACTCATATAAACGCAAGTCGGCAAGTATGACCAGCGACAGCAAAAACAAAACACCGATGAATAAGCGTGTCCGGTTGGTAAACATTAATGCTGGTTGTCAGTAAATTTATAACCTACCCCGCGGATAGAGTGAAAATAAACCGGGTTTTTAGGATCGGGCTCAAAGTATTTACGGAAAGTGAGGATAAAATTATCGATGGTACGTGTTGATGGATAAACATCGTAGTTCCATACTGTTTCCAATATCTGCTCACGCGACACCGCGTCGTTACGGCGTTCAATAAGCAATTTAAGCAGCATAGTCTCTTTTTTAGTCAGTGGCGTGATCGAGCCATCGCCGTTTACCAGTTCGAACGAGTTAAAGTGAATGGTTTTATCGCCGATTTTATAGCTGTTAAACTCTTTCAGTTCATCGCCTTTTAAGCTGCGTTTAACCAGGTTATTCACCCGCAGGATCAGCTCCTCAAGGTTAAAAGGTTTGGTCAGATAGTCATCCGCACCTTTTTTAAGGCCCGAAATTTTATCCTCGTTGGTATTTTTAGCCGTCAAAAACATGATCGGCACTTCCGAGTTTTCAAGCCTGATCGTTTCAGCAACCACAAATCCATCTATTTCGGGCATCATAACATCCAGGATCACCAGGTTAAAACGTTCTTCCTTAAATAGCTGCAAAGCTTTTTTGCCGTTGGTGGCGGTCGAAACTTTATATCCCTCCAGCTCGAGGTTCAGTTTAATGGCTTCCAGCAGGTGGTCTTCGTCTTCGGCCAGCAGGATCCTTTTTTTATGCGGTGCTTCCATTTGTTATGATTTTAGATTAACACTAATGTTCACGAATTCTTTCGAATTTCACGAATTATACTATGCAAAACCCAGATTGGTGAAAATTAGTCTTAATTCGTGCAATTCGTGCTTAATCAAATACGACTTCAAATATACTACCCGCCGGACGATTATCCTTCACTTTTATGCTGGCCTGGTGCTTATCAAGCACTTCTTTTACAATATACAGACCTAAACCCGTACCTTTTGTGTTACGCGTCTCTTCGCTGCCCACCCGGTAAAACCTGTTGAAAATACGGCCTTTTTCTTCGTCGGCAATGCCAATGCCATGATCGGCGACCTGCAAATACACCCTGTCGTCTTTCGAAAACAACTTAACTTCCACGGTTTCGCACGGCCCTGAATATTTAATGGCATTCTCAATAAGGTTGGTGACAACAGATGTTAAGGCAAATTTATCGCCCGTGATCTGGATCTTTGGTTCAATTTCGGCATCAATGATCTGCTGGTTGGATTCACATTTTGTGATCTGCAGCCTGTTAACAATACTGTCGACCAATACCGACAAATTGAATTTAGCTTTGGGGAACGTGTACGATTGGTTTTCGATCTTTGAAGCCAGCAACATATTTTCAACCATATCGTCAAGCCGCTCAATATCCATTAACGATTTGCCGATAAAATCGAGCACCTGGTCCCTGGTAAGGTCTCTTTTTTGAATAGTTTGCAATAGTATTTTTATAGATGCAAGGGGCGACTTCAACTCGTGGGTCACGGATAGCAGGAAATTCTTTTTTTGTTCCTGTAACTGGCGCTGGCGGCTTATTGATTTATGCAGCCATATAGCCCCCACTAAAAAAACGATCAAAAATAGCGACCCTTCGCCAACTATCATACCCAGGCTGCTGGGCATCTTTTTAACCAGCAAGTATCCCCACCATATCAACTCAGTTAAGGCATAAATGATAAGGGCATAAAATATGATAAATGTTCTTCTCATTTCCGTTTTCAGTTATTAGTTTTTGTGCTAAAAACCACATCTAAACTTTCAAATATAGCTCGTTTAGCCTTTTCAAGGTCTATTTTTGTATGTGCCGATGATATGAAGCCAACCTCGTAACCAGACGGGCCCAGGTAAACGCCCCTATTGATCAATTCGCGGTGCAGCTTTTTAAACTTATCCATGCTGGCCGGATCAATTTCATCGGCCCGGCGTATTGCCTCCTGGTCGGTGAAAGCGAACCAAAAAATTGAACCGATATAAAACACTTTAAATGTATAGTTTTTTGCCGTTGCATAGCGCTGTATAGCTTCAACAAACTCTTCGGTTTTGGCATGCAGGTCACGATAAAACCCGATTTTCAGCAATTCGGATAATTGCGCAATGCCTGCGGCCATAGCCACCGGGTTACCGGATAGAGTACCCGCCTGGTAAACTGCACCCTCGGGAGAAATGTTTCCCATAATTTCTGCAGACGAGCCGTAAGCACCCACCGGTAACCCCCCGCCAATGATCTTGCCATAGGTAATAATGTCCGGCTTGACCTGGTAATGTCCGGCAGCGCCCTCAAAGCCAATCCTGAAACCGGATATCACTTCATCAAAGATCAGCAGCGCGCCATTTTGAGTGCATATCTCGCGTAAAAATTTCAGGAACGCTTTTTCCTGCAGCAGCAGGCCATTGTTTGCCGGTATCGGCTCTATAATTACCGCCGCAACCTGGTCTTTAAATTCATCAAATGCTTTTTGCAAGGCTTCTTTATCATTTAAAGCCACCACAATGGTTTCATCTGCAAACGATTTGGGCACGCCCGCGGACGATGTTTCACCAAAAGTAACCAGGCCCGAACCTGCCTTTACCAGCAAAGAATCGGAGTGGCCATGATAACAGCCTTCGAATTTTAATATTTTATCCCTTTTTGTATAGCCCCGCGCCAGCCTGATCGCCGACATCACGGCCTCGGTACCCGAGCTTACAAAGCGGAGCTTTTTTATGAATTTGTTGTTTTTGAGAATAAGTTCAGCCAGTTCATTCTCCAAAGCCGTCGGGGCGCCGAACGACATGCCATGCTGCATCACATCAATAACCTTTTCGCGCACCCTGGCGTGATTATGCCCCAGTATCAAAGGGCCCCATGAGCAGCAAAAGTCAATAAACTGGTTGCCGTCAGCATCCCATAAATGGCATCCGTCGCCTTTTTCAATAAAAAGCGGGGTGCCGTATACCGATTTAAATGCCCTTACCGGGGAGTTGACACCGCCAGGGAAAAACGTCTTCGCCTTTGCATACAATGCCGCCGACTTTTCCCTGCTAATGTCCGGTTTGCCCGTTGTATTTAACGGCTCATCAGCATCTCCTGAAAATATTTTCTTTATTGAATCCAGCATATTTTTTAGCCTCTACAGCCAATTATTCTCCAAAACTTCCTTTGCGTGATAGGTTAAGATCGCGCTTGCACCAGCACGCCGTATGCCCGTTAATACTTCGGTTATGGCGCGCTGCTCATTTAACCAGCCCTTTTGTATGGCAGCTTTGACCATAGCGTACTCGCCGCTTACATTATAAGCTGCCACCGGCAGTTCGGTATTGTCCTTTATTAATTTGATCACATCGAGGTATGGCAGGGCCGGTTTTACCATCAGGAAATCCGCTCCTTCCAGTTCGTCCAGGTTAGCCTCTATCAACGCTTCGCGCTGGTTAGCCGGGTTCATCTGGTACGTTTTTTTATCACCAAATTTTGGAGCGGAATTTAACGCATCCCGGAACGGCCCGTAAAACGCACTGGCATATTTGGCTGAATACGACATGATAGACACGTTGGTAAACTTGTTTTCATCCAAAACTTTCCGGATGTAGCCTACGCGGCCATCCATCATATCCGAAGGGGCTATGATATCCGCACCGCATTGGGCGTGCGCGAGGGCCATCTTACCCAGTACTTCCAGCGTTTCGTCGTTTAAAATCTCGCCATTCTCAACTATACCGTCGTGCCCGTCGCTGCTGTAAGGGTCCATCGCTACATCGGTTATGACACAGGCTTCGGGAAAATTCTTTTTTACTTCGCGGATAGCGCGCAGGTACAGGCTTTCCTCCCTATGGCTTTCGGTCGCGTATTTATCTTTTAATGATTCTTCGATGTTCGGGAACAGGTCAAAAGAATTTAGTCCCAGTTTCAGGCAACTTTCAATTTCGCGCAGCAGGTTATCGATCGAATAACGGTAGATACCGGGCATTGAAGCCACTTCGCTTTTTTGAGCGGTACCGTCAACGATAAACAGCGGGAATATCAAATTAGCGGCGCTAACATGCGTTTCCTGTACCATCTGCCTGATGACTTCACTTTTTCGGTTTCTTCTTGGACGTTGAAGCATTTTTAGTTTTGTAATTAAGCTATAAACAACAACCGAATACCGCTTCCGCAAGACCGGTTTCGTCGGGTGAATAGGGCAGCACATAGTTACTTAACCCAACTTCTTCCAGTTTCTTGCCGGTGGATTTGCCGATGGCGATAACCTGCTGGCCCGGGTCGAGCAAATTGCTTGAAAAATAGGCCTCCACGTTTGACGGGCTCGTGAATATCAATATTTCGGCAGCGCTTGCTTCTACATTATCCTCGTGTACCGTTTCATATACGGGCAGATCGATGATCTTAGTATCAGCAGACAATGCCTGCTGAATGCTGCGCATTGAATTTTGCGCGGCCGGGAATAACACAGTTGTTCCGTTAGCGACTTTAGCGAATTCAGTAGCAACATCAGACGTATCGATACCCGCTCCTGTATAATCGACCAGGAAACCTTTGCGCCGCATGGTATCTTCCGAGCCGCTTCCCATAACGCCAAATTTTACTTTCTTGGGCAATATCGGGTTCAGGTCGAAAAAGTATTCTATCGCATTTTTACTGCTGAAGAATATCCAGTCGACGTGCCTTAAAATAAAGGAGTCGAGTATGGTTATCGTAGGTACGGTGCGGATCAGCGAGCGGGCCTCTATTTCGATATTGTGTTTGCTTAAAGCTTTGCGGAAATAGCTTTGCTCATTCAGGTCACGCGAAATAAAAACCTTCTTCGGGAACTCGCGGTCCTCGTCAAAATAAAAATAGATCTTTTTAGCCAGGCCCTCGGTTGTATCGGCTTCTAAAAACAGCCTGTCGGGAAACTCGTCGCCCTCGTTAGCTTTTGAGGTGAATACCTGGTATGTGCCCTCATGTTTACGGCAATAACAGCCTAAAGGCAAGTGGCATCCGCCACCGAAAAGTTTTAATACATTGCGTTCAACCGCTAACTCTTCGGCAACATCAGGGTGGTGTATGGCCTGCAGCACGCCAAATAATTCCCTGTCGCTATCCCTGATCTGTATCGCCAATGCACCCTGGGCAGGCGCCGGAATGAGTTCAGTTGGCGTTAGTTCCTCCACATGGAATTCGCTAAGATCTAAACCAAGCCTTTTAACACCGGCTTTGGCAAGCATAATAGCATCATAGCTTTCACTCCGTAGCTTGCTGATCCGTGACGGAACATTGCCACGCAAGTCGCTTACTTCCAGGTCGGGGCGGTAAGCCAGCAATTGGGCTTTGCGCCGGTTTGACGACGTGCCTACGATGCCGCCATATTTAACAGATAGTTTTTGATGCACATCTACGCAGTCCTTCAGTATTAGCAGCAGGTCAGAAGGGTCTTCCCGTTCTGAAACTGCTGCAATAATGAGTCCCGGTGGATTTTCTGTGGGCAGGTCTTTGTGCGAATGTACCGCTATATCAATACCGCCCGCTGATAATTCTTCTTCAAGTTCCTTAGTGAAAAATCCCTTGCCTTCGAGCTTATCAAAGCTCAGATTGAGGATACGGTCGCCCTGTGTTTTAATGATCTTCAGCTCGGCTGTAATGCCGAGGGCTGCCAGGCTATCCTTTACAAAATTTGCCTGCCATAGCGCCAGGTCACTGCCGCGGGTTCCTATAATGATTTTTCTATCCAAAGGTTTTGTACTTGCAACTGCAAATTTAACTTTTTACAAGCAGGATTTAAGCATTAATTGATGATATGAAAATGAGGTGACTTATCAGCAATTTGAAATTTTAGAACAAGGACTATTTGTTTTAATGATTTTTTTCTAAATTTATGTTTCAAGCCAATGGTGAACAAGGAAATTAAATTCTTCGTGATACTGATATTGGGTGTTGGGATCCTTTTCGAATCCTACCTGTTAATCAGGCAATGCAACCTTTCCCGCACGGTTGATATCACAAGACAAGCCTCATGTAAAGGCGACAATATAAAATTACCTGTAAGTGCCTGCTACGAAGACGTTTCGTTGCAGATCAAAGTTACTTCACCTGGCGAATTCTTGTTTATTACCAATAAAATGAGCAACCCTGTTTTAACCCTGTTTAATATCATTATAGGCATATTGGCGGTAAACCTTGTATTAAAGTTAAAGGGATTCGAATTTCAAATAAGGGAACTTATGGTCTTGCGACTGATTTTAGCTTTAACCGCGTTTAAATTAGCCATTCTGTCATTTATGGGATTGTATATGCAAAACTGGTTTCGGGGAAATTTGCTTTTGAACAATAGCGGCTATTCACTTAAAGACGGATATTCAAATACGGACATATATCTGTTGGGGATGTTTTTTATATGGATTTTGACTGGCTATTTGAACAGGCAGATCCGGGTAAAAAGCCAACAAAGTCCTGTACAAGAGTATGCTTGATCAGTTATTGACAGCTTATTTTACTAAATTAAGAAGCCGGAGAAGTTCTCGATCTTCGATATCCGATTGCTGGGACTTGTCGTAGATTGATAGTAAGAATATTGAACTGTCGGTGATGGCAAGTATGTGATAACCCTTGCACCGCCGGATTTTCCTTTTCCCTTCGATCCTATCGCCAGCCGGATTTTATAACAACTGTTGCCAAGGGGTATGCTCTTGTCAGGTTCAATTTTAAGTTCTTGTATTAACGTCGATATTTCTATCTTTAGGGAAGGGTATTTTTTAACAAGCCGTTTGAGCTGTTTGTCAAATGGGGGAATTGTTAAAACCTTATAGCTCATTGAGCAATTCTTCTGCCGGGCGGC
The DNA here is from genome assembly GCA_035568395.1 of Mucilaginibacter sp. GTDB lineage: Bacteria > Bacteroidota > Bacteroidia > Sphingobacteriales > Sphingobacteriaceae > Mucilaginibacter. The sequence continues at coordinate 249,241 of DATMOF010000006.1, read as the reverse complement.
CTTTAAGCTTGCCTTGCTTTATTTTCTCGACGTTTTTAAAGGCTTTTTTAATCTCATTTATCTCTTCAAACAGTTCAGCATCAGACACAGAGATAGGCTTGGCTTTTACATAGGAGTAGTTTTTAATCAACTCCAAAAAACCTGCAGCTTTATTATCGGAAATATCGATTAATAATTTCATGATTTCTTTCTTACAAAATTACTACTTCTCAATTAAAGAAAAACAAAAATTATTAAACGCTGACAGTGAGATTCAATTAATTATCAGTTATTGATCAATATATCCTTCGCCATGATCATCGGCACGCTGATATATTTTTTCTCCATGTAGTTGATCACTTTTTCCAGCACTTCGCGCGATTGCTCGTCCATACCCTGAACCTCGTCGGCGAAAACCGAATTGATGGCAGTATGACGTATCTCTTTGATCTTTTCGGGCACCTGGCGCATAGCCAGTTCAATGCGGCGTTGTTTCAGCTCAAGTAAAAAGGCAGAAATGTTTTCGGCGATGATGGCTTCGGCATGTACCAGTTCCTCGTAGCGTTCCTGTACGTTTCTTTTCGCAATTTCATTTAATGAGTGAACCTCGATGAAATTTACCGGGAAGTTTTCAAGCACTTCGGGAGCTGTATCGTTTGGCACGGCCAGATCGACAATGGTTTTTTTGGAAGTATCGCCTGCTAATAACGAAGTGTAAATTTCGCTGGTGATAATGGGTTCGGTTGCCGATGTACAGGTAATGATGACATCAAAGCCCTGTTTATAATCTTTTAACGCTTCCAGGTTAAAAGCCTCGCCGCCCAGGTCGTCGGCTAATAGCTTAGCATTGGCAACCGTGCGGTTAAAAACTGAAAAGTTCGAGAACTTATGTTTTTGCAGGTATTTTGAAATATTCCTGTTGGTTTCGCCGGCGCCTATGATCAGGATACGGGCGTTAGAACATAATTTAAGGTCTTTAAGTTTACGGTATGCCAATGAGACTACCGATATGGGATTCTTCGAAATATTGGTATGCGTGTAAACTTCTTTAGCTGTTTTAACCACGCAGTTCATAAACATGCGCAGGCAATCGCCGGTAAGGCCGGCTTCTTTGCAGCTTTCATAAGCTTTGCGTATCTGGGCAAGGATCTCCTTTTCGCCTACAATTAAACTTTCGAGCGAGCATGAGGTACGAAGCAGGTGTTCAAGCGCTTCTTCACCTTCGTAAATAGAGGCAGCATCCAGGAAGGCACTGGTTGAAATAGAGCAAAGCCCGATATTCAACGCGCCGATAAATTCATTTGCAAATGCTTTGTCGACCGCGTGCGGCGTGATCATCACGAATTCAACACGGTTACAGGTTGCCAGGTAGAATATTTCGGATATGCCGAACTGTGTTTTAACCTGTTGAAGCTTATCTGTCAGATTTTCCTGGCATATCACCAATCTTCCCAATTCCTTCAGCTCAATCTGTTTATGCGTAAAAGCTATTACTTTTAGATACTTCAAAGCAGTTTTAAATTTGACCCAACAAAAGTAGGTGGTTTAATATGACGCAGTGTCAAGCCTTTGTCATACAGGCAAATTTAGAATGTTTATAAATTAGACAGAATGATGTAAGTCATTTTTCATTTTGTCGCATATCAGTTTTTGAGCGAAATGGTCCGTTTGAGGCCTGTCTAATGGACTATTTAGCGGATCTAACCATTTGCTCCAACGCGTCTATCCAGGTAGGGGAATCGTTGAGGCTTTCAACCAGTTGCACATGTTCCCCGCCGAGGGCTTTAAACTCGCCGCCATATTCTTCGGTTACTTCGTAAACCGTTTCCAGGCAATCGGCAACAAAAGCGGGGCAAAATACCAGCAGGCGTTTTTTGCCTTCGTTCGCAAGCTTTGCAACAATTTCGGTGGTATACGGCTGTACCCACGGGTCGCTGCCGAGGCGGGATTGAAAGCAAATGGTATATTTCTCTTTTGGGATATTTAACTTTTCGGCTATCAAACGCGCGGTATGATGCGATTGTGCCGAATAACAAAACTTGTTGGCATCGGTCAATACGGCACAGCAATCGCTCGTTTTCAAGCAATGATTATGGGTGTGGTCGGATTTTATAAGCTGCCGCTGCGGCAAACCGTGAAAGCTGAACAGGATGTGGTCATAAGTCTCCGGCTGGTATTTTCTGGCATTATTGGCAAAGGTTTCGATCATTAGCTCATTATCGTAGAACGAGTTGATAAAAGAGACACCGGGTTTTGTCGGCCAGTCGGCTAATAGTTCCATCACCTTATCGTAAACCGACCCGGTGCTTGCCGAAGCATACTGCGGAAATAAGGGAATAACCTGTATGCTATCCACCAGGGCAGCCTTGAGCCTGTTCAATGCGGATTCGATCGACGGGTTTTGGTAACGCATGGCCAGCTCAACCTGGTAGCCATCGCCTAAACGCTGTTGAAGCAATTGGTGTTGCAGTTTGCTATAATGCAGGAGGGGAGAGCCGGTTTCATCGCTCCATATCTTTTGGTATAATTTGGCTGATTTAGGGCTACGGAACGGAGCAATAATGCCCCTAACCAAAAGTGCACGGGATACCGGGTTAATATCGATAACCCGCGGGTCCATTAAAAACTCGTTCAGGTAGCGGCGGACATCCTTTGTTTCAGGACTGTCGGGCGTGCCCAGGTTTACCAGTAAAACTCCTTTTTTTGCCATAATTTTGGTGTGCAAAAATAGTGATTAGAGGCTAGAGTTTAGAGATTAGTTAAAAAGGGACATTAGCCTGATAATACTACGAGCAAATACTGCCAACTGCGCACCGAAAACTGCACACTTAATATTTCTCCAGTTCAGCTTTCACATCCTGCATCAGCCACATAGGGGTTGAGGTGGCGCCGGCTATGCCCACTTTGTCGCCGGGTGTGAACATGGATTTTTCGAGCTCGCTGGCCGAGGAGATAAAATAAGTGTTGGGGTTATGCTTGCGGCAAACTTCAAACAACACCTTTCCGTTAGACGATTTGCGGCCCGATACAAATACGATCTTATCAAATTTGCTTACAAATTTCGGCAGGTCCTGGTCGCGGTTGGATACCTGGCGGCATATGGTATCGTTTGCCTTCAGGTTATACCCGCGCGCCAGCAGTTCGTCCTTTACATGGTAAAACTTCTCCATGCTTTTGGTCGTTTGGCTGTAAAGCGTGATGTTTTGCGGCAGGTCGATATTATCCAGCTCGGCAATATCCTGGAAAACCAGGGCCTCGTTATCGGTTTGACCCTGCAGGCCTACCACTTCGGCATGGCCGTGCTTGCCAAAGATCAATATCTTCTCGTCAGCGTCGAAAGAATTTTTAATGCGGTTTTGCAGCTTTAACACCACCGGGCACGAGGCATCTATCAGTGTAATGTTGTTTTCTAATGCTATACGGTATGTGTCGGGCGCTTCGCCATGTGCACGGATGAGGACTTTTTCGTTGGAGAGATTTTTAAGATCAGCATGCTCAATGATACGGAGGCCCATTTTCTTCAGCCGCTCCACTTCCTCATCATTATGCACGATGTCGCCCAGGCAGTATAAATACCCGTCTTCAGCCAGTATCTCTTCGGCCATATCAATGGCGTACACCACCCCGAAGCAAAACCCGGAATCCTGGTCGATAGTAACCTGTAACTGATGATCTCCCATTGCCCTGCAAAATTACTATAAAAGTCCGGAAGTCGGAAACAAGTCATCGGTCATTCAACGTCGTTTGAAAAAGTGGTGACACCGGTTTGTCAGTGTGTTCAGGTGTGTTCACCTGTATCCACCTGTACCGGGTGGTACACCTGTATCTCTCTCAACAAATGATATACCCGGCAGGACACAATAATTCGTAACTAAACGAGGTTGATTGGCCACCGGTTTTTTGCTGGCCCTTGACTCCTGGTTCTTTTAGTCTTGCTTCTCGCGTCTAAATCCTTCTTCCTTTCCACACCACTGTTTTGGTGAGATGTTTTTGAATGGACAGAAAGGCAATAACAGCCATGTTTACCATTTGCACCGGGTGAAATAGCAGGTTGTACCATACGCTTTCCTCGGCCAATAGGGATATCATGATGCGCGTGAGCAAAATTAAACCGATCATAAAAAACATCAGGTTGAAATTCAGGGTTGTCATCACCAGCATTGGTCCGCTGATAAGCAGCGTTATATAGATCAATAATCCCGGTATACTATAATTGAACAACGCGAGCGCATTTTTACTGAAGCCTGCGAGCGCTTCGACGTAATTTTTGTACATGCGGCAACTGATCATGCCGTTTGCCAATAATACATCGCCATTATGCCCTGCTTCTTTTACTTTTTTCATGATCCCGGCATCTTCAACGACCTTCTCCCGCACCTGGCTGTGCCACTGGTTTTGCCGATAGGCGCCGGCGTCAAATAACATAAACTGTCCGCAAGCAACAGCGAACAGGGCGTTTTTAACCAAATATACCAATCTTAAAGGCAGTAAACTCAGCAACAAGTAATGCAACAAGGGCACGGTTGTTTTTTCGCCGGTAGTTTGCATTTCCTGGTTTGGAAAAAGGCTAAATAAACCCAGTTTATAAAGCTTCATCCGGTGGACGGCACTGTTGATCAGGTCATCCTGCACAATCACGTCTGCATCCAGGAATAAAAAATAATTGCCGTTGGCTTGGGCGGCTAACTGATCGCAGGCATAATTTTTACCCAGCCATCCTTCGGGCAGTTCTACGCCCTTGATAACGCTGAAGCCAGTGTGCTTTTTCGCGAATGCAGCACAAATGTTATACGTGCGATCGGTTGAATCATCGTCATAAACAATAACCTCGTAATTTTTATAATCCTGGTGATAGACGGAATTAAGCAGGCGGGCAATATTTTGTTCCTCATTGCGTGCGGGAATAAGTATCGACACCAGATCATTATAGCTCCTGTTTACCCTGGTTAGCTTTGGATTTGATATGAAATTAAAAAGTGTTACGGTAAATCGCAGCACCAGGAAGAATAGGGTTATGGAGATAGCAAAAATCAACTTTATTTGGTTTGAAAAACACTTGTTGATTGTATATAATCAATTATCGTTTTAGTAGCGCCGGTATTTTCTTCAACGTAATTTTTTGCCTTTTTACATGCTGAATTGTAAAATGCTTCATCTTCAATTAAAGTATCTGTTATCCCGCCTAATTCCTTTTCATCGTTAATGCTAAAACCGGTTTTTAACGCAACAAGGTCTTTTGCCTCTTTGAATTTTGAATAATTTGGCCCGAAAATTACCGGCATACCAAAAGCCGCCGCTTCGAGTGTATTGTGGATACCTGCGCCAAAACCGCCGCCGATGTAGGCAATATTGCCGTATTGGTATAAGGATGACAGCATACCGATATTATCAATGACCAGGATGTTCAGATCTGAGATTTGAGATTTAAGATTTGAGATTTTGGAGTATCGGATTACTGATGCTGGTAAAAGTGATACCAGTTTTTCTATTTTTTCCTCATTTATCTCGTGCGGGGCTATGATGAATTTCCAGCCGGGATAGTTGGCAGGCAGTGCTGCAAGTAACTTTTCATCCTCGGGCCAGGTGCTGCCGGCTATGAAAAGTTGATGATTATTTTTAAATTCAGCAATAACGGGCAATGATTTCGGATGCTGCGCATTGGCCCAAACCCTATCGAACCGGGTATCGCCGCTAACAGTCACGTTGTTTATGCCCAAGCCTTCGAGCAATTGTTTCGATCGGGAATCCTGTACAAAAAACATGGTGACGAACCCCAATATTTTGCGATGCAGGCCGCCGTACCACTTAAAAAATACCTGCCCGGGCCTGAATATCGCCGAAATAACGTACAGAGGGATATCCTGCTGATGCAATTCATTAAAATAATGGTACCAATATTCGTATTTGGTAAATATGGCCACCCGCGGTTTAATCGCTTCAACAAATTCGCGGGCGTTTTTAGCAGTATCCAGGGGGAGATAATAAACGGCATCGGCAAGCGGCGTGTCTTTTCTTATTTCATACCCTGAAGGTGAGAAGAAAGTAATTACCACTTTATCACCGGGATAGCGACTTCTCAATTGTTCCAAAACTGGTCGCCCCTGTTCAAATTCGCCCAATGATGCGAAGTGGAACCAAATGCTGTTATTATAGGTATGGATACGCTGGTTGTTGCGGCCATCGACCCAAAGCTTTGCTTTTTTATTAAAAAACGAAGCTAACCAGATGATAAAAAAATACAACCGTATCCCGATATTATATAGTAAGAGCATTTTAATTATGAATTATTAACTTCGCAGGGCGTAAATGTAAGCACAATAAAAATAAACGGGCGATTATCCGCCACGGTGCAAAAATTAAAAATCAGGATTAAATACTTATGAAAATTGCTGTTGTAGGAACAGGATACGTAGGACTTGTAACCGGTACATGTTTAGCCGAAACCGGGAACCAGGTAATATGTGTTGATATAAATGAGCAAAAGGTAAAGATGATGCAGGATGGGCAATTGCCTATTTATGAACCTGGCCTCGAATCGATTTTTCACCGCAATATTGATCAAAAAAGGTTACTGTTTACCAGCGATCTTGGTGAAGCGATTGCCGAAGCCAAAATAATTTTCCTGGCGCTGCCCACCCCGCCCGGAGGGGATGGCTCTGCAGACCTGAGCTATGTTTTGGGTGCGGCTAAAGATATTGCAAAGTTGCTTACAGACTACAAGGTGATCGTAACCAAATCAACCGTACCGGTTGGTACAGCTGATAAAGTTGCAGCTATAATGGAGGAAAACACGACGGCGGAGTTTGCGGTAGTATCGAACCCGGAGTTTTTACGCGAGGGGGTAGCTGTTGAAGATTTTATGAAACCCGATCGTGTGATCGTGGGCACGATGGACGAACGCGCCCGCAAACTAATGGCCGAACTGTATGCCCCGTATGTGCGCCAGGGCAACCCCATAATTTTTATGGATGAGCGATCGTCGGAACTCACCAAATATGCTGCTAATTCATTCCTGGCAACCAAAATATCATTTATGAATGAGATCGCCAATCTCTGTGAACTGGTGGGTGCCGATGTTGACATGGTGAGGCGTGGAATTGGCGCAGACGACCGCATTGGAAAAAGGTTTTTGTTCTCGGGAATAGGATATGGCGGCAGCTGTTTCCCGAAAGATGTGCAAGCGCTGGCAAGATCGGCCGGCGAAATCAATTATGATTTTAAGATACTTAACTCCGTAATGGAAGTTAACGAAACGCAAAGGCAGCTTTTCGTTGAAAAAGTAAAGAAATATTTTAAAGGTGATTTGAAAGGCAAAAAGTTTGCCGTGTGGGGATTGGCATTTAAGCCGGAAACTGACGACATACGGGAGGCTCCATCACTATACATCATTGACGAATTGTTAAACGCCGGTGCACAAATATCCGCATTTGATCCGGAAGCCATGAAAAATGTCCGGGATTTGATCGGTGATAAAATTAACTACGCAACCGACCAATACCAGGCGTTAGCGGGAGCGGATGCGCTTTTAATTGTTACAGAATGGCCGGTGTTCAGAACGCCTGATTTTGACCGGATAGATAGTCTTTTAGAAAGTAAGGTGATATTTGACGGGCGCAATTTATACGATCTTGAAAAAATGATCGACTGCGGCTATTATTATAACAGCATTGGAAGGAGGCTGATAGGCAATGCCGGCGCGTAAACGAATTTTAATAACCGGCGCAGCCGGGTTCCTGGGTTCGCACTTGTGCGACAGGTTTATAAAGGAAGATTATCATGTCATTGGCATGGATAACCTGATAACCGGCGACCTGCGGAATATTGAACATTTGTTTAAACTGGAAAACTTTGAATTCTACCAGCATGATGTTTCCAAATTTGTTTATGTGCCGGGCGACCTGCATTATATACTTCATTTCGCCTCGCCGGCAAGCCCGATCGATTATTTAAAAATACCCATTCAAACGTTAAAGGTAGGCTCGCTGGGCACCCACAACCTGCTGGGTTTGGCCCGCAATAAAAAGGCGAGGATGCTGATAGCTTCCACATCAGAAGTATATGGCGACCCTAGCGTTAATCCCCAGCCCGAAGAATATTGGGGTAATGTTAACCCTGTAGGGCCACGGGGTGTTTACGACGAAGCCAAACGTTTCCAGGAGGCGATAACCATGGCTTACCACACCTTCCATGGGTTAGAAACAAGAATAGTACGGATATTTAATACATACGGTCCCCGCATGCGTTTAAACGACGGTCGCGTACTGCCTGCATTTATAGGCCAGGCTTTACGCGGAGAATCGTTAACCATGTTTGGTGACGGATCTCAAACGCGGTCGTTTTGTTACGTGGACGACCTGGTCGAAGGTATTTACCGGTTATTATTCAGCGATTATACGCAGCCGATGAACATCGGTAATCCCGACGAGATAACGATCCGCGAGTTTGGTGAGGAGATCATCAAATTGACCGGCACAGATCAAAAACTGATCTCGCTGCCTTTGCCAACGGACGACCCGAAGCAACGTAGGCCGGATATTACAAAAGCTAAAGACATTTTAGGCTGGGAACCTAAAGTTTCAAGGAGTGAAGGGTTGAAGATCACTTACGAATATTTTAAATCCCTTCCCGAAAAGGAAATACAACATAAAGATTTCACCTACTATAATAAACATTAATGTCAAAGATATTAGTCACCGGTGGTTTAGGTTATATTGGCTCACATACAGTTGTTGAACTCGTAGCTGCAGGATATGAGCCGGTAATAGTTGATGACCTGTCGAATTCCAATCCGAAAATTTTAGATCAGCTAGCCAGGATCATCGGATTCAAACCTAAATTCTATCAGTTCGATCTTTGCGATGAAAAGAAAACAGCAAATTTTATCGCTACTGAACCTGATATTGCGGGTGTTATTCATTTTGCCGCTTCGAAAGCAGTGGGTGAGTCAGTGCATGAGCCGTTAAAGTACTACCGCAATAATCTTTATTCATTAATCAATGTGTTAGACGCGTATAACGACCAACAGGTAAATGTTGTTTTTTCATCAAGCTGTACAGTTTACGGACAACCTGATGTATTGCCGGTAACCGAAGAAGCGCCCATAAAACCGGCCCAATCGCCATATGGAAATACCAAACAGATTGCGGAAGAAATATTAAAAGATACAGTAGCAGCCGGCAAGGCTGAAAAGGTGATCTCGTTACGGTATTTTAATCCTGTTGGGGCGCACGAGTCGGCGTTAATCGGCGAGTTGCCCATTGGTGTACCACAAAACCTGGTACCTTTTATTACGCAAACTGCTATTGGCAAGCGTAAAAAAATAACTGTTTTCGGCGATGATTATAATACAAAGGATGGCAGCTGCGTTCGGGATTATATCCATGTAGTTGATCTGGCAAAGGCGCATGTAGCGGCCTTAAAGCTGATGGAACGGGAAAATTTTAAAGGTTATGAGGTATTTAACTTAGGCACTGGTCAGGGCAACACGGTGCTGGAAATAATAATCGCATTTGAGCAGACCACAGGCGTTAAATTAAATTACGAAATAGGGCCGCGCCGAAGCGGTGATGTGGAGCAGGTATGGGGCGACGTCACCAAGGCGGCAAAACAATTAAACTGGAAGGCTGAGTTGGGTATTGATACCATGATGTCGTCGGCCTGGGAATGGGAAAAATATTTATCTGAGAATCCGTTATAATAAAATGAAAACCATCATCATTACAGGCGGGGCAGGCTTTATCGGATCGCACGTGGTGCGGCGGTTTGTGAAAAATTACCCTGGGTATAACATCATTAACCTGGATAAATTGACCTACGCGGGTAACCTGGCTAATTTGAAGGATATTGAAGCCGAGCCTAACTATAAATTTATAAAAGGCGATATTGTTGATATTGATTTTATAAATCAATTGTTTGACCGGGAGCAGCCAGACGCAATTATACACCTGGCAGCAGAATCGCATGTGGACAGGTCGATTACCAACCCACTCGAGTTTGTTATGACCAATGTGGTAGGCACCGTAAACCTGTTAAATACCGCCAAAAAAGTATGGAAAGACCGGTATGATACGACTCGGTTTTACCACGTGTCGACAGATGAAGTTTATGGTTCGCTGGGCGAAACAGGCATGTTTACTGAGGAAACAGGTTATGATCCGCATTCCCCTTATTCTGCTTCCAAAGCAAGCTCCGATCATTTTGTAAGGGCTTATCATGATACTTACGGGCTGAATACGGTGGTTTCAAATTGTTCAAACAATTATGGTTCATTTCACTTTCCCGAAAAGCTGATACCGCTTGCCATTAATAATATCAAGGAAAACAAACGCGTTCCGGTATATGGAAAGGGCGAAAATGTGCGCGATTGGTTATGGGTTGAGGATCATGCCCGTGCGATCGACCTTATATTTCATAAAGCAAAAGCCGGATCGACTTATAATATAGGCGGGCACAACGAATGGAAAAATATTGACCTGATACGGTTTTTATGCCAGCTAATGGATAAAAAATTAGGCCGGGAAGATGGACAGTCTGAACGGCTGATCACCTACGTGACCGACCGCGCCGGGCATGACCTGAGGTATGCCATCGATGCAAGTAAGCTAAAAAATGAGTTGGACTGGATGCCTTCCGTTACTTTTGAAGAAGGGCTTGAGAAAACGGTTGACTGGTACCTGGCTAATGAAGAATGGCTGAACGACGTAACATCGGGCCATTATCATCAGTATTATAACGAGCAATATAGTCATCGCTAAAAATGTTCAATTGGTTTAAGAAAAGCGAATTAAAAAAGGAAGCCACTTTTGATTATAGTTCAATAGAAGTGGATATGCACTCGCATGTGCTGCCGGGAATTGATGACGGTGCGCAAACCCCCGAAGATTCAATTGAACTGGTTAAAAGAATGATGGACGTAGGCATAAAAAAAATTATTGCCACCCCGCACATCATGGCCGATTATTACAGAAATACTGCCGAAACGATCAACCAGTCGTTGGGTATACTTAAAGCTGAGTTGGAAAGGCAAAAAATAGACATCGCAATAGAAGCCGCCGCCGAACATTACTTCGACGAGACGTTCGAAACGCGCATCAACGATGGTAAACTGATGACGATGGGCGATAATTATGTGCTTTTCGAGTTCTCGTTTATAAGCAAACCGCCGAATGCGGTTCATATTATACAAAAACTAAAAGAACTCGGATATAAACCGATCCTTGCCCATCCCGAAAGGTATCCTTATATGGACAACGACCAGTTCAGGGCTTTTCGCGATTGGGGGTTGTCCCTGCAGCTGAATACGATATCGCTGACAGGTTACTACGGGAAAGAGGTGAAAAAGCTGGCTGAAAATTTAATTGACGATCAGCTTGTTGATTTTATATCAAGCGACATGCATCATTTACGCCATGCAGATGCATTGAAGGAGGCTTTACGGATGCCTTACCTCGAAAAAGTGCTTTTTGATTATCCGCTGAAGAATATATTGCTGAGGTAGAGCCAAGAATCAAGATGCAAGAGCCAAGACTGAAGCAAACAAGCCAGTCGATTGCCTGACTTTTGGTTCTTGACTCTTGCTTCTTATTCGTATCTCAATGCCTCCACCGGATCAAGTTTTGACGCTTTTTTGGCGGGGTAAAATCCTGATGATAATCCAATCAATGTACATAATGCGATAGCAGAAAACAGCCACCGCCACGGTGCCACAAACGAGCCGCTGATCTGCACGGCTATGAGGTTGCCAACTGCCATGCCGAGAATAATGCCTGCTATACCGCCCATAAGGCATATTACGATGGCTTCTATTAAAAACTGCTTGCGTATGACAGCAGGTGTGGCACCCAAAGCCTTACGCACACCAATTTCGCGGGTGCGCTCTGTGACCGAAACCAGCATAATGTTCATCAAGCCGATAGCTGCACCAATAAGTGTAATGATGCCTATCGCAAACCCCGCAATGGTCATCCCGGTCAATTGGCCGGACAGCTCCTGCTGGATCGAATCGCTTCGCTGTATCTCGAAATTGTCGTCAGTGCCTACGCTTAAGCCGCGGATATTCCGAAACAGCGAGGTGGCCTCGCCAATGGTGGCATCGAAAGCCCCCGCACTCGCAACATTTACCGAAATGGTAAATGAGGGATTGCTTGTAGCAACTATTTGTTTGGCCTTAAGTACCGGGATAATACAAAATTTGTCGCCGCCAAAACCAATACCTGAGCCCTTTGGCGCAAATACGCCTATTACCCTGAACTGGTTATTGCCGATAAAAATGTATTTATTAATAGGATCGCTCTCTTTAAAAAGCTTTGTTTTTATCTCGTTGCCTATCATTACCACATTCGCCCCATGCTCCAGTTCCGAGGCTGAGAAGTTGCGGCCAAAAGCGAGCTTGTATCCGCCGGTAAGCAAATAGTTTTCGTTTGAGCCGGTTACTGATATGTTGGGGTTGGTTTTCTGATTGCCATATTTCACAACAGCGGTACCCGACACCTGCAGATTTATGGCAATAACAACAGGCATGTTAAATACTTTTTTAAAACGATCGGCCTGGTCGTAGCGTACGGAAGGATAAGCCTTGCGGTGCCCGCCGTTGCCGAAGTTGAGGCGCGAGCCCCTGTTTTGTATGGTGAATGAATTAGCGCCCAGCCCCGCAAAAGCATTATTTACCGACGTTTTGACACCCTCGATGGCGGTTAAAATGCCTACTAAAGCCATGATCCCGATAGCTATAATTAAAGATGTAAGCGATGTTCGCAGACGGTTGCCGCCAATTGACTGTAAAGCAATCGAAATATTTTCTTTAAGGGATGTCTTTACCGGCATGGGTTAAAATTAGGGATAAGTTGCTGATAAGACTATAAAAGGCTTGGGTTTGTTACAAACAGGTTTAATTATGACAAACCCTTATGTTTCCCCAAACATTAAACCGAAAACGATGTGCCGCAGCCGCAGGTGCTGGCCGCATTGGGGTTATTAAAAGTAAAACCGCGCGCATTCAACCCGTCCTGGAAATTGATTTGCATACCCGCAAGATACAAGCCGTGGGCTTTATGCATAAATACACGTATGCCGTCGATGATGTATTCCTGGTCGCCGTCTTTTTTCTGGTCAAAGCCGAGCACATAGTTCATGCCCGAGCAGCCGCCACCCTCAACACCTACGCGCAGGCCAAAATCATCACCCAGCTCTTGCTGGTCTCTTAATTTTAACAATTCCTTTACGGCGCCTTCTGTGAAGGTAACCGGGGCAGTTTCAACAGCAGTACTCATCTTATTTTTAATTAACGATACAAATATAAGGTAAAATGCGGATTTTTGTTTCCGACCGTTTATTTATGACCGCCGGTTAACATTCAGCAAATGAATCTTTATATATACTTATTAGACATTTTAAAATTTACTGTTTCGGGCGTTGGCATGGTGTTGATTGCCTTTTACCTGTTCAAACCATATCTCGACAAGTCGGAAAAATTACAGTTGCTGGAATTTAAGAAGCTCATCAGCGGCCAAACGCTTCCGCTGCGGCTGCAGGCATATGAACGCCTGGTTTTATTTATTGAACGCGTTAACCCCGCCAATATGCTGGTTAGGCTAAATGCCACGGCTTATAGTGCGCACGACCTGTACAGCATGGTTGTTGAAGAGATACGGAATGAGTATCAGCATAACATCACGCAACAGATATATGTTAACGGCAGGAGTTGGGCAGTGGTAAAACATGTAAAGGACGATACGGTGAACATCATCAACAACGCGGTAAAGTCATTACCGGAATCTGCCACCGGGCTTGATTTAAGTAAAACAGTACTGGCGTACATGAGCCGGCTGGAAGATAATCCTTACGATATAGCCACCAATATGCTCAGGAAAGACCTGGAGGAGTTGTTTTGATTTAGTGATTGGAGATTAGGTATCCGGTATAGGATTTGATGTTTTGGGAATAATTTTAATTTATTATTTATATCGAGGTAATGTTTGAACGCATGCGCTTAATTGTTTTCTAAACCAGACTAAAAAAACAACTAATCTCTAATCTCCAACCTCCAATCTCTTCAATAAAATGTCCGCAAAGAAATTTAAAACCACTTCGGGAATTGAAATTAAAGAGGTTTACACCGGGCCGTCAAATATGGATGAGCTGCCCGGTGAATTTCCATTTACGCGCGGCATTCAAAAGGACATGTACCGCGGCAAGCCTTGGACCATGCGCCAGTATGCAGGTTTTTCAACAGCGGAAGAATCAAACAAACGTTATCATTATTTACTAGGCCAGGGAACAATGGGCTTGTCGGTCGCATTTGATCTGCCCACACAAATTGGTTATGACTCCGATCATGAGCTGGCCGAAGGCGAGGTAGGAAAGGTTGGAGTAGCAATTGATTCTTTACAGGATATTGAGATTTTGTTTGACGGCATTGAGCTGAAAAATATAACCACCTCCATGACCATCAATGCCACCGCGCCTATTTTACTGGCGATGTACATTGCCCTGGCAAAAAAACAGGGAGCCGACCTGAAACAGCTATCGGGAACGGTGCAAAACGACATCCTAAAAGAGTATGCCGCGCGCGGTACATATATATACCCGCCAGAAGCTTCTATGCGGCTTATAACGGATGTGTTTGAATATTGCAGCACCGAAGTGCCCAAATGGAACACCATTTCCATATCCGGCTATCATATCCGCGAGGCAGGTTCAACGGCTGTCCAGGAACTGGCATTTACTTTAGCAAATGGCAAGGCCTATTTACAGGCAGCGATTAATAAGGGGTTGGATATTAATGTATTCGCGAAGAGACTGTCCTTCTTCTTCAACTGTCACAATAATTTTTTTGAGGAAATAGCCAAATTCAGGGCTGCCAGGCGCATGTGGGCGCACATTACAAAAGAGCTTGGCGCTACTGATCCGGGTGCCCAAAAGCTGCGTTTCCACACCCAAACCGGTGGCTCAACCTTAACTGCGCAACAGCCGATGAATAATATTGTGCGGGTAAGCAACCAGGCGTTGGCGGCCGTGCTCGGCGGAACACAATCATTACATACCAATGGCTACGACGAGGCTATTTCATTGCCAACCGAGGCCGCCGCGAAAATTGCCTTGCGCACGCAGCAGATCATCGCCTTCGAAAGTGGGGTTACCGATACCGTCGACCCCTTAGCAGGTTCCTATTTTATTGAAGCGCTAACTAACGAGGTTGAAAAAGCCGCATTGGTTTATATGGATAAAATTGACGCCATGGGCGGTTCGGTAAAAGCTATTGAGCAGGACTATATGCAGCAGGAGATAGCCCGGTCGGCTTATCAGTACCAAAACGAGATCGAAAGTGGTGAAAAGGTACTGGTGGGTGTAAACCGGTTTACACAACCTGAAGATACTGATGTAAAAGCCTTCCGGGTCGATGATTCTATTCGGAAAAGCCAGTCGGAAAAGATCGCAGCCTTAAAAAATACCCGTAATAACGAAGCTGTTAGCGATTGTCTTAAACAACTCACCGATGCTGCCAAAGGCAATCAAAACTTAATGCCGTTAATTTTGAACGCAGTTGAAAACTACGCTACCCTTGGCGAGATCGCAGATGCGTTACGTTCTGTATTTGGTGAATACTGATAGATTCGGCGGTTAAATAGCATCTTAATTCCTGAAAAAAATCAATTAGTACTATTGGCTTTAGGTAAAGGAGCCAATTAATGGCTGATCTCCATGTTGCCGGTTTATTAATTCAAAAAGAGAACAAAGTCAGCCGTTCTGCGTAAAAGTACCGAACGAACGACATTAAACTATCCCTAACATTTGTAACTGAAAACTAAAGGTGGGCGGCAAGGTAGGGGGGCGGGAGCAATTAATTAGATAAATAATTAAAAGAATGTCCAAGTAATTAAATGCCAGACGATTTGAATGTTTTTACTGCGTAATATAATATTTTATATGGAATTCGCACTATAAAACACTTTATTATATCATAAATTTATTTCATTAAAAAGTTAAAATTTAATTTTTTAATCCGCTTTTTTTTAGAATATTCGATGTTCCGTAGCAATCCTAATTTATGTTTAGCTGGGGGTTGGAAATCACGATTTTATAAAATATATATGGAAAAAACTTGTACTAACGTTTGGAACAATTGCCTTCAGATCATCAAAGACAACATCCCAGCCCAGAGTTTTAAAACCTGGTTTGAGCCTATAAAAGCTTTGAGAATGGAAGGGAGTGTTTTAACGATACAGGTACCAAGTTTGTTTTTTTATGAATGGCTGGAAGAGCACTACGTTGGTTTATTGCGGAAAACAATAAAAAAGCAATTGGGTGACGAGGGCCGTTTAGAATATAATATTGTTGTAGAACAATCATCCAGCAAGCCATATACCACTAACATTCCGTCGAACGGAAATGGCGCTGAATCAAAAAATCAGTCTATGCCAATACCGATCTCTATTAACAAGGATATAAAAAATCCCTTTGTAATACCGGGATTAAAGAAACTGATCGTTGACCCGCAGCTTAACCGGAATTATACTTTTAATAATTTTGTTGAAGGCGACTGTAACCGCCTGGCCCGTTCGGCCGGATACGCGGTTGCGGCAAAACCGGGCGGTACCTCGTTTAATCCTTTAATGATATACGGCGGGGTGGGATTGGGCAAAACACACCTGGCGCAGGCCATCGGCAACGAAATAAAGAACTCGCTGCCGGATAAGCTGGTGCTATATGTGTCATGCGAAAAGTTTACACAGCAGTTTGTTGATGCATTAAAGCACAATAATATAAATGACTTCGTGAATTTTTACCAGGCTATTGATGTGCTCATTATGGATGACGTGCATAATTTTGCCGGCAAGGAAAAAACACAGGATTTCTTTTTCCATATTTTCAATCACCTGCACCAGTCGGGCAAACAGGTGATCATTACCTCAGATAAGGCGCCAAAAGATTTGGCCGGCCTGGAGGAGCGCTTGCTTTCGCGGTTTAAATGGGGCCTTTCGGCCGATCTTCAGGTTCCGGACCTGGAAACCCGGATGGCTATCCTTAAAAACAAAACCTATCAGGATGGTATTGAACTTTCCAACGATGTGATCGAATATGTTGCCCATAATATTGATAATAACGTTCGTGAGCTGGAGGGTGCCATGGTATCCCTGCTGGCACAATCCACGTTAAACCGCAAGGAGATTGATTTGGCGCTGGCCAAGCAGATGTTGAAGAATTTTGTAAAAAATTCATCCAAGGAAATATCGATGGAGTATATTCAAAATCTTGTTTGCGAATATTTTGAGGTGCCTATCGAAATGGTGAAATCGCAAACCCGCAAGCGCGAGATCGTACAGGCCAGGCAAATCTCTATGTACCTCGCTAAGGCCCATACAAAAAGCTCACTAAAATCTATCGGTAGTTTCTTTGGCGGTCGTGACCACTCAACCGTGATATACGCTTGCCAGACGGTTGAAGACCTGATAGATACTGACAAGAAATTCAAAGGCTACGTAGCAGATATTCAGAAAAAGTTAAAAATGTCATAACTGATCTTAATTATAAACCCAAAACCGGGCCTTGCATTTTTTGTGCAGGGCTTTTTTATATTTATACCATGAGAAAGATATTATTAACCGCAATGTTTACGCTCGCAGCCATGATTGCGTATTGTCAGCAAACCGAAACAGCCGCAGTTAAACAAACAGTGAATACTATGTTTGACGCCATGCGCAAAGGTGACAGCACTCTGTTGCGATCCGTTTTTTCAAAAGATATGGTATTGCAAAGCGTTTCAACCAATAGGGAAGGAAAAGCGATACTTTCGGTCGAGAAGGCGGATGATTTTGTGAAAGTTATCGGGAAGCCGCATACAATGATATACGATGAGCGCATAACCTTTGGCGATATTAAAATTGACGGCGACCTGGCGAGCGTTTGGGCGCCATACAAATTTTACTTCGGCGACAAATTCAGCCATTGCGGCGTGGATGTGTTTCAATTGATGAAAACTGCTTCCGGCTGGAAGATCATTTATATTGCGGATACGAG
This sequence comes from Mucilaginibacter sp., assembly GCA_035568395.1. Taxonomy (GTDB): domain Bacteria; phylum Bacteroidota; class Bacteroidia; order Sphingobacteriales; family Sphingobacteriaceae; genus Mucilaginibacter. Next base: position 231,247 of record DATMOF010000006.1, on the reverse strand, counting down.
GCGGAAGGATAAGTGTATAGAATGATGCAATGTATGTCATTTCGACCGAAGGGAGAAAACTATACATATCCATAACCGCTGTGCCTGATATATAGTTTTCTCCTCGTTCCTCGTCGAAATGACAAAGGGGCGATTATATTACCCAAACAGCAGGCCAAACACCTCTTCGATCCGGCTAACCACCTTTACATCAATTTTGTACCGGGATAAATCAATGCCCTTTTTATCATGGCCGCCTGAAGGAAGATTATATTTTGAGATAAAAATTTGTTCAAATCCCAGCTTTTGCGCTTCGGCAATGCGTTGTTCAACGCGGTTTATCGCGCGGATCTCGCCCGACAACCCTATTTCTCCGGCGAAGCAGGTTTTAAATGGGATGGGTATATCTTCATGAGAGGAAATGATAGCGGCGGCAAGGCCCAGATCAATAGCTGGGTCTTCTACCCGGATGCCGCCGGTTATATTTAGAAATACATCTTTGGCGCCTAAATGAAATCCGCAGCGTTTTTCGAGAACGGCCAGCAACATACTCATGCGCCGGGTATCAAAACCGGTTGCGGTGCGTTGCGGCGTTCCGTAAGCGGACGTGCTCACAAGCGCCTGTGTTTCTATCAGCATCGGCCGCATGCCTTCTAAGGTCGCGGATATGGTAATGCCGCTCAACGGCTCATCACGCTGCGAAAGCAGTATTTCGGATGGGTTGGATACTTCCCGCAGCCCTTCACCAAGCATTTCGTATATACCCAGCTCAGATGCCGAGCCAAAACGGTTTTTTACCGTGCGTAGTATGCGGTAAACATGGTGCCGGTCGCCTTCAAACTGCAAAACCGTATCCACCATGTGTTCAAGGATTTTTGGGCCTGCTATCATGCCGTCCTTTGTAATATGACCGATCAGGAAAACCGGCGTACCGCTTTCCTTGGCAAAGCGCAGCAATTCGGCCGTGCATTCACGCACCTGCGAAACACTGCCCGGCGTGGATTCAATATGGGCAGAATGCAGCGTCTGAATCGAATCTACAACAACCAAATCCGGTTCCAATTCTTCTATTTGCTTGAAAATATTTTGCGTGGAAGTTTCTGTAAGAATGAAACAACCTTTTTTGATTTCAGAATTACGATTTACGATTTCGGATTTATTAAGGTCTTTTCCAACCTCTGACTTCTGACCCCCGATTTCTGTCAATCGCTCTGCCCGCATCTTAATTTGGCGCTCGCTTTCCTCGCCGGAGATATACAGCACCTTTTGATCGGGCATATTCAGCGCCAACTGCAGCATCAGGGTTGACTTGCCGATACCCGGCTCACCGCCTATCAGCACCAGCGAACCAGCCACAATGCCCCCGCCCAAAACGCGGTTAAATTCTTTATCGGGTGTAAGGAGCCGATGTTCTTCCGAAAAGGTAATATCGGCCACCTCGACAGGCTTATTCGCACGTTGTTGTGTGGTTGAATTTGCCTTCCAGTTGGGAACTGAGGTGTTGGGCTTCTCCAAAACTTCCTCGACAAAGGTATTCCATTGCTGGCACGATGGGCATTTGCCCAGCCACTTGGCAGCCTCAAAGCCGCAGCTTTGGCAAAAATATGCGATTCGTGTTTTAGCCAACGTTTTTAGATGTGGAAATTACAGATGTGCAAATGTGCAGATATTCGATATGCAGATTTGCAGATTTCAAATGTGCAAATTATATTGTAAACGACAATATAATTTGCTAAAAAAATTAGGAAAATATAATTCTTTCGTTGGTTAGGGATTTGATCTCCAATGCTAACTGGTAGTAGCTTTCGGCTTCTTCTTTCGAAGGCATAAGGTTAGAATCAGGGTAGCGGCCTTGTACAGCGTACGTGTTGATATCTAAAGGATCAATTGCACCAAACACCGGGTCGAAGTTTGCACATTCAGATAGCAGAAAGATAATATTATGCGTCCTTTCCACATCCTGACCATGGTAAATTAAAAAAGCCTTCAAAAGTTTCTCAATGGCTTGCTGACAGTGAAAGCAGGCGTTATCTAAAATCATGGGTTCAATTTCCAGGAGTCTTTGGGCGCTTATCAAATCGTGCTCAGCTTTATTGATCCATGAATTAACGTAAGCCAAAAGTGCGGGCGTCATAACGCAATACCTTCCCGAATAGCTGAACGGATTATGTGACCAGGCAATTGCTGTTTTTGAACTACTTCTTCCTCAGTACTAAGCAAAAGATCAACAGGCGCTTTAATAGCCTTTACAATTGCCCTGTCAAGCTGGGTACTCATTCGTATTTTCTCTTGTGGTGAGAAAGTTAAAGGGGCAATAACAAGCAGATCATAATCGCTCAATTTATCATGATCGCCGCGCGCACGGGAGCCAAACAACAAAACCCTGGAACCAGGTAAGTTGCTTTGCACCGTCTGACGGATCACTTGATATATTGCTGAACTGTCCACATAACAAATATACACATTCAAAAGAATAAGGATTTAATAATTCCTGAAAACAAAAATGTGCAGATGCTAATCAAAACATCTGCACATCTGTTCCCGATAGTTATCGGGACTGCACATTACACATTTATAGCTTTATCTCTTCGTCTTTACCGTTAAAGAAGCGGAACTCAGTGATCTGGTAAGCGGGGTTGCTTTTAACCTTTATCCACTGGTTGTATTTCATATACCATTTTACCTGGCGGCTGATGAAGCCCTTTTTGATAAAGGCTTCAATATAGGGATGCACGCAAAGCGTAATATTTTTTTCGTTTTGCTCGACCAGGATATAATTGAAATTATTTTCGATATCGTCGATCAGCAGCACGGTTGGCCGTATGGTGCCGGTACCATTACAAGCGGGGCAAACTTCAACCGTAACGATATTCATCTCGGGCCTTACACGCTGGCGTGTGATCTGCACCAGGCCAAACTTGCTCGGCGGCAAAATGGTGTGCTTGGCCCTGTCGTGTGACATTTCCGATCGCAGGTAATCAAACAGGTCCTTGCGGTTATTGGGCTTGTGCATATCGATAAAGTCGATCACCACAATACCGCCCATATCGCGCAGGCGCAGCTGGCGCGCAATTTCTTTGGCTGCTTCTTTATTTACCTGGTAAGCGTTCTCCTCCTGATTTTCTTTGCTGGCCGTACGGTTACCGCTGTTTACGTCGATAACGTGCAGCGCCTCGGTATGTTCAATTACCAGGTAAGCGCCGCCGGCAAGGTTTACAGTTTTACCGAATGCCGATTTTATCTGCTTGTCGACCCCATAATGCTCAAAAATGGGCATGTTGTTCTTGTGAAAGCGGACAATATTTTCAAGGTCGGGCGAAATTTCGTGAACGTACGAACGTACTTCATTAAACATACTGTTGTCGTTCACCGAGATCTGCTGGAAATCCGAGTTTAAAATATCCCGCAGCAGGGTTGAGGTGCGGTCGATCTCGCCAAGTACTTTTTTTCCGGGATCGATGGAAGGTAGCCGCGTTACAAACGATTCCCACTTGGATATTAAGTCAAGCAGGTCCTTTTGCAGTTCGGCAACGCCTTTACCCTCGGAAACGGTACGTATAATTACGCCAAAATGCTTCGGCTTTATACTTTCAACAATTTTACGCAGGCGGTTACGCTCGGTGTTGCTCTTTATCTTTTTCGAGATAGAGGTAACTTCCGAAAATGGCACCAATACTACGTATCGTCCGGCTATAGATATATCCGAGCTCAGGCGTGGACCCTTTGTTGAAATAGGTTCCTTCGCTATCTGAACCGGTATAAGCTGGTTCTTGGATAATAATTCAGAGATCTTTCCTCCCTTATTAATATCACCTTCCAGCTTAAAGTGATCTAAAAGCTTTGACTGATATCCCCCGCTACGTACTTGCTTGGCTAATTTTAACAGGCTTTGAACCTGCGGCCCAAGATCAAGGTAATGCAAAAAGGCGTCTTTCTCGTAGCCTACATCAACAAAGGCCGCATTTAACCCTGGCATGATCTTTTTTATCCGGCCAAGGTATATGTCACCAACAGTATAATTGTTGCTGATCTGCTCTTTATGTAGCTCTACAAGCTGTTTGTCCTGTAATAATGCAATAGTAGTCCCGTTGGGGGATGAATCGATAATTAATTCTTTTATCAACTGCTACTCCATTTCTTAAAACGGTTAAAAACCGTACGTTAATAAGTGGGTAAAAAACAAAATTCCCTGCTTCAAAAACAGGCGGGCAAGTTAGCCTTTAGTCTTCAATTAAAAGTCATTAGTCTCAAGTAAAAAATATACTTAAGACTAAGGACTTAAGACTACCGACTTAACAGCTGCTTATTTCTTTTTATGTCTGTTTTTTCTTAAACGTTTTTTACGTTTATGAGTAGCCATTTTGTGTCTTTTACGTTTTTTACCGCTTGGCATAATACTGTTTTTTTAGTGGTTAATTTTTTAAATCTTTTATATACTCGTCAATGCGCTGATCAAAAGCCGGATCAGGCATCATTTCCTTACATTTTTGGTAGGCTGCTATAGCATCCTTCTTCATTCCCAGCTGCTTATAACTTTCGGCCAGGTAAAAATAAGGCTCAACCTCGGCTTTTTGTGCAATGATCGTTTTAAACCGCTGCACGGCCTTTTCGTACTGGCCCGATTTCATGGCAAACAAACCCAGGCTTAAATTCGCATTCCGGTTATTCGGGTCCTGCTTTACTACATCCAGCAACAGCATAATACCCTGCATCGGCGATCCGCCATCCGCATCGGTGATGCCAAGACTGGTTTGATTTACATAAGCAACACCCAGCCCTGTTTTTGCATCAAGGCTTTGCGGCTGCAGTTTAGTGGCATTTTTAAAGCATTCAATGGCATTTATCACAAATGAAGGCTGCGCCAGCGTGTCCTGCGTAAGCTTAAAAGCATCATTAAAATGATTGCCGGCATTCAACCAGTTTGCGAAGCTGTTTTCGCTCCGGGCAACGGCCTGGTAGTAAAACGCTGCGGGCGTCGGTTGGTTAACATCGTCCCATTGTTTGGCCAGCTTTTTTTGTAAAGTAAGCCTTGCCGCCTCGCCCCCCGCGTTTTTTAACTGGCCCTCAAGGTCGTTGATCGGCGCAGATAATGCTGATCCGATCGCCAATTTAGCCCCTTCGGACACCATTTCAACAGTTACACTGGCTGCCGGGCGTTTGGTTGGCGCTACGGTATTGTTATGCCCCTGTGTTTCCTTTGACTTTATAAGCCCTTTAACAGGCAACGAATACAAATAGCCCATAATAGCAACAACTATTACAACTACGACTATTTGTTTCTTATACATTCCGGTAAATTATTTGGAAGCTTTGTTTCCGGTCCTGACTTTATCAACAAAAGTTTTAGCCGGTTTAAAACTTGGCACAAAGTGCTCGGGAATAATAATGGCAGTATTCTTTGAAATATTACGAGCTGTTTTTTTAGCTCTTTTCTTTACAACAAAACTTCCGAAACCTCGTACGTAAACGTTTTCGCCACCCACCATGGAGCTTTTAACTACTTTAAAAAACGCCTCAACAGTTTCCTGAACGTCAACTTTCTCAATGCCTGTTTTGGATGAGATTTCAGTTATAATTTCTGCCTTAGTCATATCTGTTTTTCTTTTATTAAATGTGTAATTACTTAACTGTTTTGGGGTTGCAAAAGTATCGCTTTATTACTAAAGATTGAAATAATTAACACATTTTTTTTGTGACGGATCAAAATTCGACACAAAAACGGTGATTTGAAAGACAAACGTTCGGTTTCGTGGTTACTTTTACCCGCAAATGAATTTTAATGACGAACTGTTGCAATGGTACAGGCAGAACAAGCGTGATTTGCCATGGCGTAACACTACGGATGCTTATGTTATATGGCTGTCCGAAATAATTTTGCAGCAAACACGTGTAGATCAAGGTCTTCCTTATTTTAAACGCTTTTTTGAAAAATATCCGGATGTTACCAGCTTCGCCGCAGCCAGCGAGGATGAGATATTAAAACTGTGGCAGGGCTTGGGCTATTATTCGCGGGGGCGCAACATGCTGAAGACTGCCCGCCAGGTGCAGGAACTTTTTGACGGGCGATTCCCGCAAAGCTATGCCGAGCTTATAAAGCTAAAGGGCATTGGGCCGTACACGGCGGCGGCGATCGCTTCGTTCTCGGCAAACGAAGCCCGGGCTGTTGTGGACGGGAATGTTTACCGGGTTCTGGCCCGTTATTTTGGTATTGAGGAGCCGATTAACAGTACCGAAGGAAAAAAAATATTCCAGGCTACAGCCGACGAATTGCTTAACATGGAGCAGCCCGGTATGCACAACCAGGCCATGATGGAATTTGGTGCAATATTGTGCACCCCGGCAAATCCCGCCTGCGGCATATGCCCGGTACGAACCGGCTGCTATGCTTTCATTAATAATGCGGTAAAAGTATTACCGGTAAAATTAAAAACAGGCAAAGTACGCGATAGATTTCTGAACTATTTTTTATATATCGACGGACGGACTGTCCTGTTAAATAAACGCAATGAAAGGGATATATGGGCCAACATGTACGACCTGCCTTTAATTGAAACATTGTCTTTGCTTTCTCCGCAGGATTTATTAGCTTTACCCATAACAACGCAACTCTTCGGCACGAATATTAATGTATTAGAGCATTCGCAGGTTAAAATTCACCTGCTCACTCATCAGCGCCTGCACGTACGCCTCATCCGACTACAAAACAAGCCTGTTAAACTTAGCGAGCAGTGGTTTTTTACTCCTGTTGAAAATTTAAAAAAATTAGCAATACCAAAAATACTTTTTATATTTCTAAAAAATATTTTTAATTTGTAAAACATTTTATGTCACTCTAAAACATGTCAGGAATTAACAAGGTAATATTAGTTGGCCATTTGGGCAAAGACCCCGAAATACGCTATTTAGAAGGGGGAGTGTCAGTGGCTAGTTTCCCCCTGGCGACGTCAGAATTCTTTAATAAAGATGGCCGCAAGGTTGAACAAACCGAATGGCACAACATTGTAATGTGGAGAGGGCTTGCCGATGTGGCTGCTAAATTTCTCCAAAAAGGAAAGCTCGTTTATATAGAAGGGAAATTACGTACCCGCACTTTTGATGATAAAGAAGGAAATAAACGGTACACTACAGAAGTTATTGCAGAAAATTTCACGCTGCTTGGCCGCAAGACCGATTTCGAAAGTGACGGCATACCGCAGTCATCCGCAAAAATAAGTGAACCGCGAAATGGCGGGCTTGCCGACGACGGCATGTCGTATTAACTTTTCCAATTATACACCAAATAGAAAAGTCGCCGGAATCTATCCGGCGGCTTTGTCGCGTACTAATATTTGCCTATGGCCCGGCAATCTACCTTCCTCCCGGAGGGCAATGCTCTTTTAAATATTGGGTATATAGCGTTTGTAAATGCTTGGTTGTTCCCGGCCCTTCAAATATCCCATGCGTGCGGTTAGGGTATGACATCAGCTGGAACTGCCGGTTGTATTTTACCAACTCGTTGATCAGCATCTCGGCATTTTTATAATGCACGTTATCATCCCCCGTGCCGTGTACGTACAATAAATTACCGCGCAGGTTTTTAGCGTAAGTAACAGGCGATCCTTTTATAAATACTTCCCGGCCGGCTTCGTCTGTTGGTACACCCATATAACGCTCCTGGTAAATATTATCGTAAGTTAATTCCCATCCAACAGCAGCTACCGATATGCCGGTTTTGTATATTTCGGGATGCTGGAACATCAGGTTCAGGGTGCATGAACCGCCGCCGCTCCATCCCCATACTGCCACTCTTGACGTGTCGACAAACGGCCATTTTAAAATCTCTTTAGCTCCCATGACCTGGTCCTGTATGTTAACGATGCCGATATTTTTATAAATGGATTTACGCCATGCAGCGCCTTTTGGGGCCGGCGTTCCCCGGTTGTCGAGCGACATATAGATGTAGCCGTCATCAGCCATATTGCCGATGTATTCGCCGTTGCGGCCGCTGCCATACGAGTCTGTAACGGTTGCGCCGGCCGGCTCGCTATACACATAAAATACAACCGGGTATTTTTTATTCGGATCAAAATTGGTTGGCTTTACCATCCAGCCGTCCATTTCAATGCCGTCAACAGTTTTTACCTTAAAAAACTCGGGCTTGTTTTTAGCGTCCTGGTTTAATTTGATCACCGTGCCGCTTATGTGTTTATGATCAGGCAGACTCACCACTTCGCTTTGATACGGGGTATAAATATTAGAAAAGTTGTGTAACCCAATCTTGCCATTTGGTGAAATTTCATAACTATTTGTTCCCTGCTCATCGGCGGGCGTTACACGCTCAGCCTTGCCACCGCTTAGTTTTACCCGGTACAGGTATTTTTGCGTGGCGTTATCCGGCGAGGCAATAAAATAGATGTTTCCGCCTGCTTCATCCAGTAATGTCAGGCTTATCACATCATAATTACCCTTCGTTATCAATGTCTCTTTGCCTTCCCTGCTGATCTTGTAGATATGCCGCCAGCCGTCTTTTTCACTTACCCAAATAAAATCTTTCCCTTTATTTATCCACTCCCAACCCGTCGGGTCGCCACCGTTCCAGCGTGATTTGCCGTCGATCCAGGCGTTGTCATGTTCCTCGTGTATTAACCGTGTTGTGCCGTTTGAAACATTCCCGATAAATATACGGCTTTCGTTTTGCGCGCGGTTCAATTGCTCGAGGATGATCTCGTTTGAACTGGTGGTCCACTCCATACGGGGTATGTAATGCTGCACCGCATCGCCCGGAACATTTATCCAACTGGTTTTACCGGTGCTGATATCAACCACGCCCACTTTGCACGAGCTTGGGTCCTCACCGGCTACCGGGTATTCCACCGGCACTACAAACGGGTAGATGGAATCGGTGGTGTTTAGCATGAAGTAGTTCCTGATCTTACTTGCGTCAATTTGCCAGTAGGCAATAGCCCGGCTATCCGGCGACCAGCGGAAGCCGTCCCTGCAATCAAATTCTTCTTCGTAGGCCCAGTCAAATGTGCCGTTGATGAGTTTCTTGTTGCCATCGAAAGTTAATTGTTTAACTGTTCCGGTTGCCAGTTCCTCGGTAAATAAATTGTGCTCGCTTACATAAGCTGCCTTAGCGCCGTCGGGCGATAGTTTGGCAAACATCAACGACGATGCCGGCCGGTCTTTCCCGATTTGTTTTAGCGTTTTGGCGGCAAGGTCGTAAACCCAGTAATCGCCGCGGGTATTATAGCGCCAAACCCGTTTGGTATTGGTAAATATCAATACCTTTTGACCGTCATCCGACAGGATGAAGTTGGCTACCGTTAAGGGTTGCTGCCCTGCCGGTGTAAGCATTTCCTTTGATAATAACACGTTTTTTTTATCGGCATCGCGGGTGTCCAACTCCAGTACCTGGTTTCCCTGTATCCGGTAATATTGGTAACCGTCGGCTGCCCAGTGTGTCCTGCCGCGCTGGGCGTGTGCTGCCTGGAAAGAAAATAAAAAGAGGGCAATAAAGGCCAGCCCCGACCGGTAAAATTTAATATTCATTGCTTGAGCTTATTAGTTAATTGATTGCTTATAATTCTGTCTTGTTACGATGGTTTAGCCAGGCGTACCGATGTACCACATGGTACACGTGGTTACACCTGGTTACGCATGATTACACCGGATGCGGCATATTATTTTTCAATAAATAATGCCGCTGTAAATTTTGCGTTAAATTAGCACTTTAAAGCTGCCAAAAAATCCATTGTAATGAAAAAAATACTTTTCCTGGTTTTTGCTTTTTTTATTGGCGTTGCGCAAACGTACGCCCAGCATATCGACCGCAGCAAGTTTGTTAAAGACAGCCTCGACTATTATGTCAGCCGTGCGCTTACCAACTGGCGTATCCCCGGTGCGGCTGTATGTATTGTAAAGGACGGGAAAGTGGTGATGATGAAAGCCTATGGCATCAAAGAGCTCGGCCTGGCAAATAAAGTCGACATCAATACCCTGTTTATGATTGGCAGTAATACCAAGGCATTTACAGCAACTGCCCTGGCTATGCTGCAAGCGCAGGGCAAGCTTTCGCTGGATGACAAGGTAACCAAATACCTGCCCCAGTTTAAGCTGGAAAATAAACTGGCAGGTGAACAGGCTATTGTCCGCGACCTGCTGTGCCACCGGCTGGGTTTGCAAACCTTCCAGGGCGATTTTACTTTTTATAATACCAACCTGAGCCGTAATGAGGTGATCGAGAAGCTGGGATTAATCAAAGCTGTTTACCCCTTCCGCACCAAATGGGGCTATACCAATTCTGCGTTTTTAACCGCAGGACAAATTATACCGGTTGTAAGCGGCAAACCCTGGGAGGTGTATCTGAAAGAGAATATTTTTGCGCCATTGGGCATGTCTAATACCCTCGCGTTAAGCACTGATATGCCGAAATCGTTGAACCGGACCGTTCCGCATACGCTGATTGACGGCAGGTTGTCAGCCATCCCGTATGCGCAGCTCGACGGCCTGGCCCCGGCAGGGTCGATCAGTTCATCGGTAAACGATATGAGCAAATGGGTAATGGCCTTATTGAACGATGGAAAGGTTGGCGCCAGGCAGGTAATTCCCTCTGCCGCTATCAATGCTACCCGCGAAGCGCAGGATATTGTCGGCAGTATTCGCCATCTAAACGGGGAAACCAATTATGAACTTTATGGTTTGGGTTGGTTCATACAGGATTATGCCGGGCACAGGCTGGTAATGCACGACGGCGGAGTTAACGGATACCTCACCTCGGTAACCCTGGTGCCGGAGGATCATTTGGGCATTGTTGTTTTAACGAATACCGACCAGAACGGCTTTTTTGATGCGTTACGATGGGAAATTATGGATGCTTATTTTAAGCTGCAGTACCGTGATTATAGCGATATCGATTTAAGTTCGTTTAAAGCAAGGGCGGCAATTGAACAGGCCGCAGACAAGAAATTGCGTGATTCTATCGCGATGAACCGGCCACCAGCCTTGCCTGTTGCAAGCTATACCGGTAAATATGTAAACGACCTGTATGGCAGCATGACCATAACCCAGGGCGAGAATAACGACCTTGAAATACGTTTCGAACATCACCCGCGCATGTACGCCCACCTGCAGCCCTTAGGCGGCAACCGGTTTTATGTAACTTTCTCAGACCCGGTATTTGGCAAGGCGGTTTTTCCGTTCACCGTACAAAATGGAAGGGTAACGGGGGTAAGGGTTAAGGTGGCCGATTTTGTTGAGTATAACCCGTATGAGTTCAGGAAGGTGCAGTAAGTGGTAGCCATGCCCGCCTTATCGCAAACGGATGTTCGCTTTGCTGTGTAAGCGAACACTGCGAACACCCCGAACAGGTGCGAACGACCCTGAACACCCCTGAACACGCCATGAACATGGCACGAACATCCCCGAACGGTAGTGAACACGCCACGATCGCAGCAAAAAACACTTTTATTAAATCAAAATGTAATCGTAACTTTCATACTGTTAAACCCTTACGGAACCCAAATCCGATGAAGCCACGCTTTCTCATACTGGTATTTTTACTGATCACCCACACCCTTTGCGCCCAAACAGTGCCAAAATGGGTGATCAAAGGGCTTGATGACGGGGACAATAAACATTATGAGGCAGCAATAGCTGATTACACCAGGGCGATTGCAATTGACCCGGGATATAGCGATGCCTGGTACTACCGTGGCCAGGTAAAAAGTGTTTTAGGCCGTTACAACGGTGCGATAGCCGATTTTAGCCGGGTTATCGCTTTAGAACCAAAGTCTCCTTTTGCCTACTATTCCCGTGGCATGGCCAAACTGAAATTAAAGCGTTATACCAGTGCGATCCCGGACTTTGACCGCAGTATAGCTATTGACTCCGCATACGTGTCAGTAGCGGCATTCTATAACCGTGGTATCGCAAAAAACTTTTTAGGGCGCTTTGCGGAGGCGGTCGCTGATTATGACCGCGTTATTAAACTCCTTCCCAGGGATACCCTTGCCTATTGTAAACGCGCCGAAGCAAAAAACAACCTCGGCCTGTATACGGAAGCGATCGCTGATTGCAGCCACGCGATCACACTCGATCCAAAATCGTATCTGGCCTATGCCTATCGTGGCTACGCTCATTACAAACTGGGTAAAACAAAAGAAAACTACCGTAAGGCGATTGCCGATTATGATATGGCTATTCAATTGGGTGGCAGCAATTATAAGCCAGATGTTAAATACCGGGATGAGGCCGTTGCTGCCCTTGCTTTATCGGAAGGCCCATAGTACTTATTTACTATTGCGGCTGATTCACTACTCTTCCACCATCTCGCTATTCGGGTTGCTAACCTCGGGCGCTTCGCGTTTAAAATAACGTTTTTGGTAGATGAGGATCAATATTACCCCAACAGATATAGCCGAGTCGGCCAGGTTGAATATCGGCTGGAAAAATTCGAACGGTTGCCCGGCCCAAACCGGTACCCAGCCCGGGTACATTCCTTTTATTAAGGGGAAATAAAACATATCCACCACGCGGCCCTCAAATAGTTGCCCGTGCTGGTACAGGACGCCGTAAAAGGTAGAATCGATAATATTGCCCATGGCGCCTGCAAAAATAAGCGCAACGCACATGATCAGCCCGCGGTGATATTTATGTTTGATGAGATAAACAAGGCCATAACCGATACCCAGTACGGCAATAATGCGAAATATGGTCAGCGCAAGCTTGCCGACCTCGCCGCCTATTTCCCAGCCAAAGGCCATCCCGTTATTTTCGGTATAACGCAGCATGCCATGGCTGCCTAAAAAGCGGATCTCCTGGTTAAAATCCATGTGGGTCCTCACCCAGGTTTTGATCACCTGGTCGAGAATGATAATAATTGCAGCTAAAAGAAACGGTTTTAGGTAAGCTGCCTTCATCTACTGCTTCAGTTTTGCTTCCATACTGAGGGTAGTGTGCGGCACGGCGCGTAAACGCTCCTTTGGAATAAGCCTGCCTGTTTCGCGGCAAATACCATAGGTCTTGTTTTCAATGCGTACCAATGCTGCTTCCAGCTGTTCGATAAACTTTTTCTGGCGGGCTGCCAGTTGGTTTATCTGTTCCTTTTCCAGCGTAGCCGATCCGTCTTCAAGTGTTTTGTAGGTACCCGCAGTATCGTCGGTACCGTTTGCATTTGGTGAGCTAAGCGATGTTGCAAGGGAGTTAAGCTCCTCTTTTGCAATACGCAGTTTATCAAGTAAAAGACTCTTAAATTCCTGAAGATCAGATTCAGAGTACCTGGTTTTTTCGTTTTCTTGTTTCATTGTACTTTACTAATAGCAATCAAAATTTCGTTCTCATCAATTAATGCCAACTCCCCCTCTTTCAGCTCGTTATCGAGCGATATACTATCGGCCAAAATTTCGGCGCAAATATAGGATAAATTATTATTTACTGCGGTGCTAATAAATGGGTGATTTGTCAGTCTCACATTTATCTTATCAGTCACCTCAAATTCTTTTCCCTTACGCAGATTCTGTATACGGTTGATCAGCTCGCGCGAGATGCCTTCCTGTTTCAACTCGTCGGTAAGGGTAACATCTAAAGCCACAGTTAGTTTTCCTAAATTGGCAACTTGCCAGCCGGGAACGTCTTCGGCGATGATCTCTACATCGGTAGCAAGTATCAGGTAGCGAGTATCAAGTATCAATATTTGGCCATCTTCTTCCAGTTTGCTGATTTCTTCCTGGTTTAAGCTGGTAATTGCCTCTGCCACCGCTTTCATGTCCTTGCCCACTTTCGCGCCAAGCGCTTTAAAATTTGGCTTTACCTTCTTTTTGATGAAGCCGGCGGTATCGGTAATGTATTCAATGTTTTTGATATTGGTTTCGGATAATATCAGCTCTTTTACCTGCTCAACCTGGTGCTTAAAATGTTTGTCAAGTATCGGCAGTAATATTTTGCTCAAGGGCTGACGGACATTGATCCCCACCTTTTTGCGTAGCGACAATACCAGCGATGATATATCCTGCGCCATCTGCATACGCTCCTCCAGCTTTTTATTTACGAGGTCGGTATGATATTCAGGGAAATAAGCCAGGTGTACTGATTCGTAGGTTTCCTTATGCGTTACTTTATTCAAGTCGGTATATAACCGGTCGGCAAAAAACGGCGCTATAGGCGACATCAGCTTGGCGATAGTTACCAAACAGGTATATAACGTTTGGTAGGCCGATAACTTATCATCCGAATCTTCCGATTTCCAGAAACGGCGGCGGCTCAAACGTACATACCAGTTGCTTAAATGCGCGTCAACAAAATCCTGAATGGCACGGGCGGCCTTTGTTGGCTCAAAATCGTTATAATAGCCGTCAACCTCTTTACTCAAAGTGTTTAGTAACGATATGATCCATTGATCGATCTCGGGCCGGTTCTTCAATTCAATTTCGGCTTCGCTGTATTTAAACTTATCGATGTTCGCATACATTACGAAAAAGGTGTAGGTATTGTAAAGCGTCCCGAAAAACTTGCGCCGAACCTCGTCAATGCCTTCTTCGTTAAATTTAAGGTTATCCCAGGGCGCGGCATTGCTTATCATATACCATCGCGCAGCATCGGCGCTGAAACGATCGATAGTTTCAAACGGGTCAACCGCATTGCCCAGGCGTTTCGACATTTTGTTGCCGTTTTTATCCAGCACCAAACCGTTCGAAACAACATTTTTAAAAGCAACACCTTTATTGTGGTTTGCCTTATTCACTTTCTTCACCTCGTCGCTTGTTACGCTCAGCATCACCGCTATGGCATGCAGGGTAAAAAACCAGCCGCGGGTTTGATCGACGCCTTCGGCGATGAAATCGGCAGGGTAGGCGTTGGCAAACTGTTCGTGATTTTCAAAGGGGAAATGCCATTGTGCGTAAGGCATAGCGCCGCTGTCGAACCAAACATCTATCAGGTCGGGCTCGCGGTACATGGGGCGTCCGCCTGATGAAGTTAATATAACGTCATCCACATAAGGGCGATGCAGGTCGTCTATCGTAAAACCTTTAGGCATTAAGCCTGCGGCGATCGACCGTTCAATTTCTAACTTCAGATCGGCAATTGACCCGATACATTTTTCTTCGGTTCCGTTCTCCTCGCGCCATATCGGCAGGGGGGTACCCCAGAAACGTGAGCGCGAGAGGTTCCAGTCAACCAGGTTCTCCAGCCAGTTGCCAAAGCGGCCGGTGCCAGTCGATTCCGGTTTCCAGTTTATGGTTTTATTCAGCTCAACCATTTTATCCTTAACGGCGGTGGTGCGGATGAACCAGCTATCCAGCGGATAGTATAAAATGGGTTTATCGGTGCGCCAGCAATGCGGGTAGCTGTGCTCGTATTTTTTAACGTCGAACGCTTTGTTTTCTTCTTTCAGCTTAATCGCGATAAGCACGTCTGTCGGCTTGAAATCCGGGGCAGCACGTTCTTCGTCGCTGTAATATTCTTCCTTTACATAACGGCCGGCGTAGTCGGTCACCTCATCAACAAACTTTCCTTGTTTGTCAACCAGTGGCACTTCCTTGCCGGTTTCATCCTTCACCATAACCGACGGCACACCGTTTTCCTTACAGGCCCTGAAGTCGTCCGCACCGAAAACCGACGCGGTGTGTACGATACCCGTACCATCTTCTGTTGTTACAAAGTCTGCAGGTATAACACGGAACGCATTTTTCTCCAATTCCTCGTTGGTTACATAGGGCATCAGCTGGTAATAGTGCAAACCCAGCAGGGCAGTGCCTTTAAAGCCGCCTTTTACCGTCCAGGGGATAACCTTATCGCCGCCTTTGTAGCCTTCAAATGATGCGTTCTCACCTTCGGCCTTAAAATATTTTGTAACCAGGTCCTTTGCAAGGATAACGGTTACAGGCTCGTAAGTGTAAGGATTAAAGCTGCGTATTTTTACGTAATCGATCTTTTCGCCGACAGCCAGGGCGCAGTTTGCAGGCAGCGTCCATGGAGTGGTCGTCCATGCCAGGATGTACAGGTCGGTATCGGTGTCTTTATACAAAAACTCCGAATCCTTATCCCGTTTTACTTTAAACTGGGCCACTATCGAAGTGTCCTTCAGCATGCGGTACGTGCCGGGCTGGTTCAGCTCGTGCGAGCTCAGGCCGGTACCCGCCTTCGGCGAGTAGGGCTGCACGGTATAACCTTTGTATAACAAGTCCTTATCATAAAACTCCTTCAGTATCCACCAAAGGGTTTCAATGTATTCGTTTTTGTAGGTAATGTACGGGTCTTCAAGATCGACCCAGTAACCCATTTTTTCTGTGAGGTCGTTCCATACGTCGGTATAGCGCATTACTTCCTTGCGGCAGGCGTCGTTATAATCCTTAACGGAGATCTTTTTGCCGATGTCGTCCTTGGTGATGCCCAAAGCTTTTTCAACAGCCAGCTCAATGGGCAGGCCGTGGGTATCCCAGCCGCCTTTGCGCTTAACCTGGTAACCCTTTAATGTTTTATAACGGCAGAAAATATCCTTAATGGCGCGCGCCATCACGTGGTGGATGCCGGGCATACCATTAGCCGACGGCGGCCCTTCATAAAACGTGTAAGGGTTGTCTGCCGGGCGCGAGCTGATGCTCTTCTCAAAGATGTTATGCTTCTTCCAGAATTCCAGGACGTCCTTGCCTGCCTGCGATAAGTTTAACTGCTTATATTCCTTGTACATCGATGGTTTTCACCTCAAATTTTAGAGGCTGCAAAAATACGGAATTTAAGATGAAAAATATCATATTATTGTGAAATTGGTGCGTTCTTGTTTTTGCAATTTAACACCCAAATCCGAAATCAAACTTCCGAAACGGCGTAGCGTTCTTGAACGCTTTGAAAGCATACAGACCGTGAAAAATCCGAAATCAATCAAAGTGCCAGCTCCGCCACCTCTTCACCCACCAAACTGCCCATAGCCACACCCATGCCATTACATCTTACTGCGCAAAAAACATTAGGTTCAACCTGTTTTACAATAGGGGAGATATCTTCACCAAAACCCATGATGCCGCTCCACCAGTAGTCGATTTTGGCATTTTGCCCGGGCAGGATCACCTCGTTGAGGTAGGCGGTTAGCTTATTTTTTACAAGATCGGTCTGTCCGAATTCCCAGGTTTCCTCTGCTTTAAGGTCGAGGTTGCGGCCGCCGCCGAATAGTACGCGGTTATTAATATTGCGGAAGTAATAATACCCCTCATCAAAATGATAGGTGCCTTTTAATTTCAAATTGGGAATAGGTTTGGTCACCAGCACCTGTCCGCGCCCGGGGATAACTTTCAGGCCGGGGAATAGCTGGTTTGCAAACGCATTGGTCGCCAGGATAACTTTTCCTGTTTTAAAATTGCCCTGGGAAGTGGTTAAGTTAATTTGATCAGACCTATGTTCGATCCGTTGAATTTCACAATTGTTTAAAACCAATACGCCGAGGTTATAGACCTTATTCAACAAGGTGCGCATCATTTTACCGGTATCTATCTGCCCTTCAAAAGGATTATAGATCATGTGGCTTACTTTATTGAATCCGAATTGCGGGATCTTATCATCGGCAACCGAATAAATAACCGGTTCACCAATAGCAGGCGCTAATAATTTATTGAGGCTGTCGATGTGCGCTATGCAGTTTTCGGCTTTTTCGATCTCATCATCCATAAAGAGCTCATAGCCGCCATGCTGCTGGTAGTCGATATTGGCATCCCCCAGGTTTTCCCTCAGCCGCTGCAGGCCGCGCCATTTGTAGCCAGCCATCCGCAAGGCCTCATCTTCAGATGAGCGTTTAATAGCTGCTATTTGCTCTGATACCGTACCGAAACAGGCAAAGCCGGCATTTTTTGTGCTGGCGCCGGTTGGCAGAAAGCCGCGCTCCAATACCAGCACTTTTAAGGCGGGCTGTTTCTTTTTTAGATGCAACGCCGCGCTAAGCCCTACCAGCCCGCTGCCAATGACGATGATATCGGCATGGTCAACAAATGCAGTTTGTTCCCAGTATGAAAATGTATTTACTGCCAAGGACTTATATTAACAAGTGTATGATCGGGACAAAAGTATAAAAGCCTCACCTAAATCCTCTCCAAAGGAGAGGACTTTAACATCAAAATGATACATTTTTCCAAGTTTATAGCTCCCTCTCCTTTGGAGAGGGCTGGGGTGAGGCCAAAAACAAAACCCCGCCATTATAGGGCGGGGCTTGTTCACAATTAAAATTACTTTTTATTTATAAGGATGCGTTTAATTCATCCTGTACGGAGCGATCAAATAAAATTCAGGGATTTGTACATCAAAAAGAACATTGTCCATCAAACGCGACATCTGGTATTCGCCTTTCATGCTGCCCATATCGGTTTTTAAATTACAGCCGGATACATATTCGTGCGACGTGCCGGGCTCGATAACGGGCTGCTGACCAACAACACCTTCACCTTCCACCTCGCGTTTTGCACCGTTCGAATCAAAAATATACCAATGCCTTCCCAGCAAACGCACCGCGTAGTTACTTAAATTCTCGATAGTAACTTTGTAGGCAAACATAAAGTGATCGTTTGCCGGATTTGAATATTCGGGCTGGTAGAGTGTCTCTACCGAAACTTTAACACCGTCTGTAATTATTGTGGTCATATGAATAATGTCTTAAATTTCAAATATATATTTTCCATTCAAATATTGCGCCATTTTTTAAACTTAACCATAGCGATAATTTTATTCGTTTTTTGACCATTTTTCCGAACATATTTTTCTGAAAAATGAATTTTCTAACGATGTGGTTAAAATTCCATTTCCATAGCGAGGTTCGCGTATCTCAGGTCGTTCCCCACTGCTGATAAAATTTCGAGTACTTCATCTTCACTGGCGGCGGTTACCAGTTGCATGCGGTATTCTTTAAAGTGGTCGATGCCTTTAAAGTAGTTGGAGTAATGCCTGCGCATTTCAAATATACCAGTTTTGGGCCCCTTCCATTCGATAGATTTTTGCAGGTGAATGGTACATGCCTGTATCCTTTCTGCGATAGTCGGTTTCTCGAGGTGTTCGCCGGTTTTAAAATAATGCTTTATCTCGCGGAATATCCAGGGATAGCCAATTGCTGCCCTGCCGATCATCATACCGTCAACACCATACTCCATCCGCCATGCTGCGGCCTTTTCGGGCGAATCAATATCCCCGTTGCCGAAAATGGGAATCTTAATCCCCGGGTTCTTTTTTATCTCGTGTATCAATGTCCAGTCGGCAACGCCCTTATACATTTGCGAACGTGTACGTCCGTGAATAGAAAGGGCTTTTATCCCCACATCCTGCAAACGTTCGGCAACTTCGTATACATTCTTGGTATTGTCATCCCATCCCAGCCGGGTTTTTACGGTAACGGGCAGGTGTGTGGCATTTACAACCGCTTTGGTCATGGCCACCATTTTATCGATATCCTGTAAAAGGCTTGCCCCCGCGCCGCGGCATGCCACATTTTTAACGGGGCAGCCGTAGTTGATGTCGATCAGGTCAGGCCCGGCCAACGAGGCAATTTCGGTGGCTTCGCGCATATGCTCAATGTCGCTGCCGAATATTTGTATGCCGATTGGCCGCTCGTATTCAAAAATATCCAGTTTCTGCCGGCTTTTGGCGGCGTCACGTATCAATCCCTCCGACGAGATAAACTCGGTGTACATCATATCCACGCCGTTTTGCTTGCACACATAACGGAAAGGCGGATCGCTCACATCTTCCATTGGCGCCAGCAGCAGCGGGAATTCCCCTAAATCTATATTTCCTATTTGTACCGACATGACTTATCTTCGTTGCAAAAATACGAATTATAACCAATATGACCGTTAAACCTGGTACTCAGTTACATCCGGCGCTTCAATTTTTGATTTTCATATTACTTTCTATAGCGATAATCCTTATTGGCAATGTGATCGGTGCAGGTATCGCTGTTGCTTTATACGGAATGCATGCGGTGTTGGGTATAGGACAAATGAAATTTACCGAGCCGCATGTTATCGATGCCTTATGGATCATACAAATCGGCGGTACCACGCTCCCCATACTGGCGGCCCCCATATTTTACGCATTTGTTATAACCCGCGAACCGCGGGACTACCTTAAGCCAGGCTTCCGGTTTCCCTGGGTGCTGCTGCTGCTGGTTTTTGCTATTATGTTTATCTCGACCCCGTTGATCGAGTTTTTATCAAATCTGAATCAAAAGATGGTTTTGCCCCATTATTTGAGCTGGATGCGCGAAAAGGAAATGGAGGCCCAAAAATACACGGAGGCCATGTTGCAGATGAAAAACATCTGGGATATGATCAAGGATGTGCTGCTGATCGGCTTATTGACTGCTATTGTAGAGGAATTTATGTTCAGGGGCGTTTTACAGACTATTTTTACCCGCTGGACAAAAAACACCCATGCCGCTATCTGGATCACCGCTATTTTATTCAGCGCCTTTCACATGCAGTTTTTTGGTTTTTTGCCGCGGCTGATGCTGGGGGTTTTATTTGGCTATTTTGTAGCCTGGAGCGGCAGCGTGTGGACAAGCGTTTGGGCACATTTTATAAACAACGGTACGGCGGTTGTTGCTACCTATCTTTTCCGGAACAAAACGATCAAGATAAACCCCGACAACCAGCATCTTTTTGGCTACGGCGCTTATATATTCAGCCTGGCGGTTATTTTGTTTTTATTTTTTATCTACAGAAAGATAGCGCTTGAAAGGGAATTGGTACCGGAAATTGATAAACAAACCAGCTGATTTTTTATTTAATCCTTAATAAACTTTAATATGAAGACTCGCGCCATAACCGGCTTTTTCTTTGTTGTGGTAATGCTTGCCTCGCTGCTGCTGGGCCATTACGTGTTCGGCGCATTTTTTTTAGTACTGAGCGTACTTTGCCTGCGGGAATTTTATAGCCTTTTGAATAAGAGCGGCGAAAGCCCCGATATGGTAACCGGCCTAATAAACGGTATTTTTATTTACGTGATATTTGCATTAATTGTTTACCAAAACAACCCGTATTACCATAAGCTGCTGTTTTTATTAACCTTAACGGTCAGCGCTATATTTATCCAGGAACTTTTTAAAAGATCGTCGGCGCCATTTGTGAATATTGGCTATACTTTGGTCGGTTTGATTTATATCTGCCTGCCTTTTACTTTATTCCATGCCATGGCCTATGTGAACGGCCCCTTCAACTTTCATTATCCGCTGGCGTTTATGCTGCTGCTTTGGGCAAATGATACCGGGGCATACCTGGTAGGAAGCAAATTTGGCCGTACTAAGTTATTTGAGCGGCATTCGCCAAAGAAAACCTGGGAAGGATTTATGGGCGGCATCGTCATAAGCGCTATTGCAGCCTTCATCATCAGTTATTTTTTCAAGGAACTGCTATGGAACCAGTGGGTATCCGTGGCTATATTAATTGCAGGCTTCGGCACGTTGGGCGATCTGATCGAGTCCATGTTTAAACGCAGCATTGACGTAAAGGACTCGGGGGGTATATTGCCCGGCCACGGCGGCCTGCTCGATCGTTTCGACGGCTTATTGCTGGCGGCGCCAATTGTATATACTTACCTGTACTTTGTAACTAATTCGTAATTTTGTAAAAAAAGAATTTAATAATGACCATTCATAAAGAAGGCTATACCTCCATCGCACTTTGCATCCTGTTCATATTTGTTTTGAACGCGGTGATCCAGTTCTATTTCCCGCAGGCATTTGCGCTTAAGTGGGTGATCTATGTATTGTCTTTCCTGCTTTTTGTTATCATTCTCCAATTTTTCCGCAGCCCTTCCATTTCAATCACTACTGACGAAACACAGGTACTTTGCCCGGCCGATGGTAAAGTAGTCGTAATTGAAGAAGCTGAAGAGACCGAATTTTTGAAAGATAAACGCATACAGGTTTCGGTTTTTATGTCGCCGGTTAACGTTCACATTAACCGCAACCCCATTTCGGGAATAGTTACCTATTTCAAATACAATCCCGGGAAATACCTGGTGGCCTGGCACCCCAAGTCGTCAACAGAAAATGAGCGTACCACTATTGTTATTGAGAACAAGGCCGGTGTACCGGTGCTGTTCAGGCAAATTGCCGGCGCGCTTGCCCGCCGCATTGTTTGGTATGTAAAGGAGGGCGACAAAGTTCAACAGGGCGAACAGTTCGGATTCATCAAATTCGGCTCAAGGGTAGATGTGTTTTTACCGCTGGGATCAAATATTAAAGTGGCAATCGGCGAAACGGTAAAAGGCGGCAGCACCGTATTGGCTGAACTGCCCGCGGTAGCTGGTGTTAAAGTTAAAGACGCTGTATCGGAAAAAGCTGTATCTGTTAAACCTGCAAAGGCTGTTAAAAAGCCTGCATCGAAAAAGGCTTAAGTTATTTAAGGGCAAATGCATCGCGGTTAGTTGACTCACCCCGACGACGCTCCGCTCGTCGACCCTCTCTCCGGTAAACCGGAAAGAGGGTGAATCACAGAAAATATATTTTCTTTACCGCTACCCTCTTTTTGGCCTGCCAAAGAGAGGGTGGTCGAGCATAGCGATGACCGGGTGAGTTAACTCTGCAAGCGCTAAATCGTCGTATGGACTAACCTCCTGATAGCTATCGGGACTTCCGAAATCAAATATGTATTGCCCTGTTCTCCGTAGCTGCCAGGCAGGCCTCGCGCATAGCTTCGGTGTAGGTTGGGTGGGCGTGGCTCATCCGCGAAATATCTTCTGCCGAAGCCCGGTACTCCATCGCAACAACAGCCTCGGCGATCATATCAGCCGCGCGGGGCCCAATCATGTGTACGCCTAATATTTCATCGGTTGTGGCATCAGCCAGTACTTTTACAAACCCGTCCAGGTCGCCGCTGGCGCGTGCCCGTCCGCTGGCTTTGAATGGAAAGGATCCTGTTTTATATTTTACCCCTTTTTCTTTCAGTTGCTCTTCGGTTTGGCCTACCGCTGCAACTTCCGGCCAGGTATAAACCACACCGGGGATCAAATTATAATCGATATGCGGTTTTTGCCCTGCGATAATTTCCGCTACAAGCGTACCTTCATCTTCCGCTTTATGGGCCAGCATAGCGCCTTTAATAACATCGCCTATGGCGTAAACGCCTTTAACGCTTGTTTCCAGGTGTTCGTCAACCGTTATTTTGCGGCCGCGTTCTTCAACGGTAAGGCCGATCTTATCGAGGCCCAAACCATCCGTATAGGCGATCCGGCCAACGGCAACCAGGCAATAGTCGCCTTTTAGTTCTTTCTTTTCTCCCTTCGGATCGTCAAAAGTAACTGTTACTTCTTTGCCTTTAACCGTGGCGCCCGTAACCTTGTGGCCGAGGTAAAATTCCATACCCAATTTTTGCAGCACCTTTTGCAGCTCGCGGCCAAGGCTTTTATCCATGGTTGGGATAATGGAATCCATAAACTCAATTACCGAAACTTTTGAACCGAGGCGGGCATATACCGAGCCCAGCTCCAAGCCGATAACGCCGCCGCCTATCAGCACCAGGTGTTTTGGTATTTCGGTAAGGGTTAATGCTTCGGTTGAAGTAATGATGCGTTTTTTATCAATTTTTATAAATGGCAGTGCCGACGGCTTTGAGCCGGTAGCAATAATGATGTTTTTACCTGTTATTTCGGACACTGCGCCATCAGCAGCCGTTATGGTGATTGTATTTTTATCTTTAAATGAACCCAGGCCGTAATAGGTGTCGATCTTATTCTTCTTCATCAGGAAAGCGATGCCGCTGGTATTGGCGTTAACTACTTCCTGCTTGCGTTTGATCATCTGGTCAAAATCTACCTTTAAATTATCCAGCTTAATGCCGTGCGTGGCAAACGCGTGTGCAGCATTATGATAATGCTCGGATGAATCAAGCAGCGCCTTTGACGGGATACACCCCACGTTAAGGCAGGTACCGCCCAGGGTGGCGTATTTTTCAATGATCGCTGTTTTTAAACCCAGCTGGGCACAACGTATAGCAGCTACATAGCCGCCAGGGCCCGAACCGATAACGATAACATCATATTGCATGGTACAAAATTATTAGCGGGCAAAGTTAAGGATTATTAGAAAGGCGAAGAAACGGTTTGGGCATTTATCAATAACGGCGGTGTCAAATTTAACATCCCCGCTTTCCTTTTGCATTAACACATTAACTATTAAATATAGCCAAAGCCGATCCCATCGCGTTTTTGGCCAGGACCTGTTTCGTCGATTAGCTGATGACAGTACACCAACTATGGGGAAAAATGGGGAATATTATGTGCGATAATAATTATCCTATTTATAAAGCAATGCAAAAAGTATTGCAATTAAATTTCTATAAATAAATTAATATTAATTAATAGTATAAAATATACAAGCAATATCTCATAAAAACCGATAACAGGGATAATTTCCTTAAACACAGCCGGCTGCGGTATAATACTTGCCTAATGCCTGATACGAATTTAAACTATTGATTATCGCCCTAAGGATAATCAGCAGAAAATAAGAAAGGAATTATCCTTATGAAAACACGTTTACTATCTATATTGATCTTTTGCGGCTCAATATTGTCTTTTGGGAATGCCTTTGCTACAATTAGCTATGCATCGCCACAAACATATACAGCTCACACCGCTATTACCAATTTAAGTCCCACAGTTACCGGGGGCACTGCTTCAGGTTATACAATAAGCCCCGCGCTGCCGACTGGTTTGGCAATAGCATCCAGTAATGGTGTAATTTCAGGAACGCCAACGGTGGCGTCCTCAACAACTGTCTATACCATCACCGCTACCGGCACCGGCGGCGGTTCATTCAATCTAACAATAACCGTTAACCCACGAATAAACAACTGGAAGGGAACAGCGACCGGAGCGAGTCTTAACGCATGGTCCGCGAATGGTAACTGGAGTGCGGGCGCCCCTCCAGACGGCGGTGATAATGCGCAGATCGGCGTTGCCGTATCGTTTACTAATCAACCAATTATTAAAGCTGCGCCAACCGCAGTTTATCAACTGACATTTGGCTCTACGACAGCCGGCACGCTAACAATAAACTCCGGATTTTCATTAACGGTTAATAACGATATTGCAATAAACGGCGCCACTACGGCTGCAATAGTAGGTCCGGGAACAATAGCTACAGCGGCAGCCTCATTTGCTTCGGGCACTGCCTCAACCTTAACGCTAAACAATATTGCGCTGCCTATAACGAATGATCTGACAATCAATGGCGGAGCCTCGGCGACGATCGTAAAATCGGGCACTGGAACTATAAGCGCTGGCACAAGTACATTTACGACAGGTACTTCATCGCTAACTTTAACAGGGATAGCGCTGCCCATTACTGGCGCGCTTACCGTTAACGGGGGCGCTTTGGCTACAATAACAGGAACAGGGACAATAAGCGCAGGATCAGCAACGTTTGCTTCGGGTGCAACTTCATCTTTAACATTAACAGGTGTTGCATTGCCGGTAACCAACGCGTTTACAGTAAGCGGCGGCGCTGCCGCCACATTAACCGGTACCGGAAGCATCACTGCTGGTTCGGCGGCATTTACTTCAGGCACATCGTCATTAGCATTAAATATGGCTCTGCCGGTAACCAATGCCCTTACTATAAATGCCGGCGCCCTGGCGACTGTTACCGGTACAGGTTCCATAGCCGCTGGCTCAGCCACATTTGGTACCGGAACCGCCGCCTCGTTAACCTTAACAGGAGTTTCTCTAACCGTTTCCAATGCACTTTCAATAGTTGCCGGCGCTTCGGCCACATTGGCCGGAACAGGCAGCGTAAGTACGCATTCATTAACTTTTGCGGGCGCTTCGGCTGCTTTAACTGTTACAAGCCCGCTTACAATAACTACTACCAATGACTTTACTGTAAACACCGCCGCGACCGCAACGATCGCCGGCACCGGAAACGTGAATATATCGCCCCTGGCCACACTAAATGTTACGGGTACAGGTGTGCTGACTACCACAATGACCGGCAAGCTAACCTTAAAATCAGATGCTACAGGCTCGGCATCTGTTGGGCAGATAACAACTTCTTCTATTACCGGCTCCGGTGCCGATTCCATCCACGTGGAGCGTTTCATTTCCGGCGGAACAGGCCACCGTGGGTATCACCTGTTTTCGTCGCCCGTACATATTGTTCCTCTCGTAAATTCAAATCAGGTTTATGATCTGCATTACCTGCAGTATGGTGGTATGTACCTAACCGGGTCCGGCGGAACAGCAAATGGCTTTGATAGATTAGGAAACCCTACTATTTATTTATACCGGGAGGACCAGGCGCCAAGTAATGCTGCATTTAGTGCCGGTAATTTTCCGGGCATTTCCAAGATCAATAACACCAATAAATACGATTATAACCTGAATGGCGGCAGTACCATCTATAATATACCGGTTGGTAACGGCATGATGGTTTTTTTCAGGGGAAACCGTGCCGGCGGCACAGCACAACAGGAAACCTACACCACCTTTATTACAGCGCCGACTGTCACCCTGAACGCAGCGGGGAGATTAAATGCCGGACAGATTATATTTCACAACTGGTACAAACCCAGCTCGGCCAACTTAGGATGGTCAAATACAACTGCCAATAGTGCAATAAGGGGTTTTAACCTGGTAGGCAACCCGTATGCGAGTACCATTGACTGGGAGCAGTTTCAAACTGCCAGCACTACAACAGGTATTTACGGGACAGCCAATGTAAGCAATACAGCATATTTGTATGACCCGATAAGCCATGTGTATTCAACCTATCAAAAAGGCGGCGCAAAAACAGGGAATGCTACCCGTTATATAGCAAGCGGCCAGGGGTTTTACGTACTGGCCGCTGTTGACTCAACTGAACAGCTGATCTTTAACGAATCGGCTAAGGTTACTGTGCAAAATACCGGCTCAAATCTATTTATGTCAACCAGGGCCAGCATGTCAGCGTTAGCAGCTCCTGCACCTGAGGCACATGTGAGTATAAAACTAATAAAGGACTCTGTTAACATCGACAATATTTATATTGGATTTAATGCTGCTGCCAGCGCTAAATATGTATTTAATGAAGATGCGCCATACAAGCCCGGGTTCGGCGTTATAAGTTTGGCCAGTTTATCAAGTGATAATTTGCCTTTGACCATTAATAAAATTCCATTCCCCAAGCTGCACGGAGATACTATTTCGCTAAAAGTTGGCGTAAGCACCACAGGAACTTATGCTTTTAATATGTCTGAAGTAATTTCGATGCCTGCTATTTACGAGGTGTGGCTAAAGGATGCTTTTACAAATGATTCCCTGGATGTACGCCAAAATGCTGTATATAGCTTTAATGTGGATATAAATAATGGCGCAACCTTTGGTTCCGGCCGCTTTAAGCTGATCGTTCGCGAAAACCCCGCTTTAGTGGTTCACTTATTGAGCTTTACCGGAACTAAAGCGATTACGGGTGCACAAATTAACTGGACAACTGAAAACGAACAAGACTATACCAGCTTTACGGTTGAAAGAAGTACAGATAACGGCATCACCTTTACTTCGCTGAACAATGTAGCCTCAAGCAGCCAGGGCAGTTACGGGTTCCTTGATACAAACCCCCTATTGGGCGTTGACATGTACCGGTTAAAGATCACCGACCTCAACGGGACAGTTACATACTCTAACGTAGTTTCATTGACCTACACAACATCGCCGGTTGTGATCAATAACCCGTTGAAAGTTTATCCTAACCCGGTGGCGAACACATTGAACTTGACGATAACGCCCAGTAGCTCAACAGCATCGGTTGCATCTGCCGTATCGAACGGCCTCGTTTCTTCCGGGGGGGCTGCACAGATACCGCAGGTTGAGGAGTACCGTGTTACCATTGTGAATAATTCGGGGACCGTTCTCAAAAAAGCGGTTTCAAATAAAACCACCTGGCAAGCTGATGTAAGCAACTTTCTACCCGGATCGTACGTTATACAGGTATCAGGCAAAAGCGGTAAGGCTTTGGGTCAATGTGTATTTATTAAACTTTAAACAAGTTCATCTATCTCATTTCAGGCCTGGTGTGCATCCGAATTCTTTTAATGAAAGAATTGAATTAAAGAGTTGAAAAGGAAGGTAAAGCTACCCCAGGAATATGGTAAATTTGTAGGCTATAAATCCAAGTAATAATGAAAATTAAGATATTTTGTGGGGCATTCTTTTTATTAATGCTTAATGCTGTGATTGGTTTTGCCCAGGCAGGCGCTCCCTGCGCCGGCGGGGATGTTGACGGCAACTGCCCGTTGGATACGTTTGTAGTTGTTTTGGCAGGTATCGCACTTGTTTTTGGCGCGGTGCAGCTGTACCGCAAGGGGAAAAATACGCCGTTAGAAGTTTAGAAAATTCAAGTTGGAGCAAGATTCCTTTACGTTATATGATATATTAAAAAAGGTCAATTGAATTTCAATTGACCTTTTTTAATACTATCCTGAAGTTTTATCTATCAGCTCATCAATATGAACCCCTCATTTGGGATGGTGTTAACTTTAGCTGCGCCAGCACGCCGTCCACTACTTTCGGCAGATCATCAATATTTTTTTGCTGGTTCTTATGTACTTCGCCAACGCCAAATCCACGCCAAACGATGTGGTGGGTATGGGTGTCGATGAGATCGATGATAATGGTGCCCTCTTTATAATGTTCTTTTTCGGCGTATGTAAGGCCGCCATAATAGGCAAACGGGGCGCCATATGCGTAATAATATGGCCTGTATCCCCAACCCCAGCCATAACCATAATCCCAACCCGGGTAAAAACCGGCATAATAGGGTGAGTATGGCGAATAGTAATTGGTCCTTGCACCTCTTCCAACAGTCCTGGTGTAAGTGACAACCAGGTCGGGATTTCGGCGACTAAGTTGCAGGCCCTTGGCAACAAGTGTGTTTGTAGCCGCGTCCTTTATTTTGGCATCGGCCAGGTCGTTATTTGTTTTCGAATCCTCGTTGCCCGCAGGCATCCAGGCAAATGTATGGTAATTGCTTAAATTGGTTTTGTTGATAGCGGCAGTGTAATAGTCGTAGCTTGTGCAAGCTGAAAGGCCGGACAGTACGAGTGCTGTCAGGGCTAAATAAATTGATCGTTTCATAATGTTAAACAATTATATCACTTAGACAAACGGTTTCAAAAAGGTTTAATTGCTAAATATAAATATTTTTCAGGACAAATACTTGCCCACGATCGGCATACGCCTGCCCATGCCGAAAGCCTTTGGCGATACCCTCAGGATCGGCGGGGTTTGGTAGCGTTTATGCTCGGCCAGGTTCACCAGCCTGATCACCCGGCGAACCGTTTTCTCATCGTATCCCATTTTAATAATTTCGGCTGATGAACAGCGATTCTCTACATACTCGGCAATTATTTTGTCGAGTATATCGTATTCGGGCAATGAATCGGTGTCTTTTTGGTCCGGCCTTAATTCTGCCGATGGGGGTTTAATAATCGAATTTTCCGGTATGATCTCACGTTCGCGGTTAATGTGCCGGGCCAATTGAAATACCTGCGTTTTGTAAACATCACCGATAACGGAAATGCCGCCGCACATATCGCCATAAAGCGTCCCGTAACCCACCGCGGCCTCGCTTTTATTGGACGTGTTGAGCAATATATAGCCAAACTTATTACACATGGCCATTAACAGCACTGCGCGGCTGCGCGATTGGATATTTTCTTCGGCAATGTTAAACGGCAAGTCATTAAACTGCGGTTTTAATGTTTTTTCGAAAACCTCCGTTATATCCTTAATGGCAATGGTTTCGTGCAGGCAACCGAGGTTTTTTACCAGGTCTTCCGCATCTTTAATGGAGTGGTCGCTCGAGAAACGCGAGGGCAACAACACGGCCATTACGTTTTTAGGGCCCAGGGCCTCAACGGCTAATGCGCACACCACGGCCGAATCAATACCGCCCGACAAACCCAGTATCGCCTGCTTAAAGCCCGATTTATAAAAATAATCCCGTATCCCTAAAATGATACCCTGGTGTATCTGCTCTATATTGCTCTGCCGCTCAGCTTGAATGGTCGGCTGGTGCTTAAACGTAACATTTGAATTTTTATCCAGGTCGTAATAGGCAACCTGTTCCTCAAAATAAGGCAGCTCGTCGATCAATTTGCCGGTGTTGTCAAAAACCAGCGAGCCGCCGTCGAAAATAAGCTCGGTTTGGGCGCCAACGTGGTTTACATACAGTAAAGGTAATTGGTACCGTTTGGCGTTATCGCTCAGTATCGCAATACGTTCCTCGTCATGGTTGTAGGCAAATGGCGATGCGGCGATGTTGATCATCACATCCGGCTGCTGCTGTATCAGTATATCCATCGGCCGGGTTACATATAACGGGTTTTCGATGGTATTCCACAGGTCTTCGCAAATGGTTAAAGCTATGCGGTGGCCTTTGAACTCAATACATTCAAACTCGGTAGCCGGCTCAAAATAACGGTATTCATCAAATATGTCATAGTTGGGCAGCAGTGCTTTGTTGGCGATGGCTTTAACCTTTCCTCCTTCAATAAAATAGGCTGAATTGTTCAGCTCTTTTCCCTCTGGACGATGGTTTGGCGTGGGTAAACCAACTATACAGGCGATGTCGGTACATTCGGCAGCTATTTTTTGGGCCGATGATTCGCACAGCTCAATAAACTCGCTGAATTCCAAAAAATCCCGCGAAGGGTAACCGCAAATACATAGTTCTGAAAAAACAACAAGGTCGGCGCCGGTTACGCGCGCTTTTTTGATATGATCAATAATTTTAGCCGTGTTCGATTCAAAATTTCCGACATGATAGTTAAGCTGGGCTAATGCGATCTTCATTATATATTTTGGTTTTACAGGTACCTGAACAAACGGTTGAAATAAGCGTTTAGGTGTATGCAAATAAAAATTAAATTTGCCGTATGATCGTAACGACCAATCCCGGCAAAACAACGCAAATTTATTTATTTTTTTTCATCAGTCTGTTATTGTGTGCTTGCGGTGGTCACAAAAAGATTGATGTAAGCAATATCCCGGTCGAGGTAAAAATTGAACGTTTCGATAAGGATTTTGATGCCATGCGCACAAAACCGATGGCGCAGCAAGCGGCTTACCTGCAAAAAAAGTATGGTGATTTTTACTTCGATTTTATTGCGCTGATCTTGCAAAACCAGGATATCAGCATACAGGATACCGGGTATTTTAAGTCGCTGCGGAAGGTTTTTGCCAACGAGGACTACCAGTATTTAAAACACGATGTGGATTCGGTTTTCCCGGATATGGATAAGCAGAACGCGGAACTGACCGACGCATTCAGGCATATCAGATATTATTTCCCGAAAAAACAGCTGCCTAAGGTATATGCTTATTTCTCGGGGTTTGAGGCGCAAACTACTATTGGAGATGGTTATTTCGGAATCGGGCTGGATCTGTTTTTAGGCGAGAACTCGCGCTTTTACCCGGCGCTCACAAATGCTTACCCTCATTATTTATCACGTTTCTTTAATCCGCGAAATATAACCCCACGGGTTGTTGAAGGCTTCGCGCGGGAGGATATGTTCCCCGAAAGCGACAGCAGCAAAACCCTGCTATCGAAGATGATCTACAGCGGGAAGATCATGTATTTTATGGACCAGATACTACCCGACGTGCCCGATTCAACAAAAATTGGCTATACGCCGGCGCAGGTAAAATGGTGCCACGACTTTCAGTCGGATATATGGGCGTACTTTTTAAATGAGAATTTACTGTACGAAGCCGACTATCTTAAAATTCAGAAATACCTCTCAGAAGCGCCGTTTACACCGGGCCTGGGCGAAAAGAATGAATCGGCGCCAAAGCTGGCTGTATGGACGGGATGGCAAATCGTAAAAACCTACATGGATAAACACCCCGAGGTTACCCTGCCTAAACTGATGGCCATGGCCGATGCTCAAAAAATATTAAATGATTCAAAGTACCGGCCGAAGAACGGAGGGTGAGTTCAGTTTGAAGTCTTGAGTCTTAAGTCAGAACTGTATTGACTTAAGACTTAGCGTTTACTTCAAAATAGTAAACACCGCCTTTAGCGCAATGGCTACCCCGATGATCAGGATAATATTAGCTACCAGTGAGCTGTGATGAAAATCGGCAAAGCGCAGGTAAACACCTACAATACCTATAATTATAGCAATTACTAATAAGATATAGTGACGTTCGTCGTTGGCTTCCTCGGTTTTGTTCATTGCATTGTCAATTAAGTGTGCGCAAAAATATAAATGTTTGTGGAATTTATAAATTGTTTTTTTATTGGGTGAGTGGTTATATTAACTCAGGCAATCTAATACGTGTTAGGTTTTACCAACTGATCTCTAACCTCTAACCTCTAACCTCCCCCATGTAACATATTGGTTATACAAGCCTGAATAATATTACTATTTATACTTTTAATAGATAATAATTTAAACTAATAATGAAAAAACTTTTACTTCCCATTTTATTCATTTCGATAGCCGCCGGGGCCTTTGCCCAGGGCCGGCCCGCAGCCGATTCAACTGCGCGGAGAACCGGCCTGCCCGGAACAGGCGCGCAGCGGGCCCAGCCAAGGCCCTACAAATCTGTTATTACCGATAAGGCCTTTACCCGCACGGGTTTATTTAAAGTACACCGGGTTGACGACCATTATTTCTTCGAAATTCCCGACAGCGTGCTTGGCCGTGAAATATTAGTGGTGGCGCGTATTGCAAAAGCAGGCGCCGAAGTGCGTTCGGCAGATGGTTATGCCGGCGACCAGATAGGCAGCACTGTTGTCCGTTTTGAAAAAGGGCCTGCCAACCGCATCTTTTTGAGAAAGATATCTTATAATACTTATAGTCCTGATAGCACCAAAGCCATGTATCAGGCAGTACAGCGCTCAAACATCCAGGCGATCGCAGCGGCTTTTAATATTGCGGCCTATTCTCCTAACAAGGACGGCAGCGTGATTGACGTAACCGATTATATAAACAGCGACAGTGAGATATTCTTCTTCGGCTCGCCGTTTGCCAAACAGCGCTGGCGCATGGGAAACCTTTTTGCCGACAGAAGCTACATCGATAATATCCGTAGCTTTAAAAATAACATAGAAATAGCCACCGTAAAAACATATTCCCAAACTGCTGCCCAGCAGGCCGGACGCGGGGGCGCCCCGACACCAACGGCCGGCGGCGGGGGCAACGCCTTATCCGGCGCAGTTACCGTTGAGTTGAATACCTCGATGGTGATATTGCCTGCGGTACCGATGCAGCCGCGTTACTTTGACCCGCGCGTTGGTTATTTTACCGTAGGATACACTGATTTTGACGCCAACCCGCAGGGTGTTAAGGATATCCAGATGATAGCCCGCTGGCGGCTTGAGCCAAAACCTGAAGACATGGCTAAGTACAAACGCGGCGAACTGGTAGAACCCCGTAAACAAATTGTTTATTATATCGACCCCGCCACCCCTAAGAAATGGGTTCCCTACCTGATAGCAGGTGTGGAAGACTGGCAGAAAGCGTTTGAAGCGGCAGGCTTTAAAAACGCCATCGTTGCCCGCGTGGCGCCGACCGCCAAACAGGATTCAACCTGGAGCCTGGACGATGCTGCACATTCGGCGATCGTTTATAAACCATCAGAAACGGAAAATGCCAGTGGCCCGCACGTATCCGACCCGCGAAGCGGCGAAATACTGGAGACGCATATCAATTGGTACCACAACGTAATGAAACTGGTGCACGATTGGTATATGATACAAACCGCAGCCGTTGATCCGCGCGCCCGTAAAATGCAGTTTGATGATAAACTGATGGGCGACCTTATCCGTTTTGTTTCGTCGCACGAAGTTGGACATACCCTTGGTTTGCGCCATAATTATGGTTCAAGCTCATCGGTACCTGTAGAAAAATTGCGCGATAAGGCATTTGTTGAAGCCAACGGGCATACGCCGTCCATTATGGATTATGCCCGCTTTAACTATGTGGCCCAACCCGAAGATAATATCAGCCCCAGGGGGCTTTACCCGCGCATCGGCGATTATGATAAATGGGCGATCGAGTGGGGTTATAAACTTTTCCCTGGTGTGAAAAGCCCCGAGGCCGAAGTGCCGATATTGAATAAAATGGCAGTTGAACGGTTGAAGAACCGCCGTTTATGGTTTGGAACTGAAACCAACCCGGATGACCCGCATTCGCAAAATGAAGATCTTGGCGATAACGCGATGAAGGCCAGCGACTACGGCATCAAAAACCTGAAACGCATAATTGTTAAGTTGCCGGAGTGGACAAAAGAAGAAAACAAAGGGTATGAGGACCTGGATAACATGTATAACCAGCTGACAACCCAGTTTGGCCGTTATATGGGCCACGTGGCTAAAAATATCGGCGGCATTTACGAAAATCCGAAAACTGTTGAGCAGGAAGGCGTAATATATGAGTACACACCGGCGGCTACCCAGCGCGAGGCCATGGAGTTTTTGAACCGCCAGCTATTTACCACGCCTAAATGGCTGCTCGAAGAAAACATCCTGGCCGATATCGGCGAAACACCTGTACAGGTAGTTTACCGCAGCCAGGATGCGGTATTAAACCGCCTGGTTAGCACGCATACATTAAATAAGCTGTTAGCAGGCGAGGCGGCAACAGGTGCATCAGCCTATAAAATAACGGACTTTTTCGGCGATATGCAGAACGACATATTCACCGAGGTGAAAAATAACCAGGCCATTGATATATATCGGCGTAATCTTCAAAAACTGTATGTTCAAAAACTGATAGATATTGTGAAGCCAAAACCGGCTGTTGAAACGATGATCGTTATCCCCGCAGCCGGGAGACGAGGCGCCGGCCAGCAGCGCGAACTTGAGCAAACCGACGCTGTTTCAGTAGCGAAAGCTCAATTGCGCCTTATCAATAATATGATCAAAACAGCCCTGCCAAATACAACTGACCCGATGACAAGCTATCATTTGCAGGATCTGTCCGACAGGATAAACGAAGCTTTAAATCCCAAAGGGTAACTCTTTTTCGATTTTAAATCTAGATCCCTTAGCTCAGCGGCTAAGGGATTTTTTATTTGGTCAGTCGGCGTTATTAAAATATGTGTGTTTGACGGTTATGCCGCAACAAAAACAGACATGCGAAACCGAATACCGGACCGGTATTTTATCACAAAAAATAAAAACAAAAAAGTATTTTTTTCACTTACAATAATTTAATTTGTACATTCATCATCCCGTCAGTAAAGAACTTTTTACAAAATTAAAAAAGCCTTAAAGATTGATTTAAAGCGGTTTATTGCATAATTTAGAACGGTTATAAATTAGGAATTACTGTCATTTATTTGTCAGTGATACTGTAATAAATTTTACTTTTGTGGCTGAAAAAATTCGGAAAGAGTATACATCTCGGCTTGAATAAAATCGTTATTTAAAAATTATTTAGCATAAATACACTTTATGAGAAGTATCTCATTTAATCTCAAACAATACTCAAGGTCGGTTTTACTGGTTGCCTGTCTGGCTTTTTTTGGGGTTTCTGCTTTTGCGCAAGGCGATGCCGCTAAGGGCGAGGCGCTGTTTAAAGCCAAATGTACCGCCTGTCATCAAATCGATAAGCAGGTAGTTGGTCCGGCTTTAGGCCCGCAGATGTCCTCGGAAACTGATGATAAATTCCTGGTGAAATGGATAGAGAACAACCAGGCGCTTATTGCAGCTAAGGATAAAAAAGCGGTTGCCATTTATGCCCAGTTCAATCAGTCGAACATGACTGTTTTCCCGGAGATCACCGACGCTGATGCAACTAACATTATCACCTATGTGCGGGCGCAATATAAAACCATTCAGGCCGCCGCAGCTAAGGCTCCGGCTAACGCTGCGCCTGCCGAGACCGGCCCAAGCAACCTGGTGATCCTGGCATTAATAGGTGTTATCGTTTTAGCCTTTATTATTATACTGGTATTAAACAAGGTTATCTCAACATTAGAGCGCCTGCTGTTAAAAAACCAGGGCCTGTATGTTGAAGAGGTTGAGGCTGAAAAAGCCCCCATTGATCGTTTGGCCACGCTTAAAAAGCTGGCAAAAAATAAAAAGCTGGTGTTCTTTGTATTATTATGCGGTACCGTTGCTATGGGAAGCTGGACATGGGTTACTTTATGGAACACCAACGTGCATACAGGCTATCAGCCGGTACAGCCGATCAAATTCCCGCACGACTTGCACGCCGGCACAATGAAAATTGATTGCCAGTATTGCCACTCGGGTGCTTACAAATCAAAAAATGCGTCTATACCATCGTTAAACGTGTGTATGAACTGCCACAAGGTTGTTAAAACCGAGTCGCCCGAGATACATAAGATATATGATGCTTTGGGTTACGATCCGGCAACACAAAAATACGATAGCACCAAAACCAGGCCGATGCAGTGGATACGTATCCATAACCTGCCCGACCTGGCTTACTTCAACCACTCGCAGCACGTAAAGGTTGCCGGTTTAAAATGCCAGACCTGCCACGGCCCTGTTGAAACCATGAAAGAGGTTTACCAATATTCGCCGCTTACCATGAAATGGTGTATACAATGCCACAAGCGTACCGACGTGAATATGAAAGGCAACGCTTATTACGAAAACATGATACAGGTGCACGACTTAATAAAACGCGGTCAAAAAGTTACTGCTGCAGCAATGGGCGGTATTGAGTGCGGCAAGTGCCATTATTAATTGTTGAAGGTTGTAAAATATAATTAAAGCATAACTACAACCTGAAACTCACAACAAATAGAATACTTAGCATTACAGTTTATATAGCTTAAATGGATAGCAATAAAAAATACTGGAAAGGTTTAGAAGAGCTGAACAAAACCCCGGAATTTGTTGAAAAAAACAAACACGAATTTGCAGAGCCCATTCCTATTGAAGATGTATTGACCGGCGGCGGCCTCGCAGGCGCTACTCCACGCCGCGACTTTTTGAAGGCCTTGGGCTTTGGCGTGGGCGCGGTTACGCTGGCTGCCTGTCAGAAAGTGCCTGTTCATAAATCCATACCTTATTTAATAAAGCCCGAAGAAATTACACCGGGTGTGGCTAATTATTATACCTCGACTTATGAGGGGCATGCCATATTGGTTAAAACCCGCGAAGGCCGCCCGATCAAGATCGAAGGTAACCCCAACGACCTGTTATCAAAAGGCGGCGTAAGCGCGCAGGCGCAGGCATCGGTACTTGACCTGTACGACTCTAACCGGTTGAAAGGCCCGATGAGGGACAACAGCGAGTATGGCTGGAGCCAGACCGATGATTTTGTTAAGAAAGAACTTGCTGCCATCAAAGCCGATGGTAAAAAAATACGCATCGTATCATCAACCATAAGCAGCCCTTCTACTTCGGCTGTTATTGCTGATTTTATTGCGCAATATCCTAACAGCAAGCATGTTGTTTATGATGCCGTATCTTATACAGGTATCATACAGGCTAACCAGAATAGTTTCGGTAAAGCCGTGCTGCCGCACTATCGTTTTGATAAAGCCGACGTTATTGTAAGCTTTGGCGCTGATTTCCTGGGCACCTGGATATCACCTGCCGAGTTTATCAGGCAGTACGTACAAAACCGGAACAACAAATCGCTGGAGGCTAAAAAAATGTCGCGCCATATCCAGTTTGAAACCGGGATGAGCGTAACAGGTACCAACGCCGATGTGCGTATGCCGATCAAACCTTCGGAAGAAGGGATTGCATTGGTTAATTTATATAATGCTATCTCGGGCACGACACTGCCGGGATCAAAAAAATTAAACAACTCAAATGCTGATAAGGCCATAGCTATCGTAGCTAAGGAATTACTGGCCGCTAAAGGCAAGGCATTGGTTGTTGCAGGTTCAAATGATGTAGCCACCCAGATTTTGGTTAATTCGATCAACTCCCTGTTAGGCAGCTATGGCAATACAATTGACCTGGATAGCGCATCACGCCAGTACGCCGGTAACGATGCAAGCCTGGTTGAAGTGATCGGCGAAATGAACAAGGGTGAGGTTGACGCCGTGTTTTTCCTGAACGCGAACCCTGTATATGACTATTACAAAAGCAAGGATGTAGCCGACGGATTAAAGAAAGTGCGTTTGAAAGTATCTTTCGCTACTTATGCCGACGAGTCTGCTTCACTTTGTAACATCATCGCACCAAACCATTACTACCTTGAATCATGGGGTGATGACAACGCGATCGAAGGTTACTATACTATATTGCAGCCCGCCATTAACCCGGTATACGATACCCGCCAGGCTGAACAAAGCCTGCTGCTATGGTCAGATAATCCTGTTAAAGAATACTACACTTACGTTAGGAATAACTGGGATAAGAACCTGCTGGCAAAAGGCGGTTTATCAGGTCAAAAAGGTTGGGAAACGTTACTGCAAACAGGCTTTGTTAAAGAAGCTGACAAGCCTGCGGGAACATACACTTTCTCTCACGACCTGAACGCCGTAGCACAAACAATAATTGACCACAGCAACCAGATTGCTGAAGGAAATAAAATGGAACTGCAGCTTTACCAGTCGGTAGCCATGCGCGACGGTAAAAGGGCCAATAACCCATGGCTGCAGGAATTGCCTGACCCGGTTTCGAAAGTAACCTGGGATAACTTCGCTGCCTTAGCACCTGCTGATATGAAGAAGTGGGGTTACGTAGATGGCGACCTCGTAAAAATTGACGCGAACGGCTACTCGGTAACTTTACCTGCATTGTCGCAGCCTGGCCAAACACAAGGCACGGTATCGGTAGCAGTGGGTTACGGACGTACATCTGCCGGTCCGGTTGGGTTAAACGTCGGTAAAAACGCGTTTCCGTTTTATAGCCTGCGCAATGGAACTTTTCAGTCAAGCGCGCCGGCAACATTAACAGCTACCGGTGATAACTCACCGCTGGCGCAAACACAAACGCACCATTCTATTGAAGGGCGCAACAGTATTATCAAGGAAACTACCTTTAAGGAATATCTTAAAAACCCGGCATCAAACTCGGGTAAGGACGAAGAGCATAAAACTTACTCGTTATGGGATGAGTACGACCATCCGGCGTATAACTGGGTAATGGCTATCGACCTTAACGCCTGTACAGGCTGCGGTGCTTGCGTTGTTGCCTGTAGTGCCGAAAACAACGTTGTTGTGGTAGGTAAGGAAGAAGTTAAGCGCCGCCGCGAGATGCACTGGATACGTATCGACCGCTATTACAGCTTTAACGATAACGGCGACGGTGGTACAACAAGAGAGAAAGAAATTGCAAAGCTTGAGGATCTTGACAATGTAAGGGTGGTTTACCAGCCTATGCTTTGCCAGCACTGCGATCACGCACCTTGCGAAACTGTTTGCCCGGTACTGGCTACCGTTCACTCTTCGGAAGGTTTAAACCACATGGCTTACAATCGCTGTATCGGTACCCGTTATTGTGCTAACAACTGCCCGTATAAAGTACGCCGGTTTAACTGGTTCAACTACTGGAACGATTCGCGTTTTGATAACTATCTGCAAAACGAACACACCCAGCTGGTACTTAACCCTGATGTGGTAACACGTTTCCGTGGGGTTATGGAAAAATGCTCGATGTGTATTCAGCGCATACAAGCCGGTAAATTGAAAGCTAAGATCGAGAAACGCCCGCTGAAAGATGGTGATGTTAAAGTTGCCTGTCAGCAAACCTGCCCGGCCAACGCTATCGTATTCGGTAACGCAAACGACCCGAATTCGGAAGTATCGAAAGCATTGAAGAGCGAGCGCACCTATTACGTACTTGAGGAGTTAGACGTAAAACCTGGTATTGGCTACCAAACCAAGGTTAGAAATATATCTGAAATAGAAGCTTAATAATTACAAAGAGAGAATTTAATATATGGCATCTCATAGTGAATCAATAATCAGGGAACCCTTAATTACGGGGAAGGACATAACGTACGCCCAGATCACCAATGATATACTGCGCCCGGTAGAAAAGATGCCGGGACGTGCCTGGTGGATAGGTTTTACCGTTGCGTCCATCGGTGCCTGCCTTTGGGTATTTGCTGTAAGCTGGACATTCTGGTTCGGTATCGGCGAATGGGGACTGAACAAAACAGTAGGATGGGCCTGGGATATTACCGGTTTCGTATGGTGGGTAGGTATTGGTCACGCCGGTACGCTTATCTCGGCTATATTGTTGCTGTTCCGTCAAAACTGGCGTAACTCCATTAACCGTTCGGCCGAGGCCATGACCATCTTCGCGGTTATTTGTGCGGCCACTTATATTCTTTGTCACATGGGCCGCCCATGGATGTTCGTTTACTCGCTGCCGTTGCCTAACCAGTACGGTTCGTTATGGGTAAACTTTAACTCACCCCTTATCTGGGACGTATTCGCGATATCAACCTACTTCTCTGTATCATTGGTATTCTGGTACACCGGTTTGCTGCCCGATCTTGCTTCTATCCGCGACCGCGCCGTTGGTGTACGCCGCCGTATATATTCTGTTCTGTCTTTCGGCTGGACAGGCTCGGTAAAAACATGGCAGCGTTTTGAAGCTGTAT
Source organism: Mucilaginibacter sp. (assembly GCA_035568395.1). Classification (GTDB taxonomy): domain Bacteria; phylum Bacteroidota; class Bacteroidia; order Sphingobacteriales; family Sphingobacteriaceae; genus Mucilaginibacter. The sequence goes on along the minus strand of DATMOF010000006.1, from coordinate 190,784 downwards.
GTTTGATACTGGCAGGTATTTCAACTCCGCTGGTACTTTCGGTACACACCATTGTATCCATGGACTTTGCTACGTCGCTGGAGCCAGGATGGCATACCACCATATTCCCGCCTTACTTCGTTGCCGGTGCGATCTTTTCGGGGTTTGCGATGGTGCAAACGTTGCTGCTTGTAACACGCAAAGTATTGGGCTTAGAGAATTATATCACGATGTTCCATATCGAAGCGATGAATAAGATCATCCTTTTAACAGGCTCAATTGTAGGTGTAGCTTATTTGACAGAATTTTTCATCGCATACTACTCAGGAAGCGAGTACGAACAATACACATTCCTTAACCGGTTTATCGGGCCATACTGGTGGGCCGGCTGTATGATGTACGGTATCAACATCCTGATGACCCAGCTGATGTGGTTCAAATCGATCCGGACTAACATCGCCATTGCATGGGTATTATCTATCGTGGTAAACATCGGTATGTGGTTCGAGCGTTTCGTAATTATCGTTACATCGCTGCACCGCGATTACATCCCTTCAAGCTGGGCTATGTTTTACCCGACCTGGGTGGATATGAGCATATTTATAGGATCGATAGGGGTATTCTTTACGCTATTCCTGTTATTCATCCGCGTATTGCCTTCAATCGCTATTGCCGAGGTGAAACTGATCTTGAAGAGCTCGAGCGAGCAGGCTAAGAAAAAGGTGATCGAACACGGTCATGTTGACCCGGAACAACTTGAGTTTTATAAAGAATCGTTAGTCGTTTTTGACAGCGTGGACATGGCTGATTACGAAAAAAGATAGAAATGAGCAGCACAAAATATATTTTAGGCCTTTTTGCCGACCCGGACGAGATGATGGACGGGATCGACAAACTTCAAAAAAATAGTATCCCTATTTACGATGTCTATACGCCGATGCCTATCCACGGCATTGAGGCCAAGCTTGGCCTGAAGGACTCGCGTTTGGGCTGGGCAGCATTTATGTTTGGCTGCCTGGGTGGTACAACCATATTCAGCATGGCGTATTATATGCTGGTGCACGACTGGCCGATGAACATCGGCGGTAAGCCGGCTTTCGCTATCCCCGATTTTGTACCGTTTACTTTTGAGTGGACCGTGTTATTTACCGCGTTTGGTATGACGATAACGTTCTTTTATGCTACCCACCTTTTCCCGGGTCGCGCACCAAGGGTAATGGATTTCAGGGCTACCGACGACAGGTTTGTTATTGCCATTGATGCCAAAACAAATACATCGCACGAAGACATTACCAATTTATTAAAAGAAGCAGGAGCAGTAGAAGTTAAGCATAACGACAGAAAATATGTTAGCTATGAATAAAATTAAAATATTGGGCACAACCGCTATCGTTATCGCTGCATCGGTTATTATAACCTCGTGCAAGGATAAAAGGAGCACCGGCTGGGAATACGCTCCCAATATGTACGAGCATATCGCATACGACCCGGACCAAAAAAATCCGAATTTTAAAGATGGTAAAACTGCACAGCTTCCGCCTGCAGGCACTATCCCGGTTGGATTTGTGAAATTTGATTATCCGAATACAAAGGACGGCTATGAAAAAGCAGGTACCGAGGTAATAAGCACGCTGCCGCAAACGCAGCAAAATTTTGAGCAGGGAAAAATATTGTTTGAGCATTTTTGTTCTCCGTGCCATGGCGTAAGCGGACAAGGCGACGGGCTTGTAGTACAGCACGGTTTTCCGCCCCCGCCGTCCTATTCGAAAGGACAGTCATCACGCGGCGGCGCCATGAAGGACCTGACAGACGGTAAAATTTATCATACTATAACTTACGGAGTAAACGCGATGGGGTCATACGCCTCGCAGCTTGATCCGCAGGAACGCTGGAAAGTGGTTATGTATGTTCACCATTTACAAACTTTATAAGCTATTTTAATGAAGACTTCTTATAGTTTCGACGAGCAATTTGAATTTAAAGGCAAGGCCAAAACCTGGAGCTTGATCATGATAGCTGTAGGTTTAATTGGCATAGCTTATGGCTTTTTATCGGGCTCGGGCGAGCGTACATTCGCGAATTTATTACTGATGGGCTATTACTTTGCCTGCGTTTGTATTTGCGGTATATTCTTTTGCGCGGTACAATACGTAGCACAGGCGGGCTGGTCGGTTTCAATACTGCGCATTCCGCAGGCATTTGCAAAAGTATTGCCCATAGCGGCAGTTGTTTTGCTGGTAATTATTTGTTCAGGATTATTCCTGACACACACAGGAGTAAATGAAGAGGGCAAACAAACAGTGTTGCCTTACCTGTATAAGCAATGGGCATTAAACGGTGTTGCAACAAAAGGGAGCGAAAATTATAATGCGGTTATTGCAGGTAAGTCGGGCTTTTTAAATGTGCCGTTTTTCCTTACGCGTATCGTTTTGTACCTGGGCTGCTATAGCTTACTGGGATGGCTGCTGGTAAAATATTCAAACAACGAAGATGCGCTGGGCGGTATGTTCAACTACAAAAAGAGCTTTCAGGTTTCAGTGCTGTTTTTAGTGATCTTTGGCTTTACTATACCATTATTTGCGTTCGACAGCATCATGTCGTTAGAGGCACACTGGTTTTCAACCATGTTTGGCTGGTATAACTTTGCCGCCCTATGGGTGAGCGGTATGGCCGTAATTACCCTAACGCTTATTTTGCTGAAACAAAACGGTTATATACAATGGGTTACCGTTGACCATTTGCATAACATGGGTCAGTTGTTGTTCGGCTTCTCGGTTTTCTGGACTTACTTATGGTTCGGCCAGTTCCTGTTAACCTGGTATGCCAACCTGCCCGAAGAGGCAGCATATTTTTACAGAAGGTGGGAGCCTGAATTTAAACCATGGTTCTGGTTAAATATCGTTATCAACTTTGCCACGCCATTATTGGTGCTGATGTCGCGCGATTCAAAACGTATGGTAAAAGTGCTGAAGGTAGCTTGTATCATCCTGATACTCGGTCACTGGCTGGATTACTGGCAAATGATCATGCCCGGTACTGTAGGCCCGCTGTCACACTGGTATACCGAGATCGGGATCATCGAAGCCACGGTGTTTGTTGGTTTCGCAGGTATGTTTATGTTCTGTATGCTGAATGCGCTGAGCAAATTCAAATCACTGGCGCCGAAAAGGCACCCGTTACTTGAAGAGAGCCTTCACCATCACATATAATAATTGTTAATTTTGCACCAAATAAAAAGAATACCAAACAACTAGTAAAATGGGATTCAAACAAATAATATCTTCTAAAAAATTATCTTCATTTTTTGCCGTACTGATGTTATCGGGCACCAGCCTGGTAATGGCACAAAGTGTAAGTACTGCAGATAGCGTTACCGCAGCAGAAAAAAGCGCGATGTGGACAGGCGTGGCTTACTATGTATTGTTGTTCCTGGTGGCATGCTTTTGTGTGGCCATTTTGGGTAAGATATTAAAGGTTTACGACCTGTCGCTTAAAATGCAGGGTAAGAAAGGCCTGAACTGGAATAATATAATGGGCATCGCTTGTGCCATATTTTTAGTAGTAGGCTTGTATGGTGCTTATTGGTCGTTAACTGTACAGGGCAGTATGTCATTGCCCGAGGCAGCATCAGCTCATGGCGGCGCTATCGACGATATGTTTAACCTCACCACCGTTCTTACCCTTATCGTGTTCGTGCTTACCCAGGTTGCATTATTCGGCTTTTTATTCCGTTACCGGGGATCTGACAAACGCAAAGCATATTTCTATCCGCACAATAACACCATCGAAAAAATATGGACAGTAATTCCGGCTATCGTTTTAACGATGCTGGTGGTGTTCGGATTTTTTACCTGGCAAAAAGTAATGGATACCACGCCCGGGAAAAATGATATCAATATTGATGTAACCGGCCACCAGTTTGCCTGGGAGCTGCGTTATCCCGGCAGGGACGGCAAGCTCGGCGCTGTGAATTTCACGCTGGCCAGCGGTTCAAACGTATTGGGTATCGATTTCAGGGACCGTTACAGCCTTGACGATCTAAGGGCCGATACATTGGTATTGCCGGTTAACCACCCCATCAGGATCAACTTACACGCACAGGATGTGATACATAGCTTTTACCTGCCGCATTTCCGCGTGCAGTTAAACGCAGTACCGGGATTACCAACATTTTTCAAATTTGTGCCGACGATAACTACGGCGCAAATGCGTATGAAAACGGATAACCCCAAATTTGAATACCTGCTTTATTGCAATAAAATATGCGGGGCTGCACACTACAACATGCAGAAAGTGATTAGGGTGGTTTCGGAACCCGAATACCAGGATTGGATAGCAAGACAAAAACCTTATTTAACCGATCAGTTGAAAAAGGAGCTTAAGCTTGCGGAAGTAAAATCGACGGACCTTAAAAAGGTGCCGGCAAACAGGTTAGCGTTAAACAATTAATATTATAAGATTAGCGATATGTCAACATTAGCAGTTCACGATCACGGCGTTGTACATCACGAAGAAGGTCACGAACACCACCATAAGGCCACTTTTCTGAATACGTATGTATTTAGCCAGGATCATAAATATATTGCCAAGCAATTCCTGGTAACAGGTATCATCATGGCATTTATTGCCATGAGCCTGTCTATTTTATTCAGGATACAGCTGGCTTACCCGGATAAATCATTCCCTTTACTGGAAACCCTGCTGGGCCGTTTTGCCCCGGGCGGAAGGTTAAGCGCCGATTTTTACATGTCGCTGGTAACCATACACGGTACTATCATGGTATTCTTTGTGCTTACAGCCGGCTTGAGTGGTACGTTTGCCAACCTGCTGATACCTTTACAGGTAGGCGCACGTGATATGGCGTCTCCGTTTGTGAACATGCTGTCGTACTGGTTTTTCCTGATGGCTTGTATCATTATGCTTTCGTCATTCTTTGTTCAAAAGGGCCCTGCCAGCGGTGGTTGGACGATATATCCGCCCCTGTCGGCATTGCCCAAGGCGATGTCCGGTTCAGCCGAGGGTATGACCCTGTGGCTGATCAGCATGGTGTGCTTTGTGGCGTCGTCATTAATGGGCGGTATTAACTATGTGAGCACCGTATTAAACATGCGTACAAAAGGTATGGACCTTTGGAAAATGCCATTGACTATCTGGGCATTATTCCTTACAGCTATCCTGGGTGTATTATCATTCCCGGTATTGGTTGCAGGTATTGTGTTGCTGATCTTCGACCGCAGTTTCGGTACCAGCTTCTATCTTTCAGACATTGTATTGAACGGCCAGGTGCAGCCTTATGTAGGCGGCAGCCCGATATTATTCGAGCACTTATTCTGGTTCCTGGGTCACCCGGAGGTATATATCGTTATTATGCCTGCAATGGGTATCGCGTCAGAGGTTATAGCGGTTAACTCCCGCAAACCGATATTCGGTTACCATGCGATGGTTTACTCGTTGATCGGTATTACGCTGTTATCATTTATCGTATGGGGCCACCACATGTTCGTAACGGGGATGAACCCGTTCCTGGGCGGGGTGTTCATGATCACGACGTTAATTATTGCGGTGCCGTCGGCGGTGAAAACGTTCAACTGGCTCGCCACGTTGTGGCGGGGTAATATCCGCTTTACGCCGGCTATGCTTTTCGCGATCGGAATGGTTTCATTCTTTATCTCGGGTGGCTTAACAGGTATATTCCTGGGTAACGCTGCTTTAGATATCAACTTACACGATACTTACTTTGTTGTTGCCCACTTCCACCTGGTAATGGGTTCGGCAGCTATATTTGGTATGCTTGCCGGTGTTTATCACTGGTTCCCTAAAATGTACCGCCGGGTAATGGACGAGCGTTTGGGTTACCTTCACTTTTGGCTGACATTTATCGGCGCTTACCTGGTGTTTTTCCCGATGCACTTCATGGGCCTCGACGGTGTTCCGCGCCGTTACTATGCCTTCACTGAGTTTGAATCGATGAAACGCTGGTTAACCGTAAATACATTTATAACCTGGGCGGCAATTATGTCGGGCCTGGCGCAGGTTGCATTTATATTCAACTTTATATATTCTATATTTTGGGGTAAGAAAACCGTTCAAAATCCATGGAATTCAAATACATTGGAATGGACAGCACCTATTGAGCACATCCACGGAAACTGGCATGGTGAAATACCTATCGTTTACCGCTGGCCGTACGACTATAGCAAGCCAGGCGCTGATGAAGATTTTATACCACAAACTGTACCTTTTTCGCAAACAATGGCCTCGAATCTTCCGCATGATTTTGAGGATAACCCTGCCGGTTTGGAGCAGCATACCCAATGGGAAACTGCAAATAAGGCTAACGAACAGGTAAAATAAGTCCTGAGTCCTGGGTCTGGAGTCTTGAGTCGAAGTTAAAGTGTAAGAACTTTTGACTTGGGACTCAAGACTTTAGACTATAGACTTATAAAAAGATGAGCATATCCGCGTCGAAAAACAGGTTCCGTAAAATAAATCTAATTACAATTGTCCTGCTTTTTGTATTGATCTTGGCCGGTGGCGTTGTGCGCAGCACGGGTTCGGGTATGGGATGTCCGGACTGGCCAAAATGTTTCGGGCAGTATATTCCCCCAACCAGCAGCTCCGAATTACCGGCTGATTATAAGCAAAAATACGTAGCGGGCCGTTTGGCAAAAAATCAGCGGTTTGCTAAAACGCTTGATGTTTTTGGCTATAGCGACCTGGCCCGCCGCATTCGCGAAGACCGGTCGATATTGGTACCCGAAGAGTTTAACGCAGCCAAAACCTGGACGGAGTACGTCAACCGGCTTATAGGGGCGGCATCAGGATTTTTATTGCTGCTTACCGCGTGGTTCTCTTTTAGTTACCGGAATGAAAATAAATTGATCCCTTTTTTGAGCATCTTAAACGTCATATTAGTTGGATTCCAGGGTTGGCTTGGTTCAATTGTCGTGTCGACCAATTTGGTTGCATGGATAGTTACGGTACACATGCTGCTTGCATTGGCAATACTGGCATTAGCCATAAGCACTTATCACCTGGCGAAAGTGCAAGGGAAACATAAATTAAATGTTAGCCCGATCACGCATGTTGTTGCCCTGCTCACATTAGTTATTACTGTGCTCCAGATAGCCTTCGGCTCGTCCGTCCGCGAAAAGATCGATGAAGTTGCGGCGCGCCTGCAGGGCGGCTACCGGTCTGATTGGATAAATACTGCCGGCGAGATATTTTACCGGCACCGGGATGTGGCCGTATTGGTGCTTATTGCCAATATTGTACTATTCCTATTGGTGCGTGGCGGCTTTAACAGGCATTCCATACAGCAGCAAACAATGAGCTTTACCTTCCTGATGATCATGCTGCAAATGGTTGCGGGAATATTGTTATCTTATTGGGCGTTGCCGCCGATGGCACAGGCGGCGCACATAGTTTTGGCCAGCCTCATATTTGGCGGCCAGTTTTACCTGATGCTGAATTTATACAGGTCGGTTAACGCACAGGAGGCAAAGCGATGAAGATGAGTGATTTTTCGAAACTGATAAAATTAAGGCTCACCTTCCTGGTGGTGTTTTCGGCGTCGATATCATTTTTGATCGGCAGCAAAGTAAACGGGCATATCGACTGGGCAAACTGGGGTAAATTGGTCATCGGCGGTTTTTTGGTGACAGCGGCTGCCAATTGCTTTAACGAGATCATCGAAAAGGACTTGGACCGCTTAATGAAGCGCACATGCGACCGCCCCATACCGGCCGGGCGCATGACCACGGGGCAGGCCCTTGTAATGGGTTTATTTATGGCCATTTTTGGAACCTACCTGTTAGGCCAGCTTAATTTAACCGCGGGTTACCTTTCGGTATTCTCGATCTTATTATATGCCTTTGCTTATACACCGCTGAAGCGTAAGTCACCGATCGCGGTATTTGTGGGGGCTATTCCCGGCGCGCTGCCGCCCCTCATCGGTTACGTGGCTGCGCACGAAAAAATTGATGCCATTGCGCTCATTTTATTCGGGATACAGTTTATATGGCAATTCCCGCATTTTTGGGCTATTGCCTGGGTGCTGGATGACGATTATAAACTGGCCGGGTTCAGGCTATTGCCATCAGGCAAAAGAGATTTGACCAGTGCCGTTATTACATTTATTTTTACACTGATATTAGTGCCTGTTAGCTTATTGCCAAGCTTTTACGGTTACGGCGGCTACTATGTAGGCATTGTATCATTATTGTGCAGCCTTGTTTTTTTATACCTGGCTTTTATACTTTTGCGCACCCGGCAAATTGAGTCGGCAAAGAAACTGATGTACGGTTCGTTTTTTTATTTGCCGGTGGTGCAGCTCATGTTTTTATTTGATTTTATAGGAAAGTGAAATGACGGCAAGGATACAAGAAGACAGGCAGAACCTGGGCGCCAAAAAATTTAACATGTGGATATTCATATTCACATCGTTTATGTTTTTTGCGGCTTTAAGCAGCGGGTTTATTGTTTACAGCGGTGGCAAGGGCCACGGGCTGGATGTGATAATGCCGCAGGCCTTTATGTATAGCACGGCCGTGCTTATTATCAGCAGCATTACACTTTTTATCGCATCAAAAGCGGCCAGGCAATTGCAGTTTGCAAAACAGCGGCAATTTTTATGGATCACATTTTTTTTAGGGGTTGCTTTTTTTATAATACAGATATATGCATGGTATGTGCTCACCTACAAAATGGGTGTGTATTTTGTAAACCCAAACGCGTCGCGAACGTTTATCTATGTGTTCAGCGGAACGCATTTACTGCACGTTTTAGCAGCTTTAGCGGTATTGCTTAACACCATAAAAGGTACATACCGTAATATACCGCAGGTGCGGAATTTATATAAAATGGAGATGACGTCGATTTTTTGGCATTTTCTCGATATTATATGGATTTATCTCTATGTTTTTTTACTTTTGAACCAATATTAACACAAACAGCCAGTACAAATGAGTACAACAGCAGCACAGCAAATTGACGAAATAAAAACGACGCCGTGGTCGGGAGGCAGATCGCCTTTTAACGTTGAATATGGTAAAATGATGATGTGGTTTTTCCTCCTTTCGGATGCGTTTACCTTTTCAACATTGCTCATTTCGTATGGCGCTTTACGTTTTAGCGCGCCGGTATGGCCAGCGCCATCATTGGTATTCCAATCGTTCCCGGGTCTTATTGAAAGCGGCGCACCGTTAGTATTCGTGGGCTTGATGACCTTTATCCTCATCATGAGTTCGGTTACCATGGTACTGGCTGTTGAAGCCGGCCACCGTAACGCCAAAAAAGAAGTTGTTTGGTGGATGATAGGCACTATTATAGGTGGTTTTATGTTCTTAGGCTGCCAGGCGCTGGAGTGGACACACCTGCATAACGAAGGCTTTTGGTGGGGCCATATTCCTGATCCTAAAGTCATGCAGGAGTTTTTCAAGGAAGGCGTCCCGCTTACGCAGCAGGCAATGTCTTCGCACCAGTTCGCTAATTTGTTTTTCACGATAACAGGCTTCCACGGTTTTCACGTTTTTTCGGGTGTGATCATCAATATCATTATTACGATAAACGTGCTTATCGGCACATATCAAAAACGCGGCAGTTATTTAATGGTTGAAAAAGTAGGCCTTTACTGGCACTTTGTAGACCTGGTGTGGGTGTTTGTATTTACTTTCTTCTATTTAGTTTGATAATTTAATCGCATATATATGTCATCAGAAACGACAGAAGTTCATGGACACGAAGGTGGGCATGACGACCATGAAGGAATGACCAAACGCAGAATATGGAATGTATTCTTCGTGTTGCTGGGCATTACCGCTATTGAATTTTTTATCGCATTAGTTGTAGCTCCCCATTTTCGCGGAGCGACCTGGATAAACCCAATTTATATTGTGTTAACCCTGTTTAAGGCGTTTTATATTGTCGCTTACTTTATGCACTTAAAGTTCGAAAAAATCGGCCTGGCGCTGGCTATTATTGTTCCTATCCTTTTTATAATCGGTTTGATACTGGTGCTTACAAACGAGAGCCACTATTGGATTGATTTAAGGCTGTAATGAAGGTATTGAAAAAGATCGCGATCCTGGTACTTGTTCTGCTTGTACCAGGATTTTTATATTATTTACTAACCGCCGAAGGCAAAAACAGGTATAAGCCGCTCCCCATCTACGGCCCTAAAATACCCGCTAAAACTACCCATCGCGTTAAGGGAAAGGATATTCCCGATACATTATACCATATGCTAAGCGACTTTAGTTTAACAGACCAGGACGGCAAGCCGGTATCCCTTAAATCGTTTGACAATAAAATATTCATCGCCAACTTTCTTTACACCCGCTGCCCTACGGTTTGCAAGCTGATGAACGATAACGTCAAACAACTGGCCACTACGTACAGTAAAAACAAGCTGGTTTATTTTGTATCGATCACGGTTGACCCGGAGCACGATACGGCCCCGGTTTTAAAAAGCTATGCAGCAGGATTTAAACCATTGCCGCCCAAATGGCTTTTTTTAACAGGCGACACCACCACCATATACAACCTGGCTCGCAATGGATTTTTAGTGAATGCTGTGCAGACAGGTAAAGACGAATTTATTTACAGTGAAAAACTAATGCTTATTGACCAGACCAAACGCATCAGGGGATATTATACCGGCGGTTCAACTGCCGATGTAACCCGACTGAATGATGAGATCAAAGTGCTGATATCGGAGGAGTTGCGTAAGAAAGATAAGCCGCTTTATTAGTATTAATTGATACTTAATACTAACTACTTGATACTAAAAAAACAAACATGACCGATAAATTTATATTCCGATTCGTAGCAGCAGTATCCGTTTTCGTATTCGCGGTAGTGCTTATTTTAAACCGCAGGATCATTCCGGCACCGGCGGTTGTGCCTTCATTCGCGCATTATTTGCCAATGCTTAACGCGATACTGAACGGTACCTGCAGCCTGCTTCTTCTTATCTCGCTGTATTTCATCATGCATGGCCGCATCACAATACATAAGCGTATTAACATTTTGACTTTTTGCCTGTCGTCGCTGTTCCTGGTATCCTATATCGTTTTTCACTACCTGGCCCCTGAAACCCGGTTCGGCGATTTGAATGGCGACGGAAAACTATCCGCTGCTGAAATAGCCGCCGCCGGCAATACCCGGTATTTTTACTATGTGCTGTTAACATCGCACATCATACTGGCCGCGGGCGTTTTACCTTTAATTTTATTAAGCTTTTACCGCGGACTGCAAATGCAGGTTGAAAAACATAAAAAGCTGGTGCATTGGGCTTTCCCTATCTGGCTGTACGTTACGGTAACCGGGGTTATTGTTTATTTAATGATCTCTCCTTATTATCATTTTTGAGGATTTGTTGTAAGGTTGGAAAGTTGCAATGTTGTAAGGTTATTGCGGCTGCTACATCATGCGAACTTGAATTAAAAATCAACATTCCAACATTTTAACCTTACAACATTCCAACAATAAATAACTAAATTTGCATCATGAAAACAGGCTTAAAAACGGCGTTGTTTATATTGGTTTTTGGTTTAATGCTTTTCAGCATAAAACCGGTTAACGCGCAATGCGCACAATGCGCCGCTACAGTTGCAACAAATGCAAAAAGCGGAGATACTACGGCAAACGGCTTAAATAAAGGGATACTGTATTTATTGGCAGCCCCATACCTGGCTGTTGCGCTTGTAGGTTTTGTGTGGTACAAAAAATACCGCCGCAAAAATGTAAGCCTTAACATGCGCGACGAGAAACTGCATTTAAACTAGGCTCATCCGGCCTCTGTAATTTCATTATGTCACAAACACCAAAATCATGGGCAATGCTGCATACCAAATGCCCGCGGTGCCGCAGGGGCAGCATGTTTGCCGGTGGCCTATATAATTTCGGATCCAATAAAATTTACGATCATTGCCCGCACTGCAACCTGCATTTTGAAATTGAGCCGGGGTATTTTTATGCAGCTATGTATGTAAGCTATGCGCTAAACGTAGCCGAGGCATTCGGCATCGTTGCCATAACTTACCTGCTAACCCATAACAGTACATCGCCGTGGTTATATTGCGCTGTAATTTTAGCCGGCTGCCTTTTGCTTTCTCCGTTAAATTTCAGATATTCCCGCGTTTTACTTTTATATTGGCTGTCCCCTAAAATAAATTACCAGCCACATTTAGACACTGATGATTCAACGCCATACCTTTGATTTTTTAAAAGAACTGGTTGAAAATAATAACCGCGAATGGTTCCAGGCAAATAAAGAACGCTATGAGGCTGCCCGCGAAAATGTTATTGAATTTACCGGTGAACTGCTAAAGCACATGCACAAAATAGGCCCCGGTGTTGATGAAAACCTCGACGCTAAAAAGTGCGTGATGCGTATTTACCGGGACATCAGGTTCAGCAAAAATAAAACGCCATATAAGAATCATTTTGGAATAAGCATCCCGTCGAAAGGATTAAAGGCCGGCGGCGCCGAATATTTCCTGCATATTTCGCCCGGCAACACGTTTATCGCCGGTGGTTATTGGATGCCCGAAACCAATCATTTAAAAGCGATAAGGCAGGAGATAGATTATAACGCCAATGACCTGAAGAAAATAATCGACGATAAGGAATTTGTGAAGCTGTTCGGCGATTTCCGGAAACAGGATCAGCTTAAAAATATCCCGAAGGAATATAGCGCCGATAATGAGAATATCGATTTGTTAAAGCTCAAGAGCTTCGTGGCTTTTCACCAGTTAAAAGATGAGCGCCTGGTTGCCAAAGATAGCGTTACATTTGCAGCAGCTATATGCGCCAAAATTTACCCGTTAAATGTTTTTTTAAATAATGCCATCGTTTAATATTTTTTATCATCATGAAAATTAAATATTGTTTTTTTGCGTCCATTTTGTTTTTTACTTTGCACTCCTGTGTGATATTATCGCCAAAAAAATATAAAGCGCTGGTAGCAGAGCGCGACTCGCTTTCAACACGCACCGGGAGCCTTGAAGATACTGTTGCGCGCTTACGGGCGGATATTATGCGCCTCCACCACGAGATCACGGATATGCAAAATACTTACAATGCATTAAGCGATAAATTTAATACGCTAAATAACAACTACAATGCAAGTTCTTCAAAAGTGGGCGAGCTATCCAGCAACCTGAAGAAGCGCGAAGCGCGTTTAAAAGAAGTGGAAGATATACTGCGCAAGCGTGATGAAGCGACTAACGCGCTTAAAGAAAAATTGCAAAAGGCATTGCTGGGTTTCCAGCAAAACGGGTTGACGGTTGATATCCGCAATGGTAAAGTCTATGTATCGTTAACCGATAAGCTGCTGTTCCCATCGGGCAGTATTGTTATTGACGCGCGCGGTAAAATGGCGCTTGAACAACTGGCAGCGGTACTCAATAAGGAGCCGGATATCAATATCGCGGTGGAAGGGCATACCGATAACAAAAAGGTAGTTAACCTGGGGCAGATCAAGGATAACTGGGACCTGAGTGTTATGCGCGCCACATCTGTAAGCAGGTATCTTACCGAGGTTGAAAAAGTTGATCCCCACCGCATAACGGCTACCGGGAAAGGCGAGTTTCAGCCTGTTGATACGTCGAATACACCCGAGGCCCTTGCTAAAAACAGGCGTATCGAAATTGTGCTTACGCCAAAACTGGATGAGTTGTATAATCTGATCAAGCAATAACCTAAAAGGGACTTACAAAGTCTTTAAACTTAGGCAGAAGCTCATCCTTGGGTGATAACACTGCAGTATTTTGGTCAATGCCCCAATCAATACCCAGGTCGGGGTCATTCCACAGCACACCAATTTCGGATGCTTTATCGTAATAATTGTTGACTTTGTAAGTAAAAATGGTATCGTCATCAAGCGTGGAGAAACCATGCAGGAAACCGGCGGGTATCCACAACTGGCGTTTGTTTTCGCCGGATAGCTCAATTGAAAAATGCTTTCCGAAAGTCGGCGATCCTTTACGAATATCCAATGCAACGTCCAATACCTTGCCGTTGATCACGCGAACCAGTTTTCCCTGGGTAAACGGGTCGGCCTGCCCGTGAAGACCTCTGACTGCTCCTTTTTGTGATAACGACTGGTTATCCTGGACAAAATCAACGCTGATGCCGGCTTCAGTAAACCGGGCTTTGTTATAGCTTTCGTAAAAATATCCCCTGGCATCATCAAATACGCGCGGTTCAATGATAAGTACCCCCTTCAGCGGTGTTTCAATTACCTTCATTTCGCGTCGACAGTTTGCATCAGGGTATTAAACAGCACAAACTGGTTTTCAAATTGCAGGTTGTGGGCCGCCTGGAGCTGGTGCAGATGTTTTGTATAAAACTGGTTGAATTTTTGAATATTGTCAGTTTCATACTGAATGCAATAGGTCACCCCCTCATTCGGCGAATCAATAACGTTTAATACTTTGTACGAATTGAAATAACCGGTTGCCATTACCGCCGGAATATGCACTTCCTGCATCCATTCGAGCCATTTTTGGTGAATGGCTTCTTCTATGATTACCGTGTCGTTAAATATGATCATCGGGCAAAAATACGTTTTTTAGTTGAATGGTTGATAGGTGGATTGGGTTGATTAAGGCGGGACGCGGAGGAGATTTAAAGTAGTTCCGACCCTTTTATAGGCGAAAAATGAACCAGGTATCAATTAATACAAACCACTCACCTAATCAACTCAATCAACCATTCAACTTATGATGAAGTCTCATTCTTATCTCCGCGCAGCAGCCTGAACCGTTTGCGGGCTTCGTTTATCCAAAGGCTGCCGGCATAGTCGGTTATAATTTTCTGGTAGTATTTTTTGGCTTGCTCTTTATCCGAAAGGTGGTTTTCATAAATATCGCCCAGCATAAAAACAGCATCGTCGGCCCAAAGGTCAAAGCTATGTTCCTCGGCTATTTTTTTCAGCAGCGGCACGGCGCCAGCATAGTCTTTTTGCTGGATCAGTAAGCGGGCTTTTGCCATTAAAATATCATCGGTAAGTGAGTTGCCCGGGTATTTGGCGTCGATGCTGTCGAGTATTCGCAAGGCTCTGTCAGGCTGTTCGGCAAATATCTGCAGATCAGCCCTTGCATACATTTTCAAGGCGGCCCCGGATGTATCGGCGGTAATATTATCAGAGATCAGCAGCGACAAATTTAATGCATCGTTAGCGATCAACTGTGTGGTGGCTGCTTTTAACACATCGAGTTGTCCTTTAGCCCAGGTGAAATCGCCCGTGTAATAAGATAGCTTGGCGTTGCGGTACTTAGCGTCCTGGCCGATCGAGGAATTTGGAAAATCTTTTTCAACCTGGCTATATAATAATGTGGCGTCCCAGGGGTGGTTGTTGAGCAATGAAATATCGCCCAGGTCGAGTTTGCAGGCAGCCAGCAGGCTGGGTTTTATGTTGGGGATGTTCGTTGCTTCTTCCAGTAGTTTTTGTGCATCATCAAGCTTATGCAGCTTAAAAGCCTGCAGGCCGGCCAGCTTTTGCATGGCAAAGGCAGTGTTGTTGTTTTTACCAAATTCGTTCAGCAGACCGACATAATCCTTTTCAAGGCTTAGCAGGTCCTTCTTTGTGTATTTTCCGGACGTAACCAATAAGTTTTTGGTATTGATAAGCTCGATCTTCGCGGGTATATACCATTGCTGATCTTTCCCCCTGTTTACAAGGTACTCATATCCCCGAATGGCTGCATCATAAGCTTCGTTTGACACAAGGGTGCGGCAAAGCTCAAAAACAGAACTGCCATCGTCATTTTGCCGGCGGCTCATCGCAAGGGCCTGGTTCAGCGCCTGGTCAAATTGTTTTTGCTGCAAATATTGCCATGTTAACAGTTCGACATACAAAGTTTGCTGCGGATCTTTTTGTATGCGCCTCAGCAGCGCTTGTTTCAGCATGTCGTAATCAGCCTCGCCTTCATACAAACCTGACAGTGCATTTTCGGCCTGGCTGGTAAATGAAGGGTTAGCCGGTAAAAAATTAAGATATTCTTCTGTCAAAGACGGTTTGTCCCGCTTATACCTGTACAGGTTTATCAGTTCATACGAGAACAAAGCATCGCTGTGCAATAACTTACGGCCCTGCTGGAATATTTTTATGGCATAATCGATATTGGCATTCTGGTAAAATTGGGCGGCCAGCATGGCAATAGCGCTTTGATCGGCCGGTAGATTTTTTATCATGTCGTCGTACAACGCGTCGGCTTTTTCGCTTGCGCCCTGCTGCGCATAAACAGCGCCCAGCCGGATGATATACTCGCGGTCATCGGGGTGCCTGCGTATCATTTTTTTGGTGGCCGCTATTGCTTCGTCATACCTTTTAAGGGATATCAAGCTGCCAACGTAAACAGAATAATAGGCGTCATTATCCTGTTTGTATAATTTTTGGTAAATATCCAGGGCTTTTTGCGGTTCGCCGCCATTGGCAAATTGTTTTGCCAGCTGCAGATCGTTACCCTGGGCAAAAACCCGGGCGTAGCCGGTTAAAAGTAAAAAGGCAAATGCACACAACCGCTTCATCTGTTCAAAAATAATAATTAATCTATGATTTGAAGATTTGGTCGTTTGAAGATTTGAAAATAAAATCCCATTAAAAACTACGTGGTATTTGGTGAATTTTAATTCGTCAAATCAGTAAATTATCAAATTAAATAACTTTTTTTACCGGGTAAAATTGTGGTGACAGTTTGAATACGTTCAGTTATTTGTATATCTTAACCTGATTAAAATTCAGAATAACCTAAAAATGCTAAAGCATTTAAAAGCATTCGTTTGTATTTATGCGTTAATTGCCTTGTGCGCCTGCCAGCAGCAAAGAGCGAGGCAAATACCTATTGCTGATTTTTTTAAGACGCCCGAAAAAAGCGCATTCAGGATATCGCCCGATGGTAAATATGTTTCCTATCTAAAGCCTTATAAAGACAAGCAAAACCTTTTTATCCAGTCGCTTGATGACGGACAGGAACATATGGCGACGTCTTTCGCGGATTATTCTGTTCAAAACGACTATTTCTGGACCTATAATAACAAGATTGTTTTTTTTCAGGACGTTATCGACCAGGATGAGTTGAAGATGATGACGCTGGATGTTTCCAATTTAAAAATGCGCAATGTGCTTTCAGAGAGCCAGGTAAGAATATCCATGGTATGCCTTAATAAGCATGATCCGGATGTGGTTACAATCCGGATGAACAAAAGAGATCCGGCAAACTTTGATATATACCGGTTAAATATTATTACAGGGGCGTTAACACCATATTTAATAAATCCCGGCAATATAACCCAGTGGTACCCGGACGCGGATGGCAAGATAAGGCTGGTTAGAGAGTACGACGGCGTTGATGAAAATATCCTATTCCGCCCGAATGATCATCTGCCTTTTAAACGTATTATAGCCAATAATTTTAAAACCTCGGTCAAGCCGGTTGCATTCACCGGAAAAAAAAATTATTTCTATGCATTGTCGAATGACGACAGGGACAAAACGGCACTTGTTGAGATAAATGCGGAGACCGGCAAAGAGGAAAAGATAATTTTTGCGATAAACAATGCCGACCTGCAGGTAGCAGAATATTCAAAAAATAAACAGCGGCTCGAATTGGTTTCGTGGGATGCCGCAACACCACAGAAGCACTTTTTGAACGAAGATATCAAAGATATCTATGATAGGCTGACGGAGTCACTGAAGGGTAACCAAATCAATATTACCGACCGCGACAGTGCCGAAAACAAGTTTATCGTTAATACTTATACCGACCGTAACCCCGGTTCGTATTATTTATATGAAAACAGCACAGGCAAATTAACAAAGCTGGGCGATTTAAACCCGAAGCTGAAACCAGAGGAGCTATGCGCCGTACAGCCGGTGTCTTTTAAAGCCACCGACGGTATGACCATCAACGGGTATCTTACCTTTCCGTTAAATAAAGGCAGGACCAATTTGCCGGTGGTTGTAATGCCACACGACGGCCCTTTCAACGGATCGCTTAGCCGGAGTTATTGGGACTACAATGCCGAGGTGCAGTTTTTGGCCAACCGCGGATATGCCGTTTTCGAGGTTAACTACCGCGGCTCAACAGGGTTCGGGAAGGCTTTTCATAGTGCAGGATTTAAAGAAGTCGGGGGCAAAATTCAACAGGATATTACGGATGGTGTTAAATGGCTTATCAGGAATAAAACGGCTAATCCTAAAAAGATAGCCATATTTGGCAGGGGGTTTGGCGGGTTTTCGGCTTTGTATGGTGTCTCGTTTCACCCTGAGCTATATAATTGCGCTATCGTGCAGCACGGCCTCATTAATTTTTTTACATATATCAAAGATGCCCCCCCGTTTCAAAAACCGTTGCTGAAAATGACGTACGAAATGGTAGGGAACCCGGAAACGGATGCAAGTCAGCTGAGGGCTATATCGCCGGTATTTCATACCGATAAGATCAGGGCGCCATTGCTTATTTTCCAGGGAGCAAAGGACCCCCGCGCAAACATCAGCGAGTTAAACCAATTTGTGCGTGAACTGCAAAAGCAAAATGGGAAGGACATGGTCAAGTATTTCCTGAAGCCGAATGAGCGCGCGAATTTTAGAAGCGAGCACAACAGGCTTCAAATGTACGCCGAAATTGAAAAATTCCTGGATAACAACATGCGGATTAAACCTTAAACCGCTGATATGAGAAGTGCGCAAACTGTGTACCGGAAAAATTTTTCGCTGATCATCGTTTTCCTGATCCTGATATCGGTCGCCTTTTTAATTGCACTTTACGTTTCATATAATTTAACCGGGAAATATGTTGAGAATGAATTTGCATCAAAAAAAATAGATGTACTTGAGCAAACTGTAAAGCCATATTACGATCTTTTTCAGAATAAGATACCCGAAATAACATCTTACCAGGGATTTTTGGATTCGGCGTCGGCTGCTAAGTATGCTGATGCGGTTTTTCAGGATTACCCGTTTGTAAAACGGATCGTTTTTTATGATATGCGGATAGGCAAGCAGGCAAAGGGAAGTTTGGTTAAAAACCACCTGGGCATCTGGGTTAAAGCTGTTTTTCAATATCGCTATAAAAAGGGAAGGGTTATCGGCAAACGGCAACTAATTACGCCGGATGAAAGTGATTTTAAACAAATGGCGCTGAAATTGAGCGACTATATCACTTTCTCGGACACTACGAGGGGATCAACTCAGAGTGAGATTTTTCACACCTTTTATGATATAAAGCCCGATAAGATCAGCTATTCAAATATCCTGCGGCGGGAAGATATCCGGATATTCAGGGAGTTGCAGAACCACAGGAATGGGGCATCTTTTTCAAAACAGAATATGATGACTTTCTTCCTTGACCCTTCATTGCTGAAGATCAGGAACACCCATAAGGAGTTGTACCAGGACGTTACGATACAGCCCGTCGTATACGACCCGCTGGATACCGAAAGCGGCAACCTGGTAACCGAAGAGCCGCTATCGGGGGCATTCTCAAATTCCAAACTTTATTTTAGCTCGGCGAGGGATTATCTGACCGCAGAGATCAACCGGCGGTTTATGCCTATTGCCGCAATGGTGTTGTTGATATATTTCTTTTTAATGTTGATAGGCTGGCTCATTTACCGAAACCTGGATGTCAATATCAAATTATTCAAGTTGCAATACGACTTCATTAATAATTTTACACACGAATTTAAAACGCCGGTTAGTGTGATAAAAATCGCAGGTTCGAACTTAAGCGGCGACAGCGAATTAAGCGAAAGGCAGCGTAAACAGTACGGCAAAATCTTAAATGAGGAGGCTGATAAGCTGAACGACCTGATGAATAAGCTACTGTCGTTTACACAGCTCGAAAACAAATCAATCAATATAAAGAAAGAGGAAATTGATGTAGGCGAATTTGTGAACAGCTATAAAGAAACGTTTAAAATTAAGTACCCCGACTTTAAAATAAGCTGCGCGGTGCAGGGTGTTAAGGCTTTCTATACCGATCCGGTATTGCTGGGCAGTGTTTTTCAAAACCTGATAGAGAATGCTTACAAATATTCGCATCCGGATAAAAGACAATTGTATATAAATGTTATGCAGGATAAAAGGAATATTATATTCTCTTTCATGGATAAAGGGATCGGCATTCAGAAAAAAGAGCTAGACAATATATTTAAAAAGTTTTACCGGGTAGAAAACCAGTATAACCAGAATGGAAGTGTGGGTTTGGGTTTGGCTTTTTGTAAAGAACTTGTTAATTTTATGAATGGTGATATAATCGTTACCAGCAGGGTGAACGAAGGCTCTGAGTTTATCGTTACTTTGCCTTACGAAAATTAAAGATGAGCAAAGAAATCAAAATCGCGCTGGTTGAGGATGACGAAAACCTGCGTTTCCTGGTTGCAGAGCGCCTGCAATCAGAGGGCTACAAAGTTTTGGAAGCCAGTAACGGCGACGATGCCGAAAAGATCATCCTGCAGGAGCAGCCTCACATTGTTTTATTAGACTGGATGCTGCCCGGCAAGCAGGGTTCGGAAGTGTGCACGAGCATACGCGAAAAGGGCTTCGATAACCTGGTGATCATGATGACGGCCAAGGGACAGGATGTCGACAAGATAAAAGCATACAATTTTGGCGTATCCGATTATATCATCAAGCCATTTAATATGGATGTTTTGGTGGCCATGATCGATAACAAAATAAAGTTTTTGCTCAATAGCGAAAAATCCGAATCGTATAAGTTTGCGAATATGGAGCATTTGCCCAATACGCACCTGCTGATAAAGGATGGTCGTAAAGTGGAGCTGACCATACTCGAAAACCGCATTTTGCTATACTTCCTGAAAAATAAAAACAAGGTGATCAACCGGGAAGAGCTGATGATGGAGGTTTGGGGTTACAACGCCGATGTAAATACCCGCACGCTGGATATGCACATCGTACGTCTCCGCAAAAAGATCGAGTCAAACGTTGAGTCGCCGCAGTATTTGCAAACGGTAAGGGGTATTGGCTATAAGTTTGTTTACCAGGGGTAGTTTTTCCTGCATCAGGAAGATTTACGAAGTTTTTAAAACTTCGTAAATCTAAACGCTACTTTATATACACCTCAGCAATCACAAAATCGTAAAAAAAAGTTTGCCGGGCAACTGTTTTATAATTGTGCCGTTCAAACCGCTTTTCAATATCCGGCAACCGGTCCGCTTCGATATTACAGACCAGTTTAAAGAATTTCAGCATGATTTTAAGTAGGGATTGCTGCCACCATTTTTTGGTGAGCTGAAAATCAGCATAAAGCCACTGGTTTTTGGGCTTAAGGACAGCATGAATATGGCCAAACACTTTGTCTACAGTTGATTCGGTAAAGCTGTCGAACAAAAAAGGTGTAATGACCACGTCAAAACCTGCCGGCAGGGAAGCATTTTCTATCGCGGCATCAATAAAAATCACCTGGTTGTTGCCGGTATTTCTTTTTTTAGAGCGGACCATCATGTTTGAAGCAACCTCAACGTAAGTTATTGTTAGCCCGGATGGATATACCCGGCTTAGCTCGTCAAGTATCCAGCCCGTTCCGCCGCCAACGATAAGCACATTTGCCCTTTCGGGGATAAATTGCAGCAGGTAAACTTGCGCTTTGATCAAAGCGCTGCCATACACCAGGCGCGAAAGCCTGTCGTAAAACCAGGCCGAGTTATTGTAATTGGCAGGCATTCGTTGGCTTATAAGGGGTAAAAAACCTTGTAGTTGCTATAAAGTGTTGCAGGATATCAAAAAATTTCAACTTTTTTTAATGTCTGCAACAATTACAACCTTATCTTTAGTAAACCTCATCAATAAGCAAATATGAAAGTAATATTTACAAGAATCATTGCTGCGGGCATTTTACTCTCCGGCGCATTGTCATTATCGGCCCAGCAGGTTAAGCCTGACGATAAATATAACCGAAAAGAAGTAATGATCCGCATGCGCGACGGCATTAAACTGCATACCGTGATCTTTACACCAAAGGAGCAAAAGGAGAGCCTGCCTTTTTTAATGCTCAGGACACCGTATGGCGTAAATACTTACCCCAGTCCCGAGAGGATGAGCTATGTAAAAGATATGGCCGACGACGGTTACATCTTTATTTTCCAGGACATCAGGGGACGATATTTGTCGGAGGGGACTTTTGAAATGCAGCGATTCAGCCGTGATAAAACAAAGCCTAAGGCAATTGATGAGTCGAGCGATACCTACGATACGATCGACTGGCTGCTGAAAAATGTGCCGGATAACAATGGCAAAGCCGGTATCTACGGCATTTCGTATGACGGCTGGACATCTATTATCGCGGCCACCGACCCGCACCCGGCACTTAAGGCTGTATCCGAACAGGCCACTCCGGCGGACATGTTTATGAACGACGATTTTCACCATAACGGTGCATTCAGGTTAAGCTATGGCTTTGAATACGCGGTGTTGACAGAGGCTGCAAAAACGGATTCGCTTTACAATTTTGGACAGTACGATACCTACGACTGGTACCTTAAGTTAGGCCCGTTATCCAATGTCAATAAAAAATACCTGCACGGCTCGCTGCCTACATGGAACAATTTTGTGGCGCATCCAAATTATGACACCTTTTGGCAAAAACAGGCGCTGGCTTACCGCCTGGATACGCCGCGTACAGCTATCCAGCACGTTTCGGGCTGGTGGGACCAGGAGGACATGGTGGGGCCACAAACCGCTTACAAGACTTTGGAAAAGCGGGATAAAAACCATAAGAATTTTATTGTGCTTGGCCCATGGCGCCACGGCGGCTGGGCCGGCGGTGAAGGCAAGAGTTTGGGCAACATCAAATTTGATGACCAGGCCACGGCAACTTACTTCAGGAAAGAGATACAGGCCAAATGGTTCGCCTGGTATTTAAAAGGAAAAGGCGATGGCAACTTTGCCGAAGCGATCTCCTTCCAGACCGGGTCAAATCAATGGAAAAACTATACCGCCTGGCCGCCAAAGGAATCAACGATGACGAACATTTATTTTCGCGCGAACGGCAAACTTTCTTTTGAAAAACCGTCTGCCACAGAGGGCAGGCCATTTGACAGCTATGTATCCGATCCATCGAAACCTGTTCCGTACCGTCAGCGACCTGTTGAGGAAACCTATGGACCCGGCTCGCGCTGGTACACCTGGCTTACGGACGACCAGCGTTTTGTGGATAACCGCCCGGATGTATTAACCTGGCAAACTGATACCCTTACGGAAGATGTAACCATTACCGGCAATGTGGCCGCTAAACTATTCGCCGCCACATCCGGCACTGATGCCGACTGGGTGGTAAAGCTGATAGATGTTTATCCGCAGGATTATAAAAAGGAGTTAAAAATGTCCGGGTATGAATTAATGATCGCCGATGATGTATTTCGAGGCCGTTTCCGGAAAAGTTTTTCAAATCCTGAACCGATAACTCCCGGTAAAGTAGAGGAATATACGATAGACCTGCACGGCGCCGACCACGTGTTTAAGAAAGGGCATAAAATAATGGTACAGGTACAAAGTACCTGGTTCCCGATAATCGACCGTAACCCGCAAAAGTATGTTCCCAATATTTTTGAAGCGAAGGAAAGCGATTACCAGCCGGCAACGCAAAAGGTTTATCATTCGGTCAGATTTGCCAGTTGTATTGAATTGCCTGTTGTGAAATAGTGGGTGTTTATAACCCCCTAAACGCCACCAGCAATACAAACTGCAGCATCAGCACGCCATCGAGGTAAAAGAAATAATAGTACTCATTTTTCTCCCATTTTGATTTGAAGATGAGCCAGCCGGTTAAAACTGCGGTAATGGTTAAGGCAAAGAAATCGCGGGAAAAACCACTATCCCTGAAAAGGAATAGCAAAATGATATATCCGCCAAGTAAAAACTGGCAAAACAGGTAAGCATTTTTTTCGCCCCATACTACAGGTACCGTTTTTAGCCCATACTGCTTATCCTGGAAAAGGTCGCGGATATCGAAGGGTACCGTTAGCGCAGCGATAAACAAAAAGCGCTTGGCGATGAGGATGGTAATATCGCGCATGGAAACATCGGCGAGGTGGAAATGCTGCGCCTCAATGATCGGCAGTAAAACCGTGCTCATGGTCCACACCAGGGTGATCAGGAATTGCTTTAAACCGGGAATATTGCGTAAGCCGAACTTTTGATCGTGTATAGTGAATAACGGGATGCTGTAACAAAATGAAAGTATGCTTAAAAATATCAGCAATATCCGCGCCTCCATTGACATGAGGAAGAACAATGGCACCAGCGACAATATGGAAACAATAGTAAATGTTACCATTAACCGGTAATGCGAAAAAAACCAGCGTACACGGCGGTAAGGCGATTGATCGGGATATTTTGGCTTTGAGATTAATATGCTGAAATTGTAAATGCCGAGTGTGGATGTGAATAGCAGGCCAAGCACCGGTAGCACCGGCTCTGCATTGATCAGGTAAAACGTAACCAACCCCTGCGCTACAGCGCACAGCGACATGAAAATATTGCTGAACAGCAGGAAGTCAAAGGCTGGCTGAAATATTTTCTTCATTTTGCAGACAAAGGTAACGGCTGTTTTCTGTCAGGCTCTCTTCAATTTCGGATCGACAGCAGATTTTAGTTCAAATATCGTGATCTCCGGCAATATTCCAACCCGGCCATGAATGCCGATAAAACCGTAACCTACGTTTACATATAATTGCTGCGCACCGTCGCGATAAAAACCCGCCCATTCATTATAGATATATTGTACCGGGCTCCACTGAAAATGTTCGGTTTGCACACCCAGCTGCATGCCGTGTGTGTGGCCGGAAAACATCACGTCAATTTGCGGGTATTGGGGCAATACCTGTGCCCGCCAGTGTGATGGGTCGTGTGATAGAAGTAATTTCACAGGCAGGTCGTCCGTGTTTTTTACAGCCAGGTCCATGCGGCCCCGTCGCGGAAAGCGATGTATCTCGCCCCAGTTTTCGACGCCTAAAATACCTATCTCGTCATTGCCTATTTTCAGGCGGCGGTTTTCGTTGCGCAGCAAATCCCAGCCCAGGTTTTTGTGGGTGGTTACCAGGTCGTTGAAGTTTTTTTGTTTAGCTGCCTCATTGGGCCATTCGGCATAATCCCCGTAATCATGGTTGCCCAGGGACGAGAAAACGCCAAGCGGCGCTTTTATTTTGCTAAAAATGTCCTGGTAGTCCCTCATTTCCGGGGTAATCTTGTTTACCAGGTCGCCGGTAAAAAAGATCAGGTCGGTTTTTTCACGCATCAGCATTTCAACCCCGCCGCGCACGGCCCGGGGATTGTAAAAGCTTCCCGAATGGATATCCGAGATCTGGCCCAGCCTCAACCCGTCAAAGGCTTTTGGCAGGTTGGGCAGGTATAAAACGTGACGCTTTATGTGATAATCGTACAAACCACTTTGCATATTGAGCCCGATAGCCGCCAAAGGCACGGCGCCGGCCAGCAATCCGGCCTGCATCAGGAACTCGGAGCGTGGAATTGTAAACGGGCCTTGCGGTGCGGACGGAGCCGAAGCGGTCATTTTTTTGCTTCTGGTGAGATAACGGCCTATCCTCCGCAGGTCATCAACTAAAATGAACAGTGCAAACGAAACCTTACACAAATACACCAGGAAAAACAGGATGAGCAAACCAAGCCGTACGCCAAACCCTACCTTGATGTAGATTACAAAAAAAATAATGGCTAAAAGCAAAACCGTAAATATCCAATACGAGCGGGTAAACGATGCTTTATGGAAAAAATGTCGTTTTTTGGGCAGTCCGCGCAGGCCGCTTAGCACATAGCGATCAATGAGCAACAATGCGGCAATAAATAAAATAAGCTGTAGGTTATGCACAGGCTAGATCAATTATCGGGCATTAATAACGGTCATCGTCCACATCCAGGTCGTCTTCGTCCGGCTGCAGGTTGAAGAGGCTGTTAAACATATCCGAAAAGGCAAACCCGTTGTCGAGAAAACCTTTGTTTAATTGTGAAAACTCGGACAGCCCGTGCAGAACGAATTCCATCAGCAATAAGGTTTGATCTTCGCTAAGGCTCGGGTGGATCTTTTTAACCAGTGCTTTTAACCCGGTAACCGAATTCAATTGCTTTTTGTATTCCTGCATTGGCAGCTCATCAACTAAGGACAAGTTGTTGCCTTCGCTAAACCAATTGATGATCTCAATATATGGGTTTGGCGCCTTTGATTTTTTCGATTTCTCCGGATCAGGGAAAAATTGCAGCATAAGCGTTTTAATGGCTTTGCCGATAAGGATATTGGCTACTTTGCCCGGACCTTCGAGTTCGCCTTCATAAACCAGCTCGATCTTTCCGGTTATGGCAGGTATCACGCCAAGGAAATCAGAAATGCGCACAAAAGTGCTGGACTCATGGTTAATGAGCATGCGCCGTTCGGCGTTGCTAACCAGATTTTCAAAGGCTGATATGGTTAAACGTGCGGATACGCCCGATTTTTTATCGATGTATTCGGAGTTACGGGCTTCAAATGCGATCTGCTCTACCAAATCTTTCACCAGCCCATCTGTTTCAATCGTCGCGCGCTGTTCATCGGTTAATGATGCTTCCTGCTGCGTTATTTGCCGCGAGATCTCAACCGAACGCGGATAGTGTGTCAATATCTGGCTCTCTATACGGTCTTTAAGCGGTGTTACGATAGAACCGCGGTTGGTATAGTCTTCGGGGTTGGCGGTAAACACAAATTGCAGGTCAAGCGGCAGCCGTAGTTTAAAGCCCCGGATCTGTATGTCCCGTTCCTGCAGGATATTGAACAGGGATACCTGTATACGCGCCTGCAAATCGGGCAGCTCATTGATCACAAATATACCCCTGTGCGCCCGCGGTATCAACCCGAAGTGGATAACGCGCTCGTCGGAATAGGTCAGTTTCATAGTGGCAGCCTTGATGGGGTCAACATCGCCGATCAAATCGGCAACGGTAACATCGGGCGTAGCCAGTTTTTCGGTATAACGCTCACTGCGGTGCACCCAGGCGATCGGCGTGTCGTCACCTTTTTCTTCAATAACGTGATGGCCGAACCAGGATATGGGATGCAAAGGGTCATCATACAATTCCGAACCTTCGATATAGGGCATATACTCATCCAGTAAATTCACCAGCAAACGGGCAATACGTGTTTTAGCCTGGCCGCGCAAACCCAGCAGCAAAATATTATGGCGCGAAAGGATGGCGGTTTGCAGATCGGGGATAACCGTATCCTCAAAACCTACAATTCCTTCAAAACCGCCTTCGCCTTTTTGCAGCTGCGCTATCAGGTTGGCCCTTAATTC
Source organism: Mucilaginibacter sp. (assembly GCA_035568395.1). Classification (GTDB taxonomy): domain Bacteria; phylum Bacteroidota; class Bacteroidia; order Sphingobacteriales; family Sphingobacteriaceae; genus Mucilaginibacter. The sequence continues at coordinate 163,496 of DATMOF010000006.1, read as the reverse complement.
ATCTTTCACCGACCGGCTCTTATAATCCGTTTGCTTTAACTGGCCGAGGGTTTTTATGTTTGGTATTTTAGTCATTTGGTCAATAGTCATTGGTCATTTAGTCCATAGTCGATAGTCCATGGCCCATAGTGTTATTAATTCTGTTAGTTTAATTTGCACATCAGCGGACTGTTTTCCTTCTATTCCGGATGTAATCCTCAAAAATGTATTCGCCTAAACCGTTGAGCGAGCTATAAAAAGCTTTGCCGCCGTTTGTTTCGGTAAATTTACGCACAAACTGCTGCAGGTATGGGTCCTTAGCGATCATAAATGTGGTGATTGGAATTTTTAGCCGCTTGCATTGGGCCGCCATATTCAATGTTTTGTTCACCACCTTACGATCAAGCCCAATGCTGTTTTTATAATATTTTGTTCCCTCTTTTAAGCAGGTAGGCTTACCGTCGGTGATCATAAATATCTGCTTGTTATGGGTTTTGCGGCGTCGCAAAAGGTCGGTTGCCAATTCAAGCCCTGCATAGGTGTTGGTATGATAAGGCCCAACCTGCAAATAAGGCAGATCCTGTAGTGTAATGGGCCAGGCATCGTTGCCAAACACGACGATATCCAACGTATCCTTAGGATATTTGGTGCGGATGAGCTCGGCCAGCGCCATGGCTACCTTTTTAGCAGGCGTTATCCGGTCTTCCCCGTAAAGGATCATCGAGTGCGATATATCGATCATCAGTACGGTAGAAGTAAGGGTTTTATAATCCATTTCCTCCACTTCCAGGTCGCGCTCGGTCATGGTAAAATCGCCGATGCCGTGGTTTACCTGGGCGTTGTGGATAGACTGTGTCATGTTGATCTGGTCGAGACTGTCGCCAAATTCAAACTCGCGGCGCTCTGCATTTTTTTCGTCGCCCTGTCCGGATTGCGGCGAACGGTGGTTGCCCTTGCCCGATTTTTTCAGCTTACCGAATATCTCTTCCAGTGCCGACTGGCGGATGCTTTGCTCCGTTTTGGCCGTTATCCTGAATTCGCCTTTTTCGTTATCGTCGGTCAAATAGCCTTTTTCCTTCAGTTCGTCAATGAAATTGCCCATGCCGTACTCATCGTTGGTTATCCTGTATTGCTTGTCGAGCTCGTTCATCCAGGCCAGGGCTTCGCCCGCGTCGCCCGATGTGTAGTTAAGCAATTCCAGGAATAATTTCAGTAATTCTTCAAATCCGCCTTTGGGAATTTGATTGGGTTTAAACTTCGAAAATTCAAATCCGCGCATAGGGTACCCTTTCTGATATAAAATAACGGATTATTTTCTTTAAAAGTTTGCCGAAGTTGAATTGTTAGTTAATAATGACAAAAGCGATGGTTTACCGCTCGCAGAGTTGACTCACCCGGTCATCGCTTCGCTCGACCACCCTCTCTCCCGGCGGGCCGGGAAAGAGGGTAGAGGTAAAGAAAATATATTTTCTATGATTTACCCTCTTTCCGGTTTACCGGAGAGGGGGTCGACCAGCGAAGCGCAGTCGGGGTGAGTCTATACGCCGGTTTGCCGCTCGCAGAGTTAGACCAATATTATTGAAAAAAGTAAAAAATCAATATCGATAATGAAATTTGAATATTAAATGCGAAAAATAAACAAAAAGGTAGGGTTATTTAACCCTACCTTTTTGTTTATATAACCCTATTATTTGCCCGGGCCATTTTCAAGCCCTACTATTTTATAGGTTGTTTTATTATTGCTGTCTTTAATTTGCTGGTAATATATACCATCTTCAGACACGAAAAAAGTATCGCCGTTCAGATTGATCTTTCTGCAATCGGGCGGCAGTTTGGTAACAACATTGCCTATACTCGGTACAACCGTTTTAGCGCCGGTGGCATTTGTATTTAACTTGCCGTCTTTACCTGCAATTTGATACTGGGTGGCGCCGTCGTCTTGTTTAACAGGCAAATAATAAACACCATTTAACTCATAATACTGCTGTCCGTTGATCTGGGCGGATTTGGCATTTGATGGCAGCGTCTTTATTGCTGCGCCTATAGGCGGTTCAACCACGGTATATTGGTCGTTATCATATTGGTAGTAAAATCCATCGCTGAAGTAGAACTGACTGTCGTCCCAGTCAAATGGATAATAGCCAACGGGTAAATAGCCAAAATTAAGGCCCAGCATAGGATAGTATAAACTACCATAAAACCCGTGATTGTAAAAATAATTGCCGTGCCTGCCCCAAACATAGTGGCCATATCGGCCGCCATGCCCATAAACACCCGGCCCGTTTCCCCACATCCTGACTGTGTGTGGGGTGCCGCCCCTAATACCCGCACCGGCATGGAAGTTTACCGATACCGCGCCTGACGGATGGCCGCCACCGAAATGGCTATCGCCACCTATATGGGCACTGCCGAAATGATTATCACCGCCGATATGACCGCCACCGAAGTGAGCACCTCCGGCAAAATGCATATCGCCACCGCCACCCATATGACCGCCGCCACCGAAATGACCGCCGCCACCTCCATGTTGTGCATCAGCGGGTAAAGCCAGGAACAAACACATTACTGCGCTTAAGCCGGTAAGTGTTAAATATTTTGATATTGTTTTCATTGTATTGATTTTTAAATTATTGGATAAGCATCCGGTACTTACATGATTAAATAGAAACCAGGGTAAATGCATAGTCAGAAACTACGAGATGCGGATAAAAAAATTGATCGTTAAACACATTTAAGTGTATAATCAAATCCGAAGTGTGCGGAAAGTTTGATAGTAAGGCCTGTGCGGGTAAAGAAGGAGCGTTAACGAAGCGCTTGATTTTCCTGATAAAACAGGTATCGCAGCTTCGCTGAAAACCACCAAAAAAGCCAGTGCTGCTGTTTTAATAAAGATATTTAATGCGTTGCGCTTATTTTCAACGGCGGTTTTAAAAGCAACACGCATTTGTATAAAACAGTTGCGCGCATTGTTATCCGTGTGAAAATAAGTGACACCTGGTGCAGTAGAAGTTTTTGACTGGTAAGAATTATATTTCGGAAGATATGAAATATAAGCTGACGTCATGAAAAAGTATAACACAACAACAGCGAGTGTTATACTTTTCTTTATAATATGTGGAGCCCTTTTGATATTTCAATATTTAACGACGGGACAAAACTATAATGTATTATTCAGAATAATCTATAAAATATCCGTTACAATGGCCTTATAATGAATATGTTACAATGCTATAAAAATATCTTAACGGGGTTCCGGTATATTGTTTATAACCCAAAAGTTTGCACAAGCTAAATGGTTAGGTAATTGTGACAAAAAAAAACCAGGGAGCAAGAGCCAGGAAGTAAGGGCTGATCCAGTTTATTTTGCAGACCTTCACTAATTTTTTTGAACAGGTGTAATTCTGAATTCGGTTTTGTAATTATTTCTGAGTACGCCAATATACTGAAACTGGCCTATTTTATCCTCCGTTAACATTTTAAACAACTTATCGGATGTTTCAACCATTTGGTTGTTAAAAGATAAAATGATATCGCCGCTTAATATGCCGGCCTTTTGCGCCGGGCTGCCTGCAGCTACTTCTGAAATAAACAATGCCTGTTTATTTTGCAGTTGGTGAATAGCCCTTAATTTGGGGACTAAATCTATTTGCTGCATAACCACACCAAGATAGGCGCGCTTAACTTTTCCAAACCTGATTAGTTGGTTAGCTACTTCTTTTGCTGTACTAATACTAATGGCAAAACAGAGGCCCTGGGCGCCGCGTATAGCGGCCGTATTAACACCCACAACCTCGCCGTCGGTATTTATCAGCGGCCCCCCGGAGTTGCCCGGATTAAGGGCCGCATCAGTTTGTATCATGCTATCCATCATCCTGCCTGTTTGTCCCTCAAGCGTGCGGCCCAATGCGCTTACAACACCAACGGTTACTGTATGTTGAAATCCCAGCGGATTGCCTATGGCAATAACCAACTGCCCGATCTTTAATATTTCAGCATCCCCCAATTTTACCGGCGTAAATTCTGATCCGGAAATTTTAAGTATGGCCAAATCGGTATCAGGGTCTTCACCAATAAGGCTTGCTAATGTACTGCTGCCGTCGTGGAGCTTGATTTTAATAATTTCGGCATTGTGAACTACGTGGCTATTGGTAAACAAAAAGCCGTCGGAAGAAAATAAAAATCCAGAACCTGTGCCGGTAAGGGCTTCTTTATTTTGATCTTTTTTATAAAGCTCAATTTTAACAACTGCTGTCTTTACCTTTTCAACAGCTTCAATTATAGTTGCAGAATAAGAATCCATTAGTGTCCTTTTCGATGAGATCACAAACTATATTCCTATTTCAATTTTGATGTGTTTAAGGATCAATTTCAATAAAAACCTGCTATTATGTCGTGTTTTTCAATAAAAGCCTGATTTGATGGCGCTTTTCATTTTCGATGGGTATGATATTATATGTTAACATTGAATTGATCTATACATGCTGCGGCCGCAGATGCTGTAACATTTTGGAACTCTCCCGGTCTAAGAAAAAACCTGGCATTATGAACTGGAAATTCTTCTCCCGAAAAAAAGCATCCGGCACCAAACCAAAAAAGTCAAAAACACGCGAGTGGGTTGACGCTGTAGGGTTTGCAGTTGTGGCTGCTACAATTATCCGCGGACTGCTGTTTTCGGCTTATGCCATTCCTTCGGGTTCAATGGAAGGTACATTGCTGACAGGCGATTACTTATTCGTGAGCAAAATAAGCTACGGCCCGCGCATGCCATTTACGCCCTTGTCGGTGCCTTTTTTGGAGTCGACTGTTACAAAATACAATATTAAAACTTATTGGGATGGCATAAAGTTGCCTTATTTCCGTTTGCCGGGATTAACTGAAGTTAAAAAGGGCGACATTATCGTTTTCAATAAACCGGAAGAGGCCGACCCGTCATACGACCGGCCGGTTGATGTGCGCACTAACCTGATCAAACGGTGCCAGGCTACGCCGGGCGACCGCCTCGCCATTGTTAACGGCCAGGTATTTATTAACGGAATAGCCGCGCCAAATGCGGAAAAGGCCCAAACGTCCTACACGGTAGTAACAAACGGGACGGATTTAAACCCCCAGGTGTACCAGGATATGCATATTGAAGTGTTGCAACAAAAGGATGCAAATACATACGAAATGATCATACCCAATACTAACCTGGCTGCATTCAAAAGATTTTCGAACATAAAAAGCGTTACCCCGGTTGTACAGCCTGCCGACAGCTATGATCCCTCGGTTTTTCCGCATAACGAAAAATTTAAATGGAACATGGACAATTTTGGTCCGCTTGTTTTACCTAAACGCGGCTGGACGGTCCCGTTGACTGACTCAACAATGGTGTTATACCGCCGGGCGATCGAATTGTATGAAAACAATCGGGTTGATATAAAAGGCAAAGACATTTTCATCAATGGCAAGCAAGCGCATTTCTACACTTTTAAAATGAATTATTACTGGATGATGGGCGATAACCGCCATAATTCGCTTGATTCGCGTTTTTGGGGTTATGTGCCCGAGGACCATATTGTAGGGAAAGCCATGATCACCTTTATGAGCGTTGACTCGGCCGGCGCCTTTTTGGATAAGATAAGGTGGAACAGGATTTTGAGGTCCATCAATTAACGATGGGTTCATCATAGCGATGGGTTTCAAACCCATCGCTATGATGATTTTTGGTTTCATACCATCAGCGCATCAATATCCGCCATACTATAAACCGGGTTAGCACCCCGCCTGGTCGTAACAAAAGCGCCGACCGCGCAGGCTTTTTTTAGCAAGTCGGTCATATTTATATCGTTAAGTAGTCCTGCTATAAAAGTAGCTAAAAAGGCGTCGCCGGCGCCTACCGTGTCAACCACCGTTACTTTAAAGCCCGGGTGTTCATAAAACTCGTGATCGTGCCATACAATAGCGCCGTTTTCGCCGCGGGTAACGCAAATGGTTTGGGGGTGATATTTCTTTTGAAATGCAATGATCTTTTCTTTCAGACTGCTTGCTCCGCCTATCAGTAAATTAGCCTCTTCCTCATTCATCTTAACCACATCGGCCCGGGCCGCGAAAGTTTCAACATCGGGTAAAGTATAATGCGGCGGGCGCAGGTTCACATCAAAAATTTTCAACGCGGTTGTTTCACCCAGCAGGTTTAATAAAGTATCGCGCGTGATATTTTCGCGGCAGGCCAGGCTGCCAAATACAATAGCTGCTGCTTTTTCAGCCGCTTCGGTCAGTACTGTGTCCGGTTGGATGTTATCCCATGAACATGGCCCGGGAATGATATAGGTAGCGCTGCCCTGCTTGTCGAGCTTAAGGGTTACTTCGCAGGTGGGTAGTTCGTCATCGATTTGTATCAAATCGCTGTATAAGCCCGACGCCTTTAAAAATTCGATCAGGCCCTTTCCGGATTCATCCGACCCCACCCGGCTGGCAAACGATACATTCGCCCTTTGCCGGACCAGGTGGCGGGCTACATTCATAGGGGCGCCACCGGCAACTTTCTCAGTGCCGAAGGTATCCCATAATATCTCGCCGAAACAAAGGATGTTTTTTGTAGCTGAAAGCATAAACACCAAAGCTAACAGCTTTTTTTATAAATATTTTTAAATTGCATGATGAAGAAAATAATAATCTCATGCGCCCTGGTTCTTACTTCCTTAATTCTTTATGCACAGGACGATAAACTGGCTATTTTAAAAGTGCTGGACGATCAGCGCATGGCCTGGAACAATGGCGACATCGACGGTTACATGCAGGGTTACTGGCATTCCGACTCGCTGCTGTTTGTCGGCAGCTCCGCGCCAACCCGCGGCTGGCAGGCTACGCTCGAACGCTATAAAAAACATTATCCCGGTAAGGCCGCGATGGGCACGCTTACCTTTGCCATATTAAAGGTCGACCTGCTTGATAACACCAACGCATTTATACTTGGCGCCTGGCACCTGCAGCGCGAAAAAGATGCACCAGGCGGGTATTTTACGCTTTGGTTTCGGAAGATCAATGGGGAGTGGAAAATAGTGGTGGACCATACTTCGTAGATTTGAGATGTTAGATTTGAGATTTGAGATTTGAGATGGAGCAAGAAGTTCATTAAAAAGCAATGCTTTGTTATCCTGAGTGAAACGAAGGATCTTTTACGTCATACAATCGGAAACATGTCCCTTGAAGAAGATCCTTCACTACGTTCAGGATGACAAAACACAAAAAAGCCCGGCGAAAATCGCCGGGCTTTACATTAATTATTGTGGAATTAATCAGGCATTAATACGGTGTTAACCACATGTATTACCCCGTTGCTTTGATTTACATCGGCAATGGTGATCCATGATTTGCCGCCTTTTTCATCAACCAGGTATAATTTTTTACCCTGGACCATAACGGTTAACTCATCGCCCTGTACGGTTTTTAATGCTGCTTTTCCGTTGCCGGCTTTTACTTTAGCCCATAAATCGCGTGAGCTTAAACGGCCTGCAACCACGTGGTAGGTTAAAATTTTTGTAAGGGTGGCTTTGTTCTCAGGTTTTACCAGGTTGTCGACTGTTCCTGCTGGTAGTTTTCCGAATGCTTCGTTGGTTGGCGCAAATACGGTAAACGGCCCGGCAGACTCTAAAGTTTCAACCAGTCCGGCTGCTTTTACTGCTGCAACAAGCGTTGTGTGGTCTTTTGAGTTAACCGCATTTTCAACAATGTTTTTAGTTGGGTACATGGCTGCGCCACCAACCATTTTAGTTTGAGCGTTAACTTTCGGCGAAATTGCAATAGCTGCTAAAGCAAACGCCGCGATAATGATTTTTTTCATTTTGTGTATTGTTGTTTGTTTAGGGAGAGATACGACGTAAAAGGAACGGCGGTTTTTGGAGCAGACATTTTTTTGTCGCAATGTGACGGATGCGTGCTAAACTAATTTCTTAACTTGGCATTTCTATTAAATCCTAAACCTACATGGGCATTAATACTTTCTTCGGATTTCTCAGTCCTTTAATCTTCGTATTTATAGGAATCATGCTTAAGTTTTCGCACAATGATGGCTGGAATAAGTTTTCGCACACTGATGTTTGGAGTACCTACAAAAAATATTGGCTGTACTTTATCATTGGTGGTTTATTATTATTAATTTTTAAAATCTGTAAATATTAGCTATTATAAAGCTTGTCCCAACTCGTATATCATCACCTTAAAAAAACAAACCAGAAGCGATATTATCGGCGTATAGTTTACCTTGCGGGGTTAGGTAAATCGTGTTTTCTTTTTGAATGATCCAGTTCTTATCGAAGTAAGGCCGGGCAGCTGTTAACAGTTCATCGGAAGCAGCGCTTACGATTGAATTTAACTTATCCAGGTCCAATCCCCATATCGTGCGCAGCGATGTCATGATATATTCATTTAACCGGTTAGTTTCGGTCAGCACCTCCATTTCGGCGGGCAGCTTATTTAGCGAAATAGACTGAATGTACTGCGCATTATTGGCAATGTTCCATTGCCGCGACACTCCGTTATATGAGTGCGCCGACGGGCCTATGCCGAGATATTTTACACCCCGCCAATAGTTGGCATTATGACGTGAATATTGGCCGGGTTTGCAAAAATTCGATATTTCGTAATGTTCAAAGCCATGCAATTCTATGGCATTCATCATAAAGATAAATTGCGCAGCGCTTTGCTGGTCATCCATAGCCGGGTGCTGCTTTTTATTGATGAACGATGCCAGCGCGGTTTGCGGTTCAACCGTCATCGAGTATGACGAGATGTGCGGCACGGCCATTTCAAAAACCTTATTTAAATTATAGCTCCATTTCTCGTCGGTCAGCAGGGGGTAGCCATAGATCAGGTCGACGGTCAGGTTTTCGAACCCTGCATCCTGTACCCGCTTCACGGCCGCTTCTGCTTCGCCGGCGCGGTGCACCCTGTTCATCCAGGCAAGGTCCTCATCAAAAAACGATTGTATACCTATGCTGAACCGGTTTATTTCGCTTTCGCGGAGTGCCTGTATTTTGGCTTTATCCAGGTCGTCCGGGTTGGCCTCGATGGTGATTTCGGCGCCGGCGGCAACTGTATGTAAACCTGTTATGGTGCTGATGAGTAATTTCAGTTCATCCGCGCTAAGCAGGGAGGGGGTGCCACCGCCGAAGTATATGGTTTCGATAGCCTCGCCGTCAAGGTAATTTTGTTGCAGGGTTATCTCTTTTATTAGAGCCTGCAAAAGCTCGTCCTTAGCTTTTAACGAAGTGCTGAAATGGAAATCGCAGTAATGACATGCCTGTTTGCAAAAGGGAATATGGATATAAATGCCTGCCATGGGGCAAAGGTAAGCGTTCTTACATTATCGGCTCCCCAAATCAAAATCTTTATCGGCGACAGCGCTGATCCTCAAAAATATAATTGCAACGGAAGAAGAATATTTTAATTATTCGGGTAATTTTGCTCAATAGTTAGTTATCAGCCAATTTTTTAAAATGCGGTTTACCCTTTGTTGCTTTCTGATCATAACGGCATTTTGTCGCTCAGTATATGCGGAGCAGGATACGATCATTAAAAAAACGACTAACCATTTAAGGACAGCCGGCGCCACGCGGGCTGGTGTATACAACCCCGACTCTGCGTTAATTGCGGCCCAGGCCCGCGAACAGTTTATAGCCGACTCGATAGCCATGATCTATTTTCAGCCCGACCCATTGCGTGAAGACCAGTTTTTAACGCGATTGTTAAAAACCGATGTACTTAGTTTAAATGCACTGGCTCACCTATCAAAAAAAGCAAAAGGCGTATTACGGACCGGGCAGCTGCGCAAGCCGCGCGATCCGTGGGTAATAGGCGCCGTTATTGGGTTATTGATATATACGGCCTTGCTTAACTTTTTTTTAGGCGCCGATGTAAGAGGGGTTATGCAAACTTTTTACGACAAACGCGCCGTTTCGCCGCTCGACAAGGAGGGGGGCATGATGAATTCGTGGGCGTTTATAGGTTTATTTTTATTGTTCAGCGCTTCATCAGCCCTTGTTTTGTCGCAGCTTACTGTTTATTATCATGTTTACTACACCATCAGCGGGATGCAGCTTTTTATTTCGCTGTCCGTTTTGATCTGTGTACTGTTTGCCCTTAAATTTTTCGTATTAAAATTTATCGGGTTTATATTCGATATCAATAAGCATGTAAGCCAGTACATTACCATATTGAATCTAACCTATTTTAATATAGCGTTCGTATTATTATTTGTAGCGATATGCCTCAGTTTACTCGCTAATAAGTTCGTTCCGTATTTACTGAGCTTTACATTATTGACCATCGGGGCCATTTTTGCATGGCAATACCTCAGAAATAGCGTAAATATCATTTCAAACTTTCGATTTCATAAATTTTATTTATTTATCTATCTTTGTGCCCTCGAAATTTGTCCTGTGTTGATATTGATCAAGGCTCTTAATATAAACTTTTAGCAGTTACACGAATTGAATTTGGAAGATAGAAAGAAAAAGGTTAAAAGTATTTTAGTTACTTTACCAAAACCCGAAAACGATAAGAATCCATACGCCGAGCTTGCTAAAAAGCTTAATTTGAAAATTGATTTCAGATCATTTATTCATGTTGAGGGTGTGCCGGCTAAAGATTTTCGTAAGGAAAAGATCAATCTCGCTGATTTTAGTGCTGTAATTTTTACAAGCCGTAATTCGGCCGATCATTTTTTCAGGATATGCGACGAAATGCGTTTTGAAGTCCCGGTTGAAATGAAATATTTCTGCCTGTCCGAAACGATCGCGCTGTACCTTCAAAAATATATTCAGTACCGAAAAAGGAAGATTTTTTTTGGAAAGCAAACAGCTTCCGACCTGGCTGAAGTATTAAAAAAACACTCATCAGAAAAATTTCTTTATCCCTGCTCAGACGTTGCGGCCGAGGAAACACAAAAGTTCCTGCTCGAAAACGGCTACAATTTTACCCCGGCGGTACTGTTCAGGACCGTTTGCAGCGACTTGTCGGATCTGGCTGATGTTTTTTATGATATAATTGCCTTTTTTAGCCCGTCGAGCATACAATCGCTGTACAAGAACTTTCCCGACTTTAAACAAAACAATACCCGTATAGCGGCTTTTGGTGCCACTACTTATAAAGCTGTGCTCGAAGCAGGCTTGATTTTAGATATTCCCGCGCCCACGCCTGCAGCGCCATCCATGACCATGGCAATTGAGCAATACGTTAAGCAGGCCAACAAATAATCTTTCAACGTTCACACTGCTAATTAATGTTCAACCTTCTATCTATGAACGGGTGATCAGTTGTACCTACATAATTAAAAAACATATTCAACAGGTAACAGGGATTAGTTTTTTCGCTTTACACGAACAAATTTTTTGTTAAAAAAGGTTATTGACAGTTTATTTAATTTAGGCTGTAACTATTTTCAAAAGTTTTGCGTTATAGTGCAAACTATTTGACGTAGAAATTGTCACTAATAATATTAATCAAAGCCATTAGTTTATTAGCTAATGGTTTATTTTAATTAGATTTAAATTACGTAGTTTTGACTAATAAATTTTTTTTGCGCATAGGTGGGTCAAATTTAATATATTCGGTGGTCGCAATAAAGTTGTATATTATATATAAAACTGATTTTGATTTTTAAAAATGAAGCAGATATACTTTTTAATGATGGGTTTGGCAGTCGGTGTATTAAGCGGCTGCGGTAAAGGCGGAGACAGAGGCGAATTGACGGGCGTTCCGGCGCGGTCGTTCAGGGCAGAGGTTCCATACGGGATGGTTTATATTCCCGGCGGTTCATTCCTGATGGGCCAAACCGACCAGGACGTTACGTTTGCCCAAATAGCGCAAACCAAACAGGTTACGGTACCTCCATTCTTCATGGATCAAACCGAGATCAGTAACAGTCAATACAGGCAATTTGTAAACTGGGTGCGCGATTCGATCGCCATTACTAATTATCTTAATGATGATAAATATTACTTAAAGCCGGGTAAAGGTGCAGTTGCTGCTCCTAACGGCAAAAAGTACATCAATTGGGATTATGTAAAAAAATATCCGGTAATGAGTCCCCGCAAGGGTGCCGCCGCCGCTGCCCAGGGCGCTAAGCTGCAGGGCATGTACTATCAGGGCGATGACCGTGTATTCGACCGCAATGAGCTGGACGTAAGGCTGTTAAAATATAACTATGCGACCATGATATACCGCACGGCAGCTGATTATAAGAATGATAAAACAAAAAAGCGTTCGGATTTCATTTTCCGCGACACGGTTAATGTTTATCCTGATACGCTGGTTTGGCTGAGCGATTTTTCATACGCTGCAAACGAGCCGATGGTTGAAGGATATTTTTCACACCCTTCGTATCGTAACTACCCGGTTGTTGGTGTTACCTGGCGCCAGGCGCGTGCATTCACTATCTGGCGCTCCCGGTATAATGATGCCTATAAAGATAAAAGACATCTGCCGCACCGTTCAATGTATTTTTTACCGAATGAGGCCGAATTTGAATATGCTGCCCGCGGCGGCAGGATAGGAACCGACTATCCGTGGGGAGGCCCTTACATTAAAAATGCTAAAGGATGTTTGCTGGCTAACTTTAAGCCCGGCAGGGGTAATTATTCCGATGACGGCGGAACTTATACCGTAAACGTAAAATCTTATTTCCCAAATGATTACGGCCTGTACAACATGGCGGGTAACGTTGCTGAGTGGACTTCATCAGCCTTTGACGAGTCAGCTTCTACGTTTGTCCATGACCTTGCGCCAACCTTTGATTACGAGGCTAAACCGAACGATCCGCCTGTACTGAAACGCAAAGTTGTGCGTGGCGGATCATGGAAAGATGTCGGCTATTTTCTTCAAAATTCAACCCGTACCTTTGAATACCAGGATACAGCAAAATCATACATCGGATTTCGTTGCGTAACGCACTATGTAGGGCGGGATATCAGGGATAAACATTAATCAGCTTAATCAAAATCAACAATCACATAAACCTTTTTTAAATTATTATGGCAGGGAAAAAATTACCTTACGGAATTAATAATATCGTATCCTGGGGCGCTACGGTCGTTATCGTCGGTTTGATGTTTAAAATATTACACTGGCCCGGGGCAACTTGGTTTATTACCGGCGGATTATCAGCCGAAGCCATTTTGTTCTTCCTGTTAGGCTTTCAGCGCGATGAAAAGGAAATTGACTGGAGGCGAGCCTATCCTGAACTAGATGAAGATTATACAGGCGAATTACCAAAAGCATCGGCAAGGCCGGCGGGTGGCAGTGTTTCAAACACGGCAGCTTTGGATAAAATGCTTGCAGATGCAAAAATCGGCCCCGAATTGATAAGCAGCCTGGGCGACGGCCTGAGAACTTTTGGCGACAAGGTAAATTCCATATCGAAAGTTGCTGATGCCGGAGAGGCCACCACCGAGTTTACCAATAAGGTTAAGCTGGCCACAGCAAGCTACGATAAGCTATCTAACTCATTTGAGATAGCTTCAGCCAATTTATCAGAAATAGCCAGCACGTCTATCGACTCAAAGGCTTATCACGAGCAGATCAACAAAATGGCTAAAAATGTTTCGGCTTTGAATGCTGTTTACGAACTTGAACTGCAGGATTCGAGCAATCATTTAAAATCGATGAACAAGTTTTACCAGAACCTTTCGGATACGATGCAAAACTTTAACGATTCGATAAACGATTCGAAACAATTTAAAGATGAGATCGGCCGCCTGGCTAAAAACCTGGCAACGTTAAATGCCATATACGGCAATATGCTTTCAGCAATGAACCAGCCACGCGTTAATTAGTACTTTGTACCAGATTTGATAATTAGACATAACCTTTAAATCACATGGCTGGAGGTAAACAATCCCCGAGACAACGAATGATCGGTATCCTGTACCTGGTACTTTTAGGCCTTATTGCCCTGAACGTACCAGACAGTTTATTGGATTCATTTAAAAATATAAAAAATAGCCTCGACACATCAACGGGCAATGTTAATAAGGGTATTAATGATACCTATTCAACTTTTGAGGCCACTAAACTGAAAGACCAGCACGACCGGGCGCAGCCTATTTACGACCGGGCAAAAAAAGCGACTGCGGTAGCTAAGGCTCTTAACGATTATGTACAGGCCTTAAGAGATCAGCTGGTAGCTGAAGGAGGTGGGATTAATCCCAACATCAACGATGTTGGCGCGCGCGATAACCTGGATATATCCCCGCACATTATGATCACCAACAAAAAGGGCGAACAGCTGCATGATAAAATTAACGAAACAAGAACTAAGTTATTGGCATTGCTGAATCCTAAAGAGCGGGCAGGCGTTAATTTTTCACTTAATGCGGATGCGCCAAAGCAAAGCGGCGGCGTATCGAAAACGTGGGAAGAAGCTTATTTTGGCGACGGTATCCCTTTGGGCGCTACGCTAACTACGCTGGCAAAAATACAGGCCGATACCAAAAATGCGGAAAACGAAGTAGTAAAGAAAATATTGGGCGAGGCAGAGCAGGCACAGGTAAACCTGGACAAGTTTAACGCAGTGGCCGTGGCGCCGACAAGTTATGTATTGGTAGGCCAGCCATATACCGCCGAGGTGTTTTTAACGGCTTACGATTCGCATTTATCGCCTACGATAACCGTTGGCGGGTCACGCATACCTGTAAGCGAAGGCAAGGGTAAGTATTCCGGCAGCACCAGCAGTGAAGGATTACATACCTGGACCGGCGAAATAATATTTAAAGATAACGACGGAAAGATACAGCACTTTACCACACCAGCGCAAACTTATATGGTAGCCAGGCCGTCGGCCGTGGTTTCGCCTGATAAGATGAACGTATTATATATCGGCGTGCCAAACCCGTTATCGGTTTCGGCGCCGGGCATTGCCAAGGAAAAACTACACGTAAGCATCAGCAGCGGCAGCCTGTCGGGCTCGGCCGGTCATTATACAGCCGAAGTAAACTCCATGGGTACAGCAACCGTTACGGTATCTGGTGAGATAGCGCCGGGAAAAACTGCAACATTAGGGTCAACTTTATTTCGTGTAAAACGTATACCAGATCCAAAGGCCATGTTTGCGGGTAAAAGTGGAGGAACCACCGGGGCTGCGAATATAAGAGCGCAGGATAGGATATTTGCGAAATTGGAAGGGTTTGATTTTGATGCAAAGTTTAATGTAACCCGTTTTACAATGCTCATCATTAAACCACGCCAGGATGCGATAACGTATTCGGCGAACGGAAATGAATTGAGCGGCGCTATGCGCACAGCTATTAATTCTGTGACGCCTGGCACAACAGTTGTATTTAGAGATATTATTGCAGTTGGTCCCGATCATACACAGCGCGGGCTTGACGGAATCGTAATAAGTGCAAATTAATAAAGTTATGAAAAAGAGGATTTTAGTTGTTGTATTGTGCTTAGCTTGTATTACATCCTATGCACAAAACCGTAAGAAGAAAGCAAGTGCCAAGGCCAAAACCACGCAAAAAACCACTGTATCCAACACAGGCAGCTCAACCATGAGCGCCCAGCCCACCGGAATTGATACTACAAAAAAGGTGAGTAAATTACCGGCAAAACCGTTTGACCGGCCGCTGGATGGTTATTACAAAAAAACCAATATTTTAAGCGCTAAGGTAACACCTTATCCCAACCTGAGGGAATCAGATGTCGCTTTCGCTAAACGTGTTTGGCGGGAGATTGACTTGCGCGAAAAGATGAACCAGTACCTGGCTTCACCAAAACAGCGCTTAATTGATGTTTTAATGGATGCCATAGCTGCAGGTGAATTAACCGCTTACGACCCGACCCCTAATAAAACTGACATAGGCGGCGATAGCTTTTCAACCCCTTTAACGCCGGCCCAGGCAAAAAGTAAAATGGCCGATAGTACCGTAGTGGATAAATTTGACAAGGACGGGAATAAAATAAAATCGGTACTAACAGCCGGCGAATTTAGCCCGGATAGTATTGTTAAATTCCGTATAAAGGAAGACTGGGTATTTGACAAACAACGCTCCATTTTTGAGCCGCGTATAATCGGTATTGCGCCAATGGTTAAGCCAAAGGCCGGTGGTCTTAACTTAGATTATCAGCCTGCATTCTGGATATATTTCCCTGATGCAAGGCAGATATTGGCAACCAAAGAAGCCATAAGCCGCAATAACGATGCTACGGGGCTAAGCTTTGACGACGTGTTTATGAAAAGAATATTTGCAAGCTACATCGTAAAAGTATCAAACGACAAGGATGAACGGATCAAGGATTACGCGACGGGTATAGATAAACTCTACGAATCGGAAAAGGTCAAGAAATCCCTGATGGATTGGGAGCTTAACTTGTGGTCGTATTAATGTTGGAGATCAGAGGTTAGAGATTAGAAGGACACAAAAATAAAAGCCTTTACAAGCTATAACTTGTAAAGGCTTTTTATATTAATTAAAACTAATCTCCGGTCTCTAACCTCTAATCTCTACCACTAAAATACCCCACTATCGCCTTTGCCTGTTTGGTGTTCACCACCTCCAGCAACTCAGCCTCTGATGCTTCCCGGATCTTTTTAACCGATTTGAAATGGCGTAAAAGTTTCTCCGACGAGGTTTTGCCCACACCCTCTATCAGCTCCAGTTCGGTAACCAGTGTGCCCTTATCCCGCTTTTTGCGGTGAAAGGTTATCCCAAAACGGTGGGCTTCGTCGCGTAAATGCTGGATGACTTTTAGCGTCTCGGATTTTTTGTCCAGATATAAAGGGTATTGGTCGCCGGGGTAATATAGCTCCTCAAGCCGTTTGGCTATCCCGATAATGGTTACCTGTTTATCTATACCCAGTAGTTTAAGGCTTTTCACTGCCGACGAAAGTTGCCCCTTTCCGCCGTCGATAACGATCAATTGCGGCAGTTCGCCGCCTTCATCAAGCATGCGGCGGTACCGCCGGAAAACGGCTTCCTCCATAGTCGCAAAATCATCGGGACCTACCACTGTTTTTACATTAAAATGCCGGTAATCTTTTTTTGACGGCTTGCCATCCCTGAAAACTACAATAGCCGAAACGGGGTATTTTCCCTGGAAATTTGAGTTATCGAAACATTCAATGTGGCGCGGCAGCTGGTTCATCCGCAGGTCTTTCATCATTTGGGCTAGCAGCCGTTCAGTTCTTACTTCAGGATTTAACTTTTCATACTGATCTATCCGCTCCTTTTTAAAGAACAGTACATTTTTTTGCGAGAGGTCAAGGAGCTTCCTTTTTTCACCCAGCTTCGGTACGGTAAATTTGATGGCTTTATCTTCAATGTCGATATCAAAAGGTACTATGATCTCCCTTGAATGGCTGTCATACCTGCTTCTGAATTCAATGATAGCGAGCGTCAATAATTCCTCATCACTTTCGTCGAGGCGTTTTTTCAGTTCGATGGTTTGGGTTTGGATGATGGTGCCGTTCATCACCTTCAGGTAATTAACGAACGCGTATTTCTCTTCCGAGGCTATGCTGAATACATCCACATCGGTAATAGACGAATTGACGATGGTGGATTTGCTCTGGTAGTTTTCAAGCAGCTCGAATTTCCTTTTCAGGCGATGGGCATGCTCATAATTCAAATCGGCGACAGCCTTTTCCATGTCGGCTTTGAGGTTTCGCAATACGGCGCCGATCTTCCCGCACAAAATGTCCGTTATTTCTTCAATGTTGTTGTCGTAGTCATTTTCGGTCTGGTAGTTTTGGCAGGGGCCCTTACAATTGCCGAGCTGATATTCCAAACAAACTTTAAACTTGCCTTTATCGATATTCTCGCGGGTAAGCGCCAGGTTGCAGGTACGCAGCGGGTAAGTTTCCTTGATGAGCCCCAAAATATTGTGCATCATGCTGACTGAGGCATAAGGCCCCAGGTATTTTGACCCGTCGCGCACAATGCGCCGCGTCCAGAAAATGCGCGGGAAGTTTTCATTTTTAATGATGATCCACGGATAGGTTTTATCATCCTTCAGCATCACGTTATACCGCGGCTGGTGTTTTTTGATCAAGCTATTCTCAAGCAGCCAGGCATCTACTTCGGTATCAACGATAGTAAAGGTAATATTCCGGATCTTGGTAACCAGTACCCGGGTTTTGGCGTTTACATTGGCATCCTTGTTAAAGTACGAAGTGACACGGCTCTTGAGGTCCTTTGCCTTGCCAATATAGATTAATTCCTGGCCTTCATCCCAAAATTGATAAACGCCGGGTTTACGGGGTATATTTTTTAATGCTAACCTGTAATCAAACTTATCGCTCATTGGTTCATTCGTTCATTGGTTCACCAGTTCAATAGTTCATTGGTGCAATAGCGGATTATTGAAGAGTTGGACTACCTTCTCTGCTCCCTGGTTTCAGATTGATCAGTAGCTTTAGATATGCATTGCTCGTGGTAAATTTCCAATCTTAACGGTAAATAAAATCAACAAAATATCGAACTATTTACCAATGAACTAATGAACCAGTGAACAAATAAACTCAAAAGCCCAATTTCTTCTCCACCTCACCCGTTCCCGGTTGCTGTTGCTTATAAGCTCCGCAGTCGAGCTGAATGGATAGCCCATTTTTAGGGGCATCAAAATCCACATTCTTTTTGATGCCCAAAGCCTGGTTGGCGTATACTTTTTTCATGTACAGCGCAAAAATAGGTAAGGCCGTATTGGCTCCTTCGCCCAGGCGCTCCGATAGAAAATGGATATCCCGGTCCTCGCAGCCTGTCCACACACCGGTAACCAGCTGCGGCGTAACGCCGATGAACCAGCCGTCGGAGTTATCATTGGTGGTGCCTGTTTTGCCGGCTATCGGGTTGGTGAAATTGTATTTCCATCTTAACCTGTTTCCGGTTGCGCCTTGTATATCAACAACGCCTTTTAACATATAGGTCATTACATAAGCATGCTCGGCGTCCATGGCCTGCACAACTTTTGGCGTATGGGTATAAATCACGTTGCCGTTTTTATCTTCAATGCGTAATATAAAGGTAGGCTCGGTCCAGGTGCCATGGTTCGCGAATACAGAATAAGCGCCCGTCATATCAAATACCGATGCATTAAAGCTTCCGATACAAATTGCCGGATAAGGCAGTATCTCGCTTGTAACCCCCATTTTTTTGGCAAGCTCAACAACCGGCATTGGTCCAACTTCTTTCATTACGTGGGCAGTTATCCAGTTTTGCGAATGGGCTAAGGCCTCGCGTAATGTTAATGTGCCCGGTATAGTTTCAGCCTTCCCCGAACGCGGGCACCATTTCTGCCCGTTGCCGTAAGTGATCGTGTCAGGCACATTATCCACCTCCAGACAGGGCGAGAATCCGTTTTCAATGGCCACCGCGTATGTGAAGGGCTTGGCGGTTGATCCCACCTGCCGTGTACCGGTTACCTGGTCGTATTTAACGTGTTCAAAATCGGTGCCGCCAACCCAGGCTTTGATATAGCCGGTTGTTGGGTCCATGCTCATCAGCGCGTTGCGCAGCATCATTTTGGTGTACACAATTGAATCGATAGGTTTCATTACCGTATCGATATTGCCGCGCCAGGTAAAAAGCTCCAGGCTATCCGGCGTATCAAAGTTCTGTTTGATCTCCTCATCCGATTTGCCTTCGATCTGCAACTGCTTATAACGGTCAGATAACATCATGCCCTTGTCCAGCAGCAGCTTAAAATTCTTTATCGTTTTCCACCGGCTTACACCTTTCCATTGTGCGTTGAACTGCGCCTGCAGGGCGGGCATATAGGCCCGCTGCGCTTCCTCGGCATACCGCTGCATGCTGGCATCAATGGTTGTATATATTCTTAAACCGTCGCGGTCGAGGTCGTAAGTTGAACCGTCCGATTTGACGATATTTTGCTCCTTGAATATTTTTTGTATTTGTTGTTTAAGCACTGCCCTGAAATATGGCGCCGGGCCGTCGTTGTGGTTCATTGGGTTAAAATCCAGGTCCAATGGTTTTTTCTCCAATTCCGCCAGCTGCCCGTCGCTTAAAAAACCCTGTTTGGCCATTTTGCTTAATATCAGGTTCCGCCTTCCCAGGGCCCTGTCCGGGTGCCTGATAGGCGAATAGTAAGCCGTGCCCCTGAGCATACCTACTAATAACGCTGCCTGTTCGGGTGAAAGCTTATCCGGCGTTACATTGAAATAAGTATGCGCAGCCGATTTTATCCCATAGGTGTTATACGAGCCAAAGTCGACCGTGTTTAAATACATGGCCACTATCTCCTGTTTGGTATATCGCCGCTCCAGTTGTATGGATATGATCCACTCTTTTAGTTTTTGTGTAAAACGAACGAATGGGTTATGTGCTACCGGCCCCGAAAAAAGGTTTTTTGCCAGCTGCTGGGTTATCGTGCTGGCCCCCTGTTTTCGTCCTATCAAATTATATAGCAGCATACTCGGTATACGCTGAAAATCAATGCCGGAGTGTTTATAAAAGCGGGTGTCCTCGGTAGCGATCAACGCGTTGATCACATTTGGCGAAAGTTGTGCATAAGTTACGCTCGACCGGTTTTGAATGAAATATGTGCCTAAAACGCTATTGTCAGTGGAAAGTATTTCGGTTGCCTGGTTGCTTTTTGGATTTTCGAGGTCGCGCCAGTTCGGAAGCGGCCCAAAAAGCCCCAGGTAAGTAACGATGAGCAGCAGGACAAAAAATGTAAAACAGCCGATAACCGTCTTCCAAATATACCAGTTATATCTTTTTATATCTGCCGGGGCAAGTTTAATGATCATGTTAATAGTTTTTTTGGTAATAGTCAATATAACTATCCAACGTTTTTTTGTCGGCTAATTTATTCAGATTTTCCTGTGTTATGATAAAAAAACTGTATTTATCCTTTGGCACTTTCATAATCTCCGGCATCAGCGGGATTATTTCAGCCGCGTATTTTTTAACGCCGCTAAGCGTTGTGAACCGGCCGACAAAGATAAGCTGATTATCCGGCCCGACCAGCATTAACTGGTGCTTGATACCCTTGCCGGGATAGTTAGCCCGGTTAAATTGCCCTATCCCGAATCGTGATGAAGATACGTTGGTTGCCGTAGTGCCCACGTTTACCACGAAGTAATAGTTTGTACTATCGCGCATTGAAAACATAGCCGACGGTGTTTCAGGTTGTTTAACGGGAAGTTGCGTCGGTTGGGTAGTTGTTGCGACCGTTGACGGCGGCACTATTGTAGCCGGTTTCTTTTCTGCAACCTTCACATCTTGTTTTACAGCCGGATTGTCCGGCACAAGCGGCTTCCTGTACTCGGTTTCCTGCCGGTATTCGGGGGTAAAGGTAAAAGGCACTTTATTCGGGTCGTCATCTGTTAGCACTATGGGCCTTGCCATCAGTTCGGCCATGTTGGTATTGATATAAGCCAGGTGTTGGTTAACCACGGGGATTATCAGCTTATCTTCCGGGAATTTTTTTATGATCTGCTGTAGGCTGTCCCGAAAGGGGATAACGCCTTCATTATGACCGGCCGAAATGGCCTGCAGGTAATAGATCTGTGCCAGGAACTTGTTGTCAGGGTATTGTTTCAGTAAAACCGGTGCGTGGTCAACAACTTCTTTATATTTTTTATGAGTATACAAATCAAACAGGTTATTGTAAGCCACGGTAAACTCTGCGTTTTCGTCTTCCAGTTTCTTCACATAATCCGGGTCCGAAATTATTTTAGCAAAAGGTGTGTTGGGATAGTCCTTTAACAGGATGTTCTTATACCGGTTCGCCTTTATGGAGTCCACATCACCATAAAGGCGATATAAATTATAGTATACTGCCGGCGTATTTGCATGGGCAGGGTACCGGCGCAAAATGGTTTCATAATTATTGGTCGCTTCCTTTTTGTCGCTTAAAACATCGCGATAAAAATTCCCGATGTCCATGTAGGCATTATAAATACGGTCATTTGATTGTGCCAGCATGGCCGTGGTAAGCGGCATATCGTGCAGCAAAGTCTGCCTGTAGTTACCTGCCGGGATAAGGTTTTTGTCCTGCTGTACGCCGCTCACCGGCGCGTCGGGGTCAATATTTTGCGCACTGCTAATTACCTCGTTGGTATTTAAATCGCTGCTTGACCGTTCGCTGCGGCGCCAGTTGTCGGTAAGACTGCGGTTGCCCCACCTCCGTTTAAAATCAATAAAACCCTGGCTAACGGCATTGGTGTTATAAAAATAAAACGAGTTGCCAATGATCATACCGGCCTGCGTATCTGTATTGGTATTATTGGTGTTTGCCACATTCGTTACCGGGTTATTAAAGGCGGCTTGCTGCTGCAATGTCCGGTCGCTTACCATTTTATCGATAATGGCCGTGCGCGTTTTTTCGTCCATGCGGGCCAGGGCCTGCAATGTATCTTCGCGGGTAATGACCAGCAGCCTGTCTGTAAGCACCTGCAGGTTTGTGCTCAGTTTTTGAATAGAACGGTAACCCGGGTAGTTGGGCGACAAGGTGGTTAATGTGCTATCATAATACTTTTTAGCCGTTACATAATCATTTTTGTTTTTAAAACTGATCTCGGCAAGCCGCAGGTAGGCCAGTCCTTTTTGCGTTTGATTTTTTAAGCTGTAGCGGATGGATAAGTTATAATTTTTGATGGCACTATTAATATTCTTATCAGCTATTTGCAATTCGGCGACCTGGTAGTATACCTGGTCCTTAAATTCCTTGTTGTTCGGGTCTTTCAATAAGCCCAGCAGCCTGTCTACCCGGCTTATTTTAACGCCATTTTGTTTGTCCTCGATCCGGATTCGGTTTAAGCTGGCGTTAAAAGCCATTTCAAACGAAGCATTGCTTTTGGCAATACGGTTATAGTTAACTATGGCATCGGCTGGTCTTTGGTTCAGTTCCTGTAGTTGCGCTAAAATAAACGTCCAGCGCAGTTCCTGCTTTTTGTTGTGACTATAGTGTACAGCCTGCCTGGCCATTTCTTCGCCGTCGGCATAATCCCGGGTGTTGATGTCATATTGCAATTTGGCGGCATAAACATCAACCGGGTTTCTTTTTTTGACGTTGATGTTTTTAAGGGCGGAGTCCAGCGCGACCTTTGCCTCCGGCACCTGGCCGAGGTACATCAGCGAGCGTGCTTTCCAGGCCAAAGCTTCCTGTTTCAGATCGGCCTGTTTTGGAAATGACCGGATCACATAACTAAAGTATTCCGACGCGTTAAAATAATTCCCCCCCAGGTAGCTTGCCTTTCCTAAAACAAGGTAGGCATCGCCCAGGTAATGGCTTTGTTCTTTAAATGTAATGATCGTATTGGCTTTGGCCGTCGCCGCCTCAAGGTCTTTATCGGTTGTTGCGCTTTGCGCGATAGTGTCCTGGTAAACGCTCAATATCTCGTTGTAATTGTCGACATATGCCAGCGCGTAGCTCTCCTGCTTTAGCCGCAGCAGCTCGTTGGCATTAAATAAGATATTATAATGTGCGGTAAGGTTTTGAAGTGTACGGTTAAACCCGCTTTGTTTTTCAAGCGAGCAACCCGCTATGACAGTCGTCAAAGCAAGCAGCATAAATTTTAATGGTTTTAATACGGAAAATGTGGAAACTCGACTCAATTTGACCCCGCGTTATAAAGCCCCTAATTTACTAACAATAATGCAATAGGATTTAATAAATTTGCCCATGGCCAATGAAGAACCAAACGACGATTACAATAAACGTAAAGAGAGCAGTACTATTGCCAAATTTAGTGGTATTGCTTTTCAAATGATTGCTATAATAGGTATTTTTTCGTTTGCCGGATATAAGATCGATCAGGCGGCCAATCACCAGGTGAAATGGGTTACTGCAACCCTCTCCTTAATAGGTGTTTTTATATCTTTGTACGTTGTAATTAAATCGATCAAAAGCTGATCGCAGTTCGCTAATCAGTACTGACACATCTTAAAACACGAAAATGAAAATTTACCAGGCTATCTTATTTTTTATATGGTTTACATTTATAATAGCTATCCCACCCTATGCACTAAAACATTACGGGCACGGCGATCTGATAACTCCTGAATTCTGGCTCATCTTCTTTTTCCTGTCGGGCCTTACACTTTTGGTGGTGGCCTCAATATTAATCATCCGGCAAATGTACCCTACCATGTTCTCGGAGGCGTTTATGGGCGCAACGGTTGTTAAAATACTTTCGTGCCTCATTTTTGTGCTTGTTTTTTTGACAAAAAACAAGGTTGACAAGTACGTTTTTCTTGGCGATTTTTTTTACATATATTTCTTAAATACCGTCTTTGAAGTTTATATTTTGTTGCGTACCTTGCGGCACAAAATTTTAAGGTAGAAAACTTCATTTAAATGAATAACGGCTCGATTTTGAAATCAAAAATTTTTAACCTAACACTCATTTGTGCCTTTTTTTTAGCAATGGGGGCATTTCCATTGAATGGTTTTTCGCAAGAATCGAAGTCTGAGGCCGGTGAAAAAAAGTTTGACCCGAAGGAAACGATAATGGAACATATTGCCGATAAGCACGAATGGCATATGTTTGGAAAATCATATATTCCGCTACCCGTAATATTATATACCGACAAAGGCATTGAAAACTTTTCGTCGGCTAATCTTCAGCCCGCAGGCCATGTTTATACCGGCAAGTATTATAATTATATGCTTGTTAATAATAAGATCAAAGTGGTTGACGGAAGCGGAAACATTGATAAGGCAGCTAATAAAAAGGTTTGGGATTTTTCAATTACCCAAAACGTTGCCAGCATGTGGATGACCGGCCTGCTGTTACTCATTGTATTTTTAAGCATTTCGTCAAAATACAAAAAACGTGTTGGTAAAGCGCCAAAAGGTTTGCAGTCTTTCCTTGAGCCTTTGATATTGTTTATAAGGGACGATGTTGCATTGCCAAACATTGGTATAAAATACGCCGCTTACATGCCACTGCTGTTAACTATTTTCTTTTTTATCCTGATCAATAACATTTTCGGGATGATCCCATTTTTTCCGGGTGGTTATAACCTTACAGGCAACATAGCGGTTACTTTAACTTTAGCGGTTATTATATTGATCGTTGTAAACTTTAAGGCGAATAAGTATTACTGGAAACACATTTTTGTTCCCAACCCATGGTGGTTATTTCCTATCATGATCCCGGTGGAAGTAGTTTCAATTTTTTCAAAGCCCATTGCATTAATGATCCGTTTGTTTGCGAACATCACCGCCGGCCACATTATTGTATTGAGCCTTGTTTCCCTGATCTTTATATTTAACAGTTTGTGGATCTCGCCGGTATCTGTTGTATTTGTGGTATTTATCGATGCCATTGAGGTACTGGTTGCATTTCTGCAGGCTTATATTTTTACGATGCTTGCTTCGCTGTTCATAGGTATGGCCATTGAAGAGCATCACCATGAAGTGATTTAAAATTAATTATCTATATATATACACTTTAAATTAACAAACAATGACAGGAGGATATGGTCCTATCGGTGCAGGTTTAGCTGCTATTGGTGCTGGTATCGGCATCGGACAGATTGGTGGAAAAGCTGTTGAAGCTATTGCACGCCAGCCTGAAGCTATTTCTAAAATTCAAACTAACATGATCATCGCTGCAGCCCTTGTTGAAGGTGTTGCATTGTTTGCCGTGGTAGTTGCTTTGCTCTAATTACAGGGCAAAAAGAGAAAAAACAGCCCGGCGCGGTTGGCACCGGGCTTGTTTTTAAATTGATCGTTAAAACTATTAAATAAATAAAATGGAATTAGTTACCCCCGAAGTAGGGTTAATTTTTTGGACAGCCCTGTCGTTTTTCATCCTGTTGTTCATTTTGGGAAAGTATGCATGGAAGCCTATTTTGGCAGCTGTTGCCGAAAGGGAGAATTCTATTGAATCAGCCTTGTCAAAAGCTGAGGCGGTAAAGGAAGAAATGGCCCGCTTAACCAGCGAGAATGAAGCTTTATTGAAACAAGCCCGTGCCGAGCGCGATGCTATTTTATCAGAAGCGACAAAGGTAAAAAACCAGATCATCAGCGATGCCAAGGATGCGGCGCATAAAGAAGGCGCACGCCAGATCGAGCTTGCCCGCCAGGAGATCAACAACCAAAAGGCGATAGCTATGGCCGATGTTAAAAACCAGGTTGCAGCGCTTTCCCTTGAAATTGCCGAAAAAGTATTGCGCAAGCAATTCGAAGACAGCAAGAAACAGGACGAGTTGGTTAGGGATCTATTAAAAGACGTGAAACTAAGTTAGATACGAGATATGAGATGTGAGATTTGAGACATGAAAAAATGTCTTGAAGTTAATCTCACATCTCATATCTCACATCTCACATCTAAATAAAAAAATGTCAGAATTAACAGTAGCAGCCAGGTACGCCAAATCATTGATCGATCTAGCCGAAGAAAATAAAAAGGTAGATGCGCTCAAAAAGGATATGGAGCTTTTCCATCGAACCTTAAAGGCAAATCCTGAATTAAAGGCGGTTTTAGCCAACCCTATTGTATCACACTCAAAAAAGATAAATATAGTGGACGAGGTTTTTGCCGGTAAAATGGACAAAACCAGCACCGCTTTCTTTAAGCTGATGATCAGTAAGGGCCGCGGCGAAGTATTATATGCTACCTCGCAGGAGTATGTGAACATGTACGATCTGAAAAACAATATCGTGCATGCCACAGTGATTTCGGCTACCGAGTTATCAGATGCCAATAAAAAGAAGATCATTGCGGAGATAGAGGCATCAACAGGCGGCACCGTAAAGCTGGATGCCAAAGTAGATCCGGCGCTTATTGGCGGGTTTGTTTTAACCGTAGGCGACAGGCAGGTTGATACCAGCATAGCCAGCGATCTGAGAAAATTAAAAAAGGACTTTGCCCAAAGGGTAATTGCAGTATAAAAACTCTAAATAAAAATTAAAAAATGGTAGAGGTAAGACCAGACGAAGTATCAGCAATTTTGCGTCAGCAATTAGCAGGCTTTAAGTCAGAATCTGAATTAGAAGAAGTGGGAACCGTACTCCAGGTAGGCGACGGTATCGCACGTGTTTATGGTTTAACAAAAGTACAATCAGGCGAGCTGGTTGAGTTTGGTACCGGTTTACAGGGTATCGTACTTAACCTGGAAGAAGACAACGTGGGTGTTGTATTGCTTGGTAAATCTGATGATATAAAAGAAGGTGATACCGTAAAACGTACCAACCGGATCGCCTCTATCAACGTAGGCGAGGGCATGCTAGGCCGCGTTGTTGATACTTTAGGTAACCCAATTGATGGTAAAGGCCCGATAAAAGGTAAAACTTACGAAATGCCATTGGAGCGTAAAGCGCCGGGCGTTATCTACCGTCAGCCGGTTACAGAGCCATTGCAAACCGGTATCAAAGCGATCGACGCGATGATTCCTATCGGCCGCGGCCAGCGTGAGCTGGTTATCGGTGACCGCCAGACCGGTAAAACAGCGGTTTGTATCGATACCATTATCAATCAAAAAGAATTTTATGAAGCCGGCAAACCGGTAATATGTATCTATGTAGCCTGCGGTCAAAAAGCATCTACAGTGGCAAACATTGTACGCACGCTTGAAGAAAACGGCGCTATGCCTTTCTCTATCGTAGTTGCAGCCAGCGCGGCCGACTCTGCTACCATGCAGTTTTTCGCGCCGTTCGCGGGTGCTGCTATTGGCGAGTACTTCCGTGATACCGGACGCCCTGCATTGATCATTTATGATGATCTGTCAAAACAGGCTGTTGCTTACCGCGAGGTATCGTTATTGCTTCGTCGTCCACCGGGCCGTGAGGCTTACCCGGGCGACGTGTTTTACCTGCACAGCCGTTTGTTAGAGCGTGCGGCTAAGATCAGCCAAAACGATGACATCGCACGGGCGATGAACGATTTGCCGGAATCAATTAAAGATATCGTAAAAGGCGGCGGCTCGTTAACCGCGTTGCCGATCATCGAAACACAAGCCGGTGACGTATCGGCTTATATCCCAACCAACGTAATTTCAATTACCGACGGGCAGATATTCCTTGAGTCGAACTTGTTTAACGCGGGTGTACGCCCGGCCATTAACGTAGGTATTTCGGTATCGCGTGTGGGTGGTAACGCGCAGATCAAGTCGATGAAGAAAGTTGCCGGTACGCTGAAGCTTGACCAGGCGCAATACCGTGAGCTTGAAGCATTCTCGAAATTCGGATCAGACCTTGACGCCTCTACCAAAACCGTGCTGGACAAAGGCGCGCGTAACGTGGAGATATTAAAGCAGGGACAATACTCACCGGTAACGGTTGAAAAACAAGTTGCTATTATTTACCTGGGTACCAAAAACCTGATGCGTAATGTACCGGTAAACAAAATACGGGAATTCGAAAGCGAATTCACCAGCCAGCTGGAAGCACGTCATCCTGAAGTTTTAACTGCCCTTAAAGCAGGTAAATTTGATGACCAGATAACCGGCGTACTGGAAACCGTAGCAAAAGAAATGACAGGGAAATATTAATTAGATGTGAGATATGAGTATTGAGATAATTTACTCACATTTCATAGAGATAAAAAAACAACGAGAATGGGGTATTGAGTAATGAGCTGAAGTCTCAAATCTCAAATCTCAAATCTCAAATCTCAAAAAATGGCTAATTTAAAAGAAGTAAGAAACAGGATAAAGTCGGTCACTTCGACGCAGCAGATCACCAAGGCCATGAAAATGGTTTCGGCGGCTAAGCTGAAGCGGGCTACCAATGCTATAGTTCAACTACGTCCGTATGCTAATAAGCTGAAGGAGCTGCTGGCTAATTTATCAGCAAGTTTGGAAGACGGCTCATCGCCGTTTTTGGTGGAGCGCGAGCCCAATAAGGTATTGGTGATCGTTGTTTCGTCGAACCGTGGTTTGGCAGGCGCCTTTAATGCCAACGTGATCAAAACAGCCAATAACCTGATCGCTGAAAAATATAGCGACCAATTACGGGCCGGGAATGTTTCTGTAGTAGCTATCGGTAAAAAAAGCCAGGAATATTACCAGCGCCGCAAGTACAATGTGATCGGCAACAATAACGACCTGTACCTGGACCTGAATTTTGAAAACGCTTCAAAAATTACCGATGCTATTATGCAAGGTTTCCTTAACGGGGACTACGATCGTGTTGAGCTGGTGTACAACCAGTTTAAAAACGCGGCCATGCAAATATTGACTGCAGAGCAACTAATACCTGTTCCGAAACCTGAAGTAAAAAAGGAAAAAGATATAAAGACCACCCAGGTTGACTATATACTTGAACCCTCACAGGAAGAGATCGTAGAACAGTTAATACCAAAGAATATTAAGATCCAGTTATATAAAGCCGTTTTGGATTCAAACGCATCCGAGCATGGCGCACGTATGACGGCTATGGATAAAGCAACCGATAACGCCGGAGAATTGCTGAAAGCTCTTAAGCTTTCGTACAACCAGGCACGCCAGGCAGCCATTACCACCGAGCTTACCGAAATTGTAAGCGGCGCGGCGGCATTGTCGGCACAATAAGAATTAGTAGTTTTAATATTGAAAGGCTTCCCGGTTTGGGAAGCCTTTTTTTGTCTGAACCGTTGATTAGTTTGATCAGTTGAGGCCGCTGATTTAGTAATCGACGTAATCGTCAAATCACGCTGACCAACGGTTCAGACATTAAACAAACCTCCCACTCCTTTGTTATTCCAACATGACAAAGCCAGCAAACTCAAAAGATAAGCCTTCGCCTGCTGATACTCCAACCCACAGGCCAAACGACAACGGCAACAAAAGCAAGGTTAGGAAAACCGACCGGGAATATGACGCGGACAAGCCCCACGGCGGCGACATCGCCGGCAGGCACGAAACGGAAGAGCAACCGGTACAGCCGGTGAGAGATGCGCCAGTGAAATAAGCTCAATGACAAGGTGTTTTTTTGCTCATCCCCGGCTGATGCCTGCGGAATTAAATTGCAGATCATACAGCTTCCGGTAATACCCGTTTTCGATACGCAGCAGTTGCTGATGGGTGCCGCTTTCTTTTATTTCCCCATGGTCAAGCACGATGATTTTATCGGCGTTTTGAATAGTGGATAGGCGGTGAGCAATAACGATAGCTGTACGGCCCTGCATTAGCTTGCTGATGGCATTCTGGATAAGTATCTCGGTCTCAGTGTCAACAGATGACGTCGCTTCATCCAGCACGAGGATAGCAGGATTGTAGACGAGGGCGCGTATAAACGAGATCAGCTGTGCCTGTCCCGCCGAAAGGGTGGCGCCCCGTTCCATTACATTGTAATCATAACCGCCCGGCAAACGTTCAATAAATTCATGTGCCCCCACATCCTTCGCCGCAGCGATAATTTGTTCGCGGGTAATGGAATCATTATTTAAGCCGATATTGTTGGCAATGGTATCGGTGAATAAAAAAACGTCCTGTATGACGGTCGCGATACGTGACCGGAGAAAGTTAACATCGTAATCCCGGATATCTTCTCCGTCGATCTCAACGCTTCCTTTGCCAATTTCATAAAAGCGGTTCAGGATGTTTATGGTGGACGACTTGCCCGCGCCTGTAGCGCCAACCAGGGCAAGCGTTTTACCGGGCTTCACGTGGAAGCTGATATCCTTTAATACCCAGTTTTCATCGTTATAAGCAAACCAAACGTTTTTAAACTCTATCTCGCCCGATAGTTTTTCCGGTTTTAATTTGCCGGTATTAATGGCTACTTCATCCGTATCCAAAACTTTAAATATCCGGTCGGCGCCCACCATACCCATTTGCAGGGTGTTGAACTTATCGGCAAGCTGCCGTATTGGTCTGAACAGGATGTTAAGGTACAGGATAAACTCCAAAATAACACCCGGGCTGATTGTGCCCTTCGCTGAAATACTTCCCAGTTGTTGATCGGTAAGTATCCGTTTACAGCCGTACCAAACCAGCAATGCTATACAACACGCAAATAGTATCTCAACCACCGGGAAAAAGATTGAATAATACCAGTTCGACCGGATATGGGCATCGCGGTGTTTTTTGTTTACCGCTTTAAATTTGCGCAACTCCTGGTCCTCGCGGGCAAAAAGCTGTATGATACTGATGCCTGAAATGTGCTCAGCCAAAAAGGTGTTTAAATGAGCAACCTGCGTACGCACCTCCTGGAAGGATGATTTGATCGCCTCTTTGAATACATACGTAGATAAAAACAGGAAAGGCATCGGTGTGAGTGTGATCAGCGCCAGCTTCCAGTCTTTAACGAGCATATAAGCGATCACCACAATTACGAGCAGCATATCGCCCATGATGGAGATCAAACCTTCCGAAAAAATATCGGCGATGGTTTCAAGGTCCGATACCGTCCGGGTGATGAGCATGCCGATGGGCGTACGGTCGAAATATTTAAGGCGCAGGCTGGTGATATGGTTGAAAATGTCAATGCGCAGGTCGCGGATAACGGATTGGCCCAGCGAGTTGGTCATATAAGTTTGATAGTACTGCGCCCCGGTTTGGACGGCAAGCATTCCCACCATCAGCTCAACCATAAAAACGAGGCCGCCGTAATTGTCCTTCAGGATATAATCGTCCAGCGTTTTTTGCATCAGGATGGGCTGCACCAATGCCGATGCCGCCAAAAATATAGTCAGAAATGCCGAGATGACAAACGTTACGTTATAAGGTTTAACGTAATGCATCACCCGCATCAGCAGTTTCCAATCAAGCGCTTTTCCTGTAACTTCAGACATTTTATTTACGAATTACGAATTACGGTTTTTTAATTTAACGTTTTAAATCTGAAATCGTAATTCTTAAATCTAAAATTAATACTTCACTTCCGCCAAATACAACCCGCAGGCCGGTACCGATGTTCCGGCTTTGCTGCGGTTTTTGCTTTCAATGATGGCCCTTACATCTTCGGGCTTAATTTCCTGTTTCCCGACCATGATCAGGGTTCCGACAATGGCCCGCACCATATTGCGCAAAAAGCGATCGGCCGAGATATGGAAAACTATTCCGCTATCCCCGGTAACCCATTCTGCCCTTGTTATTTTACAGATGTTGGTTTTAACCTGGGTGTTTGATTTGCTGAAGCAGCTGAAATCAGTATGTTCCATAATAACTGCGGCTGCCTTGTTCATCAGTTCAATATCAAGCCGGTCGCGCAATTCCCACGAATAGCCGGTTTTGAACGGATCTTTATTAAAATGGATATGATATTCATACGACCTCAGCGTAGCATCAAACCTCGCATGGGCATTTTCAGCAACGGGGAATACTTTTTTAATGGCGATGTCCTTTGGGAGAATGGCATTAACGCTTTTAACAATATTCTCACTTCGCTCTATGGTCCATGGACGATCTATGGACTTCTCTGCATCAAAATGCGCGAAAAACTCCCGGGCATGCACACCTGTATCCGTGCGGCCACAGCCTGTGGTTTCAATGGGCTCGCGCAAAACAACCGACAGGCTCTTATTTAAAATCTCCTGAACGCTCGTGGCATTCGGCTGAATTTGCCAGCCATGGTAATTAGTTCCGTCGTATGAAAGTTCAATAAAGTAGCGTTGCTTTGCGGTCACAAGGGCAAAGGTAGTTGTTTTAGGGTGGGAATGTTGAAAGGTTTTAATGTTGAAAGGTTGCCAGTTGTGTGCAAGCAATATTCCAACCTTAAAACTTTACAACAAACGATCAACTAATATACTCCTGGTATATTGTCTCAAACAAGATCTTATTTTCAACGGCAATGTCAATAGGCTGATCGAGGAACCTATGGTTGTATCCTGTGGCTTTAGCGAGGTTTTTTAAAACTTTGTAATAGATAATTTCGATGCCCTCAATTTGCTGTAGGTAAAAAAGAATAAAAACGTCGCGCTCAAGCGGAGTTTTGCCCGATTTGATAACGGAGAGATAAGCCTCCAATGTCATAGCCTTTAAGCCAAGCGTATTTGTTTTTGATGGCTTTTCTTTGATGGCCGTGTATATTTCGTCCATCTGCATGATCTGGTCTTCCGTGTCATCAATGCCTTCCTGCAACGCCATTTTTAACACATTTAATTTGGCAATATCCTTCACTTCTTTAAAGAAATCAAGCAAGTGGTGTTTGCCCAAATAAATATAGTTTAAATGCTCAAGGAAGGTCTTCTTTAGCAGGAAGTCATCTATCTGCACATCTTTCGGTTGTAAAGAAGCTAATGCATCGCTCATAGCCAATTGTTTTAGGGGGTTAAAAACGGATTAAAAGTACAAAATATTAGTCATTCATCTCCAAATTATTTGTGACGAAAATTCAAACAAACTATAGCTGAAACAATTATATCTTTGCTGTTAACAATAAAAAAAATATGCTGCAACGTATACAAAGTATTTATCTTTTACTGGCCGCTCTTGCGTTATACGCCTTATTCTTATTCCCTTTTGCACATAACGTGTATGTTGACGGCAAACCGTCGACCATTATGGTAACGGGTGTTTACGAGGATGTAAACGGCGTGCGTACACATACGCAGTTTTTTGTAGCACTTACGGCGGCGACGGTGATCGTTGGCCTGGTGCCATTGGCTATTATATTCTTTTACAACAACCGCAAACGGCAAATCGCGTTATGCTATGGCGCCATACTGGTTATTATAGGCTATAGTTTCTGGGTATCGCAAACCGTTAAGGCGGTTATGGGCAGCATTCAACTAGATACGCATAACTGGGGCATTGGGCTGTTCCTCACAACAATCAGCCTGTTATTTATTGTCTTCGCCTTTAAGGCGATCCAACGGGACGAAAAATTGGTGAAGTCGGCGGACAGGCTGAGGTAAGTTAGTTGAGTTGGAATAATTTGATTAGGTTGGATTGAGTTGATTAAATCAAACCAATCAACCACTATCCTAACAACCTCCCTCAATTAATTAAATCTTCCAAATTTCTCAATCTTCCGGTAAGGCTGGCTGAAAAAATCGCCGACAATCTGGTTAAACTGCTCCTTTTTGTAAATAGGTGTTGAGTGGCCCGAATTCGGAATTATCCATAGATAAGAATTCGGAATGGACTGCGCTATCAACATTGTATGCTGCGGTAATAACGCGTCATGGTCGCCGCCGATCACCAAGGTGGGGCAGGTGATGGTATGCAGCTGCTCAACAGTTATATGTGGCTCGTACGACAAAAGATGAAGCAGCTTGAGCTGATTTTTTATTTCGGGCGTGGGCACTTTCATTTTTTTGATGGAGTCGCGGGTCGTTTTATTCATATTCATCGCCCAGTTATATATAAACGGATCAACGGCAGTACTGTCGGGCCACAAATTGGCACCCGTTACCGCCAGTTTTTTAACCTTATCGGGATGGCGGATGGCCAGCAATAATCCGTTTATGCCACCATCGCTCCAGCCAATAACGTAGCACGATTTTAAATTAAGCTTATCCAGCAGGGCGTTTAGATCGTCTGTCATCATCTCATAACTTAATGAATCGGCATGATCAATTGATTTCCCTTGCGCCCGGCTATCCGCAAGAATTACGTGATAATTTTTGGCAAAATAGGGTATCTGGTACAAAAAATTGTTAATAGAGCCGCCATTGCCATGGATGATCAGCAGCGGTTCTCCTTTGCCGTATTGTTCGTAATACATTTTAAAACCGCGAATGTCGGCATACTTGCCAACGGCAGCGTTACGGCCGTATAGAGTGGTGTCAAAGGGAGATTTGCCCTGCTGAGCCATGCTTGCGCCGGTGAACAGTACGAACGCAAACAGAAAGGAGAGCTTTAATTTCATGACGGGTTTTTGTTGAGATTTAAAAAGGTGGATATCGTTTTAGCGGTTTTTGTCTTGAGCCCCTGATGTTAATCAATTCGATATGTTTATTTACGGGCTTTATACGATAGGTTAACATCGTAAGTCTGTTTATTGGGCCGTGATAAACGTTTTTCTTTTTACTGGTTTTTTGTAAGATTTCAGGATGCTGAATAAGTATTTCAAAAAACCTATCTGTTTCTTCGATAAAGTTTATTATTTCTTTTTCTGACCAATTTTCCTGCAGGTAATCTATGATCTTGTCAAAACCTTTTGCAGCTTGTTTTGTCCAGATTATTTTGAACGCCATTTCTGATATTTTGCCATTACTTCTTCGTGGGATAGGGTGTCACCCCTGTCAGCCTCGGCTAAGCCTTTTTCGATCCCGGCCCTTTCATCTTCACTTATTTGGTCCCACCAATCCTTTTGCTGCTCATTTTTTAAAGCAATAAACTGTTCAATTACCGATGGCTCGTCAACTTCAGTTAACCACTTTATCAAATTCAATTTTTCGACCTGAATGTCCATAGTAAAGTATCTTTAGTCAAATTTAAGAAATAAAAATAGTTCTTCAATAATCTCCTAAATTCATATACTGGGAAGCCTATTGCATAGGCTAAATGCTATATCGATAATAAGCATTGGCGTTATTTGAATTGCAAATAAAAATCCTTACCTTTGCGCCCGATTTGGCGATGTTGCCAAATTCGTTATTTTAATTCATGAACCCATTTATTGAACTGGGAATCCGTCATGATATTGTTAATGCCATCTCTGAGTTAGGATTTGAAAATCCTACGCCAATCCAGGAACAGTCAATTCCGGTATTGTTAACAGGCAGCAACGATTTTGTCGGATTAGCCCAAACCGGGACCGGTAAAACTGCTGCCTTTGGACTGCCATTATTAGAACTACTGGATTTCGAAGAAAATTATCCGCAGGCGCTTATATTGTGCCCAACACGCGAACTTTGTTTACAGATCACCAACGACATTAAGAACTATGCCAAAAAGATGGGCAACGTTCAGGTTGTTGCCGTTTATGGCGGCGCCAGCATTTCTGACCAGTTGCGCCAGATCAGGCGTGGTGTACAGATTGTTGTGGCCACCCCGGGCCGTATGCTTGATATTATCAACCGCAAAGCGATCGATTTTAGCAAGGTGAAATTTGTAGTATTGGACGAGGCCGATGAGATGCTCAACATGGGCTTCCAGGAAGACATTGACAGTATCTTATCCACCACACCCGAAGAGAAGAAAACATGGCTGTTCTCGGCCACTATGCCTGCCGAAGTTCGCCGGATCGCGAAGAAATACATGAAGGATCCGTTTGAGCTTACCATGGGCGAAAAAAACACAGGTAACGCTAACATTGAGCACGAATATTATATTGTACGTGCCCGCGACAAATACGCAGCTTTTAAACGCATCGTAGATTTTAATCCTGATATTTTTGGTATCGTTTTTTGCCGTACCAAAATTGAAACCCAGGATATAGCCGAAGCTCTGATAAAAGACGGCTACAATGCCGACTCGCTGCACGGCGATCTTTCGCAGCAGCAGCGCGATAAAGTAATGAAGCGTTACCGCGAACGTAACCTGCAGCTATTGATAGCTACTGACGTTGCCGCACGTGGTATCGACGTGAATGACGTTACCCACGTTATCAACTATTCATTACCGGATGAGATCGAAAATTACACCCACCGCAGCGGACGTACTGCCCGTGCCGGTAAAACCGGTGTGTCAATTTCGATCATTAACGCAAAAGAACTTGGTAAAATACGCCAGATAGAACGCGGCTTAGGCAAGCGTTTTGTTAAAATGGAGATACCTACCGGTTTTGATGTTTGCGAAAAGCAATTGTTCTCGATTGTGCATAAAGTGCATAACGTAGAAGTTAATGAACAACAAATAGAGCAATACATTCCACGCATAATGGAAGAGTTTAAGGATATGAGCAAGGAGGAGTTTATCAAACGCTTTGCATCCATTGAATTTAACCGCTTCCTGGATTATTATAAAAATGCACCCGATCTGAACGCGCCAATTGAAGAAGGCCGTCGTTCGGAAAGGTCGGACGACCGTTCATTTGATCGCGGCGGCAGTGGTGGTAAATCAGAATACACCCGCCTGTTTATAAACCTTGGGTCGGTTGATGAATTTAACCGCGGCGATTTGCTGGGTTATATCTGCAACCAAACCAAAATAAGCGGACGTACCGTTGGAAAGATCGATGTTAAAGGCGTGTTCTCATTTTTTGAAGTACAGCACAGCGACGTTGATAAAGTAACAGCGGCATTTAAAGATGCAGATTTTAAAGGCAGGCCGGTTCGTATAGAGCTTGCGGGCGAAGGTACCAGCGATAACCGCGGCAGCGGCGGTGGCGGCCCACGTCGTGAAGGCGGTTACAATCGCGAAAGAAGCGGTGGTGGCGAAAGACGCGAAGGCGGCTACAACCGCGACAGGAACGGTTCGTCAGGCGGTTTCCGTGATTTTTCAGGCAAACGCCGTGAAGATCGCCCGGAACGACGCAGAAGGTTCTAAGTGTTTAATATTTTCAGTTTAGTTTTAGTTTAGTTTGCAAACCCCTTCCCTCAGGTTGGGGTTTTTGCATTTTGAACCATTAAATAGGCTCTACGCACTCCGCGTCTAAACTAATGACAACTGACCAATGACTAACTACCGGCTGTATTCAACTGCTACTGAGTCGGGCCCCAGCAGTTTCAGGTAATGGTCGTCGAGCTTTTGAACCACAAAGCTGCTATAAGGTTGATTGCCCTGGAAAGAAGTGAAGATCGTATCGCCGCGTACGAAATAATCTTCGGCGAAAGCTTCATCATCCATGATAAATCCTTTATCAGTGATATTTAGCCTTGTTGAGCCGTCCTTGGATCGCCAGCTTCCTTTCAGCCTGGTTTTTATTGGGTTTGAACAGGCAGCCGCAAGTAGTATTAAACCGCACGCGATGCAGACGTATATGAATGCTGCTTTTTTCATGGTTCTGTAAAAATAAAACACCCGCATGTCGCGGGTGTTTTATTTTAATTAATCTTCTTTTTCCATTTTCATCTTACTGGCATCCATCAGCTGGGATTTTTTCAGATATACCCTGTGGCCCGTTTTATTCACATAAAAATACTTGGAGTCTGTATTAATATAAACGGTTTCGCCGTGCGGGCCGCATTTTCCTTCATACTTTTTGTCAGCAACGGTTGCGGCGCCTTTTGCAGCGATCTCAGCTGTTTTGTGGCCTACAGTTTTAGCTGCGTCTTCTGTTTTTTCGCCTACTGTTTTAGCAGTTGTGGTTGTTGCATGTCCAACCTTTTTGGCGGTTCTGCTCATTTTATGGCCGATAGTGGTATCTTTTGCCATAGGTTTTGCCTGGCTTTGCGCAAAGGTGAGAACACCCGCAGCCACAAGGGCAAGTTTTACAAAATTTTTCATAAGTCTTTAATTATTTAAGTTGTAAACCTATTAACTCAATTGATCGGCCAATTGTTTCATTTTTGTTACAGAGGATACTTTCCGGTATAATATATCATAAACGGCGTCGCATATCGGCATAAACACCTTATACTGCTTGTTTACCTGGTGCAGGCAGTTTACGGCATAATACCCTTCGGCAATCATATTCATCTCTAATTGGGCCGAGGTAACAGTGTACCCCTTGCCTATCATATTACCAAATGTACGGTTACGGCTGAATTGCGAATAGGCTGTAACCAGCAGGTCGCCCAGGTAGGCCGATTCCTTAATGTCGCGGTCAATAGGGTGTACAGCGGCAACAAAACGCTCCAGTTCGCGGATAGCGTTTGATATTAAAACCGCCTGGAAGTTATCGCCATAACCTACACCATGGCAAATGCCGCTGGCAATGGCGTAGATGTTTTTTAAGACGGCGCCATACTCGGTGCCATAAATATCGTCGGATATGATCGTCTTGATATAGCGCGTGCTGATAAGGCCGGCAAATTCGGCAGCCAGTTCGGTATCGCGTGAAGCTATGGTCAGGTAAGATAGTTTTTCGAGTGCCACTTCTTCGGCATGGCATGGGCCGCTAATCACCACAATATTCTCAAACGGCATATTATAATGCTGGTTCATAAACTCGCCGATGATCTGGTTTTCATCGGGTACGATGCCTTTTATAGCCGATACGATCTTTTTGCCGGCGAGGTCATCTGCAGTTATGCCAGCCAGGGCCTCCTTTAAAAAAGCAGCGGGAACATTTAAAATAATAAAATCCGCCTGCTTAATAATTGCTTTCAGGTCCGTTGAAATATGTTGCGCCGGAACATCAATTTCAACCGAGCTTAGATAATTGGGGTTATGCCTGAATTTGTGGATATGCTCAACAGAGCTGGCGCAGCGCATCCACCAAAAAATTTCTTTTTCGGTGGTGTTGTCGGCGAGCATTTTAATATTGGCAGTAGCCCAGCTCCCGCCGCCTATCACGGCGATTTTTGTAGGTTGTATATGCATTAACAAAATAAAAATGTCCCGCCAGGTTTAATTGACGGGACAAATTTAGTTAAAATATTGTCATTGGTCATTGCATCTTTGCTTTAACCTTTTAGCTTTGCATTACTTCCCGTCCCCGACAAACAGTTTGCTCTTATCAACCTTTTCAACCGCCATGTTATCGTTCAATAGCTTTGAGATAGTGGCAAACGGAGCCGAAACAACTTCATCGCCGGCTTTTAAACCCGATAGGATCTGGATATAGGTATCATCCTGGATGCCTGTTGTTACCATCACCTGCTTTACTTTACCCGCCCTGTACACAAACACATATTCCTTTATGGGTGCAGCAATTTGGGGCTTCGCATCATCCTGGGTTTGGTTGTTGTTATTATTGCCATTGTTGCCGTTTCCGTTAACAGGCCCCTTTTTTTGTTCGCGGGTAGTTACTGATTGAATAGGTACCGCTAACGCTTTGGCATGATTGGTATTGATATCCACCGTAGCTGTAAGACCCGGACGGAATGGCGAAGGATTTTCAGCAGTTTTTACAAGCAGGTTTTTATACGAATCCGGGCTTATCCTAACTTTTACGGTAAAGTTGGTCACCTGGTCGGCATTGGTGCCTACCACGTTGGCCGAGCTGCCTATCTCGGTTACCACACCGGTAAAGTTTTTACCTAAAAATGCGTCTACCTGTATTTTTGACGAATCGCCAAGCTTTATCCGGTTTATATCGTTTTCGTTCACATCAACATTTACGTCCAACTGGTTCAGGTCCGAAATGGTCATGATCTCGGTACCGGCAAACTGCTGGGTACCCAGTACGCGCTCGCCTTTTTGAATGGATAATTTTGAAACAACACCGTCAACCGGGGCGTAAATAGTTGTTTTGGCCAGGTTATCATGGGCTTCTTTAACCGATGCCGATGATTGTGCCAATCCATAAGTAGAGCCGATCACATTCTGCTTTGCGGCCTCAAGAGTGGCTTTTGCTCCCTCATAGCTGGCCCGTGCCGCTTCAAATTCGGCGGTAGTAAGCACTTTATTGTCATAGAGCGCCTTGTCGCGTTTGTAAATGGATGACTGATTGTCAAAAGTGGCTTGCGCCTGTTTTAACATTTGCTGCGAATTACCAACGCTGGCCTTTTGGGTATTATAGGATGCTACTGAGCGGTCGTACCCGGATTTTAAAATGTCCGGCCGTATTTTACACAGCAGTTGACCCTTTTTAACCACGTCGCCCTCTTTGATGGGCAGTTCAACCACCTCACCCGAAACCTCGGGGCTTATTTTTACTTCAACATGCGGTTTTATTTTCCCGCTGGCGGATACGGATTCATTAATGGTCCGCACGGTCGCTTTCTCAGTTGCTACCTGCGTTAGCTGAGGTTTGC
This sequence comes from Mucilaginibacter sp., assembly GCA_035568395.1. Lineage (GTDB taxonomy): Bacteria > Bacteroidota > Bacteroidia > Sphingobacteriales > Sphingobacteriaceae > Mucilaginibacter. The sequence goes on along the minus strand of DATMOF010000006.1, from coordinate 122,953 downwards.
CGATGAGGCCGGTAGCTTTAGCTATGATGATCAGTAAGATCAGTGCGCCTAAAGAGATCAGAATATATTTTGTAGTTTTTCCCATAATTCAGTAATATTTCGGATTTCGGATGTTCGTCCCGATAGCTATCAGGATCGGATTTATTTTTAATTTTTAATTTTAACTTTTGACTTACAACGTAATAGGGTTCCCAATATAATAATCGATCACCTTGCTCCTGAAAATAACCTGGTACCGGGCTTCTATCATATCATTTTGCGATTTATTGTAATTGGTAAGTGCCGTATTATAGTTCAATGTATTTTCAAGGCCAGCATCGTACCGTTGTTTGGTAACGTTTAAAGCTTCCTTATTCGACTGAAAAGTTTGCTGTGCCGATTGATAGCTTTTTTCGGCAGCCTGCAGGTCAAGCACCGCCTGGATGATCGTTTTGCTTAAGTTGTTCTTAGCCAGCTGTGTTGTTAGCTCGGCATATTGATAATTGATCTTTGCTTTGCGGACTGAAGTTCTGGCCAGGAAGCGATTAAAGATCGGGATCTGCACACTTACACCTACCGATTCGTTAAGATTGTTACTCAACTGGCCAAACGCCGAGTACGGGCCATAAATTTGCTGCGAAACGGGTTTCAGTGTAAGGACAGTTTGATTAGTACCCTGGACCGTTCCGATCGGTACATATGCCGCCGGCGTTTGCCCTACTACCTGGGTAGTGATTTGATTGGAATAATTCGTACCTACTCCGCCAAATAACGATACGGTTGGATAGTAATTACCCTTGGCAATCTTAATTGCCTGGGCATAAGTTTGCTGCCGTAATTCGGCCAGGCGGATATCCGGGTTGGTGGTAAACGCTGTTTTAATTACTTCTGTCGCATCGTATATGGTTCTAATATCCGTTAGCTTACTGATATCCGGCTTTTCAACAGTTATGTTTTTTGACGGATCCATTTCCATGTATTGCTTTAATATCAATATGGCCAGGTCGACCTGGTTTTGAGCATTGGTTAAATTTAACTGGGCGGTTGAAACTTGCGCCTGCGCCTGGGCTAGGTCGGCCCGTGTTTGGTTGCCCGCTTCAAAATTTTTCTGCGCCCTGTCGAGGGTAATATTTGCAAGGGCAATTTGCTGTTTGGCGGCGATCACTAAATCCTGGTCGGTCAATATGGTCAGGTAATCGGTAACCACATTTAAAAGCAGGTCGTTTTTAACTTTTGCCGTGTTGGTCTTATCTACATCGAGCAATAATTTGTTTTGCAATATTTGGTTGCGCAGCTGGCCGCCCTGGAACAGGGTAACACCCACCGAAGCTGCGCCATTGACATACAGGAACGATTTACTGCTGTAAGTATAAGTCGTCAGGTTGGGGCTTCTGCCGAAATTATAGGAAGCCTGCGGGTTAGCGTTTAAAGACGGCAACAGGTTGTTTTTGGACTGTTTGTAATCCTCCACGCCGAGCGACTCGGTCATTACGGCCTGTTTTATATTCAGATTATTTTTTAAAGTAGAATCAACAGCCTGCTGAAGCGTGATGACCTGCTGGGCGTTTGCCGTAAAACCAAAAACGGCCAGCAGCAGAGCGCAAATACTTGAACGTTTTAAAATTAATATAGGGTATGTCATAAGGTTATTCTGAATATAATTTGAGATTTGAGATTTGAGATATTAGATTTGAGATGTTGATCGTATTCTCTTTAAATAGCGTTTACATCTGTCTCATATCTCACATCTAAAATCTCACATCTAATAATGTACCTGGTAAAAACACCCTGGCTGCTTAAAAAGCTTTATCCCCAACTCACATGGCATGTTAATAGTGGCTCCCGGTGCATTTACCTCACTTTTGACGACGGCCCTATACCTATTGTTACACCGTTCGTTTTAAATATTTTAAAGCAATATAACGCTAAAGCCACATTCTTTTGCATCGGCGACAATGTACGCAAGTATCCCGAAATTTTTGAACAGGTAAAAAACGACGGACATGCTATCGGTAACCACACCTACAATCACCTAAAGGGCTGGGATACCGACGACCAAACCTACTTAAATAATTTTTTACAGGCGGATAAATTATTGAACACCACACTTTTTAGGCCGCCTTACGGAAGGATGAAACGGTCGCAGGTGAAGTTGCTGAAAGAGGCAAAACCGGGTTTGGATATTGTTATGTGGTCGGTGCTATCAGGCGATTTTGATGTTAATCTAAAACCGGAGAAATGTCTTGAGAACGTGTTGAAGAATACCGGTAGCGGCGATATTGTTCTTTTTCATGATAGCCTAAAAGCGAAGGAGCGAATGGAGTATGCGTTGCCGAGGGCGATGGAATTGTGGAGTAGGGAAGGATATGTGTTTAGTGGATTAAGTTGATTGGGTTGATTAGGTTGGATTGAGTTAGAATTTGTTCATTAATTATTTATTTAAAAAATGGCATCATTTACAGAGCTTGAAGCGTGGAAGCAAGCCAGGAAAATCAGAAATGTTATATCCCAACTAACAAAGAAATTTCCTACCGAAGAAAAGTTTCGATTAACAGATCAACTAACCCGTTGTTCCCGGTCTATTGGCAATAACATAGCTGAAGGACACGGGCGTTTTCATTATCAGGACAATATTCGATTTTGCATTATAGCCAGAGGTTCTTTATCGGAGACACTGGACCATCTAATTGTCGCACTCGACGAAAAGATTATCACTCAGGAGATCCTGGTGGACTTTGAAAAAGAATATGATTATTGCCTAAAATTAATAAACGGGTATTTAGCCTATCTAAAAAAGAAGAAGAACAACGAATTGGACTAGCGTTGATCAACCTAACCCAATCAATCTAGTCAACTCAATCAACCTAATAAACCCAATCAACCAACCACCTAATTTAGAACTCCTCCAAATTACAATAGTACAAACGGCTGACTTCCTTTTACCTGTAATTTTTGTAAATTCGCCGCATTCGTTGGCCATTGGCTGATGGAGTCAATTTTTACTCACCTTAAGTTCTATAAAATGGCTTTTGATTTAGATATGATCAAAAAAGTTTACGATCGCTACAGCGCCCGTGTGGCCGCTGCCCGTAAAGCGACAGGTAAACATCTTACATTAACCGAAAAAATATTATATGCCCACCTCTCGGAAGGAGATGCTAAACAAGCGTTTGGCCGCGGGGTAGACTATGTTGATTTTGCTCCCGACCGTGTAGCCATGCAGGATGCCACCGCGCAAATGGCGCTGCTGCAGTTTATGCAGGCAGGCCGCCCGCAAGTTGCTGTGCCTTCAACCGTGCACTGCGATCACCTGATACAGGCCAAAACCGGCGCCGCGGAAGATTTGAGCACGGCGAAGGATGTAAATAAAGAAGTATACGATTTCCTGGCTTCGGTGTCGGATAAGTACGGCCTGGGTTTCTGGAAACCCGGTGCGGGTATCATTCACCAGGTAGTGCTGGAAAACTATGCTTTCCCTGGCGGAATGATGATCGGTACTGATTCGCATACGCCTAACGCGGGTGGATTGGGTATGATCGCGATAGGCGTTGGCGGCGCTGACGCTTGTGACGTGATGGCCGGTTTGCCATGGGAGCTCAAATTCCCGAAACTGATAGGCGTTAAATTGACCGGTAAATTATCCGGCTGGACATCAGCAAAAGACGTTATCCTAAAGGTGGCCGGTATTTTAACCGTAAAAGGCGGTACCGGGGCTATTGTTGAATATTTTGGCGAGGGAGCCCGTTCATTATCTGCTACCGGAAAAGGTACAATTTGTAACATGGGCGCCGAGATCGGCGCAACCACTTCTATTTTTGGTTACGATGAAAAGATCGCCGATTATTTAAAAGGCACCAAACGCGCTGATATTGCCGCACTGGCCGACGCAGTAAAAGAACACCTTACTGGCGATAATGAAGTTTATGCCAACCCTGAACAATATTTCGACCAGGTAATTGAAATAAACCTGACCGAGCTTGAACCGCATATAAACGGTCCGTTTACGCCCGACCTGGCATGGCCGATATCAAAATTTGCTACTGCCGTGCGCGAGAACCATTGGCCGTTCCAGCTGGATGTTGGTTTGATCGGTTCATGTACTAACTCATCTTACGAAGATATTACCCGTTCGGCATCAATCGCTAAACAGGCAACTGAAAAAAATCTGAAGACCAAAGCGGAGTTTACTATAACACCGGGCTCTGAGCTGGTGCGTTATACCGTTGAACGTGACGGCTACCTGGCTACCTTTGAAGAAATGGGCGGCGTGGTGCTGGCAAATGCTTGCGGGCCATGCATTGGCCAATGGGCGCGTCATACTGATGACCCTTCACGTAAAAACTCGATCATCACTTCGTTTAATCGCAACTTTGCCAAACGTAATGACGGCAACCCGAATACACACGCGTTCGTTGCCTCTCCCGAGATCGTAACGGCGCTTGCTATAGCCGGCGATCTGACGTTTAACCCGCTTTGCGATACGCTGACCAACACACTTGGCGAACAGGTAAAACTGGACGAGCCATTGGGCATTGAAATGCCGATAAAGGGCTACGCCGTTGAAGACGCGGGTTACCAGGCGCCGGCGGAAGACGGCAGTCATGTTGAAGTTAAGGTTGACCCTGCTTCTTCACGCCTGCAATTGCTTGACCCGTTCCCGGCATGGGAAGGAACAGATATCACCGGCTTAAGGCTGCTGATAAAAGCAAAAGGAAAATGTACCACCGACCATATTTCAATGGCCGGCCCGTGGCTGAAGTTCCGCGGACATTTGGACAATATTTCGAACAATATGCTGATCGGCGCGATCAACTATTTTAATAATTCTGCCGACAGCGTAAAAGATCAAATTACCGGCGAATACGGCCCGGTACCGCTTACCCAGCGCGATTACAAAGCGCATGGCATTGGTACCATTGTGGTTGGCGACGAAAACTACGGCGAAGGCTCATCACGCGAACATGCCGCTATGGAGCCGCGCCACCTGGGCGTGCGTGCCATACTGGTGAAATCATTTGCCCGTATCCACGAAACTAACCTGAAAAAACAGGGTATGCTGGCCATAACATTCGGCGACAGCGCTGATTACGAAAAGATTCAGGAAGACGATACCATTGACATTACCGGTTTAAAGGAATTTGCACCGGGTAAACAACTCACGGTGGTACTGCACCATAAAGATGGTTCGGAAGATTCGATCCCGGTAAACCATACCTATAATGCACAGCAGATCGAGTGGTTCAAAGCCGGCGGCGCGCTGAACATTATTAGGCGGCAAATGGCCTCCTGATTTTAGTCCCGATAACTATCGGGATAAGAATTACGATTTTAGATTTGGATATTTGTAAGCCTTTCCAGTTTGGGAAGGCTTTTTTTGTGATATCGTAAGTTGAAACTTGCGGACACAGGAGCATATACTAACAATTGGCAATCGTAATTCGTAAACCTAAAATCGTAAATCAACGCTTCACCACTCTTTTCAGCACCAGCAAGTTTTGCGCATTAAAGCTGTAGCCTGAGATATTGTTTTGGTAAAGGTTAACGCGTTTATCATAGTAAAGTATCACCACTGGTGATTGCTGCATAACCAGGTTATCCATTTTACGGTAAAGGGCGTAGCGTTTTTCGTCGCTGGCTTCGTGGTAAGCTTGTTCAAACAGGTTGTCGAATGCTTTATTGTTAAAACCGGTATAGTTTGGTCCGTAGGGTATCTTGTTTTTTGAATAGAATACTGACAGGTAATTTTCGGCATCCGGGTAATCGGCAATCCAGGTGCCGTAGAAGAAATTGACGCCATTTTTGGATACCAGCTCGCGCAGGCTGGCGCCCTGGGTAATTTCAACACTTGTTTTGATACCAATGCGGTCAAGCTGTCCCTGTACGTATTCGATCAGGCTGCGGTAACCAACCGTGGTATGCAATACAATTTCGGGCAAGCCTTCTCCATCGGGGTAACCGGCCTCTTTCAACAACTGCCGCGCCCGTTCGGGATTGTAGGTGTACCCTGTTACTTCCCGGGCATCAAATCCCGGCATGCCCATAGGTATAAAGCCTGCCGAGCCGGCCGTGCCCATGCTGTTGCGCAGGTACTTGATCATTTTTCGCTTGTCGATGGCGTAATTGATAGCCTGCCTTATTTTTAATTTCCTTAACGGGGAGCTTTTCACGATAGCCAGACTGCTATCAACCAGCATACCCAGGTAAATGGTATTAAGATACGGGCCTGTATTTAAAATAAATTTTCCCTTGTATTTTTGGGTTACACTGCCCGATTTGGTCAAAATATCATCGCGGTAACTGCCGTCGATGTCATTTAAAAAATCCAGCTTTTTACTGATGAAATTCATAAACGCGGTTTGCTTATCACCAATAAACGTAGCACGGATGGCGTCAAGATGGGGCAGCGGTGTGCCGTCTTTATCCCTTTCCCAATACTTTTCATTTTTCAGCAAAACCATTACTTCGCCTTCCTTCCAGTATTTGAACTTAAAGGGCCCTGTCCCTATGGGGTGCTGCCTGAAATCTTTACCATAAAAATCAACCACCTCATGCGGTACAACTGAACAATACTGCGCCGTGAGCATGCTTAAAAGAGGAGGGAAGGGCTGTTTTAGCTTTATTTGGAAGGTGCTGTCATTTGGGGCGGCAAATGCGCTTTTGCCGTTTACTTTATCGCTGAATATCCAGGAGCCTGAAGAAACCACTTTAGGGTCGATCAGCCTGTAAAAGCTGTATGCAAAGTCGGCAGCTACAGCCCTGCGCCCGATACCGTTTTTAAACAGCGGACTATCGTGGAAATAAACATCATTGCGCAGGTGAAAAGTATATAACGTCCCGTCAGGCGATATTTCCCACGTTTTGGCAATACAGGGTCGCGTTTTAAGGCTGTCGTCAATTTGTACCAGGCCGTTATACAGCGCATTGTTCATCCATATCGCGTTCTGGTTGCGTGAGAAAGCCGGGTCGAGCGAGCTCAGGCCCTCATCCAGGTTGATATTGAAAACAGTTTTATCAGCGTTTTGGTCTGCTTTATTGCAGGATATGAATAATACCAGGAACAGGCAAAATAAAACGAGGCGCAGTTTATTCATCAGCTAAATATATCAAAAATAGCTGCCGCAACTTCATTGCAGCGTCATGCACAAGTAATATCACGCGCTTACTTTTTTACCCAGCCGTCTTTCAAAGTAACTGTGCGGTTAAACACCAGCTTACCTGCTGTTGAATGCTTATCTAAAGTAAAATAGCCTTTGCGGATAAACTGGTATCCTTTTCCCGGAACGGCGTTGGCCAGGTCCGCTTCGATGTAAGCATTAGGTATAATTTGCAGGCTGTCCGGATTCAGGTATTCTTTAAAATCGCTGTCCTCATTTGAAGGGTCTTCCACCCTGAACAGGCGGTCGTACAGCCTCACTTCGGCCGTATGAGCGTGTGGTACGCTTACCCAGTGGATGGTCCCCTTTACATTGATCCCGCTGGTGTCGTGCCCTGATTTAGACTCAGGGATATAGGTGCATAAGATCTCTTTTATGTTGCCCTGCTCGTCTTTTGTAAAGCTTTCGCATTTGATAATGTAAGCGCTTTTTAACCGCACCATAAGCCCCACGCCAAGCCTGAAAAACTTTTTAGGCGGTTCTTCCATAAAATCATCTCGCTCTATCCAAAGCTCATTGCTGAAAGGCAGTTCCCGGCCGCCTTCGCCGCCCTCAACTTCGGGATTGTTTTCGCTGAAAAGGCTTTCTGTTTTACCGGCCGGGTAATTGGTGATCACCAGTTTTACCGGATCCAATACCGCCATGCGGCGCCACGCCGTTTTATTCAGATCCTCGCGGATGCAAAATTCCAGCAGGCTAACGTCGATCATATTCTCGCGCTTAGCCACGCCAATGCGTTCGCAAAAATCCCGGATAGATGCAGGCGTATAGCCCCTTCTGCGTAAGCCGCTAATGGTCGGCATGCGGGGATCATCCCAATCTTCAACATGTTTATCCTCTACCAGCTGCAGCAATTTGCGTTTGCTCATTACCGTATAGTTAAGGTTAAGACGGGCAAATTCGTACTGTTTAGACGGGAAAATATCCAGCTGCTCAATAAACCAATCGTACAAAGGCCTGTGTGGTATAAATTCGAGCGTGCAAATGGAGTGCGTGATCTCTTCGATCGCGTCCGACTGCCCGTGGGCAAAATCATACATCGGGTATATGCACCATTTATCGCCGGTACGGTGGTGATGCGCATGTTTGATGCGGTACATAAGCGGGTCGCGCAGCTGCATATTTGGCGAAGCCAGGTCGACCTTAGCACGCAGCACTTTGGCGCCGTCGGGGTATTTGCCTGCCTTCATATCGGCAAATAGCTGCAGGTTCTCTTCCACGCTCCGGCTGCGGTATTGATTTGGTGTGCCCGGCTCAGTTGGTGTGCCTTTTTGTGCAGCTATTTCTTCGGCTGTACTGTCATCTACATAAGCCAGTCCTTTTTTTATCAGGATAACTGCAAAATCATAAAGGGTATCGAAATAGTCGGACGCATATAGTTCAGAAGCCCAATTGAAGCCCAGCCATTTAACGTCTTCTTTAATGCTATCCACATATTCCACATCCTCTTTGACCGGGTTGGTATCATCAAAACGGAGATTGGTTGTGCCGCCATATTTATGTGCCAGCCCAAAATTCAGGCAAATAGACTTAGCGTGGCCGATATGCAGGTAACCGTTTGGCTCCGGCGGAAAACGGGTGAGCACCCGGCCCCCATGTTTGCCGGCCTGTAAGTCTTCTTCAACTATTTCCTCGATAAAATTTAATGATCTTTCTTCGCTCATGTTGTATGTAAGAACGGCAAAAATACAACTATGCACGCTAATACACATAATTGCACAAAAATTACATTTTGTAATTACTTTGTAGTAACTTCGCTATATGGAAACCAAGCTTATTAAAATCGGTAATTCTTTTGGGATCAGAATTCCTAAATCTTTAATTCAGCAGTACGAACTTTCCAATAATATCGAGATTGACCCGGTGGAAAAAGGGATCCTTATCAAATCAAAAAAGAAAGCCAGGGCCGGATGGAGGGAGCAATTGGACAAGGCAGTGCAGGAAGGTCAGCTGCCGGATGAAGAGCTATTGGAAGGCTTTGCCGACGAGTTCACTGAAAAGGAATGGCAATGGTAATTAAACGTTTTGAAGTTTGGCTGGTCGACCTCAACCCCGTGATTGGCGGTGAGATCAGCAAAACGAGGCCTTGCATTATAATTTCGCCTAATGAGGTAAATGAAATATTAACCACGGTAACAATAGCGGCTATGACATCAGTTGTCAGGTCATATTACCCGCACAGGGTTAACTGCACTTTTCAAAATAAGAGCGGGCAAATAGCTTTAGATCACATCCGTTCCATATCAAAACTAAGGTTAGTAAAAAAATTAGGAACAATGGACGAAAAAACCTGCAGGCAGGTATGTGATACATTAGCAGAGTTTTTTAGCTTCGAATAAATTATGAGTAAAACCTTTAACCGCCCCATTCGTGTTTTAGTTGCCAAGGTTGGCCTCGACGGGCACGACCGCGGCGCGCGCATTATTGCCACCTCACTTCGCGATGCCGGGATGGAAGTGATCTATACCGGATTGCGCCAAACGCCCGAGATGGTGGTCAATACCGCCTTGCAGGAGGATGTGGATGCTATAGGGATATCTATACTTTCGGGTGCACATATGACGGTTTTCCCGAAGATCATTAACCTGATAAAGGAAAAAGGTATGGACGATGTGCTGGTGACAGGCGGCGGGATCATTCCGCATGCGGACATGAACGAGTTAAAACAAATTGGTGTAGGCGAACTTTTTCCTCCGGGCACAAATACCGCCGATATTGTTAAGTATATTACTGAATGGGTGCACGAACACCGTAATTTTTAATTACAGATCATTATGGCATTTGAAAATTTACTCATCGAAAATAAAAAGCGCATTCAGTATATCATTATTAATCGCGAAAGCAAACTGAACGCACTGAATAAAGCAACTTTAGCCGAATTGCATACTGCTCTTTATGAGGCTTTTCAAAATCCCGAAGTTGGCGGCATAATTATTACAGGCGTGGGTCAAAAGGCTTTTGTAGCCGGAGCTGATATCGCCGAGTTTGTGGGCGTTGACGCCGATGGCGGACGCGACATAGCCAGGCAGGGGCAAACAACCGTTTTTGATATGATCGAGAATGGGAATAAGCCCGTTATTGCTGCGATAAATGGTTTTGCCCTGGGCGGCGGACTTGAGCTTGCAATGGCCTGCCACATCCGTGTAGCGACAGACCATGCCAAAATGGGTTTGCCGGAAGTGGGTTTGGGCTTAATGCCGGGATACGGAGGTACGCAGCGGTTATCGTGGCTTATTGGAAAAGGCAGGGCCATGGAACTGATCATGACGGCTGATATGATCGGCGCAGCAGAAGCACACCGGTACGGGTTGGTTAATCATGTTGTGGCCCAGGACCAATTGCTGGATAAGGCCGAGGAAATTCTAAACAAGATCCTTTCCAAGGCCCCGTTAGCGGTAGCATCAGCAATTACGGCGATCAATGCCGCTTTTCACCCGGGCGAAAATGGCTTTGAGACGGAAATAAACGAATTTTCGAAGTGTTTTGGCACCAAAGATATTAAAGAAGGAATCTCAGCGTTTTTGCAAAAACGCAAACCTGAGTTTAAAGGGGAATAGCTGATGTTTATAACCTGTTGTTGTTTTGTAATTTAAACCCGTCTCAATACGTAACATTGGATAAAATCTCATAATTTAGCAGAATAGTACATTACTAAAGAATTATAATACGGATGAAGAAAATTCTCATCATCGACGACGAAGTAAACATTGCGTTATTGCTTTCGAAGTTTTTAACGCGCAATGGCTTTGATGTAACTACTGCATCAACCGGCACGGCGGGAATGGAATATCTTAAAAACGGAAATTTTAACCTGGTTTTATGCGATTTCAGGCTTGAGGATACGGATGGCCGCGAAATGCTTAAAAATATCAAGACGCAATATCCAAAAACCGGGGTGATCATCATTACCGGCTATTCGGATATTAAAATGGCCGTTGAATTAATAAAAATGGGCGCTTATGATTACATCACCAAGCCCTTATACCCCGACGAAATATTAAATACGATAAATAAAGCCTTTGAAACCCATTACGCGCTGGTTGAAGAAAAGGCTGCATCTATCAGCAAAGAAAAATCATCGAAAGAAAATAAAAAGAAAGCTTTTGCGGGTGAGTTTGTATCAGGAACAAGCAAGGCGTCGAAAGAGCTGCTTCGCCAGATCGAACTGGTGGCCCCAACTAACTACAGCGTAATTATAATGGGCGAAAGCGGCACAGGCAAGGAGTCGGTCGCAAAAAGCATTCACCTGAACAGTCCGCGCTACAACGAACCCTTTGTTGCAATGGATTGCGGTTCGCTTACCAAAGAACTGGCAGCCAGCGAATTCTTCGGCCACGAAAAGGGATCATTTACAGGAGCTCTGTATACAAAGATCGGGCATTTTGAAATGGCCAATGGCGGAACTTTGTTCCTTGATGAAGTAGGTAACCTGTCGTACGAAATTCAGGCCGCATTGCTGCGGACTGTACAGGAAAGAAAAGTAAAGCGAATAGGAAGCACCAAAGAAATCAACCTTGATGTGCGGATCATCATAGCAACAAATGAGAACCTGCAGGAAGGTATCCAAAAGGGAAAATTCAGAGAGGACCTGTACCATCGCTTTAATGAATTCAGTATTTATATTCCGCCGCTGCGCGAACGCGGCAGCGACATTATCCTGCTTGCTGAGCACTTTCTAAGGATCGCGAACGAGGAACTCGGGCGCAATGTGAGCTCGTTCTCGCCGGAAGTGATCGAGTGTTTTATGAATTACCGCTGGCAGGGTAACATCCGCGAATTGAAAAATGTGGTGCGCAGGGCAACCTTGCTAACCGAGGGCGACGAAATATTAACGAAGGCGCTGCCGCTGGAGATATCGAACTATAAGATACCGGTGTACGAGTACAATAACAACCATGCGGAACCGGGTGAAGTAAAGGAACCCCGGCACGACCTTAAAAACGCTGCCCAGGAGGCCGAATACGAAACGATATTAAAAGTATTAAGGGAAGTCAATTTCAATAAAACGAAAGCAGCGGATATACTGAACATCGACCGGAAAACACTTTACAATAAGATGAAATCTATCAATCTGAAGTGAAATGGAAGCATCGGAAAATGAAGAAGAAAACGAAAAAGGTATAGGGCCTGAAGCGCTTCGCACATTAAGGCACGATATTAAAAATCAACTTTCAAACATTCATTTAGCGGTTGAACAGCTGAGGTACGAGATACCCGATATATCCGAAGATTGCACATTTTACCTGGATTCGATCATCAAGAGTTCGGAAGTCATCAATAAGCGGGTAACTAACCTCACTTAAAATATATCAATATAAAATTGTTATAGTTGTAAGAAGCGAGAGGGGCAAAGTACTTAAAACTTTTTAGCTTATTTTTTCTTTATTGAGCATACAAACTAAACCTGATGTCAGTTTTTACCTATAAGCAGCGCAATAACATTATCCTGGTGACCATCATTGTTCTGGGCTGTTTTTTAGTTTATGCATTAAGCGGTTTATTCAGCTCAATACTTGGGGCTGTTGTGCTGTATACCATATTCAGGCCGGTTTATTTGCATCTCGTTGAAACCAAACACTGGAACAAATCGCTGGTTGCGTTATTGATCATTTTAACTTCGCTCATTGTAATCGTAATCCCATTTCTGTCGTTAAGTATTTTAGTGATCAATAAAATAGCAGGAATTAACCGCAATTCGTTTGATCTTCAGGGTTGGATCACAAAGATCGATGATTATGCCGGCTACCATTTTAACCAGCCGCATATTGCCGAAAACACGATGCAGAAGATAGGCGTGTATGCGACCGACCTGTTTCCTTCGATTTTAGGAAGCGCTGCCAATATTTTTATAACGCTCCTGGTATTATACTTTCTGTTATATTTCATGCTGGTTCAGCTGCGTGAGTTTGAGGCGGCAATGTTAAAATATGCACCCTTTCGGGAGCAGCATGCCTTGCGGTTTGCCGTCGCATTGCGGAACTCAACTTACTCAAATGTATTAGGGCAGGGAATAATCGCGGTAACGCAGGGCATTTTACTTGCTATGGGCTTTTATGCCTTTCAAATACCCGACCCCGTTTTCTGGGGCGTGATTGGTGCTTTTATTTCGTTTTTACCGGTAGTTGGAGCGCCTACCTTAAGCATACCCGCCGCTATCATATTATTTAGCCAGGGCCATACCTTAAAGGGCATTTTAATGTTAGCCTACGGATTGCTATTTATAGGGAATGTAGACAACTTTTTACGGATGGCTATTAATAAAAGAATGGCCAATACGCATCCGCTCATTTCAATTATCGGCGTTTTTATAGGCATACCACTTTTTGGTATTCTTGGACTGGTTTTCGGGCCGCTTTTATTATCTTATTTTTTATTATTGCTGGAAATTTATGAGACCAACCGGATGGCGGCCGACAGGCTTGAGCGCATACGAACGGGTCCGGATGCATAATTTGGCGGATAACTATTGAAATGCAGAAACGTAATAATAGTGCAATTAAAAACAGACAAAAAGTCTGACAGGTAACATTTGGCAAGATATTTAATCAAAATAAAAACAAAAACCCAACTTTAAAATTTAGTAGTATATGAACGATAACTCAAAAGTATTTGTCGCATTGCTTGTAGGGCTGGCGGCAGGAACAGCATTAGGAATTTTATTTGCACCCCAAAAAGGTGAAGAAACCCGCGATAAACTTGCCGAGTCGCTTACAAGCCTTGGCGATTCAATAAAAGAAACCGCAGCGGCCGAACTGGATAAGCTTATCGGGTTAAAAGACAAAGTAGTGGATAATATAAAAACCAAGGTAAACGGCGCCGAGGTTGAATACCAGGACGACCTGGAACATGCGTAAATTAATTATCCCGGGTAATGCTTGCATTACCCGGGATTTAAAAAAACCAAATGGAAGCTCAAAAAGAAACGCCACCACCCCAACCACCGCCACTTGTCGACCAACTTAAAGAATACGCCGAAACGCGGATCAAACTGGCCAAATACCAGGCGATAGAGGGCGGCACAACAATTGCTGCCAGTATTATTGCCGAAGCAGTTGCTATTGGCAGCGTAATTTTAGCATTTATATTCGCCAGTTTTGCCCTGGCATTTTATTTAGCCGACCTATTGCACGACAATTGGAAAGGTTTTGGAATTGTTGCCGTATGTTATATCATATTTGCCGTTATTCTGAAATACAATAAACAAACATTGGAAAAACCGATTGCTAACACGTTTATTCAAAAGATATTTAAAAAATAGAATAATGGGTCAACCTATCAGAAATATCACCGATCTGCAAGACGAAATAGCACGCCTTAAAGAGCTAACGAACGAGCAGGGCGCGGTATTGAAACAACGTTTTAACAGCCCATCGGCTATATTTGCAAGCGTGTATTCACTGTTTTCCGGTTCATCGGGCTCGGACAGTGCAGGCAAAAGCAGTGTTTTTGATATGGATTTTGTCGGGTTGCTCTCCCGTATACTTTTACCCTTTACGCTAAATAAAACCTTGTTCCGTAATTCGGGTTTTATTGTGAAGGCGCTGGTGGGGCTTGTTTCACAAAAAGCTTCGCGCTTTATTAACGAAGAATCAGTCACCAATATTTGGGATAAGGCAAAATCTATTTTTTCTAATTTGATCCACAAAAAGGACGAGGCCCCACCTGCCCATAAAGGCGTGCCCGCTTTCAGCGAAACTTATTGATTAAGTCCTGAGTGCTTAGTCTGGAGTCTTAAGTAGAACCGGCAATAATTTTATAAACCCTTCATCTTTCGCCCTTCACCTTTTACCTCTTTTATTAATATTCATTGTATATTCGAAAAACTTTTCGACAATGAACGCATATTCTTTTGTAAGAGGCCTGCACTCCGGTTTCAGGTATATCATATTTGTTTTACTGGTACTGGCCATCATCCAGGCACTATTGGGCTGGCTGGGCAAAAAACCCTATACCGAAGTAAACCGGAAGGTGAATTTATTTACGTTGATCGGCGCGCACACGCAACTGTTGATCGGGATCGTGTTGTATTTCCTGAGCCCGTTTGTGCAATTTAACAGCAATACCATGAAGGACCCTGTTTCGCGCTATTTTACTGTTGAACATTGGGTAATGATGGTTATCGCGATTGCATTGATCACCATTGGCTACAGCAAATCAAAAAAAATTGTAATGCCCGAAAGCAAGCATCAAACCGTATTTATATTCTATATAATTGCATTATTTATCATTATTGGGGCAATATTGGCCGGACATTACCCTGTTTTATGACAAACAGGCCAAAAAAGTTCAGAAAAAGTTTGCTAATTCAATTTTCTTTATAAATTTGTGACCGAAATGATCAAAATCAATCATAAAACTATCTGGTGGCACCAATTAACGTTGGCAGCCGGAGAAATTTTGATCTGAAAGATTAATCAATTGTAAACCTAATAGGGAACCCGGCGAAGCTCATTTGCCGGGTTTTTTGTTTTTAAGGATGTTGAAGAAATAATGAAGAAACACAAAATAATAACAACGTATAAAAAATTACTGGCCGATACAACCACGCCGGTAAGCATTTACCTCAGGCTAAGGGATATCTTTCCCAATTCGTTGTTGCTTGAAAGTTCGGATTACCACAGCCGCGAAAATAGTTTAAGTTATGTTTGCTGTGAACCTATCGCCGGTATAGTATTGGATAATGGCGCCCTAAAGAAAACTTATCCCGATGGCACCACGGAAATCCACCAGGCTGGCGAATTTGAACTGATCGGCCAGATCAATGATTTTATAGAAAGCTTTGAAATTGCGCCTAATCCTTTAAAAATAATATCGAACGGTTTGTTCGGATATTTTACCCACGAGGCGGTTGAACATTTCGAAACCATACGACTAAAGCAAAGCGGCGATTTAACCAGAGCTATCCCGGTGATGCAGTACCATATTTACAGGTACATCATCGTTATCGACCATTTTAAAAATGAGCTGTATACTTTTGATAACAGGCCTGCGGGTGTTGAGGATGATAACGGACTTCAAAAACTGAATGACCTGATCAGGAACAAAAACTTTCCCGAATATCATTTTGAAAGTAAAAACCAGGAGCAGTCGAACTTAACCAATGAGGAGTTCATGGCCGTAGTTGAAAAGATGAAGGAACACATTTACCGGGGTGATGTTTTCCAGATCGTTCCGTCGCGTGCATTTTCAAAAACCTTTTTAGGCGATGAATTTAATGTTTACAGGGCGTTGCGCTCAATCAACCCATCGCCGTATTTATTTTACTTTGATTATGGCGATTTCCGGATATTCGGGTCATCGCCCGAAGCGCAGATCATCATCAAAAACCAGGTTGCGAGTATATTTCCCATAGCCGGTACCTTCAAACGCAGTGGCGATGACGAAAAGGATGCGGAAATTGCGCGCAGCCTCGAGAATGATCCAAAAGAGTCGGCCGAACATGTGATGCTGGTTGACCTGGCGCGCAATGATCTGAGCAGGCATTGCACCGACGTGGAAGTTAAGGCATTCAAAGAGGTGCAATATTATTCGCACCTTATTCACCTGGTATCGCACGTAAGCGGCAAATTGCTGCCTGGCGTTTCGTCGTTTAAAGTGGTGGCCGATACTTACCCGGCAGGTACGCTAAGCGGTGCGCCAAAATACCGGGCGATGGAGATCATCGATGAAAATGAAAAAACAAAGCGGGGTTTCTATAGCGGAGCGATCGGCTATTTTGGCTTTAACGGCGATTTTAATCACGCGATCATGATCCGGTCGTTTTTAAGTAAAAACAACACCTTGCATTACCAGGCCGGGGCAGGCATAGTAGCCGGCTCAATAGCCGAGAATGAACTGAAAGAGGTTGACAATAAAATAGCGGCTTTGAGAAATGCTATTGACTTGGCAAGGGAGTTATAGAGCCTCGCCCAACCCTCTCCAACCGCGTACGCCTTAGCTTTATCGGTGGCGCAAGGAGAGGGCTAAATAGCGAGGTTAAGTTACCCGCCGAATGGCGGAAGGAAAATTAAGAGATGGATAAAATGGAAAGTAAAATTTTAATAATCGACAACTACGATTCGTTTACTTATAACCTGGTGCACCTGGTTAACGAACTGGGGCTGCAATGCGAGGTGTGGCGGAATGATAAATTTGCGATTGGTGATGTGGATGCTTATGATAAGATCGTCCTGTCGCCCGGGCCGGGGATACCGTCAGAAGCCGGGCTGCTGCTGGAAGTAATTGAAAAATATTCGCCTACCAAAAGCATTTTTGGCGTTTGCCTTGGACAGCAAGCCATTGCCGAAGTGTTCGGCGGAGCTTTATACAACCTGCGGCAACCGATGCATGGCATTGCCACACCCATAAATGTTACCGACCGGCACGAGAAGCTTTTTATCGGACTGCCGAAAAGCTTTAAGGTCGGCCGTTATCACTCGTGGGTGGTTGACGAAAATGCGATTCCAGCGTCACTTACGGTAACCGCAATCGACGAAGCCGATAATTCAGTAATGGCATTACGACATAATCAATTTGATGTGCGCGGCGTGCAGTTTCACCCTGAATCGGTGTTAACCGAATACGGAAAGGAACTGATGCAGAACTGGCTGTCTCCTGTTGAATTATTAGTTGAAGCATAATTGAAAAAAGTCCTGAGTCTTGAGCCGGAAGTCCTTAGTCAAAACTGGGGATAGCAACTCAAGGTTCAGTAGTTAAGACTACTGACTCTACATGAACATACTCGATAAAATCGTTATCAATAAAAAAAGAGAGGTTGAGCACGCCAAAAGCCTCGTCTCGCCTGCTGCACTGCAAGCATCGCATCTTTTTAGCCGGGACTGCTATTCATTTAAACAGTTTTTACTCGACCCGCTGCGTGCCGGCATTATTGCTGAATTTAAGCGCAAATCGCCTTCAAAGGGCATTATCAATGATAAGGTTAGTGTGCAGGAAGTTACTACCGCTTACACTG
The DNA here is from genome assembly GCA_035568395.1 of Mucilaginibacter sp. Taxonomy (GTDB): domain Bacteria; phylum Bacteroidota; class Bacteroidia; order Sphingobacteriales; family Sphingobacteriaceae; genus Mucilaginibacter. The sequence goes on along the minus strand of DATMOF010000006.1, from coordinate 104,869 downwards.
ACGCCGGGGCTTCTGCCTTGTCGGTGTTAACTGATGCTGATTTTTTTATGGGCAGCAAAGCGGATATTTTGCAGGCCCGCCAAGCCAATAACATACCGGTATTGCGTAAGGATTTTATGATCGACGAGTACCAGGTTTTAGAAGCAAAGGCCTGGGGTGCGGATATCATATTGCTGATCGCCGCGATTTTAACGCCGGCCGAAATACAAAACCTCGCATCCCTGGCGAAAAGCCTCGGTTTAAATGTGCTGCTTGAGGTGCACAACCTGGAAGAACTGGAACGCAGCATCAATCCAAATTTAGATGCTATTGGGGTGAATAACCGTAACCTGGCCGATTTTACGGTATCCGTGGAAACGAGCTACGCCTTAGCGCCGCATATCCCGAAGGAATTTTTAAAGATATCGGAAAGTGCCATCAGTAACCCGAAAACCATCAAACAGCTTAAAACTGCCGGGTTCAACGGCTTTTTGATAGGCGAAAATTTTATGCGGCAGGAAGATCCCGGCATGGCTATGAGGGATTTTGTAGCGGGGTTAAATAACTGAGTTTGCTGATTCATACAAATTACTTATTTTCACGGGCATACAATTCCCCGAAATGAAAAAAACTATTACCCTAAGCTTATTCCTTGCCACGGCGGCACTTTCACAGGCCCAGCAAACAACCATCACCGGATTTACAAATACTTCCGCGGCCAAAGAAATTCAAACCGAAAAGGCTTTTGACGCCTCGCTAAATGCCGCGCGCATCGGCGAAACTATCAAAGAACTTTCGGCATTTCCGCATAACTTAGGCTCGGCGGGCAGCAAGGCTGTAGCCGAAAAAATACTTCAGAAATATAAAAGCTATGGGCTTGATGCGCATATCGAAACTTTTACTGTGCTTTATCCCACACCTAAAACGCGTGTACTTGAGCTTACAGGGCCTACGCATTATTCGGCGCTGTTAAAGGAGCCTGCCTTGACCGAAGATGCCACATCCGGCCAGGCCAACCAATTGCCGACATATAATGCATGGAGCGCCGACGGTGATGTAAGTGGCCAGCTGGTATTTGTAAACTACGGCTTACCGGATGACTATGAAACGCTGGCTAAGATGGGCATTGACGTAAAAGGGAAAATTGTGATCGCCAAATATGGCCGCTCGTGGCGCGGCATAAAACCGAAGGTGGCTTACGAACATGGCGCCATTGGCTGTATCATATACTCCGATCCGGCTGATGATGGCTATACCGCCGGTGATGTGTATCCCAAAGGAGCTTATAAAAACGAATACGGCGTACAGCGCGGCTCGGTAATGGATATGGTTATCTATCCCGGCGACCCGCTTACACCCGGTGTTGGCGCAACCAAAGATGCCAAACGGCTTGATCGGAAAGATGCCCCAACGATATTGAAGATACCGGTTTTACCGATCAGTTACCACGATGCCCAACCTTTGCTAGCAGCGTTGGATGGCGCCGTGGCACCGCACAACTGGCAGGGCACATTGCCTATCACCTATCACATTGGTCCGGGCAAAGCGATGGTTCATTTGAAACTTGAGTTTAATTGGGATATGGTTCCGGCTTATGATGTTATTGCCAAAATAAAAGGTACGGTTTGGCCTGATGAGTGGGTAATGCGCGGTAATCACCATGATGCCTGGGTAAATGGCGCCAGCGACCCTATAAGCGGGCAGTCGGCTATGCTCGATGAGGCAAAAGCACTGGGTGATCTATTGAAAACCGGGTGGAAGCCAAAACGTACGATCATATATTGCTCGTGGGATGGAGAGGAGCCGGGCTTAGTTGGTTCTACCGAATTTGCGGAGGACCATGCAGCCGAACTACAGCAGAAAGCGGTAGTGTATATCAATTCGGATAGCAACGGTCGGGGATTTTTAGGCTCGGGCGGTTCGCAGGCGCTGGAAAACTTTATGGATGAAATAACCCAAAACGTAACCGACCCACAAACAAACGCAAGTGTATTCGAACGCAAAAAAGCGAGAGAATTGGTAAATGCATCATCGGTAAAAGATAAAAAGGAAATAATGGAGCGTAAGGTGAGCCCACTGGAATCGCTGGGCTCCGGGTCGGATTATTCGTCGTTCCTGCAGCATTTGGGTATACCCACATTGGACCTTGGTTTTGGCGGTGAAGATGGCGGTGGCGATTACCATTCTATATACGATTCGTACGACGATTATCACAGGTTTAAGGACCGCGACTTTAAATATGGCGTCGCGTTATCAGAAACCGCCGGCCATGCTATCCTGCGTATGGCTGATGCCGATTTGCTGCCGTTTGATTTTCGTTATCTGCAATCTACCATCAATAAATATGTTACCGAGGTAAGCGAACTGGCCGACAAAATGCGCGAAAATACGGCTATGGAAAACCAGCTAATAAAAGCAAATGATTTTGCCCTGGCAGCCGACCCAAACAAGCACGAAGCTTTGCCGGTAGCGAAGGCCGAAGTGCCCAAAATTGATTTTGCGGGTCTAAAAGCAGCTTTAGATACGCTAAAGAAAAGCGCAGACAGGCTGGCGGCAAAGTGGGCGATCGCTGCACAGTCAGATGGGGATCATGATAAGTTCAATAAAATGCTTTACCATGCTGAGCAGCAGTTGCTATCAGATGGCTTGCCGCGCAGGCAATGGTACAGGCATACCATTTATGCCCCCGGCTTTTATACCGGTTACGGTGTGAAAACATTGCCGGGTATCCGCGAAGCGATCGAGCAGCGCAACTGGACAGAGGCACAGGAGCAAATTGCGGTAGTGGCTAATAAGATAAATAATTTGGCGGCTTATTTAGATGCAGATTGAGTCGGATGTAGTTATTAACATTTGCGACTTTTCCACATTAGCTGGGAATCAGGAAATTGTATACTATTTTATTTTAAATTTGGACTTGCTAAGGTAATACACCTGTCGGATAACTAATTCACAGACTAACATAAGTTATTAACATTTGATTAAAATGTTATGGCATTGTTACATTATGTATTAAATTCGCTCCGCTCTTTGAAACTTTGAATTTGGTATTGCTCCAATCTTGATGCAGCTAACATTTTAATGAGAACGAAGCGGGTTGTAAAGACTATTTCCGGCTTCATGGCTGGTAAGAAGGGAGGGCCCTGACCTAATAATAAACAGGGCGTAACCAAGGAGGGTAAAATGCCAATTCAATTTAAAGTGGAGAACGGCAGATTATACAAACTGGTATTTTCGCGCTATGTAACCAGAAATGGTAAGCGCGTATACCACCCTAAGGGCAAATTTTATGCCTATTGGGTTGAAGTTGTGTAATTGAAGGGGTCGCGGGTCACAACGCCCGCGGCTCCTTTTTTGGTTAAGCCCTGTTTATTTTGTGTCTTTTTGGGAGTTGTTCTCCCATTTGTATAACAAAACCATCGTCGCTTGGTTTTAACTCCTCTAATTTAATAAATAATCCTATCATTAGATCGTTGAACCAGTTTGTGCCTTTTACCTCCATGGTTTCGGAATTAAAATAGCAATTAAAACCATACATTTTGGCCAAATGTGTGAAACGTGGTTTGTGCATTTTTTTGGTACAATTAATGGGTGTGGCAAAAACTTTACAATTATAAAATAAAATTTAGATTTTATTTTATAATCTTTTTAAAATTATTTTTGGTGTCAAATTTTTGGCGGCGTAATCTAGGCCATTCATAATTAATATCGACACAACAAATATACAGACATTTCTGTAATTTTTAAATAAAATACAGATTTTATTCTGCTATATGCTTTTACGAGATAGCCAATAGGATTGTTTGCTCTATTAACTATCGAATCAATATCAACTTTCTATATTCAGTAGATAAAACTCTCTACGAAATGTCAGTTCCCCAAAGTCTTTCTTAAGCAGAAAATTCAGTTAATGATTTTCGAATCCGTTTTATCGTCTCTTCTTTCCCCAATAAAGCAGCAATGTCAAAAACATGCGGGCCGAATTTACCGCCCACCAGCATGATGCGGAAGGGCAACAGCAATTCTCCCGCTTTGATGCCTTTTTCTTCGGCTAAAGCTTTAAATGCGGTTTCAAGCGCCGCAGGTTCAAATGTTTCGGTATTGTTTATCGTGCCGATGAATGCACTAAAAAACTCCGCTTTGGCATCAGTCCATTTTGGTTTTACGGAATTGATATCATATTCCTTCGCCTGTTCGAAAAAGTACGCCGACTGCTGGTAAAAATCGGTTAGTAAAACACACCGTTCTTTTACCAATTCAATAACCTGGTTCAGATAATCTTCATCAGTAATCGCAACACCTTTATCTTCCAATATTTTTTTGACTTCTGATTTCAGACTCCCCGCTTCCGACTTCTTAATCCACTCCGCATTGAACCATTTGGCCTTGTCGAAATCGAATTTTGCCCCGGCCTTGCTCACACGTTCGATGGAGAATTTTTCTATCAGTTCATCAAGGGTAAATAGCTCTTGGTCGGTACCATCATGCCAGCCTAAAGCGGCCAGCAGGTTTAAAAAAGCTTCCGGTAAAAAGCCCAACTCACGGAAACCGGGCGTTAATTCTCCTGTTTTGACATCAAACCAGCTCATGGCATAAACCGGGAAGCCTAAACGTGCCCCATCGCGTTTGCTCAGCTTGCCGTGCCCATCGGGTTTTAATATCAGTGGCAAATGTGCCCATTGCGGCATATCGGCTTTCCAGCCTAAATATTCCCATAGCAGCAAATGTACGGGTGCAGAGGGCAGCCACTCCTCTCCGCGAAAAGCGTGCGATATTTTCATCAGGTAATCATCAACAACCACGGCTAAGTGGTAGGTGGGCATACCGTCGGCTTTTAACAATACTTTATCGTCAACCTGGTTGGTTTCAAAACTAACATGGCCGCGAATCATATCGTCAAAACTCACCCTTTCGTCGGCCGGCATTTTAATACGGATAACATGAGGTGTGTGTTTATCCAGTAACTCATCAACCTGGTGATCGGTTAATGATAATGAATTGCGCAAGCCATCGCGGTAAGCTAAACCATACTGAAAGTTCGGTATCTCGCGGCGGTTTTGTTCAAGCTCTTCGGGTGTATCAAAGGCATAATATGCATGGCCCTGGCGTACCAGTTTTTCGGCATATTCGCGGTAGATGGATTTTCGCTCGCTTTGACGGTAGGGAGCATAAGGGCCGCCAGCTACAGGGCTTTCATCCGGGAGCAGCCCGCACCAGTCCAGGCAATCAAGTATATACTGTTCGGCTCCTTCGACGTAGCGGTTTTGGTCGGTATCCTCGATCCGTAAAACGAAATCGCCATGATGTTTTTTGGCGAATAGATAATTGAACAATACGGTACGTACGCCGCCCAGGTGTAGCCCACCCGTTGGGCTTGGTGCAAACCGTACTCTAACTTTTTTATCAGGCATAGTTTGGCAAAGATAGGTGTTGAGTTGGGAAAGTCAGTAAAGTCCGAAAGCCATATTTCCCCTTAACTTAATGGGACGCCGGCTTTTCTGACTTCGTAACATTTTGCGTATTTTGGCGACTTCGGACTTTACTGACTTTTCCGACTCAAAAATGAACCCCTACCAACAGAAAAAACGCTGGAAATACTCGCTGCTCACCTTCGCGGTGGTGATCGCCAGCGGCTCGTTATTATATACCAATTACCTGGTACGGAACATCGCAAAATCCGAACGCACGCGCGCGCAGGTATGGGCTATGAGCATGAAGCAGATACTGGCCTCGGACGACAATGATTACCTGAATTATGTTTTCGCTGTACGCGATAGTTCGGAAGTGCCCGCCCTGGTAGTAGATGACAGAGGTGATTTTAAGTATAAAAAGGGGTTGGACCCGACCAAGACCTTTATACAATTGGAAGCTGAGGGCAATAAAAAACTGACTTATGACCCGGAATATTTCAAGTCGGAGTTAGCAGATATGAAGAAGCAACACGCGCCTATAAAACTTACTGTTTTAGGCTCGCAATGGCTGGTTTATTATAAGGATTCGGCTTTGCTTACCGAATTGAAGTTTTTTCCTTATATACAACTATCGGTTATCTCCATTTTTTTACTAATGGCCTATACAGCCTTCAGCTCATCCCGCCGGTCGGAACAGGACCAGGTTTGGGTGGGATTGGCCAAGGAAACCGCGCACCAGCTAGGTACGCCTATATCGTCGCTGATGGCATGGATCGAGCTAATGAAAGAAAAGTTCAGCGCAGAGGACGATCCGCTGATCGCCGAAATGGAAAACGATGTGCGCCGGCTGGAAATAGTGGCCGACCGTTTCTCAAAGATCGGCTCAACGCCCAAACTTGAAGAGCACAGCGTGTTTGAAGTGGTAAAGGATTTTATCGATTACTTCAGGGTTAGGGTGAGTAAAAATATCAATTTTGAAATGGCAGGTAACCGCGAACTGAAAGCGGGTTTAAATGTGCCGCTGTTTGACTGGGTGCTGGAGAACCTGCTGAAAAATGCCGTAAACGCCATTGAGGGGAAAGGCGAAATAAAGGTTGAGATATCCGCGAATAAAGTAAAAAAGCAGGTGTTTATTGATATTACAGATACCGGCAAGGGCATCCCGCGATCAAAATTTGAAACCGTATTTCAACCCGGGTACACCACCCGCAAACGCGGCTGGGGACTTGGCCTGTCATTAACCAAACGGATGGTTGAAAACTATCACGACGGGCAGGTATTTGTCCGCGAATCGGAGTTGGGGAAAGGCACAACTTTTAGAATTGTATTAAAAAATATTAGAGATGATAAACCGACCGCTGCCTGATGAATTCGCACCCTTCCAGGCAAACTACATTAAACTTGTTGGGAACGAGCCCATACTGGAGATTTTAGAAAAACTGAAAGATGATACCTATAAATTTTTAACAGGTATACCGGCTGATAAGGCCGATTACGCTTACGCAGAGGATAAATGGACCGTTAAAGAAGTGCTGGGCCATATGATTGATGCCGAGCGCACTTTTGCTTACCGTTTTCTTTGTTTTTCGCGCGAGGAAATTATACTGCCGGGTTTTGACCAGGATGTTTATATGCTCAAAGCAACCTTCAAAGACCGGTCGCTGGCCGACTTGGCGAATGAATTCAGGGCCGTGCGTGAGGCCAACATGTACCTGTACCGGTCGATAAAAGATGAACAGCAAACACAAAAAGGGATTGCCAGCGGCAACCCCGTTTCTGTAAGGGCTTTACTTTACATTGCGGCAGGGCATGAGCTGCACCATGTAAAGATTTTGAAGGAGCGGTATTGAGGTAGGTTGATTAGGTTGATTGGGTTGGATTGAGTTATTAAGATTCGTATCGCCATAACTACTCACCCAATCAACCACTCACTCAATCAACTTTATCTTTATCATTCTCTTTCTTCTCGATACGGTAAGATAAAAACAGGCCGCCGCCGCCAAAGATGGCGATCAGTGCAAAGTAGATTGCCGGGTTGCCGTCATCAAAATCGGCATGGGCTCCGAAGTGGTTAAAAGCGGTGTGGTCGAGGATATATGCTAAAAACAAGCCCAGGCCGGCGCCCATTAACAATAACCCCCATTTTAAATTAACAAACGGGGCCGATTGCGGTTTATACCTGCGCGGGTCCATTCCGCGCTCGATCATTGCCATTCTTTCGCGTTTGGCGAGATATACTATCCCAAACACCATTGCGAATAATGCTATCGGTACTAAAATTCCAACTAATACCGCTAATTCTTTTGCGTGATCTTCCATTATATTTCAGTTTATAAATTAATAAATGTTTATTTTTAAGTATTTGTAAGCTATGACCACATGGTTTTGAATGAGGTTACAGCGGAGGCGAAAAAAGTTGTAGTTAGTATCAAGTAGCTAGTATCAAGTAAAGAAACAATAGTGTTCCTGCTACTTTCATACTGTTACATTCTAAAACTTGTAGTTTTCGAGCTGCAAACATCAAGCACGGAGATAATAATACTTGCTACTAATAAAAAACAATGTGTAACCTGAAAGGGTAAAACATCGTCAGAGTAACATAACAGATGCAAAGCAAGCTTTCGGACATTGAGTTGATAGAACAGACCCTGGCAGGGAACCAGTCGGCGTATACCGATTTGGTTAAACGGCACCAGCGGTTTGTTTTTACATTGGCTATGCGTTTTGCAAAAGGCAGGGAAGACGCAGAGGAAATAGCGCAGGACTGCTTTATTAAGGCATACCGGTCGCTGGCTTCGTTCCAGGGGCAGTCGAAATTTAGCACCTGGCTGTATAGTATTGTTTATACCACTGCCATGACATTTTTGCGGAAGAAAAGAGTGGCTACTGATTCGATCGACGACGAAAATATTCATATCCAGATAGAAAACCATTCGGGATATGATGTTAACAACGTGGAGAATAAATCAAAAAGCTTTTATTTAAACCAGGCTATTGAGCAACTTCTGCCTGATGACGCGGCAATTATTACCCTGTTTTACAAAGGGGAACAATCGCTCGAAGAGATCGGGCAGGCCATGGGCATGGAAGCTAATACAGTTAAGGTAAAACTGTTCAGGGCACGGCAGCGTTTAAAAGAAAAGCTGGAGCGAAATTTAAAACACGAGGTTAAAGAACTGATATGAATAACATGGAAGAAAAGCTTTGGGAATACATCGACGGCAGATGTACCCCAGATGAGCAAGAGTCGATTGGCGCATTGATAGCAGAAGATGAGTCCATAAGGCTTAAATATAACCAGCTATTGCGTTTCAGCCAGGAGCTTTCGGCGATGGAAATTGATGAGCCGCCGATGGCGTTCACGTACAACGTGATGGAGGCCATACGTGCCGAAGAGGCTCAAAAGCCATTAAAGGCATCTATTAATAAACGGATAATTATGGGTATTGCTGCGTTTTTTGTGCTCACCATATTCGCGTTGCTGGTGTACGCTGCGGCCGGTATACAGTGGTCGTCAGTTAATATTATCAGCCAAATACCTTCGGTATCAAAATTGCCTGAAGCGAATAATTTTATCACCAGGCCGGTGATAATGGGGTTCATGTTTTTTGATGTGATATTGGGCCTTTTCCTGGCGGATACTTATTTGCGTAGGAAAAAAAGTACAAAACAATTGTGACGTGCTGTACAGAAAAAACGACAATTGAAAGCGTTGAATTACCAATTAAAAATAATGTGCCGACAGTTGTGTGTAAACATGACAAAATGAAATTAATCTCATTATTGGTACAATAATTGCTGTAGTAAATATGGACCGGTAATCTACTGGTCCAATTGTGATAAGGTTTAGGTTGAAAGCCCCCAAACAGCAAGTGTGAGGGGGCTTTTATTTTTATGTCATTTTCGTGCTATTTTAGTATTTTGCGACAGCGTAATTGTAATATTTAAATTACAATTGATAACTTAGTTTAAAATATGACCATGAAAAAACTGTATATATACCTTATCGCGCTGCTTGTTGCAGGAACAACTTTAACGGCCGACGCTCAGGCGCCACGCATACCCGAGGCCAGCCCTACACAAACCATTATCCAGGATTTCGGCCTGGGGAAAGTTACCATTACTTATTCGCGCCCGAGCGTAAAAGGGCGTGTCATTTTTGGCGGTATCAATCCCTACGGGCAGGTATGGCGTACCGGCGCCAATGCTGCTACTACCATTACTTTCAGCGAGAATGTGATCGTTGAAGGGCATAGCGTACCGGCCGGCACTTACTCGCTGTTTACCATACCCGATAAAAATGAGTGGACGGTTATCCTGAATAAAACCGCAAAACAATGGGGCGCTTATAGCTATAAAGAAGCGGACGATCTGCTGCGTTTTACAGTAAAACCCATTTATCTTGCTGAAAAGAGGGAATCTTTTACTATTCAATTTGCCAATGTAACAACTAGTTCGGCAGATATGCACATCGTTTGGGACCATACCGAAATATCAGTCCATTTAAAGACTGATGATGACGCCCAAATTACTGCCAATATTGACGAACTGATGAAAGGCAACCGGAAACCTTATTATTTTAATGCCATACAGTATTATTACGAGAACAATAAGGATATGAACAAAGCGTTAGGCTGGGCATTGGAGGCTGAGAAAGCGGAGCCTAAAGGCCCGTGGTACAGGCTTTGGGAGGCCCGCATCCGCCTGAAAATGGGCGATAAGGCTGCCGCTATTAAAGCTGCCCAAAAAGGGGTAGACCTGGCAAAGGCGAGTAATGATGAGGAATATGTGCGGTTAAACCAGGCCGTGCTTGACCAGGCAAATCGTTAATTAAAATTTCACTGAACGGGCTGCGGATGTATTGCAGGCCGTTCAGTCAATTCGCTTAATACCTTTATCACAATTCAAATGAAAAGCCTTATTAAACCGGGGCGGATTGCCTATTGCATAGGACTCGCCGGAATGGTATTCCCGCAATTTTTCTATGGTAAGTTCGGTTCGAATTTCTTCGCCCAATGGCCCAATTTGCCTTTTGTGGCATTTTGGGCCAGCCTTTTTGCCATAGTGACAGTAGCAGCCTGCGCCGCTATAATGTTCGAAAAAAATGCCAGGACGGTATCGCTTGTTTTAGGCGGTTTTTTGCTTGCAACTTATTGTTTTGGCTATCTGCCGTATGAGATACTCGTGGAACCGTACAATAATTACCTGGGAACATGGGCCAGTGGATTAAAAGAACCGGCATTGGCAGGAGGGGCCTTTATTATTGCCGGCTCATTTCCGCGTGAAGCAAATCTTAAAAACACATCGCTAAAATGGCTTGAAAAACTGATCCCTTTTGGGCCTTTGTTGTTTTGTATAACCATGGTTTTATATGGTGTTTCGCATTTTTTGTATGTGAAACCCGTGTCAACCCTGGTGCCCGGCTGGATTCTCGGCCACATATTTTGGACTTATTTTGCAGGCGCAGCGCTAATAGGTTTAGGAATTGCGATCGTGTTTAAAATAAAGTTAAAATTGGCGGCCTTCCTGTTGGGCGCCATGATCTTCATCTGGCTTATTATCATTCATATCCCCCTTGCCATAGCCGATCCGTTTGGTAATAAAAGCGATGCATTTATAAGCGCATTTTCGGCATTGGCATTTTGCGGGACAGCTTTTGTTATGTCGGGTATGGCTTCAAAAAACGACCAAAGAATCACTTAGGTCGATTTGATCTTTTGCTCACGGTAGCGGATCTTGAAATCGGGGATGACCGGGTTGATCATTGTCGCAATAGCTATCACCAAAATACAACCGATCGCGTTAAGCCACAAATAAGCTACAACTTCAAAATTGCCAAGGATAACGATCAGGATCTCGGTGATTATTGCTGCGATAAAAACAGCGTTACCATTTACTTTTTTCAGATAAAACGCCACAACGAATACGCCCAAAATGGTTCCGTATATGTATGAGCCCAGCTTGTTGACGTACTCCAGTAAATTGCCGACTTTGCTTGCGTACAGCGCCATTAATACACAAACCACCCCCCAAAATATCGTTGCCAGCCTCGAAGCGTTTAAATAATTTTTATCGGATGCACCCGGGTTGATAACCCGCATGTATATATCCACTACGCTGGTTGATGCTAGTGAATTCAGCGCGCTGGCCGTTGAGCCCATTGAGGCCAGGAAGATAATGGCTATCAGTAGCCCGATCAGCCCGCGGGGCAGGTATTGGGTAACAAAGGTGAGGAATACATAATTGGTATCGTCGGCATTGGCTTTTTCATTATTTTTTTTCATTACAGCGATAGCCGCTTTGCGGATGTTCATTGCCCGGCTATCCGCAATCTTTAAAGCTTTCTGCGCCTGGCTTATTAGTACCGGGTCGCTTTTATCAAAAGCTTTCATTAAATCATTTGCCTTTGCCTTTCGTTGTTCAAATGCCGCTGTATATTGATTTTCGAGGTTATTGTATTGGCCGGCATAGTTACTTTGTTTTACCTGTTTCACCTCGTACCCGTTAAAAAACATAGGCGGACGGTTAAACTGGTAAAATGCAAAGATCAGCACACCGATCAACAAGATGAGGAACTGCATGGGTATTTTAAGCAAGCCGTTCATGATAAGCCCGAGCCTGCTTTGGCCCACCGAACTCCCTGTCAGGTAACGGCCTACCTGGCTTTGGTCGGTTCCGAAATAAGAGAGTTGCAAAAAGAAGCCGCCTATCACCCCGCTCCACACATTGTATTGATTTTTGCGGTCGAATTTCCAGTCGATCACGTTCATCCGACCTAATTTGCCCGCCAGTTTAATGGCGTGGGTAAAACCTACTCCCGCCGGCAATAAGCTTACTACCAATACGCCAGCCAGGAACATGCCCGAAAAAATAATGCTCATTTGCAGCAGCTGGGTATATGATACTGCTTTTGTGCCGCCATAAACCGTGTAAAAAATCACAAGTCCACCGATAAACAGCGTGGTATAAACCGTATTGATCTGCAATATGGTTGATAAAATAATTGACGGCGCGTAAATGGTAATGCCCGTTGACAGGCCACGCTGCACCAAAAATAAAATGGAAGTAAGCGCGCGCGTTTTCAGGTTAAACCGTTGCTCCAGAAACTCGTAGGCGGTATATACTTTAAGGCGATGAAATATGGGCACAAATGTTACGCAAAGCACGATCATGGCCAGCGGCAGGCCCAGGTAAAATTGAACGAAGCGCATGCCGTCGGAATAGGCTTGTCCGGGTGCTGATAAAAAGGTGATGGCGCTGGCCTGGGTGGCCATTACCGAAAGGCCCACGTGGTACCAGCGTAACGAGCGTCCGCCCATCAGGTACTGGTCGATATTTTTGTTACTCCCGCTTTTCCATACACCATATATCACTATAGTAAGCAGGGTAACGCCTAAAACGATCCAGTCGGGTAAGCTCATTCAAACAAAGCTGTAATGAGCCAAAATACAAAAATTAAGATAACCAGCCAGGCGATAACTACGCCATAGAACTGGTTCCAGCTATGTATAAACGGGGGGAGTTCAGGGTCAGGCGTCTGCACGGCCTTTAACAAAAACAGTCAGGAAAAAGGCGGTGAACAATATCCCAACAATCCCTAAGATCGGTATCCATAACGGACTTCCTTCCAGTATTATGCCTATGAAAAGACCGCTAAGTAATCCAATCAGGTAATAGATGTTTGCGTCTTTTATTTGTTTTGTTGCGTGGTGTGGTATCATGATATTAATTATATGCGTGCAAATTTAAAATTATTCGACAACCTTTGCAATTGTTATAAGTAACAATTGCCGCCAACGTAAACATTGTTTATATTTGAGATATGGATACAATGGAAATTGATATATTAGACCCGAAGGCGCGCAAGCTACTCAAAAATCTGGCTGAAATGAACCTCATATCTATAAGGAAGCCATCGAATGATAAGTTTTTAAGCTTGGTGCACAAAATAAGGGCTAAGGCAAAACATACCCCACCATCGTTGGAAGAAATCACTAAAGAGGTAGCAATTGTAAGGGCAAAAAGATATGCGAATTCAAAAAAGCAAAGTAATCATTGATACGAATCTTTGGATCAGTTTTTTGCTTACGAATGACCTTTCAATATTAGATACGCTCATTTCCGGTAATAAGATAGCGCTTGTTTTTAGCCAGGAACTCATTGATGAGTTTGTTGAAGTTAGCCAGCGAAATAAATTCAGAAAATACTTTGCTTTAGACGATGTCGAAAACTTGCTTATTAAAATAAGGAGTCAGGCATTATTAATTACAGTAAAAAGCAAGGTTGAAGTATGTCGGGATGGAAAAGATGATTTTTTACTAGCTCTTGCCATTGACGGTAAAGCAACACATTTAATTACAGGCGACAAAGACTTACTGGTGCTCAAAAAGTATGGCGATACAAAAATCCTGACGATAAATGAATATCTGTCAGAAATGGATGTCGCTGCAAAATCTACCAGGGCTACTTAATTCAGCGGCTGATTTTTTGGTTTGCTTAGCAAATTAATAAACAACCTATAGGCTCCCGGTACACCGGCCGGCAATTGCCGGAAAAAGGCAAGCGATGTGTACACAAACCTGCCTTCGCCGTAATTGCCTACGATTATTGCACCGTTATTCGGCGCCTCGCCTGTATCATTCATCTGTAAAACGGGCTTATAATTGGTGTCGATGTCATTCACAAAATACAGCCCCCTTTCCTGCACCCATCCATTAAAATCATCCTGCGTTATGGTATTCGGGTAGTTGAGTATGGCGTTTTGCTTATCTAATATGGTGATCTTTGCATCTTCGTCGGTAACGCGCTGGTTTACTACCCTGAAGGGATATGGCCCGATCTGTTTGGTGACCAAGCCATTGTTGTTGTTATACTGTATCAGCAGGTTGCCGCCGTTTTTAACATAGTCGAGTAATTTGGGTTGCTCGATTGCCAGCCGCGGATCAACATTGTAAGCACGTACGCCGGTTACAATCGCATCATAACCTGATAGGTCGCCGTTCATGATCTCCTTTTCAGTTAATATATGAACATCATACCCGGCCTGGCGCAATGACTCGGCAACTAAATCGCCGGCGCCGTTGATATACCCTATCCGTTTACCTGCGATTTTTAAATTGATATCCAACAACTTGGCTTTCGCCGGAGGGAACAGGGTGATAGTGGGGATATGCTCGTAAATAAGCTGCTGTATGCCCAGCGATGAAGATTGCCCGTTTACTGTTGTAACCGCTTCAAACTCCGATGTTTTGTTGCTGTTTTCGGTTGGGATAACAGAAAAAGAAACCGTCCATTCGTCGCCTTTGTGCTTATCGGTAAAATCATATTTTTCCGGTGATATGTTCCAGCCTTTAATTGGTTTTATGCTGACGGTTCCGTTGCCATTAATAAAGCTCTTTAATTTAACCTGTATGTTTTGCGGTACCTGTGCATTAAATATGTAAACCGGGTTGGCGATGTTCGCCGTTACCGCGGGCGCTATAACAAGCGGCTGGTATACTTCGCCGCGTACCGGGTCGACATATTTGTAAATCACCCTTCGCTCAAAATGAATAGGTTTTCCCTCGATGATAAATTCATAATCTACTACAGGCAGGTCAGGGTTTTCGGGGTTGCCCACCGATAAGCGGTTAGGGATATTATATGAACCTTGTGTATGCGCTGTTTCGAGCCAGTAGGGCTGTGTAATTTTAGCTGCAATGGCGCTGGTATTAAAGGTTTGCAACTGGTTTGCCGGGATCACCTGGCTATCCAGGTTTTTGACCTCGTTCCCGATGCTTATACGGTTCAGCTTTACTTTGTCGCTGTACCGGTTTAACACCTGTGAGCGGATCTTTATGCTGTCGCCCAGGGCATATGTTGGCTCGGCCGAATAACTTTCAAACCACAATCCCGCGCAGGCGGCAATAAGATTATCAAGCTCCTTTAGTTTTTGCGTACGCCAGTAAACGTCAGGGATTTTTTCAATACGGCTCATTAGCTGTACCAGTGGAGGTACTGCGTTCTCCGGATGTTCGATGTCAAAGTTTTTTTGGATGATGCTGACGCCGGCCGAGACAGCATCGCCATTTTTTACCCGTTTCCAGGTGGTGTTTATGCCGTCGAACAGGTCAGTTTGCGGTGCATCGCCTAAAATTGTTTTAAAATATTCAAACGATGAGCCGCGCTGCCGGGCCGAGCCAAAGCCCTGTGTTTTGTGGTTTGAGCGGCTTTCGGCAGCCAACTCGCCGTATCCCTTCCCGATGACCGGGTTATAAACACCCACATCTATTTTAAACTGGTCGGGTGCGGTGGTATTGGTGTTGCCAAAGTTGAAAGTGTTCCATAGCAGTCGTTTTGCCTGCCAGGGTTGTACATATTGCAACTGCTCTGGGAAACGGTTAGGGTCGGCAGCGGCTGTAAACGCCTCCTGCGCTAATATGGCTGACGAAGTATGGTGCCCGTGACCGCCTTCGCCCGTTGTAGGGAACCGACATATTATTACATCGGGCCTGAACTTGCGGATAACCCATACCACATCACTCAAAACCTTTTCCTTATCCCATATTTTTAATGTCTCAGTTGGCCCTTTTGAAAAGCCAAAATCGTTTGCGCGGGTAAAAAACTGCTCCGCGCCGTCCACTTTACGGGCGGCTAAAAGCTCCTGGGTGCGTATCAGGCCCAGCAGCTCGCTTTGTTCGTTGCCCAGCAAATTTTGCCCGCCGTCGCCCCGGGTCATGGATAAATAACCGGTGCGGTAGTGTTTCTCCTGCGCCAGGTAAGCCAGCAGCCTGGTGTTTTCATCATCGGGATGTGCGGCCACATACAGCACGCTTCCGAGCACATCGAGCTTTTTAAAATTTTGTTCAATGGTTACCAGGTCGGCCGGGGGAGCAGTTTGCGCAAAGGCGGCAGAAACGATAAACAAAAGGGAAACAATTAGTTTTATCCGGTTCATATGAGCAAATATATTGAAAGATAAATGGCATATTTTATATGTAGCAATAATTTTAACAATATAAAAACATCTTTATTTGTCATGTGTTCATCATTTAATTGAATTTTAACATTGATTATCAGTATGTTATAATTATTAACATAAAATTGTTTTTAATTTAATCAATCGTTTGATTAAATTTGTGCCCGAAAAGCAATGGATAAAGACAAAATTGATAAGAAAGACCATATCCTTGATGTTGCAGAACGGATATTTTCGGACCTGGGATATGATGGCGCTTCGACACGTACAATATCTGGCGAAGCAGGTGTGAATATGGCTATGCTTAACTATTATTTCGGCTCGAAAGAAGGGCTGTTTCTTGCTGTTTTTGAACGTAAGATATCATCCTTTCAAGCCCTGCTGCAAAATATTGGCAATGATGGAAGCATGTCATCGTGGGATAAGCTGGCCAAGTGTATTGACAATTACGTTGACCGGATCATTGTAAATAACTGTTTCCAAAAACTGATCAACCGGGAAATGTCGATTGGCAAACGCTCGGATCTTACTGACCGGATAGGGCAGATACTGATGATTAATGTGCTTGAATTTAAAAAGTTGTTTGACGAAGGCATTAAGAACGGCAGCTTTCATAAGGACATCGATACGCAGTTAATTACGGCTACTATTTTCGGTACAAAAAATTATATCATTAACTCGCCGCATATGTCATCGATCATGCTGGGACATGATATCCGCGACGAAAAGTTTCTTGAGGAAAAGCTCAAGCCAAGGATCAAGAAATACATGAAACGACTTTTAAAAGCTTACCTGGTTATAGACAATGACAACACAAAATAAGATCACACTCAACAATCTATTTAAAAATGCGGCGGCAACTGCTATGCGGTTTGTTGCGCCTGCGATCATTTTAGGCCTGCTATGTGTTAACGCCGCAAGCGCGCAGGACCGGGCGATCACCCTCACCGAGGCGATCAAGCTGGGACAGCAAAACAGCAAGGTATTAAAACTATCGCAGGCAAAAATCGATGAAGCTGTTACGGAATATAACCAGGCGAAGGACGGGGGAAAGCTTAGCGGTAAAGCCAGCTATGGTTACAACCGCGCCGAAATACCGGCCAACAAGCTGCAATTCGGGAAAACCACCTTTGCATTGCCCACCAGCGCCGACGCCTACCTGGGAACTCTATCGTTAAGCCAGGTGATATTTGGCGGTAACCGGTTAAAATACGCGGAGCAATCAACCAACTTGTTAACCCAGGTTGCGCGCCTTGATGCCGACAAGGATAAAGACCAGATCACTTACGATATCATCAATTCGTATTACAACTTATATAAGGTGCTGCAAAGCAAAAAGGTGGTTAGCCAAAACCTGACTACTATTGATCAGCAGATCAAGCAGTCGCAGCGGTTTTTTGACCAGGGATTGGTAACCAAAAATGATGTGCTGCGTTTTCAACTGCAAAGGGCCAATATCGAGCTGAACGGTATCGACCTGGAAACCAACCGTAAAATAATTAACTATAACCTGGATGTTTTACTGGGCTTGCCCGAAAGTACCCAGCTAACCATAAACGAGGTAAACGAGCCTGAAAGGACCCTGGGCGCATTAGCCAGCTACATTGATACCGCTTTGGCAAACCGCAACGAGGTGAAATCGCTTGATCTGCGTACACGGGTTGCCGAAACCAATATCAAGACGATACAGGCCAATACACTGCCAACCCTTGCCGCATCGGGCAGCGCTTATTATGTTGACGTAAACGCTAATCCTATCCCTAAGAGCGGATCGTACATCACACCTATATCGGTTGGCTTGACCCTGGGCTGGAATTTTGATGCCCTATGGAAAAATAAAAATAAGATGGCGCAGGCTAAAGTGCAGCGCGAGGAGGTGGTTATAAATAAGGATATCGAGATCGATAATGTTAAAAGGGACGTCAATCAAAACTATCAAAACTACTTGATGGCTTTAGATAAGATAAGATTGCTCCAAACATCGATAGCGCAAGCCGGGGAGAACAATAAGATACTGGAGTCAAAATACCAGAGCAACATTGCATCGGCAACAGATCGCGCGGATGCGGAAACTTTATTATACCAGGCCCAGATCAACCTGGAACTGGCAAAAGCCGACGCCGGTTTGGCATACTATACGCTTATAAACTCAATCGGAAAACTTAACAAATAAATGTGCGGATGTGCAGATTCCAGATGTGCAGATAATTTAAACAAACTAAATCACCCATTCACTAACTCACTCATTCAATAATTAAAAATATAATGGCAAAGGAACACGAAACCCACACAACTGAAACTAAAAAGAAACCCAACAGAGTATTGCCGATCGTATTAGGTATCATACTGCTTGCGGGTGTCGTTTTCGGGATAAAAGAGTATATATACTACGGGAAACACGTAGATACGGACGACGCGCAAATTGATGGCGATATTAGCCCGGTTGTTGCACGTGTAAGCGGGTATGTGGACAGTATCTATTTCGAGGAAAACACCCATGTTAACAAAGACCAGGTGCTGGTTAAAATTGACGACCGCGACTATAAAGTTAAGGTTGAACAAGCACAAGCTGCTGTAACCGGCGCAAGCGCCAATGTTGGCGTCGGGCAATCTCAAATTTATGAGAATACCGCCAATTCTGCTGCCGCCAGGGCCAAAGTAACATCTGCGGCAGCGCAGCTTGATAAGGTAAAAAAAGATTACCAGCGGTATGCCAACCTGGTACAGGACGGCTCAATAACCCGCCAGCAGTTTGACCAGGCAAAAGCCGACCTGGAAGTGGCACAAGCAAACTACCAGAGTTCACAAGACCAGTATAAAGCTGCGCAAGAGCAGGTTGGCGCTACGCGAAGCGAATTAAATGTAACCAACAAAGGCGTGTCGCAGCGCCAGGTGGACGTAGATTATGCTAAGCTGCAGTTATCTTACACAACCGTTAAGGCGCCGTCGAGCGGAATAGTATCGAAAAAGAATGTGCAGGTAGGGCAACTGGTGCAGGCCGGGCAAACGTTATTTTCTATCGTTAACGATAACAGCATTTATATCACAGCCAACTTTAAAGAGACTCAGCTGGATAAAATACAGAATGGCCAAAAAGTAAATATTGATGTGGACGCCTATCCCAACTTAAAATTGACCGGATCAGTATATAACTTTTCGCCGGCAACAGGCGCTAAATTCTCACTGCTGCCCCCTGATAACGCTACCGGTAACTTTGTTAAGGTGGTTCAGCGGGTACCTGTTAAGATAAAGATCAATGGTTCAGCAGAGGACATGGCAAAGCTTCGGCCAGGGATGAGCGTGGCTGTATCGGTGATATATAAAAACTAAAAGAATATCGAATAATGAATGCCGAATGTCCAACATCGAAGTTGAACTTCATCATTCAAAATTCAGCATTCGGTGTTCGATATTAATTGAGCTTCCGGCTCTTTACGTAAGATAAAAATATCATAATGGCAGAAACTGGCTTTAAAAAGTGGATCATTACCATTACGGTTATCGTTGCTTCGTTGCTGGAGCTGATCGATACCACGATCGTGAATGTATCCTTACCTGATATACAGGGTAACCTGGGCGCTACACTCGAAGATATTGCGTGGGTGGTTACAGGCTACGCTGTAGCGAATGTGATCATCCTGCCGATGTCGGGCTGGCTGGGGAGCCGGTTCGGGCGGAAGAATTACTTTATTACTTCGATCATCGTATTTACCATCGCCTCGTTTTTATGTGGTAATGCGCACGGCTTGAGCGAGCTGGTCATCTTCCGTATATTACAGGGCCTTGCGGGCGGGGGATTGATTTCAACCTCGCAGGCTATCCTGATTGAAACCTGGCCGCGCGAACAGATCGGTACCGCAACCGCTTTATTCGGTTTAGGCGCGGTTGTTGGCCCAACCGTCGGTCCTACCATTGGGGGTTATATTACCGACCACACCTCGTGGCGGTGGATATTTTATGTGAACATCCCGGTGGGGGCAATAGCGGCATTTTGCGCTTATACGTTTATTCATAAAACACCAAAGGAAGCGAAGGGAAAACCCATCGACTGGTGGGGCATCGGCCTGCTTGCCGTAGCGGTGGGCAGCTTGCAAACCATCCTGGAAAAGGGCGAATCGGAAGACTGGTTTGCCAAACCCTACATATTGCTGCTTACCATCACCGCCATTATTGGCACCATCTGCTTTATATGGCGCGAGCTTAGCACCGACCACCCGATCGTAAACTTCGGCATTATGCGGCACCGCAGCTTTGCCGTGGGTATGTTTACCTCGTTTGTGCTTGGTTTCGGTCTGTACGGGTCGGTATTTGTGTTCCCGGTGTTTTGCCAGAATTTGCTTGGCTTTACCGCGCAGCAAACCGGCGAGCTGCTGTTCCCCGGTGGGTTGTGTACCATTGTGATGATGCCATTTATCGGTAAGATGCTCAACAGGGGTATCCCGGCGCAATTTATGGCTACGGCAGGTATGTTCATGTTCTTTGTGTTTACCACGATGCTCAGCAATTCGACGCTGAGCACCGGGCAGGCCGATGTATTGATACCGCTGCTGATAAGGGGTGTAGGTATGGCGCTATTATTTGTTCCGCTTACCACGCTGGCTATCGCCGACCTCAAGGGCCCCGAACTGGGCCAGGGCACGGGCTTAAACAACATGATGCGCCAGCTTGGTGGTTCGTTCGGTATCGCAACGCTCACTACCATTATACACTTGCGCGAGGGTGTTCACCGCAATAACCTGCTATCTAATATCAATATTTACAACCCGGCCTTTAACGACAGGTTCAGTTTGCTGATGCACGGGTTTGTTGCCAAGGGTAAATCTGTAATAGACGCCACGCACATGGCCTACGCGGCAATTGAAGGAGCTGTAATGAAGCAAACGATGCTGCTCACCTATGACGATGCCTATTGGATATCGGGATTGGTAATGCTGTTCTCCATACCATTGCTTTACCTGCAGCCCTTTAAAAAGGCGGTGAAGATGCCTGTAGACGCCCATTAAACAGAAAAAGCCGTTCCTCCTGCGGAACGGCTTTCTGAAAAAAAACAATTAGCAATTTTTCAACCGGCGGCAATATAAATGCCCTGTAAATATTGTTCTCCGCAGGTGTTTAATCTTTGTTATAAAACTACAGAATTTTATGCCATAAGCACAAATGTATTTATTAACAAAAAAAACCAGCCTGTAAGGAGATTGAATTTCAACTGTTTACAACCCAGATTCTCTTCTTTTTAAGTTTTTGAAAAAACAGCTTGTGTTATAGAAAATGCTGCGTATATTTGCAGCCCGTCCAAAGGGAAACTTTTGGATAACCGGAGTGGTAGTTCAGCTGGTTAGAATACGTGCCTGTCACGCACGGGGTCGCGGGTTCGAGTCCCGTCCATTCCGCGGAAACATTGAAAAAGCCTTACGAAAGTAAGGCTTTTCTGCGTTTAAAGCTCTTTTAAGCGGTTTTCTGCAAAAAAGTATATCAATTAAACAGGGATTATGAATCGCTGGATGCCTGTATGGAGGTAATCGACTGGCACTTCGCCGAGCGGAACGCGTATTTTTTGAAGCATCCCAAAAAGGCCGATAAGATGATCTGGGTAAAAGAAATGGTGAAGGCGGTGTTCGATGAGACGAATAGCGTTCTTTATTTAAAAACCGGGAATTATAGGAAAATCTACAGTATTCTTTTCGTCTTGATCAATCGCCTGTTCAGCGAATCAAAAACATCGTTTTTATATACAGTCCCAATGCTAAGGACGGTTTTGTCGTCCAGTACAATACTGTTTCCGCCGACGGTCTTGATCTTGTCGCTATTGACAATAAAAGAACGGTGAACCCGCAGGAAATGCCCGGACAATTGGTTTTGCAATTCGCCCATTGTCAGGTAAGTGATCTCGTGCTTGCCGTCCGCCATATGAATAATAACGTAGTTTAAAGCGCCTTCGATATACATAATATCCGCTGTGATCACACGTATCATTTTTCCTTTTATATCGCCTTTGATATAAAAATATTCTTCTTTAGCCTGTATATTTGGTTTATGGCCTTTCCTGTATTTCGTCAGGCATTTTAAAAAGCGTTCACGGGTAACGGGCTTTAGCAAATAATCGAATGCTTCTTTTTCAAAAGCCTCTACCGCAAAATGATCATAGGCAGTTGTAAAAACAACGGTCGTATAGTCGTTCACCAGCGCAGCAAATTCAATTCCGGTCATTTCCGGCATATTGATATCCGCAAAAGTCAGGTCCGGAGGAACCTGTGTGGTAATAAATTCCAGGGCGTTTAAAGGGTTTGTGGTGTGGCCAAGTAGCTGCAGCCCGGGGATATTTTCAATAATATCACATAATATTTCTATTGCGTGATATTCATCGTCTACGACATAACAAGTAATCATATCAGTGCAATATGATTAAAATTACACAATTTACAGTTAACTATACCGATATTGAAAATATTTTAATAAAGAACAAACCCAGCCCAAATGGCAAAAGCGGTGTATTCCTGAAATGAACAAAAATACACCGCTAACCCCTTTCTAAAAGCCCATAAGTGTCGACACCGTGGTACTGGTAGAAGTAGTTGGGTCTGTGGTTTCCGGCGATCCTGCTTTTGGCATGCTCTTTTGAAATTTAAATACACTTTTTGCATTTAAATTAATCTTCTTTTTCAATACTTTCATAATTTGTTATTTTTAAGTATTAAATTAAAAGCTTGTGGATGCGTTAAAGAACATTTTACACCAATCGCGATAAGCAATAGATGGAATCAATTAATTAAATTGTGGCCGTTTTTATGGACTATAAGCGAACTGTTACAACAGTGGGCAGGCACGCTGTTGTCTGGCTGCTATTCGTGGCCTATGAAGTATCGTATCTCCATTTGGCCAGCACGGCTGATTATAGTATTTGGGATTATGCCTTACATTATACACTTAATATCTGCCTGTTTTATTTTAACGCCCGTTTTTTTGAATTCATCTTCAGTCGGTTCAGATACCGGTACCTGGGGATAGGTCTATTGCTCGTTGGTGAGCTGAGTGTTTATCTCTGTCTGCAATTCCTTATTAGTAAATTGCTCATTTATGTTCACATCCACCCAAAGGCCAATGTTTTTAATACTGAAGTTTTTTTCATCCAAAGTATTTACCGGGGGGTGTATTTTATTGGATTCAGTATAGCCTATTGGTTTGCCAGGATAATGGCAAAACAAAGAAAAATGATCCTGGAGCTGGAAAATCTCAGGCTACGGCAGGAAATAAACAGTGCAGAACTGGAAAAGAACCTGATCAAAGCACAAAACGCCTATCTGCGGTCCCAGCTGAATCCGCATCTGTTGTTCAATACGTTGAGCTTAATTTATAATTCGGTCAGGAAATTGTCGGATTCTGCCGCGGGCGCTATTCTGTTGCTGTCGGATATGATGCGCTATTCGCTGTCGGATGCGGGCGTTAACGGGAAGGTGCCCCTGGAAAATGAAATTGACCACCTCAAAAACCTGGTGAAGATCAACCAGTTGCGCTTTAAGGAGCGTTTAAACATCAGCCTTTCCGCGAAAGGTGCATTCCAGGGAGAAGCCATTATACCACTGGTATTACTTTCATTTGTGGAAAATATTTATAAACATGGTGACTTATCAAAGCCGGATTTCCCGGCCCGGGTCGCCATTACCTGTAATAACCATATACTGGAGATGCACTGTCAGAACCTGAAAAAAACGAAACAGCGTTCAGCCGGGTGGGGCATCGGCATCGAAAACACGAGAACCAGGTTGACCAATTATTACGGCAATAATTTTGACCTGAACATCACAGACGGCGACGAGATGTTCCGCATTCACTTGCTGGTGGCTCTGTGATGCGCGCTCATGCAGGGCAGCCACCCTGCGATATCTTTTTCAGCTGCCGCATCCTCAGTGATTTCTCATATTTGAACAGGCAATAATAAACCACCAGTTCCTGCCTGCGCGCTTCCTCCGTAAACAACCGGTTGAGGTGCATATGTATGATGTCGGCAGTCCATTTCGCTACCTGGGCGGGTGGCTTGGAACCGGTCCCGGAAAAAAGCGTTTTTAACGACCCGGTAAATTCCCGGCAAGCGGTACGGATACGGGGGGAGCCAGAAATTCGCCGGTCAGTTGCTAAAACGTGGCTGATCCGTTTTTCCAAAGCTCTGTATTTTAGATCCAGCTGATACTTTAAGTCGGGCTGTTCAAACTCTTTCATGAAGCTGTTTGACAATGACTGCAGGAAATGAACCGCCGTTTCGTCAGTGAAACCAAGGGCGTGGAGTATCACACATACATCTGAAAAAGCAAAGTCTTCCAGCGTCATGCTGGTATCACCAGCATCGGGTGTCTCCATGTAGCTCAGCACCAGCTTGCTGCTTGAAAAAAAAATATGCTCAAAAATCGGAATCGTTTGAGCGCCGTAGCGTTCCAGTTCCCGTTCGTAAACGGAAATGCTGTAATGGCGCACGGCCTGCCGCTTGATTGCTCCGTTGAGCATCCGGCAGCTGAACCGGAATGCACGATGAGCATTATTCCTGCCCGTCCTGAGCCGGAAACGTACATGCGGTTCGGGATCGGCATACCGCACAAAGAACCACGCACTGATCAAATGTCTTTTGAACAGGCTTTTCACAAGGGGACTGATCGTTGTGGCCAGCAATTCGTTTTGCCGGGAAGGATGACAATACACTTTAAAATACAGCCAGTCCGTTCCCGGCGGTACTTTCCGGAACAGCTCATCAGCAGTTTCAGGGAAAGGGGCGGCCTTTGCTGTATATACCTGCTGCTCATGGTACAGTGAAGCGACAAACTGGTTAATAAACGGCTTATGCAACTTGTCCGTGACGGCCGCTTTTTTTTCACGGGAGGAAAGAAATTCCTTGATCGTGACCTGCTCCTGGTCTTTGATGACCTGCAGGAAAAAATCAATATGATCCTGTTTGCTTAAATTAAAAACCAACTGATGGTCGTGTACCGTCAGGGCGATCCAATGTGGCAGGCGCAGGCTTTTTTTAAACGCCCTAAAACGCCCTGACCGGTCTCCAGGGTCAGCCGTGTCCAGGACGGACTGCCATTGTTGCCTGGAGACCCGCCAGGTTGCCAAAGCCAGCACAGTATTCAGGCATTCCACGCGCGGATAATAATCCAGGTTTGGAAAGTATGCATTTAGGTCCAGCCCAAGGCCGGCATGGACGCCCTGGTACTGCAGGTCGCAAAGGAAACGGAATATGGAAAGATTGTTTCTCGTGTGATTGAAAGCAGAACTCAAGCGGGGTATAACCCGCTTGTTTAACCTTTTTGACTGCAGGATAACCTCGCCGTTTATCACAGTTACCCATAAGTCATTGAGGGGGATCTGACGGGCCGCCGGCACCAGGGAACCAGCCATCACGGGGATTTCGTAAGGATAAAGATGTTCGCGCCGGTTGATATTGGCTGTGTGGAAATCACAAATATGAGCTATCTCTGCGAAGACAACATCCGGGTTATGCTGTGTTTCCATTGCGGCAATGGAAGACCCCAGCCGCCGGATGCAGTCATTAAACGGTGTAAAGCGCCCGATCAGCGCATTGGCTGTCGCCCCGCCCGCGCTTTCAATTAGCACCTGGTCGTCTATGACCCGGAACAATACAGATATGGTTGGCGGAAGGGCAGGGGCGCTGTCCATAATCTTTAACGGCGCTATATCACTGGCTGATAATGAAATGACTTTGGTGAAGCTGCCGGGATGATTGTTTTTCCATTTCGAAAGCAGCAGCGCATGGGTATTTGTCCAGCCGGCAGTATTTGTCCGCTTCTCGTGCCTGTCCTGCCAGTTGATGTCGCTAAGCAATGTGCTTTTTTCATCGTTCCCGGCAAGGTTTTTGTACCCTATGCCGGCACCAGGGTCCAGCACATATAATAAAGGCATAAGCCGGCCTTCAAACTGCTGGTTAAAATCGCGTATAAACTGCCATAACGGGTTGTTCGCGGCTAAGCCGGCTACGTTGAGCCAATACAAACATTCAACACCTTTCAGGATCGTCCCCTGGAAACCGGTATCCAAGGCGCCGGTTGCCGCTTTTTCCATGTTGACATAATAATCAGCGTCAGGCATGATCGTTTCCGGTTTAACCGGCAGCTGCTCGGGCGGTGCCCCGGGTGCCGGGTCTTCAGGCTTACCCATGCTGGTTGCATTCATCAGCGGCACGGTATCCCGGCCGGTTATATGGGGTGCCTGGTCGTCGGTCAGCGCCTGCACGTCGATCAGCTCTTTAAGCAATTGCTTAGCTTCCGCTGCGGTTATCCCTGACTTGCTACCCAGAAAGTTTTTTATCGTTTCAAAATGCTTCTTTTTTTTGCAAAAGGTGAAGAGTTGTTTTAACACGGCGTGGCTGTTAATTGAGCGGATGGAAAACTCAAAAGCGTTTTGCTGGTCGTTGGGGAAACAGGCCAAATATCTGATTTCATCCCCGTACGGGTAAATGGTTTGATTGGTCTGGTAACAGTGGTCTTCCGGCCCTGCTGCCGATTTTACCATTTGTGCCGCATTTATTTGCGCGGCAAAGCTGTTTTTAATGTGTATAGTGCTGCTGCCCAAATTCAAATGACCGTCTGCGGACCATTCAGTAGCGGAAAATGCAGAAAAAAGCCCGAATGGGGTGGGGCGGAAACACATCCGGTTCAGGTATTTCAATAAAGCCGTTCTTTCTTTCTTGTTTAGCTTCCCGTGATCAAAACCGGCCTTTTTGAGTTCTACATACAGTACCCTGCTCGCCAGCAGCAGTGCTTTTTGAAAAAAGGGATCTTTGATATATGCTTTAAGCTGGGCCGGATTATAATTTTTGATGGGATAAACAGGCGTACGCAATACCAGGAGAGGGAAAAACTTGCAGGCCACCATGATGATAAGGGTTTATAAATCGTGCCTGTAAGTTAATCTAAATTATAATTAAAAAGAAACGATTTTGCTAATTATCTAAACATTGTGCATCAATATAACTCCATTGCGCCGATCGTACTGTGTAAATAATGCGATAGGAAAAGCGGAGGCGCCTCTGTGTAATTTATCGTATTACGCTGCATTATTGGTTATCAAACTGACGTTCGTTTGGCAGCGTGTCAACCGGGGTTGCCTCTGAACGGAATACGCGATGACTAATGGTCGAAAAGAGTAACCCGGCTTTAACTTTCAAGCAATTTATTGTGACCGTGGAATAAGCCTGGTTATCTATCTTATAGTCTCTTTCGTGTAATAAATTTTATTCATAGAGATAATTTTCGAAATTTTCATTGTTGATGTAATGACCGCGTTATCGCGCCACCATATCTTAAACATATTCCTTTCTTTTAACTTGATCTTAAGCCTACTTAAAGGCAGTGTAACGACTTAAACAAATAGTTTTTAATCACAATTTAATCTAAATCTTATGCCAACAACGTACAACGACCTTTTTTTAAGGGACAATCTTGGTGACACAGGCAGTGTGCCTGCCACCGGAGCAATTAGCAGTTCGCCGGATATTATTCCGTATGGACAATCACCGGTTACTGATCCTGCTACTTTTTTTACCGGCAACTATGGTAGTGATGTCGGGAAGGACCTGGTAGCCAGAGCGCAAAATTATATTTACATGCGGGCCAAAAACTTGGCGGCAGGCGCTGAAACCGGTAGCTTTTCACTTTACTACAGCCCGGCTTCGTTACTGCTTTATCCTTCTTTATGGCAAAGCAATATCCTTGCCACCAGTGATGGGGCAACTTCGGTGCCGGTGGCGGCAGCCAACGCAGGCGATATTGTAGTCGGCACCAACCCGTTTACCTGGCAGCCGCAAATGATATCCGGCGATCACTACTGCCTCATTGGCCGCATTGTTACACCGAACAATCCGAATCCTATACCGCAAACCGGCGCGATAAATGATTTTGCAAACTACATCGCCAATAACCGCGGGATGGGCTGGCGTAATGTAACTGTGGTCGATAACGGTAGTCCTACCTTCACTCAGTCTGTCAACTACGAGCAGGGAACGCAGGGCGGGCCGATGTCCGTTATCATCACCTGTACAAATGTACCGGTAGGTGCATCCGTATCGTTTTCATGCGGCACCACAGGCCCTAATCCGCCGATCAACCTCCCCCAAACCACTGTCACTAATTCTGGCAGTTTTGTAGTAGGCGTGTCCACTAACATACCGGCCAATTTTGTGTCCAATATCAGCTATTCGTACTGGGCAAATAATACGACGCCGCTACCGGGTTGGAACATCACTTTAACTGTCGTATATTTCGTAAACAGCACCAATGAGCTGTTCAAACATGCACTCAGCTTTAAGAAACTTGGTTTACCGGAACGCGAGCACAGAAAAATGCTTAATAACAGTATTGGAATAGGCCCCATACGGGGGTTTATTGTGGGCGGCCATACCACGCAAAGCAATTAACTATTTTATAATGTATGCAAATAATTACAGCAAAGCAGTCAAATAATTTAACGGTTAAAGTAGCGGAACCATTTATTATTGAACTTGACGAAACCCCCACCAGCGGGTACCAGTGGCAATTTGAAGCCCTTGACGATGCCATATCGCTAATGGAAAGCAAATACCTGTTAAATCAGGAGTCGGGAATTGGTGGGGGTGGAAAGAGAACATTCAGGTTACGCATCAATAAAACCGGCGAATTTGAATTGAAGGTAAACCTCATACAGCCCTGGGTTGGGCTGTCTTCAGCTGTAAAAAAGCATTCGTTTATCATTCACACTAAAAATTAAAGAAATGCCCATAGATAAAAAAGCCCTCAGCGCTTTGAAGCAGCAGTTGCTCAAAAGTGGCGCCAAATGGGAAGCAGGTGAGACATCCATGCTTAAACTTTCAGATTTTGAAAGAAAAATGCGGCTGGGTTACACACCCGGCCCAAATGAACCTTCGCTCGCGGAGCGGGAAGCAATCGCAAAAAGAAACTTAGTTCAGTTTGCAGCACTACGCGTTGCCATAACGCAGTCATTCGACTGGCGGAACGTAAACGGTCGTAACTTTATCAGCTCCGTGAAAAATCAGGGCAGTTGCGGCTCATGTGTAGCGTTTGGCGTAACCGCAAATGTAGAGGCCACAGCACGGGTTGCCGTTAATCTTGCTGTAAATGATGCCGGTGGCGGCGCGCTGCCTGACCTTTCCGAAGCGCAGCTTTTTTATTGTGGCGGTGCGGCCCAAGGGCGTAATTGCGGGAACGGGTGGTGGGTGGAGCCAGCGTTAACCTACTGCACAAGTACCGGCCTGGTTCCGATAGCTTGCTTTCCTTATACAGCCGGTGACCAACCCTGTAATCTTTGTGCCGGCTGGCAAAGCACGGTGACTAAATTAAGCGCCTGGCATGATATCAATTCAATAAATGATATGAAGCTGTGGTTATCAACCCGTGGTCCTTTGACGGCCTGTTTCACGGTTTACGAAGATTTTTATAGCTACTCTTCCGGCGTTTATATACATACCAGCGGTGCCAACGTGGGCGGGCACTGTGTTTGTTGTATAGGTTATGATGATAACCTGCAAGCCTGGCTATGTAAAAACAGCTGGGGAGACGGGTGGGGGATGTCCGGATTTTTCTGGATTGGGTATGGCCAGTGCGGCATAGACGCGGTGATGAGCGGTATAGATTCCTACAGCACGATTTACCCGCTTTACAACGATCTTTTTTTAAGAGATAACCTGGATGATGCTGGTACAGTACCAGCAGCCGGTACATTAAGTACCTCGCCTGACATAATACCTTTTGGTACTGCGCCTGTTGCAGACCCGGTTTCTTTCTTTACGAATAACTATAATAGCGACGTCGGCCAGGATCTTATTGCAAATGCCCAGAACTATATTTATATGCGGGCCAAAAACCTGTCATCCGGTAGCGATAACGGTAGTTTTTCTTTATACTATAGCCCTGCTTCGTTGCTGCTTTACCCCTCGCTGTGGCAGAACAACATACTCAAAACCAGCGACGGCGCTACTTCTGTGCCCATACCTTCAACAAACCAGGGTAATGTGGCGGTAGGTGCCAATCCTTTCACGTGGCAGCCGCAGATGATCTCAGGCGATCATTATTGTCTTATAGGCCGTATAGTTACCACCGCGAATCCTAACCCCATACCTCAAACCGGCACCATACAGGATTTTGCATCTTATATAGCCAATAACCGGGGTATGGGTTGGCGTAATGTCGTTGTAGTGAATAATGGCAGCCCGACGTTTACACAAACAGTCAACTACACCCAGGGAACTCAAGCCGCACAAATGGCCGTTATCATTACTTGTACTAATGTACCCGTAGGTGCGCAGGTAGCATTTTCATGTGGTACGCCCGGCCCAAGCCCGGCTATAAACCTGCCTAAAACCACAGTAACCAACTCGGGAAGTTTTATTGTTGGGGTTTCGGCCAGCATTCCGGCTAACTGGAGTTCGGGTATTAGTTATTCGTACTGGGGTAATAATACAACGCCATTGCCTGGATGGACAATTGGGCTGACGGTTGTCTACTTTGTAAATCCACAAAATAAATTGTTCGGTCAAAGCCTGTCTTTTGCTGAACTTGGTCTGATCGATGAGGCCGCCCACAGGATGGTATTAAAGGACGGACTAGGAACCGGGCCAATAAAGGGCATTATTGTTGGCGGGCACCTTACTAAAAGCGATTAATGCTTAAGTAGAGTATAATATAATATGAATAACCAGGTTACTGTAAAGCGGTGACCTGGTTATTTTTTTTA
Source organism: Mucilaginibacter sp. (assembly GCA_035568395.1). Classification (GTDB taxonomy): domain Bacteria; phylum Bacteroidota; class Bacteroidia; order Sphingobacteriales; family Sphingobacteriaceae; genus Mucilaginibacter. The sequence continues at coordinate 73,789 of DATMOF010000006.1, read as the reverse complement.
ATTGAATATCCGGGCCCAGAACCTGATTTAAAACTCCGTGCCAAGCTCTTCTCAAATCACAAGAACGGCGTTCAGGCCGTTCAGTGTAGCCATCAAAAATGACCTGATCGCGGAAAGATCGATCTTAAAAATCTCCGCTGTCCGGAAAGCAAAGTTGTTCATTAGCGAAATTAATCTGGTTAAAAATCGTTAGCCCGGGCTTTGCATTTAATATATCGAATTAAAAAAAGCAATGAAACATATTTCATTAAGGCTTATAGGCCTATTATCGGTCATCCAATTTTCACATGCGCAATGGGCGGTTAGCGGCAGCAATAGAAGGATAACGAAAATATATCGCAAGAAACAATCAACAAAAATCAAATGGAAGCAAATCAGTTATTAAATGCAGGCGACAGAAAAAATCTGTTTACGGCATTTAAGCTGAGGAGGATTATCTATCATAAACATTTATAACTTTGTGGATAAGCGGTTATATACTTACCTAATTATCTTATGCAACCTACATGAAACGATTGCTGACTATAATTCCCTTTTTACTATTATTCTACCAGGTGGTTGCAAGCGAGAGCCAAAGCGCGCTTTTGTCGAAGCTGAATGTTGAGCTTGAAAAAAAAAAGGGATATGATGCTGCAAAAATACAGCGCATTGAAAAACTGCAGCACGACTTAAATGATTCGGACAATCCAAGCTTAAATTTTAAATACCGTATTTATTTGAGCCTTTACCAGGAGTATAGGGCTTTTAATTATGACAAGGCATTTTACTACGCCCAGAAACTACAGCAGGTTGGTTACCAGTTAAAAGACCCGGCCAAAATTGCGTACAGCCGCATCAAATTTGGTTTTATCCTGCTGTCATCGGGGATGTTTAAAGAAACCTTTGATTCGCTCAAAATAGTGAATGTTAAATTGCTGGACGCAGGCGCCAGGCAGGAATACTACTTTTTGATCGCCCGAACGTATTATGACCTGGCGGATTTCGACAAGGACAATTATTATACACCTATATATAATGACAGAGCCGGCAAATATATCGACTCGGGTGTTGCGTTAAGTAAACCAAATTCGTTTGACTATCTTTATTTTACCGGGTTAAAATATATTAAGACGGGGAATATTTCGAAGGCGGTAACCAACCTGAAAACTCTCGTTTATCATTACAATTTAACCGATCATCAGTTTGCTGTGAGTGCCTCCACGCTCAGCGATATATATATCCGTAACAACAAACCGGACAGCGCCATCAACCTGCTGATCAACGCGACCATTGCCGATATCCGTTCGTCGACAAAGGAGGAGGCGGCAATGACTACGCTGGCCCAGGAACTCCATAAAAATGGTGATGTTAAAGACGCTTATATATTTATTAAGGAGGCGCTGGATGACGCGCTTTATTACGGGGCCAGGCAGCGAAAGATACAGGTTAGCGCTATTTTACCAACTATTGCAGGTGAGCGGATTACTTTTGTGGAGGAACAAAGGCGTGTGCTGTTTATGTACGCCTCACTGCTAACTATCCTTGCTATAATTGTCGTGGTGTTTGCCGTGATCATATTTAAGCAATTGCAGAAACTAAAAACAGCGGATAAGATCATCCTGGAAGCCAACCATAGTTTACAGGAAAGTAATCACAGCTTAAATGAAGCAAATAAGATAAAGGAGGAATACATCGGCTATTATTTTAACCTGATCTCGGAGTACATCAATAAGCTGGAGAAATTTAAACGCTCGGTTGATAATAAATTAACGACCAAACGATTTGACGATATAGGCATCCTCGTCAACAATATCAATTTGACCAAGGAGCGGGAGGAGTTGTTTATTAACTTTGATAAGGCTTTTCTTAAACTGTTCCCCAATTTTGTTGAAAGCTACAATGCGCTTTTTGCCGAAGAGAACCATGTAAAGTTGTTACCTAACCAATTACTAAATACCGACCTGCGGATATTCGCTTTGATCAGGCTTGGTATAAACGATACGGAGAAGATCGCTCACATCCTGGAATACTCCGTTAATACCATCTACAACTACAAAGCCCGTATTAAAGCCAAATCGCTCATTACAAATGACGAATTTGAAGACGCGATCATGGCTATTAAGGCTATTTAGTGTTCCGACTACTCTATACCCGGTTATACTTGATTTATATTTTCCCCAGTCGTGATTTTTCATAACATGCTTATTTTAAGTGTGTTATGAAAAAAATATTGCTAATTTCTTTATATTTTACCTTTGAAATTAGTACTTGCTTTTTTTATCTCTTCTCTTTGGTATGCCAATACCACCAATTCTAAAATACACGGTTAAAGGCAAATTATAAACCAGCTAACTTCTAAATCTTATCGTAATATGAAAGTAATTCAACCAATTCAATTGGTGTATAAATGCTCTTGTATATGGTATTCCCGGTGCGAAGATACCAGGCCTGCAAAGCATTTATCCACCCATTTTCTTTCGGGCTAGTACCGGATTAATAGCCGACGCTATATTTCAATAAAACCAAATCAATTGTAAACTCTAAAATTTAAATGTTATGTATAAAAAACAATTACTAAAATTAATTTTTTGTCCGTTGTTTTTACTGTTATCATCATGGGCCTTTGCTCAAAAAGTAACAGTTACCGGTAAAGTAACCGACGAAAACGGGCAAGCCCTTCCCGGGGTAACTATCACGATAAAGAATAGTACAACAGGCACAAACTCCGATGTGCAGGGAAAATACGCTATTAACGCCAATGGCAATGATGTCCTCGTTTTTTCGATGATCGGGTTCGCCAGGCTGGAAGCGCCAATAAATAATCGCACGGTAATTGATGTGCAACTAAGCCCAAGTAACAGTCTTTTGAACGAGGTAGTTGTTGTGGGTTACGGTACCCAAAAGAGAAAAGACCTTACCGGTTCAATATCATCGGTTAAAGGTGATGTTTTTAAAGACCAGCCTATCACTAACCCAATTGAAGCATTGGAGGGCCGTGTAGCCGGTGTTAACATAATAACGTCTTCCGCCGCTCCGGATGCTGTTCCGCAAATTATAATCAGAGGTGTCGCTTCATTTTATCAACCTAACCCGCTCTACATTGTGGACGGTGTACAGCAGTCCGATCTGAACAACGTTAACCCACAGGATATAGTATCGCTTGATGTAATGAAAGACGCGGCTTCGGCGGCCATTTATGGTGCTTCTGCTGCGGGTGGCGTAATATTGGTAACAACAAAAAAGGGTTCAGGAATTGGCGGTCCCCCGCAAATAGCATTCAGCGCGAGGTACGGTCTTACCAAACCAAAAGTAATTCAATTGCTTGGCAAAGATGACTTTATTAAAATAAACAAACTGATTAACCCGGCTACGTTTACAGCGCCCGGCCAGGATACGCTTGCAAACACCAACTGGGTTGATCTCCTATACCGCGATGGGACCGAGCAAAATTATAACCTTTCTATTTCAGGGGCTTCAACAAATGTAAATTACCTGATCTCCGGATTTTATAACCAGCAAACCGGTATATTTCTTAAAAATTATTCAAATATTGGCGGTGCGCGTGTAAATACCGAATACAAACTAAGTAAATTTTTGACCATAGGTGAGCAAATTGATGCATCGCAACGTATAACTTCACCGCTTGTAGGCGCCGAGGCGCAATTACATAACGCGCCGTTCCGTACGCAGCCTATTATCCCTGTTTACAATAAAAATGGATCATACGGCACCGAACCCGGCGGCTACGGAGTTAACTTTCAAGGGCCGAATCCACTGGGCGCAATCAACTCGGCAAGTGCGCAGGACGTAAAAAATAACTTCCAGGGAAATTTATATGGCGACTTAAAGCTCCCGCTCCACCTCGATTTTAGGACAACTTTAGGATACAGCTACTATTTAACAACGGTAGATCAATTTCAAAACTCATATAATTTTGGCCCGGTTGCAAATCCTGTTAATGCACTTGGTAAATCTTATTACCAAAGCAGCCAGTTACTTACCAACTATGTGCTAAACTATAATCAAAGTTTTGGCAAACATAATATTACCGCTATGGCCGGTTATGAACAGATTGTTGACAAAACCAATAGCATTAACGCATTTGAAACCGCGGTTGGTTTACCAAGTTATACATTCAATCCAACTTCTTCGTCTTCTACAACAGTTACCGGTACATATGACCCCCAAAGCCTTAGACAGTCGCAGTTTGCGCGCTTGAATTACAACTACAACGAGCGCTACTTTCTGTCGGCATCTATCAGGCAGGATGCTAACTATACGGTGTTTGGCCCAAATAAACAAAAAGGTATATTTCCGGCAGCATCAGTCGGTTGGACTATCAGCGAGGAGCCGTTTTTTAAAAGCATATTGCCCGGCATAAGCAGCCTGAAAATAAGGGGTAGCTATGGCCAGCTTGGTAACAGCGCTGTTCCGGCATACAGGTTTACTTCAAACTACAGCCAGTTTCAATCCAGTACAGGTGTGTCAGGCGGTGTACAGGGTTTCGCGCCTGGCCAGCCCTTCCAGGTTGCCAACAGTTTAATCAGTGTACCTAATCCTAACCTGCATTGGGAAACCATTACCGAGACAAACCTGGGTATTGACGGTGAGGCGTTACAAGGCAGCCTTTATTTTACAGCAGAGGTGTACAACAAAAAGACCTCTGATTTGATCTATCAGCTTCCATTGTCTCCATCTGCCGGATTTACATTACCCTACGTTACAAATATTGGCGATGTTGATAACAAGGGCGTGGAATTGATGGCAGGTTATCGCAGTAAAATTGGCAAGCTTGGTTTTGATGTAAGCGCTAACTTAAGCTATAATCAAAACACGGTTACCAAATTAAGCGGCGCAGCAACAGACGCTGTTTATGGCGGGTATAACTATTATTCTATGGGCGATAATGGTTTTAACATGATGCCTAACCAGCAATTAACCATAACCAAAGTAGGCTTGCCATTCGGTTCGTTTTACGGCTACAAAGTAGTAGGCATATTTAGCGATCAGGCTACGGCACAAAAACAAACTGTGAACGGGCACAAGGCCAACATCGGCGACTTGCAGTACCAGAATTTGGGTACTACCAACCCTGATGGTAGTTACACAATTGATAATCATAGCCTGCAGCCTATAGGTAACCCTAACCCCAAATTTATTTATGGATTTAATATCCGCCTTAACTATGCCGGATTTGACCTGGCCATGTTATTCAATGGCGTATGGGGAGTACAATTGTTTAACGGTGTAAAAGCTTACGAGCAATCGCTGTTTGCCGATGGCAACACTACTACGCAGGTATTTAACGATTCTTTCTTAGGTTCAAACGGTTTAACATCGCAACCAAGGTTGCTTAGCCCGCTGCCTGGTGGTGGCAATGCGTTAGATCAAAACCAAAATTACTCGTCTGTAAACAGCTACTTTGTTGAAAACGGCGACTATTTGAAGCTTAAAAACCTTCAGTTGGGGTATACTTTTTCCGGCAATGCCTTACGGCAGATCAGTGTTAAAAGCCTCCGGGTATTTGTGATGGCCAACAATGTATTCACCATTACCAAATACAAAGGGCTTGATCCTGAATTGGGCAGCGCATTTGGTTCACCAGGGGTAGTTAGCCCGACAACCCAGGGTATTGACGCGGTAACGAATTATCCCCAGGCACGGATTTTTTCGGCCGGGATTAATATTAGTTTATAATAATAACCTTCAAAATTATGAAAATGTTAAAGAGAAAATATATCGCAGCGCTCCTGCTCGTTTTAGCGGCGGGATGTAAAAAAGCCCCGGTTAACGTTGGGCCCCCAAATGCATATAGCAGTTCCACTTACCCGGCTACTATTGCTCAACTGCAAACGATTTTGGTGCCATGTTATTCCAATTTGCGCGATCAGGGTATATTCGGTTTTAATTTTTTTGCTAAGTCGCTGGCGGACGCTATGCACACGACAAACGACCAGTATACCGGCGATGGGGGGCGCAACGAAGCTGCTGCGGAAAACCTTACTGCCGGCGACGAGTATGCAAGAGAAGTTTGGACCGCCTGTTATACCGGCGTAAAAAACTGTAACGTAACCATTTACGCGGCCGGGGTTTTATTAAAAACAAACCCATCTGTTGATCCGAAAGCAGTTAACCTTGTACTTGGCCAGGCTTACTGCCTGCGTGCATGGTATTATATGGAACTGGAATGCTTGTTTGGCAATGGCTATTTAAAATCTGATGGTACAAATGGCAGTAACATGGGCGTTCCGTTAATTACGGGTGTGCCTTCCAGTTTAGCTGAAACGCAAGTAGCGCGTGGTACGGTAAAAGATACCTGGGCTTTAATTATTAGCGACCTTAAACAGTCGGCAACATTGCTTAAAGGCCAGGTTTGGCCTTCAACCGACCTTGCACGGGCTACCGAATGGTCAGCAAAAGGTTTGTTAGGAAAGGCTTACGTTTATACACAGGACTGGGCCAATGCAAAAACTGTTTTAAACGATGTAATAACAAATAGCGGAAAATTTTTAATGCCGTTTGCTACTTATAACAACGCCTTCAATGGCCAAAATAAATTCAACAGCGAATCGTTGCTGGAATTATATGTCGATCCGAATTCGCAGGGCGGTTATGGTGTATATACCGGAAATCCAAACTCATCGACCATTAATGGTTTAATATGGTCTCCTTCATATATTGGCCCAAGCGGAAACGAAGGCGATTCAAAGTCGCTTGGTTATTCAAATTCCTTTGTGCATGATCAAAATGTTTTGCGCTTTGGCTATCCGCTTCCGTCATACACTTTAGTTGCCAATCCCGCTTATACAGGCTCAAACCCATCTTATAAAAATCCAACGCAGATTATGGACCCTGCCTATAAAGCTGCGGCATTAGCGGTACGGGCCAATCAGACCGCCGATCCCCGATTGTTCGTAAATACGCTTCAACCACGTATTGATTCGGTAAAAGTTGATGGCGTTAACTGGACGTTGGTTGCTAAACCAGGCGATTATGCTTTTGCCGGCGATACCCATTATGGCTTCAGTGAAAGAAAGTATTCACCTATCACCTACACTGAAGGAAGTGGTGCCGGTAACGGTGGCAGCGTTTCGGATATTTGGGATTATTACCTGCTCCGTTTGGCCGATGTATATTTATTATATGCAGAAGCCAGTATAGGATCGGGCGATAACGCCACTGGGCTCAACTATTTAAATATGGTTAAACGCAGGGCTTATGGCTTGCCAATAAATACACCGTCGGCAATTGATTATAAGTCGCTTACCGACAATACAGCTGCCGCAAACCCCCTTCACCCCGATCCTGTTTTGGGTAACAATCCATTGTACTACGAGCGATGGGCCGAGCTATTTAACGAAGGCACCTGGTGGTTTGATGTGTGCCGTTGGAAAATAGGCCCATCAGAAGCAGCATACTATCAAACTGCACTAAACGTTACCGGTCCGTTAACAGCGACTTTCGATCCTAATAAATCATACGTTTGGCCGATCCCATTAAGTGAGATCAACTCCAACTCAAAGATCAAGCAGAACCCCGGTTACTGATAATAGTTGATTAATTAAGTGTAAAGCAGGTGAGATGGCTTTACACTTTTTTTTACATTTAATGATTATAAAATCGGGCTATGATTGGTAGTTACTTTAGGCAATACCTGCGCGTGTTTTTGTTGCCCGTTATCGGCGTACTTTTTACGGATTTTGCATATGCACAGGACTCATTAAAAAACCTGCCCGAGTATAGCCTGCCGCTTACCGGTCAAAAACTGGTGATTGCACACTGCATGACGAATATTATCCGCTATAAAGGGCATGAATTTGAGGACGGCTGTAATCCGAAATATTATTCGCCAAATGGTAATATAACTTCTCCATTGGGCGGATTGACCCAGATAAAGGTAATGGAGGACAGTGTGCTGGCTAACGCTACGCTTGACGAAGCGGTGGAGTTTGAAATGCGGGCGGCCATCAGATCGGGTATCGATGGTTTCCAGTTTTATTATACTTTGCATAACCCGAAATGGGACGATATTATCAGGGCGTATTTCAGGGTTGCCGATCAAAAGCATATCAATTTTAAATTTACCTTTTGTATATCGCACCCTGACGGAGGTACCGAAGCAGCTAAAATAGCAGAGTTCAGCACCCGGATGAATCGTATACTTGATGAAACCGGCCGCAATAATCCGCATTGGCTGCGCACGCCTGATGGCAGGCTTATTATTTATCAATGGGATGGTGAGGGCCTGGCTGACGTGCCTGCCGACAAACAGGGTTTGCCTCAGCAATTTTATATTGCCCGTGCCTATAAACGGTTGGCCAATGCCGTGCACGAGCGTTTTGCCTGCGTTTTTACGATCAATAAAGAGATCAGCGTGAATAACCTGAATAGCTTTTTGGATTATTTCCCGGCCACCTGGATATGGACGCTGCCTTATGGCGGTAATGACTATCTCGGAAACATGGTTGCTGAACAATGCAGGCTGCGCCATCGCACTTTTACCGCCTCGGTCTTTGGCGACTTTTATACTTCCAAATTACAAAAGAAGGGGACATGGGTGATGTACCGCAAAGCGGAAGATGCCGTACAGGCGGGAATAGAGAAAATGGATCGTAAGCAGATCATCACCGGGCTGTCGTACAATTTCCGTAAACTCTTTGAATTTGGTATTAAGCAGAATGCACCAATAATAAATATCATAACCTGGAACGATTACCCGGAAGGGCACCATTTGGCACCGGAGGTCAATCACAACGACGGTTTTTCTATACTGCTGAATTATTATAAGAATAAATGGAAAGGCTTAGCATCACCATATGCCGGAAAAGACGTTGCCGTTGTGTTTTTTAAAAAATATAAACATACGATCACGCCGTATCCTTATGATATACCGGTGGTGAGTTTTCAAAAGGAAGTGATACCTGCTTCATGGGAGGATTCCATTGAAGTAGTTTCCATGTTAAAGTCGAGCGCCGAACTGAAAGTGAACGGAGATACCAAAACGGTAGGAGCCGGCCTGGTATCAACAAAATTCCCGATGCGGGCCGGGCCGGTCGTTGTAACGGTCACAAGAAATAATAAAATGGTCATTCATTTCACGACCCCGGAGGGTATCACTAATAAACCGTACCGATCCGACAGGATAACATACACGTTTAGCAGCGAATTCAATTACTTTTACAAAGACCTGTATAAAGGATTTAAGCTGCAATATTCTCATGAATACAATCCGGCATTCAAAGCGGGTAATAACAATGGAAGTGGCTCAAAATAACGACGGGCCAACAGCATAATTTTAACAGCATACATGATACTGATGAAAAAAATATTTATATGTTTATTAAGCGTCGCGGTTTATGGCGGGCTGAAAGCACAAGGCAGCCAACCTATACAGGCGGAAATGAACAAGGTACACCTTGAATTTAAATTGGACGCCAACGGACGGCCTGTTTATAATGTACGTTACGGGCAGCAACCTGTTATCAACCCTTCGTTTATGGGCATTAACCTGGCGGATGGAAATAACTTCGATAACCATTTTGAAATAGCCGGAACAGAAAGAAAAACTGTTGATGAAACCTGGGAGCCGGTTTGGGGCGAAGTAAGCCATATCCGTAATCATTATGAACAGCTAATAGTTCATTTAAAACAGCAAAACCAGGCGGGCAGATTGCTGGATATCATATTCAGGGTATTTGCCGATGGGGTGGGGTTCAGGTACGAATTTCCGGAACAACCCAACCTTAAATATTTTATTGTATCCGACGAATTAACAGAATTCAGCCTGACCGGCGATCATAAAACATTTTGGATACCGGGAGATTACGACAGTAATGAATATCCTTACACCATATCGCCAATAAGCAAGATCGACGCCTCGGTGCTGGCAAAATCGGCGACTGATATTGCCGTGCGTTTTGTTCCGGATAAATACGGCATTCAAACCCCGCTGATGATGAAAACAGCGGAGGGTCTTTATGTCAATATCCATGAGGCCGCGCTGCAAAATTATACCTCAATGCAGTTACATGCAGATACAAAAACCTTTAAGCTGACTGCCAATTTAGTGGCCGACGCAGTAGGCAATAAAGCTTATATGAGCGCGCCCTGTAAAACGCCCTGGCGGACAATAATCGTCAGCAACAGGGCCGAAGATATCCTCGCCTCTAAACTGATCCTTAATTTGAATGATCCATCAAAGATCGAAAATCCATCATGGATAAAGCCCATGAAATTTGTGGGTGTATGGTGGGAGATGCAAACCGGTAAAAGTACCTGGAGTTATAGCGATAACGCGCCGGGCGCCGATGGAAAGCTGATACCAAGCGGAAAGCATGGCGCTAACACAGCCAATGTAAAACGATATATAGATTTCGCCGCAAGGCAAGGTATCCAGGGTGTTTTGGTTGAAGGATGGAATGTAGGCTGGGAAGACTGGTTTGGCAACTGGAAGGAAAACGTTTTTGATTTTGTGACGCCATATCCCGACTTTGACGTAAAAGAGATCACCCAATATGCGGCATCGAAGGGTGTAAAAATGATCATGCATAATGAAACATCAGGCTCGGCTACCAACTACGAGCGACAGATGGATACAGCCTTCCGTTTTATGAATAAATTCGGATACACATCCGTAAAAACAGGTTATGTAGGGAAGATCATCCCGCGGGGGGAGCATCACGACGGGCAGTGGATGATCGATCACTACGTTCGCGTCGCCCAAAAGGCAGCCCGCTATCATGTTATGCTGGACGCCCATGAACCGGTAAGGCCGACCGGGTTACAGCGCACTTATCCAAACTGGATGGCATGCGAGGCAGGACGTGGCAACGAGTACAACGCGTTTAGTACCGGGAATAATCTTAACCACGAAACCATTATGCCGTTTACCCGGTTGATGGGCGGTCCGATGGATTATACGCCGGGGATATTTAAAATACAGGGATATTCAATGGTCCCCGGCCGGCAGGTGCATAGTACGCTGGCTAAACAACTGGCCCTGTATATAACCATGTACAGCCCCTTGCAAATGGCAGCTGATATGCCGGAGAATTACGAAAAGCACATGGACGCCTTTCAATTTATAAAAGATGTAGCCACCGACTGGGACGATACTAAGGTTGTGGAAGCCGAACCGGGCGAATATATCACCATTGCCCGCAAGGAAAAAGGCGCCGGCAATTGGTTTATTGGTGCGGTCACAAACGAGAACGGGCGCAACGCTATTATTCCGTTAAACTTTTTAGACAAAGACCGGAAATATGCAGTTACGATATATGCCGATGCGGCTGATGCGGATTGGAAAAATAACCCCGAGGCATACCAGGTTACAAAATACCAGGTTACAAATGGCAGCAGCCTGCATATTAAACTGGCTAATGGCGGCGGCGCAGCCGTAAGTATAAAGCCGGTTACGGCGGAGGATAAGGGATTGAAATTGTATAAATAGTGTGAGGGATTTCGGATGTTCGATTTCGGATTTATTGGAGAGTGAGCATGAGGTTTTTTTTAATCCAGCGATATATCTTTCGGACTTCCGGACTTTTCCGATTTTCCGATTTTCTTCTAATCATTTGCCTGTCTGTTGCCGGCTGTAAAAAAAACAGCCCTGTTAACGGCGGAGCACCTGTTACGCCTAAAAAAAATGATACAACGGTTACGGTAATACCAACCGTCGCGAAGCCGGTGGTAAAAACCAACAGCCAAAAGGTATATGTTCACTATATGGCATGGTTTGAAGATCCTACTACATCCGGCACCGGTAAATGGGGGCAGCACTGGACCATGACCAACCAGAACCCGGATGTTGTCCTGGCAAACGGCCGGCGGCAGATCGCCTCGTACTTTTACCCGATGATCGGCCCATATGCGAGTTCGGACAGGGATGTGATCGACTACCATTTGCTGCTCATGAAATATGCCGGGATCGACGGCGTGATCGTGGATTGGTATGGCACACACAACGTGCTTGACTACCCTTTGGTTAAGCGAAATACGGATTCCATTTTTAATCGTATCCCTTATGCCGGCCTGCAATTTGCCATTTGTTACGAGGATGCAACATTACAGCAGGTAAAATCCTTGGCGGGAATTGACACGGTACAGGCCGCCCGCGAGGATTTTACTTACCTGCAGTCCCAATATTTTAATAGCAGCAGCTACATAAAGACCAACAACCAGCCCTTGCTGCTCGATTTTGGGCCGCAGTCACTGAAAACAACCGCCGACTGGCAGCAGGCTTTTTCCGGTCTTTCAGCTAAACCCAGGTTGTTGTCTCTCGAATACCAGGGCGGCGTAACCGGCAGTTCGGGCAGCGGGGAATTCGCATGGGTTAATGCTACAGATCAAGCAGACTTGCAGGGTTTTTATCAAAACCGGGCACCGTCCCAGGCGACTTATTTCGCCGGAGCGTATCCGGGATTCCAGGATTTTTATAAACAAGGCGGCTGGGGAAATAACTTATTTTTAATTGGCTATAACGGGGCGGCTACCTTACAAAACTGCCTTAGCCTGGCAAAAACCAGCGGAACAAATTATCTCCAACTGATTACCTGGAACGACTACGGCGAGGGTACGATGATCGAACCGACGCTGGATTTTAACTTTACCTTTTTACAGGCTATACAGCAATATACCGGGGTAACTTATACCGTTACAGAACTACAGCTTATTTATAAATGGTACACACTCCGAAAAAAGTACCAGGAGAATGCCGCTGCGGAAACGCGGCTAAGCCTGGCATATAACGATTTAGTTATGTTGGATGTAGCCGATGCTCAATCAATCATCTCCGGAATGAATTAAATATGTTCAATCAATAATCGCGGATATGTAAAATATACTGCGGAAAGTTATCGACCCGGCATTTTACGGATTAGGTATTGCGTGGTCAAAACGGGGATTGATAATCAGTTTAACCAAATACGGTCAAGCACGGGCACCCGACCGGGCGAAAATTGAGTCGGGTTCCGTCTATTCCGCTTTAAGCAAAAGGAGTTACATCAAAAGTGTAACTTCTTTTATTTTCGGTGTACTTTGTGGTTTACAATTAGTGTTTACTATAGGCTGTTTCGTTCCAGCGCAGTTCATTACGGAACGTGCTGAGCTGGGTATCTTTCCCTATCAGTAAAAATTCAAGCCCCGCCATATCAGCAAAATCCTGCAAGTGTTCGGCAGTCAAATTTTGGCTGTATGCGGTGTGGTGCGCACCGCCCGCATATATCCATGCGGCGCAGCCCGTTTTCATATCGGGGTAAGGTTTCCAAAGCACCCGCGCCACCGGCAGCTTCGGCAGATCATGCTGCGGCTCAATAGCTTCTACTTCGTTAACCAACAGCCTGAAACGGTTACCCATATCAATGATTGAGGCATTTAATGCCGAACCGCCCGCTACATTAAACACCAGCCGGGCTGGGTCGGCTTTGCCACCTATCCCCAGGGGATGCACTTCAAGCGCCAGCTTGCCGTTGGCCAATGAGGCGTCTATCTCAAGCATATGCGAACCTAAAACCAGGTTGTTGTCCGGATCGAAATGATAGGTATAGTCTTCCATAAATGCATTACCTCCTTTTAACCCGCTTCCCATTACTTTAAAAGCCCTCACGAGAGCAGCCGTTTTCCAGTCGCCTTCCCCGGCAAACCCATAGCCTTCGGCCATTAAACGCTGGGCAGCTATGCCAGGCAGCTGCATCATGCCGTGTAAGTCTTCGAACGTATCAGTAAAACCTTTGAAACCTCCTTTTTTCAAAAACGCCTTTATCCCCAGCTCAATTTTTGCGGCTTCGTATACTGATGAATGCTTTTCGCCGCCCTTGCGTAAAGAGGCGTCCATGGAATAAGCGGTTTCATATACGGCAACAAGTTCGTCAATTGCTGATTCACTTACCCGGTCAATTTCAGCAACCAGGTCGCCAACGCCGTAGGTATTAACAGAAAAGCCAAACTTTAACTCCGCTTCTACTTTGTCGCCCTCGGTAACTGCAACATATCGCATGTTATCGCCAAAACGGGCAAATTTGGCGCCTTGCCAGTCGTGCCAGCCTGCTGCGGCCCTGGTCCAGGTGTTGATCTGGCCAAGCACCTCTTTGTCCTGCCAGTGGCCGACAACAACCTTGCGGCTTTTGCGCATGCGCGAAACAATGAAGCCGAACTCCCGGTCGCCATGAGCGCTTTGGTTTAAGTTCATAAAGTCCATATCGATCGAACTCCATGGAATATCCCGGTTAAACTGGGTGTGCAGGTGAAGCAGCGGTTTTTGCAGAATGTTTAGACCTCTGATCCACATTTTAGCTGGTGAAAAGGTATGCATCCAGGTGATGATACCGATGCAGTTTACAGCGGTGTTAGCTTGTTGCAAGGTTTCGTAAATTTCTTCCGTGCTTTTTACAACCGGCTTATAAACCACCCTCACCGGTATTTCGACGGCAGTGTCGAGGCCTTTTGCAATTTCCTGCGCATGTCCGGCCACCAATTTAAGCGTTTCTTCGCCGTACAGGTGCTGGCTGCCTGTGATAAACCAAACTTCAAATGTTTTTAGATCGATCATTATATTTCAATGTTTTATTATTCTTAAAGGATTGCCATTTATTGGCCATAATAGGAGTCTGGTCCGTGTTTGCGGTGATAATGTTTCGTAATCAGCGATTGCTTTAGCGGTAATGCTTCGGGATTAATTTGCTTGGTTAGTAATGCCATTTGGGCTATCAACTCCAGTACTGCGCTATTATAAACCGCCTTAGCCGCGCTTTCGCCCCAGGTAAAAGGTGCGTGGTTGCCCACCAGGATCATTTCTGTATCGGTATGGCTCAGGCTCCTGCCGGATAAACAATTGATAATTTGATACCCGGTTTGGTATTCATAATCACCCCGGATCATTTCATCACTCATTGGGGCTGCACAGGGTACGTCTATTGTGAGGTGATCGGCGTGCGTTGTGCCGTAAACAGGGATATCCTTCAGCGATTGCGCCCAGGCCGTAGCGTAGGTTGAATGTGTGTGCGCTATTCCGTTTACTTTACCCCAATTTTTATACAATACGGCATGCGTTTTAGTATCAGACGAGGGCCTTAAATTACCTTCAATAGTATTACCGTCAAAATCCACTATCACCATTTTTTCCGGCGTGAGCTCATGGTATGGAACGCCGCTTGGCTTAATGGCAAAAGCGCCTAGCTGGTGGTCGGCGGCGCTTACGTTACCAAAAGTAAATAGTACCAGGTTTAATTGAGGAAGCTGCATGTTTGCTTCGAAGGCCTCCTGCCGTATGTGTTTATAGTTTGCCATTACATCATTCTTCAGTGTTTACAATGTGGTTGAACGGGCATGCGATTCTGCGAATTTACCCAGATCAATGTATTGCTGGTATCGTTTCGCATAAATTTCACGGAATTGTTTGTCGGGATAATATTCAACATCAAAACCGCGACCCATTGCGGCCATTGCTTCTTCAACCGTTGGATAAATATCGGCGACAACGGCAGCAAACATAGCCGCCCCCAGGGCACAGGTGTGTTCAAATTGGTGTATGCGGATGGGCATTTCCAAAATATCAGCCATCAGTTGCATAACGAAAGGTGATTTTTTTGCTACCCCGCCTATCCCGATAATCCCTTTTACCGGTATGCCTTCTTCTTTAAAGCGGTCGACTATCCGTTTGGCGCCAAAACACGTGCCCTCAACCAACGAGCGGAACACCCTTGGGGCGTCGCTTCCTAAACTTAATGCGGCAATAGCCCCCTTTAAGGATTGGTCGGCATCTGGCGTACGCCGCCCATTAAACCAGTCCACGGCTAATTCGCTGTGCTCATCAACCGGGATCAATAAGGCCTGCCTGCTTAGTTCGGGTATAATGCGCTCGCTCATTTCTTTTAGCAGCGTGTCGGCTGTTTGAGCATCTATTACCGATGAGTTTTTGAGCATATTATCCAGCGGCCATGAAACCAAATTTTTAAACCAGGCATAGGTGTCGCCAAAGGCTGACTGGCCGGCTTCGAGCCCAGTCATCCCGGGTATTACCGAACCGTCGACCTGCCCGCAAATACCCTTAACCAATTTTCCCTGCAGCTCGGCGGTTGGGGCCACCAAAATATCGCAGGTTGATGTTCCCATTACTTTGCTCAGGAAATAGGGCTCTATTTGCCCTCCTACAGCGCCCATGTGTGCGTCAAAAGCGCCGATACCAACCGCCACGTGTTCAGACAGCCCCAATCTTTCCGCCCACTCTTTGCTCAGGTATCCGGCTTTTTTATCCGATGTAAAGGTTTCCGTAAATAACAAGGACGTAAACCCGCCAAGCAGCGGGTCGAGCGATGAAAAAAATTCATCGGGCGGCAAACCGCCAAACTCTTCGGCCCATAGCGCTTTGTGGCCGGCGGAGCATCTTCCGCGTTTCATGTCGCGGATGTTATTTCCGCCGGTTAACAAAAAAGGGATCCAATCACAATGTTCAACCCATGAGTAGCATGCTTTGCGTACCTCCCCGTCGGCCCGCAGTACATGCAGCAACTTGGCCCAAAACCATTCCGAAGAATAGATACCGCCTACATATTTGAGATAATTTACAGGAAAGCGGGCGGCATGTTCATTTATTTGTGCAGCCTCGGTAATTGAGGTATGATCTTTCCATAAAACAAACATGGCATTTGGGTTGTGATCAAACCCGGGCGTCAAAGCCAGCGGCTGGCCATGTATATCCACCGCAACCGGTGTAGAGCCGGTCGTATCTACAGATATTCCTTTAATAGCATCCGGTTTTACCAGGCCGCCGGTTTTTTTCAGGCAGTCTTTAACGGTAAACTGCAGCCCTTCGATATAATCAAGCGGATGCTGCCTGAACTGATTTTCGGCTGCGTTACAATACAAGCCATCGCGCCAACGCGGGTAATAGAAAACCGAAGAGGCTATTTCCTCGCCGTTTGAGGCATTAACAAGAACCGACCGAACCGAATCGGACCCATAATCTACCCCAATCACAAAATGGTCATTCTTCATACTAATCCTAAATTCGTATTGAAATAACACTTATTTTATTATATAATGAAATTTTTAAAAAGACGGTATATTTTACAATTAATAAAAATTTACTTTACTTCGGGATAGTATTAGGCCCCGTTTGATCATCATGTGTCCTAAATCTTTTGATTACCACGATGAACCTTAAAAAATATTTCTTTGCGTTTCTTATTTTGCCCGCTGCGTTATTTTTATGCGCACATACACCCGGTTATTCAAAGTCATACTATGTAAACCTGAACGGGCGCGACAACAACCCCGGCACCATGGTGTCGCCATTTAAAACCATCCGTAAAATAAACAGCATCCATCTTAATGCAGGGGATGCTATTTATTTTAAATCGGGTCAGGTTTTTTCCGGTACCATAAAGCTGGGTAACATTGCCGGCAGTAAAGCAAAACAGATTGTACTTTCCTCATACGGAGCCGGAAAAGCCATTATCAACGGCGACAGTGTTACAGCCATAAGCTTATATAAAGCAAAGTTTGTAACCATAAGAAATTTAAAACTAACAGGTTTAGGCCGAAAGACAGGCAACCGGCAGAGCGGGTTAGCTATCATAAACAGTAATGACATTAATGCAACCGATCTTGACATCAGCGGGTTTCAAAAAGCGGGCTTGCTGATCGATTCTTCATCATACATTACCGCGAATAATATATTCGCCCATGATAATGGCTCGGCCGGTATTACTGTTGAAGGTCGAAACAGCAAAAAAGATTCAAGAAATATACACATCATAAATTGCCGGGCCGAAAACAACCCGGGCGATCCCACCAAACTGGATAATCACAGCGGCAATGGTATTGTTGTAGGTCATTGCACCAATGTAGTTATTGACCTATGTACAGCTACAAACAATGGCTGGGATATGCCGCGCATCGGTAACGGCCCGGTTGGCATTTGGTGCTATGAGGCAGATAGTGTTCTTATACAGCATTGCCTCTCGTACCGTAACAAAACGTCAAAAGGCGGTGCAGATGGCGGCGGTTTCGACCTCGACGGCGGAACAACCAATTCCATCATACAATATTGTTTCTCGTACGAAAACCAGGGAAGCGGTTACTGTATTTTTCAATATTGGGGCGCAAGCCCGTTTTATAACAACATCATCAGGTACAATATTACCGAAAACGACGGTACGGTTTCCGATTCGCAAGCCGGTATGTATGTTTGGAACAGTTCGGGCGATGCCAACCAATTTTACAATACAAAGGTGTATGGCAACATTGTTTATAATTCAAAAGTAGCAGCCCTGAGTTTCTCAGAGAAAAGCATGAATAAGGGTTTCGATTTTCACAATAACATATTTGTAGGCATGGATTCGTTGATCATTGGTAAGGACATTTTAGGTAAATGCACGTTTACCGCTAACAACTGGTGGAGCCTGAAAAGCGGCTTTAATATCAACGGAATAAAGAGTTTAAAAGCCTGGGCCGAAAAAACCGGAAAGGAACAAAAAGACGGTAAAATAGCAGGATTAAATGAAAACCCGCGGTTTAAAAATCCCGGCACGGCTAATTTAACATCGGCCAGCCAGATAGCTTCGTTTACAGGCTATAAACTACCGGAAGGTTCAAAACTAAGAAAGCTTTTAAAGTGAGTTAAGGGCACAGGAAGTGAAATGATTGATAACACAGCTATGAGATACTTTATTTTTGCCTTGGTTTTATGCGGTACCGTCTTTTTAAAGACAGGCACTTTTGCCCAAACACCTTCATTGGCGGTTTATGGCCAATTATATGATACCGACAAAAATTTGATCAATGCCCACGGCGCGGGTATTATGTATTATGGCGGCCGGTACTATTTGTATGGCGAAATTAAAAAGGGAAAAACCTGGCTGGTACCCAATCAAACCTGGGAGGATTACCGGGTGCCCGCGGGTGGCATATCCTGCTACTCATCAACTGACTTGAAGCATTGGAAATATGAAGGCATAGCGTTGGCGCCCGTAACCGGCGATCCAAAAAGTGATATTGATACCGGGAAGGTAATAGAACGCCCCAAAGTAATTTACAACAGCAAAACCAGGCAATTTGTGATGTGGATGCATGTGGACGCTAAAGACTATTCCTACTCGCAGGCAGGGGTAGCGATAAGCAGCAGCCCGGCCGGGCCTTACCGGTATATTAAAAGCGTAAAGCCAAACGGCCAGATGGCAAGGGACATGAGTTTGTTTAAAGACGATGATGGCAAGGCATACCTGGTATATTCATCCGAGCAAAATAACACCATGCAGGTATGCCTGTTAAGTGATGACTACCTTAAGCCAACGAAAACTTTCGCGCGCATACTGGTCAACCGTAAGCGCGAAGCCCCCGCTTTATTTAAGAGCGGCGCAAAATATTATTTGATCACGTCCTCGTGCACAGGCTGGTCACCAAATGAGGCTACCTATGCCGTGGCCGATAAGGTGTTGGGGCCATGGAAAGAATACGGAAATCCATGTAAAGGGCCCGGAGCCGGCACCACCTTCGAATCGCAAAGTACCTATGTGTTGCCTGTTTCGGGAAAGCCGGGTAAATTCTTGTTCATGGCCGATACCTGGAATAAAACCGACCTGGAAAAGTCAGCTTATTTATGGCTGCCGCTATCTGTGCATAATGGTAAAGTTGAAATAAAAAAGACCAGGTAATACTTATTAATGCGAATTTTAAGATGATTTCCTAATTAAATACGCGGCAAATATGAAAAAAGAAATTTCCCAAAGCGGCGACGGCGGTATGCCGGTCTCTGTAAATGCAAAACAAGCACCCGGTACGAATGAAGCCACCGGCCTTAACCGGCGCAATTTTGTAAAGATGGCTGCAACAGGGGCCCTGGCCTTTAGTATTGTTCCGAGGCACGTGCTGGGCGGGACAAACTTTATAGCGCCCAGCGATAAGCTTACGTTTGCCTATGTTGGTTGTGGCACGCAGGGGATCAGGGAACTGCTGCCGCTATTGGCAGTGCCCGGTGTGCAGGTGGTTGCTGTATGCGACCCAAATCAATATGCGACCGGTTACCGGGACTGGTCGAAAAACGGGCTCAGGGATGACATACGCGCGGCAATCGGGAAACCGGACTGGGGCCCTGGTGGCGACAATTCCGTTGCGGGCGGGAGAGAAAATGGCAAAAGCATTGTAGATACTTATTATAGCAGTAAGCGGACAGCCGAAAATTTCAAGGGCTGCGCTGCTTACGCAGATTTCCGCGAATTGCTTGAAAAAGAAAAAGATCTGGATGCGGTTAAGATCATGACTCCCGACCACCTGCATGGTTTATTTGCCATAGCAGCGCTGAAGAGAAACAAGCACGTATTGATGCATAAGCCGCTTTCCAACCGCCTTTTGGAAGGAAAGGCCGTAATAGAGCTTACACGTCAGAAAAGCAACCTTGTAACACATTTGGTTCCGTGGGATTCAAACGGATCAATGGACCAGGTGATGGAATGGATCAATTCCGGCAAGATAGGTAAGCTTAAAGAAGTACATAATTGGACCAACCGCCCGGTGTGGCCCCAATATCCAACACTGCCAACCGGGCGCGCGCCCGTTCCCGACGGTTTAGATTGGAACTTGTGGCTGGGGCCGGAAGCTGACAGGCCATATTCGCCTGATTATACCAACATGGTTTTCAGGGGATGGTACGATTTCGGCGGCGGCTCAATGGCTGATATGGGGCATTATAGCTTATGGTCTGTCTTCAATGCTTTGCAGCTGACATCCCCGGAGATCATTGAACCGAACCTGAGCCACTATGTCGGCCTGGGCGACCATACACCGACCTTTGTACGTAACGATTTTTCGTTTCCCGTGGCGAGCTCGGTAAGGTTCAAATATCCTGCTAACGGCGACAGGCCGCCGGTTGACCTGTGCTGGTATGATGGTGGCATGCGTCCGCCGATACCCCAGGAATTGATGGTCATCAATGAAGAATTAACTGCCGAAGGAATGATGTTTGTGGGCGAGAAGGGCAAAATACTTGCTGGCTTTAATATCCAAAATCCGCGGCTTTTCTCCCGCAAGAAAAAGGATTTAAAGACAATAACACCACCGAAGCAATCTTATGCGCAGGATAAGATGATAGCATCGTTACAGCTATTTGCTGATTCCTGTAAAAACAGTCAGCAATATCCGGGGAATTTTGTTGAGGCCGAAGCACTAACGGAAGCCGTCAATTTATATGCTGCTGCTTTAAGGGCCGGGCGCTTGCTTAAATACGATGCTGCAAGCAGGCAGATTACCAATGTTCCCGAAGCAAATAAATATCTGTCGCGAGATTACCGAAGCGGCTGGGATCCGAAAGCTATTTAACCATTATTAAAATGAACAGGAGGAAATTTTTAGGTCAAAGCGCCATTGGGATGGGCGGTATGCTGATATCACTTAAAAAAAGCCAAAGACTGCATTGAAAACCCGCTCCATCCCAACGATTATATGGTGCGTTGGTATGCACAGGGGCTGGCGCAATCGTTAATCAAACAGGCATACATGCTGGTTGCCGGCCCGCATAGCAGGAAATACCGGTAAAAGTTAATATCCCGTTAAGGAACCGATAAATAATTTTTAAACCGGGTTATGACTATGATACGTATTTGCCATTGATAGAAATCTGTTTTAACTTTAGGGCGAAACACTAAAACTAACTCAACCTGATGGACGCAATTAACCCATACATTGGCTTTAACGGTAAGTGCCGCGAAGCCATGACATTTTACAAAGAATGCTTTGGCGGCGAATTAGACTTGCAACTGGTCGACGGTTCGCCGATGGAACAATACTGGCCGGCCGGCAAAGGCAAAATTTTTCACTCATCCCTGTCACTTGACGGCAAGATGCTGCTGATGGGCTCGGATATGAGCGGCCCGCAGGGGCAAACAGCCGGCGATAACATCCAGCTGGCAATCAGCTGTACCAGCGAGGAGGAGATCAACAGGTTTTTCCAGAAGCTGGGCGAAGGCGGCCAGGTACTGGCCCCGGTGAGCGAAATGTTCTGGAATGCCCTGTTCGGCTCCGTACGCGACCAGTTTGGCATTAACTGGATGCTGAATTATTATAAGAGTTAACAGAGGCGGGGTTCGACCTGTCTATAAAACAATAGCCTTACTGAGAAGTGAGGCTTTTTGCATTTATGCCTTTCCTAAGCTATCCCTACATCTTAATAAATCAATTATTGCGTCCTGCTGAACTGAAAAATAAAAAATAAAACAGACATGAAAAAGAAGATATAGGACTATTCTACAACCACATTGTCATTAACCATCAAACATAATTTCATCAGGAATTATGACACGCAAAAATAAAAAACAATGTGCGGAATATCCGGAATAATTGGGCCTTTTAATCAAAGTGTACTAAAAAATAAAATAGTAAAAATGGCGGCCAGGCTTATTCACCGCGGCCCCGATTCTGACGGATTTTATTTAAATGAAAAGGTAGCCTTAGGTAATACACGATTAGCCATTATTGATCTGAATGACAAAGCCAATCAGCCTTTTACAGATTCCCAAAAACGATATGTTTTATTATTTAATGGTGAAATTTATAATTTCCGGGAAGTAAAATCACAATTGGTTGATTATGATTTTCAAACCAATTCCGACACAGAAGTTGTCCTGGCCGCTTTTATTAAGTGGGGCTCTAAATGCCTTGAGCGTTTAAATGGCATGTTTGCTTTTGCTATATGGGACAACCAGGAAAGACAATTGTTTATAGCACGTGACAGGTTAGGGGTCAAGCCTTTATATTATTATCATCTTCACGACCGATTCGTTTTTGCATCGGAGATAAGAGCTATAAATGCATCGGGTTTAGTTCAATTAGAGATCGACGATCATTCGCTGGCAGATTACCTGATGAATTTATCAGTTACTGCCCCAAATACCTTATTTAAAGAAATACATCAATTAATGCCGGGTCAATACGCGGTTTTTAAAGACAATACCTTAACAAAAAACTATTATTGGAACATTGAAAAAGAGAGAACTTTTCAAGATATGGATAGCCCTTTCCAGGTAAAAAAAGAGATCAGGCGGCTGTTAACGGAATCTGTGGAACGAAGGATGATAAGCGATGTTGAATTAGGCGCTTTCTTATCCGGGGGAATAGATTCAAGTGCCATCGTGGGGTTAATGTCGGAAGTTACAGATAAACCCATCCACACTTTTTCGGTGGCTTTTAATGAACAGGCGTTTGATGAGTCACGCTACGCTAAATTAATTGCAAAGAAATTTAACACAAACCATACCCAGGTCAACCTGACTGCGGACGATTTTTTAAAAGAATTGCCAAACGCGCTCAGGGCAATGGATACGCCAAGCGGCGATGCGATCAATACGTACATCATTGCCAAAGCAACAAAAAATGCGGGTGTTTCAGTCGCGCTTTCCGGGATAGGGGGAGATGAACTTTTCGCAGGTTATGATAAGTTTAAATTATTCTATAAAATTAAAAATCATCCATTATTAAGGTTTACACCAGAGTTTATGCGGCAATCCGTCGGGGCAGTTGCAAATCGCTTTTTGCGTGGGGCAAAAGGCGAGCGTTTCGCAGGGATGTTAAAGGCTGAGAATTTAAATATTGAGCATCAATATCCCTTTTTAAGGCAGAACCACTCTATATCCGGTGTTAGCAAGATTCTGAAAAGCCAGCACCCGGGTGGTAATGTAGTGCAGGAAATATTGGCTGACAGAAAAACCGGGATCAGTAAATTGCCCGTTTTAAGCCAATATTCGGTTGCTGAGTTGCTTTGCTATACCCAAAATGTATTATTAAAAGATACTGACCAGATGGGTATGGCAAATTCATTAGAAATAAGGGAGCCTTTTTTAGATTATAACCTGGTGGAGTTTGTTTTACAAGTCCCCGATCAAATTAAATACCCGATTTTCCCTAAGAGCCTGCTTGTTGAGGCATTATATCCATTATTGCCGAACGAGATCGTTCATCGCCCTAAAATGGGTTTTACCTTTCCATGGGTTTATTGGCTGCAAAATGAATTGAGAGACTTTTGCGAAATGCATCTTAGCCTGTTGGGAAAAAGGGAGCAATTTTCAGAAAGAGAGATCACCAGTTTATGGGACGATTTTCTGCGAAATAAAAATGGTGTCAAATGGAATCATATCTGGCAGCTTGTAGTTTTAGAAAGTTATTTGACTGAGAATTTAGGCCTATAGCAGCGCAGCAACCAGGCTGTTTTTGAAATATTATCATTATAGAGATCAGTCCCTTTTAGTCACTTTCCCTGTGATATTATAGTTCTTTATCCGCTAATGCAGCGGGACATTATAGCTTTCCAGTATAAAATTTGAAATCTGTGTTTGTTCATTTGACTCGAGGAACCCGTTAAATCGCCAATCATTTTGCTCATCGAAAATTAAATACCCCAGTTCTCTATCTTCGCCCACATCGATCAGAAAGAATGCTTTATGGTTTTCCTTCAAATATTTTATAGAAATGATATGAACCAGGCATTCTGTTCCATCAGTTCTTTTCAATTTATAGGTAATGTTCTTGTTCATAATAGAAATGTTTTCCCTGGCGAAACGTTAATTCACATTAATGACAAGGGATATTTAAAAAAGTCCTAGAACAACCGGTAAAATTTATTGAACTTACAGGCAAAAAAAGAAACCACCGGGTCTGCCAGTGGTTCTCATGGTTTTATTACGACTTGACTTAGCAGCCGCTCTTAATTATCGGCATTATAATCCCCATCAGAAAAACCGTTGATATTGGCCATTATTTTGTCGTAGATTGACGTGTTGTTACTTTGGTCTATTAAAATTGATCCGTTGCTAAGCGTAGCCGCATCCAAATCGCCGGTTGTCACGCCGGCCATCAATTTATCTAAGTGCATGTTTATGAACGCAACGTAACTGTCTTTTGAGCTAACTGTTAAGTTTTTAGCTGTAGCTATAACTTCCATTTGCTCTCCGCCTTCACTTAAAGAGAGTTCAATTGGCACGTTTCCATTTGCCGAGGCATACACACCTTTTAAATAAAGTGCCGGCTCTGTTGCGGATGATTTGAGTTCCACTTTAATTTCCGCGTCATGATAAGTGCCTTTAGCAATATCTACGTTTCCTAAAAGTTGGTTGCTTCCAAATAAATCAACTTTATAGATGGATGGCTCTACAAAAGAGTCATTTGTATCGATAGTGGTATCGTTTGGATTGACATTATTATCTATGTTATTGCCAATAAACGAAATAGATAAAATATTAGCGAAACCAGATTGCCAGTTTATACTACCTGTCCCTAATGCTGTAGTGTTTGAACCAGGAGTACTGGAACTAAGCGCTACATTAGCATTGAGCACCTTAAATTGGTACGATAATTTTTTATTAGATACTGGTGCAGGCGTGTTTTTTTTTGAACAAGAAATTATAACAGCAAGCAGCATTAGCAATACACCGATTTTTAATACTTGAGCTTTCATATTTTTTAGTTTTAATTATACATTTTGTATTTCCTGATATAATCCACATTTATATTCATATATTCAAGACAATTTTTAATAAAAAAGGCCTATATCAATGTAAATTTATTTTTTAAAGGATTGCCAGGTAGCTGCCCTCGCCGGATGGATAGATGCCGTGGAAAGGACATTTTCTTATATTACAGATAATACTTCAAAAGAAAAAGAAAGGGAACGAACTATTTACATAATTGTTCCCTATTCTCGTTTTTATAGGTAATCCATAGTAGTTAAAGGGTCATATAGTAATTTCAATTGTTATAGTCACCATCTGAGCAATTGCCAAGTGTAGCCTTGATTTTTGTATAAATGGCAACATTAGAAGTGCTGCTGATAACTATAGTGCCACCGGTTAATGTAGCTGCATCCAGATCAGCGGATTTAACACCGACGATTAATTTATCCAAATGAAGGTTAATATATGCGATGTAGCTGTCTTTTGCGCCAACTGTTAAATCTTTAGCTATGGCTTTTATTTCCATATTGTCATTGCCTTCATTTAAAGAAAGCTCTACCGGGATATTTCCTTTTGCCGATGCATAAACACCTTTCAGGAACAAGGCTGCGCCTGATGCCGTTTGCTTAAGCTCTATTTTGAAATCAACATTGCGGTAGGTTCCAACGGCTAAATCTACTTTGCCTATCAATTGGGTAGTGCCAAATAAATCAAGCTTATAAACGGCAGATTCAATAAAATCTTCGTGGCTTTGTTTGTTATCCTGGTTCTTTCCCTCAAAAGAAATGGATGCTACGTTAGCATATCCCGACTGCCAGGTAATGTTTGCGCCTGTGGTGGCCGTTGTAGTAAGGGTTGAGTTTTGCGTACCGGCAACTAAAGCGGCCGAGGCGCCGGTTACCTTAAATTGATAGGATAATTTTTTTTTCGGAGTAACTCCATTTTTCTTTGCGCAGGAAACTATGGAAAGAACTAATACCATTAGTAAAAGCGCGCTGGTTTTTAAAGATGTGTTTTTCATTTTCTTTGTTTTAAATAGATAAACAGTTAATTACATTAAAGACATAGGATGTGTTAAAAGTCCTATATTGATGAGCAATAACTTTTGAACCTGGCCTGGGTGACGGACTAAAATCAGAAAATTAGTTTTGCCGGATTAGGCAAGAAGCGAGGTAGCCCTACTTTTCGTTTAGCATTTTTGAAAGCGTCCTGATCAGGTAAATAAGCATTCCTAAAATCATTGTGAATAATTAATGGTTATTCTCTTTAACAGGAAACAATTAATTGATCCAAAAGTCCTATATAACCCCTGGAAAAGAAGGGAAAAGCAGCCGGAAAGGAACAGCAGGAATTATCTTACCAGATCCCGGGCGAGATAGCGTTTTACCTTAACATCGGTACAATAAAAATAACCGAGGGCGTTATTGGAAACGTTGCCATATATTTTGCCGGGTACCGACGAGAATATGTTTTTAAAATCCGTTTCCTGAAAAACAGTATACAGATATTTGCTATAAGATGCAGACAGCGAAAACTTGTAAACGGTAACTGTATCCCCCGGATTCAAAGTGCGCGTGCTGATCTTTTGTGTGCTTGGGTATAACGTGTTTGGCGAGCCATATTGATGAGAATAGTTATAATCCAGCTTTTTGTTTAAACTGGCGGGGCTCCATCGTTCTTTTCCAGGGGATGTGATAAGCCACCGCGCTGAAAATGATGTGCCAAATATATGTCTCGGTATTTTTAGCTGAATTTTTCCGTCAACCAGTTTTTTTGCGGTAAACGGCAAATCATTAACATTAATCTCCGGCACCCGTCGCAAAGTATCGGTGGCAGCATAATCTGATTTGCCATAAGTTACATTCAAGGTATATGGACGGTCGTAATTTGTGTTGTTATTGATGGTGCCCGTGTATATTCCGGGCGTACTTGTTTCCCTGAGAAATACTTTATTAATTCCATCGCTAATGCTTACAATAGCCTGACTAACTGGTTCTACGTCTTTATTGGGTAATATTGCCGGTTTTGACAGCCTGATAAATTGCGTGGTTTGAAATGTATTTATCCCACCCTCAACCGCGATATCGTAAGTTTTATTGTTATGCTTAAATTGTGGCGTAACAACATAATTCTTGCAGCTTAGCGTCAAAAGCAGGTTGCTTAATGCAATACAGCAATAAATTCTTATATGATGCATTAAAATTTAAAATTGTAAGTAATACTTGGAACAATACCCGAACCTATATTATTTGCGGATGACGTCTTATCGATGATATAAAATAATGGGTTTTTCTTATTATAAACATTGTAAATTGCAAATAGCCAGGTACTTTGCCAGTGCCGATTGTTGTTTTTTATGACTGATGGTTTTAATTCCAGGCTAAGATCAAGCCGGTTGTAATCGCTGAAGCGGGACGAATTGCGGTCTTCGAAAATAGGGATCATACGCCCGCCTTCTGTGTAATAACCAACAGGAAGTGTTACCGGCTTGCCTGTCCGATAGATAAAAAAAGAATTTAAGGACAACCTGGAGGTAAACTGGTAGGATGAACTTAACTTAAAGTTGTGCGGAACGTCGTAGTCCGGCGGATAGGGGTTATTATTATTAATGCCGGCTATTTGCTTATATACCCTCGTGTATGAATAGCCAAGGATGCCATTGAATTTGTTCCAGTTTTTTATAATATTAATTTCGGTACCATATGCATCCGATTTACCAACGCGAAGCTGGTGCTCGACACTATGGTTTAAAATGATTTGCGCATGATCTATTAAATCCAGCTGATTGGACAATTTTTTATAATATCCATCGGCTGACATTGTAAGATTGTTGAATCTGACTTTGTAGCCGAGAGAAAAAATGTCGGCTTTTTGGGGGGCAATATAGGTGCTTGAAGGGATCCATGTTTCTAAAGATGAAAAGGATAATTCATTATCCTGTACCAATTGGATGTATTGATAATTGCGGTTATAGGCCGCATGTACTTGTTGAGTTTTGTTCAATTTAAATTGTAAAAACAATCTTGGTTCAAAATTTACAAAAGTTACTGCGGAACCATTTGAACTGTTTTGCCCATTGCTATTTTGATTGTTCGTATTTTGAAACAGTTTATCCTCCGGAGTGTTTTTAAACATGTTGGCGCGAAGGCCGTAGTTTGCCTGGAATTTAGTTCCGATAAAAAGATTGTGACTGATGTAAACCGCCAGGTCGAGCGCATTTACCCTTAAATTATTTACAGGTATAGAATCCCGGGCCCTATCGGGCGATTCACCCGGAATAAACTTGTGAAGAGTTCCATTGAAACCCAATTTAATATTACTTTCGGGCTTATAATAAAAAGTAAAATCTTCCTTTAACGTAAAATCTTCAATACCGGTTATCCAATTAAATCTTCTATCTGCTTTCGAGGCATCAATATTAAGCTGATTATTATAGTTGCTGTAGATGGCAGATAAATTGGAGAACACCCGCGAATTGAACAGGTGGTTCCATCTTAGGGTTGTTGTTTTGTTTCCCCAGCTATTTCTATACGCATTACTGGATAATAGATGATCGACACCATAATAGACAGAAAGGAACACCCTGTTATTCGCATCAATGGTGTAATTGAATTTGGCATTAAGATCGTAGTAAGTGGCTTTCAAATTAAATAATTGAAAGTTATTGTTTATAAAATCAGTAAGGCCTCGTCTAAAAGTTAACAAAAATGAACCCCGGTCGCGTTTTAAAGGCCCCTCAACAGCAAGCCGGGCAGATAAAAAACTTGCACCTCCTTTGATATGAAAGCTTTGTTTATTTCCTTCAAGCATGCTAACATCTACTATAGACGACAATCGCCCACCAAAATTGGCCGGCATCTCATCTTTATATAGTTGCACATTACTTACAGCATCCTGGTTGAAAATAGAAACCAATCCAAATAAATGAGCGGGATTATATATGGGTGCTTCATCCATCAATATTAAATTTTGGTCGTTACCGCCCCCTCTTATAAACAAACTATTGCTCCCTTCGGTACCCCCCACAACGCCGCTTTGCATTCTTACTATCTTAATGATGTCCGCTTCGCCACCTAATGCAGGATGTTTTTGAATAAAAGTTGTGGATAACGATTTTCCGGGGATACCCGATAAAAGTGTATCGCTGTAGCCATCGGGCGACTGGATCGTTACTTCTTTCAGCGTATCTGTTTGCTTTTCGAGCATTATATCAACTATCTTAGAATTCTTTAACGACAGAAATATGGTTTTCTTTTTATACCCGATATGAGAGATCAAAAAAGTATAATTACCCTTTGGAATGGCCAGAGCGTAATACCCGTAATTATTCGTAGAAACACCTTTATTAAGTTCTGGCGTGTACAAAGATGCACCGATGATGTCTTCCCTGGTTTCCAAGTCCTTAAAATGCCCGCTTAAAACAATGGGTTTATTTTTATCTTTTATAATTATAAATTCATTGTTTGAAACCTTATAGAACAATTCAGTTTCCGACAATAAATAGTCTAGAATTTCATTTACAGTAGCATCTGTAAATTTTTTATTGATCTTTTTATCAATAGGCAATAATGCAGGATTAAATGAAAGCGGAACGTTTAAATCGGTTATAAGCTTTGTGAGTGCCGTCTCCAGGTAACAATTCTCAAAATCAATGGTAATCCTTTTCGTTTGGGCTTTCAGAGAACAAATGCTCAATAGCAGCAAAATAAAAAAACATGATAATTTCTTTCTTTTTATTGAAAGACGCGGGCATCCTTGAACATACAACATGATTGCCCGTATGCTATAATAAATCTTTTTTTAAATAAAACGTATTATCTCTTTTTTCTATTTTAATATGGAGCGTCATGCCGATAAAATTTAATACACTATCGATGGGCTGATTTCTAAATGATGCAGTCAATATTTTATTGTTTAGGGCATTATCTTCAATATATATATCAGCGCCATACGTATCTTTTAATTCCCGTACCACATCTTGTAGCGGCGCCTTAATAAATTCCAAATTTTTATCCGCCCAGGCTTTGTAATTTATTTCTTCGTTGGCTCTCCATGTAATATTATCTAAAGCCATATCATAAATTCCTTTTTGTTTGGCTCTAAGCAGCACATTACTTCCGTTCGCCTGGTTTATTAACGAAACAATACCTGAATTCACAACGACGACAACTGCGTGCTGTTCTTTTCTAATATTGAAGCTTGTCCCAATATCCTTAACAACAATTTTATCGATGTTTACTTTAAAGGGCCTTGCAGCATTGTGAACAACAGTAAAAAACGCTTCTCCTTCCAATAAATCAATCTTCCTGTTTTGATTGTAACTGTATTTATTGTAAGAAACCCTCGTGTTTTCATTCAATAATACTTCTGTTCCGTCTGTTAATACAATTTTTTTATGCTGGTGTAACCCCGACCGTACCAGCGTAACGGTATTGATAGTATTATTACGGTTTTGATTGATAGTGAACCAGGTAACCAATAAGAGGGATGCAGCGATGGGCAAAACCCAACTTAATTTTTTAATGAAACTGCCTGCGGGCTTTGCATTCAATTCCACAATATTAACGGGCTCGTGATGCTTTTCAAGCAAAAGGCTGAATTTATTCCACGAAACATCCGGATTTAACCTTTGGTAAACCGGCAACAGCTCAATGTCGGCACTGATCAAATTGAGCTGCTGATACAGATCCTCATTGGTGGCCGATATGGCCCTCCATGAAGCCAGTAGCTTCTGTTCATCCGCCGAAAGCGGCTCCTCAAAACTTCTAATGATCAGTTCGTATGGAGGAATACTAAATTCGTTCTTTATCATGATTATTAGCCGGGTATATTTTTATCAGACAACTAAAATTTAAAAAGTCCTATAAATAAGATCCAAAAAAACGCCTTCTTGTCAACAAGAAAATCCTTTAATTTTTTATATCCATAGGTGAGGTGATTTTTTACCGTTTTAACAGAGATGTTCAATGAGTCGGCAATCTCCTGTTGTTTGTATTTGTCAAACTTACTCATCATCATTACCTTTTTGCATTGAGGGGGAAGTTTCTCTAATGCGTGCTCTATCTGCAGAAGCCGCTTTTCCAGTGTTTCTGCACCTTCATCCATCATTTCAAACTCGTCAAAATCCTGGCTGAACTTGTCGTGTTTTTCGGCTTTATTCTTTTCTTTTTTGATGTAATTTAATGAAGCATTTACGACCGACCGGTATAAATAGCTGTCAAGCGAATGTACTATTCGTAGAGTTGAAGCGTTATTCCAAATTTTGAGAAACACATCATGAACAATTTCTTCGGATTGCTCGTGGTGTTTTGTGTATTGATAGGCTACTATATATGACCTTTTATAATATTGTTTATAAAATTTCTCAAAAGAGCTTTTATCTCCGGAATAGATTCTGCTTAATGTGTCCTCGTCTTTTTTTACAGCAGGACTGTGATCGGCCATCATTCAATTATAACAAAGTTGTTACACCAAATCTACAACAAATACTTTATTTTTACTTGGCCAGTTTTTTTTATTTAATTTTTATAGTGTCGTAAAAAATGATATTGTGACAAAATAATGTCAATCGATTTAAAAAAAGAATATACTTTTGCTTAACGCTGTTAAATTATTTAATAGGCATAAAGCACATGGCAAGTAAAGACAGGATATTACGATTGAAAGAGGAGACCAGGATAAACATCCTGGATGCTTCCCTGCAGATTGTGAAGGAGGAGGGATGGCCCGCATTGAGCATGCGCAAGATAGCCGATGCCATCGAGTACACCGCACCTATTATATACGAGTACTTTTCAAACAAGGAAGCGATACTGCTTGAGCTGACAAGAAAAGGATTTTTGATCCTTGCCCGGGATATGAAGGCGGCAAAAGAAAAACACCGTTCACCCGAAAAACAGCTGGAAGCCATGTGGCTGGCCTACTGGAACTTTGCGTTTGCCGAAAAGGAACTGTACCAGGTAATGTTTGGTTTAAACATTAGCTGTTGCGAATTATCGGCAAAGTTGCCGGAGGCCGATATTCCGTATGATCTGGTTGCCGGAGTGATCGAAGAGATCATGGCTCCGGATAAGCCGACCGAAGACGATGTGAGCGTTAAATATTATACGTTCTGGTCGGTTATACATGGATTGATCTCCATAAACGTAGTCCGTCGCCGCACTTCTGAGGAGATCACTCACGAGGTACTTAAAACAGCTATCAGCGGCATTATCGGGTCGCTAAAAGCGTAATTTTTTTATATATGTTAAAACACTGTTAAAAAATTTAACGGTGTTAAATAAATCAAGTTAAAATTCACATCAAATCAATACAAACTACACCATGCAAATGCACTCATCTTACCAGTTACTTAACAATATTAAACAGTTTAACGTTGTTAAGTTCATCATCGCGGTTTTAATCAGTATTACGATATATAGCTGCACCTCGAGCCCGGCGGCTCCGCCTCCTCCTCCGCCGCCATCATTGCCGGTCGCAACAATAGTAACCGGTACTGATACAACCTACCAGGAATATCCTGCATCAATAGAAGGTACCGTAAACGTGGAGGTCCGCCCGCAGGTAGGCGGCACGCTTGATAAGGTATTTGTCGACGAAGGTTCCTTTGTAAATGCAGGGCAGCCTTTATTTAAAATTAACGAACAGCCTTACCGCGCCGCTTTAAACAATGCCATTGCCAGCCAGCATGCTGCCGAGGGCGCAGCGGCAAACGCACAGATCGAGATCGATAAACTGACGCCGCTGGTTCAAAACAAGGTTGTTTCTGACTACCAGTTAAAAACAGCCAGGGCTGCTTATGCTATCGCCAAAGCGAACATAGAACAGGCCAGGGCCAATGTTTCAACCGCGCAGATCAATTTGGGTTATACCTTAATTAAGGCGCCGGTAAGCGGCTATATCGGCCGGTTGCTGAAGAAACAGGGCAGCCTTGTTGCACCGGCCGATGCTGAGGCGTTAACCCAGCTGTCGGATGTGCGCGATGTGCATGTTTATTTCTCGCTAAGCGAAAAGGATTTCGTAAGCTTTAAAGAGCAATATCCGGGCGCGACCCTGAAGGACAAATTACGGCAATTGCCGCCTGTGTCATTGTTACTCGCCGATAACAGCGCTTATGCCAAACAGGGGAAAATAGATATGATAGACGGCCAGTTCGATAAAACTACCGGGGCTATCACATTGCGGGCCAGTTTTAACAACCCGCAGGGTTTATTACGATCGGGCAATACCGGGAAGATACGCCTGAGCCTCTCGCACAAGGATGCATTGATCGTGCCGGAGTCGGCTACGATCGAGATGCAGGATAAAGTATTTGTGTTTACGGTTGCTGACAGCAACAAGGTAAAAAAGGTACCGATCACCATTATAGGTAAAAGCGGCGCCAATTACTTGGTTAAGGATGGCGTTAAAGCCGGCGACCAGCTCGTACTAAGCGGTATTGACCATTTGCAGGAAGGTACAGTTATCCATCCTGAAAAAGCAGCCGATAAGGTTGCGGTTTTAAAAATTAACAAATAAGAGTCAAGAAATCAAGAACCAGGAGTCAAGATAAGACCAGGGAATTAAGCACCAGGCAGACCAATAGGTCAGTCTTGTTTCTTGACTTTCATCCTGACTCTCCAAAACTAAAAGTCATGTTTCAAAAATTTATAGAAAGACCGGTGCTTTCAACAGTGATCTCGGTATTGCTGGTGATAGTGGGTGTACTCGGTTTAACAAAATTGCCTTTGCAGCAATTCCCTGATATCGCCCCGCCGGCGGTATTGGTAGCGGCAGTTTACCCCGGCGCCAATGCCGAAACCGTGCTGCGTTCCGTAGCGCCTTCGCTGGAAGAATCGATCAACGGTGTGGAGAACATGAGCTATATGAGCTCAACCGCCAGCAACGACGGTACCCTGGCTATCACTGTTTACTTTAAACAGGGCACCAACCCCGACCAGGCCGCGGTGAACGTTCAAAACCGTGTGGCCCAGGCAACCAGCCAGCTGCCGGCCGAAGTGGTACAGCAGGGTATCACCACCACAAAACAGCAAAACAGTTTGATAGGCGCGGTGGGTATGTATACCGAAGACAACAAAAAATACGATCAGACCTTTGTTGCCAACTACGCGCAGATCAATATCATTCCCGAACTGAAGCGGATACCCGGTGTGGGTTCGGCTACCATATTTGGGGGTGTTAAGGACTATTCAATGCGGGTTTGGCTTAACCCCGGTCAAATGGCGGCTTACAAGATAACGCCTGCCGAAGTTATGGCCGCGATACAGGATAAAAACCTGGAAGCGGCCCCGGGAAAGCTGGGTGAACGAAGCAAGGAAGTATTTGAATATATTATCAAATACAAAGGTAAACTGACCAGGCCGGAAGAGTATGAAAACATCGCTTTACGTGCCAATGCAGATGGTTCTGTGCTGCATTTGAAGGATGTAGCCAGGGTTGAACTGGGGGCCTACTCCTATACCAGCGTAACCCACTTAAACGGGCACGACGGCATTGCAATCGGCATCATTCAACTTGCGGGTTCAAATGCTAATGAGATACAAATCGCTGTGGATAAGCTGATGGAAAAAGCATCAAAGGATTTCCCGGCAGGTATTAAATTCAACAATTTTTATCGCACCAAAACCGCGCTCGACGAGTCGATCACGCAGGTTGAGCATACGCTGCTGGAAGCCTTTATACTGGTATTCCTGGTGGTATTTGTTTTCCTGCAGGATTTCAGGTCGACCTTAATTCCCGCTATAGCGGTCCCGGTAGCTATAATAGGCACCTTCTTTTTCATGAGCCTGTTTGGCTTCACCATTAACCTGTTAACCTTGTTTGCCCTTGTACTGGCGATAGGTATTGTGGTTGATGATGCCATTGTGGTGGTTGAAGCGGTACACGCCAAAATGGAGCATAAGCACCTGGGGGCAAAGGCAGCTACAAAAGAAGCCATGCACGAAATTACCGGCGCCATCATATCCATTACCCTGGTAATGGCCGCGGTGTTTTTACCGGTTGGCTTTATGACCGGTTCCACCGGGATATTTTACAGGCAGTTTGCCTTTACCATGGCCATTGCTATTGTTATATCAGCGGTTAACGCTTTAACATTAAGTCCTGCTTTAGCGGCCTTATTCTTAAAAAGCGATCCCGCCAAAGAAGGCGAAGTGATTGTTAAAAAAGGATTTAAAGAAAAGTTTTATGCCGGCTTTAACAGCAGCTTTAGCGCCATCACCAACAGGTACGTTAGCGGGTTAAAGTTCCTGATCCGTAATAAATGGGTTAGCATGGGCGGGCTTGCTTTAATAACAGCCGTTACTATTTACCTGGTGCAAACCACCAAATCGGGTTTTATACCTACGGAGGACCAGGGTTTTATTGCCGTGTCGGTATCCACCCCGTCGGGCACATCGCTGGACGGTACGACAAAAATATTGAAACAAGCCGAGGATGAAGTACGGTCGCTGCCCGCAGCCAGGTTCGTTACCGCCATATCCGGCTTTAACCTGCTGACATCTTCAAACAGCCCTTCGGCAGCGGTGTTTTTTGTGTTGCTGAAACCCAATAAAGACCGCGGGGAGGTGAAAGATATTAACGCTATACAGAATATTATGCGGGGCAAACTGGCGGCTATAACCGGCGGCAGCTTCTTCGTGTTCAGTTTCCCAACCGTTCCGGGCTTTAGCAATGTGGAAGCTTTGGATGTGGTGCTGCAGGATAAAACCGGCGGCAGGCTGGATAAATTCAGCGGCGTGGCCAATAATTTTATTGGCAAGCTGATGGCTGAGCCTGCGATTGCCTACGCATTTACCTCGTTTAAGGCGGATTACCCACAGCTGCAATTGGAGGTTGACGACGACAAAGCCAATCAATTGGGCGTAAGTGTTAAGGATATATTGCAAACCATGCAGGCCTATTTCGGCAGCGCCCAGGCATCGGACTTTAACCGCTTTGGTAAATATTACCGCGTGGTGGTACAGGCCGATATAGCGGATAGGACCGACCCGGCGTCTATCGACCGCGTGTTTGTAAAGAACAAAGCCGGCGCCATGGTGCCCATCAATACGCTCGTGAAACTAACCCGTGTATATGGTTCCGAAACAGCCTCGCGTTACAACCTGTTTAATTCCATCGAGATCAATGCCATCCCAAAACCGGGTTATAGTTCGGGCGATGCCATAAAGGCGATACAAAAAACAGCTAAAGAGCAATTGCCGTCGGGCTTTGCGTATGAATTTTCGGGCCAAACCCGCGAGGAGATCTCATCCGGCGGGCAATCGACCATCATATTTTTGTTGTGCCTGGTATTTGTTTATTTCTTATTATCTGCCCAATACGAGAGCTATATCCTGCCTTTGGCTGTTATTCTCTCTATCCCCACAGGTATTTTGGGCGTATTCATCGTACTTGGTTTAACCGGGATAGAAAATAATATATACGTACAGGTGGCGCTGATCATGCTGATCGGCCTGCTGGCTAAAAATGCCATCCTGATCGTGGAATTTGCCGTACAGCGGCGAAAGGCGGGGCAGCCATTGGTGGCCGCCGCAATTGAGGCGGCAAGGCTTAGGCTGCGCCCCATCCTGATGACATCCATGGCCTTTGTTTTCGGGTTGTTCCCGATGAGCATAGCTACAGGGCCGTCGGCACAGGGTAACCACTCTATCAGTATCGGCGCTGCGGGCGGGATGGTTTCGGGCGTATTGCTCGGATTGTTTGTCATCCCTGTGCTATTCGTCATCTTCCAGGCATTACAGGAAAGAGTAACCGGAATTCCTTTGGCCGTATTGAATGCCGGGGACGAGCATGAACAAGCAAAACTAAATGGCCATCACGTACCCGCTGTTCAGGAAGAAGAAACGGTATAATTTAAATTAAGATCAATCATGAAAAAATATATAAACGGGCTGGCTTTTATCTTAGTGATACTAAGCGCCTGTAACGTCTCAAAAAATATCGGGACACCCAAACCTGAGTTGCCTGACTCGTTCAGGAATGCAGTCGCGACCACGGATACCACCAGTATAGGGGATATCCCATGGAAAAGTTTCTTTACAGATGTTACCCTGCAAAAGCTGATCGATAGCGCTATCGCAAAAAACTATGATATGCAGCTGGCCCTCAAAAATATCGAGGCATCGCAATTACTGGTTAAGCAGGTAAAATGGAACTACGTGCCCGAAGTTGGCCTTAACGTAACGGCCAACACTACCCGCCCGTCTGATAACAGTATAACCGGGTTAAGCTTATCGCAATATAAGATCGGCGAAAAGCACATAGAAGACTATTCGGCCAACCTGTCGGTATCGTGGGAGGCTGATATCTGGGGTAAGATCCGCAATCAAAACAAAAGCGCGCTTGCGGCTTACCTGCAAACAACAGAAGCGAAAAAGGCCATACAAACCAATATCGTAGCAAGTGTTTCGCAGGGATATTATAACCTGCTGATGCTGGACGACCAGCTGGCCATTGCGAAAACGAATGTGGCGCTAAACGACAGCACGCTGCGTATCATTAAATTACAATTCGACGCCGGGCAGGTAACCTCGCTTGCGGTGCAGCAGGCGCAGGCGCAGCAAATGGCCGCTGCCGAACTGGTACCGCAATTTGAGCGGGATATTACCCTGCAGGAAAATGCCCTGCAAATATTAGCAGGCGAACTGCCGGCAAAAATTGAAAGGAACGCAGGCTTAAATGATATTACCTTTAATGAAAGCTTGTCGGCGGGTATCCCGTCGGCTATACTAAGCCGCAGGCCCGACGTACGGAGCCAGGAGCTGGCGCTTACCATAGCCAATGCAAAAGTAGGGATCAACAAGGCGGCCATGTACCCGGCATTAAGGATAACCGCACAGGGCGGGGTAAACTCGTTTAAGGCGAGCAACTGGTTTAACATCCCGGCCTCGCTGTTCGGGGTGGTTGCCGGCAGCGTAGTGCAGCCGCTGCTGGATCATAAACTATTGAAGACACAATACGATGTGGCAAAAGTTGAGCGTGAAGCAACCGTTATCAGTTTCAGGCAATCGGTGCTGGTGGCTGTGGGCGAGGTATCGGATGCGCAGGTTAAAATTGAGCAGCTGAAAGTTCAGCAGGGCATTGCCGCCAAACGTGTTCAAACCCTGCAGCAGGCCACTGCCAATTCCAGGATGTTGTTCCAAAACGGCATGGCCAACTATTTAGAGGTGATAACAGCGCAAAGCAATGTATTGCAAAGCGAACTGGAGCTGGCTTCGATCAAGCGATCGGAGTTGAGTGCCGTTTCGGAGCTGTACCGGGCTTTGGGCGGTGGTTGGAGATAAAAGTTTGCGGGTTCGATTCCCGTTCCTTTCGTGAAAAGCCCGTCCCCCGTATGGTGGGGACGGGCTTTTTTATTGTGCCTGGATGCTTGAATTAATTACGGTCAAGCGCAGACGCTCGACCGGGCGGATGAGCTTCAATTTTTAGTTTACTTTTTTTTTCGCTTTTCAAGCATGTCCGCTATGCTGATAGCCGAACATTCAGCTATCAGGGCGGTTACAACCGCTGGCGGCATGGCGTCCCCGCCTGTAAAATTGATACAGCCTTTTTGGAATTTGGCGTCCGGTAACAGGCCCGCGTATTTGGCATGCAGGGTGGGGTGCATGTACATCGGCAGGCAATGCAGCGACATATAGTTTTTAGTACTGGCCAGCCCGTACTTCATGTACCAGCGCTCTTCATACAATATCATTTCCTTGCCCATCATCGGCTTCATTACCGGGGTCACAGTTGGGTCGTTGGCCAGTATGGCTTCATGGATGGCGGTTAAGGTGGCCTGCCATTCTGCCGGCGCACTGGTGATGTACTCGGTTATAGTCATGATAACAGTTGATAAGTTACCCGAATATACGTAAATAAAAGATGGGGTAAATTATTTGGTTGCGCTATGATTAAATTAATGTGGTTAAGAGTGGGACGCTTGACCTGGCGGGCATTTTCCACAGCAAAAATGAACGATAAATCTGAAAAAGATAAATACAACATAATAACTATCTTTACATTAGCAAACTTAAAAACACACACGCGTTAGAAATAAGACATGAAACTCACACAAAATGATATTGGTGGCGAAATTATATCCATAATTACAAAAGGGATGTACGCTGATCCCAAAGATGCTTTGCGTGAATATGTCCAGAATGGTGTAGATGCTGGTGCAGAAAAAATTGAAATACGGATAAGAGGCGATAAAATTGTTCTGCAAGATTACGGTACTGGCATGACCAAAGGGTCTATGCGCCGGGCAGTGAGGGTTGGGATGTCTGATAAGAACCCTAAATTGAGTGTTGGTTTTATGGGTATCGGGCTTTATAGCTCATTTCACCTTTGTGATAAATTAGTTATCCATTCAAAAGTCGATGGTCACGAACCGAACCAACTTATATTTAATTTTAAACAAATGCGGGATGTTCTTGACGAACAAAAAGAAGCCCGGATTTTGAAATTAAATGTTGATGAGGAAGGTGCCAGCCAGGTTGCTTTATTGCCTCTATTGGAAGATCATGTCGAATTTACAGCGTTGACTAATGCAGATTATCCTACCGTCGGCACAAGGGTAGAAATGTCCGGGGTGGAAGAGAATTTCTTTATGTCATTATCCAAATTTGAGGAGGTGTCTGATTATCTGGAAAAAGTAGTACCACTTCCATTTCATCCAGAATTTACACCAGGCAAAGAAATTCAAGAATATATAGATGAACAGTGTAAAGAACGGGGTGCAATATTTCGGATTATAACTCTAAACCTGGATATTAATGGTAGAAAAGAAGATTTATACCGCCCTTATAAGGATTCGGACTTTCTTCCATCCAAACCAAGCAAACCAGTATTTAAGATTCTACAAAGCGATACCGAGTTTTATGGGGTGTCATGGGGAGTCTTGAATGCCAGTAATAACGTTATTCCTAATGCCAAAGTCAGAGGGTTCTTGCTTAGAAAGCAGGGATTTGCTTTAGGTGTACGGGATAATTTGTTAGCAAAGTTCGGTGCTAAGTTTTTTAACCGTTATGTCGGAGAAATCATTGTGGTGCACCCGCAGTTACTACCAAATGGTGCACGTAATGACTTTGAATATTCCAACTTAAGAACAAGTTTTTATCGAGTATTGGAAGATACGGCAGAAGAATTTAATGACGATGCTAACGATTACCAAGAACAGGAAAAAGCGGAAGTTGAACTTGTAAAATTGATTGATTTATATCGGGAAACCCGTTCGCAGCTTCGTTTCTTTGAAAGCAATAGTGATAAGCTTCTCGATGTATATAAGACGATAAGCACTGAATATAATAAGTTTAAGAAAAGAATGGAAGCTGGTGGTGGGAAAGTGGAAACCGGTGGTGGATGGAAAATAAGAACTTCCATTAAAGCTGAAGCTCTTACTACTATGAAACTATTGGATGACCTTATAGTTGAGATTAAAAACCTTATAGAAGTAAAAAAGGAAGCAAAAAAGAAAAAACCAGCAACCATTACAGAAACCGCTGCAATCTTAAGTCAGGCACCTGCATCTAGGGAGCAACCTAATGTTGAAAAAATTCCAAGTAGTCTGGCTGATGTTGTTGAATTGATTGGCTACGAGTTTAGCAAAGACATTAAACAAATTTTCGATCTGTTGGAACAGAAGTATATCAGGCCAACAACCGCAACTGAGGAAGACTTCATTAATGAACTCATTAGTTTAAAAAATGAGATAGAAGACATTAACAATGACGAATTTTAGTAATGGCTGCCAAAGCATTAGTCAATTACACTGACCATCCTCGAAAAAACGTTTTTAGAACTTTATGGGCTAAACCAATTATTCAATACTTGAACGGGATATTGGGTAAAAAATTAGTCTATATGGGACTGCCTGGTATCGGGGCATTTGATATTAAGGAATGGATCGATTATCTTGATATGGTATTCGCGTACCAATGTTTGGATGACGATAAGGAATACGAAGAA
The DNA here is from genome assembly GCA_035568395.1 of Mucilaginibacter sp. Taxonomy (GTDB): domain Bacteria; phylum Bacteroidota; class Bacteroidia; order Sphingobacteriales; family Sphingobacteriaceae; genus Mucilaginibacter. Next base: position 32,432 of record DATMOF010000006.1, on the reverse strand, counting down.
GCCCAAAAAGAGTTTGAAACTTTGAAAGATTATTTAAATGCCTGCACCATCAGGGGAACTTTAAATGACTATAACTTATATAAAGGTTATTTAGAGCAAGTAGTTATGACCGGCTACGATGAGGATGGCCAGGAGTTTAACCAGAACGACTATGTTACTGTTTATAACTTGGACTTTTGCAACACTTTGACAAAGCCCTTTCCAGTAGTGTATCCCGATGGTAAAAAAATTGAATGTTATAAATTGGATGCCGTTGATAAATTGATCGAACACCAGGTTAATGTTGAAGAGGCAAATCGATCTGATAAATTTTTAATGTTTATTACTGTAAATTCTGATTTTTTGGAAAGAAACTACGATGATATTAATAATAGTAAATTTAAAAAGTACAGGACCAGAATTAATAATAACGGGATAGACCCTAGCAGACAAGCACGGCTAATTAAGGCATATACATATTACCACCTAAATGAGATATTTGCAAAATATAATTTCAGGGCTGAATTTTTACCCCCGATGTATTATGAAGGGTCGGGTGGGCGCAGGATTAGTGGAACTAACCAATGGATGCCAACAATGATGCTGACTTTTACAATTTTAGGAACTAATATTGTAAATCACGAAGCGCCGGTTGCTCATCAAAATGTAGATGAATATTTAGCGATGAAATTTCTATACGCCAATAATACGGCGTTATCGTGCTATACCGAAAGAAGAATTGCGGAAACGGATTTTAATCCAGAACCGATAGACATGATAAAAAAATCTTTTACTGTAACTAGTCTATGGGTTTAATTCATAGATCCATCAAAATCATAGGTAAGTGTTAGATTCTTAAACATATCATCCTTAATAAGCTTGTTGTATTTAAGTTTCATTTTTTTAACTTCTAACTCTGTATCAGCTATAGAAAGCTTGGCATGTGTATAGTGCTGCAAGAGCCGTTGTATTTTGATATTATCGCTTTTGGAAACAATATCGGAAAAATCATTTTCATGAATAATTTCCTTTGCTAAAAGGAGTTCATAAACGTCTAACGAATTATAATCATTCCTCCATTGTTCCGTAATCCCGGCATTAAGGCAATACTTTCTATTCATAATGTATTGCTCCGGTAAGTACAAAATCTCTATAAACTCATCTAAATCAACACCAAAGGCATTTTCAAAAAAATCATATCCAGGGGCCACAATCCCTTTTGTTGCATTAAGGATGCTTTGAATTGCCCGTAGAAACTTTCTGTTCCAGTGTGTACCTATGTATTTTCGATCTTTTGCTTCCTCACCAAATAATGGAACATATTTCATTGGAAAGGAAAAGATGTTTATATCCAGTCTTTTACCCATATCAATATTGATTCGTAAACGGTTATAAAAATCCGCAGGTTTGTCTTGGTAATTAAAAAGGATATAGTTAGAAAGTTCTTTTATTCCATACTTGGCTGCTAATTCCACAGCCTTAACATACTGTTTCTGAATGCCAATATGGTCAAAAGCTATTCTTAATGGTCTAATCGGAATTTCACTCATTAACTGCATTAATTCATCGGTTACATACCGAGCGTCAGTTCCCTGGTTGAAATCGACAAACCTTAAAACTGTTTTCTTAGAACGGTATTTTTCATATAACGCAGAAATATGAGGATAAACCGCAATCAGATTTTCCTTTGATGTATATTTAATTTCTCCAATTCCAAATTCAGCCAATATCAAATTGGCTTTTTGTTTATTTGGCCCGCGTAATTTTTTATGAAACTTATTTATGAGTGCTAAACTTCTTTTAATGTAGGCTTTATCGTTAAGCCCTGATTCAAGGTTTCGGATTGATATATCTAATTGGTTAGGCTCTTCAAAAGTTGCCCCTTTATAAAAACCCATATCCTTAATTTCTTGTATAATTTCAGGAAACTTAGGTGAAGCTAAAACATTGTTGTCCATTAAAAGTAAATTCCTTTGTTCACCATAAGTCGCAGTAACCTCTTGGAATTTATCAATAGATTCAATTTTGCTTTTATACGTCGGCTCCAATTTGGGTACAGAGCAAAAAGAACATTTGCGGGTGCAACCTTTGGTCATGAATGTAAAGTAGGCGCTTTGCGTAGGGTATTTATAATCTATCTCGTCAAGTATTGAATAATCTAATGTTAATTCATCTATTATTAAGTCATTACCTGAATCCAAAATACCGGGTTTATCTAATAGGCCGTCATGTGGCTTTACACCTGTTTGTATCTCAATTTCGTTTTTAAGCAATGACGCCATTACCCCACCGATAAAGATATTTTTATTGTCCGATACCAATGTCTTTACGAACTCAATGGTTTTAATTGTGATCTTCCAATAAAAGGTAAACAACGTCGTAATATGTATTCTATCCCAATAATCTATTGGAATATATTTATACGAATAAAATTTTAGTATGGCTTCAACTCTCTTTCGATCACCGTCATTATAAGCTGATTTAATTTCAGCTAGAAGTATTAGTCTCTTAGTTTTTAGATAACTGTAAACTAATTCAGAAATATCAATACTATCCTTTGTTGGTATTGATTGTAATTCTCTCAAACATTCAGATTGCTTTCTCTCAAGCAATAAATCATTTAAGTTACCTTTAAAGAATTGAACATTATCGCCCAGTAATTTATGATAGGTCGACAATTTCATCAATCCGATCGGTGGATATTTATTTTTATAATTAGGCTCTATAAGAAGAATATTTCTTGGCATCTGTTAATTTTTGGTAATTAGGGATATTTCTTCTCTTGTAAACTACTTTGAATATAATTACTTATGATGTGCAGGGCAACTATCAGTACTGCGATTATAATGAAAATTACAACCGATTTATTTCCGTCATAATATAATCCCAAGCATGTAAATAGAGTATTTAGGATTATCATTATTAATAAAACTGGATTAAAAGGATTGTAGTATTTAGGCTTTATTCTATCAAGAGGCAATACTTGCACGTTTGCTGCGTGCGATGGTGCATTCTGGTAAAAATGATACCTTATCCCATTCACTGTTCGGGAATATAATACAGCCTCATGTTTAACATTGATTACGAATAAATAAAAGAAAAAGCCAACAAATGCTAGGAACAAAAGAACATAAGCGAAGATATTATCAGTAAATACCTTATTGTTCTTGTCGGCAGTTGTCAAAATAAGCACGGGTACTGACGCAAATAAAATATAGTAACGAAAAAATACTGCAAATTGCTTCTGAGCTTCGAAATGCGCCTTGGCAATATTTTCGTATTCTTTTAAAAGAAACTCTTCAAACTCAGATAAGGTACTCATTAGGTGATTTATAATTATCTAATATAAGATTTTTTAACGAGGAAACAATAATGGAGAGAAGGCTGCAAGAAACCCGGATAGTTGCCCCCTCCCTCTCCCCCCAAACCTTTTCCTCACCCCATTGTTCCAAGTAAAAAAAGGAGGAACTATGCCCTGGCACAACGGCGACTATCCGCCAAGCTATAAAAACCAGCCCAAAAAGATAAGGGATAAAGCGGTTGAGATTGCGAATGAAGTGTTAAAGACCACCGGCAACGAGGGCGAAGCCATAGCCACCGGGCTGAAGCAGGCGCGCCTGCACTTTAAGAAGGAAGCGGAGGCGAAGAAAGCATGAGCCTGACCGACGAAGAATTTCGAGAAGAATATAAACCCCTGCAAGTTCCCCCGCATTTTGATGCCGCGGATACGCAGCAAAACAAAATGATATTCGCCCTGGCCGAAATAGGCGAGGGCAGCGCGCACGACGTGATCGCTCAAATGGAGAAGCTGGAACCCGGTGTTACCGGCGAACAGCTTAGCGCGCTGGTGCACGAAACGCTGCGCCGCCTGTACGAAAAGGGCCTGCTCACCGGCTCGGAAAAAAACGGGGTGATGCGGTATAACCTGCACAAAATAACCCAACCCAACACCGGCAAAACCAACCCGGGTTGACATGCTTTTTTTGCCTGAAAATACAAATGGTTTATAACCTGTTTGTTATGTCGTTTATTTGAAGTGTATCAGCTGTATCAGGTGTATCATTTGTATCACTGTATCACTGATACAGTGATACACCACCATATGGTGCTGTACAGCAGCAACCATACTGCACTTAAAAAACAACGCCCGTAAATTTAACGTGGAAATCAAATTGTCGCGCGCATATTTACTCACCCCGACTGCGCTGCGCTGGTCGACCCTCTCTCCGTGCCGGAAAGAGGGTAAGTCAAGAAAAAATAATTATTTCTATTCCTCAACCCTCTTTGCGGCTTGCCGTATAGAGGGTGGTCAAGCTTAGCGGTGTCCCGATAGCTATCGGGAGGGTGAGTCAATTATGCAACATGTAAATTACGCTGCAAATTTCAGATTACTTGTACGGATTGCCTATATTGCCTTATCCAATTAGTACAAGCTCCAATGAAAAAGGTATTTCTTTTTATCCTCGCCGCCATTTTTGCCGGCAGTTGTTTCGCGCAGGTAACCGTGCGGCATTTGTTAACCGAAAACCAGGTGGACCCGCTCAGCATCGATGTCTTAACGCCGCGGTTCAGCTGGCAGCTTTTTGCCGGGGATAAGCGCGATGTGATGCAAACCGCTTACGAGATCCGGGTTAAAAAAGGCGGCCACGATGCCTGGAAAACTGGCAAGGTAAAGTCGGACCGGTCGGTTTATGTGCCTTACCAGGGCGAGGCGCTGGTATCGGGGCAAAAATATACGTGGCAGGTGCGGGTTTGGGATAACTCGGGCAAGGCGTCGGACTGGAGCGCGCCGGCCACCTGGCAAATGGGCCTGCTAACCCCCGCCGACTGGAAGGCCGAATGGATCACGCCGGGTTACGTAGAGGATTCGGTTTACCGGCCAAGCCCGATGTTCCGCAAGAATTTTTCGCTGACAAAAAAAATAAGATCGGCTGTGGCTTATATCACTGCACACGGCTTATACGAGGCCCAGATCAACGGCCACCGGGTAGGGGATGCCTACCTAACCCCCGGCTGGACAAGCTATAACAAGCGGCTGCAATACCAGGCTTATGATGTTACTTCCTTATTACAGCGGGGCGATAACGCCGTCGGCGCGATATTGGGAAATGGCTGGTACCGCGGTTATATCGGGTTTAACCCAAAACCGGGCTTTTACGGCAAAGACATTGCCTTGCTGTTTCAGCTGCAGGTAACTTATACCGACGGCACTACGGATTACATTGGATCTGACGGGAGCTGGAAGTCGTCGACCGGGCCGGTGCGTTTCGCCGAGATCTATTATGGCGCGACGATCGACAACCGGCTGCAGCAAAAGGATTGGGCCACGATAAATTTTGACGATAAAAACTGGTCGGGCGTAAAGGTGCAAAGTTTCCCGAAAGATATTTTGGTGGCTACCATAAACGAGCCGGTAAGGAAGCATGAGATATTTAAACCCGTAAAGGTTTTTAAAACGCCAAAGGGCGAAAAGGTGATCGACTTCGGCCAAAACCTGGTAGGGTGGGTGCAGATGAAGGTGAGCGGCAAGGCGGGTGATAAAATAACCATATCACATGCGGAGGTGGTAGATAAAGCAGGTAATTTTTACACGGACAATTTGCGCACCGCGCGTTCGCAGGACGTATATATCCTGAAGGGCGGGGGCGAAGAAATATTTGAGCCGCAGTTTACCTGGCAGGGGTTCAGGTATATCAAGGTGGAGGGTACGCCCGGCGACCTGAAGCCCGAGAATTTTACGGCCGTGGCGCTTTATTCGGATATGGTGCCGGCGGGGACGTTCTCGTGTTCAAACACAATGATCAACCAATTGCAGCACAATATTCAGTGGGGGCAAAAGGGTAATTTTTTGGATGTGCCGACAGACTGCCCGCAGCGCGATGAGCGCCTGGGCTGGACGGGCGACGCGCAGGTGTTTTCACGCACGGCATCGTACAACATGAACGTGCATAATTTCTTCGCCAAATGGCTCAAAGATGTTGCCGCCGACCAGTATGCCAGCGGGAGCGTTCCGTTTGTGATACCTAATGTAATCGGAAAAGGGCCCACCGGCCCGGGGGCAAGCACCGGCTGGGCCGACGTGGCCACCATCATCCCCTGGAACATGTACCTGGCCTACGGCGACAAACGGATACTGGAAGACCAGTACAGCAGCATGAAGGGCTGGGTGAACTACATGCAGCAGCAAAGCCGGAATGACCTGTGGAACACCGGGTTCCACTTTGGCGACTGGCTGTTCTACAGTTTGAACGACGACACCGACGGCAGTTCGGCTATCACCAATAAATATTTGATAGCGCAGTGCTTTTATGCGTATTCAACCCAATTGCTGATCAACGCAGCAATTGTATTGGGGAAATCGGAAGATGCTGATTACTATACCAAACTGCTTGCTAAAATTAAAGAGGCGTATTTAAAAGAATATGTAACGCCGAATGGCTTGATCTCGTCGGATACGCAAACCGCCTATGTACTTGCCCTGCAGTTTGACATGTTGCCCGAAAGTTTAAGGCAGCAGGCTGCGGATAGGCTGGTGAGCAATATCAGGCGGTACAATAATCACCTAACAACCGGTTTTTTAGGCACACCGTATCTATGCCATGTGCTGAGCCGATTTGGGCATACCGGTGTGGCGTACAGGCTTTTACTGCAGGATACTTATCCATCGTGGCTGTACCCGGTGAAAATGGGCGCCACCACAATATGGGAAAGGTGGGACGGCATAAAACCCGACAGTACCTTTGAAACCCCAAGTATGAACTCGTATAACCATTATGCTTACGGAGCCATCGGCGACTGGATGTACCGGGTTGTGGCCGGGATTGATACCAAAACGGAAGCGCCGGGTTATAAGGAGATCGTTATCAAACCGTCGATAGGTGGAAATTTGACCAACGCTTCCGCGGATTATGAGACCAATTACGGCAAAATAAGCTCGCATTGGAAAATAGATAATGAACAATTGCTGTTTGATGTTGAGGTTCCGGCAAATACCACGGCGATGGTTTATGTCCCGGTGGAGACGGGCAGCAATGCCGTAATGGAGGGAGGCAAGGCGGTTGCATTGGTGCCCGGTATAAAATCCGGCCCTGCTGAACCGGGTTATATGGTTTTTAATGTGGGTTCGGGAAGTTATCACTTCAGCACGGCCTGGTCGCAGCAAACTGCGGTGGGCCCGCGATCGAGGTAAACGGACTAATAATTGGATAAGTAAAAAGCGCCACTGCGACCAGGCAGAAGCGCTTTTTTATTGCGATGTGATTATTTCCCCCTGAACATGGAAAATATCCAGATGATGATCAGGATCACAACAATCACGGCTATGATGCCAACGGCAGCGCCTGCTTTAAAAATTCCGGCAATGGCCGAACAACTGCTCAGGCAAAGCATAAGCAGGATTATTAATGGAAAATGTAATTTTTTCATAATTGGTTTTTTAGATGATATAAGTCCTAAAAAGCCAAATAGTTTTTAACCACGGTATTTTTATCTAGCAAAAAAGCCTTACAGAATTGATCCTGTAAGGCTTCGATATATTATGCTTTGTATAACTAAACTCTTTTTGATTTGATACGGGCAGCTTTACCGGTAAGCTCGCGCAGGTAGTATAATTTAGCGCGGCGCACTTTACCATGGCTGTTCACCTCAATTTTATCAATATTTGGAGAATTGATAGGGAATATACGCTCAACACCAATGCCGTTTGAAACTTTGCGAACGGTAAAGGTTTCGTTGTTACCTACACTGTTGCGCTGAATGACAACACCCTGGTAAACCTGGATACGTTCTTTATTTCCTTCGCGTATTTTATAGTGAACACTAACTGTATCACCCGCCTTGAAGGACGGAAGTTGTCTTTTTTCTACTGATTGTTCTTCAACAAATTTTACTAAATCCATGATTCTTAGCTCTTAAAGCGATTTTTAACCCGTAAAAATCGGCTTGCAATAATAGGGATTTTTTTTAATAAATAAAAGCGGGTTTGAAAAATTTATAAAAGCAGTTAAGTAGTTGATTAAGTTGATTATGTTGAATAGGTTTTTAACTATTTCTACGAAGTAACTCAATCAACAATTCACCTAATCAACCCAATCAACTAATTATTCCAGCAAATCCGGCCGTCTTTTCCTGGTCCGCTCTATCGCCTGTTCAAAGCGCCATTTTTCAACTTCGGGGGTATTGCCGCTTAACAGGATGTCGGGCACCTTGTGGCCGTTCCAGTCGGCAGGGCGGGTATAAACCGGGGCATCGAGCAAGCCATCCTGGAAAGAATCTGATAGCGCCGATGTTTCATCCGACAATACGCCCGGTATCAGCCGCACCACTGCATCGACCAATACGGCTGCTGGCAGTTCCCCGCCTGATAGAACATAATCGCCAATAGATATCTCACGGGTAACGTAAATATCCCGTATGCGCTGATCGATGCCTTTATAGTGGCCACATAAAATAATGATATTTTTCTTTGTGGATAGTTGGTTAGCCATCGGCTGGTTCAGCGTTTCGCCATCCGGCGACATGAAGATCACTTCATCGTATTCACGCTCCGAATTTAGTTTTTCAATACACCTGGCGAATGGCTCGATCGTCATTACCATGCCGCTGCCGCCACCGTAGGGATAGTCGTCAACGCTTTTTTGCTTTTGGGTCGAGTAATCGCGCAGGTTGTGTACGTGAATTTCGGCTATCCCTTTTTTTTGTGCGCGCTGCAAAATTGAATGTGCAAAAGGGCTTTCCAGCAATCCCGGTAAAACGGTGACGATATCAAAACGCATGGTGCAAAGATAGGGTTGTTTGCGTAAAGGAAAGAGATTAGAGGTTGGAGATTAGAGATTAGGAGCAACTATTGCATTATGTGTTTTTCGCAGTTGATAGAGTTGAAAATAAAAAATAAGAATAAAAATTATTGGAATACTGATTAAACCGGTAAATGTTACCAGCCAATAATCAATCCCATATATCAGCCATGTTGCTATTAAAAATAAGAGGTAATTAATATAAATGGCTGTTTGCATGGCTTTAAGCCGGATTTGTCCGACAAGTTCATTCTCATTTTTCTCTTTTGACCAAATCCAAATAAAAAGAACAGGCGGAAATCCTATAAATATAACGGCATTAATATCTACTCCGACAAAATATTTTATTGATGTGATGGCTGAAACTAATGCGGCTAAAGCAATTATTATATACGGAGCAGACACAACTTTTCCGATGAGATTGTACGGCTTATAAGGAAGAAAATATAATGATTTGCTGGCTTTATCTTTTTTTGACCTATACAGTAAATAGTAAAACCTGACTACGAAAATGAACAATGGGATAAAGAAATCGTAAACAATAATTCCGTCTATCAAACTCTCATTTTGTTTGATAACAGGCACTTTAAAAAGGGCGCCCAGTCCTTGAATAATCCAGCATCCAATGATGAGGCCACAATTGATTAAAATCGACCAATACAATCCATTCAAACGAAGCCTTTGCGTTAATTCATTCTCGTTTTTTAATCTTGAAAAGCCAATAAAGAGCAAACCGACTATTATAAGCGTTGCGGCAAATTCATCTGTGAAGTTATAAGCTCCGCTCCAAAAATAACGCTCCTTTGAGTTTCTCGGCCCATAATTCAGTAATGGAATTACATATCCGCTACAGGCAAATAAATAACCCAATGCCAATCCAGGTAAAGCCAGTATGAATCCTATTATCCTAAAAAAAGATGGAAACAAAAGATTTGATTTCAAATCGTCACTAAATAATGTTTTGCGTATTAAAATTAACGATTAAAATTAGAATCATATAATTCCATTTGATGGGATGGAAATTATTACTCCGGATTCTGGTAAATACCCAGCACATTTCCGAACGGGTCGGCGAAGCGGGCGGTTATCTCGGGGGCGTCGTGGCCTATAGGTTGAACTATTTTGCCGTGGTGGGCGTTTATGGCGTGAACGGTTGCTGCCGCGTCATCTATCATCACATAGATCATCAATCCCGGCTCGGCCGATGGTTTACGGTTATGTACCCACATCCCGCTTACAATGCCCACACTATCGTCGAATGATACCCTGTCGGAGCCTCGATCTCTTAGCGGCCATCCAAAAATGGCATGATAAAAATTGGCGGAGGCAGTGATATCTGCTGCCGGTATTTCTACATAGCATATTTTGCCGTTGCCGCCGCCGGGGTGCTGGTAAAGGCCGAGGATATTGCCTGCCGGGTCGGTAAACCAGGCAACTTCTTCCGTCTCGCTTATTTTTATGCGGTTTACTATTTTGCTGCCATTTGCGGTCAATAGATCCACAGTTTCGGCCAGGCTGTCGACCATGATTGAAACTACCAGGCCTATGTCTGTATGCGGTTTTCGGCCGGTTACCCAGGCACCGCTTACCTCGCCAATGCCGTCGTCGAAAGCTGTGTTGCCATCGCCGCGTGTCCGGATATGCCAGCCAAATATTTTATTATAAAAAGCGGAAGATGCTTCAATATTATTTGCAGGAATCTCTACATAGCATATTTTGCCGTTTCCTAAGGTTGGTTCTTTGCTTGCCATAATTTTGTTAATTAAGTTTTGCTGCTATGTCAGCAATGTTTACACCTTCTATGAATATCAGTTTGTTCCTTTCGGCGACAGCCCGGCTTGAAGCTGATGTTATTGGCGGGTGCAGCCATAATACTTTCGCATGTAATGGCAAGACATGTTTTTCGATGATGCCTGCATGCTCTCCTTCCGGACGGTAAACATTAACGATATCAACAATATCCGGATTGCCATCCAATTGTTCGAAAATAAGATATCCCGTCTCATCCGCATTGCGGGGAGGGAAATTGCTTTGACCATCGATAGGGTCCGGTACCAACCTTGCTTTAGAATAACCGTTCGGGCTAAAGCCGAAAACGGTAAAGCCCGTTTTAAGCAGCGCCCGAGGCACACCGGGATCGGGCCAGTCAACCAGCAGGATGTTTTTTGCTGACCTGAGAATTTGAAGCGGATCTGGTTTCATAATAAAATTTAAATTAGAACTTTCAGTCGCCGTCTTCCAGCATAAAAACCTCTTCGAGCGGCTTGCTGAACACCCTTGCAATTTTTAAAGCCAGTACTGTTGAGGGCACGTATTTGTTACTCTCGATGGTATTGATGGTTTGCCGCGATACGCCCACCTGTTCGGCGAGGTCGGCCTGGGTGATGTTTTTTATGGCACGCTCAACGCGGATATTATTTTTCATGGCTATCCCTCCCTGCTTAACGAACTGTTCAAACGAAAAATAACCCACCTGAAACGGATGATGAAAAAGGCAAGCGGAACCATTAGATTTAAAAATAAGATATGTTCGGTATCGTTCGTAAAAACCAGGCTGATGATCAATAGTACATAGTTAACATAAATAGCCCATTGCAATGAATCGCTGCGCAATTGCGATATCTGTTCATCTTCGATCTTTTCTTTGGAGAAAGCAACAATGAACAGACCAATGGCCATCAGCAGGGTCGTAGTCATAAAAAAGACATGGTGGCTGTTTAAAAGATCGTTGTTTACCGGCCCGTGGTTAAGATCAAACCCCAGCGACTGTTTAAATACAACAACCGGGACATGGGCCAGTATAAGCGCGTAGCCTAAAAATCTGCACCAGTATGGGAATAGGTAGCGTGACTTCATGGTGTAAAGTTTAATTTACCAAATGTAAAATAAACTTTACAAATAAACAAACAAATTTGACAATTTTACTGCAAGTTGTCGATTGGAGCGCGTCGTTTCGGGTAAACGTAACGGACAGTTAATGAGTTCCCACAAACGTGAGCAAGATTTTATGCTAAATTCTAATCGAATTTTAATGTAAAGATTAGTGTAATATTACAGGTTTGTAATAGATTTGTTACATAGTAATCAATGCTGTATGAGAATTTTGCCGCTGGTAGTTTCGATAATATTATTGTTGGCAGGTATAGTTCTATATTTATTTGGCTATCACACTATAGCGTTATTAATGGGATTGGCTGGGCTGGGATGTGCATTATTAGATATCCTTGCAGCTACGATCAACCGGCAATAATTGGTAGCTGAAATCAAACTACTTATATATCCCCACAAACCTTTGCCATTTAATCCAGGTAGATATCCAGTAAACCATCCGGTAGGTTTACCAGCACAATTTCCCGGGTCACGTCAATGCTTTTAATGATATCCTCGTTTAGCGGGAAAAGCACCTCGCAGCTTTTGTAGGTAACAGTGGCTATGAATTGTTTGGGATATTCGTGCACATCGGTAATTTCCCCCAGTTCGCCCTCGTCCTCATCAATAGCGGTAAAGCCAACCAGGTCCATTAGGGTAAATTCGCCCTTTTGAGGTTTGGGCTTTAGTTTGTTGGGCAGGTAAATAGGCTTTTTTACAAGTGTAGAGGCTTTTTCAATTGTATCCACATCTTCCAAAACCAGGTAAGCAGCATTTTTTTGAAGATATTTTATCGAGTTGACAAAATAAGGGACCGGTTTGCCGGCAATATCAAGGAAAATGGTTGTAAACTTTATACTGTCGAGCCCGTCGAAATCCACATATACATGTAATTCGCCTTTTAACCCTTTGGGCTTTAGTATGCTTCCTATCCTGAAATAAGCTTCGGTATCCATTAAAAAATGCCTTTAAACAACAATGGCGAAGAACCCGGGGGATGCTTCGCCATTGTTTAACTCTTTATAAAAATTATTCAGCGCTGCCGGCTTTTGGCTCAGCAGGTGCTTCTGTTTCGGTTTCAGCGGCAGGTGTTTCAACTTCAACTTCAGCAGCAGGCGCTTCAGTTTCGGTAACAGCGGCAACTTCAGCAGCAGGTACCTCAATTTCGGCTTCAGCAACCGGCGCTTCTTCTTCAGCAGGTTCTTCAACCTCTTCGGCAGGCGGCGTGTTTTTAGCTGCGATAGCGGCTGCTTTTTCTTCTTTTTTCTTCGCTTCGGCAGCCAGGGCAGCTTTGCGGGCCTCATCTTTAGCAGAAACTAAGTTTGTTTTTTTACCGGTGATTTTTCCTTCTTTCTGATCAAGCCATTGCTGAAATTTTGCTTCGGCCTGTTCCTGGGTCAATGCGCCTTTTTGAACGCCGCCCTGTAAGTGTTTTTTGTATAAAACACCTTTATACGAAAGGATAGCCCGGCAGGTATCGGTTGGCTGCGCGCCATTGTTAACCCAATCAAGGGTTTTATCGAAATTGATATCGATTGTTGCAGGGTTGGTGTTTGGATTATATGATCCTAAACGCTCAATAAAACGCCCGTCTCGCGGTGCGCGTGCATCAGCCACTATGATATAATAAAAAGGTTTTCCTTTTTTACCGTGGCGCTGCAGTCTGATTTTAGTTGCCATTTTTTAATTTTATGTATTCAACATGTCCCCGGAGTTCTTTCTGCGGGGATGCAAAGGTAATAATAATCCGGTTAATTTAAAATAGTTGTTGTAAATTAGTGGAGATGTGATTGTTGCGGTAAGATTGCCGGAAAGGCGAAACGACACTATGTCTCTGGTTGGCCGGAAAGCGGGTATATGCGCACGCAAAACAAAAGCGGTTTGCCAATTGTAGTTTAAATTATGAGGTAGTCATTACCATATTAAGCCGATATTCTATGCCGCATTTGCTCACAACATTAAATGAATGCATTGTAGCCTTTGACCTGGATAAGCAAAAATTCTTGTTTATCAGCCCTAATGTTGGCAGCGTTTTGGGGTACGCGGCAGACAGTTTCTATCACAATTCAAATTTAACTTATGAAATGATCGATCCTGCCGACCGCGACAGGGTGAAAACGATAAACGATAAAATCGTTGAAGGCGAGGCGGTTGAACTAACTTACCGCATCGTTACTGCTCATGGTGAAAAGAAATGGGTTCACGAGAAAAAAAGTCTCATCATTGACGAACAAACCGGCCACAAGATTTTAATGAGCCTGATCAACGAGCACCATATAGAGGCAGGCGATATTTCCCCGGTTAGTAAAGTTGTTGAACAGGTAACATGGACGAAGGATCACCTGGAAGTATTATTTAACAACACCGATGAACTGATATGGGCGATAAACAAGGAACGCTACTATTTATATATGAACAATGCTTTCCGCGAGATTATATTCGCGGAAACTGAAACCGTGCCTAAAGAGGGCGACCATGTTTACCTCAACACCAATTTTTCGCGTGAAAAAATAGAAGAGTGGGAAGCTTTTTACACCCGCGCATTTAACGGCGAGAGATTTACCGCCCGAACGGAATCGGTTGATGTAGAAACAGGGCACACGGTTTGTTTTGAAGTTAGTTTTAACCCGCTATGTAAATCAAAAGGAAAGGTTACTGCGATCGGGTGTTTCGCCCGGAATATCACCGGACTTGTTGAAAATGAAAAAGCGATAACTGATCAAAACGAACGTTTGCGGCATATAGCCTCCATTAGCTCGCATGAACTGCGGCGCCCGATAGCGAGTTTGCTCGGACTGATCAATATTATGGACCGGGAAAACTTTCAGAACCCTGAAAACAATGAAATTATTGAACATCTGCTTACTGTTGGCAAGGAAATCGATGAAACGATCCGTGATATCATTGACAGAACCTTCCCCGGGGGCGATTCTTCCGGTCAAAAGTACCAATCACCATAATAACATATAATAGTGTTATCCCGTTTTACCTGTCAAATAAAAATCGGAGCCTGAACGGGCGAAGGTGAAAAAAGTGATCAGGCAATTTGTTCGGCCCGGTTTTCGAAATAATGCAGGGTCACCGTTTCGCCATCAAAAACGGCGTAGGTGTTGTAGTTGACCCACTCGCCAAGGTTAATGTAACGGCTTTTTTCGTTGAGCTGAATATCCAGCGGCAAATGGCGGTGGCCGAAAATAAGATAGTCGTAAAAATGGGTTTTGAGCAATTCGTTGCTATAGGTAACCAGCCATTCGTGCTGCCCGGGTTTATTCACTTCTTTTTTCTCGCTTGTTATCCGGCTATGCCGCGACCAGTAGTTGGCAATCCCCACGCCCAGGTTGGGGTGTATGCGGGCAAACAGCCACTGGCAAAACCGGCTGCGGAAAAACATTTTCAGGAATTTATAGAATGCATCGCCGGGGCCCAGGCCATCGCCGTGGTGCAGGTAAAACTTTTTGCCGTTTCGCTCGATCTCCAGTTCGTCGCTTATAATGGTTGCACCCAGTTCATGTGTAAAGTAATCAAACATCCACATGTCGTGATTGCCTTTGAACAGGTAGATTTTTACGCCAGCGTCGGCCAATTCGGCCAGCTTGCCTAAAAAACGGATATACCCCTTTGGGATAGCCGACCGGTACTCGAACCAGAAATCAAAAACATCGCCCATCAGGAAAAGCTCGGCGGCGTCGGTTTTTACGGCGTCGAGCCAGCGTACTATCCGGTCCTCGCGTTCGCGGCTATTGGCATAGTTGCCTGTGCCGAGGTGAAAGTCGGAGGCGAAGTATAATTTTGTACGGGTGGTCATTGCGGGCGTAAAAATAAGATAAATATGGGCAGATGTGCAACGCGGGCTTTGACATATCGTTTGGTCGCCGCTAATAATGCGCCGGGAAACGAATTTCCATAACCCGGTAAAAAAAATTATTTTAGCCGCCCCGTAATGAATTTCTTTAACCGGCCAATTAAACCTAATGATGCAGGCGATGAGCAACTGCTAAACAGCTATCGTAAAAACGGTGACCTTGCTACCTTAGGCCTTCTTTTTGAAGGATATGTGCCCCTGGTTTATGGCGTTTGCCTGAAATATTTGCGGGATGAAGAAGAGGCAAAAGACGCGGTGATGAACATATTTGAAGAATTGACAGTCAAAGTAAAGAAATACGAAATAAAGCAATTCCGTAGCTGGTTATATGTGCTGAGCCGGAATTATTGTTTGATGCAGCTGCGGTCGGTGAAAAGAATGGAAACTATTAGTGTGGATGATATTATGGAATCCCCGTTTTTTTTGAATCCTGGTAATGATAGAAGCGAAGATGCCATAATAGCCCTCGAGCGCTGCATGGATAAGCTGCCGCCGGCTCAAAAAGAAAGCATCGGGTTATTTTATTTAAAAGAGCAGTGTTATAAGGAGATAGCCGGAGCTACAGGTTTCAGTTTAAATGAGGTGAAAAGCTATATACAGAACGGTAAGCGAAATTTAAAAATTTGTCTGGAGAGAAACAGTGCCTAAAAGAGAAACGGATATCATATTGATCAGGAAGTATCTGAACGGAGAGCTTGATACCCGTGCTATGCACCAACTGGAGAAACGGGCGCAGGACGACCCGTTTTTGATGGATGCAATAGAAGGGTATGAAAAGGCAGGCAGCGATCAGCAACCAAACCTTGATGAACTCGCCGGCCGTTTACAACAGCGCATCGCCCGGGGGGAAAGGCGTATAATTCCGTTTAAATTTATTGCAGCTGCGGCTTCGATACTTGCGGTATTAACCATAAGCGGACTTTGGCTATACAGAAGCCGGCCGGAAAAAACAAAGATCGCGCAGGTAACCCCGGCCGAAATAAAAATCAAACCAGTTTTACCTCCACAATCCGGCACCGCAAAACCTAATGCCGTAAAACCGGATGAAATGGCGGCTTTAAAGCCGGGGCGTCGTCCGGTGCATCTAAAAAAATCAGCCGTAGTGTACAACAAGATAACGGCTGCCCCCAGCCCGGTTATTGTTGCCGACCAGATTGCCAGCATCAGTGATAAAAGTAAAGCTAAAGAACAGAAAGATACTGTTCCCTTAAACGAAGTTATCGTTATGGGGTATACAAACCAAAAGAAAAAGGATGTAACAGCATCAGTGACGACGGTTTCACCCGGGGTCGAGCGGCTGTTGCAGGGGCGTGCAGCGGGCGTAATGATAAGGGGTACCGGAACAAATAATGTTCAGGTTCCAAAGAAAACGATAAAAGGTCAAATAGTCGGCAAAGATGATGGCCTGCCCATTGTAGGCGCCACTGTAAGGGTGCAGGGAACTAACGCCAGCGCTGTAACCGACGCAAATGGCATGTTTAACTTATCTGCCGATAGCAACAAATCTAAGCTGATTGTTGCCTATATTGGTTACACTGCCCGCCAGGTAAATATCCGGCAACGTGATTCGCTGAACACCATAGCACTTGAGCCAGCCAATGCCGCGCTTGCCGAGGTAGTTGTAACAGGCTATACCAACCCGGCGGCTACGGACAATACCGCGGTTATGAACGCCCATCCCCGGGCGGGCTGGAGCAGCTTTAAAAAATATCTAAAGCAAAACGCCGTTTCGCCCGATGGTAAAACAGGTGTAGTAAAATTATCGTTCGACGTAGATAGGGCAGGGGCGATAAATAATATGTTTATCCTAAAGAGCTTAAGCCCGGCAGCCGATCAAAAGGCGATCGAACTGGTAAAAAGTGGCCAGGGCTGGGCCGGCAGTTCGACCGGAAAGCCCGAAAAAGTGAAAGTGCGTGTGAAGTTTATAAAATGAGCTTACAGCTTCTGATTCTTATCCGCGAAAGAGAAAATCTTTTGCAACAACGGCGTACTTCGGGCGCCAACGTTTTTACGGATGTTCAGCTCTTCGAGCGCTATCTGATAAAATAAACCGTCAATAGCTTTTTGGGTGACATACTCACTGATATCGGGATTCATCTTTCTCACAAAAGGGATTTGGTTGTATTGATTAACTGCGTCGCCGTAATATCGTGTGGCGCCGGTTTTATTTAAACTGGTTTGAATAACAGGTTTAAAGGAAACGGTTAGCTGGCCGGTGGTTGTTTGTTTAAAATACTGGGTTGCAGCATCCTGGCCGCCGAGCAATATATTGGTCACATCCTTTAGTGACATTTGCCTGATGGCGCTGATAAAAATGGGCCGTGCCTGTTTGGCTGCGTCTTCGGCAGCCCGGTTTAGCGAAAGTATCACATTATCGCAAAGCTTATTGAATCCAAATTTCCGTAACGTTTTTTCTGCTTTTTGCGCTTGCGGCGGGAAAAGGATCTTTACGGCAGCGTTGGCAAAAAAACCATCAACCTGCGAAAGCTGGTCGGTGCTTTTTGTTGTGGCCAGTTCCAACGCCTGCTTTAAGCCGTTGCCGATCTCGAAAGGCGATGGCTTAGCCGGTTGAGCGTTATTAAAACCCGATAAAGTGATCAGTAATAAAATCACAGGAAAAAATAGAACTGCCTTTTTCATATTAAGCTTGTTAATGAACGATCATCAAGCAATTATAGTACCGCTCTTAATAACGTGAATAATGTACAGGAAATGCACAATGGGTTATGCGCTATGCATGTTTAACTAAAATAGATTCCATAACATTGGCAGCATCTTCGCACATATCAGTTGCCGTTTCCAATGTAGATAGTATCTCTTTGTATTTAATTAAACGTATAGCGTCCTTTTCATATAAAAACAAGTCGGCAACAGCACGGTCGAAAATGTCATCAGCCTGGTTTTCAATACTGTTGATCCGGATACATGCGTCAGCAATGTTCCTCACTTTTTTTAAATCTTTTAACTCCCTTATTGCTTTCTCCAATTCTGCGCCCGCCTGCAAAATTAACTCAGACAGCTCTTTAATATGAATATTAAAGTCATCTATCCGGTAAAGGCTCATACGGTTGGCAGCACCCTTTATATTGTCGGCAATGTCATCTATGGCCGATGCCAGCAAATGTATGTCCTCGCGGTCAAAAGGAGTGATATAATTTTTCCCCAGTTCAAGATATATCTGGTGCGTTATTTCATCTCCTTTATTTTCCAGTTTATCAATGCGCTTTATTAATTCTTCGCGAGTTTCGGGATTGAGAGAATTAACGGTTTCAACCAAAATGGTTGCCATAGCCACAACATTGTTTGCGGCTTGTTCAAACAAGGCGGAAAAAATTTTATCCTTTGGGATGAAGTATTGAAATATCTTTTTGAATGACATTTTTGTTGGGAGTAGGCCCAAAGGTAACTTTACATTGTTAATTTAATGTTAATTTTTTAGAGCGGGTATGTTAGGAAAAGGTAAATTCTGCTTTGATTTTTGCAACGTAAAGCCAAAAGTTGACCCCAATCCTTCGGTGCTGCGAACATTTATGGTTTGCTCATGGGCCTCAATAATGTGCTTAACAATTGCCAAACCCAATCCCGAGCCGCCAATTTGCCGTGAGCGGCTGGTATCCGTCCTGAAGAACCGCTCAAACAAGCGCGGAAGATATTTTTCTTCGATCCCGATACCATCGTCGGTCACTTCAACTAACACCTGGTCGTGCAACTCAAACAGGCTCACCGCCGTCGTCCCCTCGTCTTTGCCGTATTTTAACGAGTTATCTATCAGGTTGACGAGCACCTGCCGTATCTTTTCGCGATCAGCGTTTACGAAAGTGGGTTCATCATACTTTTGCTTGAATATTAGTTTGATGTCATGCTTGCGGGCCTTGGTCTCCATCGATTCAAAAACCTCTTTGATCAGGTCATTTATCTTAAAACGGGTTAAATTCACAGGTATCTCACCCGATTCCAGTTTCGATATCTCATCAAGATCCTCTATCAGGTAACTCAGCCTGTCGACATTTTTAGCCGCCTTTTCGAGAAATTGCTGCGCCAGCTCCTTGTCGTCAAAGCCGTCTTCCTGCAGTGCTTCAATATAACCTTGGATAGCAAAAAGCGGGGTTTTAAATTCGTGGGAGATATTCGACAAAAAATCGCGCCGGAACTTCTCCTGCTTGCGAAGCTCATCTATTTCGGTTTTCTTTTCGCGCGCCCATTCTTTTACTTCGGCTTCCACATCGTTGATCGGGTCGGCGCTGATGTGTTCGCCCAGCGCATCCCTCAGGTCGCGGCCGAGTTTTAAATTATGGATCAGCTTATAGATGAGCTTGATCTTCGAATAAACATATTTTTCTATCAGGTAATAAAAAACCACAAAACTGGTAGCGAGTGTTGCCAGGAATGTGATAACGACATCGTACCAGCTATGGCGAAAATAAAAGTTTACAGCAGAAATAGTTACCGCGACGGCCGCGGCGTTTATGAGTACAAGTATGCGAAATTTCATACTTATAAAGGTAGTAATTAGGTATCAGAGATTGGAGGTTAGAGATTAGAGTTTTGTTATTAAATTGACAACATTAAACTACTCCCTGATCTCTAATCTCAATTCTCCACCTCCGCATCAACATTAACCGTTACCTCATTTGATAGGATCATGCTGCTTTCGCCGATACCGAAATCGAGCCGATTTAATTTAAAGGCGCCTTTGAATACCATTGTAGTTCCGTTTTGAACACAGCTAAAAGGCATTTCGAGGGTTTTTTCTTTGCCTTTAATGGCCAGGATAAATTGGCCGGTATAATTGTTCCCGCTTTTGTGTTTCAACGAAACCGATTTCATCGTGATCTTCGGATACCGCGCTGCATCAAAATAGGCGTCGCTTTTTAAATGTTCATCGCGGCCGGTGTTGTCTGTATTAATGGTATTTGCATCCACGGTAGCGTCAATCGAACTGGCTGATAAATTAGCCGGGTTAAAATGAATATTCGCTTGTAATCCGCCTATTGTTCCGGTAGTGTTGATGCCCAAATTCTTTACCTGGAAAGTTATTGCAGAATGTGTAACTGCATTTTTCTGCGGGATAAACCCGGCATTAACTATAAAAATGAGCAGCAATGGAAGTGACAATCGTTTTATCATAATCAAAAATAGTACGTGTTATTGTGGTAAGACATTAAGCAATTAAGGAAGTTACCGTGTAATAATGTTTTTACACGGGTTGCTACGGTTAAACTTAAGCGGCGGGTAAAGGTTTAACCAACTAAAATTCAACGTGGGCTCTTATCGAAAATACGTTTACAGGGCCGCGGTCTTTATTATATGCGGGGTTTACAATAAACTGGTAATCCGGCGTAAGGAAGAATTTCTTTTGAAAAACATCAAACTTATAATACAGTTCGGCAATCATTTCGGGCGCATAATTTAATTTCCCGTCGCCGATCAAAAAGCCGTACCCGCCTGCAGCCAGGTAGTCCCGGTGCGGGTTGGATAAACCATTTGCTATAAAGGCTAAACCCGCTTCGTCGAAAACCCTCTTCCAGCGGGTGCCTTTCATAACACCCCCAAAAGTTAACGAGCGGTCAATCTCGGTAAAAAACCAGGTTTGGGTATGGCCATCATTAAAGCTGGCCTTGGCAAATACACCAAAGTCTTTTGTAAGGTATTGGTCCATGTTAATGCCAAACCCATATTTATGGCGGCCATAAGTTTGGGTTGTATCAACATTTGGCGCTGTTGGATTTAGTGCGATGGCCTGCTCATAATTTCCAAACTTGCCATTGTTTAAAAATCCCAATAACCGCAATGTCCCTTTTTGGCCGTCCAGCGTGTATCGTCTTTCGTATTCAATTGTTTCCGTGTTGGCTTTGGTAATTTTGGCGTCCCAGGTTGAAGAGTTTGCCTGGGTTACCGACATGGTTACGGCAAACCGAAGGGTCCAGTCGGGTTGTCCCAGTTCAGTATAGGCGCCCAATACATAGCCCCGTGTATTTGCCGGGTAGTCCCAGGCAGCGTTGTCCATCAGGGCCCAGTTCATAAACTGGGAGCGCGGGTCGTGGCTGAAATTATTCCCGTCAAAAAAATCACCCATGTTAAATTTTCCGACTGCGAACGAGAAGTAGCGTTTGCTTTTTAACCCGGCCAACTGGTTTACATCATCTTCAATGGTGTCCTTTTCCTTTCCCCATTCAAAATTTTGCTTGAAATACAGGCGCGCTATATAAATTTTATTCTGCACCCCACCCACCCTAAAGGTTTCGCCGTTGGGAAAACCGGCTACGCCCAATGTTTGGCTCAATCCCGATCCGCCCGAGAGTTCCGGATTAAAATACGCTTCGGCGCCTTTCCATAACCGTGTAACACCAAAAAAGGTGGTGGTAATGGAACTTTCTGTTTCTTCTTTTGGTGATAAACTGTTTTGCCCGGTATAAGCCGCTTTAAACGCGGGTTTATATTGTGTAATGATGGTTTCCTGGAAATGGAAGCTATATCGCTCGGGTTTAACCGCCGTTTGGCTGCCGGTGTCTTTTTTGACAGGAGCTTGCGCGAGGACTACATTTACTACCGCCAATAAAACAATGAATAAGTAGATTTTTTTCATAATCAATAGCTAAAGCCGATTATTGGGCGCAAAAGTATAACTTTTGTTTAAACAGAATGTTTACAGGATCAATTAAACCACATTATTTAAGTGTTTTCTATCACCTCAACCTCGGCAACAGCGCTGAAAAGGTAAATACGCCGGGAGTTTACCTCGATGCACTTATAACGTTTGCGCAGTTTTTCCTCTTTACGGAATACCCGGCCATCCTTTAATTTAAACAAGGATTTAACGGGAAGTTTCTCGACAGTGGTGTGCGAATCTTTAGGTGCATCGTATTTGCGCAGCGCACGGTAAAGCGAAAGGTCCGAGCAGCTTGAGGCGGCAGGGTTGTTTAGATAGCTGGTGATGGCATGCTTTACATCAGGTGGGAAAACATCTGTTTCAAAAAAAGGCTGCATCATTTTTTTGAAGTTATTTTTCCATTCGATACCGTGGGGTTTCGCCCTGTGCTTATGTTCGTTCCAGGTGTGCAAGTGCGCGAACTCATGCACCGCGGTAACCAGGAACGCATACGGGTTTAAATCATAATTAACGGAAATACGATGCCCTTTGCCGGAATGCGGGGGCCTGTAGTCGCCAAATTTGGAATTGCGGTTGCGTGAAATTTTGAACTCGCATTTAAAGTAGTCGATCCACCGGCCGATAAGCGGGGCGGCATCGGGCGGGAGATATGTAGCAAGAATTTTTACTTTATCCAATTTTTACCTCGGTTCAAAGATAGGGATTTTGGGGGAAAGGTGAAAGGCAAAAGGTGAAAGGTCAAAGGTGAAAGGTCAAAGGTGAAAGGCAAAAGGTGAAATGTCAAAGGTGAAAGGTAAAAGGTAAAAGGTGAAGGGTGAAAGGTCAAAGGTGAAAGGTCAAAGGTGAAAGGTGAAGGGGGAACGGCAAAGGACATAATGAATAAATAATAGACAGAGCAAAACCTTTTACCTTTCGCCTTTTACCTATTTTAAATAACCTATTTCAAAAGATTATACGCCAGTAAACTCGCCGCATAGGCAAGTACGCCCATATAAGCGAATTGTATAGCGGGCCAGCGCCAGTTTTTTGTTTCGCGGTACACCACCGCAACCGTGCTGGCGCATTGCATGGCGAATGCATAAAACATCATCAGCGCAAATGCGACGGCCAGGGAAAATACGGGTTTGCCCGTTTCGGGGTTTATGGCAGATTTCATTTTTTTCTGCACCGTTTCCATTTTCTCGGCGCTGCCTTCAACGCTATAGATGGTTGCCATGGTGCCTACAAAAACTTCGCGGGCGGCAAAGGAAGTGATCAGGGCGATGCCGATTTTCCAATCGAATCCTAAAGGTTTGATCACCGGTTCTATGACGTGGCCGAGTACGCCGGCGTAGGAGTTCTCCAGCTTTTCGGACCTGATGGTGCGGTTAAGTTCATCGGCTTTAAGTCTTTGCGTGTATTGCGGCTGCCGGTATTTTTGTTCTATCTGCTCAAAGCGGTCGCCCGGGCCGTATGATGCTAAAACCCATAATATGACCGAAATAGCAATGATCACCTTCCCGGCTTGCAAAACGAAGGTTTTTACACGCTCGTACATCGAATAAGCTACATTGTTCCAGCGGGGCATGCGGTAAACCGGGAGCTCCATGATAAAGTACCCACGCTCACGGCCCTTTAATATCAGTTTGAATACGAATGCGACCACGATAGCGGATATCAGGCTGAACACATACATCCCCGTAAGGGCCAAACCCTGCATATTGAATACCCACCATACGTTCCGGTCGGGGACTACCAGGCTGATAAGTAAAACATATATGGGCAAACGGGCCGAGCAGGTAACCAGGGGCGTAACCATAATCGTGATCATCCGGTCCTTCCAGTTTTCAATGGTACGGGTGCTCATGATAGAAGGAACCGCGCAGGCGAACCCGCCGATAAGCGGAACAACCGATTTGCCGTTAAGGCCCACTTTGCGCATCAGCTTGTCCATCATAAATGTGACCCTTGACATATAGCCAGTATCTTCCAATATCGAGATAAAAGCAAACAGAATAGCTATCTGTGGGATAAAAACCATTACTCCGCTTAAGCCGCCAAGTACTCCGTCTACAAACAGCCCGGTTAACGGGCCGGCCGGCAATAGCTGGTGCAGGCTGTTTTGTATCCACACAAAAAGATCGGCTATTAGCTCCATCGGGTATGCCGACCAGGCAAAAATTGACTGGAACATGAATAACAGAATCCCAAAAAAGATAACAAAGCCAAATACCTTATGCGTTAATATTTTATCGATCTTGTTGCTTGAGGTCTCGTCGCGGGCGGTTTCGGGCACCTTTACCGTATCGTAAAGCAGGTCGTTAATAAAACTATAGCGGGCAATGGTTTCGGCAGCCTGCGCTTTTTGGGAGTGGAATGAAAATTCTTTTTCAACCTCCTCAATGCGTTCGCTTTCGGCAGGCGATATAAATTTTATGGTTTCGTGCTGATGCGCGAGCTGCAGGGCATAGTATGGATTATCAAGGTTTAGATCCTTGCTTATCTGGCCGATCAATCCTGGTGCTATAGCTTCCACATCAATAGAATCTTCCTGTAATGCTATTTTATTGGCGAAGTTTATAGCAGCTTTTAATTTGTCAATGCCTTCTTTTTTCCTTGCGGAGATCGGCACAACCGGAACGCCCAGTTTTTTTGCGAAGAGATCGATGTTGATGTATATACCGGCCTTATCCGCCAGGTCGATCATGTTCAACGCGACGATCACCGGGATCTTTAAATCGGCAACCTGGGTATAAAGCAGTAAATTTCTTTTTAGGTTGGTCGCATCCAGCACAACAACAACAAGGTCAGGTTTGTGCGGGTTTGACTGATCGGCCAATACAGAAAATACGATGGATTCGTCCTGGCTTTTGGGATAGAGGCTATAGGTGCCGGGCAGGTCGATTATTTCGGCCACGCGGCCATCAGGCAAAGGGCAGTAACCGGTTTTTTTATCGACAGTAACACCCGGAAAATTCCCTATTTTTTGATTTAACCCGGTTAATAAATTGAAGAGGGTGGATTTACCGGTGTTTGGATTGCCGGCAAGCGCAACTTTTATATCCGCTTTCAATGGTAACTATTGCAAAATAATGGTTGAAGCTTCAAATTTGCGCAAGCTTAACTGGTATCCGGCTACATTGATAGCAATTGGATCGCCAAGCGGGGCAATACGCGAAACGGTAACCTCTTCACCGGGCAAACATCCCATTTCCATCAATTTTACTGACATTTCAAGATCTGTAAACTCTTTTACAATTCCAATTTCGCCGACTTCTAGTTGTGAAAGCTTCATATTTGAGTTAAAAATGTTGAGCAAATGTAGTCCTTATTTATATTAAATCCAAATAAGGTTAAGTTATTTGACAATTTGAAGATGTGCTGATTTGAAATGAACGGCCTGATTTTTAATAGTCAAATCAGCACATCTTCAAATTGTCAAATTGATGTCCTGTTTTAACTTTTCCAAAATGCGGACAATTGCAGCTTTTGTGAAAGATGCCGCATGAAGAAAGGGAGATCAATCCAAGCAGTGCGATAATTTTTAATTTATTTTTTATCATAATTGATTGCATAAATGACCACCGATACACTAAACGCCCCCATCAATGCGCCGACCGAATCGGCAAACAAGTCGGCCCAATCACCTGTCCGCCAGGTGAAAACGTAGTTTTGTAATAACTCGATAATGCCACCGTATAGTATAGCTACCAGGGTAAATATTATTATGGTTTTATACGACAGGGACGCGGGTAATTGTTGCCTGACCGACCCATAGCAATACATAACAACCAGCACAAAAAAGAAGCCACAATGAACCAGCTTATCAAAGCCGGGAAAAAATGATGGCGAATTGCTCACTTCACCAAGATTAATGGTGCACATGATAAAAATAAATAAGGCCCACAAAATAGCGGGCCAGTAATATTTAAATGTGTGCTGCATTAAACGCCAATTAATGATTTGTAGCTGTCGGCAGATAACAAACCGCTCAATTCTGCATCATCCGCTACGGTGATCTTCACCATCCAGCCATCGCCGTAAGGCTCGGTATTAACCAGCTCGGGCTTGTTGTCAAGCGCCGGGTTAACTTCAGTTATGGTCCCGGTAACCGGCATAAACAGGTCAGATACGGTTTTAACCGCTTCAACTGTTCCAAAAACCTCGTCTTTGGCAATTTCTTTTCCTATCGCGGTAATGTCGATATAAACGATATCGCCCAATTCGCGTTGCGCAAATTCGGTAATGCCGATATAGGCATCGCCGCCTTCAACTCTTATCCATTCGTGGTCCTTGGTGTACTTTAGTTCAGCCGGAAAATTCATATTTTTTTGATTTGTGGTCAAAAATAATAAAACTTTAAGCTAACGCAATAATTAACACTATATTAACTGTCAGAACCCTTTGTACGTATAAAAACCAATTGGAAAATAATGTGTTAATATTGTTCACGCAAAACATTCATTATGAAAAAGTTAAGTATGATGATCGCGCTAAGTGCATGGCTGTTTCAGGCATGCAGCAGCCATACAAAAGGGAGTGGCGGCACTACGGCCGACAGTGCGGCCAAAGATAATACTGCGGTGAAAGATACTACAACAAAAATGGTCTTCGCGCCTGAGAAGGAAGACGTGGATTTTGCGATCGAGGCGGCCAGTGGCGGCATGACCGAAGTTGAATTGGGTAAACTGGCGCAGCAAAAAGGGTATAACAAGCGTGTGAAAAGTTTTGGTTCGATGATGGTTATGGATCATGCAAAAGCCAACGATAAGCTGGCTGCCCTGGCCGTCGCTAAAAAGATCACTTTACCAACTGCCCCGAACGCAACAGATCAGAAAGTTATTGATAAATTAAGTAAATTATCGGGCAAGGATTTTGACGCCGCTTATGTCGATGATATGATCGATGACCATAAAAACGATATCAAAGCATTTGAGGCTGCAACAAAACATTGCAAGGACCCTGATATAAAAGCTTTCGCCGCTAAGACATTGCCTGTTTTAAAAGCACACCTGGATGCTATTAACGCAGTTCACGACAGTATGAAATAATTTTGCTAAAAAGCATTGCATTTTATTTATCCTTCATCGTTTCCATGCTAAAATGGATGAAAATGATGAGGGATATTTTTTTAATATTCGTCATCGTAGTGCTTAACTTGTATTGAACATTTGCTGACATTATGTGTTATACAGATGCCTTACTTTATGAAAAAACTAATCTGTTTGCCCCTCGTCATCCTCTCGTTTTTCGTTCATGCCCAGGATAACATCCGTTCACGTATTATATTGATTGGCGACGCAGGCGAGTACGGCCCGAGGCAGGGTGGCGTGATCACGCATGCTGCGGCGCATATTTTAAAAAATAAAACGACTGTACTCTATCTTGGCGATAACGTATATCCTATCGGGATGGGTTTGCCCGGAAGCAAGGAAGAGGAATCGACAAAAAAAATTCTGCAATCGCAATACCAGCCGATGCGCGCCGGGGGAGCCCGGGTTTACTTTGTGCCCGGCAATCACGACTGGGACCGGATGGGCCCGAAAGGACTGGCCAAAATTAAGCGGCAATGGGAATACCTCGACGAACAGCGCGACTCGTTATTAAGGGAGGCGCCGGCAAATGGCTGTCCCGACCCGACCGAAATAAATATATCCGACAATGTAGTGGTCATCGCCTACGATTCTGAATGGTGGCTTTACATCTATAATAAAGACAACCCCGATGCCGACTGTGATTGTAAAACCAACGCCGAGATCATCCACAGGTTTGACGAGCTTTTATATAAAAACAGGAACAAGGTAATTATCATTGCCCACCACCACCCATTCGACTCATACGGGCACCATGGCGGCAGCTATATCTGGCAGGATTATATTTTTCCGCTCACATCCGTTAAAAGCAGCTTATATATTCCGTTGCCAGGTCTCGGATTGTTGTACCCTTTTTTAAGGAGTGCGTTCCCAATTCCCGAAGATCATGGCAACCCGTTGTATAAAAACATGATCAAGGGCATTAATGGTGTTTTTGATATCGACCCGAATGTGATCCATGTTTCGGGGCATGAGCATGGGCTGCAGTTTATTAAAAACAAGAACGAAATACAGGTGGTTAGCGGCGCCGGGGCAAAAGGAGCGGTTGTAAGAAAAGGCGACAAGGCCTTATTTGCACAAACTGTTCCGGGCTATGTGATAATGGACGAAATGGCCGACAAAAGTATTCGTTTCACTTATTACGGTAAGCCGGATACGACTTTTAAAGAGCTATTTACCTACACCAAGCCGTATGTGCCGATCAGGATACCGGTTGAGCATTATGATGTGATAAAAGGCGACAGCATTACAGTTAGGGCGCACCCGTCGTTTGATTCGGTCGGCAAATTGCATAGGCTTTTGTACGGCGAAAATTATAGGAAAGAGTGGGCGGCGGCAACGAAAGTACCGGTCATAAAAATATCGACCTACAAAGGCGGTTTAAAACCAGTAAGATTCGGCGGCGCCCATCAAACAAGCTCCCTTTTATTAAGAGATGCCGATGGTAAGGAATACGTGATGAGCAGTATCGAGAAATACCCGCTTATTGTTTTACCCGAAGCGATACGGCAAACCTTTGCCGAATCGTGGTTAAAGGATGCCATGTCGGGCCAGCATCCGTATGGCGCGGTAATAACCAGTGTTTTGGCAGAGGCTGTAAAAGTAAAGCATACCAGCCCGACAATTGGCTGGGTGGCCCCCGATATAAAGCTGGGCTATTATGAAAAGGATTTTGCCGGTAAAATTTGCCTGCTTGAAGAACGGGAACCGGGCGATAGTTCGATCAGTACCGGTAATATGCTGCGGCAATTGGATAAGGATAACAGCATTCATATCGACAGTGCCGAATTTTTCAGGGCACGGCTGCTTGACTGGTTTTTGGGCGATTGGGATGAGCATGAAGACCGTTGGCGCTGGCAGGCTACCCGGCGCGGAGGAAACAAATATTATTCGGCCGTGCCGCATGACCGGTCAGAGACATTCTATATCAATGAGGGATTTATTCCTGAAATGGCATCCAAACCCTGGGTAGCGCGATATTTGCAAGGATATGATGCCGGGCCTCAAACTATCAATGGGTTCTATTTAAACGACCATACGTTAAATGCCAGGTTCCTGACCCAAATCGGTTACGACCAATGGATGAAAATAACCCGGGATTTCGTGGCGGCCCTATCCGACGATGTACTTGAACAGTCACTGAGGCATTTGCCGCTTGCCATTTACCGCATCAGCCACGACAAGCTATTTATGCTTATGAAGCAGCGGCGCGACCAAATGATAAAGGCTTCCGAAATCTATTACAAGTTTTTTAACAGACGCGTGGATATAAAAGCATCGGATAAAAGCGAATATTTTACAGCCAAGGATACATTGAACGGCGGCTTAGTCATTCGCATCAGCAAATTGCCGGCAACCAAAACGCGGAACATTTTATTCACCAGGACTTTTGACCCGGCCATTACCAAGGAGGTACGTCTTTATGTGGCGAAGGGAGACGACAGTATTATGGTCGATAAAATAAAATCGCCGATCAAATTAAGGATCATAGGCGGTAATGGGCATAAAATTTACAATATAGTCAATGCCGATCGTAAAGTGAATGTATATGAAAAGGTAGCCACAGGATTATTTACCGGGAACGCACAAAGCAGGGTTGAAAAGCATTTGACCAACGATTCGTTAAACGTAGCCTATATACCAACCAACCCGTATCACACCCTGATCCCGCAGTTTAAAACCGGGTATGATATTGACGACGGTTTTTATTTTGATGCCGGGCTGCGGTTTGTGCATAACGGTTTTCGCAAAATGCCATCGTATACGCAGCAGCTAAACGTGGGTCATTCCTATCGGAATGATGTTACACATATTGCCTATAATGGCGCCTGGATACAGGTGGCCGGCAAAGGCGATATCGAGGTACAGGCCGACGGCTACTTGCCCAACAGCATTAACTTTTTTGGCCGGGGCAACCAAACAAGCTATAATAAAAACATCGACGAAAACTATTACCGTTACAGGTTTAGGCTTATTAATACCGATGCGTATGTACGCTTCCAGAACTTTGCCGGTACCACCAGCATCAGGATAGGCCCTTCGATACAATATTATAGCTATATAGACGACAACCGGCCGCACCTGGTCAATAACAGTTTGCTGATACACACCTACGACAGCACTACAGTTAATAAAGATAAGCTGCATGCGGGCCTGGTGGTTACCTATATTGACGACAAGCGGAACAACAAGTTATTGCCCGAATGGGGTGTGTACGTGCGGGCAACCATAAAGGGATACGCCGGGTTGAGCGGCTACTCGAAGTCCTTTTTGCAGATCATTCCGGAGGCCATATTATATACCAGCGTCGACCCGGCTTCAAAACTGGTGATCTCTGAGCGAATGAGCGGTGGCATAACTGCCGGGAAAACAACATCCTACCAATCCTTATTTTTAGGGGGCGAGACCAACCTGATCGGTTTCAGACAGGACCGCTTTGCCGGGCAGCAAATGATGTTTAATAACCTTGATGCAAGGCTAAAGCTGGGCGACCTTTTCTCCTATATTTTGCCCGGGCAATTCGGGATCACCGGCTTCTACGATATTGGCCGTGTTTGGGTGAAACGGGAAAATTCGGGCACATGGCATAACGGCTTTGGTACCGGGGTTTATTTTTCGCCATCGGACATGGCGCTATTACAGATCAAGGAAGGTTATTCCAGCGAAGGCTTGTATACGTACGTCAATTTTAGTTTGACGTTTTAAGCAAAAAATCCTGCAAATATTAGTAAGTTGCATAAGTTGTTTGCGTTTAGCGAACAAATATTTTAATTAAGAGCCATAAGCCTGCGTTCAGCATATAAGTATGAGTCGTAAAATATATCTATCCTTTTTTTTCCTACTCTTAACTTTCAATTTGGCCCTGGCACAAAATGGACCTTCGCCGGATGATTTATTCAAACAAGCCCATACTGTCGCATTCGATCAAAAAAATTATCCATTGGCAATTAGCTTAATGAAGCAAGCTATAGTTAAAAGCCCTGATTATTCGGACCTGCACGTTTTTTTGGGCAGGCTTTATACGTGGTCGGACAAATTGGACAGCGCACGCGCACAGTTCATTCTTGTGTTAAACAAGCATCCGGAATATGAAGATGCATCATTTGCCTATGGCAGTCTTGAGTATTGGAACCATAACCCGGAAAAAGCCTTAAGCCTGATAGAGAGCGGGTTGAAATATCATGCCAAATCAAATGATCTGCTATTTTTAAAAGCAAGGGTGCTGCATGACCTGCGTAGGGACCGCGAGGCAAATATTATTTTGGTTGAGCTCGTCAAAACTGACCCAAAAAATGCAGCGGTACACGCATTTGCTGATAAGATCAGTGACAAGTCGGCAAGCAACAAGATCGGCATTAGCTACGACTATATTTACTTTGACAAACAGTTTAACACACCCTGGCACCTTGCCGAAATAGATTATACCCGGCAAACCGGTTTAGGCCCGGTAAGCGGAATTTTGAATTATGCAAACCGCTTCAATTCAAATGGGCTGCAATACGAGGTTGATGCCTATCCCCACATTTCGCGGGTTTTTTACGCGTATGTAAGCGGCGCTTATTCGGGCAACGAAGGCGTTTTCCCAAAATACAGGTCGGGGTTTTCCTTGTATGCCAATTTGCCAAAAAGTTTTGAGGGCGAACTCGGTTTCCGGTATCTATATTTTACCGGCTCCACATGGTTATACACGGCATCATTTGGGAAATATTATAAAGACTTCCGGTTTAACGTGCGCACGTACTTAACTCCGTCTAATAACACCATCTCGCAGTCGTACGCACTGGATATCCGCTATTATACCGGCGGCACTGATGACTACCTCTCATTAAGTTTAGGTACGGGCGTTTCTCCTGATGACCCGCGTAATATTATCCTTCTTAATAACGGTAATAATTATAAGCTGCGATCGAACAATATTTCGGCAGGCTACCGGCATACGATCAGGAATGACATCGTATTTATCAATGCCAGCCTTAGTAACCAGGAATACCAGTTCCAAACGCATGGCAACCAATTAGACATTGGGATTGGTTATCAGAAAAGGTTTTAGCAGGGAATGTGTAAATGAGGTTAAGGTGTCGCACCTGTCGCACTTTTTGTCGCAGGTGTGTCGTCCTAAAAAAAGTTTACACTTTTTGTTAATAATCCTGTTGTGAATTTACACTTTATTTTAATCCTGTAATAGCTTTACACTTTTGGTTATACTAGGCTCCCTAAACAACAATTAGCCATCCATATACACCTCC
>DATMOF010000005.1:0-379058 GCA_035568395.1 Mucilaginibacter sp. | reverse complement strand
GCAGGATAACGTGAGCAGCCTGCTGCCCGGTACTTACCTCATTCAGGTCGTCAACAACAAGGATAAAAGCCTCGTCGGTAAAGGCAAGTTTGTAAAACTTTAAATAATCGAAAAGCTGAAGGCTGATAGCTGTATCACCCCCTCCCGGTTCACCCGCTTTCTGGCTTCCGCTTTTCGTTACTAAGTGCTCTTAGCTTATTATCCGCATATTCTCCGCATCCCAGTGTATCACTTTGTTTTGGAAATAGCTGTCATTGCAGGCCAGGCATGGCGCAGCAGCCCTGAAACCAAAAACAGCATCCTCAACAACGGGCTTGCCGGTACGGATGGCATCAAAAAAATTGGCAAAGTGTTCGTTTGATACATTATAACCCGGCGGAACGCCATAAGTAATATTTGGAACGCTTTCGGCATGCTTGTCGGCTTCAGAGTATTTCCGGTTATATTCGTCGAGCAACGCCTTCTGCATCGCTTCAGGGTAAGTCGACAAAGAATCCCATCCGCCAATGCCGGGCGCTACCGTCATTTTTCTTTTGCGGATGGTAAAGCCGTTTTCGTCCGAAAGGTCCATCACACCTTCCGACCCGGTAACGCGCGTCGACGAGTGCTCACCATCGCCGCTTACGAAATTGACCCGGAGCGACACCTCAAAGGCCGGGTGCTCTTTACTATCGGGATATTGTATAACCGCATTCATCACATCCGGAACGTTCCTCCCGTCTTTCCAGTAAGCCAGCTCGCCGATCGAATATATCTTGCTCGGCCCCTTTGACCCGGTTATAAAGTGGATCCCCGAAAGGAGATGCACAAAAAGATCGCCTGCCACACCTGTGCCATATTCGCGGTAATTACGCCACCTGAAAAACCGGTTACTGTCATACGCCCGTTTTATTTTTTCTTTGGCCTGATACTGGTCCCATGCTACTGTTTGCGGCGACGCATCGAGCGGAATGGTATACTGCCACGCCCCAAGCGCGCTTTGCCGGTTAAATGAAGCCTCAATGGAATTAATTTGCCCTATGGCGCCGGCAGCTAATAATTCTTTTGCCTTTTGAAAAGCGATGCTGCTCACCCGCTGGCTGCCAACCTGGAAAACAGCCTTGGTTTCCTGCTGTGCTTTTATCTCAGCCAAACCCTCGCTTATGTAATGCACCATTGGTTTTTCGCTGTAAACAGCTTTTCCCTTATGCATGGCTGCGATGGCTATGGTGCTGTGCCAGTTGTCGCTGGTGGCGATGATCACCGCATCAATGTCCTTTCGGTCGAGTATCTCGTGGTAATTATTAGTGGTAAAAATATTAGCGCCGAAAACCTCTTTCGCGCGGACCAACCGCCCTGCGTACAGGTCGCAACAAGCCACAAACTCAACCCCGGGGCATGATAGCGCCGCCCTGGTATCGTTAAAACCCATAATTCCCATGCCAATGGTGGCAATCCTTATTTTATCATTGGGGCCAATGCGGCTTTGAGCTTGCAATATCCTTCTTTCATAATCTTCCATAGCTGCAAAGCCTGAAAGCGAGGCCGAAGTAAGCACGATGGTGCTCCCGAGCTGTCTTAAAAATTTTCTGCGATCAGTTGACATAATTGAGATTTAGTTGGTTTATAATGCAATATAATATTTTAGTCTGGAAAGCCGGGAAGAAGGCAATATCGTTACCTGCTCATTCTCGCCTCCATAAACTGAAGTTCCGCCCAATCCGGGAGTTCGCCCTTGCCGGAATTTTTGTTGAATATCATAGCTTGCCTGGCGACCGGATCATAGGCCGGCCATAGCGCCAAACCATCGCGGTTTGGATTACCGGTTTTGATAAAATTTACCCAGTATGCCGACATTAGTTTTGCCAGTTCAAAGTCTGCAGGTTCCCATGGGCGGTTGAGAAATTTTAAGTCGTCCATCACATAAGCTACTTCGCCGGTATGAAAAGCGCCATATTTGGCGTAATCAGGTGTTGCGGGCAGCTTCCGGGCAAAATAATACACATATACCGGCCGGCCGCCTTTCGCAACCTGCAAACCGGCCCATGTATAGCCCGACACAGCAAACATCAAATCGCGGCTCAACTTAATTTGCGAACGTGCCGCTTCCTCGTCGGTGCCGGCCTGGTAATATTTCAAAAACTCCGCAGCATCAGCGCCATATTGTTCATTAGCCTGCTTTATAAATTCGTCCTTCTTTTTGAACCCGGCCACAAATGCTTCGTCGGCATTCCACCCGATCAGCAACGGCACGCGGTTCTCCTTCCCTTCGGCAAAAATTTGAGGAATGGGTTCGGGCAGCACATAACCATCAACAATGGGTGAAAACCTCCCCTGCAATTTCAGCAGATCCGCAGCAGGGAGAGCCCTGAGCCCGGACAACGAAGTAACATGTGCGGATGCTGCCAATTTAACGCCCTGCTGCTCTGCACCTTGCAGATCGCTGTTTTTCAGCATCGGGTTTGGCACCATTAACGAACCGCTTTCGGCGATAGCTTTGTTAAACAGCCCCTTTGCCAAAGGCGATGCCACCAGGCAGTTTACACTCATGGAACCGGCTGACTGACCCGCAATTGTTACATTATCCGGGTCGCCACCAAAAGCGGCTATGTTGTTTTTGACCCATCGCAAGGCGGCAACCTGGTCGAGCAAACCGTAATTGCCCGACGCTTTGTTAGGTGATTCCTTTGTCAGTTCCGGATGGGCCATAAAACCCAAAATGCCCACGCGGTAGTTAACCGACACAAATATGATCCCTTTTTTCGCCATCGCCTCGCCATCGTAAATAGGCACTGCTGTACCGCCGCTGGAGAATCCGCCGCCGTATATCCACACAAAAACAGGTTTCCTGGCAGCTGCCCGTGGCTTCGCCCAAACATTCAGGTACAGGCAATCTTCGCTTATAGGCTCTTCGGGGATCAAAAATTCGCGCGTATAAACCGCAAAGGGGACTGGTTTAGACTGCATGGGGCTGGGGCCAAAGGCATCGCATTTTTTAATGCCGGCCCAGGGCTTTACAGGCTGGGGTGCTTTCCAGCGCAATTCGCCAACGGGAGGCGCCGCAAATGGAATGCCTTTGAACGATGTTACATCACTGGTTTTGCTTTTTTCGCCTGATATGATACCACCTTCAACGCGGACTATATCATTATTTTTACGGGCTGCCGTTTTTACCGTGAATGAGAAAAATAGGGCCACCGCGATTGTCAAAACAAGGCAAACAGCGATTGCAGGTAGCTTTTTCATAATGAAGAGTTTATGATGTGTCTGGCTGACGCAATATAATAATTATTAAATTGTGATTTTATGTTCTAATTACTTTTTAATATTATTTAAAAAGTATAATTTGCAATCTGTTTCTCCAATAAAACCTTTAAAACTCCGATATGAAAAGATTTACGCTATTACTGTGCTGTAGTTTTGTCATTTTTAATGCTTTCAGCCAAACCGCCAAAACAAGCCTCGGCATTATTCCGGAGCCTGTAAAAATAGTCACCAAAAAGGGATGGTTCACCCTGCCGAAACGGGTAGTGATCGTTGCCGGCGCACAAGCGGATTTGCAGCCCGTAACCGCTTATTTAAAAAGGAAACTAACGCTTTCAACAGGTGCGCTGGTTACCATAAAAAGCACGTCGGCCACACCGGCAACAATCAAATTGCAGCTCAATAAAAAGAATGATACGGAGTTAGGCAAGGAGGGCTATCGTTTGCTGGTAGGCGCCAAAGGGGTCATCATCAGTGCGAATGAACCGGCCGGGCTATTTTACGGCGTGCAAACCCTGATTCAATTGTTCCCGAAGGAGATAGAAAGTGCAGAAGTGGTACATCATGTAAAATGGGTTGCCCCGAGCGTGGATATCAGGGATTATCCGCGATTTGCGTGGCGGGGCCTTATGTTCGATGTATCGCGGCATTTTTTTACCAAAGCAGAGGTTGAACAGTATATTGACCAAATGGTGCGGTACAAATTCAACCTGCTGCACATGCACCTGACGGATGATGAGGGCTGGAGAATAGAAATTAAAAGTTTGCCACGCTTAACAACGGTGGGCGCCTATAACGTTAAAAAAGTAGGCGAATTTGGCAGCTTCTCGGCGCCAGCGACGACCGAACCGCGCACTTATGGCGGATTTTATACGCAGGATGACATTCGTGAGCTGGTTCAATATGGCAAAGACAGGTTTTTAAACATCATGCCCGAAATTGATGTGCCGGGGCACAGCCTGGCGGCTGTTGTTTCATAC
Organism: Mucilaginibacter sp.; assembly: GCA_035568395.1. Lineage (GTDB taxonomy): Bacteria > Bacteroidota > Bacteroidia > Sphingobacteriales > Sphingobacteriaceae > Mucilaginibacter. The sequence continues at coordinate 374,835 of DATMOF010000005.1, read as the reverse complement.
CCCGAATTATCGTGTACCCAGGGAGCCGACAAATACCAGGTACGGTCAGGTGAGCACATGATGAATTTTGGCAGCGGCGGGATTACCGCCCTGGTCGACAATACCTTATGCCCCGCAAATGAAAACGTATATGCCTTTTTAGATAAGGTGCTCACCGAGGTTACACAGCTTTTCCCTTTTGGTTATGTACACATGGGCGGAGATGAGTGTGCCAAAAACTTCTGGGAAAAAAGCGACGCTGTTAAAGCCCTGATGCAAAAAGAAGGCTTGAAAACAATGGAGGAAGTGCAAAGCTATTTCGAAAAACGATTGGAAAAAATAGTAGAATCGAAAGGTAAAAAATTCATGGGCTGGGATGAGATCATTGAAGGCGGGCTTGGTCCTGATGCCGCAGTGATGAGCTGGAGGGGAATGAAAGGCGGCATTATAGCTGCCAAAGCCGGGCACGAGGTAGTAATGAGCCCAACTACATTTGCCTATCTTGACTATATGCAAAGCGACCGGGTTATGGAGCCGCACGTTTATGCCACTTTACGATTGAACAAATCGTACCAGTTTGAACCGTTGCCCGACAGTGTGGATGCTAAGCTGATACTGGGCGGACAGGCTAATTTATGGACCGAGCAGGTATTCAACTTTCGCCAGGCGGAATATATGACCTGGCCACGCGGCATGGCCATTGCCGAGGATGTATGGTCGCCGAAGGAAAAGAAAAACTGGAACAATTTTTACCCGAAGGTTGAAAAGCAATTTGCACGCCTGAATGAGGCAGAAGTTAAATATGCACCAAGCATGTACGACCCAGACTTTGATGCGAGCATGACCGCCGACAGCCTGGTAAAGGTAACGCTGACGACTGAGATCCCCGGCCTTGATATTTACTATAGCTTTGATAACTCGTATCCCGACAGGTATTACCCCAAATATACCGAGCCGATAGTGGCGCCAAAGGACGCTAACCAGCTACGCGTTGTAACCTATCGCGGCAAGGAGCAAATAGGCCGGATGATAACGATGCCAATGGCTGAACTGCGTCAGCGGTTAGCAAGGAGGAGGCGCAACTAAACTAATGGGACTATTAAGTTGAGCTGCGGGGAATGAATAAAAATTAATAGGGGTTGGGACGTTATCGAGGGATTTGAGTTTCAGCCATGTGTGAATTGAAAACGGCCACCAAGTTGGGTGGCCGTAATTTTACCATTTGATGTTAATAGTTGTAACACCATTTGAATGGGAAAATATTAAGCTTTTAGGCCTAACATACATCCAAACCAACTTCATCATCAGTAAAGATGAAATTGTGACATGAATTAATTCCATTACAAAAAAATTGGAAGTTTACGGATTTAGCAGTCCTGAAAAATCAGGATAAGTTGAGCTTAATATCACTTACAAACTTGTGTACATTAGTAAATAAAAGAAATGTTTAATATAACCTAAAATCAATATTATGACTCCAGATTTATTAGTAGCGATGGTGTCTGCCAGTATGCAAGCCATTGATCTTTGGCTGAACTTTCGTGATAAAGAAAAAGTAAACGCGGTAATGAACCAAGTTGATTATTTACAATCAAGTCCTCAGATTCAAGAAGAAGGTGATAACTTATTGCTTTTAATTCCGGTGGATGTATTTGATATACTTTCAAATAGGGTGCAAGCTTGCTTTGATAAATATAAAGCGATGTTTGATAATAATTATGAATATTTGCCGGCTGAACTAGACGAGGCCACTGAAGCACTTAAAAGATGCATTTGCAGGGAATTGAGTAGGATATATTCACTCAATGGGAGAATACCAGACGGGACACTATCACACTATTGGAATCAATATTCGTGTTCAAATACTACCCGTCGTGAATATGCGACAGTGGGAGAGGGTGGGATAGTCAATAGTGTTTTTTTTAACGAATAAATAAGTATAATTTATTACCTTTCACTGGTCGAAGGTGCTATCACAACTTTATTCAACCCTATCCCTTTCTCCCCCGCCCGTTCAAGCGCCCCCGCTTGAATGCAAAAAGTTTAAGTGTCCGAGCTTAAACTAATATACGATCTTTAACGGATTTTCAGGATTTGCGCGCCCCGCCCGGCCAGGCGTCCATGCTTTACCGAACAATGTTGAGTGGCCCACGTTTAATCAACCACCTTGTTATAGCATGTTTTGGGTTATCCGGCGGTGTTTGTTCCATGTTCGTGGCGTGTTCAGGGGTGTTCGGGGGGCGTTCGCGACTGTATCAGGTGTATCAACTGTATCACGTGTATCAGCTGTATCACGTGTATCAGCTGTATCTCTTTCACAAAATGATACAGTCCCAATTTTGATGTATTAAGCTTTAGCTAAAATGATTTAATTCAGAGGCAGCCCCCTCATCCAAAAAAACGAAGGCGGAGTCCAGGGTTTGAAAAATAGACGCAGGCAGCTGATTGGTAACCGGACCTTCCAGCGCCTGCTTAACAATTCCTGCTTTTTTGCTGCCGCTGGCAATCAGAATGGGTGTTTTTGCTTCCCTCAGGTGTTTCAGGCCCAGGGTTATCCCTTCGGTCAAGAGGGTTTGCTGTTTAAAATATTTTTGCCCCACACTCATCGTCATCGGTGCCAGAGGAGCATGATGTGAATATAAATTAAAGTCGGTACCCGGCTCATTCAGTCCGATATGGCCGTTCATGCCTATGCCGACCATCATGATATCAAGCGGCCCTTTTTCCCGGATAAAATCGTCGATCGCTTTGCACGAATCATCGAGGTTAGCAGCGCGGGCATCAAAAAAGCGAATATGATCAGCTGCGATATCAAGCTTATTAAAAAAGCTTTCGTAAAGCGACCAGGTGCAGCTGCCTTCGTCGTTCCTGCCCATACCTACCCATTCGTCCAAACCAATAAAATAGCATTGGCTAAGATCCACTTTGCCTGTATTGGCATAATTGATCAAACTGTTGAATACGCCAACAGGCGAATCCCCGGAAGGAAAACAAAGCAGCGAACCGGGCTTTTGCCGAACCTGCTCAACAGTGCAGGCGGCTGCCGCGGCACTCATTTCGTCGTAAGTTTTATAGGCTAGTATCTTCAATGGCAGGTGGGTGTTTGTCCGGCGTTTTAATTGTGATCAAGTTTAAGGATTTAAATTTTAAACTGGAAATCTTGCCGGCAACGCAAAAAAATATCCCGGGGAATGAACTCACCGGGATATGCAGGATAAATAAAATAAGTTTGAACAAAGCCCCCCGGCCTTATTCGTTAATTCAGTTCACGGCTTGATATGTTGTCATGATGAATTTCTTCCAACAGGCCATGCACATTGATCGCGTAGTGTGCGTCGGAAGTATCATTATGATTTTTTGGTATGCGTACAATATTGATTTTCTTAACAGGGAAAAACAAGGGAACAACCAGTGCTGCCAGTAACGAAGTTATTTTTAATACATCTATAAGCATAATTCCTATACGAATAAGTAAACAAAAAACGAAAGCACTTATAAATTGGTATATATAATACGGAAAATCAGTTGTTCCGGTTGCGTTTTACCAGGTGCTTTTCATCGTGAATGAAGCTAAATCAATGCCAAATTTGTAAAATATCGGCAAGTATTGACTAAACGGCGACAGTCAAGCCTGCGGCTGATAAAAAGATTTATCAAATTGATTGGTTAAACTTTCAAATTGATAATTTTTTAATGGCATCACTACATTTTTATCATTAATTAAAAGCTAAAAACGGCAATTAAGTAATGAACTTTTTACGTGCGATTGCGGCCGGTAAATAACTATGCTTGCATAGTTATCAGCACAAGTGTGCATAATAAAATACAATTTAATAACACTAAATCACCACTTTAGCTGTTAAACCCTTCAAAAGCCAGTTAACTACTTTAAACTTTTAATTATGAACAAACTAACACTTACCGCAGCGTTAATTGCCGCGGCAATTTTTACAGGATGCGGCGGCAATGGGAATAAATCGGCCGCCGACAGTACTAAACAATCACCCGCTGCATCATCAGGCGACTCAAATACTTTACTGGGAGCCGGCAGTACTTTTGTTTACCCGTTGTTTTCAAAGCTATTTGCCGAATATGACAAAGAAACCGGGGTAAAGGTAAATTACCAGTCGATAGGCTCGGGCGGAGGTATATTGCAGCTTACCAATAAAACCATTGATTTTGGCGATTCGGACGCGCCGTTGAATGACGACCAGACAAAGAAAATTGGCGCTGATGTGTTGCATATCCCCATGTGCTCCGGTGCAGTGGTTATAAGCTATAACCTCCCCGAATTAAAAGGTGCACTAAAACTAACACCGGGTGTACTGGCCAATATTTTTTTAGGGAAAATAACCAAATGGAACGACCCGCAGATAGCGAAGGTTAACCCGGGTGTTGTGTTGCCGGCAACAAGCATCTTTATAGCCCACAGGTCGGACGGCAGCGGGACAACTAACATTTTTACAACTTATTTGGCGAAGGTAAGCCCCGAGTGGAACACAAAACCGGGCAAGGGCTCTGCAATAAGCTGGCCCGCAGGAATCGGCGGAAAGGGCAACGAGGGTGTGGCTGGTTTGATAAAACAAACACCAGGTGCAATAGGCTATATAGAATTGGCCTATGCCATACAAAATAAAATGGCCTATGCCGACCTTCAAAACAAAAGCGGCAGCTTTATTACACCAACTGTCGCATCAACGAGCGCTGCCGGAAATATTACCATGCCTGCTGATGCAAAAGTGTCGTTAAGCAACACGGATGCAAAAGACGGCTACCCTATAGGCGGGTTTACCTGGGCATTGATATATAAAGAACAAAATTATGCCGGGAGAAGCCAGCAAAGGGCCGAGAAAGTTGCCAAATTGCTTTGGTGGAATATCCATGAAGGGCAAAAATATTGCAAAGACCTGAACTACGCGCCGCTTTCGCCTGCCGCGGTTGCCGTTGCAGAAAAAATACTAAAATCGGCTACTTTTGACGGCAAGCCGTTACTACCGTAAACAATGACCAATCATTTTAAAGGCCCTTCGGAAGATACGGAGGGCTTTTTTATCAGATAAAAGGTAGTTTTGATGTCAATGACCTTTGCAGACAAAGTAATTCAATTTAATAAACAATTGGATTTTACAGGCAGCCTTCCTGCCGGCATACGAATAATGAACCCTTTCAGAGAAAACCCGCAGGTGATGGGTTTGATGGAGCAGTTTTATAAAAAATTTTACAACGACAACGATAAGCGGCACCTGATTTTAGGCATTAACCCCGGCAGGTTTGGTGGTGGCGTTACCGGCATCCCTTTTACCGATCCGAAGCGGTTAAAATCTGTATGTGGAATTAATTATGAAGGCAAAGAAACGCACGAGCCCTCGTCGGTTTTTGTTTATGAGGTAATCGATGCCTTTGGCGGCCCGGATGCGTTTTACAAACACTTTTACATACATTCTATTTTCCCATTGGGCTTCACTTTTACAGGACAAAACGGGAAAGAGGTAAACTATAATTACTACGACAGCCCGGCTTTAACCGCCGCTGTTTATGATGCTATCATCGATAACATAAAAAAACAGATCGCCCTCGGTGTTTATACCGATACCTGTTTTTGTTTTGGCAATGGCAAAAACGAAAAATTTCTGCGCAAGCTAAATGAACAGGAAAAGTTCTTCAAAAATATAGTCGCCCTCGAACACCCAAGATTTGTGATGCAGTACAAATCCAAATCAAAGGACGTCTATATTGCTAAATATATTGCGGCTTTCAGAGGGGTTTTGAACCAATAGCTATTTATAGGCTTTAACTGCTTGTCTTGCCTCGCCCAACCCGTCGATTCCCAGTTCCACCACATCGCCGGGTTTAAGATAAACAGGTGGCTTCATGCCCAGGCCAACGCCGGCGGGGGTTCCGGTTGAAATGATATCTCCGGGCAGCAGCGTCATAAACTGGCTGGTGTACGATACCAGGTGCGGGATACCGAAGATAAAATTAGCCGTGGTGCCGTCCTGCATAATGTTGCCATTCACTTTTAGCCACAGGCGCAGGTTATGCGGGTCGCCGATCTCGTCTTTTGTGGCAAAGAAAGGCCCTAGCGGCGCAAATGTATCGCAGCCTTTGCCTTTATCCCAGGTACCCCCTCTTTCGATCTGGAACTCGCGTTCGGATACATCATTATGCAAAACATAACCTGCCACGTAATCCATCGCTTCGGCTTCGTTTACGTAGCTGGCTTTTTTGCCGATAACCACCGCCAGCTCAACTTCCCAGTCGGTTTTTTGGGAGTTTTTGGGGATGATTATATCGTCGTTTGGGCCGACAATCGCTGTGGTAGATTTCATAAATATCACCGGTTCAGCGGGTGGCGTGGCATTGGTTTCTTTTGCATGATCGGCGTAGTTTAAGCCAATGCACACTATTTTTGAAGGGCGTGCCAGGGGGCTGCCAAGTCTGGCGCGTTCGTTTATTTCAGGAAGTTTATTGCCGGCAATGAAATCTGCCAGGCGTTTTAACCCATCGGTTTCAAAAAAGTGTTCGCCGTAGTCTTCACCAAATGCCGATGTATCGTATTTCTTGTCGTTAATAATGATCCCGGTTTTTTCTTTACCAGGCTCGCCAAATCGTATCAGCTTCATTGTTATAAATTAGATGCAGGCAAACTTATCAATTCCGAAATAACTATCAATTATTCAATGTAATAAATCCGCCATCGATCGGGTAATCGCAACCGGTAATAAACCCGGCCTCGTCCGAACAAAGATATAAAGCCAGCGCGGCTACTTCTTCTGATTTTCCCATCCTGCCAATGGGTTGGGTTTTTGACAGTTTTTCAAACATCTCCGCTTCCTGGCCGGCATAATTTTTCGCAATAAAGCCATCCACGAAAGGGGTGTGCACCCTCGCCGGGGAAATGCTGTTGCACCGGATACCGTCGTGCAGGTAATCGCGGGCCACCGAAAGCGTCATGGCATGTATGGCGCCCTTGCTGGTTGAATAAGCAAAGCGATCGGTAATGCCCACATGCGCGGCTATGGATGCGGTATTTAATATCACGCCGCCCTTATTCGCTTTCATCATAGGTATAGCCGCGAACAGGCAATTATAAACGCCTTTTACGTTTACGTTATAAACCCGGTCGAAATCAGCTTCGCTTGTGTTATCGGCCCGGCCAATGTGCGCTATGCCGGCGTTATTTACCAGGATATCGACCTTGCCTATCTTATCAAAAGTATCCAAAACCTGCTGCTGGTTGCTTACATCACAAGTATGACCAACAGCTTTGCCATTTGATGCACGTATTTCGTTAACCGTTTCATTTGCGGCTTCGTCATTCACCTCGATGATATGCACCGTGGCGCCCTGTTTGGCAAAAAGAGCGGACATAGCCTTACCGATGCCGCTTCCGCCGCCTGTAATTACTGCTGATTTACCGGTTAGTTTAAACATGTTTTTTAGATAGAAATTATTTGCTGCCCACTGGCGTAAGTTCAACCACCGGGATCTCGTAATCCGGCTTTTTAACCGGGAGGGTCAGTTCCAGGTCGTTTGCGTTTAATGGTTTATAGATCACTTCCGAATGGTCATTTATAAACTGTGCGTATTTTATTTTACCGTTATACCCGGGAAGGACGAGCTTGCCGTTTTTGGGATAATTATATACCTGCACATATAACCGTCCGGTTGTTTTGTTGTAAGTGAGCTTGGTGCCTTCCGGTATTTGGTAACTATCCGGTGCGTAGGTACAGTTATAAATGGAAGGGCCGTTGGCATGCGTCCAGTGCGCCAGGCTGTCCAGTGCACGCGTGGCCCGACTGTCAAATTCGCCGCGGGCGGTTGGGCCCACATTCAATATCAGGTTGCCGCCGTTACTTACCGAGGTGATCAGCAAGTCGAGCAATTGGCGGTGTGTTTTCCAGGTGTTTTCATCGCGGTAATATCCCCACGAGCCTGAGAAGGTCTGGCAGGTTTCAAACGTTTTGCCCTTGTATTTGTCCAGTTCGGCCGAGCTTACCTGTTCTGGCGTTGCAAAATCGCCTCCATCCGAATAATCATACAGGCCGAGGCGGTTGTTTACGATAATACCCGGTTGTAGTTTTCGTACCAGTTTCAGCAATTCCACCGAACCCCAGTCGTCCGCACCCTTGCCATGCTTTGCGCCTTTATCCCACGACCAATCCAGCCACAATATGTCAATTTTGCCATAATTGGTCAGCAGCTCGGTGATCTGGTTGCGCATATATTGCCGGTACTTAGCCATGTCGCGACCTTTGTTTAATCGCTTATAATCCTCCTCGCTATGGTTCACCTGCATTAGCGGGTGCACATCGTCCATGGTATAATCCGGGTGGTGCCAGTCGAGCAGCGAATAGTAAAACCCGATCTTCAAGCCCTGCGCCCTGAAGGCGTTCACGTATTCGCGCACCAGGTCGCGTTTGGCTTTGGTATTGGTGGCTTTGTAGTCGGTGTATTTTGAGTCGAACAGGCAAAAGCCCTCATGGTGCTTGGTAGTCAGCACCGCGTATTTCATGCCGGCGGCTTTCGCCTGGCGCGCCCATTTGGTCGGGTCGAACAGGTCGGGGTTAAACTGGTCGAAATATTTTTGGTATTCCTCGTTGGTGAGGTGTTCGTTGTGCTTCACCCATTCGTGCCGTGCGGCGCCCGAATACAGCCCCCAGTGGATAAACATCCCGAAACGCGCGTCCGTCCACCATTCCATGCGTTTTTGCTTCTGGGCATCGGTTTCGTTCCCCAGCTTTTTCTGGGCAAACACGGGCGAAAACATGAGCAGACTGAGCACTGCCAGTGAGGTCAATTGAAGTTTTTTGAGCATGACTTTTTGTTTAGAGACAAGAGTCAATAACCAAGAGTCAAGATAGAAAAGCGCTATATCTTTCAGTCTTGTCAATGTGGTTTTGATTATTGTCTTTGGTTTAAATTATGGTTTCTTATCTTGGCTCTTGCTTCTTGGTTCTAAAATTCTTGCTTCCAATCACAACTGAAAAATCTTACTCATCAACACCCACTTTCCTCCCTTCGGCGCATTTTTAAGCGGCTGCTGGTACTTCAGCATCAGGTTTTCCCATTCCTGCACCTCGCTGCTGGCTTCATCCATCTTTGCTTTTTTATCAAAGCTAAAATTTTCATCCGTTTCCATTATCATAAAAAGCCGCGTGTCAAACCGGTAAATCTCCATATTGGTAATACCCGAATCCGTAATGCTTTTGCGTATCCCCGGCCATATAGCGGTATGATATTTCTCGTATTCCGCAATCAGTTCCGGGTCGTCTTTCAGATCGAGCGTTAAGCAATATTTAGGCATTGCGAATTATTATTTATGCAACAGGTTAATTGCGCCTGTAATATGACGGTTAAAAGTATGAAATTAAGAAGAAAAATTTGCTATTGCTGCTGGTTACTTCAATATCAGCACCGGCTTACTGGCATTTAGCGCCAGGGCGTTGGTGATGTTGCGGTGGGTAAGATTATAAAAAAAGCTGTATTTTCCGGGCAACGCGATGATCAGTTGCGCATTATGCTTATCGGCAAAATCAAGAATGCCTTTTACCGTGTCTTTATCTTCGGCATGGTAAACCTGGTAGTCATAGCCGGCCAACAGTTCAGCAAGCCCTGCTGCAATAGGCCCGTCGTTTTCGGCATTTTTTAGTTTAGGATTGGTGTTAAATACCAATAACTCCGGGTGCAGCCATTTTTTACGGTCGTGAATACCGTGCAGGGCCTCAAGCTGCGAAATGGTCGCAAGGTCGCAGGGCACCATCGCCAGTTCAATTTTTTCGTACCGGGCGCACTCCGGCACGATCATCACCGGCACGGTACTGGTTTTGGCTATCGCGATGATTTGTTCCGCAGTAGACCGGTCATTTTCAAGCACCTTTTTATCGCTGCCCAGCACAACCATATTGGGCTGTTCCTCCTCAATTACGTGGTGAATGGTACGCAATAAAGGCAATTCGCTTATCACGGTAGTAATTTCAACCGGCGGGCTGAATTTTTTGAGTAACCTGTTGGCGAGCACGTTTAAAGCCAACTCGGCCCCTTGTCTTTCATCCAGGATATCATCGGCGCTCAACTGCACAAAATCGGCCGACGGCAGCAATTCAGCATATACCGATACGTAAACGCTTTTCAAAAGAATGATGCGTTCAACCTTTGTGTCGGCAGCGAAACCAACAATATATTTCAGCACATTTCCGGAAATACCCAAAAGATCAACCGGTACCAATAATGTCTTCATCCTGGTTGTTTTTCTCAATAAAGTAGGCGGTCATTTGTATAAACCGCAAACCCGGTTAAGTGTTCTTTAAATTACTGATCGGGATAAAAGATTTGTGTGATTATATCTGATTATATTAGCCCCTCTCCTTTGGAGAGGGGTTGGGGTGAGGCAAATATTATTGGCATGATAACAAAAGGGCAGCAGATCATCCGGGAGTGGTATAAGGGAAAGAGCTGGAAACAGTTTGCCTTTCAGCAGGAGATGGAGGATGCCTACCTCGGCGGTTACTCCGGCTTGCTGAACGCACCCACCGGGAGCGGAAAAACCTTCGCCCTGTTCCTGCCCTTCCTGGCCGATTTTATCAATAAGCATCCGGATAATTATCTTACCAAAACCAACAACGGCCTGTTGATGCTGTGGATCACGCCGTTGCGTGCGCTCACCAACGATATCAGGAAGGCCATGCAGGAGGTTTGTGACGAGATCGGCCTGCCCTGGAAGATAGCCACCCGCACCGGCGATACGCCCGCCGCCGAAAAACAGGCCCTTAAAAAAAAGCTGCCCGAAGTATTGCTCACCACGCCCGAAAGCCTGCACCTGATGCTGGCGCAAAAGGAATATCCCAAATTATTTCAAAGCCTGCAGGTCGTCGTGATCGACGAATGGCACGAGTTGCTGGGCACCAAACGCGGCGTACAGGTTGAGCTGGGTTTGTCGAGGTTGAAGGCAGTTTGCAGTAGTCAGTGGTCAGTGGTCAGTGGGCAGTTTGCAGCGGGCAAATCAGAACCCGAACAAAACGACGCCCCGTTAACTGCCAACTCAAAGCCGCAAACAAAAAAAAACTGCCCACTGCCCACTGCCTGCTGCTCACTCAAAATCTGGGGTATCAGCGCCACCATCGGCAACCTCGAAGAAGCGGCCGAGGTGCTTTTGGGCAATGATTTTCCGCCTGAGCGTATACAAATGGTGCGCGCTAACCTGGAAAAGAAACTGCTGATCAAATCCATCATCCCCGAAAATATCGAAAGCTATTCGTGGGCCGGGCACATCGGTTTAAAGCTGCTGCCGCAGGTGATGGAAATTGTGGCGAAAAGCAACACCACGCTGATATTTACCAATACCCGCTCGCAATCGGAAATATGGTACCATGCCATTTTAGATAATTACCCGGAGTACGCCGGCATCATGGCCATGCACCACGGCTCGCTGGATAACGACCTGCGTAACTGGGTTGAACAGGCGCTGCATGCCGAAGCCTTGCGGGTGGTGGTTTGCACGTCGAGCCTCGACCTGGGGGTCGACTTCAGGCCGGTAGATACCGTGGTGCAGGTAGGCAGCCCCAAAGGCGTGGCGCGTTTTATACAACGGGCGGGCCGAAGCGGGCACCACCCAGGAGCAGTTTCCAAAGCATATTTTGTGCCCACGCATTCCATGGAATTGCTGGAAGGCGCGGCGCTGAAACAGGCCATTGCCGAAGGCATATTTGAAAGCCGCGACCCTATGCTGCTCACCATGGATGTGCTCATCCAGTACATGGTAACGCTGGCGGTATCGGATGGCTTTCGGGCCGACGAACTATTTAAAGAAGTGAAAACAACTTTCGCTTTCGCGGACCTGAAGCGCGGCGAGTTCAACCAGCTGCTCGACTTTATCACCACCGGCGGTAAAACCCTGGCGCAGTATGATGAATTTTTAAAGGTGGAAGTTGAAAACGGCCTGTTCAAAGTAAACAACCGGCGGGTTGCCATGCGGCACCGGTTAAGCATCGGTACCATTACCAGCGACATCAGCATCCGCGTGAAATGGCTGAGCGGCGGTAGCCTGGGTACCATTGAAGAGTCGTTTATCTCCAAACTAAAACCGGGCAATACTTTTTGGTTTGCGGGGCGCAGCCTGGAGTTTATACGGGTAAAAGAAATGACAGCCTATGTCAAAAAATCAAATGCCACCAAAGGTATTATACCCAGCTGGATGGGCGGGCGAATGCCCTTGTCGTCACAATTATCGGCTATGCTGCGGGATAAGCTGGATGATGTAGCCAATGGCATTGAAACGGATGAAGAAGTGATCGCGTTAAAACCCCTGTTTAACCTGCAGGCCGAACTATCGCACCTGCCGCGGCGCGACGAGTTTTTGATCGAATCCTTTAAATCCCGCGAAGGGCATCATTTGATATTTTATCCTTTCGAGGGGCGCCTGGTACACGAGGGCATGGCGTCGCTGCTGGCTTATCGCATCAGCAAAATAAAACCGGCCAGCTTTTCGCTGGCTATGAACGATTATGGCTTTGAGCTGCTCACCGATGAGGATATTCCCATTGAACAGGCGCTTGAAGATGTCAGCTTTTTCTCGATCGACAATCTGCTCGACGACATTCAGCATAGCCTCAACGCCAACGAAATGGCCCGCAGGCGTTTCAGGGATATAGCCCATATCGGCGGGTTGATATTTACCGGTTACCCGGGACAGCAGGTAAAAAGCAGGCACCTGCAAGCTTCCACTTCGCTGCTGTTCGAGGTTTTCAGCGAGTACGAGCCGGATAACCTGCTGGTGCGGCAGGCGTACAACGAGGCGCTGGCTTTCCAGCTCGAAGAGTTCCGCCTGCGGATGGCCCTGCAGCGCATCGTCACCCAAATCATTATATTAAAAACCATCGAAAGACCAACGCCCTTTGCCTTCCCGATCATGGTCGACAGCCTGGGCCGCGAGCGCCTGACTACCGAAACGCTTGAAGAACGCATCGCCAAAATGGCCCGCCAATACGGCGCGGGCGAGGTGGTGAACACGGAAAACCGCCGGGTGAGGAAACCGGGGATCACTAGGAAAAAGGGATTTTAGGAAAAGGTAAAGGGCGAAAGGTTAAAGGCGAAAGGGTTTTTGTCAGTGTATTAATTTGTGAAAGAGATACACTATACCGGTGTACCACCCGGCACACCTGGTTACACCTGAACACACCTGGTTACGCATGAACACACTGACAAGATTCTGTCAGTAATAGGTTATTACCGTAGAGACGCCCCGATAGTTCGGGGCGTCTCTACCTTTTAAAATAATTGATCAACGCGGGCAGGCAGATCAGAAACATCCCAAATGCGAAACCGGACAGCAGGCTGCTCCAGATTTCAACAGTATGATCTCTCGTTACAGCGCTTATGATAAACAGCGCAACAGCCAGTATCCCCATAAAAATAACCACATAAGCGCCTTGAGTGGTGAGAACACGCTGGCTGACTCTTAAATATAGTCTGGATAAATAGTTCATTTGATCAATTATTGGTTTGTTGTAAAACCTTGCGTTAAAGATACTAAAGTTGACAAAAAGAAGCGGTGCTGCACATAGCGCAAACGGCTTAAAAATCTAAAACCATGTTTTTTCACTTTCTGATGTGCCGTTAGGCACATTTCGTTGGTAGAATGTTGTTTTAAATTTACCAAGCGTTCCTATAGGAACGCCTCGTGTTTCTTTACGCAGTTCTACCCACCAAAAGTCCCTATGGGACTATGAAATTAAAGCTAAGTCTTATCTTTCCGCCTTTGTTGGAGTTGTCTCCAACAAACCGAATTTGCATTTCCGCAAAAACATCAGCAGATTGCATAAAGAATATTTCAGATGAGATCATTTTTAGCCTTCATCCTGTTCCTCTCTGTTTTCTTCACTGCAAAAACAGCCCGGTCGCAAACCATCGACAAAACCATTTTAACACGCCCGTGGAATGCATACTGGATCGCCTCATCCGGCGATTACGGGCGGGGATACGGCGTTTATTATTTCAGGAAAAGTGTTACCCTTCCCGCAAAACCCGCATCATTTATTGTACACGTTTCAGCAGATAACCGGTATAAATTATATGTAAACGGCATCCTGGTTTCGCTCGGCCCGGCCCGCGGGGATACCTATTACTGGAATTTCGAAACGGTCGACCTGGCGCCTTATCTGGTTGCCGGTAAAAATACCGTTTCGGCGATTGTTTGGAACGAGGCCGAGTACCGCCCCGAGGCCCAAATTTCGCTGCACATGGCTTTTATTATGCAGGGCAATACCGCAGCCGAAGAAATATTGAATACCAATAACACCTGGAAGTGCATGCGCGAGAAAGCTTACCAGCCCATAACCGGTATCGGGTATCATCCCTATTATGTTGCCGGGCCTGGTGAGCTGGTGGACATGAACAAATCGGTTAAAGGATGGATGGCAACCGGTTATAACGATAGCTCCTGGCTTGATGCCGGAACCCTTGAGCACGGCAAACCAAAAGGCACTGCCGATGCCTTCGGCTGGATGCTGGTGCCCTCATCATTGCCGCAAATGGAACGCACGACTGAGAGGGTCCCTACCCTGCGCAAAGCCGAAGGCGTGAGCGTGCCTGCTTCATTCCCCGCCACAAAAACCGCCGTGACCATTCCCGCGAACACGATTGCAACGCTGCTGCTCGATCAAACCCATTTAACCAACGCCTATCTAACATTCATCTTCAGCGGCGGAAAAGATGCCGGTATTTCGCTTACCTATGCCGAATCGCTTTTTACCAGCATTGACAGGTTCGGTACAAAAAAGGGCAACCGCGACGATGTGGAGGGAAAGGTTTTTGCCGGCCGGAAAGACAGCCTGATCTCGGACGGCTCGGCCAACCAAATATTCAATACGCTGTACTGGCGCACGTTCCGGTATATCCGTTTAAGGGTCCAAACCAAAGATGAGCCACTGGTTATCGATGATATTTACGGCACTTTCACCGGCTACCCGTTTAAATTCAACGCGAAGCTGCAAATCGGTGACCCGGAGATGCAAAAAATGCTCGACATCGGCTGGCGCACCGCCCGCTCATGCGCCATTGAAACCTATATGGACTGCCCGTACTACGAGCAATTGCAATACATCGGCGATGGCCGCATCCAGGCCATGGTATCGTACTATAACAGCGGCGACGACCGGCTGGCGCGCAATGCCCTTAACCAAATGGACCACTCGCGGATTGCCGAGGGGCTTACGCTAAGCAGGCATCCGTCATACAGCCCGCAAATTATTTCCACCTTTTCGCTGTGGTACATCGGCATGCTGCATGATTACTGGATGTACCGGGCCGACAGCAGTTTTGTAAAGGATAAACTGCCGGGCGTACGGTCGGTGCTGGGCTTTTTCAGCAAATACCAGCAGGCTGACGGTTCCTTAAAAGACACCCCTTACTGGACATTTGTCGATTGGGTTATCAGTAAAGGCTGGCAAAGCGGGATGCCGCCAAAGGGGAGGACGGGCGGCTCGGCTATTATGGACCTGCAGTTAATGTGGGCCTATCAGCTTGGCGCAGAAATGGAAGCCAAAATGGGCCTGCCCGACCTGGCGCGTTTATATCGCGCGAAAGCGGCACAATTAAAACACGCCATTCAAATCAAATACTGGGATGCTGCTAAAAACCTGTATGCCGATACCGAGAATAAGGATATTTTTTCGCAGCATGCCAATTCGCTGGCCATACTTTCGGGCATGGTGGACGTCGGCGATGCATCTGCGATAAGCAAGCGCATGCTATCCGATACTTCGCTTATCCAATGCTCCATTTATTTTAAATACTACCTGCACCAGGCATTGGTTAAGGGTGGTTTGGGCAACGACTATATCAACTGGCTGGGTATATGGCGCGATAACATCAAAATGGGCCTCACCACCTGGGCCGAGATATCCGACCTGGTAAACAACCGGTCCGATTGCCACGCCTGGGGCGCCAGTCCGAACATCGAATTTTTCCGGACGGTTTTGGGTATCGACAGCTATGCGCCGGGCTTTACTAAAATAAAAATTGAACCGCATTTGGGCGCGATGAAAAATGCTGGCGGCGAAATACCGCATCCGAACGGAAAAGTTGCGGTTGAATATGTTTTGGATAAATCGACCTGGAAAATAAAGGTAACGCTTCCTCAAAATACTTCAGGTGTATTTGTGTGGAAGGGGAAAAGGTATCCTTTAAAGTCAGGTGGAAATATTTTTACAATATAACGTAGAGACGCAATGCATTGCGTCTCTACACGCGTTCAACGCCTTTTGCAATCCCACTGTAAAAAGCAGCTAACTGACATAAAAAACACAATCAACCCACTGTAATGTTATTGATATATCGTTTATTTGGCTGATAATAATACCGTTATTTGTTGACAAATAATTTCCATTAAATGCTGATATTTACCGCCGATCGATAATGAAGTAAATCAAAACCACCACCCATTATTTAATGAAAAATCCTCCTGCTCAGCTAAGAATACTCTCCATTGACATCGGAGGCTCGCACATCAAGGCAACCATCCTTAACGAAAAAGGCGAGCTCCAGAAAAAGTATGAGAAGATCCCGACGCCAGTCCCGGCCGGGCCCGATAATGTAATTATCGCCATAAAAACGCTGGTGAAGGATTTCCCGGAATTCGACCGTATTTCGGTAGGGTTTCCCGGCTATATAAAAAACGGCGTGGTTAAAACCGCCCCAAACCTGGGTACCGAATTATGGCAGGATGTGGATTTCGTTAAAAAGCTCGAAGAATCCCTCGGCAAACCTGCCCGCGTGGTAAATGATGCGGATATGCAAGGTTTGGGTGTTGTAAGCGGAAAAGGCCTTGAGCTGGTTATCACGCTTGGCACCGGTTTCGGTACAGCTTTGCTGATGGACGGCGACCTGCTGCCGCATCTTGAGTTTGCGCACCAGCCCGTAGGCAAAACAAAATCGTACGATAAATACATAGGCGAGGTGGCGATTGAAAAGGAAGGCCTTAAAAGATGGAATAAGCGGATGCAAAAAGTTTTTAAGGTTTTAAAAACAGTATTCAACTATGACTACTTATACATAGGCGGCGGCAACTCCAATAAGCTCACCTTTGAATTGGATAAAAACATGAAAATTGTTTCAAACGCCGACGGTATAAAAGGCGGCGCCAGGCTATGGGTAAAAGAAGAAACAATAAAGCACAACCAGTCTGTACAACTTAATAAATAAATATAAAACGATTAAAATGGCTTCAAATAACCAGGATATAGAAACCCTAGGGATAAATACAGTAAGAGTATTGTCGGCAGATGCCGTACAAAAGGCAA
Source organism: Mucilaginibacter sp. (assembly GCA_035568395.1). Lineage (GTDB taxonomy): Bacteria > Bacteroidota > Bacteroidia > Sphingobacteriales > Sphingobacteriaceae > Mucilaginibacter. The sequence continues at coordinate 357,559 of DATMOF010000005.1, read as the reverse complement.
ATTCGGGGCATCCGGGCACACCAATGGCCCTTGCGCCAATGGGTCATGTGTTATGGGCGCAGTTCATGAAGTACAACCCAAAAAACCCGCATTGGGCTAACCGCGACCGGTTCATCTTGTCGGCCGGGCACGCCTGCATGCTACAATACAGCTACCTTTATTTAACAGGCTATGATCTGACACTGGACGATATAAAAAATTTCCGCCAGATGAATAGCAAGACAGCTGGTCACCCGGAGTATGGTTTATGCCCCGGTATTGATGTAACTACCGGCCCATTAGGACAAGGTTTTGCCAATGGCGTAGGTTTCGCTATCGCGCAAAAGCATTTGGCGGCCCGCTACAATAAGCCGGGTTTCGATTTGTTCAATTATAAGATTTACGCCATTTGCAGCGATGGTGATATGATGGAAGGCGTAACTTCCGAAGCCGCCTCGATGGCCGGCCACCTCGAACTGGGCAACCTGATCTATTTATACGATGATAACCATATCTCGATCGAAGGCGATACCGATATTACTTTTAACGAGGATGTGGCCAAGCGCTTTGAAGCCTATGGATGGCATGTACAAACAGTTACCGATGGCAATGATATTGGCGCCATTGCGCGTGCTTTGCTTAACGCGAAAGAAGAAACACAAAAACCCTCATTAATAAAAGTACGCACCGAGATCGCCTATGGCAGTCCGAATAAGGTAAATACCGCCGGCGCGCACGGTTCGCCGCTTGGCGCAGATGAAGTGAAGCTGGTAAAAGAGTTTTTTGGCTTCGACCCGGATAAATCATTTGTGGTTGCCGATGAGGTTTTAAAATATTACCACGAAAAAGGCGCGCGCGGCGCAGGCTTGGAAAACGACTGGAACGAGCTTTATAAAAAGTATAAGGAAAAATTCCCTGAGCTGGCTGAGGAATATGAATTATTCAGTAAGGGCGGTTTACCAAAAGGCTGGGATAAAAACCTGCCTGTATTTAAAGCCTCCGACCCTAAAATGGCCACACGCCAGGCATCGGGTAAAGTGCTGAATGCGATTGCTGAAAGTTTGCCTGCACTGATCGGCGGCTCTGCCGACCTTGCGCCGTCAACCGATACCACCCTGAAAGAATTTAATTCCTTCACTTCTGAGAAACGCGACGGCCGTAATTTTCACTTCGGGATACGTGAGCATTCAATGGGTTCGGCGCTGAATGGTATGGCCTTAACGCCCGGTGTAATACCTTTCGGCGCAACCTTCCTGATATTTTCGGAATATATGCGCCCGCCGATCAGGCTGGCGGCTATTATGAAAGTAAAGCCAATATTTATTTACACGCACGACAGTATTGGATTAGGCGAGGATGGCACTACTCACCAGCCTATCGAGCAATTAATCTCGCTGCGCTCGATACCGAATATCACGGTAATACGGCCTGCGGATGCCAACGAAACATCGCATGCATGGCGCGTGGCGCTTGAGCATAAAGGCGGCCCGGTGGTATTGGTGTTCACACGCCAGGGATTGCCGATCCTCGACCAGGATAAATATGCAAAGGCAAATAATCTGGAAAAAGGCGCTTATATCCTGTCGGAAGCCAGCAAAAACCCGGACTTAATACTCATCGCGACCGGCTCGGAAGTGGCGTTAATATTACAGGCACAAGCCAAACTGGAAGAAGAAGGCATATCGACCCGCGTGGTGAGCATGCCGTCGTGGGAATTGTTTGAGAAACAGGATGCGGCCTATAAGGAAAAAGTTTTTCCAAAGGCACACCGTAAACGCCTGGCTGTTGAAATGGCCTCGCCGCTTGGTTGGCACAAATATGTAACCGATGAAGGTGATGTATTGGGCATGACCACCTTCGGCGAGTCGGCCCCGGCAGAGGACTTGTTTAAGCACTTTGGCTTTACGGTTGATAATGTAGTTAAAAAGGCGAAAGCTTTGTTATAGAAAAAACGCGGGCCAGACTTACGAAGTTTTAAAAACTTCGTAAGTCTTAAATTTTCAACTTTCAGCAAATGAAAATAGGAATAGCAACAGACCACGGCGGGTATAAATTAAAGGAGATCATCCACCCCTTCCTGGTAAAGCTGGGGCACGAGGTGATCGATTTCGGGGCCTATAAGCTGGATAACGCCGACGACTACCCGGATTTTGTTATCCCATTGGCCAAGGCAGTGGCCGAAGGTGAAGTTGAACGCGGAGTTGCTGTATGCGGCAGCGGAGTAGGCGCATCAGTTGCGGCCAATAAGGTAAAAGGGGTTAGGGCGGCGCTCATCAATGACCATTTTTCGGCGCACCAGGGTGTTGAGGATGATAATTTAAACATCATTTGTCTTGGCGGCCGGGTAACCGGCAACATGGCGGCAGAGGAATATATTACAGCATTTTTAAACGCACAATTTACCGGCGCCGAACGGCACATGCGGAGATTGGGAAAAGTAGCAGAGCTTGAAAACAAATAACTATACCGCTTTGTCATTGCGAGGAGGAACAGCCTGTCCCGAATTTATTTCGGGAACGAAGCAACCCCCTCGCGTGCAAAGTGTAAACGCGCGATGAGATTGCCACGCTATCGCTCGCAATGACAAAAGAGGCGATAAAATTTACGGTTTCGCTGGTGCGAGACTTAATCATAAAATAAACAATACTATGGAAACCAATAAAGTAAAACAGATCCACAGCTTTGGTCAAAGTATCTGGCTGGATTTTATCGACCGCAATATTATCAGTTCAGGCAAGCTGAAAAAGCTCATCGACGAGGACGGCGTACGCGGTGTAACCTCCAACCCGGCCATTTTCGAAAAAGCGATTACCGGCAGTTCTGATTATGATGCAGATATCCGCGAATTGTCGGAAGGCAACAAAACCACTGAAGAAATATTTTTCGGATTGGCTGTAAAGGATATACAAAATGCCACCGACTTGTTCAAAGGCGTGTATGACGAAGCCAAAGGCCACGATGGCTTTGTAAGTTTGGAAGTATCCCCGTTTTTGGCATTAAAAACAGCCGAAACCGCCAAACAGGCCGAAGACCTCTGGAAAAAAGTTGATCGCAAAAACGTGATGATCAAAATCCCGGGAACCCAACCGGGGCTGGCGGCTATCAGGCAGTCTATCGCAAAAGGAATAAATATTAACGTTACGCTGCTGTTCGGTTTACCGAGATATGAAGAGGTTGCCGAAGCCTATATCGCAGGATTGGAAGACCACCTGGCTGCAGGTCATTCTATCGGTCATATTTCTTCGGTAGCGAGCTTTTTCTTAAGCCGCATTGATGTGCTGGTTGACCCGATGCTCGACGAAAAAGGTCTGGGCGATTTGAAAGGCGAGGTAGCTATCGCATCTGCGAAAAAAGCATACGAAATTTATAAACGCATATTCAGCGGGCCCCGCTGGGAAAAACTGGCCGCGCAGGGCGCCAAACCGCAGCGTTTGTTGTGGGCAAGCACTAGCAGTAAAAACCCGGCTTTTAAGGACACCAAATACGTTGAGGCGCTGATAGGCCCGGATACCGTTGATACCGTTCCGTTGGAAACAATCGAAGCTTTCCGCGATCATGGCATTGCGGCCAACACCCTGGAAACCGGTTTGGATAAAGCAACCGAAACGCTCGACAGGCTGAAAAAAGCCGGTATCGATATTGATAAAATTACCCAGCAGCTCGAAGACGAAGGCATCGAAAAATTCAATGCACCTTTCGAAAAATTGCTGAAAGCCATCGAAGACCAAAAAGCCAAAGTTTAACACATTGGAAGCGACAGCGGTAAAGATATTATTCTTTGACATCGGCGGTGTACTGCTCAGCAACGGCTGGGGGCACGAATCCCGTAAGGAAGCGTCTGAAAAATTCGGCCTGGATTACGACGAGGTGAATGCGCTGCATAATTTCATATTTAATGTTTACGAAATTGGCAGTATTACCCTGGATGAATACCTGGATACCGTAGTTTTTAACCACCCGCGCGATTTTGCCCGTGAAGACTTTAAAGAATTCATCTACCAACAAAGTGTTGAACTTCCTGATACGCTGAAATGGCTGAAGGAATGGAAAAAAGATTGCGGGTTCAGGGTGATCTCCATCAATAACGAAGGCAAAGAGCTTAATGATTACCGTGTCAAAAAATTCAAGCTTCACGATTGCTTTGACGCTTTTATTTCATCATGCGAGGTAAAAATGCGCAAACCCGACCCCGGTATATTTAACCTGGCAATGGGCGTGGCGCTTGCCAAGCCCGGCCAGTGCGTGTACTTCGACGACAGGATCATGTTTGTAAATGCGGCGCAAAAGCTCGGCATTCGTGCGTTTCAGCATACCGGTTTCGAGAGCACCAAAAAAATATTGGAAGATTTAAGAAAAGAGAACCAATCTCAACTAAAATGAGCAATACACCAGATAAATACGATTTCGGAATGATAGGCCTGGGCACCATGGGCCGCAACCTGCTGCTCAACATGGGCGACCACGGCGTAAAAGGCGCCGGTTTTGATACCGATGCCTCAAAAGGCGAACTGCTTGAAAAAGAGAGTACGCATCATAACCTGAAAGGTTTTAGCGATGTGAAGAAATTTGTGGACAGCTTAAAAAGCCCGAGGGCTATTATGATGCTGGTACCGGCGGGTAAGATAGTTGATGATGTGATCGCCGAATTACTGCCATTAATGGACAAAGGCGATATTTTGATAGACGGTGGTAACTCACATTTTACCGACACCAACCGTCGCGTGGATGAATTGGAAGCAAAGGGTTTTCACTTTTTCGGCATGGGCATTTCCGGCGGCGAAGAAGGCGCCCGCAAAGGGCCTAGCATGATGCCCGGTGGCGATAAGGATGCCTATAATGTAATGAAGCCGATACTGGAATCTATCGCCGCAAAGGTGGATGGCGCACCTTGTGTTACCTATATAGGGCCCGGCGCGTCAGGCCACTTTGTGAAGATGGTGCATAACGGTATCGAGTACGGCTTGATGCAACTGATAGCCGAAACCTACGAAATCCTGAAAAAGGGATTAAAAATGGATAACGAAGGCATCTGCAAGGTATTTACCAAATGGAACGAAGGCCGGCTGAAATCCTTTTTAATGGATATCACCAAAGATATTTTTGCCTACAAGGCTCCCGGAACAGACCACTTACTGCTTGACGATATTAAAGATGAGGCTAAAGCCAAAGGCACCGGTAAATGGACCTCGCAGGTTGCGATGGACCTGCAGGCGCCAATCCCGACAATAGACACAGCAGTATCGATGCGCGACCTGTCGAAATACAAAGAATTACGGGTACAGGCTGCTGATTTATATAGCAAAGCTGAAATATCGCTGAATGTGAATGCCGATGAGTTTTTAACCGCGCTTGAGCAGGCATTTTATTTTAGCATGATCATCAGCTACGCACAGGGCATGCACCTGCTGGCAAGGGCTTCTGAAGAATATAAGTACGATCTTAAACTCGGCGAGATCGCGAAAATATGGCGCGGCGGATGTATCATCCGGTCGGAGTTTTTGAATGATATTTTTAACGCGTACCAAAAAGACGCCAAACTGGCCCACCTGTTACTGGACAAGCAAGTTGAAGGCTTGGTGACAGACGCTGTGAAAGGTGCGAGAAAGGTGTTATCAGCAACCATTGCTGCAGGCATTGCCACACCGGCGTATGCCGCGTCGTTAAGCTATTTCGATACCTTCCGCAGTAAAAGGATGCCGTCGAACCTCACCCAGGCGCAGCGCGATTATTTTGGTGCGCACACTTATGAGCTGATTGGTAAGGAAGGCACCTTCCATACCCAATGGGTTACAAAAAGCAATGATTGATTAATTAGCCGATAGAAACATTACCATGGACTCAAAAATAAAAACCCAGCCTACCATATTTGTCATTTTTGGCGGTACCGGGGATCTTACATCACGAAAAATCGCACCGGCGCTTTATAATTTATTCCTGGATGGCTGGCTGCCCGATCAATTCTCCATAATTGGTACAGGGCGTACGCAGTTGACAGATGACCAATTCAGGGAAAACCTGTTGAACGATATCAACCAATTTTCGCGGAGCGGCAAAGCGGCAAAGGCAAAGTGGGACGATTTTTCAAAAAATATTTATTACCAGGTATCGGACGTAAAGGATTCCGAAACCTACAAGGAATTTGGAAAACGCGTTGAGAAACATAACGCGGATTGGAAAACAAAGGCTAATGTGATCTATTACCTGGCCGTATCGCCAAACCTGTTCCCGATCATCGCATCCAACATATCGAAAGCAAAACTGGCCGAGGACCCGTTAAAAACACGCATTGTTATCGAAAAACCTTTCGGCCACGACCTCGAGTCGGCAAAGGAACTGAACAAGCTGTTATCAGGTATTTTTGATGAGTGCCAGATATACCGCATAGACCACTACCTGGGCAAAGAGACTGTTCAGAATATCATGGCCTTCCGTTTCGCCAATTCCATACTGGAACCTTTGTGGAACCGCAACTATATCGAACACGTGCAGATCTCGGTTACCGAACAGCTTGGTGTTGAAGACCGCGGCGATTATTACGAGGGCGCGGGCGCTTTACGCGACATGATACAGAACCACTTATTACAACTGCTCTGTTTTATCGCCATGGAACCGCCAACCAGCTTTAATGCCGACGAAATACGTAACCGCAAAGTTGACGTATTACGCGCCATGCGCAAGTTCAGTCCGGACGATGTGCGGAATTCCGCGGTCCGCGGGCAATACGGCAAAGGCTGGATGGAAGGAAAGGAAGTGCCGGGTTACAGAGAAGAGGCAAATGTCGCCCCTGATTCGAATACCGAAACCTTCGCCGCTATAAAGTTTTTTGTAGACAACTGGCGCTGGCAGGGTGTGCCGTTTTATATGCGCACCGGCAAAAGGATGCATCAAACCGCCTCGATCATTACGATAGAATTCAAGGACGTACCCCATTTGGTATTCCCGACCGAAGCCGCCGAAAGCTGGCAGCAAAACAGGCTCATCATCAGCATACAGCCCGAAATGAGCATTCGGTTACAGGTTCAGGCAAAACGCCCCGGCTTAGACATGGTTTTAAACGCGGTTGATATGGTGTTCGATTATAAAGGCACTTACAGCAGCCCCGCGCCCGAAGCTTACGAGACGCTGCTGCTGGATACCATGCTTGGCGATCAAACGCTGTTTATGCGCGGCGACCAGGTAGAAGCTGCCTGGGAACTGATCATGCCGATACTAAGTACCTGGCAGGCCAAGAAGAGTTTAAATTTCCCGAATTATTCGGCAGACTCATGGGGGCCCGAGATCGCGGAAGCCCTGATAGCCCGCGACGGGTTCCATTGGTTCTCGTTACCGGCTAATGGGAAGAAGTGATCAGAGGTTAGAGATTGGAGATTAGTCTAGCATCTTTCGGACTAATCTCTGATTTCCAACCTCTAATCTCCAATCACTAAACTCTAACACCATGAAACTAAATATCTTTAATACCGAAAATGAAGTGCTTGCTGCTTTGGCAGCGCATTTTGTGAAAATAGCCGGCGAGTCAATTGCTAAACAGGGCAAATTTTCTGTTGCGTTATCCGGCGGAAGCTCGCCAAAGAAACTATATGAATTACTGGCCTCGTCATTTAAAAACAATGTGCAATGGGATAAGGTTTATTTCTTTTTTGGCGATGAGCGCAATGTGCCGCAAACCCATCCCGACAGCAACTATTTAATGGCTAAAAAGGCCCTGTTTGATCCGCTGAATATCAATTCATCAAACGTTTTCCCGGTTGATACCAGCCTCGATCCCAAGGATGCAGCCCAGCGTTACGAAGCAGAAATTGAAGAATTTTTTGAAGATGAAGAGCTAAGCTTTGATTTGATACTGCTTGGATTGGGTGACAATTCCCATACCGCGTCGCTGTTTCCTTACACCCCTGTTTTGCACGACAGAACACCCGGCGTAAAGGAAGTTTTTTTGCAAGATCAGCAGGTTTACCGCATCACCCTCAACGCGCCGTTAATTAATGAAGCGCAGCATATCGCCTTTTTGGTGTACGGCGGGGCAAAAGCGATAGCTGTACACCACGTACTCGAAGATGATGAGGATATTGAAGAGTACCCGGCGCAATTGATAGAACCTATTGTCGGCGAAATACAATGGTTTTTAGATCATGATGCTGCTTCCTTGTTATCAAAAGCTTAGCCGTACTTTATCTTACATCAAACATAAAATACTGCACACTGGCCTGGCCTTTGGCGGTGACGCCCTGTACCACGCCTGCATATTTGCCGGGCTGATCGGAGGTATAAAAAGAAACCGCCCCCTTGCCTCGGCTGTTTACAGAAGGAGACCAGTATAGCACATTCCTGAGATCAGGTATCCGGCTTGCCGCTTGCGCCTGGCTATCATAAACGGGCGAATAAAATTCCCGCTGCAATTGCATGCCCTCGTAGTCCATCACAATGGCATGCGGGTCAAGCTCCACGCCGCCCAGGTCGCCTTTATACGAGGTAAAGCTAAATATACCCACACTTTCGGAAGGCCCGTAAAAATAAGTGGTGGGCACAACCTCTAATTTTCGGACTTTTAACGGATCCACCGTGAATATTTTGTCAATATTAAAAACAGGTATGCCATCGAGTATTACCAATGGGTCGCCGCCATCCAGGAAACCACGGTCGCTAAGTACTTTAATATGGAACCGACCCTTTGACCGCGTAATATTTTCCTCTGTTACGTATTCCCGCATCACTTCTTCCATCGTGGTAAAACGGGTATAGTCATCCAGCTTATAGCTTTTATAAGGATGCCCGTAAAACGCGCTGCTATCTATCAAAGGATCATAAAACCGCCTTATCTGGCTACCCGAATAAATGTTGAGTACCTGTATACCCAAACTATGTTCCTGTAACGCCTTTTGTGTACCTGTGTTAAATTGGAACCTTGGCAGTGTTGTTTTGGAAAATTGCTCCGAAAACGGGCTCAAAATATCTATCCGGTAAGTACTGTCAACCTGGGTGTTTGTTTGGTCAACAATTTCGTTTTGGCCATAAAAATCCTTGGTGTTGTAAAACAAGCGGCCCGAGGAGTCGCTCCTTGCAGCATATAGCTGCACCCTTTTACCGGGAACGCCCAGGTAGGTCAATATATTTTTAGCCGGGGCGCCGGTTTCGGTATTAACTATTTTTGCAGTAATGATATGCCCGTTGTATTCAGGTAAAAAGTTAAATACGCCGTGTTTATTTTCCAGCACCTGGCTCCACTGAAACCGCCGCCATCCCTGGGTTAGCAGCAAATTATCAAGCGCTTCGTTAGCGCCTGCATCAACATTTTTTAAATAATAATCCGCCGATTCAATGCTGCCTCTCAAATCCGATCCTAACCATAAATAGCCGAGGATATCGGTCCGGTCAATTTTTTGAAGTGAATCAACACGGTAAACCGCCATCGATAAGTCTGCATTTACAGGCTTACCTGCCGCGTCTTTCGCCATTACACTCACATTTACCTTTTTGCGTAAATTATACTGCGGCTGGTCGGCGCCGGCGTCAATAAACAATTGCTGTACGGGCCTTTTAAAATAAAGGCGTTCACAAACTGGCTGCCTGGCATTATTGAAAACGGTAAAATGCGATATGCCTTCGCCAAGCATGTTTTTAGCAACGGTAAAACGTGCAGCGCCATTGTTTACAATAGCGGTTTCGGCGATGGTTGTGGTTTGCCCGGTATGGCCAAAAAGATAAATGTTCTCTCCAGCATTGGCATTGCTCTTTACTTCGATCGTTAAATTCGCACTGCCGTCATCGGTCAAATGCATCACATATCCCTGGTTGTTAACATCAGGAAGATCCTTAACAACCGGGGGGGTATCCCCGGCCTTAACTACTGCTTTATAGGTATTATTTGCAACCGGTGTAAATGAGAAGCTGCCCATTCCAAACTTTAACGACCTGAACCGGGCAACGGTATCATTATGCTGATCGACAATGACTCCCGCCACATTTACGCCGTTGCCGTCCCGGCCAACGGCTTTAAAACCAACCTTACTCATAATACCATTTATTAAGTTGCCGCCCTCCGGGAAAAATTGAATATCGTAGGCCGCCGCTGTTTCTTTAATGACAGCTTCGGGCGATTTTAGCGGGTTGATAAGCGTAATGGTTTTTTCAAAATAAAATTCCGGGCTGAAATTTTTCATCCAGTTGGTATAAGCCCTTAACCTATAGTTGCCATTGTTTACCGACACCGGTATATATAACGATCCGCTCCCGATACCATTTTTTAATGAAATTTTTGCCTGGGTAACAGGGTTTTGGTTATTATCTAAAACTTCAATATACCCAACCTTGCTCAAGTTAAGCGGTTTATGATCGTTGCCATCAACACAATAAACTTTAAACCAAACTATTTCGCCTGGCAGGTAAACGTTTTTATCGGTATGCACGAATATTTTTTCAACCAAAGCCGTTTGCTTATACAGGTTAAAACTATTTTGTACTTCCTGGATTACCTGTGCCCTGCCGTTTAGCAGCAACAGGCAAAACGCGGCCGATAAAAATACTGACTTAATGGTTTTTGTGCTCATATCAGGTAAGTTATATATGGTATATTCATTTATAATTTTTAATAATTTCACTCATTTCATTTCCAAAAAGGTGGTGGTGCTTTTGACCCTCTTATTGTACAATCGGCACACTCACGTGTAGTATATAAATATCCTGAAGGCGATAATGGCGGCCCAATTGCATCGATCGCATAGAATATACCGGGATTTACGATAAGATTGCTATAATCAGGGGTGCCAACTTTAGCCGTATCCAGACTGCAGTCATAAGGATAGGTGGGTTTCCATTGCGGCAACTGGGTATTCGATATATATATCCGTCTTTGTGAGACCGTAGAAACACCCACATAGCCGATAACCGGTTCCGCAGGACTTGTCAGACAATGGATATTGCCTTGAATTTCCGACGGCTGGGCATCAAAAATGCTCCCCAACTGTTCCGTATTCTTTTTCAGATTCGTATAAAAGGTAAAGGCATTAGTAGTCAAAGCATATTCACGAAGCAGAATGCTATACCTGCTTTCGATCTTTTCCGACGTCGACGGAATGAATGCAATTGGATTTTGATAAATGATGTCCTGCGTTAATTTGGCTGACGATCCTAAAATGATATCGCTGGAAACATCATTTGTATAGCAAAGCGATACGTTTTGGTAGTTTTGCCTGGTTAAAAGAGAAAAGCCATCTGATATAAAGTGAGAAAAGTATTTCGAGTAAAATTCCCACGTTTCATCATAGTCCCACCGGAAGTAATGTATTTTGTTATTGGCATCATGTGTATTGGCATATACCTGTATCCCGGTTTCGGGTGCAGTTGTTATATTAAATCCAACGCTGTCTATCGGCGGCGTAATTAGTACAGGTTCTAAATCTGAAAGATATGCCCTTCCATCATTAGTTTTTATTCTCAGGCGATATTTATTGGCTGTATTCAGATTTAAACCGGACGACACATAATAACCATTGCCCTGATCGGTTAAAGGATAGCTACCATTTTGGTCGCTTTCAACGGTTAATACCGCGCCTGTTATCGTTTTCGCAGTTGTTTTGCTCGAAATATTAACTGTGCGGCTAAGTTTAATGATCGTTAAATTGGTACCGGGATCGATTACGCCCTCAACTACGAGATAACCCGCAGGTGTGGAAATGGCTGGCGGGCTGTATGGTTTCCTACATCCGGCGACTATTATACCTATCAATAATAATTTCCTCCAATACATAGTTATTTCCAAAAGGCCGGTTGCTTGTTAGTGCCCCTTAACGTGCAATCAACGCAGCCCTGGTCAGATGCTGTAAAACCTATTGGTTTAGGAGCGCCTGGCGGCGAGATTGCGCTAACGGGTATCAGGGGGTTCACTGCACCGTGGTTTTTATTTAAATACTGATTTACCTGGTTAACGGGCGTTTTGCTGCCCGGCGGATAGTATATATAGTAAAACGTATCCAGCTGGCAATTCGGATCTGTGTGTGCTGCTACCCAGTTCGGCAATTGCTGATTTGTAATAAATATCCTTTGGCTCGATATATTCCCGGCACTTATATAACCAATAACCGGCTCAGAAGGATTGGTAATTGAATGGATATTGCCATTTAACTGCGTGGGCTGGGCATCGAAAATGCTCCCTAATTGTTCGGTGTTCTTTTTTAAATTCTGCCAAAAACCATAAGCATCCGCCGATAAAGCATATTGTTTTACCATTACGCTATATTTCACCCATATTTTTTCAGAATTCACCGGAATAAAAGTAACCGGATTATTAGTAATTATATCTTTCGATAATTTAGCTGATGAATTTAAAACGATCGTATTGGAAAAGTCGCTTGACCAGCATTGGTAAATATTGTCGTTAACTAAATCCCTGAATAAAACAGTATCGCCATTTGATTTAAAATAAGAATCGTAAGCCGAATGGATGATCCACGTCTCCTGGTAATCCCAGCGATAATAACGGGTGTTATTTTGCGGATCGTGGGTGTCGGCATATATAGTCAACCCGGGGGTTGATGTTTTATAATAAACACTGTCAATCGGCGGCGAGTTTACAACCGCAACAAAGTCTGATAAATATTGCTTGTTATCAGCCGTTTTTATTCTTAAGCGATATTTCTTCGAATTATCAAGTGCGATACCAACCGAAACATACGTACCCGGGCTGGTTTCTGCCAGCGGGTAGGAATCGTTTTGGTTACTTTCAACAGCTAAAACTGCTCCCCGTACCGGGTTTGTGGAAACACCATTTGAAAGATTAACTGTACGGTTCAGTTTAATAACTGTTGACTGAATCCCGCTGCTGATCACCCCCTCCACAACAAGATAAGTGCCGGGTGAACTGATAATAGGAGGTAAATAGGGTTTTTTACAGCCGAAATTTGCGCCAATTAGCAATAGATATATTAAAAAACGGTAATTCATAATAATGTATTAAAAGCGGATATTATAATTGATAAACGGTATAGGAGCCGCAAATATGGATAACTTATAGCCGCTTATAACGCCGCTTTGTTCTGTAAAAAATGTAGAGTAAGCGTTTTGCCGGCCTGTTAAGTTATAAACGCCGATCGTCCATGAATTGTGCGTTTTTTGGTGTACTTTGTGGTTGCCTTCAATATTTAACGAGAAATCCGATCTGAAATAATCCGGAATCCGGTAGGCATTCCTGTCAGAATAAAACACCCTTTCGGAGCCCGCATATTGATATTTTGCTATCGGTAATGTGATAGGCCGGCCGGTGCTGTATGCTACATCCAGCGAAACACTGTAACGGTGGCTGAATTTATAATTACCAGTGAAGTTGTAAGCATGAGGCTTATCATAATTTGCCGGATAATAAGCGCCGCCGTTTATTAGCTCACCTGCATTGGGATCATCCTGTTTCAAAAAGGTGCGCGAATAGGTGTAGCTCATCCAACCGTTTAATTTGCCGGCTGTTTTTTTGATCAAAAATTCCACACCGTATGCCTTGCCCTGGGTATTAATAACATCACGCTCAATGTGCTGGTTTAGCAGCAGCACCGCACCGCTTTTATAATCAAGATAATCCCGTATCCGTTTGTAATACCCTTCAACTGATAGTTCGATGGTATTTGATTTGGCGTTTTTAAAAAGCCCTAACGATATCTGGTCGCCATGTTCGGGTTTTATATTGGGATCGCTGAGTTTGTAGATATCCGTTGGCGAAATAGAGGTAGAATTAGAGAGCAGATGAATGTATTGATGCAGCGTGTTATACCCGGCTTTTAATGACAGATCGTCGCTCAGTAAATACCGGGCCGATATCCTGATATCCGGCGCCATATATGTTTTAATGATCTTTCCGCTGCTGTACGTTGTGCTATCCAGTACATTTACAGCCGCCTTCGGCAAGTTGGGCGCGTAATTGTCGATCGTTTGCGGGCCCAGGTAATTGTAGATATTTAGCCTTACACCTGCGCTGATTGTTAGATTGTCCGTAACGTCGAATTTATCGCCTAAATACAAAGCGTTCTCTAATGCATGTTCGGGCGCTATTACCTGCGGCAATATGAGCGACTTAACCCCATTGGGTTCAAATGTCCCGGGATCTACTTTATACAAAAGAGAGCTTAAGCCGAAGTTGATCGTATGCTTACTACTCGCATAATAAGTAAAATCGGCCTTGAAATTCGATTGATTGATGTCAAAGCCCAGGTTATAGGCATTAACTACATTGGCGCTGCTGGAGATATTATATTGGTACCGGTCAACCCCGGCCGTAATTAAACTAAACAACTTTGTATTGAAATTATGTTTCCATTTCAATAAAATACTTTTATTGCTGTACGAATAGGTTGTATCGCTGTTTAACCTGAACTTATCGTTGCTGAGATAACTCGACAAATACAGATTGTTTTTATCGTTTATCTGGTGGCTTATATCCAGGTTAAAGTCGTAAAATGATGCGGAGCTATGTTTATAAGCTTCGGGTAATGCGCTTAGCAGCCAATCGGAATAGGTGGTACGGCCGCCAAATATAAACGACGTTTTGTCCTTTACGATGGGCCCTTCAATATTGAGCCTGCTGGTTAACAAGCCAATACCGGCCGAACCTGTAAATATCTTTTTATTACCCTCGCGGTTGGTTATATCCAATACGGATGACAGCCTGCCGCCAAATTTTTCGGGGATGCTGCTTTTGTATAGTTCAATATCCTTTACAATGTCGGGGTTAAATGCTGCAAAGAAGCCAAAAAAGTGCGCGGGGTTATAGATCGTAGCGCCATCCAGCAAGATCAAATTTTCGTCCGCCGCACCCCCGCGAACGTTGAACCCGGTTGTAGCCTCGCCCACCGACGTAACACCGGGCAATGTTAACACCACCTTTAAAACATCTGCCTCGCCAAAGGCAGTCGGAATTTGTTTGATGTTTTTGATATCCAACCGGGTTACGCCCAGTTCAACACTCCGTACGTTTGCCACTTTATCGGCCGATATCTTAACTTCTTTTAAGGTATTTACCTGCTCCTGCATTTCAATATTCAGCTTCCCGTCTGAATATAAAATGATTTGCCGCCTTGTATCGCGCATACCTATGCCGCGTACATTCAGGATGTGCCGCCCGCGCGGCAATGTGATTGTAAAATACCCGAACCGGTCGGTGGCAACGCCCGATCGCGTGTTTGCAACATATATGCTTGCCCCGGTAACTGCTTCACCTGATTTAATATCCCTTATATATCCCGACAAAGTTGCGTTGCCCGATTTTACCGCGTTTGTCTTAGCCCCTATTTCATAGAGTTTATTCTCCGTTGTTGCTTCCGGTACCTTTTTGTCTCGTTCATCGGTATAATCAACAACTGTGGTGGTTTTAACAGGAGCGTTACCCGGAGTAGCCTGCATAAAGCCCGAAGCTAACTCAGTCCTTATCTCCCTTCCTTTAGTTAAAAATACCTGCTGCTGTGCTATAGCATAATGAAAGTCGGTATTTTTAAAAGCCATATCCAATACGGTTTCTAAGGGCTTATCATTTACCTGGAGTGTAACTCTCAGGCTGTCGAATTGTACGGGATCGTAATAAAAGTGGAAATTGCTTTTTGATTCCAACTCACTTACAAATTGGGCAATGGTTGCCTGCTGAAAGTTTCCGCTGATCAATTTTATATTGCCTTGTTGTGCCGACGCTATCTGTAAAACAAATAAAAGACAGAAACTTAAAAGGTAAATTTTTCTCATACTTAGTTGGTTAAATGGTCGTAATAAGTTGCAACCTTCACCATAGCATCCTCCGGGTCTCTGCGAAATCTGATTTCATTAGCCTTGACATACTGCTGGAGCTCCTTTTTTTTATCTTTAAAAATATCAAGAAGCGATCCCTGGCTCGAAACGCTGTAGTAAACTTTATTTTTCCTGATATAAAAATCACGCGATGGGCTGTAATATCTTTCCGATGCAGTGACTCCGCCGGTATTTGTTTGAACGCTTTTCGACCGTTTAACCAGCACCTCTGTTTTGCCATTGTAAAGCTCATCATAATATCCTGACTTGATGGATGATCCGCCACTTAAGGTATCCACATCAATGTTCACAAAATGATGATCTAAAAAGTCGAAACTTTTTACCCTGTATTTTATTAGGGAGTATTTTGAAAAATGATTGTATAAAAGCACCGCCACTTCATCACTGTACAAATCGTACAGCATCGGCACGCCGGTATAGTACACCCCGTCGTAATAAACCGAGCCGGGCGTGAATGCATTTACATCCATAAAATAGGCATTGCCTTTTGTAGTAGGATCATAAAAAAAATATTCGGGGCCGTTATATAATGGCGATTGCTCACCAATTGATGTATTGTAAAGGATAACGGCGTTGTTAAACGCGTGTTGTTGTGAACTGCTGTCGACGGGAGCGGTTTGTGCGATTGAGGTTTTGCAGGCTATTATGCATATAACGTTCGCGAGCATAAACAAGAAGGTATATCTTCTCATGAATTTAGGTGGTTAAATTCTTGAATTTAGGTGGTTAAAATTGAAATATACGCGTCCTGATATTAACAATCAAGAAGTTAACTACAAAAAATTTAACCTGAACTTATTTTTTAGTTTATTTTCGTGTAACAATTTCATTACGGCTGTAAGCGGGAGGATTCCTTCGCCAAATGCACGCCTGTAAAATAAACTTTTTTATTTAGCGTTAAATGTCAAAACCAACAATCTTTACTTATGAAAGCCATAAAAGTATTATCCATTTTGCTGTTAGCTGTATTCGGCTATAACGCTGTCAGTGCCCAAATGGTCCATCACAGATGGCATAAAAGGCACCATATTTTTCATCAGCATCGCCAAAAAACTTAACAAATAAAAAGGCCCTCCGGTTGTCCGGGGGGCCTTTTTTAATATTACGCTTTACAGCTTACAGCTTGCGTTTAACCTCTACGTTTTCGTAAGCTTCAACAATATCGCCAACTTCAATGTTGTTAAAATTGTGAATATTTAAACCGCACTCATAACCGGCGCTAACTTCCTTCACATCGTCCTTAAAGCGTTTTAATGAAGCCAGTTCCCCGGTGTATATAACAACACCTTCGCGAATGATACGTATTTTGCTGTTACGGGTAATTTTACCATCAAGCACCATACATCCGGCAATGGTGCCCACTTTGCTGATCTTAAAGGTTTCGCGGATCTCAACGTTCGCAACAATTTTCTCTTCGAAAGTTGGTGCAAGCATGCCTTCCATCGCGGCCTTGATCTCGTTTATCGCATCATAGATGATCGAATAAAGCCTGATATCGATCTGTTCCTGCTCAGCAAGTTTACGAGCGCCGCCTGACGGGCGAACCTGGAAGCCGATGATGATCGCATCAGATGCGGAAGCCAGCAATACATCCGATTCGGATATCTGACCAACGGCTTTCGAAATGATATTTACCTGTATCTGTTCGGTTGATAATTTCAATAACGAGTCGGATAACGCCTCGATCGAACCATCCACGTCTCCTTTAACAATAATGTTAAGCTCCTTAAAGTTACCCACTGCCAAACGGCGGCCGATCTCATCAAGTGTGATGTGTTTTTGTGTGCGTAAACCCTGTTCGCGCTGTAATTGCAGGCGTTTGTTGGCAATTTCACGCGCCTCAACTTCACTTTCCAGCACGTTAAACTTATCACCGGCTGTCGGCGCACCCTGCATACCCAACACCTGTACAGGCGTTGACGGGCCTGCCGATTCAACCCGTTGGCCGCGTTCGTTGGTCAGGGCTTTCACCCGGCCGCTGTAACAGCCTGCCAGTATCGGATCGCCCACCTTTAAATTACCGGCTTGAACCAGTATGGTAGTTACAATACCGCGGCCTTTATCCAAAGCAGCTTCTATAACCGTTCCTACTGCACGCTTATTCGGGTTAGCCTTTAATTCCAATAATTCGGCTTCAAGTAAAACCTTCTCCAGGAGAAGCTCTACATTCAAACCCGTTTTGGCTGAAATTTCCTGCGACTGGTATTTACCGCCCCATTCTTCAACCAAAATATTCATGGCCGAAAGCTGTTCGCGTATCTTGTCGGCATTTGCGCCCGGCCTGTCAATTTTATTGAAGGCGAAAATGATAGGTGCACCTGCAGCCTGCGCGTGGTTTATGGCCTCGCGGGTTTGCGGCATCACGCTGTCATCGGCAGCAATTACTATAATTACAATATCGGTTACCTGGGCGCCCCTGGCACGCATGGCGGTAAACGCCTCGTGCCCCGGTGTATCCAGGAATGTTATTTTTCCTTTGTTATCAGGCAATGTTACCTCGTAAGCGCCAATGTGCTGGGTAATACCCCCGGCTTCGCCGCCGATAACGTTTGTTTTGCGGATAAAATCGAGCAACGACGTTTTACCGTGGTCAACGTGGCCCATTATCGTTACGATAGGCGCGCGTGGTACCAGGTCTTCCGGATTATCTTCCTGGTCAAGGTTGCCTTCTTCATCCTGCGGTTTTACGAATTCTATCTGGTAGCCAAATTCGTCGGCAACAATGCTTAATGTTTCCGCGTCGAGCCTTTGGTTGATCGATACGAACATACCCAGGCTCATGCAGGTCGAGATGATCTGCGTTACAGAAACATCCATCATGGAAGCCAGCTCGTTGGCGGTAACAAACTCGGTAACCTTTAAAACTTTCGACTGAAGCTCCTGCTCCATTGCCAGTTCTTCGGCCGTTGCAGCTACGTCATCCCGCTTTTGACGGCGGAATTTAGCCCGCTGTGCAAATTTGCCCGACTTGCCCGCACCGCTCAGACGAGCTAATGTGGCCTTGATTTGGTCTTGTATATCTTTTTCTGATGGTTCTTCTTTAGGGCCGGTGTTCGGGCCGGCGGTGCGGCTCCTGAAATCGGGGCGGTTTCCGCCTCCCTGGTTTCCACCCGGAGGATTATTGCCGCGGTTCCTGAAATCAGGCCGGTTTCCGCCATGCGGCTGCTGCTGTCCCGGAGGATTGGCCTGCTGTATGCCGGCATGGTTTCCCGACAAATTTTGCGGGGCATTGCCCTGGTGGTCCTTACGTTTCCTTTTTCTTTTATGATCTGCCGCGTTCGAATTTGATGACGACGCTACAGGATTACGTTTTGATTCGCTATCAGGTAACTCTATCTTACCAATTACATTCGGGCCTGTTAAGCGTGCGGCCTTTGCCCTTATCACCTCGTCATCCTGCGGCTCTTCAACAGCTTCCGCCGGTTTTTCGGTCGCAGGTTTAGCAACTTCTGGAACAACGTCCTTAGGCGCCACTGCCTTTACTTCAGGTTTAGCCGCTTCGGGAACAACTTCCTTAGGCGCTTCTGCTTTTATTTCTGGCTGTGGCTTTGGTTCGGCAACTTCCGGTTTTGCTACCGGCTCTGCCTTTTCAACAGGTTTTTCAACCGCCTGAACTTTCCCGCCAAGGTTATCCAGGTTTATTTTACCTACTACCTTTACACCCGGCAAAGCATCGGTTTGTGCTTCATTTTTTGCCGGTTCGGGCGTAGGTTTTGGCTTTTCAGCCGGAGGCGGCGTGGTGTAATGATGGCCGGTATTTTTTATCAGGATCTCTTCGTTCTCGAAATCTCTTGAACGGCGGAACTCGGCAGGTTTATCCGGGAATTGCCCCGGCTCTTCCTTCCTGATCTTCCCGATACTTATTTGTTTAGCCTCCTCCTTAATAATTTTATCAACAGCAAACTCCTTCAAAAGCGCGCCGTACATATCGCTATCAAGCTGGGTCATGGGGTGCTTTTGTACCTTGTAACCCTTTGTTGCTAAAAAATCAACAATGGTACCTGTACCGATATTCAGCTCTTTTGCTGCTGTAAATAATTTTATGGATTTGTCTTCTGACATTTATTATACTTCTTTCTCTGCTATTTTGTGCAAAAATACTATTTTAATTCCGGTTATTGAGCTTATTCAAACTCGGCCTGCAGAATTGATAACACATCTTTAACCGTTTCTTCTTCCAGGTCGGTACGTTTTACCAATTCGCCAACTGTTAATGCCAGTACCGATTTTGCCGTATCTAAACCAATGCGTTTAAATTCGTCAATGATCCAGCTGTCAATTTCATCCGAAAACTCTTCGATATCCACATCCTCATCCAGCTCGTCGGCCTCGCGGTAAACGTCGATCTCGTAGCCTGTCAATTTACCTGCCAGTTTAATATTATGACCCCCGCGGCCAATGGCTAACGACACCTGGTCGGGCTTTAAATATACCGCTGCGGTTTTTTTCTCGTCGTCAAGCTTGATCGATGTTATTTTAGCCGGCGATAATGCCCGCTGAATATATAACTGGATGTTATTGGTGTAATTGATCACATCAATATTCTCGTTTTTCAGCTCACGAACAATACCGTGTATACGCGATCCTTTCATACCCACGCAGGCGCCTACCGGGTCAATACGGTCGTCATATGACTCTACTGCCACTTTGGCCCTTTCGCCGGGTTCGCGTACTATTTTTTTAATGGTGATCAACCCGTCAAAAATTTCGGGGACCTCCATCTCAAATAAACGCTGCAAAAACTCGGGCGCGGTTCGCGATATAATGATCTTCGGGTTGCTGTTCAGCATATCCACTTTATCAACCACCGCTTTTACGCTGTCGCCCTTTTTAAAGTAGTCGGCAGGTATCTGTTCTGATTTTGGCAGCAATAATTCGTTGCCTTCATCGTCAAGCACCAGTGTTTCTTTTTTCCAAACCTGGTAAACCTCGCCGGTTACGATCTCGCCAACACGGTCCTTATATTTTTTAAATATCTCGTCCTTCTCCAGTTCCAGGATCTTAGACACCAGCGTCTGGCGTGCCGCCAGGATGGCCCGGCGTCCAAAGCTCTCCAAAGTGATCTGCTCGATATAATCGTCACCCACTTCAAGGCTCGGGTCTAATGTCCTGGCTTCGGCCAGTTCAATTTCCAGGTCGTCGTCCTCGCTAAAACCGTCTTCCATTACCTTACGGGTGCGCCAAATTTCAAGGTCACCGTTATCGGTATTCACAATTACGTCGCAATTTTCATCTGTCCCATATTTTTTCCTGATCATACTGCGGAAAACGTCTTCCAGTACGCTCATCATGGTTGGGCGGTCGATGTTCTTGAAATCTTTAAATTCCTGAAAAGAATCAATTAAATTAATATTGCTCATTTTCTTACTTGAATGATATTAAAACTTTTGTTTCTGTTATTTGATCTACCGGGATCACGGCTTCAGCAGGCTGCGCCTTTTTTCCCTTTTCTTTTATTTGTTCTTCAATAATAATGGCATCTTCTGTAATGCCGGTTAGTTTGCCTTCGCGTTTGCTGCCGTCGCGCATTTTTATCGCGAGGCTGCGGCCAACGTTTTTTACGTATTGCCTAAGCGAGGTTAACGGGGTGTCAATTCCCGGTGACGAAACTTCAAGGTTATATGCCGTTTCGATCACATTTTCCTCTTCCAGGTGAAAACCCACATGCCGGCTGATAGCCGCACAATCAGCAATCCCGATCCCGTTATCGCCGTCAACCAGTATCATCAGCTTCCCGCTGGGAAGCATTTTCACGTCGAGTAAATACAGGTTTGGCTTATCCGCTATCTTTTCTTCAACCAGCTCTCTAACCCTTTTTTCAATATTCATTATCCATCAAAAATTTGATTGATAAAATAAAAGAGGGGACAAACGCCCCCTCTTTTTTAATTCAGATGCAAATATAGTGATTTTTATTAGAAACTCAAAGCGGTTTATTACTTAAAAATCAAATCAATATAGTGCTGTTGTCCCAGTTTTTTTTTGCTTTTAATAAAATCCCATGCATCGTCGCCTCCGTCAAACTGGTAATACCGCATAAAATACGTTTGGCCCTTTACAAAAGGCGTATCGGGCGTAAATACAACTGCCCTGTCTCTTAGCTCATATTTCCCCGGTTGAACCGGCTGATAATCTTTCACATCCGTATCGGCAGGCATCCGGTAAACCGGGATAAGCCCCTGCCAGAGGCCGGTTGCGGTATCGCGGCTGATCTCGCTGATCACAGCATAATCCAGCCCGCTAAACTCAACCGACCGGCCGCTATCAGCCAGCGTTACTTTTATAGCCGGCGCCTCATGTTTCCGGCTGCAGCCGAGGCATAATACCATTAAGATTAACACCCGTTTTTTTATCATCGTCAGGCTGAAATTATTTTTCAACGTTTGTTTATTGTTGGTTGATTATTGTTGGTTAATTGAGTTGATTAGGTTGGATTAAGTTGATTAGGTTGTTTTTAATCCCAACCACTCACTTAATCAACTACTCACTCAATCAACTACCTCGCCCCCGGATTAGCGCTCAAGCCCAACACCACCCGCACACTTGTATTTTGATTGATATGATTGTGCAGCTTATAAACCAGCTTAACCTGCATTTTTTCATCGTGCAGCAGGTTGTCCAATTGCTTTGTATCTTCAATATCCAGAACCAGGCTGTTGCCCACGCCGGACGTAATATCCATGCGCGATGCTACCAAAACTTCATCCTTGCCGTTGACCCGCGACAAATAAACCTTTACCCAAACCAGGTTGCCGATATTAAAATCAGACGGGTCAACCGATCTTATCCGGGCCGATACCACACGCACATCGCTCACCTGGTCGGCATTGTTGCCGGCTTTGTTAATGCGCTGGTCAAAGCTGCCGGCAGGTGCAGTTACCGAAAGCTCGTCGCCCACCGTCGATGAGCGGGGTATGGTTAATGTAGCGGTATAAGGCAGTGTTGATTTAATGGCCGATTGCAGTACGCCGCAGCCGGATAAAATCAACACAATCGCGATCAAATAAAGTGATTTTTTCATATAATTTACGGCTGAAAGTTAGCGGTTGACGGTTACACTCACAAGTTTTTATAGTTTAATGGCATCAATTACATAATTTAGTATGGCTATGATGAACAAACGATACGGTTTACTTTTCAATCTGATCTTTTTAACGGCTTCAGCTTTTGCGCAGGATGAGCCGCCCGTTTACTATACTAAGAATAACACGGCAACCACAAATCGCGATAGTGCCGAATATTACAGGGTTATTAATTCCAAGGCAGATGAAACTTTCCGGTTCACCGAGTATCATAAAGACGGAACATGGCGTACCGCGGAAGCGAGAGGGGATATCAACGAACCTGTTTACGTAAGTACACTTACATTTTATTATAAAACCGGCCAGGTTGCCATCAAAAGTGAGTATAAAAACGGCAGGCTGTTAAAAGCCACGGGCTATTATCCCAATGCGGTATTAATGCACGTGCTATATTATCCGAATCCCTGGCCGTTCCCCCAGGTTGCCTACGATGCCGACTCGTCGGGCACACCGCATATCGTCAACGGAAATGGCTCACGCCAGGAGAGTGATAGTTTAAATATGTTCGGTGAACATTTCACTATGGCAGGATCTTACAAGAATGGCTGGAAAGACGGTGTATGGAAGGGCACGGACGATAAAGGACTGTTTTTTGAACAAACCTACCAGGCAGGACGGTTTATTTCCGGAACAACGATAACCAATACCGGCAAAAAATATCATTACCATAGGTTTTTTGAACTCCCCCGGTTCAGCGGCGATTTCAATAAGTTTGAATACGCCATCGCCGCGAATCTTAAACACCCCGCCGATACAGCCGGTTTAGAATTTCTAACTCCGGGATATTTACATTTAAGCTATGTAATTAATGAAAAAGGGGAAATAACCAATTTGCACGGCTTTAAAAAGCAGGGCAAGGTGATGATTAACCTCGAATTAAAGAGCGATCAGCCCAAATGCAAGCCGGCCATGCTACGGGGTGTTCCGGTACCCTATCCGATAGCCGACAATGCCGATTCGATTACCCGGGGGAGACTTTTTCCTTTTCACACCGATGTGTATTTGAAGGGGGCGATAGTTATTCCCGATAGTCCTTAAAATATAAGTATCGCTAAAGCACACCTTAACGCCTTCATTGCGGGCGTAGCGCGGCAAACTCGTAGCTATACATCACCGTTATTGCATGGCTACGAGTTTGCTTCGTCGCTCCCTGTCCGCTTGCCAACCGGCTCCTCGCAATGACATAGTTGGATATATCCCACTAATTCCAAAAAAAAGCGTTAAATGTTTTTACAAAATGTATCTTTGCACCCCGACGCTGAAGTCGGTTTTTTTTCGCTTTCAGCGCATAGTATTTTTAAGTCCGTAGTTGATAGTCGATAGCCCATAGTTGTTTGATGGGCAAGACTTAAGACTCGGTACTTAAAACTCAAGACTCAAAAAACTATGCCCAAAGATAACTCCATCAAATCCGTATTGATCATTGGCTCGGGCCCTATTATTATTGGCCAGGCCTGTGAATTTGATTATGCCGGTTCGCAAGCCGCCCTTTCGCTGAAGGACGAGGGTATTTCGGTATCCATCATCAACAGCAACCCCGCCACGATAATGACCGATAAGGTTATTGCCGACCACGTGTACCTGCTGCCGCTGACGCCCGAAAGCATCGAAAAGATATTAAAGGAACAAAAGATAGATGCCGTACTGCCCACCATGGGCGGCCAAACGGCGCTGAACCTTTGCATTGAGGTTGCCGAACAGGGTATCTGGGAAAAGTACGGGGTTAAGATAGTAGGCGTAGATCTTGCTGCCATCGAAAAAACAGAGAACCGCGAAGCCTTCCGCCAGCTTATGGTGGATATCGGCGTGGGTGTGGCTACCTCAAAGATCGCCAACTCGTTTTTGGAAGGAAAGGAAGCCGCACAGGTAATTGGTTTCCCGCTGGTTATTCGCCCCAGCTATACGCTGGGTGGTAAAGGTGCAGGCTTTGTACATAAAAAAGAGGATTTTGAAGCTGCGCTAAGCCGCGGTTTGCAGGCATCGCCTACCCACGAGGTATTGGTTGAGCAGGCGGTTTTGGGCTGGAAAGAATATGAGTTGGAGCTGCTGCGCGACAGCAACGATAACGTAATTATCATTTGCTCCATCGAAAACTTCGACCCTATGGGCATCCACACCGGCGACTCGATAACCGTGGCCCCGGCCATGACGCTGAGCGACCGCTGTTACCAGGATATGCGCAACCAGGCTATCCGCATGATGCGCGCAATCGGCAACTTTGCCGGCGGCTGTAACGTGCAGTTTTCGGTTAACCCTGCCGACGAGGCTATTATCGCCATCGAGATCAACCCGCGCGTATCGCGGTCATCTGCCCTGGCATCAAAAGCTACCGGGTACCCAATCGCCAAAATAGCGGCCAAGCTGGCTATCGGCTATAATCTTGATGAGATCGAGAACCAGATCACCAAAACCACTTCGGCTTATTTTGAGCCTACGCTGGATTACGTGATCGTAAAAATACCACGCTGGAACTTTGATAAGTTCAAAGGCGCCAACCGCGAGCTTGGCCTGCAAATGAAATCGGTAGGCGAGGTAATGGGTATAGGCCGCAGCTTTATCGAAGCGCTGCAAAAAGCGTGTCAAAGTTTGGAAATTGGCCGCGCCGGCCTTGGCGCCGACGGCCGCCAGAGCCGCAACCTGGACGATATTATGCACAGCCTTGAACACCCGAGCTGGGACAGGCTATTCCATATATATGACGCATTGAGTTTAGGTGTGCCGATAGAGTCGGTGCGCAAGGTTACCAAAATCGACCGCTGGTTTTTGAACCAGATAGCCGATGTGGTGAACCTGGAGAACGAGCTGCGCCGTTATTCGCTGAACAACATACCCGAGGAATTTTTCTTTACACTGAAGCAAAAAGGCTTTTCGGATACGCAGATAGCTTATATTTTAGGCAATGTTACCGAAGAGGATGTGTATCAGCGCCGCAAAACCCTGGGCATTAAACGGGTATACAAAATGGTGGATACCTGCGCCGCGGAGTTCCCGGCAAAAACGCCTTATTACTATTCGACCTACGAGGGCGAGAATGAGTCTATCGTATCCGATAAGAAAAAGATCATCGTATTGGGCTCGGGCCCGAACCGTATAGGCCAGGGCATTGAGTTTGATTACAGTTGCGTGCATGGTTTGCTTGCCGCGAAGGAATCAGGCTTCGAAGCCATCATGATCAACTGCAACCCCGAAACAGTTTCAACCGATTTCAATATGGCCGATAAGCTATATTTTGAGCCGGTGTACTGGGAGCATGTGCGCGAGATCATCGAGATGGAAAAACCATACGGTGTGATCGTTCAGCTTGGCGGGCAAACAGCTTTAAAAATGGCCGAGAAAATGCACGAACACGGCATCCGCATAATAGGCACTTCGTTCAATGACATGGATATTGCCGAGGACCGCGGCCGTTTCTCGGACCTGCTGAAAGACCTGGATATCCCTTACCCTAAATACGGTGTTGCCGAAAGTGCCGAAGAAGCGCTTGAAGTGGCCCACCATGTAGGTTACCCGGTACTGGTACGCCCCAGCTATGTATTAGGCGGCCAGGGCATGAGCATTGTGATTAACGATGAGGACCTCGAAAAAGCAGTTGTAAGCTTACTGAAAAATCTACCAGGCAACCGGGTACTGATCGACCATTTTCTTGACCGCGCGGCTGAGGCCGAGTCGGACTCGATCAGCGACGGCGAGGATGTGCATATTGTAGGTATGATGGAGCACATCGAGCCGGCGGGCATCCACTCGGGCGATTCATTCGCCGTATTGCCGCCGTTCGACCTGTCGGACCATGCCATACAGCAGATGGAAGAATATACCGTTAAGATAGCCAAGGCATTGAACGTGCTTGGGCTGCTCAACATCCAGTTTGCGATAAAAGATGATAAGGTATATGTGATCGAGGCTAACCCGCGCGCGTCGCGTACGGTGCCATTCATCGCGAAAGCGTATGATGTGCCTTATATCAACATCGCCGCAAAGGTGATGCTGGGCGTTAACAAGCTAAAAGATTTTACCATCGAGCGCAAGCTTTGGGGCTATGCGATAAAGGAACCGGTATTTTCGTTCGATAAATTCCCCGAAGTAAACAAGGAGCTCGGCCCCGAAATGAAATCGACCGGCGAAGCTATACGTTTTATACCCAACCTGCAGGACCCCTATTTCAGGAACCTGTATAAGGAAAAATCAATGTATTTAAGCCGGTAAGCTTGAGGAGGTGAAAGGCGAAAGGTAAAGGGTGAACGGTTGCATATGTAACTTAAAATCCTTTTACCTTTCGCCTTTATCCTTTCACCTTATTTTTACTTCTCTACTAACAATCCCTTTACTTCAAAAGTAAGCTGCTGATTTTTGCTGGTTTTTGTGGAATGGCTTTTCTTTCCGGTTACGGTATCGCCGGCAAGGTGCTGCATATCGTCGGAAATAAATTGCTTTGCGGCTATTCCTTCGGCAATTACGTATTTACCTTTTATATCTTCGGGAAGCGTAATATTATAGTTGCTGAAATGCGCCGCGATCACTTTCCCTTTACCGGCATCGATCTCGAACCAGCCGCCTTTTGGCTTGGTTACCTTTATAACCCTGCCCCTTATTGTGGTACTGATACGCGTCTTTTTATCCATATACGCTTCCAGGTTTGAGGCTGCCACCATGGCCGTATTGTCGGGTGTCGCGCCGTAAACGGTTCCGTGCGGCATTGGCGTATGCTTTTGGGCGAAAGCCGAAACGGAAAATAACAGGGCGAGTATAAATGTTGCTGCTTTCATAATGATTCTACAACAACATAATTTAAGGTTTGGTTTTAGTAGTGAGGCTGCTAAAGCACGCACGGCTTAATAAACAATTCACCACAAATATTGACGGATCGTGATGTTCTTGCTCCATTTATCATACCTTTACATTCTCGCATGGAAGAAAGAAAATATTTAACTACCTGGAAAAGGTACCTGCCGGTTATTCGTTTGCATTTGAAAAAGAGCCTTAACGAGGAACAACAATTTAAATTGAACATAACGGATTTTGAATCGGCGGGCGACCGCGGCAAATCGGGCTATACTTTTAACCTGGCGCTGGAAAATGGCAAGGTGACCAACAACATCAGCGGCTCGGCCGTAGCGCGCGATTTGTTTGAAGCGTTAAAGTCGGACGATACCATAAAAGCCATGCTGCAGGACAGAAGTATCAAGATAAGCGTAGGGAAATCATTTGTGCTGACGATAAAAAACAACCATTTGTCGGCCTATAAATAGCCTCAATTAAAGCACTGGCTGAAAGCTACCAGCACCTTCAGAAAAACTTCACGATCGATACCGAATACGGCCGGCTGCTCCGGCTTTACGGGCAAGCCATTTTTATATCGCACCGGGAATAAGCTGATAAAATCGCGAATAGAAATTTCATAGCGCAGCCATGGGTCGGCGCGATGGATCTCCTCCAGGCGCATCTCAAAAAGCGGGACACTCAGATGGTCGTTCTTCATTGTTATCGCTTATGCTTCTATTTTCCGAAAGGCGGTAAACCTATCAGCTGCCGGTATAATGGCATATCCATGCGTTTTTGCGCCGGCACACGCAAATGATTGCAATAGTAAACCTGCAGCCTATATTCAACTATGCCGTTTCGGATGATCGGGATATCAGGCAATTGCTTCACGCTGTCAAAAAACGGTTTTACATCAGCATCCACATACAGCTGGTGCTGATCGCCAATAACGATGGCATCCTTGCCCAGCAGCGTTTTAGGGTCGACCAAAAAAGCCAGATTTCTTGGGTCGGCATTAAAAACCACGATATCTTTTTCGCCTTTCAGCGCCCAGTCTATTTTACCCATCAGCCACCAGCGCGGGCTTCCGGCAAATATATTGGGGTTTTTGAGCCAGCCCTCTTTTTCGAAGCGGGTTTTTATATCGGTATAATCTACACCTTGTATGGTGGGGTCGTTTTTATCGCCATGAAAGCTAACCATCCATTTTGGGCCGTATGATTGCCAGAAACCGGTAACCATATGCAAACTGATCACCCCGATGGTAATAATGGTAAATACGATCGAGAAATTAAGCCAGCGGCGTGTGAGCCTATACCCTGCGCCGGTTGTGCCCAGGCATTTGTCTACCGCAAAGCCCAGGGGCATAAACAGCATCATGTAACCCGGCGCCTGCCAGTGAAAGTGATATTGAAGATCCGCCCATAGCGTGACTATGGTAAAAAAAACAATCGGCAATACAGCCATCCAGAAATTAAAACTGTATGCCAGCAATTGCGACCTCAATTTATACGAAATAAAAAGCTGCCTTATTGTTGGGAACCATATCCATGGCAACAGCCATAGCGACTGCCCGAGTATGCTGCGCAAAAACCATTCAGGATGCAACTGGAAGTGTGTGTGCACGCCTGCCCTTGAGCCCTGGAAAATGAACGATACCCAGCCGTTATTATAGTTCCACCAAAGAATGGGGAACGCCATGATTAAAGTGATGAGCACGGCGATATATGGACCGGGATGCCTGAGCCAGTGCCGCTGACTTTTGTTGGTGCCCACAAACATAAACACCCCCGCAAATAAAAATATAACGTGGTATTTGCTCAATGTGGCCAGCCCTATGCATATGCCAACCGCTATCCATAACAAGTAAGTACTGCGGCTATGCCAGTTGGCTTCGGCGTTGGCGTTTGAGCCAATCATTATCTCAACAATGAAATAAGTGGCAGCCATCCAGAAAAACATTAACGGCGCGTCAGGCTGAAACCAGCAGGCGATAGCCACGGTAAACACCGCGCTTAAATTCATGATCAGTACCGCCCAAAATCCCGCTTTAGCGGTAAATAACTTACGCGTAACCAGGAAAAGCAACCAGCTTGTGCCTGCAAAAAGTAACACCGACGGCAGCCTGATGCCAAAATTGTTTAAGCCAAATAGCTTTATCCCCAAACCGCCGATCCAGAAAAATAACGGGGGCTGGTCGAAATAACTAAGGTCAAGGTGAAGCGCCCCGCGGAAATAATACGATTCGCCGATACCCAGCCCGGTATAGGCTGCTATTAAACAACGGATCGCGAAAGTAACAATGATCAGGATGACCGTAAATTTTGCCGCGTTGTTTTCAGTTATTTTTTTCATGTAAAGCAGGAGCGCAAATCTCTTAAAAATTTATTAATAACCCATTCTTTTATCATGTTGAACAGCACTATCTAAACAACAATGCAACAGCTTATGGTTTAAAAGTTATATTTGATAAACCTTCAACTTGCAACCTTTATTATGATCCAGCGAAAAGTTATCTTATGGTCCGTTATTGTAGCGATGGGCGGATTTTTATTCGGCTTTGATACGGCAGTAATTTCGGGCGCCGAACAGGCCATTCAAAAATATTGGACGCTCACGGATGTACAACACGGCCTTACTATATCTATCGCATTGATCGGCACGGTCATCGGTGCTTTTCTCGGACGCATCCCGGCCGACGCGCTTGGCCGCAAAAAAGCGTTGCTGATCATCGCATTTATCTTTTTGTTTTCGTCGCTCGGTACATCGCTGGCCACAAACTGGTACGTATTTATGGTATTGCGTTTTATCGGCGGTTTAGGCGTTGGCGCATCGTCTGTTATTGCGCCGATCTATATATCCGAAATTTCACCGGCCGCTTCACGCGGACGCTTGGTCGTGCTTTTCCAGTTTAATATCGTTTTCGGTATCCTTATCTCGTATTTTTCCAATTACCTGATCGGCCAGAATTTTCCTGATTCGTGGCGATATATGCTGGGCGTACAGGCGGTTC
The DNA here is from genome assembly GCA_035568395.1 of Mucilaginibacter sp. Classification (GTDB taxonomy): domain Bacteria; phylum Bacteroidota; class Bacteroidia; order Sphingobacteriales; family Sphingobacteriaceae; genus Mucilaginibacter. The sequence continues at coordinate 326,950 of DATMOF010000005.1, read as the reverse complement.
CTTCGTTGTTGTTCCTGGTGTTGTTAAAACTGGTGCCCGAGAGTCCGCGCTGGCTGCTGCTGCACCGGAGTGACCGTGACGAGGCTACACGGATACTGCAGGTGATCAACCCGGAAGGGTATCAAAGCGATCTGGAAAGTATTGTAAGCTCCAATACTGAAGATGCAAAGGACCCCAAAGGAAATGAATTGTTTAGCCGCCGCTACCGGTTTCCCGCTACACTGGCCATCCTTTTTGCTTTTTTTAACCAGGTATCGGGCATCAACGCCATTATATATTATGCCCCGCGCATATTTGAAATGACGGGTCTTGGTAAAAGCGCATCGCTGTTGTCTACTGCCGGGATCGGGCTGGTCAACTTTATTTTTACCATGCTCGCTATCCGGTTTATCGACAGCATGGGCCGCCGTAAGCTGATGCTGATCGGCTCGTTCGGGCTTATCTTCACATTGGGTTTGGTTTCGTATTCATTTTATACCAAAAGTTTCAGCGGCTATTATGTAACCTGCTACCTGTTATTTTATATCGCGTTCTTCGCTTTTTCTCAGGGTGCCGTTATCTGGGTGTTTATATCCGAGATATTCCCCAACCAGGTACGTGCCAAGGGGCAAACCATGGGCAGTTTCACGCACTGGGTTATGGCCGCGCTGATCGCGTTTTCGTTCCCCTGGTTTGCCGGGCAGCTTGGCGGCGGTACCACCTTTTTGTTTTTTACCGTGATGATGATTCTGCAGTTGCTTTTTGTTTGGCGGATAATGCCCGAAACCAAAGGCAAATCGCTTGAACAGATCGAGCATACTTTGATCGGGCATTAAACGGATAGTATTGTTAGTCGTTCGCTGCAATTGATAAATGAAACTATTTGCCGTCAATTACGTTTGGGTTGTAACTCAACTAATTAAAAATCCGATGCTCAAATTATATGCCTTGCTTGTATTATGCTTTTTATTTGTTTTAAGCTGTAAAGCTCAAAATGCCGATACCGTGAAACACAAAAAGCCTACATTGAAATTCGGCTTAACCTACAATAGCAACAGTGTTTACCTGGGCCGCACCGACAGTGTGACGATACCCGTATATAACCTCGGGGCCACCTACACCTTAAAAAACGGGATATTTTTTTCGGGGACGGTTAATTATGTACCTAGCCGCGAGTTTGATAAACTGGATGGAGGCGCCATTGAAACGGGATACAATTTCGAGCACGACAATTTAAGCGGCGGTGTTACGGTATCAAAATATTTTGCCAGCTTCAACAGTACGCAGCTTGTTTCGGCGCTGGATGCCGTTATAGGCGCTGAATTAAGCTATAACTTGTTCGATATAATTACACCATCAGCACATATTGATTACGTACTGGGCAACGGCGGCGGGAATGACTTTATATTAACCGGCGGTGTGGCGCATGAGTTTACCATCGCAAAACCATTTGGCGCTCACGACCAACTGAGCATCGAGCCGGCTATTCATTTTAACGCCGGTTCGCAAAACTTTTATAACACGTATGTTATACGGAAACAAAAAAGCGAAACCGCGCGCAAAAATTTTCGCAGCAAAGGAAAAGGCAACGGAAATGTAGTTACAACCACAACAACACAGGTTAGTACCGGAACCATTAACTTTAATAAATTTGAAGTGCTGGCGTATGAATTTAACCTGCCATTTACCTATACCATAAAAAAGTTTGCAGTTGAAGTTAACCCGGTATACGCCATCGCAGTTCATAAAATCGACGATAACGGAACAAATACATTTTATGTGCCCAACACTTCAGTATTTTACCTGCAGTTAGCAGTTTCGTACACATTTTAATTTATGCCGTTACAAGTAATGATATTTGTCGTGCACCAGTAAAAAATTAAATGGAAGAGGATATCAATGAGCAGGAAAATAACGAAAATGGGGATAAGCCTTATGATTTAACGGGCATTAGATCCATAACCGGCGACAATAATGGCTTTTTAGAACAACTGATATCAGTATTTATCAGCTCCATTTCTGCCGATCTGCAATCGTTAAATGAAAAAGCTAAGCTGGGTGATTGGAAACAGGTATCAACTATAGCCCATAAAATAAAGTCTCCCTTGTCCCAGTTCGGCATCGATGCCGGGGGTGTTATCGGCAACCTGGAAAACCAGGATGGTTTTAATGCCGATGAACTACATTTATTTACTGAAAGGCTAAATGCCTTATTGAATGATGTGATATATCATCTCAAACAAGAGTTCCCCGGCAATGACTAAATCACTATGCCCATATAAGCATATAAGGATTATCACTTTTAACTGTTTTATTTAAAGACTAGAGAATAAACTCCCGGGTAACCAAGCCGGTAAAAATACAGGACATTTATTAGATTGTGTCACTATGCCATTCGCGTGCTTTGACGTTTTGTCAGGTAATGTCAGTGTTAAAAAGTTGATTTTGTGGACCTAAAAATTGGTGATTGTCATGCCGCATGACAAATTGTCAATTTTTTATTTTTTTGGTTGATTTTTAATCACTGCTCTTTTATAGTGCATTTTTTTAGGCCAGGACTTCTAAATTGAATAGAATCGTTTTTTGCTGATTAAAGATTTACGATGTACTTATGGGCAATTTATTAGAAAATAGCGATTTTATAACAAAATCGCTTTTTCAGACTTTTTAATTTTATTTTTTTATCAAAAACAGGTTAAATTCTCGTTCCCGGCTGGTTTTTTATTGCCAATTGGCCTCAAAGCACCTGATTTTCCGGCAATTCCGTTTTTTTCGCGCCGTTTTTCAAAATTAACCAATTTCATTTTCCGGCATTTTTCGGCACAAAAAAAAGCTGCGCAATATGGCATGTTTTGTGTCGCCCCCCTGTATAGAAATACAAATTGTTCTGAAACCCTAAACCTGGAATTGTAAGATAAAGGCTTAAAGGATGATGATTATTTCTGAACTATTAATGTTTAATAATTAATTTAAATTCAAAGTCATGACAGTTGTATTAGATTTTGCTCTATTGTTGGCTATTCTTTTATTACCAGTTTATTTTGCTCCAAAAAGGAGTTTAAAATAACCGGGATAAAAAGCCTATAGAAATTTAAGATGGATGGCGGACAGCCACCCATCTTTTTTTATGCCAGATTTTGGCGGAGATAAATAGCTCATTTGGCAATTTTCAAAGCGCCTGTGGGGCATCTGGCAACCTGCTCCTGTATTTCCAGGCTGGTAGCGCCGTCCATATTTATCCAGGGCTTTACGGCAGGATTAAAAACCTGGGGCAATTGGGTAGCGCAGCGCCCGGCATGCCGGCAAAGTTCGGGGTTCCATTCTACCGTTATTTCTCCATTGGTATAGGTGTGCTTATTCAAACCTGAACTATCTGAATACACGAATGCGCGCACCTGTATTTCGCCTTCCAGCATTTTAGATATGGGGCAGGCTTTTGCAATATGCATCAGCCGTTCCCGTTGCTCGTCGGTAACCGGCGTAAAAAAATTAATGTCGCGGTCAATCACGGTAACGTTTTTTCCATCCCTCGTTTCATGGTACATGTTAAGCGCGATGGCTATATCAGGAATATCCCATCCTTTTCTGTCAATATACATGCGCAGGGTAGCCAGCGTACAGGTTCCTACCGATGAGAGCAGCAAGGTATGCGGATCGGGCCCTTTATCTTTCCCGCCAATTTCCTGGGGCTCATCTGCTATAAACTTGCCGTGACGCCATTCAACCGTACATTTATATTTTTCGGTTCCGATGAGCGCCTTTACCGGGTAATCTAATAAATATTCCATGGTTGTTATTAAGCTAAATAGTGCATAAGTTAAAACAATACATCTGCAAATTCGGGAGTAACGTCAAATATCTTTTTGGCAAACGGGCAGAGCGGTAAAATCTTTATGTGATTTTCGCGTGCGTAAACAACACCTGCTTTAACGAGCCGCATGCCAAGCCCTTTCCCTTCATAGTCCTCATTTACCTCGGTATGAACGATGATCATTTTTGCCGGGCCGGCGAAAATATAATCCATCTCGCCCACACGTGTATTTCCGTCGTCGATAAAAAAGCTGCCGCGCTTGCCGTCATTTTGATTTTTAATTTCCATACACCGATTTGCGCCTTAGCCCTTAAAAATAAGCATATTTATTAAACCAACAACCGATGCCTTCATGTTGATACTTGTAGAAATTGAATATAAATATTAGATGCTAAAGCATTTGTTTGTGCAAGTGGCTTAATGTTAGCACTTTGAGATCTGTTAGGTTGTCAACCGGTACATTTAGCTGCTTGGCCATATCATCCCAATACCGTAAACGGATTAATATTTCAGCCTCAGGGTTATATTCAAACGCTTCAGCCTCATCATTGCTCATCTTTCCGCCCTGGAATTCAAGCGTAACTTTACTGGCTGCCGATAGCTTATCATAATATTCGGGATATCTGAAAGTAAGATAACGCTTGGCGGTTACATGACCTTGTACCAGCGCGGCAAGCCTTTCAGAAAAACCGCGCTCAAGCAGGTAATCGGCACCTAATGTTTCGTGGTCAACATTGCCCATGCCATTCATACTTCCGGCTTCGCCGGCATCCGCGCATAAATGGCCAATGTCATGAAAAAATGCAGCCAGTATTACCTCTTCATCATACCCTTCTTTTTCTGCAAGCGAGGCCGCCTGCGACATATGTTCAAGCTGAGAAACAGGCTCACCGATATAATCCAAGTCGCCGTATTTTTTATAAAGAGAGAACACTTCATTCACAACAGCTTCAGGGTTATATGCAGGTGGTTTCATTGTGTAGTGTTTTACCGCAAACTAAAGCAATTTGTATTAGCAAATTATTACTGCTGTGTTAACCGACATACGCAGCCGCTACTTTGCAGGTTTTCACAATTCATTGATCTCATCTGTGAATATAATCTGATCCATCAAATTAACTTAATCATATGTTAACGATAATTTGGTTTGATATTCATAAACTAAAGTTAGTATTGCCCGACACCCCAACCGGTATTATGCCCATAAAACTAGTAGTATTTGACATAGCCGGCACTACGGTTAAAGACGACCACGCGGTAAGCCGTGCTTTCCAGGCAGCATTACAAAAGTTTAATTACGAAGTTCCGCTTGAGCTTATTAACCCGCTGATGGGCTATGAGAAAACTATGGCCATAAGGCAGATGCTGCGGCTGCATGAATATGATGATGCCCGGATAACATCCGAATTGGTGAGTAAGATACACCGGCAGTTTGTGCAGCAAATGATAGCTTATTATGAGTTTTCGTCCGATATTGAACCGTTGCCAAATGTGGAGGAAACATTTACCGCGTTGCGGTCAAAAGGCATACGGGTGGGTATCAATACCGGCTTTTCGAGGGACATTGCCGAGACAATTGTTAACCGGCTAAGATGGGCTGAGAAAGGATTGATCGATCATGTCATTGGCTCCGATGAAGTGGAACTGGGCCGCCCTTACCCTTATATGATCCAAAAAATAATGCGCGAAGGCGGCATTGAGCACCCCGGGGAGGTTGCCAAGGTTGGCGATACGGAAGTGGATATCCGGGAGGGTCAAAATGCAGGCTGCCGCTATGTTATAGGTGTCACCACCGGAATATTCACCCGCGAAGAATTGGAGCCATATAATCCAACCCATATCATTGATGATATAGCCGACGTCATCAAAATTGTAAACACACCCGGATGAAAGCTATCGATAATATGCGCGCAAAGGTTGCCGCATGGCCTTACGCTCTGTTGTCGGTAACGGCCGCCGTGGCGGCTTTTGGCGCCTATACTTCTATGTACGCTTTCCGCAAAGCCTATGCAGCCGGAACCTTTACCGGCCAGCAGTATTTACATGTGGATTATAAAGTATGGTTGGTTATCGCCCAGATAATAGGGTATACGCTAAGTAAATTTTACGGCATTCGCTTTATAGCTGAAATAAAAGACAAACGCGGTTTAACTATTTTGGTGCTTGTAGGCATTTCGTGGCTGGCATTGCTGGGTTTTGCACTGGTACCGGCGCCATATAATATCATTTTCCTGTTCATTAACGGTTTCCCTTTAGGCCTTATCTGGGGCTTAGTATTCGGCTATCTTGAAGGGCGCAAGTCGACCGAGTTTATGGCGGCTGTACTATCCATCAGCCTCATTTTTGCTTCGGGCTTTGTGAAAACCGTCGGACGCACATTGCTGCATAATTTACCGGTTAATGATTTCCAGATGCCTTTTTTAATGGGAGCAATTTTTGCGGTCCCGCTTATGCTGTTTGTTTTTTTCCTTGAACTTATACCCCGACCAACCGCCGAAGACATAAAGCTCCGTACTAAACGAGTACCTATGAATGCCACTGAACGCAAGCAATTTCTGCAACGGTTTTTGCCTGGCATTATTCTTACCCTCATCATTTACGTGCTGCTAACTGTTATGCGGGATGTGCGGGACAATTTTGAGGTTGAAATTTGGGCCAGCCTGGGCGTAAAAGGAAATTTGATCTATACCACTACAGATACTAAAATATCCGTTATTGTTTTGGTGGCTGTGAGTTTGTTGATACTTGTCCGTAAAAACCTGGTGGCTTTCAGCATTATTCACTTGCTTATTATTGGCGGCTGCATATTGATCGGTGCATCTACCATATTATTTGCCTTGAAAATGATAAGCCCGACCTTATGGATGACCATAACCGGGCTGGGTTTGTTTCTGGGTTACGTACCTTATAACGCTATCTTTTTTGAACGAATGATCGCTACTTTCCATTGCCGGGGCAATGTGGGTTTTCTTATATATGTTGCCGATTCGTTAGGCTATCTGGGTAGTATAAGCCTGTTGTTGGTAAAAGAATTTGTGAGGCCTGGCATAAGCTGGGGAAACTTTTTTAAAGAAGGGGTAGTATTTGTCGCGACAATCGGCGGCATTTGCGCTGTTTTATCGCTCATATGACGTGGAATTTCATTGGAACACGGCCATTACTACAATAGATCATCCTAAAGTTACCTCGGGCAGCCGTACCTGGGAAGCTGATGAAATATTTATATGCAGCGGCGCAGATTTTGAAACGTTATATCCTGAGCTATTTTTAGAAACCGGGATAACGAAGTGCAAACTGCAAATGATGCGGCTTGTTGGCCAGCCCGACGACTGGCGCATTGGCCCCTCGTTATGCGGCGGGCTTTCCATGATCCATTATCCCGGTTTCCAGGCAGCAGCTTCATTACCTGCTTTACGCAAACGATATGAAGCGGACTTTGCCGACTATCTTAAATGGGGCATACATGTAATGGTTTCGCAAAACGGCAGCGGTGAGCTCACAATTGGCGATTCGCATGAATACGGGTTGGTTCACGACCCGTTTGATAAAGAATTTATTAATAATTTAATAACTGCTTACTTACAAACTTTTGCGAATTTTAAAGACTGGAGATTACTACAGTCATGGCATGGCATATACCCGAAAATGACCGGCGGAGAAACAGAACTTATCGTTGAGGCGGCGCCCGGGATAACCATCATTAACGGGCTGGGTGGTAATGGGATGACTTTATCTTTCGGGCTTTGCGAGCAGTATTTTTCGAAGATTTAATTGCAGGCACAAAAACGTTAAGTCCTGCACAATCCGTTCTTTATTAAACAGGCTAATATTTTCATTAGATAGATCTTACAACTCATAACATAGAACTTGCAACCCAAATACAATGGATAACAGGAGAGATTTTATAAAAAAGGCTGCACTTTTAACCGGCGCGGCCGGCTTATCGGGCATTTTACCTGCATCCATCCAAAAGGCAATGGCTATTAACCCGCCCCCGGGAAGTACCTATATGGATGCTGAGCACATTGTTATCCTGATGCAGGAAAACCGCTCTTTCGATCATTGTTTCGGTACCCTGAAGGGCGTAAGGGGTTACAACGATCCTCGGGCGATCAACTTGCCAAACAAAAATAAAGTTTGGCTGCAGTCGAATAAAAAAGGCGAAACCTATGCGCCTTTCCGTTTAGATATTAAAAGGACCAGGTCGACCTGGATGGACTCTCTTCCCCATTCGTGGCGCAACCAGGTAAATGCCCGCAACGATGGCAAGTTTGATAAATGGTTAGACAACAAGCGCAACAGCAACAAGGAATATGCTGATATGCCTTTAACATTGGGCTATTATACCCGTGAGGATATCCCTTTTTATTATGCATTGGCTGACGCATTTACCGTTTGCGATCAAAACTTCTGCTCGGCGCTGACCGGGACCAATCCCAACCGGCTTTATTTTTGGACCGGTACTGTGCGTGAAGAACAAAACGAGAACTCGAGAGCTAATGTGTGGAATGATGATATGGATTACGGCACGTTGAAATGGACCACTTTTCCCGAAAGACTTGAAGACAATGGCATATCATGGAAATGCTATCAAAACGAAGTCGCGATAGACACCGGTTTTGAAGGTGAGGAAGATCCATGGCTGTCAAATTTCCAGGACAATGCGTTAGAGTTTTTCGCTCAGTATAATATTCATCTGCACGAGCCGCATCTGATCGCCATGCAAAAAAAATCGGCTGAATTACCCGAAAAGATAGCTGACCTGGAAAAGAAGATAGCCAGCCTGCAGCCGGGCGATGCACAGATGCGCGGGCTGAAAAAACAGTTACGGCAAATGAAATCCGACCTTGAGGCGGTAACTAAGGAAACCGCGGTGTGGAAACAGGGCATGTTTGAAAAGCTATCCGAACGCGAAAAAAGCCTCCATAAAAAAGCTTTCGACACCAACAAAAACGACCCGCACTACCACCAGCTTACTAATTTAAAATATGATGACAATGGTACCGGGCGCGAGCTAAAAGTACCCAAGGGAGATGTGTTGCATCAGTTTAGGCAGGATGTAAAAACCGGGAATCTTCCGGCTGTTTCATGGCTGTCGGCCCCTGAAAATTTTTCGGACCATCCCAGCTCGGCGTGGTATGGTGCCTGGTATGTATCGGAAGTAATGGATATCCTTACACAAAACCCGGAAGTTTGGAAAAAAACCATTTTCATTCTGACATACGATGAAAACGACGGCTATTTTGATCATGTGCCGCCCTTTGTAGCGCCCCATCCGCATAAAAAAGGAACGGGCAAAGTTTCGGAGGGAATTGATACCCGGGTAGAATTTGTAACGCTGGAGCAAGAACTTGCCCGAAAGGATTTTCCCGAAAAGTTTGACAAGGAAAGCCCGATCGGCCTGGGCTACAGGGTGCCGATGGTAATTGCCTCGCCGTGGAGCAAGGGCGGATGGGTGAACTCCGAAGTTTTTGACCATACCTCAACACTGCAATTCCTGGAACAATTCCTAAGTAAAAAAACAGGCAAAACGGTAAAGGAGTCTAATATCAGTGACTGGCGGCGCACCGTTTGCGGCGATCTTACGTCGGTATTCAGGCCGTATCATGGTGAAAGTATCCCAAACCCTGAATTCGTACCGCGAGACCAGTTTGTGGAAAGCATACACCAGGCGAAGTTTAAAAAAGTACCGGACGATTATAAGCTGCTGACCGCCGAAGAAATAATGCAGATCAACCATGCCCCCCACCTGTCGCCCTACGTGCCGAAGCAAGAAAAAGGCATAAAACCATCCTGCGCATTGCCATACCAGCTATTCGTTGATGGCAGGTTAAGCGCGGATAAAAAATCATTCGAAATAAAATTTACAGCGGCCGACCATATTCAGGGGGGTGCTGCTACAGGTTCGCCATTTAACGTGTACGCGCCAGGCAAATTCAGGGCAGAAGGTGAACAGCAGCCTGAGGATGTGCGCACCTGGGCCTACGCCGTTAAAGCGGGCGACAGTTTAACAGACAACTGGCCGCTGAACGCCTTTGAAAACGGCCAGTACCATTTGCGCGTGTACGGGCCAAACGGCTTTTTCCGCGAGTTTAAAGGGGATGTTAATTCGCCTGAGATAGAAGTCGCCTGCGAATACCAGCGCGGTTTAACGGATAGCAATACGCCTACCGGGAATATCGAATTGAAGCTGCATAGCTTAAACAGCGGGGAAAAATACGATATAGAAATAATCGATAATTCTTACGATACAAATAGTCAAAAGTTATTTGTGCCGAATTCAGCAACAAATAAGACTATTATTCTGGATCTTTCTAAAAGCTTTAGCTGGTACGATTTCAGTATAAAAGTAAAAGGCAATATAACTTTTGAAAAACGATACGCGGGCAGGGTTGAAACCGGCAAGCCGGGCTACACCGACCCGCACATGGGAAATATATAAAAAAACGTCATGCTGAACTTGTTTCAGCAACTCACAGGACAAGTCACCCGCATAGCTTTTACCGTTGTGGGCGCTGAAACAAGTTCAGCATGACATCGCTTTTTTAAATTTTAAGAAAATTATTCCAAAATTCTTCTCAGATAATTGATCTGCCCTAAATGGTAGTTTAAGTGTCCATAGAAAAATGTAAGGTACCAGGCTGTGCTTTTTTTGCCGAACATTTCAAGCGCGTAGGTTTCATCAAGCCTTGCTTGATCAATACCGTTTAAGCTTGTTTTTATCACCCCGATTAAACTTTCAATATCGGCAATAAGCTGTTGCTGCGGAACCCCGGTGAGTGAAAACTCCTGTTCCCGGTTCCTTACATAGCCGGTGCCACCCAAAAGCGCGCCTACCGTGTAATTTAAATTCCCCAGTAAATGCAGCACCAGTGTACCGGCAGAATTGGTGATACCATCGGCTGTTCGCCAGATGCTATTTTCATCCTTAAAATTTTTGATTTCGTCCCTTAGCTTTAAAAGTTCGCGTTCAAAAAGTTCGGCAAAATAATTTTCCATGCTTTAAAATTTAGTTGCCGAAGATTACGATATAAAATGAAAGGGAAGTTATTCCAGTGTAAATTTTTGATTCACCGGGAGTGGCTATAATCAAATTCAAAACGCGTTATCCGCTGTTACCTTTTGCTGTTAAATAGGGGTAAGTACCAGGCCCTTACCCTTATTTGGAACCACGGGAGACTTTTTGCAGGAAACGAAGTCAAAGGTTAACAGAAAAAGCAACAGCGGAATTAAGCGTATGTTTTTCATAGGTAGATGAATAATTTATTTTCACCTGGTTATTACTCTTTACGCATTTGATTATTCAAATGATACAACAGGATGAAAAAATAATTTAGTATCAGTTTATTTTGACCACTGCGGTAGTGTCCAGTTGTTTAGCCCGCGTCGCTTCATTTAAAAACGAGGGCTTAAGGCGGCTTACCCAATAGCGTTTAAAAGTTTTTAGCGTTTGAACAGTATAGCCTTTAGTTTTGAGGTTGTTGACCACGCCGACCGGGGCGTATAACAAAAACGGCCTTGCAGGGAGACTGGCATTGGCGTCAAAAACGGTCACCGCGCTGTTATTATAAAATTCAAAGGCCGAAACGTAGGCATCATCAAATTCCCTTACAGCCAAGTGCTGTGGGTTGTTGTGGTTTATCCAATTGGCAGCCTCGCTTGCGGCCTGGTATTTCATCAGCGAGGGATAAAATGCCAGGTTAAGGTATAGGTTTACGATAAACGAGGCCAGCAGCGTACGGTAAGCGATCCTTTGAAAAGTATTATTGCCGGTAATTGCCGGGAAAAATATGAGCAGGCAAACCGGTATTAAAAGGATAACTGAAGTTAACCACCCAAACGCTTCAGGCCTGAAAAAGTATTGCAGCGCGATTACAAGCATCAGCAATAAAACGATGATGACCGCCTGTGTAATGCCAATAGCGCGAACGGTTTTTGCCGATTTAATACTGTAGAGATACTGCGCAGTAAGTATGGCAAAAAATGGAAATACAATATTCAAATAATGCGGCAGCTGGAATTTCGAAGCTGAAAAAACCAGGAAGGTGAGCAGCGCCCCACAGATGCAATACCATTCAACCGCCTGTGCGTTTTTGCTCCCTTTTTTTATAAAGTTGAATATCGCCGCAAAAAGCAAAAGCGACCAGGGTAAAAACGCCCATAATAGCGTGTGCACGAAAAAGGAAGGATCGCCGTGGCCTTTTATGGGGCCCGAGTTAAAGAAACGCCCGAACTGGCTGTCCCAGAAAAAGAATTTTATGCCGGATACGCCCTTCTCTCCAAAAACCACCTTTTCGGGATGAAGGTCGAACTGCCGATAAAGGCACCACATCTCCGGAAGGATCAAAATCAAAACCAAAACAATGGCCAGTAACCACCGGGAGCTAAACAATCTTTTCCACTGCTTGGTGATGATAAGATGGCCCGCAATAGACCCGGCGATAGGGATAACAGCAAACATTCCCTTCGTCATGATGGCGCAGGCTCCAAAAATACACCCAGCCAGCAATTGCCAAAAGCTGTTTGTCTTATCCGCCCGGTAAAAATGGTAAACGGAGGCGATGATCAACCCGGTTAGGTAGGGTTCAGCGCGCACGTCGTTATTTGACAACACGATATGCTCGGCGGTTAGCAATACCAGCACACTCCATAACGCGACTGGCTTATTGTACAGGTTTTTAGCAAACAGGTACGTATAAAACGTACCCATTGATAAAAACAGGATAGCCGGTAATTTGTAGGCCCAGGTGGTAAAACCGAAGCATTTAAATGAAAGCGCCGTTATCCAGAAAGGGAAGTGCGGTTTATCCAGCCAGTCCCTTCCGTGATTAAAAAGGTCAGCATAGTTGTTGGTTTGCACCATGTTTTTGGCTATGACGGCATATAAGGTACCATCCGGGCCGATAATCGGGTTAAACAGGCCGCTAAAGTTTATCAAAACAGCAACACCGATAAAAGAATAAAGCCATTTGTTTTGTAAAGCGGTTGGGTTCTGATCCATATTACAAGGGAAGTGATAAAGGTAAATTATTTTGATGCAGATAGACTTACGAAGTTTTTAAAAACTTCGTAAGTCTGGCGAAAATGGCCTGACTATTCAAAACCATATTTTTACATTAACTTTATACTGTTTTACAATATAATCCCCGATATTGACCATTAAAACCAATTACCACCTTATTCAGATGAGATATTTAACCCGGCTTATTGCCTTGCTGATTTTTTGCCCGGTATTTTTACTTGCACAAAGCGGCAAAGTATATGACAATTTATCCCTCCCAAGCAAGATCCTGAAAAGCGAACGCAAGTACGCCGTTTACCTGCCGCCGGGGTACGAAACGTCTGAACGCAGCTACCCGGTGCTGTACCTGCTGCATGGCGGAGGCGACGATCAAACCGGCTGGGTGCAATTTGGCGAGGTATTGAATATTACGGATAAAGCCATTGCCGATGGCCTGGCCACCCCGATGATCATTATCATGCCCGATGCCAACACCGGCCGGCGGGGCTATTTTAACGATATAAAAGGCGACTGGAATTACGAGGATTTCTTTTTTAAGGAACTGGTGCCTTACGTTGAAAAGAAATTCCGCATAAAAAGCGATAAACGTTACCGCGCTGTTGCGGGACTGTCCATGGGCGGCGGCGGCAGCTTTATGTATGCCCTGCATCATCCCGAAATGTTTTCGTCAGCCTGCCCGCTGAGTGCGTCCGTGGGCCCGTTGACTTTGGATGACGCGCGAACATCTATCACTAAAAACAACCCGGGTATTGCCGACTCAACAATTGTTAATTATTATAAGCGGCACAGCGCCCTGGCATTGATCAACAATATGCCCAACGATCAGAAAAAAGCAGTACGCTGGTATATTGACGATGGCGATGACGATTTTTTATACGAGGGAAATTGCCTGGTGCACATCGCCATGCGGAAAAAGGAGATCCCGCATGAGTTTCGCGTGCGCGACGGTGGGCATACGTGGACCTACTGGCGGGCATCGTTGCCAAGTGTCCTTGAGTTTGTGTCACAGGCATTTCACCAGTATTGACCGCTGATTTATTTGATTTAAGGATTGCGTTGATTGGATGTTTATAGTCAATTATTATGGCGTATACCTGCATGGCGCATAGTTGACTCACCCGGTCGTTGCTTTGCTCGACCACCCTCTCTGCGTCAAGCTGCAAAGAGGGTTTAGAAAAAAAGGTGGTCAGTGCAAGCTATGAAAGGCAGCCAGCTCAACAAAATACAAGGGTACCAGGAATACTGGCATTCGTGGAAGCATTTTCATCCCGGTACCTTATTTTGGAAAGAGTAATTGTACTGTCCTGACTTAAAAGAACACCGCAATCCGCAATTTTGCAAAAAACGGTGTGCCGGGCGTAAAGCTCATCTGGTCGACGGGGGCTGTTTCACCCCTTAACCGGCTTATCTCTTCGGCCGCAAACTCGTTCCATTTGGTATTAAACAGGTTTTCGATCGTTAACCCCACTTCGTAGCGTTTTTTCGTATAATTAATTTTCAAGTCAGTCACAAAGTATCCATTGGCAACTAAAGTATAGGTATTGTTACCCGGCCGGTCGTGCAGGTAGCGGTAACTTAGGCCGCCGTTGATGCCATTATCAAACTTAAAATCGAGCCCGCCGGTACTGCTTAAGGTTGGCGCCAGGGGAAGATATCCGGTGTTCTTCGCGCTGTCTGCAAACCTTGGTCTTGCGAGGTTAACATTCAAATCTGCAAAAAGCCAATGGGTTAACTGGTACCTGGCCGAAAAGTCAACTCCGGTACGCCTGGTTTTGCCGCCCGGTACAATGTTACCGTCATCGCTGTAAACAAATTCCTGCTGCAGGTATAAATACCATAGGGCAGCATTGATATATAAGTGCGGTACCGGTTTCCAGTTCAACCCCAGGTCCGCGCCATAAGCGGCCGGGAGTCCTTTAAAAGCGCTATTGCTGATCACAGTAATGGCATTATTGGAATGAAATCCCTTACCTGCTTTCAGGTAAAATTGAATGGCATCGTTAGCGGTATATTGGATATTGATCTTTGGGCTTACAATTACCTGGGTTTTCGTCGTATCGTGGTAATTGAAATTAAAGTAGTCAAATCTTACGCCTCCGTTCAGCAGCCACTTTCCGGCCTGCAGTGTTTCATCCAGGTAAACATTGCTGTTATTTTGTTTGATATTGCCAAACTCAAAATATTTGAGGAACTGGTATTGCTCCGTTACAAAACTGCGTTCGGTTCCGTATGTACGGTCAAAGCGGGTACCAAACCCAACGGATGAGGTCAATACGGTATTTCCCCAGTCGTTACGTTTAGTCAATTTACCGTTATAGCCAAACATGTCCCTGTCCTGGTTATGCTCGCGCTCGCCACCTGCAGTATCCGCAAAAAACGTGGAGTTAACATGCAGCAGGAAATTATAGTGGGTGTAATAGGCTTCGTTTTCGATGCTTAAATTATTGCCCAGGTCGGTATTCAGTTTTGCAATAAAATTGAACCTGCTGGTTTTACCGCCCTGCGCACTGTCAATAGTGCCGAAGCGGCCGATCGGATTTGCATATTGCGGAATGATAACCGGGTTGCCATTTGCATCTATAGCCGTTGTTCTGCCGGCAACGGCACGTTCCGGTATTTCACCTGATGCCCGCCAGGTAGTTGTGAATGCCGAGGCGCTTAAGGAAAGCTTATTACTAGCATTGAGTTGTTTGGTATACTTACTAAAAGCGTTAAAACGTTTGTAGTGTTCGGCAAAGGTAAACGGGCCATCGGTGTAATTGTATTCTCCGGCTATATACCAGTTTTCGCCTTTATTCCGGGCTGTCGAATCCAGCAGGTTTAACATCGCCATTGCCCGAAAAGTATTGAACTGCCCTGCCTCCAGGCTAACCATACTTTTATCCAGCGCATCTTTGGTTGAAAAATTCAGATAACCGGCTGTGGTAAAATCGCCTTTTTCGGTATAGTAGGGGCCTTTGCCATAATCAAAGGTCGAAACGGTTTCCGGGATCAAAAAATGTAGGTCGGCGTAGCCCTGGCCATGTATGTGCGATACCATATTTACAGGCATGCCGTCGACGGAAACGTTAATATCAGTTCCATGATCTGCATCAAAACCCCTGACAAATATCTGCTCGGCTTTACCGCCGCCCATGTGCTGAGCGATAAATAAGCCGGGTACAAGGCGCATCAGGTCCTGCGAAGAGTTAACAGGCCGGAGATTTAGATCCAACGCGCTTAATGTGTGAAATGATCCATTATCTAAGTTGGGTGAGATATGCACCTCCTTAAGATCAATTGCACCGCGGCTAAGTGAAATAACCATACGCTTCGTGCTGCTGGTCGCTTTGATCATTTTGGTACGATAGCCGATATAGGATAGCCGCAACATAGCTGTATCAGCCGTGAGCGACAACTGAAAATTCCCAAACCGGTCTGTTACGGCAGATTTGCCCGATAAAACAGAAACGACGCTGGCATATTCAACAGGTTCGTGGGTTTGTTCGTCAATTACTTTGCCTTTAAACAAATGCTGCGCGTATGTGAACTGTGCTGTTATACAAATAACGACAGACAGCAAACTCCTTTTTAAGATTGTCATTTTATGAAATAAGCTGCCGCGGGCCGGTAAATGCAGCCCGCAACATGGATAAAATAAATAGGATATGATTTTTACGATATAAAATATTGCATAGCCCGGTCCATTAAGGAGTGGGGTGATACATTATTTTTAAAGCTGAGAAGAATGATCAGCCTAATTGAGGCGGGCGGAAAACCGGGTTGTTGGTTTTTGGAAAAGCGATACAGTTATTGGGTACAAACATCACCTGCAATAACACGGAGTGAAATTTAATTTCGGTAGTTGCTGACCAAAATGCCTCCTGGAAAAGATTTTTTTGCGACTGGCGCTCTTCGTTTTTCTCCTTGTCTTCGGCTTGCTTTATTTTCTTCATGAAGTAGCACTGGCCGTTGCAATGCAGCCAGGGTTTATCGCGGTTTTCGCAAAGTTTGCTGGCAATATAATTCCTGTTCAACTCAAAACCTGCGTAAATAAACAGGCGCGAAAAGTTGGAAGCAACTAATACAACGATCAGTAAATAAGCTAAAAGGCGACGCCCCATATTGTCCGCAAAGATACGTTCCTAAACCGAATCAGAACACCGGCGCAAAAGGAATGTTTTATTTATAGATAATCTAAATAATCAACTATCCGGGCACAAAAAAACCCGGCCTGGCGGCCGGGTTCATCAATGTTATTTGATCTCGTTTTATTTATCGCTGCGTTTAAGTGTAGTATGAAATTTCATACCGTTAAAGTCTATATCCAGGCCTATTGAATCGGCGGCCGCATAATACTTGCCGGTATGTTTAACATCGGTCCCGTTAACGGAAAGGTTAAACACGAAATCGGTACCCGTTACTTTCCCGTCACTTATAGGCACCTCCCCCTGAGGCGACTGGCCCGTACCGGTTAGCTTATCGCCGTCCACTTTAAGTACATAAGTCAGCGGAAATTCATTGCCATCGGGTGTTTTAAGTGTGCCGGTCCATTTTCCGGTTAGGTCCGCTACGATAGCGAAGCAAACTACAAAGCAGCATACCAGTGCCGTAGTTGTAAAAATTCTTTTTTTCATGATGCTGGGTTTTTTAATGAGATAAAGCACAAGTGAAAGTGTTACAACTAAATGTATGATTTATAACACTAAGAGTAATATTTAATTGTTGCGTTTTACTGCGCCCTTTTTAGGGTAGTATGGGTTTTTGTGCCGGCAAAATTAACGTCCACCGCTACCGAATCTCCCGCTGAATAATATCTTGCTTTATGCGGATATGCCATGCCTTCCACGGTAACACTAAACATAATATCGTTCCCGCTCACCCGTCCGCTATCTATCGGAACGGATATGTTGTTTACATCCAGGGTGCCGGTAAGTTTACTGCCATCCACTTTAAACGAATACGTAAGGGGGTATTGATTACCGTCGGGTGCATTTAACACGCCCGACCATTTTCCGTTAAGGTCGGCAAATACAGCGGCAAAGCCAATTGCCACGCAGCAGATCAATAATACTGTTGTAAGGATTTTTCTTTTCATTTTTATTGGTTTTAGATAAGACACCGGGTGGGCGCCTGGTGTTACAGTAAAAATACGAAAATGTCCGGGTAAAAGTTAGGGGGGCTTTATCCTGGCCCCCCTTTTGAGAAATTCTTTATAAAGGCTAACATTTTGCCGTTTACGGCACCCTTTTCAGCGTGGCATGCGACTTGATATCGTCGAGGCTGATGTCAACGCCGACTGAATCGCCGTAAAATTTTCCGGCGTGGTCAATCTCAAGGCTACCTACTACAACATTAAAAGTAAATGTGCCGTTTGTGATCTTTCCATCATTTATAGGCATATCGCCTTGCGGCGTTTTAGCCGTACCGGTTAACTGGTCGCCATCTATCTTAAAATTGTAAAGCAATGGAAATTCGTTTCCCTGGTCGGTCTTTAATAATCCGGCCCATTTGCCATTTAAATTGGCTATGGTACCGAAGCTAATCAGAAAGCAGCATAACAAAAGAGAGGTGATGATGATCTTTTTTTTCATGGTTAATGATTTAATACCCAAAGTTAACCCCGTTATTAAACCTGATGATGAACTTTATGTTAAATTTTTGCTACGCTTAATAGTTAACTTAAGAGTTTATTAACATTTGAATAGTTATCAACAAAGTGACTTGCATTATTACGTGAAAAAAACACGAAGGGTTACTATTCACTCATCGGGGTAGCCATTCTATAACAACAGAACATACAGCCCGGTTTTATCGAAAAAAATAAACATTGGCTCACTTCATCCAACAAACCGGGGATGACAAATCACAAAATTGTTACCAGCAATCCATATATTATTCGCCCGCCGGTGTAAATCCATTCCCTATAAATCTTAATTGTATGTACTTTTGAATTACATGCTATAGGATATGATAAAGAACGTCTGTTTATTGCTGTTGACCTGCTTTAGCCTGTTCGCATATGCGCAAAAACAGGATTACCCGATACAGCCTGTGCCGTTTACCAGCGTAAAACTTGCCGACCGTTTCTGGTCTTCAAAAATCGAAACCAACAGAACCGTAACCATTCCCGCGTCATTTGCCCGCTGCGAGAGCACCGGACGGGTAAAAAACTTTGAAATGGCAGCCGAGCATAAAGGAAAGTTTTGTACCGTTTATCCTTTCGACGATACGGATATTTACAAGACGATCGAAGGCGCTTCGTACTCCCTGGCCGTTCATCCCGACGCCAAACTTTCTGCTTATATCGATTCGTTAATTACTATAATCGGCAAGGCGCAGGAGCCCGACGGCTATTTGTATACCGCCCGCAGCATTGACCCGGTGCACCCGCAATCATGGGCCGGGCCGGAGCGCTGGATCAATGAGTCGAAAATGAGTCATGAGCTTTACAATTGCGGCCACATGTTCGAAGCAGCTGCGGCGCATTATATGGCCACCGGTAAACGCAGTTTTTTAAATATCGCGCTTAAAAACGCCGACCTGCTGGTACGTACTTTCGGGCCGGATAAAAAGCATGTAGCTCCCGGACATGAAATAGTAGAGATGGGTTTGGTAAGATTGTACCGCATCACCGGGAAAAAAGACTACCTGCAGCTGGCAAAATTTTTTATCGACCAGCGGGGCGAAAAAAAATACAATGCAAAAAGCAAAAATGTTTATGAGAACGGTACTTATTTCCAGGACAACAAGCCGGTAGTTGAACAGGACGAAGCCGAGGGGCACGCAGTCAGGGCCATGTACCTGTATTCGGGTATGACTGATGTGGCAGCCCTTACCGGGGACACGTCTTATCTGAAAGCGATAGACCGGATATGGAGCAACATGGTTGGGGAAAAAATGTATGTGCAGGGCAGCATCGGTGCGGTTGGCGACGGCGAGCGCTTCGGCGATAATTACGAACTGCCTAATTCAACGGCCTACAATGAAACCTGTGCCGCTATCGGCAGCGTATTCTGGAACCAGCGGATGTTTCTGCTGCACGGCGATTCGAAATATATTGATGTGATGGAAAAAACGCTGTACAACGGTTTGATCTCGGGTGTGGGTTTGGATGGGAAATCCTTTTTTTACACCAATGCCATGCAGGTAAGCAACAATTTTTCGCAGCCCGATCTGGAACGGGAACGCTCCGGTTGGTTTACATGTTCCTGCTGTCCGACTAACGTGGTGCGTTTGATCCCGTCAATACCCGGCTACATTTACGCGCAAAACGGAAAAGATGTTTATGTAAACCTGTTCATCAGCGGAACCGGAAATTTGATCGTAAATAATAAAGCAATAAAAATAACCCAGCAAAACAATTACCCATGGGATGGCGCGCTGGCGTTTACGATCGACCCGGCATCGGCGACGGATATGAACCTGAGAATACGCATTCCCGGCTGGGCGCAAAACCAGGCCATACCTTCGGACCTGTATGCATACGAAAATACATCGTCGCAAAAAATAGAAATAAAGGTAAATGGCAAGCCTGTTACTTACGCGATGCAGAACGGCTATGCCGTCGTCAGCAAAAAATGGAAAAAGAACGATAAAGTGGAGCTTGCCCTGCCTATGAATATTCAACGCGTTGTGGCCAATGCAAGTTTGCAGGACGATAACGGCAAAGTGGCCCTGCAGCGCGGCCCGCTGATGTACTGCGCGGAGTGGACGGATAACGGCGGTAAAGCCGTCAATATCATTATCCCGAAAGGAACAACTTTTACCAATGTGTTCGAACCGTCGCTGTTAAACGGCGTAACTGTATTAAAAGCTAATGTAAAAAGCGTTAATATTGACGAAACGGCGCAAACCGTCACTACCGAAAACAAAACAATGACGGCTATACCTTACTATGCCTGGGCAAACAGAGGGAAAGGTGAAATGACTGTTTGGTTCCCGGAGCAGGTGAAGGACATTGAGCTGATATCGAAATAAGTATACAAAGACAAATTGAATAAGTATGAGCATTATATGGAAAGGGGTTTTCCCGGCGGTAACTACAAAATTCGACGACCAGGATGATCTGGATCTTGAAGCTTTTGATAAAAATATCGAAGCCCAGCTTGAGGCTGGTGTTAAAGGCATCATCATTGGCGGCTCGCTAGGCGAGGCCAGCGTTTTAGCGGATGCGGAGAAGATCAAACTGCTAAAACATACCGTCCAAACGGTCAACAAACGTGCATACGTCATATTGAACATCGCGGAGCAAACTACAAAAGCAGCCCTTGCATGTGCCGACAATGCCTTAAAATACGGCGCCGACGGGCTGATGATGCTGCCGCCAATGCGCTACAAAGCGGATGAAGCCGAAACCATTCAGTACTTTGCTACGGTTGCAAAAAGCACTTCGCTGCCGATCATGATCTACAACAATCCGTACGACTATAAGATCGAAGTAACACTGGATATGTTTGAAGAACTCTCGCAATATAAAAACATCCAGGCGGTGAAGGAATCTACGCGCGATGTGAGCAACGTAACCCGGATGATCAACCGTTTCGGCAACAGGTATAAAATATTATGCGGCGTGGATACGCTGGCGCTCGAAAGCCTGTTTATGGGCGCCCACGGCTGGGTTGCAGGTTTGGTAGATGCTTTTCCGAGGGAGACAGTAGCCATATTTAACCTGGCCAAGCAAGGCCGCCACCAGGAAGCGCTGGCTATATACCGCTGGTTTTTGCCTGTACTGGAGTTAGACATTCACCCAAAATTGGTACAGTACATAAAATTAGCCGAAGCACAAACCGGGCTGGGCACCGAAACGGTGAGGCAGCCGCGCTTACCGGTTACCGGGGAGGAGCGTAAAAAAATATTGGCCATCATACACAAAGCCATAGCAACCCGCCCGGAATTGCCGGTTGGGAGCTGGGGTGTTGAGACGGAAGTGGATGTGACGGGGGTGAGTTAAAAAAGGTGTCACCCTGAGGCACTCGAAGGGTGAGCGCAGAGGCCTGCCTGCATGCTTCGACGGAGCTCAGCATGACACCCCTTTGCTGAATTATTAAATCTACAATCTATGGATACAAGAAACTTAATAGGATATAGCTATTTGCCCGAAATCGGCAATAAGTTCAAAGCAAAAGATCCGGCATTGGGCGTTGATCTGCCGGGCGAATTTTACGCGGCAAATTTATCGGAAGCAAATGCGGCAATGGACCTCGCCGATAAGGCATTCGCGGGTTATCGCACCATTGATAAAAACACAAAAGCCGCCTTTTTACGCAGCATTGCGGATGAGATGAAGGCTATCAGCAACGAAATAATTGAACGCGCCATGGCTGAAAGCGGCTTGCCTGCCCAGCGTTTGCAGGGTGAGTTAAACCGTACAACCGGCCAGCTTCGCATGTTTGCCGGTCTGCTTGAAGAAGGCTCATGGGTTGAAGCGGTGATCGATACCGCTATCCCCGACCGGCAGCCCCTGCCGCGGGTGGATATACGAAAGATGCTGGTGCCGCTTGGCCCGGCTGTTGTTTTTGGAGCCAGCAATTTTCCGCTGGCCTATTCTGTCGCCGGTGGCGATACTGCCGCGGCCCTGGCTGCCGGTTGCCCTGTGGTTGTAAAGGCGCACCCGGCGCACCCGGGTACGAGTTCGCTGGTTGCAGCGGCCATTAAGAAGGCTGCCGAACAGCACAAAATGCCGGAAGGCGTTTTCTCCATGTTGTATGACGATGGCTACGCCATCGGCGAGGCGCTTGTTAAACATCAAAAAACGAAGATCGTAACATTCACCGGATCATTTACCGGCGGAACGGCACTTATGAAAATGGCCAGGGAGCGCGACGAGCCCATCCCAGTTTTTGCTGAAATGGGCAGCATCAACCCGGTAATATTATTGCCGCAGGCGTTGGAAAACCGAGCTGAAGAAATGGCGAAGATATATGGCTCCATCACAACCAACGCCGGACAGTTTTGCACCAAGCCGGGCTTGTTATTTGCCGTTAGATCCGAAGGATTGGAACGGTTTAAAGGAGCGCTGGCTGAAGGGATTGCTACGGTCAATTCGGCAACGATGCTTACCAATGGCATCTGTTCCAACTATGATAAACTGACCAAAGACCGCCTCGCAGAAAAAGCTGTTTCGGTTATCGCCAGGTCGGAGAAACTGAACCAGGCAAACGTAAACCAGAGCCTTGCTCTGGTTACTGAAATTGCAGCAACCGACTTTATGGCCGATGGAAAATACAAAGAGGAAGTTTTCGGGCCCTATTCGATGCTGGTTGTTGCTGATGATATGGCGCAATTGGAACGGGTAGTGGGTACATTGCAGGGACAGTTAACAGCAAGCATCATGGCCGAAAAAGAGGAGCTGCCGCAATATAAGTCGCTAACTGATAAACTGGCAAATTTAGCCGGCAGGGTGATATTAAACGGGCCGCCAACGGGGGTTGAGGTGGGGAATGCCATCGTCCACGGCGGGCCTTTCCCCGCAACAACCGACAGTAGGTTTACTTCGGTAGGCACGTCTTCCATCAAGCGGTTTGTACGGCCGGTTTGCTGGCAAAACTGGAACGAAGAACTTTTGCCGGATGAATTAAAGACAAACAACCCGCTTAAAATATGGCGGTTATTTAATAACGAATGGACGAGGTAGAAATAGTAAGTCCTAAGTCTTTAGTCTAAAGTCCTGAGTCGTCAGAAGTTATATAGAAATAAATTAATTGAATGTCTTCCAAAACTTTTTTTTGTATCGATGCGCATACTTGCGGTAACCCGGTAAGGTTGGTAGCCGGCGGCGGGCCTGATTTGCAAGGCAGCAACATGAGCGAAAAGCGCCAGCACTTTTTGAAAGAATTCGACTGGATACGTAAGGGCTTGATGTTTGAGCCGCGGGGACATGATATGATGTCAGGCAGCATCCTATACCCGCCGCATAACCCGGAAAATGATGTAGCGGTATTGTTTATTGAAACCAGCGGCTGTTTGCCGATGTGTGGCCACGGTACGATAGGGACGATCACGATCGGTATTGAAGAGGGGTTGATCGTACCAAAAACTCCCGGCATTGTCCGAATGGAAGCACCGGCCGGGCTGGTGCTGATCGAATACAAACAGGAAGGCAATAAAGTTAAATCGGTAAAGCTTACCAATGTGCCGGCTTACCTGGCCGCCCAAAACCTGGAAGTGGAATGCCCGGATCTGGGCATGTTGACGATCGATGTAAGCTACGGCGGTAATTTTTACGCCATCGTTGATCCGCAAAAAAACTTTAAGGGACTGGAAAATTATACGGCCGACCAGCTGATCTCGTGGAGCCGGGTGCTTCGGCAGCGGATCAATGAAAAATACATTTTTGTTCACCCGGAGAACCCAACCATCAACGGCTGTTCGCACATCCTGTGGACGGGGAAAACCATTTCGCCGGAAGCGACAGCCCGTAACGCTGTTTTTTATGGCGATAAGGCGATCGACCGCTCGCCATGCGGGACAGGCACTTCGGCGCGCATGGCGCAATGGCATGCGAAGGGTAAACTAAAAAAGGGCGATATTTTTATTCATGAAAGCATTATAGGCAGCCGGTTTACCGGGAGGGTTGAGGATGAGACAATGATCGGGGATAAACCCGCCATTATTCCAAGCATTGAAGGCTGGGCAAAGGTTTTTGGCTATAATACGATAAAAATTGATGATGATGACCCGTACGCGTACGGGTTCCAGGTGATATAAGAAATTAAAATTTTCATTGCGAAGAAACGAAGCAATCTCTACAAAGGACAATCAGCAAAACGCGATTTAATTTGTTTGGTGACTTAGAACTTGCCTGCTTGATCTGCAAAGTTTAGAGATTGCTTCGTTCCTCGCAATGACGCTCAAATAGAGATTTATGAGTAAAGCGATCATAATAGGCGGAGGTGTTATCGGGTTGTTCACAGCTTATTACCTGAATAAATCGGGTTGGGAAGTAGAAGTCTTAGAGCAGGGTGATCTGTCAGACAATTGCTCGTTTGGCAATGCCGGGATGATAACGCCGAGCCATTTTGTACCGCTGGCCTCGCCGGGAATGGTAGAGCAGGGTATCCGCTGGATGTTTAACAGCAAAAGCCCGTTTTATGTGAAACCATCGCTGAACCGCGAACTGATAAGCTGGGGCCTGAAATTCGTAAAAAGCGCGACTAAAAAACATGCAGAGCGTTCGGCTGCCGGCCTAAGGGATATTTCACTGTTCAGCAAAGACCTGTACCACTCTTTTGAGAAAGATACGGCAATAGACTTCGGCCTTGCCGACAAAGGTATCCTGCTGCTTTTCAAAACGCCGAAAGTTGAAGAAGAAGAGCGTCACCTGGTTGAAAAGGCAACCAACCTGGGCCTGGATGCGCAATACCTGACGGCAGAGGAATGCCGCAAACTACAGCCGGATATTGAGCTGGATATTTTAGGTGCCGTGCATTACCATTGCGATGCGCACATGTACCCCAACAAATTAATGGCGGGAATGGTGAAATATCTCGAGGCAAATGGCGTGCGTATCCACCGCCATACCGAAGTGACAAAGATTAATCATGACCAGGGCAAGGTGATATCTGTAAGCACAAAGGACAAAGACTTTGCCGGCGATGCATTTGTTGTGGCTGGCGGCGCGTGGTCGCCGGCAATAGCCAAACTGGCCGGGCTGAATGTGCCGCTTATGCCGGGCAAGGGCTATTCGTTTATGGTGCATAACCCAGTCAAAAAAATGACCATCCCTTCTATTTTATGCGAAGCGCGGGTAGCCATTACCCCAATGAACGGCAGCATTCGTTTTGGCGGGACGATGGAAGTGGGTAAGATCAACAATAAGGTAAACATGAACCGGGTGCAAGGCATTGTTGAATCCGTTCCCAAATATTTTCCCGACTTTAAATTGCCGGTGCCCGGGCAAAAGGATATATGGTTTGGCTTTCGCCCCTGTTCACCGGATGGGTTACCCTATATCGGCCTGTCGGATAAATATAAAAACCTGGCCATAGCTACCGGGCATACCATGATCGGCCTCAGCCTCGCACCCGCCACAGGTAAGCTGATCGCCGAAGCTTTTAACGAAGAAAGATCAAGTGTGGATACCGGGCTGTTCGCGCCGGGAAGATATCAGTAACGTTAATTATCTATAATAGTTGACACACTCGGCCTGGTAATGTGCTAACGATCAGAATTTGTAGCCAAACCGCAAAAATACTTGTTTTCCGCCTTCGACAGTCGAAAGGACAGCATTTAATTTTAGCTGTTTGCGATGAGATCTTTAATAAATTTATCACTAAAATCCGGTGCGAAATGTATCACATTTTGCAGAAGCCTGAATTCTTCCGGCTGATGGGTGGTGGTAATTACCACCGCTTTCATGCCCGCATTTGCTGCGGCCTCGGCGCCTTTGGGGACATCTTCAAATACAATGCAACCGGCAGGATCGATGCCCAAAAGCTGTGCTGCCTTTAAAAAAGTTTCGGGATGTGGCTTGCTTAGGAGAACATCGTCGGCACTTACAATGGCTTTGAAATAATGCCTGACGTTTAAATTATCCAGCACAAAATCGATATTAAAAGGGATGGCCGCCGAACCGATGGCCATTGGTATATTTTGCCGGTAAGCCCGCTCTAAAAAATCACTTAGTCCCGGCAAAAGCTGCAGGTGGGGTAAAAATTCCTTTTGATAGCGCCTTTCCTTGTCGAGCGATAAGCGGTCCATTTCATCTGTTGTAAAGCGGTTGGGGCCGAACATCCTTACCAGCACCTCCTGGTTTTTCCCATACATCTGGGGCTTTACTTCGTCCCATGTAAAATTGCCGCCAAGATCATTGTTAAGCAGGGTTTGCCATGCTTTGGTGTGGTAGGCCATATCGTTGATCATGGTTCCGTTCAGGTCGAATATAAAAGCTTTCATGTATTACGTTTTAAAACCGCATAGGCTGGCGGCAAAAGTACATTTAATAAAATTTAACGTTAAAAAATCTAAGCTGTAATGTTTATCGTACTTTATAAGTAATAGTTTTTATTTGAGTGTATTTAAATTTAAGATATGGCTGAACGATTAAGGATTGGTGATGGATTGATTTGTGCGATTAATTTCTGTTCAGCGAAAGCCCGCTTAGTTCCCGCTAAAGGGCTTTTTTATTTGTCTAAACCCTTGCAAGAGAACATATTAATTAGAATTACAAGTGCCCTGTTTTTACCTAAATAATTAAATACTTGGGTTTTATGGATAATAATGCCTACCTTGCCGACTTTAATAATTAAAATAATGCAAAAAGAAGGAACAGTAAAATTTTTTAATGAGACAAAAGGTTTTGGATTTATTACACCAAGTGCTGGTGGACAAGACGTATTTGTTCATTCAACAGGCCTAATCGATGAGATCCGTGAAAATGATAAAGTGGAGTTTGAAGTGGAGAACGGCAGAAAAGGCTTAAATGCGGTAAATGTAAAAGTTATTTAATTATAATATAATTCATTAAGCGTACCAGGCATCCACTCAAAAAGTGGATGCCTTTTTTTTGTCCCCTATCTGGACCGCTTAAAAAAGATGTACTCTTGCTGTACAATTATTAAAACAAGATCAGGAATTTTATAATTAACCTGAAACAGGATGCTGGCATTGTTGTTGTACGTTGTAGGTAATCTATAAAAAAACAAAAAACATGAGAGATCAGACAAAAGTTATAGCCGCACTTTTAATAGGTGCCGCAGCCGGGGCTGCATTGGGATTATTGCTGGCCCCTGAAAAAGGCGAAACAGTTAGAGACGGAATCGCCGATTATATTAATGATTTGCTTGAATCTGCAAAGGGCAAAGCCCAGTCAACGACAGATGATTTAAAACAATTCGGCGCTAATGCTTACGACCGGGCAAAATCAAAGTTCGGCAATGTTGCGAATAACGCGGCTGAATTCCAGGATAATGCATTTGAAACAGCCAAAGACGGCGTTAATAATGTAAAAGATGAAGCGCAGCATCGCTTTAACGGCGCTAAATCAAAAGCAAAGGCTACTGCTGACGACTGGAACAATTCTATTCAGAATTCTTAATACAACAGTGTGTTTAAAACAAAGAAACCCGGCCAGTAGCCGGGTTTCTTTGTTTTAAATTACTTTGCAATCCATTTATTATTGCTGGTATCGGCATCCATAAATATTCCTCCATCCAAAACAACCGATTTAATTGTTTTGGCGGTTTTAATCCGAACCTCTACTTGCTTTTGATTGTGCTCCCACACCGCAGGCGTTTGATGAAAACTTTGAGTAGTACCATCAGTATAGGTTACTTTCATATCAAACGGAACGGCAAAGCCCCCGATGTTATAAATTGAAAATGCATAACTGCCGTTTGACTTAACGCCGTTTCTCAGGTCGAGGTCGATATAGTAGTTTGTAAAAAACCAGTTGTTAAAAAACCAGTTGAGGTTTTTGCCGGACGCGGCGCTCATCGAGTTAAAATAATCCCATGGGATAGGATGCTTTCCGTGCCAGTTATCCATGTAAACATGCAGCGCTTTTTTAAATAATTCATCTCCCAGCATGTCCTTCAGGGCAAAATAGCTTAATGAAGGTTTTCCGTAGGAGTTATTGCCGTATCCTCCGCGCAATTCGCTCGAGGGTGTAATAATAGGCAGATCTTCCGCAGTTGACCGGTCATGAATCCAGCGATTGATCCGGAATTGCTTATATAAACTTTCTGCTTTTTCCTTACCTACTTCCGATGTGCCGATCAATAGCTCGAACGTGGTAGCCCAGCCTTCGTCCATGAACGCGTACCGGCTTTCATTTATGCCCATATAAAACGGGAAGTAGGTATGTGCGATCTCGTGGTCCTGTACGAACTGCGAAAAGCGGATATCATCAGTATGGCTGTCGTTTACCATCATGGGATATTCCATATCGGCAAAGCCCTGGAAAGAAGTCATTTTTGGAAAAGGATAAGGCACACCTGGCCAATTATGCGACAGCCAGCTCAATGAGTTACGCCCGGCCTGCACCGCATGATGAAAATCGTTCGCGTTATCCAAAAAAGCCGCCTGCATGCTTGCTCGGCGATGTGTTGCATCGTCAACAATCGCACTTGCGGCGTCCCAATCGTAATGGTTGCTAATGCCAACGGCCATATCGCTTATATTATCGGCTTTCCACGTCCAGGTATTTACATCATTTTGCGCAGTGATATTTTTCCGGGCCAGGTCAGCGGCTGTGGCAATGTGTATAGTTGAATCGCTTGTAAAAGATTGCTCCAGCCTTTTGGCGTATTCGGGCTGTAAAACCTGGTTAGGGTTTTGAAGTGTACCAGTTGCCCAAACGATATAGTTTTTTGGTGCGGTTACATTTAAAGTATAATCATTGAAATCGTTGTAAAACTCTTGTGCATCCAGGAATGGCAGGGTATCCCAGCCATTGTAGTCGTCGTAAACAGATACGCGGGGATAAAAATAAGCCAGGTAATACGTAGTTGAATCGATCATCCCTTCGCGGCCGCTTTGTTTCGAGATCTCGAAATGCCAGACAATGTTAAGTTTTACGGAATCATGGGGCATTAATGCTTTGGGTAATGATATAAGTTGGTTAGTGCCTGAAGCTTTATTATTATCCCAGCCTTGCTTTTCCCCATTAACCTGGAAGTTGTCGATTTGGATACCCGGGGTGAGATAGTCGGCATCGGCGCTACCGAACCGGGCCACACCAGGGCGATGTATATTCAATATCAGTTTCATGTTCAGCCTTTTCAGCGTATCCGGGCTGTTGTTAAAATAGGTGATCTGCTCGGTGCCTTTTATATTACGATCGGGAGGCAGCGCCGTGATGGAAATGTTATACCGGCCATGGTTTTGCCAGTAGTTTTTTCCGGGCTTTCCGTCGGGTGAACGGGTTTGCTTGTCGTATGCACGTTTTATGTCGCGCGGCGTATAAAGAGATTGCGCTTCGGCCTGCAAAAAAATAAAACAAGCAAAAGCTGATAGAATTATTGACTTACACATGATTCAACGATTAATTAAGTATACAATAATATATATTTTTCCTTACTAATGGAGCAGGACTCTGCCAGCGGGAAGATGAATATAACTCAATAAATGTTACAATGTAATGAGTATGTTACAATATTTTCATTCACTATTTGTACTCCGATAAATATTTTTTAACTTGCTGCCAGTTATTTTAATAGGGGTATTAAATAACTAAACTATGGCCATCTGCCTTCACGGTGGGTGGCTTTTTTGTTTTAGTGATTTAATAAAAGGATAGTTTTATTCGTTAAATCTTCATCGGTTTAATCCATTAATAATCGGTGTAATCTTATAATTATGAAATATAAGCTGGGTGATTTTGTGCGTTTTGTGGACGAGAAAATGGAGGGGTTCGTTACCCGGATCATTGACGACCAGATGATAGGTGTAACCGGCGATGACGATTTTGAAATACCTGTGCTGGCCAGCAAGGTAACAACCGTACACGGTTACGAGCCGGAGGGAAGCCAACCTGCAGGCACTATTGAAGAGGAAAAAATAGCAGCGGGCGCATTCGAAACCAAAGGGGTTTATATTGCTGTAGCAAATGATGCCAAAGCTAATTCAGTAGTTCATTTTTATCTCTTAAATGACACGTCCTTTCAATTATTGGTATCATTGATTACAGAAGCCCAGCATCAATTTAAAGGTGAATATAGCGGGATCCTTGCGGCTAAATCGGCAACCAAAGTTTATTCAGCGCAATTGGCCGATCTGCAGCTTTGGCCTACGTTTATTTTTCATGTGATCTTTCATACCAAAAACAATGAGGAGCCTGTTGAGCCACTGGTCGTCATTGAAAAATTTAAGGCTAAGGATTTTTCGGGTGCAAAAAAGCCGCTGCCCTTACTAACCCCTCCCGCAAATGGCTGGTTAATTCAACTGGATGAGCCTGAATTGGTGATCGATGCTCAAAAAATTAAAGAAAGTTTTTTTAAACCGGCTGAGGAAAGGGTTGAGGTTAACAAACCTAAAGGCGAAATTGACCTGCACATCGAGAAGCTGCGTGATGACTATCAATTTTTAAACAGCGTCGAAATGCTGCGTATTCAACTGGATTATTTTCAAAAGGCTTTGGACGCTGCCATTGTACATCAATTACCCGAGATTGTTTTTATTCACGGTTCCGGAAACGGCACGTTAAAAAACGAGATCCATAAAATTTTGAGCAAACATCAAAAGATACAAACCTTTATGGATGCACGAAAAGAGAAGTTTGGTTATGGCGCTACCAAAGTGGTATTAAAATAGTAAGCGTATTATAACTATTTCAACGTATCCCATATATCCGAGATAATTTCCTTCAACCTGTCTTCGGCTTCCTCCAGTTTGTTAACCAAGCAAAACTGTGCTCTCGTACGCTGCAGATTATGTTCGGGGGAGTGTATTTTGAAATATTTGTCGCCGTCTAAATAATCGGTTAAAAATCGCACACCCTGCATGTAGGGCAATAATAAGGCGCCGTCTATCAATGAATCCACCTCGGGGTCAGTTAAAAAACCCGCAGTTTGCGACAAATAGCCATTTGCATATGCTGTGAACAGCGGCATGTTGAGCTTTATTTTTTCAAGATGGGGCTCGTCTTCAGCTGCGGCGTTAATGGTGGTGCGTACAGCGTCGCCAAAATCATAGGCGACATAACCCGGCATAACCGTGTCGAGATCTATTACGCATTGGGCATGGTCGCTCTCATCTAAAAGCACGTTGTTGAATTTTGTGTCGTTGTGGATGATGCGTTTCGGCAATATCCCTGCCCGGCCTAACAGTAAAATACGGCTCATTGACTCCCGGCGGCGGTTTATAAATTCCACTTCTTCCCCTACTGAACTGGCTCTTTTTGCCGCGTCTGCCGCGATCGCTTTATCGAAGTTTGACAGGCGATGCTCAATGTTATGAAAGTTGGGGATGGTATCTACAACTAAATCGGGGTCCATATCGGATAATAAAGCCTGGAAACGGCCAAATGCCTTTCCACCTTCAAATGCCTGTGTTTCGTTTACAACCTGGTCGTAACTTTTTGTGTCGTTCAAAAAATGAAATACACGCCAGTAGTTGCCGCTATCGTCTTCGATGTAATAGCCGTTATTGTTGTTTTCAACTAAATTGAGCACTTCTTTTCCAGGATCTGAACCCGGTATATTCGTTAGTTTATCTTTTAAGTGGCGGGTAACATTTGCTATGTTGTCCATTAACCCATGTACGTCCTTAAATACAAAGTGGTTGATCCTTTGCAGCAGGTAATTACGGCCGGCATCAGTAACCACCTTAAAAGAGTCGTTAATATGTCCCGACCCAAAGGGCTGTACCGAAATTGCTTTTCCCTTGATCTTAAATTTTGAAATGATATTATTAATGTCCGGGCCTGGCAGCATAATTCTGTTTATAATGTAAATATCGTATTTATAACGGGCTGTATAAATAAGCGGGTAAATTTGTTGATGATCGTTAAATGATGCGTAATTTTATCCCGAATCTACAAATCGTGATCGCCGGGGCTTAATATCAAAGCAGATGGACATTGAGAGCATCAGGAATATTTGCAATGCGCTCCCTTCAGTAACCGAGGGAATTAAGTGGGGGAATGACCTTTGTTTTATGGTTGGCGAAAAAATGTTTTGCGTAGCTATGCTAAACGTCCCTTTGAAAGTTTCGCTTAAGGTAACGGACGAAGAATTTGATGAACTGTCAAACCAGCCCGGGATCATTCCGGCACCATATGTTGCACGCTACAAATGGATATTGGTTGAGGATATGAATGTATTTAATCCAAAGCAATGGCAGGATCATATCCTGCAATCGTATAACCTGGTTAAGGCCAAACTCCCCAAAAAGAAATCTGTTTGATGTGCAGATTACAGATGTGCAGATGTTATCAATTTGCACACCTGTATTCGCATATTATGACGTGATTATTTATTCAAATTATCCACCCTATCGTAAAATTCATTTTGCAGCTGTAGTGTTTTCGTATCGGCCTTTACAATTTTGAGTGCCTTTATGAACGAGGCTATCTCGTGGTCGGTAATAAATTTACCGAATTCGGTTGTTGCTTTGTCTCCTTCGCCGGCATAATGATTTGGATAGGCCGAATACCACCATATAGGTGTATATAAGCCGGGCGTTTCCGACCGCTTTTGATTGGCGCCGCTTTGGTCGGCCGCGCGGTTCATCCGCATCAGGTCGGGTCTGTAATATAAAAGTGTGGAGGTTTCGCTTTCGCCGGCATGCTGGTCGGTGGCGAGCGGCGATTTGTGCATTGCCCGGAATTGTTTCATGTATTCCGCATCGGTTTCGGGGCGATAAAGATAAACGGCATAGTTGTGACGTTTATTTAAAAGCGATTGCATAAAAAACTGCAAAAATTCGGGATTGCCGCCATGGCCGTTCAGGATGATTATCTTATCAAAACCATTACGTGCAATCTCATCGCAAGTAGCCTCAAGCAGGTCCCATATCACTTTACTTGGCAGGGCAAATGTGCCGAGCTGGTGCCGGGCCTCGTTGATCTGTCCATAAAAATAGTCCGGGAAAACAACAGCGTATTCGGATCTTACCGCGTGGGCCGCCCATTCGCGAACATGGATCAGGTCGGTACCTATTGGCGAATGCGGGCCGTGCTTCTCCAATATGCCGATAGGTAAGATACAGGTTCTGGACGATTTTTCTAAAGCTTTAGAGAAGTCGCTTGCAACCAGCTCGTCCCAACGCGCGGGTATGTCCTGCGCAAAAGTATAGCCCGAAAACAATAAGGCGATTAATGTGAACAGAAAGGGTTTCATATCAGTTTAAATTGGTGATTATTAAGATAATACTGCGAGTTATTTATTTCTCTAAAATAAAAGTAATATTTGTCCAGTTTGGGGCAGATGTGGCGTTGTGGATCGTTTCCTTGATCACCCACCCTTCATCCAGGTATTTATTCACGAAACTTATTTCATACGCCGAATGGCGGTTTGTAACCGCCTGTTCATAAACATTAATGTTTACGGTAATTACTTTTTGTGCCATGCTGTTTTTAGGTTAAACCAAAGATATATACAAAAAATCACACATTATCGTCTATATTCGGTTATGTAAGTTCTTTGAATCCATTTTCATCGTTCCTATTAAACCTATTTATGAAGCGAATTACCTTTCTCTTATTGCTTTTGAACATTGTGGCCATAGCCCAGCAGAAAATGACCTGGCCAAAAAATAAAAAAGCGGTTATCGTGCTGACTTACGATGACGCCCTTGCATCGCAACTTGATGTGGCTATCCCGCAATTGGATGCTGCCCGTTTAAAGGCAACATTTTTTTTGACCGGCTATATTACGGATAAAACCATTCCCAGGTGGCGCGCAGCGGGCGCTAAAGGTTACGAACTTGCAAACCATACCCTGTATCATCCTTGCCTGGGTAAGGAGATCAAGGGCAGTAGCCCCGAGAACCTGACAGAGAACTATACGATCCCTGCGATCATCCGGGAAATACGGATGATGAACAATTTTTTATTTGCCGTTGGCGGCAAAGTGAACCGTACTTATGCTTATCCCTGTACCGAAACGAAAGTAGGTGGCAGCAGTTATGTTGATTCGCTGAGAAAGACGGGCCTTATTCAGTATGCCCGCATAGGCGGCGATGGCCGGGATATGATAACGGATTTTACTAAACTCGACCCGATGCTGGTGCCATCCTGGGGCGTTGCGGAAAACACACCGGGAATTAAACTGGTAGATTTTGTAAAAAGGGTTGAAAAGAGCGGGGGTATGGGAGTTTTTATGTTTCATGGCATTGGCGGCGATTATTTAACGACATCCGCCGAAGCGCATAAAGAATTACTTGACTATCTGCAAAAACACCGGAACGATATTCTTGTAATGACTTTTGAACAGGCCATGGATTATGTGAGCCAGGCCAATAAGATGATAGCTGCAACGAACAAAGGCCGTTAATTAACGGCCTTTGTGTCAGAAGGTAAATACAATATTATACATTTTCCATTCCGTACTGCTTCAATACATCAGCAGGCACGCCGGTCCATTTGTTGGGCACGTTGCCAACATACCCCAGGTCTTCAATTCCCATTTTCGTTGTAAAAAAGCCAGTAGCTGTAAGGTCGCGCATGCGGTTAAAGAAGGATACGCCCTGGTGCATTTCGGGTTTCGCTTTTTTAGGATAGGCTATTTCGGTAACCATCTCGATCTGTTGGGCGCCGCTTGCATCAACAAATGTTTTATTGTACCGGTGTAAGCATTGCAGGTCGAGCCAGCGTAGGCCGCCACGCATAGGCACCTGGTGGCGCGGCATATCCTTTACAATAAATTCGATGAAATCGGGCACCTTAGCATCGGATGCGCTGCCCGATCGTGCATCCTTTGGTATAATGATATCGGCCAGCACGGTAATGGTAGCCATTTCATGAGCTGTAAAAAACTTTTCAGCGTTCAGCTTTTTGTTGCGCTCAATTTCTTCCGGTAACCGGCCAGCCGCAGGTGCGCCGGCGGCGGCACTATTATCTTCTGCTTTTTTTTCGCCCGGTTTGCAGGCGTCAAGCAGCATCGTAGTTGACAGGGTTCCGAGGCCTATGGCTTTGAGGGATTCGCGTCTGTTCATGTATCTATAATCAAATAACAGTTAAACGTTCAGTTTTTTTCGTTGATCAAGTATGTATTCTGCCGTACGCATCGATAGGGCAAGAATGGTCCATGTAGCATTTTTATCGCCTTGCTGCACAAACGGTGCGGCATCAACCACAAATAAATTTTTACAGTCGTGCGCCTGGCACCATTTGTTTAAGGCTGACTTTTTAGGATCATCGCCCATGCGCACGGTACCCACTTCGTGGATGATACGTCCCGGGGCCTCAAGACCGTAATTGGTTTCCGGCCCTTCAGGCGGACCATAAATAGCACCCATTTCGTGCATGATCGACTGGAAGGTATCCTGCATGTGTTTGGCCTGCTTGATCTCGGCATCGCTCCATTTGTAGTGAAAGCGCAGTACCGGTATACCGTATTTATCTACCACATCAGGGTCTATCTCGCAATAATTATCGGCCCGTGCTATCGCAGTGCCGCGTCCGGCCATGCCGAACCCCGTTCCATAGAACCTGCGGTAATCATCTTTTAACGAGGCGCCAAAACCGCCGGCTTCCTTCATCTTGCCATCGCGCCCTGGGATCATGCCATTCATATTCTGCATACCGCCGCCAAAACCGTAGCCGGGCATTTCGAGGCCGCCGCCATATTCAATATGATAGCCGCGCGGGAAATCGAGCTTTTTATTATCAAGCAGCCAGGGCGAATAAATGTGTATGCTGCCGGTTCCGTCTTCGTTGTACCGTTTGCGGTCAACCAACTGCGGCAGCCAGCCGCCGGCACTTGAGCCGGTAGAGTCATGCAGGTATTTACCAACTACGCCGCTGCTGTTGGCAAGGCCGTTGGGATGTTTGGACGATTTTGAATTTAACAGTAACCTGGCCGACTCACACGCGCTGGCGCCCAATATCACCTGCTTCGCGCTCACCTGGTATTCCTGCATATCTTCCTTATTGATATAGGATACGCCTGTTGCCAACCCATTTTGGTCGGTAAGCACCTCGCGTACCATGGCGTTGGCTATCACTTTTAAATTACCCGTTTTTATAGCCGGGATAACCAGGCAGGATGAGGCTGAAAAATCGCCATATATCTTACAGCTGCGGTTACATTGCCCGCAAAAGAAGCACGCGCCCCGATCTTTATTACCTGGCAGCGCCTCGGTCAACACCGATCCGCGGCCAGGAAGCACACGTACACCCGCCTTTTCGGCGCCTTTTTTAATATAAAGCTCGTTCAACCGGGGCTTAGGTGGCGGAAGAAATATTCCGTCGGGTTCATTTTCTAGTCCTTCAACTGTTCCATAAACACCTATCAGGCGGTCAACCCTGTCGTAAAATGGTTTTACCTCGTCGTAGGTTATCGGCCAGTCGTCAGTTAAGCCATCCAGGTGATGGCTTTTAAAATCGTTTGGCCCCATGCGCAGGGATATACGCCCCCAATGGTTGGTACGCCCGCCAAGCATCCGCGAGCGGAACCAGTAAAATTCAGTTTTGTCTTTAGTTGTATAAGGTTCGCCGTCGAGATTCCATCCGCCGAAAGCGCCATCGAAATCGCCAAAATTTCGCGAGGGCGTGCTTGCGCCGCGCCGGGCCGATTCCCAGGGCCATTTCATTTGCATGGAATCTTTTGCCGGGTCAAAAAAAGGACCCGCCTCAAGCATTAATACTTTTAATCCGGCATGGGCCAAAACATAACCAGCCATACCGCCCCCGGCACCGGATCCAACAATTACCGCATCGTAAACAGTTGATGATTTTTTGATCTGTAAATCGTCCATTTGTGTTTAAGTGATTAGAGGTTAGCGATTGGAGGTTAGTTGGTGATTTGGTCAATCCTGCATAGCCGGCCGAACTAACCTCCAATCGCTAACCTCTTACCTCTAACTAAAGTTCTTTTATTTTGATATCCTTGAATGACACTACCGCTCCGTGATCCTGTAAGGCAATATGGCCTTTGGGGTAGGCGGCAAAGTTTTTCCAGTTTTTAAATTTGCTTTTGTTCAGCATTTCTTTCCAATCAGCGCTGCCTATCTGGGTATCGATCACTTTATCGCCATTGAGCCAGAAAGTGATGTGGCCGTTCAGCTTGCGGATCTTTACCTTGTTCCACTCTCCGGCAGGTTTTGCAGGGTGCGAGGGCGCGCGCATATCGTACAATGAACCGGCACGGTGGGTGGCCAGTTTGTTATCCTCAGCTTTTTGATCATCCAATACCTGCATTTCGATGCCGGTAAGATAAGTCGCTTTTAAAGACGGATCTTCATGTACGCCGAAGATAACGCCGCTGTTGCCGCCTTCGGCAATTTTCCACTTTAATGAAAGCTCGTAATTTTCATATTCGTCATTGGTTACCAAATCGCCCTGATCGGGTGCCGTTGGATCCAATTGCAGCGCGCCGTCAACAACTTTCCAGGCGCCGGGACCGGTTTTAAGATAACTGTGCCACCCGGTGGTGGTTTTGCCGTCGAACAGCGTTTTAGTCTGCGCCGAAAGCGAAAAATTGATGATTGTGAGTGCAAAAAGGATCAATGATGTTTTTTTCATTTTAGATAAATTAGTTTTAGCTATTGTGAAATTATAGCGAGTAAAAGTAGCGTAATTTTTTGCTGGAATAAAAATGCTTTCAGGTAAAATTTTTGAAACATATATTTTGATTATACCATTATACATGTAGTCGCCCGGTAAAAGAAATTTAAAACCATTTGGTGATAATTATTTTTCAAAGCGCTGTGTTTTATTTTTAATTCTGTTGTATATTTGAGTAAGGCCATTCACCAATGATATTCAGCGAATTATGAAGAAGGTTTCAAATATCCTGACCCGGAAAGGAAGCAGCGTTGTAGCCATTGATGGCAGTACCACTGTTTTAGATGCATTAAGGCTGATGTCCGATAAAAACATCGGCTCGGTTGTCATCACCGAAGACGGCGAATACGCCGGACTTTTAACCGAACGCGATTACGCGCGCAAGGTGATATTGCAGGGAAAGTCATCCCTGGAAACACAGGTGAGGGAAATTATGAGCACCGGCCTGCCGCGCATATTGCCCGACAATTCGGTAGAAACATGCATGCATATTATGAGTGAAAGCAATATCCGCTATTTACCCGTATTCCAGGCGGATAACCTTTGCGGGATCATATCTATCAGCGACGTGGTTACCGAAACCATACTATCGCACGAAGAAACCATTGAACATTTAAAAAGCTATATACAATCTTAATAGCTAATCTTCATTTCAAAAAAAGGTAACGCTTCGGGTTCCGTGTGAAAGCAACTATTTCCGGGTAAAGTAAGTATATGCCTTTGCAGGGCGGCGAAATTGCTAAACCGCTACTGTGCCTTATCGACTCCATGTTACCAGAAGTAATTGAAACAGAACATCAACTGGATACCCTGCTTCCCCCGCAAAGGCTGGAAACATCTCCGTCGGCCGGGTTAATTAACGCTGCCGTCAAATGGTCGCGGGCAGTTTGGAGAACCGCGGAGCAAGCCGGGCCAATGCCGTTGACTGATGAAGAAATACGCGAGGGGCTTAGTCTCTCGCAACGCCCGGTGTTTGTTTGTGGTGTTCATCGCAGCGGCACAACACTGCTGAGAAACCTTTTGGACGGGCACCCGGACCTGGTGGTGCTGCCTTCGGAAGGCACTTATTATACTAACCTCGAATTTAAATTGAATAGCCTTCCGGAAAACGAAAAAGCTGCATTTTTAGGAATGGAATGGCTGCGCAGGCTGGCTAACCCGATCAACCAACTGCCTTATTGGCTACTGGGACGCAGCTCGGATTTCAGTTCGCCTTACGTTGATTTCGCACGGTATTTTATGGCATGGCAGCAACATGTACGGGAACCGCACATTGCGATCATGCTAGCCTACGCCTCGTGTACCGGCAATCTGAATGCAAGGCTATGGGTTGATAAAACGCCGACAAATGAACGTTTTTTAACCCGTATATGGCAGGAAATGCCTGAAGCCAAAATTGTACATATTGTCCGTGACCCGGTTGCAACGATTACTTCACGCAAAAAAATGGAATCTTCGCTTGATCTTCGCAGGGCGCTTCTTGACTTAAAAATGTCATACACGGTCGCTGTTGCGCAATTGCAATTAGGTGATTCGGGCTATTTGTGTATACGCTACGAAGACCTTTGTGAAAATCCCCCGGCGGTTATCAAAATGCTGACATCATTCCTGGATATTAAAATTACCGACGAGCTTGGCATAGCGACCGTTGCCGGGATCCCCGTTAGCGCCAACAGCGTTTTTGCTGACAGAGAAGCTTCGGGGCAAATTCTTAAAGCACACCAGCATCGCCAGGATAAAATGTTAAGCAAAAATGAGCAGGAACTTTTAGCCGCCTATGTCGGCTCCCTGGCTAATAAGCTTAATTACACAATGGCCCGGCCAAAGTTTATGAAGAGGTTTTTTATCCGGCTTAAGTACCGGTTTTCAGCTCCTTTGGGCGGTTAGTTTTATCGCTATTGGATACGCACCAACTCCGGGCCGCTGCGCTCTTCCAGCCAGCCAATGGCTACAATATTTTTTTCGTCAATACCATTTTTTCTCAATAAATCTTCGACCGCAGAAACACCCGCTGGCCCGACCGCGATCAGTAACCCGCCGCTGGTTTGGGGATCGGCTAAAATGTATTTTTGCCGGTCGGAAACCGGGGCAATTTTATGGCCATAGCTGGCCCAGTTGCGGTTAGTACCACCCGGAATGCAGCCCATATCAAGGTACTCATCAACCGATCCAATTTTTGGTATCTTGTCGTATTCGATAACGGCTTGCAGGCCGCTGCCTTCGCACATTTCGGAAAGGTGGCCGAGCAAGCCAAATCCCGTAACATCGGTCATGGCTTTTACTTCGGGAATATAGCTCAACGCTTCGCCCGCTTTGTTGAGCATGCTCATACTTTGCAGCGCCACTTTGGCATCTTCAACTTTTAAAACACCTCTTTTTTGAGCGGTGCTTAATATGCCTACGCCCAGTGCTTTGGTAAGATAGAGCCGACATCCGGCTGTAGCCGTTGAATTTTGTTTAAGATTTTTTATATCGACAATACCGTTAACGGCCAGGCCGAAAACCGGTTCGGGGCAATCAATGCTATGGCCGCCGGCCAGGGTAATGCCGGCCTCGGTACAAACCGCGCGTGCGCCTTCGAGCACTTTTTGTGCCGCTTCGGGCGGAATTTTATCGATCGGCCAGCCTAATATCGCAATAGCCAAAACCGGCTTCCCCCCCATGGCATATACATCGCTTATGGCATTTGCCGAGGCAATCCGTCCAAAATCGAACGCATCATCAACTATCGGCATAAAAAAATCCGTCGTCGAAATGAGTGCCGTACCGTTGCCGAGGTCAAATACGGCAGCATCATCGCGGGTATCATTGCCTACCAGCAAACGTGCATCGGGTGCCTGTTTTACCGGGCTGTGCAGAATGGTATCTAAAATTGCCGGGCTAATTTTGCAGCCGCAACCGGCACCATGCGAATATTGTGTGAGTTTTATATTTTCTGTATCCATTTAATTTTCCGCTACCATGTGGCCGGTAGTTAATTTATTTTGCTGCACCATTACAAGCTGCGCGTTTGCTTCGGCGCTGGTATCGGCGCATTCAATTTCTGTTATATTTTCGGGTTTACGTTTGCTTAACCCGTTGCGGTAGCTTTTATCATAATAAACCAGAACGATCCGGATAAAATCAGCTATACGGCCCTCGTCAATCGCTACTAAGGCATTTTTTGTTTGCTCGGGCCCCAGGCGTTTCCATATTTTTTCGGTGCAGGTTTTTAAGAAATCTTTGTCGAGTGTGCCGTATTCACTCACCAAAAAGTCAACACGCTCTTCTAAAGGTATCTTTAATGCAAAAACAACGGTGTCGCGCATCTGGTGAAACAACCCGTTGGGAATGTAGCGCTTGCCTATGGTTACGCTTTCATCTTCTATCCAAACCGGCTTAACGGTGTTTAAAGCGCTTAACTGGGTTGCCAGGTCATTTTCAAATTGCTCCTGGGTAGGCTGAACCATAGCGTTCATTGAGCCGAATGCAGAACCCTGGTGCCGGGCGATGTCTTCCAGATCAATAACCTGTTCGCCTTTGTTTTTTAATTCGATCAATACCTTGGTTTTACCCGACCCGGTTAAGCCGCCAAGTACCACGATGTTAAGCTTTTCGCCGAACTTATCCAGAACCCAGCGCCGGTATTTTTTGTACCCGCCTTCGAGCAAATAAACATCGAAACCATATAAATTCAAGGCCCATGCCATGGCGCCGCTGCGCATGCCGCCGCGCCAGCAATGAAGGGCAACTTTTTTACCGGGCGAAATTTCAAGCGCCTGTATAATGAAGCCCGACCATTTAGGGCCAACCAGATCGAACCCCAATAGTATAGCCTGCTCGCGCCCGGTTTGTTTGTAGGTTGTACCTACCTTTACCCGCTCGTCGTTAGTAAACAACGGAATATTGTATGCCCCGCAAACATGTCCCTGCTCAAATTCGGCAGGTGTGCGCACATCAATAACCGGGATCGTTTTATCCAGTTCGATGAAATTGCGGATATTGAGGGTGTGAATCATTTAATAGATATGCCTCACAATTATTTTGTAAGATGCCGGTCAAAAATACGAGATAACGGAGCTATATCAGCAATATGCTGCATAAAACAACATTTTTTCATAACTTGCATGCTTCACCATATAACGAAGTGACTTTCTACGATTTTAATTTCAACGAGCATTTATTAGAAGGCGTCATCAGCATGGGTTTTACCAACCCTACCCCAATCCAGGAGATGGCCATTCCGATCATATTAAAGGGACAGGATATTATAGCCTGCGCGCAAACGGGTACCGGCAAAACCGGGGCATATTTGCTGCCCGTGCTTGATCATATCAGCAAAACAAACAAGCACCAGATAAGTACGCTTATTTTAGCGCCGACACGTGAGCTTGCCCAGCAGATCGATCAGCAGGTTGAAGGCCTGGCCTATTTTACCGGCGTAAGCTCGATAGCTGTATACGGCGGCGGCGACGGCATGGCCTACGAACAGCAGCGGCGCGGCATCCAGAACAATGTAAATATTATTATTGCCACTCCCGGCAGGCTCATTGCGCACCTTACTTCGGGCGTATTGAAGCTTAACCATTTAACACACCTGGTGCTGGACGAAGCCGACCGGATGCTGGATATGGGTTTCCAGGATGACATTATGAAAATAATCAGCTACCTGCCTAAAACCAGGCAAACGCTATTGTTTTCGGCAACCATGCCCGGGCGGATACGCTCGCTGGCTAAATCTGTTTTGAATAACCCGCAATCTGTAAATATTGCCGTGTCGCAACCAGCGGTGGGTATTGACCAGCAGATATACCGCGTGCACGACCAGCAAAAAACGCCATTGCTGCAAATGCTGCTGAAGAATGGATCGTACACCAGCATCCTGATATTTGCATCCCGTAAGGAGATTGTAAAATCGCTGGCGAAAGAGTTAAAGCAGGCGAAAATGAATGTGAGCGCATTTCACTCAGACCTCGAGCAGCGCGAGCGGGAAGATATACTGCTTAGTTTCAAAAACAAACAGCTCCCTATCATAATAGGTACCGATGCGTTATCGCGCGGTATAGATGTGGAAGGAATTGACCTGGTTATTAATTATGATGTGCCGGGCGACCCGGAAGATTACATTCACCGGATAGGCCGTACAGCCCGCGCCGAAACTACCGGAACGGCTATCACCTTTGTTAATCATCGCGACGAACGTAAGTTAAAGAGCATTGAAGTGCTGATAGATAAACCCATTCGCCTGATCGCTGTACCCGATGAATTGGCCGGAATACAACAAGTTAAGCACGAACCGTCAACCAATAAAAGACCGCAAAACAGGCGCTGGGGAAATAAGGCGAAGAGATAATTTGCATTATTGATTCTCCGCAAGGTCGGCAGGGTCAAAAGTATTGCCCTGCGTGATATCTCCTGTATCAAATCCTTTCTTAAACCAATAGGCCCGCTGTTTGGAGGTTCCGTGCGTAAAGCTATCCGGTTCCACGCGGCCCTGGTAACGTTGCTGCAGCCGGTCGTCGCCGATGGCATTCGCCGCAACGAGGGCCGAATCGATATCAGCCCGGTTTATAACAATGTTATTTTGGTGATTGAGCGCTTCGTAGTGTGCCCAAACGCCTGCATAGAAATCGGCCTGCAGCTCAAGCTTAACGGATAGCTTGTTATATTCTGTTTTACTTAATCTTTGCCGGGCTTCATCCATTTTGGCCGAAACACCCAACAGGTTTTGAACGTGATGGCCCACCTCGTGCGCAATAACGTATGCCGCGGCGGCCTCGCCGGGCGCCTGGAAACGCTGCTGCATCTCGGCGAAAAAGGATGTGTCTAAATAAACTTTCTGATCGGCCGGGCAATAGAACGGGCCTGTGGCTGAGCTGGCAAAGCCGCATCCTTCCGCGTCTACTCCCTGGCTGTAAAGATGCAAGGTTGGGTGAACATACTTTTTGCTCATTGCGTTAAACAGGCTATCCCATACGTCTTCGGTTCCGGCAAAAATCACCCGTGAAAATTTTTTTTGAGAACCCTCGGGCCCATTATTGACCCGGGTATTTTGTTGTTGTGTGCTGTCACTGCTGCCCTGGCTATTAAATAGCTGTGCTGGATTAACCCCGGTAAATAAATAAATCAGCAAAGCTATAAAGCCTATAATACCCCCGCCAAAGAGAAATCCCGGACCACCGCCGCTACTGCTTCCTTCTTCAACATTATCGCTTTCGCGTC
Source organism: Mucilaginibacter sp. (assembly GCA_035568395.1). Classification (GTDB taxonomy): domain Bacteria; phylum Bacteroidota; class Bacteroidia; order Sphingobacteriales; family Sphingobacteriaceae; genus Mucilaginibacter. The sequence continues at coordinate 282,790 of DATMOF010000005.1, read as the reverse complement.
CGCCAAACCATTGCATAATTTCAGTTTTTAATATTAATCTCCAACAATGGGGATTTGATATTGTTCGCTGAAAGGGCCGCGATATTGACGGCTAACCAGAAATAATATTTTATTTAGGTTTATCCGAACAAGTCGCTGCTCAAATACCTGTCGCCGCGGTCGCAGCAGATAAATACGATAGTGCCTTCGGTTAGCTCCTTTGCCAGTTTTAATGCGCTAAATAAGGCGCCGCCGCTGCTCATCCCGGCAAATACACCTTCCACTTTTGCCAGTTTGCGTGTGGCGGCCGTGGCTTCATCCTGCGAGACATCAATTACACGGTCGACCCTTTTCGGATCAAATATTTTTGGCAAATACGCCTCAGGCCAGCGGCGTATTCCGGGAATTGATGAACCTTCCGTCGGCTGGCAGCCAACGATCTGAATATTGGGGTTAACTTCTTTAAAATAACGGGAGCATCCCATTATAGTACCTGTTGTACCCATAGCGCTAACGAAATGCGTAATGGTTCCGGCAGTATCGCGCCAAATTTCGGGGCCGGTAGTTTTATAGTGCGCCTCATAACAGTCGGGATTGGCAAATTGGTTTAGCAGAAAATATTCGCCGGTGGCCCCCTTTTGTTCAGCATAATCACGGCAGAGTTCGATGCCTTCAAGCAGCGTTACCTTTGCGCCGAATGCCTCCATAGTAAGCGTGCGCTCCCGCGTTGAGTTAGACGGCAATACGAGTTCAATTTCAAGGCCGAATAAACAAGCGATCATAGCCAGGGCTATGCCTGTATTGCCGCTTGTTGCTTCTATCAGCCTGGAGCCCGGTTTGATATCGCCGCGCTCCAGCGCGCTCCTCACCATATTGAGGGCGGCCCTGTCCTTAACGCTGCCGCCGGGATTATTGCCTTCGAGCTTGGCAAAAATTTTAACTTTTGGATTGGGGTTAAGTTTTTTTATTTCAACCATTGGCGTATTGCCAATTAAATCAATAAGACCTGCCATTATTTACGCTTTAACTTTATTAAAAACGGTTATCGCAGGTGTGTGATAAACCGTTGAATTGGGGAGGACACTTTTTGTGAGCCAAACGTTGCCCCCGATAACGCTGTCGTGGCCGATAACCGTCTCGCCGCCAAGGATGGTCGCGCCCGAATAGATCACCACATTATCCTCAACTGTGGGGTGGCGCTTGGTAAACGCCATATTTTTGTCGACACTCAACGCGCCCAGGGTAACGCCCTGGTATAATTTTACATGACGGCCGATGATGCAGCTTTCGCCGATAACAATGCCGGTGCCGTGGTCGATGTAAAAATATTCCCCGATCTCAGCGGCAGGATGAATATCGATACCTGTTTTTGAATGCGCATATTCAGTAAGGATGCGCGGTATAAGCGGGACATTGTGATTATAGAGGCTATGAGCCAGCCTGTAAAATGTTATCGCAAAAAAACCGGGATAGGTGCGCACCACTTCAAACTCACTGCACGCCGCAGGATCGCCGTTGAAAATCGCTTGTATATCGGTGTTCAGTATGTTGTAAAGTTCCGGTATCTGTTCAAAGAATTCCCTGGCCGTTTCTTCGCTATTACAAGCATCGCAAGCCTTTGTAGCATGCATTACATGACAGAGCTCGATTTCCAGTTTTTTAAATTCATCTTTAAGCTGCCCGACAGTAGAAAATATCTGTTTGGACTGCTCGGGATACAACAGCCGCATCAACTGCGTTGCCCATAAGGTTATTTCCCGGTTTGAAGGCACCGCGTCAACCTGCTGTTGCTTTTCGAAAATTTGCCGGTAAAATTGTTCGTTCATGGCAGACCCGTAATCCATAATGACATTTTTAATCATTAATCATAACCCAAAAACCAAATAAAAGATTTAGAAATTTTTGGTCGTACACCTCCCGGCTTAATTCATCATGATATTGAATTACAAGTTTATATAAAAGAATGTTTGTTTGTTGTAAAAATGCAATATGTTCGGCATAATTGTAATATTGTATCCCGCACCGCATTTTCCGCTTATTCCTATAAAAAACACCTATGAAAAGACGTTCATTCGTAAAAACATCCATATTGACAACCGCATTAGGGGCGGTAAGCTCTCATATTAGTATGGCTGCAAACAATTTAAAAAATACCGGCAGGGAGTTTTATGAACTGCGGGTTTACACCTTGAAAAACGAACAACAGCAAAAACTGGTTGAGGATCATTTTAAAAATGCGGCAATCCCGGCTTTAAACCGGTTGGGCAGTAAAAATATCGGTGTGTTTACGGAATTAAAACCTGCAGGACAAACCAGGGTATATGTACTTATTCCCTACCATTCGCTGGCTGATTTCTTATCGGTACAGGAAAAACTGTTCAGTGACCCGGTTTACCTGGAAAAAGGCGCAGCCTATTTAAATGCCCCGGCTACTGAACCCGCTTATGAGCGGATAGAAAGCTCGTTGCTGCTTGCATTTACGCATTCACCTAATTTAGCTGTACCTGCGCAAAAACAACGCATATTTGAATTGCGCAGATACGAACATGCCAGCGAAGCCGCCGGAAAGAAAAAGCTGGAGATGTTTAACGAAGCCGGCGAAGCCGACATTTTTAAGCGATTGGGTTTTAACCCGGTGTTTTTTGGTGAGACTCTTATCGGGGAAAAAAGGCCGAACCTGGTCTACATGGTAACCTTTGACGATATGCAAGCCCATGACAGGCACTGGAAAGCGTTTGGCGGCGACCCTGAGTGGCAAAAGATACGCGCCGTTCCGGATTATGCTGATGCGAAGCTGGTGTCACACATAACCTCAACCTTCCTGGTACCGGCAAGCTGTTCGCAGATATAATTGTAACAATTATATAACAGTTTGTTTAGTGTGCCTAATACACTATATTTACTTAACCAATTATAAACTTATGACTACCAGACGTTCGTTTCTCAAAACTTCGGCCGTGCTTTCCGCAGGAATGTTAATGGCCCCTAACCTGTTTGCTTATGATAAAAAGCATATTGGCCTGCAATTATATACTGTACGCGACCACATGGCGAAAGACCCGATCGCGACGCTGGCAAAAGTGGCCCAGATAGGTTATTCCTCTGTTGAAGGCGGCAACTATAACGGCGCCGGCAAGTTTTATAATGTGGATGCAAAGGTGTTTGCAAAAACATTGAAAGACAATGGCTTAATTATGCCGAGCGCGCATTACGGGCTTGGAGAGGATAAACACAACGGCCAGGCCGTAGAAGGCACGATACTTCATGGCTGGGAAAAGGCGGTTGACGATGCTGCTGCCATTGGCCTTAAATATATGGTTTGCGCCTACCTGTCCCCAACTGAAAGGGGCAACCTGGACCACTATAAATATGTAGGCGAGCAATTCAATAAAGCCGGGGAAATTTGCAAAAAGGCAGGCATCCAGTTCTGCTATCATAATCACAATTTTGAATTTGACAAGCAGGACGGCAAATTCCCCTATGAAATATTACTCGCAAACGCAGATAAAGACCTGGTAAAGATGGAAATGGACCTGTTTTGGATAACCAAGGCCAATCAAAACCCGATGGAAATATTTAAGGAGCATCCGGGCCGGTTCCCGTTATGGCATATAAAAGATATGGACAAGACCGCGAAAAGGTCATTTACCGAAGTGGGTAACGGTATCATCAATTTCAAGGAAATATTTGAACACGCCAAAAAGGCCGGGCTAAAATACTTTTTTGTAGAGCAGGATGTTTGCCCGGGCGACCCGTACGACAGCATCGCGCAAAGCATAAGCTACATCAAAAAGAATTTAGTTTAACACCTTCTAAATCAATCAACTCCGGCCGGGCCTTCAATTCAAGGCCTGGCTTTTTTATGCACGTAAAGGAAAGGTGCAGTACTCCCGGCTATTTATTTACCGCTGTGCCGCGTGGCTTTGTATCGCGGAAACGCGTAAAAAATCCAAAAGCGATAAGGCAAAGGGCAAAACCGCAGAGGCCGTTCAAACGCAGGCCGTAGTCGTGGCCGGGATCCTTGCCGTAAACGGTGAGAAAGGCAAATAAGGCAATACCCAGCGTTTGACCTAGTTTTACGAACAGGTATTTAACGGCAAAAAACATCCCTTCGCGGTTCTCGCCGGTTTCCACGGCGTCTTTTTCGGCTATTTCAGCCAGTATAGCGTTTGGTAAAATGCCCAGGGAGGCCAGCGGAAAGGCAGCGCAAAGCACCAATGAAAACACCTGCACCCTCGGCGAAAACGGGAATTTTCCTAAGAAGTAGATAGCCACAAATATCAGGCTCAGCAAGGCGAAGGAGAATAAGACAATCGGTTTCTTGCCGATTTTTTTTGATAAGTAATTTATCAGCGGATAAAATAAAAGAGACACCAACACCATAGTTAACATCAGCAGTCCGCCGAGGGATTCGGGCAGGCGCAGCAGCACGGTAACAAAAAACAAAAGGCCGCTGGAGATGATACTGAGGGCAATATAAAATGAGAAATCGGAGATAAGGTAGTATTTAAAATTGCGCTGGCTAAACGTTTTGCGTACTGCCTGGAAAATAGGCAGGTGCGACGGCTTGCTTACGGTATATTTCTTTTCGTCGATAGCCAAAACCGGTATCAGCATCACCAAACCCGAAAAAACAGCCAAACCCCAAATGGTAATTTGCACCGCTGCATCGCGCGTGGTTATCGCAAAAAAATGCTGCACCAGGTCGGCGAAATTATTTACCAGCGCACCGATGATAATGCCGATAACAAAGCCAACCTGCTGCAGCGATGAAAGCTTAACCCTTTCGGCCGGCGTATCGGTTAATTCGGGCAAAAGGGCATTATAAGGTATAACGTACGTGGTTATGCCCATAAAGAACAGGACAAGTATTACTCCCAGCCAAACCGCATTGGCAATGCTTTCGGCCTTTACCAACGGACAAAAAGTAAGCCCGCAAAAAATAACAGCCGGTAAAATAGCCCATTTCATAAAGGGTATCCGGCGTCCTTGCTTATGCTGGCTCTTGTCGCTCATTGAGGCGATAAACGGGTCGTAAAGTGCGTCGACCAGCCGACCGGAAGCAGCTATGACCGACATGATGTTCAGCACCCCGAAAATTAACAGTTGCGGCACCAGCGGCATTAATCCTGCATTTGAAGGCGGCAAATAAAAGTAGGGCAGCATTACGATAATGATATTCGTCATGATACTCCAGCCTATCATGCCGCAGGCATAAGCAATCTGTTTTTTAAGAGGTAGTTTCGCGACATGCATACCGTTGCAATATGCAAATATTAATGAGATTGAAATGGATTTTATTCCAGATGCTACGCGGCTTTCGAAATGTACTTGACCAGGCTGCGCTTCGCAACTGGCAATAAGGTTTGTTCGAGCGGGAATGTAATATCGCTTTGTACGTAATATACCGCCGGGTTGGGCAGGTATTGATTACGGCGTATCAAATCAAGCTTTAATGCCTCAGGCGTGTTGGTTATGCTTTGCTCCCAGGTCTCAATAAAGTTAATATTGATGCCACGGAATTTATCGTCCTTGTTTTCAAAAATGGTTATCTGGTATTCGTAGATCCAGTTAGTCCTTTCGCGCCCGTTACGCAGCGAAAAATATCCCTGGTAAGGCATTAACGGTACAATACCTATCGGGTCGATGTTCAACCGGCTCTCCACAAAATCATAAATCTCCTTGCCAGTTTGGATAGCAGGGTCCATTTGCTGCAGGGCATAGGTGATGATGGATTCAATTTCCTTCATCGAATTATCGTCGTCCACTATTTTTTGATAGGTTAGCGTCACGGCATCCAGATCAGCCTGGGTCAAACGCTGCGGGAAAGCCTGCTGCAGCATGGTTTTATTTTTTTTGAAATAAAGCAGGTTGTTAAAATGGAATATCAGGTCGGTAAGGTTTGGATACAGTTTGCTCTTATCAAAATGCCGGTTAATTTCCTGCAGATAATCAAGCAGGACGTACTTTTTATGCTCAAAATCGATCGAGCCTTCAATAAACCAGTTGGTACCTAATGACTTCATGTTTTTCGAATTCCTTTCAGTAGCTTAAATTAAACAAAAATGAGCAATTTTGCAATATGCCCTATGGAACACTTTATTTAATACCCGTACCCCTTGCCGAAGAAGCATCGGCTAAATCGTTCACACCGTTTTTAACTGACACTGTAAACAGCATTAAAGAATACATTGTTGAGAACGAAAAAACCGCCCGAAGGTTTTTAAAGGAAGCCGGGTTAAAAACGCCCCAAAGCGGATTGATCATACACGACTACGGCAAACATAACCGCGCCGACGGAACGGCTGACTTTTTTAAAGGATTGCAAGCAGGTAATGATGTAGGCTTAATGAGCGAAGCGGGTTGTCCCGGAGTTGCCGACCCCGGCGCCGAGATAGTGGAAAAAGCACACCGCATGGGTATTAAAGTGGTGCCGCTGGTTGGGCCAAGCTCGATATTGCTCGCATTGATGGCATCAGGCTTTAGCGGACAAAGCTTCACCTTTCATGGCTACCTGCCGATCGACAAGGCCGACCGCAGCAAACGGATCAGGGAGCTGGAAAACCTATCAGAACGAAACGACCAAACACAGATATTTATTGAAACGCCATTCCGCAATAATCCGATGCTCGAAGAAATATTGAAAACAGCGCATCCGAAAACACGGCTTTGCATTGCCTGCGACCTTACTTCGGCAACCGAATTCGTGCAAACAAAAACCATCGCCGAATGGCAAAAAAGAATACCCGAATTGCATAAACGCCCGGCTATTTTTCTGCTATATCATAGATAATAAATGGTTATTACCGAAACCCATACCAAAGTATTGATCGTCGGCGCGGGGCCTTCGGGCCTGATGATGGCGGCCCAATTGCTTAGGTACGGTATCAGGCCAATTATTATTGATAGCAAACAAGGGCCCACTATGCATTCAAATGCATTGGCCGTTCAGGCGCGCTCGCTGGAGATATATCGCCAGTTGGGACTTATCGATCAAATACTGGCGGGAGGGAAACAGGCGAAGGAGGTTGCATTTAACGAAGACGGGAAACAGGTAGCCTGCTTGTCGTTTAATAATGTTGGAGTTGGGGAAACGTTGTTTCCGTTCGTCCATATATTCCAGCAAAATAAAAATGAGCGGCTGCTGCTCGATTTTTTAACCCAACACGCCTGCCCGGTTTATTGGGAAACATCTTTAGTAAGCCTGGAACAAAATGACAAAAATGCGCGGGTTGAATTACAAAACCGGGATGGCGTTAAAAAGCTAACATGCGATTGGGTAATAGGAGCCGATGGCGCCCATAGCAGTGTGCGTAAGCTATTACTGATTCTTTTCAAGGGCGATACCTATCAACACCAGTTTTATCTTGCTGATATTGAGGTTGCCAACAAACAGCTTGGCGATGAACAAGTCGGACTATTCTTGTCCAACCGCGGCTTTGCAGGGTTTTTTCCCATGCCCGAACCACGCCGTTTCCGTGTGGTTGGCAATTTGCCGGACGAATTAAATATAAATAGGGATACTGCAGTGCTGGATGATCTGTTACCGTACCTCGAAAAAGTTTTGCAATTCCCGATAGAACTTGTACAAAATCATTGGTTCACTGTTTATCGCCTGCACCACCGCATGGCCGACCACTTCAGGAAACAGCGGTGCTTTTTAATTGGCGACGCTGCACACATCCATTCGCCTGTCGGCGGACAAGGGATGAATACAGGTTTACAGGATGCCTATAATTTGGCCTGGAAACTCGCCGGTGTTGTGAATAAGCGGTTTAACAAAACGATACTTGACACCTATGCCATGGAAAGGATGCCGGTGGCAAAAGACCTGTTAAGCACTACCGACAAAGCATTTTCCCTCATTATGTCGGGGAGTTGGATATCGAGCTTATTTAAAAAATGGATACTGCCGGGCTTGCTTAAAATGGTATGGAGTAAGAAACTGCTCCGGGAGGGGTTTTTTAAGCGCGTATCACAGATAAGCATATCTTACAGAAACAGCCCGTTAAGCCTGCACCTTAGCAACTCCGCCAAAATAAAAGCCGGCGACAGGCTGCCTTACCTTAAAATCTACGATGAGAAAAAAGAGGAGGAAACCGATTTGCATGCCTGGTGCAGCAAGCCGGGTTTTACCCTTATTATTTTAGGAAAATTCGATGAGTTATTTTTATTTACCCTTGCTAAATGGATAACCGGCAGGTATTCAAATACTTTAAATTTCTTTTACCTGCCACCTTCAGGCAAAAACCTGGATGTATTTAACGCGTTTGAAGCGAACCCGCACCAGCAAATGGCCATTATTGTACGGCCCGATATGCACATCGGCTTTATGAACGATAAGGTGGATATGGTGTTGATGGATAATTATTTGAGGAATGTGGCGGGGATAAAGTCCATAGTCCACGCACGATAGCGATGGGTTTGAAACCCATCGCTATAAAATTTTTTTTATTTTGGTAGAAAAAAACAAATGCCGCAAAGCTATTCCTCATTATGGGTACACCTTATCTGGTCTACCAAAAATCGTGAACCTGTATTAGCTCCTTTATTAAAACGCGAAGTTTATAAGGTAATTAATGAAATTGCAAATGATTACGAGATTTATCTTGACTGTATCAACGGCGTTGAAGACCATGTACATTTATTGGTGAGATTGCGGACTGATCAATCGGTCGCGGATATCGTAAAAACAATCAAAGGAAATTCCTGGGAGAAATTTAAAGACGATCCCAACAATTATGTGACGTGGCAAGATGGTTTCGCAGCATTTAGTGTTAGCCCCGACAATTTAAAAAGAGTACGAGGATATATTTACAACCAGGAAAAACATCATCACCATCAATCATTTAGTGATGAATTAAAAGAGATAAAAGAAAACATCAAAACACAATCATCTTCATAGCGATGGGTTCTTCATAGCGATGGGTTTGAAACCCATCGCTATAGATAATTATCCGTGTATCGTTTTCCCCTTCCCGTAATTCTGCACTACTTGCGCCTCATAAGCTAAATATTGTTTCCAGCGCTTGTCTACATCGATATCGCCGGCGTATTTTTTAGCGAGGCGGATAAACATGGAGTAATGCGTTGCCTCGCTGATCATCAGCTCATGATAAAATTCGGATAGCTGCGGATCATTAATATTTTCAGACAGCACCTTAAAACGTTCGCAGCTGCGGGCCTCTATCATCGCCGAAAACAATAAGCGGTCAACAAGCTGCTCCGTGCGGCCGCCGCCGATTATTATGAATTTGCGCAATTCGTTTACGTAATTATCCTTCCGCTCGCGGCCCAATACGTAACCGCGCTCCAGGATAATTTCGTGCACACGTTTAAAATGATCCATTTCTTCCTGCACCAGCGCGGTCATTTCCTGCACCAGGTCGGACAAGTTGGGGTTTTGAACAATGAGGGTAATAGCGTTGCTGGCTGCTTTTTGCTCACAAAAGGCATGGTCGGTTAAAAGCTCTTCGATATTACTTTCCACTACATTCTTTACCCAAAGCGGGTCGGTAGGCAGCTGAAGTTTAAGAATGGCTTTTTCGTTCACGGATACAAAGATAAATTTATTTGAGGCGAAAGGTTAAGGGCAAAAGGTTTTGTTGCCTACCGATATAAATGCTTACTCTCAATAAACTCCAACACCGAATCAGGAACAAAATACTGGATGTTCTTTTTTTCGGCCAGCGACTTGCGGATAAAGGTAGCGGATAGCTCCATGAGCGGCGTCATGGTGATGGTTACCGAAGGATGTGTTGCCAGGTCGGTATTTTCATAGCCAGGGCGGGGATACACATATATCCGGTAATCGCGAAGTATCAGCTTATAGTTCTTCCATTTGGGTAACGACACCAGGTTGTCCGATCCCATTATGAGAGCAAATTCGTGCTGCGGATATTTTTCCTTGAGATGGGTAAGTGTATCAATGGTATAAGAAGGTTGCGGTAGCTTCAATTCGACATCGCTTACGGAAATATGCGTCGAGTTGTCGGTCGCCAGCTTGGCCATTTCAAGGCGGTCGTAGGTGTTAATTAAGTCGTTATATTTCTTCAGCGGGTTTTGCGGCGAAACAACGAGCCAGACTTTATCGAGCGTAGTATGGTTGGCCATGTAGTTGGCTATAATTAAATGGCCGATATGTATAGGATTAAATGAACCGAATAGTAGCCCTATTTTCATCAGTTGGCAGTTTTTAGTTGACCGTTTCTACTGTCAATTTTCAGTTAGTTTGTACTGATAAACCTTATCCGGCGATAAAGTTCCTCACCAATTCCTCCGCTTCGTTACAAGCCGTTTGAAGATCGTAATTTTTTAGGATAATATCAAATTGAGGGGCATAATTCAATTCTTTTTCTGCTTTAATAAAACGCTCGTTCAATTTTTCCCTGCTGTCGGTGGCACGGGCCGTTAAACGTTCGATCAGCACATCAAGTGAAGGGGGCTGCACAAAGATAGCCAGGGCGTTGTCCTCATACTTCCTTTTGAGGTGGAGGCCGCCCTCTACATCGATATCAAATATTACCGTTTTGCCTTTTTTCCAGATACGGTCGATCTCGGTTCGCAGGGTGCCGTAAAAAGTACCCGAATAAACTTCTTCAAATTCAACGAATTCCTTCTTGGCGATACGGTGCAAAAACTCCTCTTTACTTATAAAATAATAGTCCTTCCCCGGCTGCTCATCGCCGCGGGCTTCGCGGGTGGTGGCCGAAATGGAGAATTCCAGTTCAGGAAATTTAGTAAGCAAATGATGCACTATGGTGGTTTTACCCGCCCCCGATGGCGCCGAAAATATGATGAGTTTACCGGTTTGCATTGTTGTAACGTTGTAAAGTTGAAATGTTGTAATGTTTTACTAGCTGCATAAATAACCTTTCAACTTTCCAACATTTAAACTTTCAAACACTATAGCACATTCAATAATTGTTCTTTTATCTTTTCCAGCTCTTCTTTCATGCCTACAACGAGTTTCTGGATATTGGCGTCATTGGCTTTTGAGCCGAGGGTATTTATTTCGCGGCCGATCTCCTGTGAAATAAAGCCCAGCTTTTTACCGTTGGCGTCATCGTTTTTAAGGGTCTCGATAAAATAATCGCAATGGGCCTTTAAGCGGATCTTTTCCTCAGTGATGTCTAACTTATCAATATAATAGATCAGTTCCTGCTCAAAACGATTTTGGTCAATGGCCTCCCGTGCAACGGCTTCGGCTAAAAACTGGTTCAATCTTTCCCGGATGACCGGAACACGCTTTGGTTCTTCGATCTCTATCAGACCGAGGTTTGTTAAAATAATGCCAATGCGGTATTTAACGTCCTGCTCCAATACTTTACCTTCGTCGTTTCTGAATTGCTGAAATGCTGCCAGGGCTTGCTGAAATGTTTTTTCAGCAGCTTTCCACTCTTCTTCCGACACTGTTTCCTCCTCGTATTTTACCACCTCGGGTAAACCCAGGGCCAGCTGTAGTAAATTATGCGCGGGCTCATTCATTTCGAGGCTTACCGACTTTAGCTGTTCGTAATAATGCTTAAGGAGGTCTTTATCAATACCGGCGGCGGTTACGGTTGAGTTTGCCTTTTCGACATTTATGGACAAGCTAACCTTCCCCCGTTCGATCTGTTTATTGCATTCGTTACGTAACTGGAATTCCTTTTCGGCAAAAGATTTTGGCAGGCGGAGCGACAGCTCCAAAAATTTACTGTTAAGCGATTTTATTTCAACAGTATATTTTGTGCTTCCCGAGTCAAAGCTCGCGATTCCATACCCTGTCATGGATTTTATCATGCGCAAAGATAATTTTTTTTAGTGATTAGCGGTTGGGGCTTAGAGGTTCGCTTATTATTCTGAGATAAATTCCGACTTGCTTAATTAATCTCTGGTCTCTAATCTCAAACATTAACATTTTTTCACATTTGCAGTCAAATACTATCTTTAAGTTTGCGGGGGGACACCTTCAACTATGCGCTACAGGCACTTTTTATTTTTTATTTTTCTGTTTTGCCTTTTCAGCGCTGAAGCACAGCAGGTATTTATGATAAAAGGGGTAACCTCAAAAAAGCTAAGCGGCGAACGAGTAGCACAGGTTTTGATCACCAATTTAAACAGCAAGGAGATGAAAATGAGCGATGAGCTGGGCTGGTTCTCCATTAAAGCGGCGATCGGCGATACACTGCTTTTCAGCAGGATAGATTATACCGACCAAAAAATTACTATAACAAATGCCGGCGATATACCGGTATACATGCAGCCTGTAATCAAACTCAACCAGGTAACCGTGCAAGGGCAGTCAAAACGCCAGGAATTAAGTGATATAATGGCTGATTACCGCAAGCAGGGTACTTTCTATGACGGCAAACCACCTGCATTGTCGTTCCTTACCTCGCCGATAACCGGTTTATATGAATTGTTTGGCGGCACGCCCGGCAAAGCACGCCGCTTTGCGGCCTTTGCAAAAGAAGAAAACGAATACGCTGAGGTCAAAAAAAGATATAATTTGTCGTTTGTAAAACGGGTGACTAATGCCCCGGACAGTACTGCGAAAAAGTTTATGGAGTATTATACGCCGTCGTATGCCGATATTAAACAATGGAACGACTACGAACTGATCAAGCACGTTCAGGAAGAGTATAGGTTTTATAATAAGAGTGCGGATAAACAGGGCTTGCAGAATTTGAACTCACCCCTTTTAACCCCTGTAAAAAAGAAAAAGCCGTAACACAAAGCATCTTTCGGATTTTTCGGACTTTCAGGACTACTACTATATTCCCAGCATCTCGCAGGCTTTCTCGGCAGCCAGTTTTTCAGCGTTCTTTTTGCTGAACTCCTTCCCCATGCCCATTATTTCGCCGTCGATGAGCGCCTGTACGGTAAACAGTTTAGCATTTTCACCATCCTCATTACTTACCAGGTCGAACGCAATATCCTTGCTATGGCGCTGGCACCATTCAATAAGCTTGCTTTTAAAATTCGTTTCGGTTTGTTCGAGGGTATGGATATCAATATGCGATTTGATGATGTGGTTCACCAGGAAGCTGCGGGTAAAATCGTACCCCTTATCCAGGTATACCGCGCCGATCAGCGCCTCGAAAGCGTCGCCAAGCAACGAACCCTGCCGCGATGAGTTGAGCATGCGCGCATCATATTCGATTAGCTTGTCGAACCCCAGCTTACGGGCAAGCTGGTTTAAATTTACCCGGCTTACAATTTTGGAGCGTAACTCGGTTAAAAAACCTTCATCCTCGTAGGGGTATAATTTAAAAAGCACTTCGGCTACAACGCTCCCCAGCACGGCATCGCCCAGGAATTCAAGGCGTTCGTTGCTATTTTTTACACCCTTTTTTACGTTTTGGGCAACAGATTTATGGCGAAATGCGAGGCGGTATAACGACAAATTGCCCGGTACAAATCCGAGCAAATTCTTTAAAACCTTAACGTATTTCCTATTAGGTGATATATAAAGCTTATAAAAACGACTTATAGGCATCAAGAATAGTTAATCTTCGTACTTTTTAAATATCACAGAGGCATTGTGTCCGCCAAAACCGAAACCGTTGCTTTGCGCTACACGCACGGTACGTTTTTGGGCTTTGTTAAAGGTAAAGTTTATTTTAGGATCAAAGGCGGGATCGTCGGTAAAATGATTTATTGTGGGGGGCACAATATCATGGTTTAACGACAGGATGGCCGCGATAGCTTCAACAGCGCCCGCAGCGCCCAGCAGGTGGCCGGTCATTGATTTTGTTGAACTGATATTTATACGATAAATTTCGTCGCCGAAAGCCTGCTGTATGGCTTTAACTTCCTGCGGGTCGCCAATTGGGGTTGACGTACCGTGAACATTTACATAATCAATGTCAGCTGGTGTCATGCCAGCATCTTCAAGGGCCGCCTTCATTACCAACGCGGCGCCAAGCCCTTCAGGGTGCGGAGCTGTCATATGATAAGCATCGGCACTCATGCCGCCACCCATCATCTCTGCATATATCTTTGCACCGCGTGCTTTTGCATGTTCCAGCTCTTCCAGGATAATTGTTCCGGCGCCTTCACCTGCTACGAAGCCGTCTCTGTCGAGATCGAAGGGGCGCGAGGCAGTTGCAGGGTCATCATTCCTGGTTGACAGCGCATGCATGGCATTAAACCCGCCGATGCCCGCTTCGTTAATGATCGCTTCCGATCCGCCGCTGATAAACATGTTAGCTTTACCCAGGCGGATATAGTTAAATGAATCGATAAGCGAATTGTTGGATGATGCACACGCAGAAACGGTGGAGAAATTCGGGCCGCGCAAGCCGTATTTGATAGAAATATGCCCGGGAGCAATATCGGCTATCATTTTGGGGATAAAAAACGGGTTAAATTTGGGTGAGCCGTCGCCTTTGGCAAAGTTTACAACCTCATCTAAAAAGGTTTTTAAACCGCCTATGCCCGATCCCCAGATAACGCCTATACGGCTGGTATCCAGTTTGCTAAAGTCTAAGCCTGCATCTTTAACCGCTTCTTCAGTCGAAAATAAAGCATATTGAACAAAAGGGTCGAGTTTCCGCGCATCTTTTCTGCCCAGAAAGGCATCTGCATCAAAATTCTTTACTTCGCAAGCAAATTTGGTTTTGAACTTTTCGGTATCAAAACTCTTAATTAAGGCAGCGCCACTCACCCCGTTGATCAACGATTCCCAATATTCAGAAACGCTGTTGCCAATCGGAGTAAGTGCTCCAAGCCCGGTTACTACAACTCTTTTAAACTCCATTTAATACAATTGGGGAGCTTATTTAACGTTTTTTTCGAGGTAAGCAACAGCCTGGCCTACTGTACCAATGGTTTCGGCCTGGTCATCTGGGATAGCCACGTTAAATTCTTTTTCAAACTCCATGATTAGTTCCACGGTGTCCAACGAGTCAGCACCAAGATCATTGGTGAAGCTAGCTTCGGGTGTTACTTCACTTTCGTCAACACCTAATTTTTCAACGATAATAGCTTTTACTCTTGAAGCGATATCAGACATAGTCTTATAATTTAATGATTAATAAAAATTTGTGCAAAGAAAAATAAATTCCGGCAAATATCAAATCTAAAAACATTTGTATAATGTGCAACAAAATTTTATTGATAGAGTTTCGATTTGTATTTTTGCCGGAGCAAAAGTAATGATTTTGAACAGGAAATTTTTAAAGTTTGAGATCGATCTTGATTTTGTTCTGATTGCGGTTACAACATCTCAAAAAGATTACCGCGTTTGTTACCTCATCAATAAATTTTTAAACTTCAATTTTGTAAAAATTCCTGACCTGGAGGTTGATATAGCACAGGCCGCAGGGCCTGTTTTATTTTCGATATACCATTATAGCTGGGAAGCCACCGAAACCGATTTTTATTTTATTGCCAATAAAGGCTCGGAGGGCTACCTGGTGCCGGAGATAAGCAACGCTGATTATTTTTTAATGATAAAAAATTATATCGACGATAAGGAGCTTGACGCCCTGATTTCGGCGTTAAATAAGATACCCGAAATAGTTGCCGCTGTAAAGATTGACCCGAAAAAAATAAAATCACGTGAAAATCTATTATTTTAGCGCAAATTTTCAGAAGTGTTACTGTTACACTAATTGCAGCAGGTACGCCCTTCGTTAACCAAACCAGTATGAAATTAAATTATAACCGGACCAAGATTGTTGCTACCATGGGTCCCGCTTCGGCCAAAAAAGATGTGCTTTTAGCCATGATAAAGGCCGGGGTAAATATTTGCCGCCTTAATTTTTCGCACGGACGGGCACACGATCACAAAGAAGTTATTGATACGATACGCGAGATAAACGAACAATATAAAACCAACGTAGGCATCTTAGCCGACCTTCAGGGACCGAAGATCCGCATCGGCCTGGTAAAAGACGGCGGCATTCACCTGGTTAACGGAACACGGATCAATATCACCACCCACGAATGTATCGGTGATGATAACCAGATATATATCACCTACGATACTTTCCCGCAGGATGTGCAGCGCAATGAAATTATTTTGCTGGATGACGGCAAGATCCAAATGAAGGTTATTGAAACCAACCGTTTGGATACTGTAGTGTGCGAGATCATGCATGGCGGTATTTTAACTTCCCGCAAAGGGGTTAACCTGCCAAACACGAAAGTGTCGATCCCGAGCTTAACCGAAGAGGATCTTGAGAACCTGAAGCTTGCTTTGGAATGGGACGTTGATTGGATAGGCCTTTCATTTGTACGCACCGGACAGGACATTATTGACCTGAAGCGTATCATCAGCGCCAGCGGAAAGGCGGCGAAAGTGATCGCTAAGGTTGAAAAACCGGAAGCTATTGATAATATTGATGAGATCATAGCTGCAACCGACGGCGTTATGGTTGCCCGTGGCGACCTGGGCGTGGAAATGCCGTTGGAAGAGGTGCCGTTATTACAAAAAATGATCGCCCGCAAATGCAGGGAAGCATCAAAGCCGGTAATTGTGGCAACGCAAATGCTGGAGTCGATGATAACCACCCCGCGGCCTACGCGCGCCGAGGTGAACGACGTGGCTAATTCAGTATTGGACGGCGCCGATGCGGTGATGCTTAGCGGCGAAACATCTGTTGGCGAGTTCCCGGTGATCGTGATCGAGACGATGTCGAAGATCATCCGGAATGTAGAAGACCTGGGCTATCCTTTTAATACAAATAAAGAATCAAACACTGATATTACCTCATCGGATTACCTGAGCGATGCCGTATGCGGCTCGGCTGTATATCTTGCTGAGCATACCAACGCGGTAGGTATTGTGTCCATGACCCTGTCAGGCTATACTGCTTTTGAAATATCCAGCTACCGGCCTAAGGCAGGAACTTTTATTTTTACGTCAAATAAACATCTGTTAAATGCATTAAGCCTGCTTTGGGGTGTGAGAACATTCTATTATGATCACCTGGAGAGTACTGACCAAACTATTTCTGACGTAAATAATATATTGAAGGCCGAAAACCTGGTATTACCCGGCGATGTGGTGATCAACACAGCTGCAATACCCATTTCCAAACAGGGAAAAACAAACATGCTGAAGGTGACGGTTATTGAATAATGGTTGATTAAGTTGATTAGGTGAGTTGTTGATTAGGTTATACATTCTTTTAACGACTCACCTAATCCACCCAATCAACTATTCACTTGATCAATACACTCCCGCCGCGCAGACCTTTAAAAACAACCTATCGAGGTTGGCAAAGTAATAATCCCAATAAATTCTTAATATTTTCATACCTGTATTTTTTGGTCCCGGTATTACCGGGATATTCTTTTCGACTTTAATAACGAAGCCAGGGTTTAATTAGTATTTTTCTTTTTTACGCTGCACCGGGCAAAAAGATACCTGCGCGAAAAAGAGCCCCCCGCCTGCGTTTCAATTTTTAACGTTTACTTTAAAATATTTATTATTTCCTGAACATTTTTAAAGCCCCAATGTTATTGGTATAAAATGATTTATAGCTAAAAGCGCCATTTTAAAACACTCTGAAATATAAAAATAGTTAATATTTTTCCACGCTGCATGAAAACAACCGCTACCCAGGCTTTAAAATATAACAATTTCGACCTTTTGCGGATATTAGCTGCCACACAGGTAGTTATTTTTCATTCGGTGATGTACCTGCACCTGGCCAAACCGCCGGGGTATAATTTTTTCCTGCTTTTTCCCGGTGTGCCTATGTTTTTCGCGATGAGCGGTTACCTGATCTCGGCCTCCTACGAAAGAAATACCGATCTCAAAAACTATATTAAAAACCGGATCTTCCGGATATACCCGGCGCTTTGGTTTTGCATATTTCTAACTATTGTTACCGCCAGCATATTTGGCGGCATAAACTTTTTGAACTGGCAAGCCCCTGTCTGGCTTGTGAGCCAGCTGATAGGCGGCATTTATACGCCGGGATTTTTGAAGCATTACGGGATAGGCGCGTATAACTCCAGTTTGTGGACAATACCCGTGGAGTTGCAGTTTTATATTGTTTTGCCTTTTATTTATTACCTGATCAACCGTTTCTTCATCAAAAGCAAAGGCTCAAATGTGCCATTTTTTATAACATGGGCCCTATTTTTAATTGTTGGCATAGGGCTAAGGGCTAGATTCCCCCTTTTAATGGAAGATCATGGTTTTGGCGCAGCTAAGTTGTTCCGTTATTCGTTCATACCGCATTTTTACCTGTTTTTAGCCGGGGTATTAATGCAACGGCTGAACGCGAGCAAATCGCGCCTTATCGCCGGCAAGGCCCTTTATTGGTTTATATTTTATGTGGCTTTTTGTTATTTCGTTCCGCTTACATACGCGGTGACAATTATAGCCGCCAGCTTAATATTAGCGGTTTTCACTATTTCGCTGGCGTATACAGTTCCGGGGTTTTCGCATAAGTTTTTAAAAGGCAATGATATATCCTACGGCGTGTATATTTATCATGGGCTGATTATTAACATCCTGGTACAATTACACTATACCGGGCAATGGAAATACGTTGCCATATTGCTGCCTATCGCGTTTAGCATTGCTTTGTTCTCGTGGAAATTTATCGAAGAGCCGATGTTAAGGCGCAAAAAGAAAACGATCAATATACAGCTGAAAGAAAATGAACAAGCGGATAACCGCGAACCCAAGGCCGATCCTGAAAAAGTTATCGCCATTGCCGGGCATAACAGGATGACCTGACGAGCTTGATCCAACAATTGCAATTAAACGGGCATTTCGGCTGGAATGCCCGTTTTATATATAGTGATTTTAATGATAAAGCATCGCAAAAAATTAAACTTTATAATTCTCCACAAGATTAAATCATTGTAAATTAATCGTTTACATAACTCCTTTCGCCCTGAAAGGCACTTCCCCACACAGTGTTAAAAACTTTGAATTGAATGCTACCCGCGGTAGCGATAGATTTGAGTAAAAACCCTTTTTAATTAAGTCGAAAGTCTTAAGCCGCGAATCCCGAGTCAATTTTAGGATACTTTTTGGCTCAAGACTTACGACTCAGGACTCGAGACTTGGGGTTATAAATTCGCACTAAAACACTACAGAAATGGGCAAGAGCATTACAAAAAAAACAGGCGCTGTCAACGGCAAGGGACTGAAGGTTGAGCGGTTCTTCACTAAAGAGGGAACCGATGTATTTGATCTTTTCAAATATGAAAAACGTTCGTCGGTTATCCGCAATCCTGCGGGCGATGCCGTATTTGAAATGAATGATGTAGAAGTGCCGGCGACGTGGTCGCAGGTGGCGACGGACATCCTTGCCCAAAAATACTTCCGTAAAGCCGGCGTCCCGCAGGCCGATGGCTCAACCGGGGCCGAAAAAAGCATTAAACAGGTTGCCCACCGCATGGCCAACTGCTGGAAAGACTGGGGCATGCGTTACGGTTATTTCGCCTCTAAAAAAGACGCCGGCATATTTTACGACGAAATTGTATATACCATTACCGGCCAGCTTGCTGCCCCCAACTCGCCGCAATGGTTCAATACCGGGCTACACACCTCGTACGGCATCACCGGGAAGCCGCAGGGCCATTATTTTGTTGACCCTGTTACAGAGTTATTAAGCAAATCTACCTCTGCTTACGAGCGTCCGCAGCCGCATGCCTGTTTTATCCTTTCGGTAGATGACGATTTGGTGAACGATGGCGGTATTATGGACCTGCTGGTACGCGAAGCACGGATATTTAAATATGGTTCGGGCGTTGGCACAAACTTTTCGAAGATTAGAGGCGAAAGCGAAAAACTATCAGGCGGCGGCTATTCATCCGGCCTGATGTCATTCCTGAAGATCGGCGACCGTGCAGCGGGAGCCATCAAATCGGGTGGCACTACCCGCCGGGCGGCTAAAATGGTTTGCCTTGACCTGGATCACCCCGAAATTGAAGGGTTTGTGAACTGGAAGGTTGAAGAGGAGAAAAAAGTGGCCGCATTAATAGCAGCAGGCTATTCGTCAGACTACGAAGGCGAAGCGTATCGAACCGTATCAGGTCAAAACTCAAATAACTCGGTACGCATACCCAACAGCTTTTTTAAAGCGTTAAAGGATGAAAAGCCGTGGGAACTGACCAGCCGCATGACCGGCAAAGCGGTGAGATCCATATCATCGGAAAAACTTTGGAACGATATCGCTTTTGCAGCCTGGGCTTGCGCCGATCCGGGCGTACAGTACGATACCACCATTAACGAATGGCATACCTGCCCCGAAGGCGGGCGAATCAACGCATCGAACCCATGTTCGGAGTATATGTTTTTGGATAATACCGCCTGTAACCTGGCATCGATTAACCTGGCGCATTTCTTTGACCCAAAAACCCGCGTATTTGACGTCAAGGGCTTTGAGCATGCCTGCCGTATATGGACCATTGTTTTAGAAATATCAGTATTGATGGCGCAGTTCCCGTCAAAGGAAGTGGCGCAACTGTCATATGATTACCGCACATTAGGTTTAGGCTATGCAAACCTGGGTTCGGCCTTAATGGTAAACGGCATCCCTTACGACAGCGACAGGGCCCGCGCGATAGCTGGCGCGATCACTGCGATCATGACCGGTACCGCTTATGCTACCTCGGCCGAAATGGCCCGTGAGCTGGGCACCTTTAGCCGGTTTAAAGAAAACAAACAGCACATGCTGCGCGTAATGCGCAACCACCGCTATGCAGCCTATAATTCAACCGAAAATTACGAGGGCCTTGAGATCACCCCTCCGGGAATTGACCCGAAGTATTGCCCGGACTATTTGCTATCTGCCGCCTGCAACGCGTGGGACAAGGCAGTTGAAATGGGCGAGCAGCATGGCTATCGCAATGCGCAAACTACCGTTATCGCGCCAACGGGTACCATCGGCCTGGTGATGGATTGCGACACCACCGGCATCGAGCCCGATTTTGCGCTGGTAAAATTCAAAAAACTATCCGGTGGCGGATACTTTAAAATTATTAACCAGGCGGTGCCCGAAGCTTTAAGTAATTTGGGCTATAATGAGCATCAAGTTACCGCAATAGTAAATTATGCTAAAGGCGCCGCCACCTTAAAGGGCGCTCCGCATATCAATACCGACACCTTAAAAGCCAAAGGCTTTACCGATACTGAGCTGGAAAAGCTTGACACAGGTTTGGCTGCCGCTTTCGAGATCAGCTTTGCGTTTAATATATGGTCATTGGGCGAGGATTGTTTGAAACGCCTCGGTTTTAAGGCGGACCAATACAATGCGCCCGACTTCAATGTACTGCGCGGGCTGGGTTTCAACCGCCGCGAGATACAGGAAGCCAACGAGTACATCTGCGGCACCATGACCGTTGAAGGCGCACCATATCTTAAAAAAGAACATTACCCGATATTCGACTGCGCCAACAAGTGCGGCGAAAAGGGCGAGCGTTTTATACATGCGCACGGCCACATCAAAATGATGGCGGCGGCGCAGCCGTTCCTGTCGGGCGCCATATCCAAAACCATTAACCTGCCAAACGAAGCAAAAGTTGAAGAGATAAAAGATTGCTACCAGCTATCGTGGGCGCTGGGCCTCAAAGCCAATGCGCTTTACCGCGACGGTTGCAAGTTGTCGCAGCCATTATCGACCAAGTCGGACGTGAAGGAAGATATAGAAACAGCCGACGAAAAGCTTGAAAGCGTTGAAGAGGTACTGGGCGAGGCGGCCAATGTGAAACTGAGCGACCTGACATCGGAACAGGTGATCGAGGCGGCCATAGCTATTATGGAGAAATCGAAGGACACCAACTTTATGCGCCAGCTTTCGCGGGTGGTGCAAAAAAAGAGCCTGCCGTCTAAACGCCGCGGCTATACCCAAAAGGCCATGATCGACGGGCAAACTGTTTTTGTACGCACGGGCGAGTATGAGGACGGCACTTTAGGTGAGATCTTCGTGGATATGCACAAAGAGGGCGCAACCTTCCGCTCGCTCATGAACTGCTTCGCTATAGCGGTTTCGGTGGGCCTGCAATACGGCGTGCCGCTGGAGGAATATGTTGAGAAGTTTACCTTCACGCGCTTTGAGCCTGCGGGAATGGTGGTGGGCCATGCCAATATCAAAAGCGCTACCTCCATTATCGATTATATTTTCAGGATGCTGGGCTACGAGTACCAGAACCGTACCGACCTGGTGCATGTGCTTACCGAGCAAAACGGCATCACCGGCAACCCGCAAATGGACGACAGCGATGTTAACCCCGATGAGACCAATGTTTATCAGCCGGTGGAGAAAGTAGCGGTAACGAGTAGCAGTAGCAGCAATGGCCAAAAGCAATACACAGTTGACCTGAGCATGGGCGCGCAAAGCGATGCCCCGGCGTGTAACACCTGCGGGCATACCACCATACGCTCGGGCACATGCTACAAGTGCTTGAACTGCGGGAATTCGATGGGATGCAGTTAAGCTTAAAGCGGAAAGCCGAAAGCGAAAACAAAAAAAGCTTTAAGCTTTGGTCTTTTTGCTTTTACCACCAAAAGGCGTTTTGTTTCAGTTTTATAGTTTAATTTTTGCTTAGCCCCGGTGTAATGCCGGGGTTTTGTTTGACCGCTGATTTTGTGTGATTAGGGGATCGCGTTGATATTTCAGGCGTATTATCCCGCGTCATCGCGAGGAACAGCCAGTCCCGAATTTATTTCGGGAAAGCGACCCCTACACTTGGAAATCAACAGACCGCGATTACTGTAGGAACTATATTTTTCACGTTTAGCTTGTCTTTAATAAGTGTTAAGAAGGCTGCGCCGTTTTTAGGATTACAGCATTTGTTCGGGATAATTAAATAATAAGCTATTAAAAAGTACTTAAAAAATCACCGGGTGATAGAATTGAAATATTGCCGAATGGATGTAATACCAGCAGATCCTTGTCGCCCGTGATAATGCACGAGGCGTTCGCATCAGTTGCTAAATTGAGAAATTTATCGTCTTTAGAATCCCTGCTTATCTGTAAATTTGAGGTTACCGGGATAAAAACGGCTTCATTATGGATTTTTTCAATTATTTGGAGCCGTTCCTCTTTTGAAAAATACTTGTCAAATTTCTTTCTGAATAAAACCAATTCAAACTCCAAAAATGTCGCTTCCGAAAAAAGCAATTCACCTTTATTACGTGCCTTTTCTAGTGCTTTAAATGTTGTGGAATCCCTGACGAACAAACTGCTGAGGAGCATATTTGTGTCAATAACAAACCGCTCAGTCCGGCTCATTTAATATATCGTTCAATATATCTTCCGTAAGCCCCCGTTCTGCCGCTTTGTCCTGAACCTCTTTAACAAACTGTATAAAATCGGCATCTTCCTGGCGCTTAAAAGCAATTTCAAGCATTTTGTTAATGGTATTATTCACCTGCTGACGTTTTTTTTCAGAGGAATACCGCCAATTTTTAGCCACTTGGTCATCAACTTCTAAAACGATCCTTTCCATAAATCTTATTCTTAAACCAAATATAAGAATTTAAAATGATGAGGAATTGTCGGAATCAGGATTTTTCACGAGTCTGCTTGTTTTTACAGATGTTCAGGAAGGCGGCGGTGTTTTTAGGATTTAAGAATTGCAGGATTTCTTGTTAGGTGAAAAAAAGAGTATCATTTGTGAGCTCCGTCGAACCGTAGTGGGCAAAGGCCTGTACAAGCGAAAAAGCACGACTAGTCTCTTTTGCAGCTCAATGCGGAGCACCAGGATGGGGGCTTAGACTTCCGAAGTTTTAAAACGGCGGAGCCCTCAACGAGGCCTTTAAAAAACAAATCGCTGCGAGTTAAACTTCGGAAGTCTGAAAGGTTTTATTTAATTTCTTTAAACGGATATTTTATGATAAGTAATATACGAACCTATCAGGAACGCCAAAAAGATCATTGGCATTATCCGGTTGAATATAGGGTCTCCTGAGGCCGTATGTGCAATAAAGGCTGAAACAAATACAATTGAAAAACCGGCATAGGTCCATTCCTTTACTCTTAGATAAACCGGCAGTAACAGCAAAGTTGCTCCAATAAATTTCAAAACAGCCAATTCAACCCTAAAATAATCCGGATAACCCAGGTGATGAAATCCTTGTGCTGCTTGTGGATTGGCAATGTAGGAGTAAGCCGAAAAGTACATCATTAACGCTACGATACCGGTTAATATCCAATAAAAAATTTTATTTGCCTTCATGTGATCATTTTTTTCAAATATACCTGCCTTTACCATCAAAAGGACACTGCTATACAAAAGGATACCGGTATCCTTTTGTATAGCAGATTAAGCGTATTCGAAACGTAGCTTTTAAATTGAGTTTATAGCGTTGTCATTGTGCTGAAATCTTGCGTTAACGATGGCTGGGCATGCCACCCTGTACGAGGGTGGGCAAAGGGCTGTTCAGGCGAAAAAGCACCGAGAGCCTGTCAGTGTATCAGTTGTATCACATGTAGCAGTTGTATGTCTCAAAAATTGATATGCCTGCAAAAGACTGTGCGACAGATGGTTCAACAAATCGTCAACTTAACCTCCTCATTTCGTTACCGTTATATTTCAAAACACCTAACGGTATTTTTGTAATTTATTTGTTTCTATTTATTCTTTTCTCAAAAAACCTCTAATTTTAACTTCTCTTAAAAGCATTGTTATCTATGAAAAATAAAATGCCCGATACGCTGCCCGAATGTGACATGGAGGCACCGGAAAATTCCCGACGTAATTTCCTGAAACAGTCCGCCCTTATAACCGCCGTGGCGCTTACGCCCGCTGTTGCCACCAAAGCCGCGGACATGCATGTGGACGAAAAAATAGCCGAAGCTTTTGAAAAGCTGCCTATAAAATTTGAGGTAAACGGTGTACAGCAAAGCTTGTCGGTTGAGCCGCGGGCCACGCTGCTGGATATCCTGCGCGAGCAGCTCGATCTTACCGGCACTAAAAAAGGCTGCGACTATGGCCAGTGCGGCGCCTGCACCGTTCATGTCGACGGCCACCGTGTAAACTCGTGCCTCACACTTGGCGTGATGGTAAACGGCAAAAAGGTTACCACCATTGAGGGCCTTGCAAAAGGCGAAGAGCTGCACCCGATGCAGGAAGCCTTTTTAAAGCACGACGGTTTCCAGTGCGGCTATTGCACGCCGGGACAAATCATGTCGGCGGTGGCGTGTATACGTGAGGGCCATGCCAATTCAGAAACAGAAATACGTGAATTTATGAGCGGCAACATCTGCCGCTGCGGGGCTTATCCCAATATCGTAAACGCCATTCAAGAAGTTAAGGAAGGAGGACATGCCGTATGAAACAGTTTCAATACATCCGCCCTGCCACCCAGCAAAATGTGCTGGACGCAATAACCAAACCCGGCACAAAAATTATAGCCGGCGGCACAAACCTGGTCGACCTGATGAAACGCGGCGTTACCGCGCCTGACAAGCTGGTGGATATTAACCACCTTCCGTTAAAAAGTATTACACCGTCTAAAACAGGCCTGCATATCGGCGCACTGGCGCTGAACAGTACCGTTTCGGAAAACAGCCTGGTGCTGCAGAAACAGCCATTGCTGTCGATGGCGCTGAAAGCCGGTGCATCGCCGCAGCTGCGCAATATGGCCACTGTTGGCGGCAATATGATGCAACGTACGCGTTGCAGTTATTTTTACGATACCACCATGCCCTGCAACAAGCGCGAGCCCGGCACAGGTTGCGGCGCGCTGGAAGGCTATAATAGGATGCATGCCATATTCGGCGCCAGTCCGCAGTGTATAGCGGTGCACCCAAGCGATATGTGCGTAGGTTTAGCCGCGCTGGATGCTGTCGTGGTGATCGCAGGTAAAAAAGGCGACAGGCGCATACCGTTCACCGAGTTCCACCGCCTGCCCGGCGACCATCCCGAAACGGATAACCACCTGGCCCCCGGCGAACTGATCGTTGGCGTGGAGATACCGGATAATAATTTCGCTAAAAACACCTACTACCTGAAGGTTCGCGACAGGCAATCTTATGCGTTCGCGCTGGTATCAGTAGCTGCGGCTTTGGATATCAGCGGAGGCGTTATCCGCAATGCACGCCTAGCAATGGGTGGCGTGGCACACAAGCCGTGGCGGTTGTTTGATGCCGAGAAATCGTTAATTGGCAAGCCGGCAACCGAAGCAAGCTTTAAACACGCGGCGCAAATTGCCATGCAGGGCGCGAAGGCTTATGAATACAATGCCTTTAAGCTTAAAATGGCGCCGGGTACTATTACCGAGGCTTTGAAACATGCCGCAGGTTTAGTTTAATAGCCAAATACTTTCCAAAAATTAATGAATATTACCATGGAAAACATAACATCAGAAAAAGTTCCCGAAGGATTGAGCCGCATAGATGGCCGGATGAAAGTTACCGGCAGGGCAAAATATTCGGCCGAATATAAAGTTGCAGGGGTTACCTATGGCGTACTGGTTGGCAGCACCATTACCAGCGGCAGCATCAAAACACTCGATACCAAAAAAGCTGAAAACGCGCCCGGCGTACTGGCAGTTATCACCTATCTGAACGCTCCAAAAATACCGGGCTATCAAACTGACAAACCGACCCCCAAGGGCGCCTTAAAAATATTTTATGATGATAAGATATTTTTCAACGGTCAGCCGGTAGCGCTGGTTATTGCCGATACTTTTGAACGTGCGCTATTTGCAGCATCCCTGGTAAAGGCAACCTACAACAGCACTGCTTTTCAAACAAACTTAAAAAACAACCTCAGTACCGGCGTTTCCCCCCATAACGGGCCGGATTATTTACGGGGTACCGGAGACGCCTACAAAAACGCACCCGTAAAGGTTGAACAGGAATATTTAATACCTACCGAGGTTCATAACCCAATGGAGCTGCACGCTATAATTGCCAATTGGGATGCCGACGATAAGATTTCTGTTTATGATAAAACACAAGGCATAAAAAGCACACAGCGTTCCATTGCGCAGGCGTTTAACGTTCCGCAGGACAATGTGCATGTAACGTCACCATTTGTTGGCGGGGCTTTTGGGGCCGCGCTCCGTACATGGCCGCACGAAATTGCTGCGGTACTGGCAGCCAAAGTTGTCAAAAAACCGGTTAAGCTGGTTTTAAGCCGTGCCGATATGTTTACGTCGGTTGGTTACAGGCCCCATGCCTGGCAAAAAATTGGCCTGGGGGCTACTGCCGATGGCAAGCTGACAGGCATCACCCATGAAGCTTCGGCGCAAACATCTGTTTACGAAGATTTTACCGAAGGCGTGGTAAATATCAGTCAGCTGATGTATGCCTGCCCTAATGTTAATACCAAATACCGGATTGTTTCATTAAATGTAAATACGCCCACCCCGATGCGCGGCCCTGGCGAGGCCACGGGCGCTTTTGCGCTTGAATCGGCAATGGATGAATTGTCTTATGCGCTTAATATGGACCCGATAGAGCTGCGCATGCGTAATTACGCCGAAACAGACCCGCAAACCGGCAAACCCTATTCAAGCAAGTATTTAAATGACGCGTACAAGATTGGCGCCGACGCCATAGGCTGGAGCAAACGTAGCGCTAAACCGGGTACCGTTATGGAAAACGGCTGGCTGGCCGGTTATGGCATGGCCGCCGGTATGTTTGGCGCTTACCGCGGATCAGCCACTGTTGTTGCCAGGTTGCTGGCAGATGGCACGCTTCATATTGAAACCGCTGTTACCGACATAGGCCCCGGCACCGGTACAGCCATGACCACCATTGCATCGGAGGTGATGGGCATATCTTCCGACAAGATCAATTTCAAATTAGGCGACTCGGCTATGCCGCCTTCCCCTACCCAGGGTGGCTCGTCGGTTACGTCAACCGTAGGTTCGGCAGTGAACGATGCCTGCACGCAGCTTAAAGAAAAATTAAAGGAGCTTAATGGCAACAGCGAAAGTACCAGCTCCGGCTACGCACAAATATTGCAGCAGCACAATTTACCTCAGCTGGAGGTTACCGTTACGTCCAAGGGCGGCCCCGAACTCGGCAAATATGCCATGTACTCATGGTCAGTGCATTTTATGAAGGTATTGGTGCATCCGGTTACGGGTGTAGTAAAGATAGAGAAAGGTCTTTCTGTTGCAGATGCGGGACATATTGTTAGCCCCAAAACGGCACGGAGCCAAATGATAGGCGGTTCAATAATGGGTGCCGGAATGGCATTAATGGAAGAAGCAGTGATCGATCACCGTTACGGCCGGCTGATGAACAACAACTTTGCCGACTATCACGTACCGGTACAGGCCGATATACCGCAGATCGAATCTCTTTTCGTTAATAAGCCCGATCCGTATTTAAACCCCATGGGTGCCAAAGGCATGGGCGAAATAGCAACCATCGGTGTCGCCGCGGCCCTTGCTAATGCGGTGTATAATGCAACGGGAAAACGCGTGCGGGATCTGCCCATTACGCCTGATAAATTAGTTTGATGACCGTAGAGACGCAATGCATTGCGTCTCTACAATTATATACTAAAATTTCAAATTCTCCTTTAGCCATTGCTGAACTTCTTCCTGCCTGGTGATCTCGCCGGGCATTTTATCGTGGATGAGTTTTTCCATCTTGTTGCCGGTATTTGAGAAGCGGTAGTCCCAAAGGATCATAAGCTTATTGATCATGTAAACCATCTCGTTACCCTCATCGCGGTTAAACAGGGTGTTATCCGGCCTGCCGTTTACCCGCGGATCATGCTGAACATAGGCAGTCCATTTATAATCGGAATAGTGCAGGTTTCTTTTTGAGAACAGGATCATGATCACGGGTGATTTCTGTAAAGGTACTGTTAATTAATCGCCTTATATTTTATTTCGCTTTTAATACCTAAAGTGCAGAATGTCTACAGAATACTATCAGCCTTTCTACAGAATGAAGTTTTATACTTGTTTAAAATCAAAAAGATCATGAAAAGGAAATTTTTATTCGCGGTTGCTATTGCAGCTGCAACGATCACAGTAAAGGCGCAGGACCTTAAACCTGCAAACGTACCGTCAGCGGTAAAAACCGAATTTGCTAAAAAATATCCCGAGGCTTCCTCGCAAAAGGTAGGCTGGGAAAAAGAAAAAGGCAACTATGAAGCAAACTGGGGCGGCAAATCGGGCGAGGATAACTCAGCTGTATTTACCCCTGCGGGTGCATTTGTTGAAATAGTTAAGGCTATACCAGTATCCGAACTGCCTAAAGTAATCGCCCCGTATGTAAAGGCGCACTACAAGGGCGCGAAGATCAAGGAAGCAGGCCGCGTAACTGATGCCGCAGGTAAAACCATGTACGAAGCCGAAATAAAAGGCGGCGACCTCATTTTTGATGAGAACGGGAAGTTTTTGAAGAAAGACTGAGAAGAGAATCAAGAGTCAAGAGCCAGGAAAGTTCGTCTTACCTGGCTTTTTATTTTTTTTCCTCTTGGTTTTGGCTCCGGCCTGTCTTTCTTGATTCTTGGCTCTACTTCCTGTATCAATTTGTGAAAGAGATACACCTGATACAGGTGATACAACTGATACACTTGATACAGGTGATACACCCCCGAACAGGCGCGAACGCACCCCGAACACCCGCGAACACGCCAAAAAAACCGGCCAGATTCGTTTCCGATGTTGTTGGAATTGTCTCCAGCAAACCGCTGTTAACCCGCCTTCCTCCCCGATACCTTAAACGCACTCAGTTCAAAATGAATATCAGCACGGCCGAACTGCTGTCCTATACCATCTCTGAAACGTTTTGCCACCTTTTCAAATTCCGCGGGGTGGTTATCCATGATCTCCTTGCCTAACGAATGTTTGGTAAAAAGCCCCGCGACAATAGGCTCTGCCGACGGCGCGTCCGATGGCAATACAATCCGCTCCGACCGGACATTTGTAAACCCGGCTTCCCGCATCCAGCCTTCTAAAACATGGGGGTCGTGCAGCGCGAAAGGTACAAACAGCCGCGCGGTATCTTCCGGTTTAAAGTAGGGCTGCATAATGTCGTTAAATATCAGCTTCAGCAGCGGCATGTTTTCCGTTTTGTCCCAGGTGGTAAATACAAACCGGCCGCCGGGTTTCAAAACCCGCAGCGCCTCGCGCAACCCCTGCTGCTTATCGGGCAAAAACATCAAACCAAACTGGCACACCGCCACATCGAACGTGTTATCCGCGAACGACAAATTTTGCGCGTCCTCCACCCGGTAGGTGATCGAGCTGTCGTTTAGCGCCGTTTCGGCTACCTGCAGCATATCGGCGCTCACGTCGGTAGCTACCAGTTCAACAGGCGGTTTAAAGCGCCGGCGCAGGTGCCGCGTTACCCGCCCGGTCCCGCAGGCAAGTTCCAGCACGGCGTGAACGTTTGCAGTATCAATGCTACCCGCTGTATCAATAGCATAAGGCTCAAACAGCAGCGGCCCCAGGTACCGGTCGTAATTGATGGCACCCTCGCCCGAGAATTTGTATGCGCTTTTGTCCATGATGAAGATTGGGTTAGCTAAGATAGGGAATTTGTTATTGCTGAAAGGACGCTTGTTTAATGGCAATTATAAACTCATCTAAATTAAATTCTGCATTTGCAGCTTCTTCTGTAAGCTCTACACTTTCAAACTCATGAAACGTATGGTCGATCTCATTATCCCACGTCCCAAAATGCAAATCGGGGAGATTCCATTCGTTAACATAAAACCATTCGCCATAAATAAGTTTGGATTTGATTAACGCGTCCAAATCCGATAAATCAACATTGCTAGGGCTGTCGAAAATTACAGAACGATAGTTTTTATAGTTACCGCCGTCGCGGTACAGATAGTTGAATGTGATATGTGGCATGCGCCAAGATAAAAGTATGGGTAAGGCTTGTCAATCGGATATAAGTGAACTTATACTTTAAACCACTCGTTATGAATTTTTATAAATTCAATATCCGGAAAGAATTTTTGAGGTTCGATTAACGACTTTCCATCGTAATCTATAAAATTCTGTTTGATGCTGGGTACATCCTGACTTTTAAGAAAAATTGAAGAAACCTTGATCTTTAAATCGGTTGTAATTGTTATTAATCCGCAATCGAAGGCTTTATCATGCAAGGGGTTTAGCGCCAACCCATTTTTGGGATTTAAGCGGTTGCCTTTATCCTTACTCCATGGTAAAATATGACTGGCAACAATCAATTCCGGCTGCATAATACCCGTGATGCAGCACTTATTATTAAAATTGGTAAGAACCATTTTTCTAAAAAGCGATTGGTTGACCCGAACAATAACTAAACGCTCTTTTTCCTTGCTCTCAACCTCTTTTAGATTATCAAGGTCGATATAATTGAGCTTCTCGATAGTCGTGTGTTTCTTTTTTGCAAGAAGCTTTTCGCTCTCAATAAATTGTTCGTCCCAATCGTGCATGTATTCCTGCCAAATTTGTTCATCCAATTTACTGGCATTTTCCAGGCCTCTCACGCCCCTTTCTCTCAATTTAGGGTCGAAACTTGCAAAGTTTCCCAACTTTCGGGCCACTGAACCTGGCGTTCTGTCAATTAGGTTAGCTAAATCAATTACATCTGCATTACGCGAATGCATTTGGCCAAATGGTATCTTGCAGTACAAATTGATAGCTAATATGGACTCTTCTCGTGTCCAAAGCCGTTGGCCTTCTTTCATAATGGTTCGTCAACTTCTAAAAATACATATTTACAATTATCATTTAAGCATTCATTAACGCCCAATTTTTTAAGCGTGTGAAGGAAATCCGAAATGATTTGTGTTCTCGCTCCGCAAATCGGGCAAGTTGTAGGCAAATCGCCCATTAAATAATAAAGCGTATATTCTTCTGTAGCCATAGCGGGAAGTTAGCGGCTAGTCCGCAATAGGGCAATCGGAAATAAGTGAACTTCGGGAAAACCTGCGCACCAGCATTTCCGGCTTCGTATCCTTGCTCCGGATGCGCGACATGTTATAGCTGCGGGTTGCCTTTGAGTGCACGTCTGTCATAAGGCAAAAATACGAGAAAGTTAAATGCTCGTTTTAAGAAATCGTAGCCATCCTGGTTCAGACAAAAAGCGCAGAGGCCTGCATGTTTTGCTATTGATTAAGACAGATTTAAAATAAATTATTAAGATTGTTTAAATCAGCCGTATTAAAAACCTTTTTAAATTTCTTTCTCTTAAGGCCGTTATATAATTCTTTATCTCCGGTCCACAAGCCGCCTTTGAGATAAATTGCTAATGCAACAAAATCCGTGTCATCTAAGTCAATATCGTTTGTAAGTTTTACAGCTTTTTCCCAAACGGCCTTAGGTATCAGGTCTTCGTTAACAAATTTCAATCTCGAAAATAAGTGGAATTCTGCATCAGCTAGTTGCAGATCGGATAATTTGGATATCTTCTTTATCTTTTCCCTGTGTTTTTCAATTTCAAACCGCATGTAGTTGCAGCTATAAAATTCAAATGAGTTTTTGGAGTTTATTAGTAATTCGCCGATAGCACCATTGGTGTTTAGTAAACCACTGAAAATAATATTAGTGTCAACAACAATTTTCACTTGGTGTACTTGCTGCCATTTTTAGCCCACCAACCTTTTTTCACCTCTTTTGCTAATTTATCCGCGTCTGCCTGGGTGGCTTTTGAATTAGCTGTAGCTTCTTTATATGCCAGCAGGTTAATAAAGCGCTGCAGCCCTTCTGTATTTACATTGGCCGGCAGTCGGATGATCACTTCGTCTTTAGTTCGCTCAATTACCATAATAAATAAAGTTAGCAATAAATTTTTAACTCAATTGTAAAAGAGCAAAAATACGGAAAGTTAAACGCCGCCTTTAAGAAATCCTGCAATCCCTAAATCCTCGAAATCGTAGTTCACACAAAGGCGCAGAGGCCCGCGCGCATGGTTCGAGAGCCTCACCATGACACCCCTACTTTATGCGGTGGCCTGTCACCCTGAGTTTATCGAAGGGTTCTTTTTTCTCCATCCGTCTATTGCGTTCTTCATTATTAATGGCTTATATTTACTTTTAGTTGTGTCATTTCAACACAATAGTAACTGGCCTCATTATCTCAAAAGCCCGTCGTGGCTTACCAATTAAACCTGTATTATGAAATTTAAGATCCTTGTACCTGTAGTTCTGTTGCTTTCGGGCGCGGCATTTTTGCTGCTGTCGGCCGGGATGCCCGTTATCGCCGATGGCGGCTTTATCCTCGTCAAAAACCCTAACGGGCCAACGCTGGGCTACTCACCCGCGTCGGGCGTAAAAATTTTAACCGTGGGCGGCCTCTCATTTAAGGACCTCAACAAAAACGGCAAGCTTGACAAATATGAAGACTGGCGCCTGCCGGTTGATGTGCGGGCGAAGGACCTGGCATCCAAACTATCCATCGCGCAAATTGCCGGGTTGATGCTGTACAGCGCGCACCAGGCCATACCGGCTGCGGGGGGCGGGCCGCTTGGGGCGGGAACCTACGACGGCAAAAAATTCAGTGATGGCGGCGTTGACCCATCATGGGTGAGCGACCAGCAAAAGAAGTTTTTGGTGAATGATAATTTAAGGCATGTGCTGGTTACCTCGGTGCAAACGCCCGAAGTGGCCGCCAAATGGAACAATAACGTGCAGGCATTGGTTGAGGGCATAGGCTTCGGCATACCGGCCAACAACAGCTCCGACCCGCGGCACAGCACCAACTCGGGTGTGGAGTATACCGCCGGCGCGGGAGGAAAAATATCCCAATGGCCCGACCAGCTTGGTTTGGCCGCCACGTTCGACCCAGCCGTGGTTGAGCAGTTCGGCTCTATCGCCGCTAAGGAATACCGCGCTTTGGGCATAGCCACCGCGCTGTCGCCGCAGATCGACCTGGGTTCCGAGCCGCGCTGGGCACGCATCAACGGCACCTTCGGCGAGGACCCGCAGCTGGCAGCCGATATGGCCCGCGCCTATGTGGATGGTTTCCAAACCTCGACCGGCAGCGCCGAAATTGCCAATGGCTGGGGCTATAACAGCGTAAACGCCATGATGAAGCACTGGCCCGGCGGCGGTCCCGAAGAGGGCGGCCGCGACGCGCATTTTGCCTATGGCAAGTTTGCCGTTTACCCGGGCAATAACTTCGACGAGCACCTGGTGTCATTTGTAGATGGCGCGCTAAAGCTGTCGGGCAAAACAAAAATGGCCGCGGCCGTGATGCCGTACTACACCATATCATACAACCGCGACGTAACCGGCGCCAACGGCGGCAACAGCTATAGCAAATATTTAATTACCGACCTGCTGCGCACCAAATACCATTACGACGGCGTGGTTTGCACCGATTGGGGCGTTACCGCGGATGAAGGCAAAACGCCGGATATCTTCGCCGGGAAATCGTGGGGCATGGAAACAAAAACCGTTGCCGAACGCCACTATAAAATACTAATGGCCGGGGTTGACCAGTTTGGCGGCAACAACGACGCGGGGCCGGTAATTGAGGCCTACAATATGGGCGTTAAGGAATACGGCGAGCCTTTTATGCGCGCCCGGTTCGAGCAGTCGGCCGTGAGGTTGCTGCGCAATATTTTCAGGGTGGGCCTTTTTGAGAACCCCTACCTGGATGTGGAGCACTCCAAGCAAACCGTAGGCAACCCGCAGTTTATGGCCGCAGGTTTCAACGCGCAGCTCAAATCTATCGTGATGCTGAAAAACCATGCCGGCGTGCTGCCCCTGCAAAAAGGCAAAACGGTTTATATGCCAAAAAAATACTCCCCATCGGTGCGCGGGTTCTTCGGCCCGCCGTCGAAGGAAAAATGGGATGTTGCGGTAAGTCCCGCGCTCGCGCAAAAATACTTTAATGTTACCGACGATCCGGCTAAAGCCGATTATTCCATCGTGTTTGTAAGCAGTCCCAGCGGCGGCGCAGGTTATGATGCAGATGATGTTAAAGCAGGCGGCAGCGGCTACGTGCCGATCACCCTTCAATACGGCGCCTATACAGCAACCGATGCCCGCGCGCAAAGCATCGCCGCCGGCGACCCGGTTGAACCCGGCATAACCAACCGCACCTACAAAGGCAAAACCATTACCGCCGCCAACTATAATGATCTGAAAACCATCCGCGAAACAAAGGCGGCCATGCACGGCAAGCCGGTTATCGTAGTGATAACCTTAACCAAGCCCGCCATCCCCGCCGAGTTTGAGCCCGACGCCAATGCCATCGTGGCCACCTTTGGCGTGCAGAACCAGGCCGTGCTGGATATTTTAACCGGCGCTACGGAGCCTTCCGGCCTATTGCCCTTCCAGATGCCTGCTGATATGCAAACCGTCGAGTTGCAGGACGAGGACATCCCGCACGATATGATATGCTACAACGACGCCGACCATCATACCTATGATTTTGGTTATGGTATGAACTGGAAGGGTGTGATACACGACGCGCGTACTGCCAAATATGTCAACCTCGTAGCCAAACCGGTGATCCATGTGCAGGGCAAAATGGTCTCCGTCACCGCAGCGCCGGGCATCAAAATATATTACACCACCAACGGCGCAACACCCTCGTTTGTGAAAGCAGATGAATATGTAAAACCGTTCAGCATCAGCAGTGGCACTACTGTGAAAGCCATCGCCAAACGATACGGCGTGGATAATAGCAGCATGGTGGTGTATAGTGTAAAATAAGCAAGTCGTAAAATGGCAAGTCATGCTGAACTTGTTTCAGCACCCCACCCGCACGGTAAACGCCATGCGGGCAACCTGGCGACGAGTTAACTCACCCCGACGTGGCTCCGCCCATCGACCCCTCTCTGCCTGCGGCAAAGAGGGTGGAACCCCCCAATATTTTTCTTGTCCTTCCCCTCTTTCCGGCCTGCCGGAGAGAGGGTGGTCGAGCAACGCGATGACCGGGCGAGTCAACTATGCGCCATGCCCGTTTCCCCCTCCCAACCGACCAACCAATATAAAACATCCACCAATCCCGCCTCACACCCGACAAACCACCTATCATACTAATTATTAACACATTACAAGCGTTCAACCCGCCAAAAAAGGCGTTTGTCTATACTTAACCCGCGGTGGTCTATTTGATTTTTTTAGTGCTTTTGCTTGTTGTTCCTTTGTTCTGTGAAACATTAACAAACACATTAAAAACAAATATTAAAATTTAAAGATCATGAAAACATCAATCAAATTCACCGCACTATTATTACTGGCAGGCGCAAGCGTTTTTGCCGCAATTCCCGCAAAGGCAGCTATCCCGCCAAAAGTGGATGCCATAACTTTTGCCTCATTGTCATCCTTACAGGGTCTGGCTGTTAAGGCCGAAAAAAACCTGGTGGGTAAAGCCACCATCATCATCTCGGACCAGGACGGAAACGTTTTAAGAAAAGACGAGCTATCTAACAAAGCAGGCATGGAAAAAGATTACATCTTAACCAAACTGGACGAAGGCGACTACACCATTGAAGTGGCTTCAAAAGGTAACTCGGTAAAACAAGACATCCACGTTTACACCGACGGCAAGGAAAAAATGTTCTTTATAAAACAATAATTTCCACCGGGACTAAAAACAAAACGACAGATCAGGCTTACGAAGTTTCAAAAACTTCGTAAGTCTTTTTTTTTGAAAGAAATTTTTTTGAAAATCAATGCCTCTGCTACTATTAAAGTCAGCCCCGCTTTACGCTCATACTGCACAGGGCATTCAACACCGGCCGGTATCCGCTTCAATCGTGTTTAGTTGATCCGGGCAACTGGGGGATCAGACTTACGAAGTTTTTGAAACTTCGTAAGTCTCCTTCACTCGCTACAACATTTCCAACAGCTCCAACCCTTACAACCACTCTACACCCACCTGCTCAAAAACTTGCTGAATCCTTCTTTATACTGATCGCCTACGGTAATATTCACCTTGCCGATCTGCAGGGCATTGCGGGTAATGGAGTTGATCTTATCCAGAGAAACGATGAACGAGCGGTGTACCCGCATAAAACGTTTGGCAGGCAGCTTTTCTTCGAGCGATTTAAGGCTGGTAAGCGACAGGACAGGCTTTTCAACATCTTTGAGCCATACCTTTACATAATCCTTCAGCCCCTCAATGTAGAGGATATCGTTTAGCGCGATACGGACCAGTTGGTACTCTACCTTTAAAAATAAGTACTCGTCTTCTATCCGTTCTTCTGCCGCTGCAGCGGGCCCGGCGGGCGCAACGGGGGCCGCGTTCGATTTTTCAAGCAGTTCGCCGTAGGCCAGGGCTTTGTTGGCGGCGTGCAAAAACTCTTCGTAATTAAAAGGCTTAAGCAGGTAATCCAGCGCATCCACACGGTAGCCTTCCAGCGCAAACTGGTTATAGGCTGTCGTAAAAATAATGCGGGGCTTGTTCGCCTTGCTGTTATCCAGCACACGCGCCAGCTCAATACCGTTCAGGTCGGGCATTTGTATATCTAAAAAAACAACATCTATCTTTTGCGCATGAATGGCCCTCAACGCTTCAACCGCGCTCGAAAAGCGCCCCACCAGGTTTAAAAACGGCGTTTGCTCAATAAAAGAACAAACAAGCCCCAGTGCCAGGGGCTCGTCGTCAACAGCAATGCAGTTTAATGTCATGACAGGTCGAGTTTTAAGTGTACCAAATAGACATTTTCCGCTGTATCCTCATTGATCAGCAGGGTGTACTTGCCGGGGTATAACAAATCAAGCCTGCGGCGGGTATTATTGAGCCCTATCCCGCTAGCTTCCTCTAAGTTATTACTTTGTTCTTTAATAATGGTATTTACTACCTTTAATTCAAGGATATTATCGCGCTGTTCAACTGCTATCTCAATATAGCTCGACTGCGTGGCGCTAACGCCATGTTTAAAGGCATTCTCCACAAAAGGCAGGAAGAGCATCGGCGCCACTGCCATATCTTTAACCAGATCGGGAGCCCGGAAGTCAATTTTTACCACATCAGTCAGGCGCAGTTGCATCAGGCTGATGTAGTCCTTAATGAAGGCTATTTCCTGGCTGAGCTGCGTGGTGGCGTTTTGCGTATCGTACAGTACGTAACGCATCATCCGCGAAAGCTGGTGTATGGCTTTGCGCGATGTTTCGGCATCGATATGTGTGAGCGCGTAGATATTATTGAGCGTATTAAAAAAGAAATGCGGGTTGATCTGCGCCTTCAGGAAAGATAGCTCCGAGCTGATCTTATCCTGCTCCATCTCCTGGTGCACCTGCTTATCCTTCTGCCATTTTTGTATAACGGTAATGCTGGTGCTGATACCTAAGACCAGCGCAACGGTTGCGCCGAGGGCAGCCAGCATGCCCACATCCCACATACGGTTTCTACCGCCATGCCGGTGTGACGGCCCGGCCCGGTGGAATGCCGCATCCATTAGCTGGTGCATGTTAAGCCACTGGTCAAGGTACCCGCTGATAATAACGATCAATGGAGTGATCGTTATCAAAACCAGGAAATATATCCCGTTACGGTCCTTTAACAAAAACCGCGGCACCAGTACAAACGAGTTCAGGTAGTAGGCGATGATTACCAGCCCCAGGATGATGCTCTGCTTTATCCACAACTGGTATGGCACTGCAATATCCCAGGTTATAGGCTGGAAAAAATAAATAAGGCCGAAAGCCGCCCATATCAGAATATGGATGATTATCGTTACCAGCGTGCTTTTTGATTTTGGAATGATCATTTCATCATGTTTATTAATAGAACCAAGAGTCAAGAAGCAAGAGCCAGGACGGCTTTCACCGATCAATTCTTTTCTTCTGGTCTTGACTCCTGGCTCTTGAATCTTGGCTCTTTAGCCTAATTTATTCGTTCTCAACAACTTAAATTCCCACAATATTACATACGAATTTAACATTAAGCCAATCAAAATCTATGAACGGCTACACTTTACCGACAGGCAGCCAATAGCTACCGCCAAAACCCTGTTTTTACCCATATGGCAAAATAACGGCCCTTTAACGGGCGAAAACCTGCTTTTGTCTATTTATTTATAGCCTTTGTCTATTCCGTTTTCTGGTGATGGTGGTTTTATATTGTTTTGCGCTATCCAACAAGGAACTCATTATGAAATTACGATACTTTCTTATTGCCGCGGCACTCCTGATCAGCCTGCATGGCTTTGCCCAAACCGGCCGCGACGTGCATGGCACCATCCAGGACACTACCAAACAACCCCTGCCCGGATCAACCGTTAAGTTGCTGACCGGCAAGGACAGCATGTCAACCACTACCGATTTAAAGGGAGCTTTTCTTTTTCACTCGGTAACCGTTGGCCAGTTCAGTTTGGTTATACAATCAATAGGATACGAGCCCGTAAAACGTCATTTTGTTTTGGATAACACCAACAACCCGGTTTTTTTACGGCCGATATTATTAAAGCCCTCTACCACCATGTTGGGCGTTGTAACCATCAGCGATGTGCTGCCGGTTAAAATAAAGGAAGACACGGTTGAGTTTAACGCCGCGGCCTATAAAGTACGCGACGGCGCACCCATTGAAGACGTCATCAAAAAAGTACCGGGCGCCGATGTGGATAAGGACGGTAACATTACTTTCCAGGGTAAAAATGTTACCAAAGTAAGGGTTAACGGTAAGGATTTTTTTGGTGGCGATATAAAAACAGCCACGCAGAACCTGCCCGCCAACGCCGTTCAAAATGTACAGTTTTTAAATGACTACGGCGACCAGGCCAACCTTACGGGGATAAAAACCGGCGATCCGCAAACCGTATTGAACATTAACATATTACCCAGCCGCAACCACGGCACATTTGGCCAGGTAAGCGCCGGCGGCGGCCACGATGCCATACCCGAAACACCGCTGGTAAAAGGCGACACCCGGTATATTTTGCAGGGCAACATGTTTAACTTTAACGGCAACCAGCAAATAGCCGTACTGGGCAACCTGAACAATACCAATACCAACCTCTTTAACTTCGGCGGCCCGGGCGGCGGTGGTGGCGGCGGACGGGGGCCCGGCGGCGGCGGCCCTCCCGGCGGAAATAATGCAACCAATGGTATTACAACAACCCGGTCGTTAGGCTTAAACTACCGCGACTCGTGGGGTAAAAAGATAACCGTATATGGCAGCTATAGCCTGACGAATAATACCGTTAACACCGTAAGTTCTGTCATTCAAAACAACATTTCGTTAACTAATCCCAGCACCAATACACAAAGCAGCACGCAGCAGGATAAAAGGCTCAACCACCGTTTCACTTTTAACCTGGAGTATAAGCCGGATACCATAAACTACCTGAAAATCAGCCCATCCTTCTCCTATGCCGGGCTAAACACCACGCAAACCGGTGCAGACAAGCTGGCTAGTGATACGTCGCTGATTTCACAATATAATTTCAATTCGATGAGCCATTCGTCAGCGCCGAATTATGGTATAAACGTGCTGTTTAACCATAGGCTTAACGGGCATGGCCGTAATTTCAGTATGAATTTGGGCGCGGGCAATTCGTCAAGCAACCAGTTTCAAAACCCGGTATACCAATATATAGCCGGCGCGGCCAACGCCCCGCTCGACCAGTTCATTAATACTAACAGCCGTACCGATACCCTGGGCGCCTACGTATCGTATATCGAACCTATTGCTAAACATTCGTACCTGGAGGTAAACTATAATTACAAGCACTCTTATACTACCGCCGATAAAATGACAGATACGTTGACCGGCGCCAACCAGTTAAATTACTATCCGCTGTTAAGCAACAATTATAATTTTACCTTCATCACAAACCGGTTCGGGTTAAATTACCGGTTTATTGAAAAGAAATACAATTTTGTGTTGGGCGCAACCGCACAGCCTTCGCTTTTGGAAGGAAGCTCGCCAAACAGCGCGCCGACACGTGTGAGCGATTTCAACATTTCGCCGAACGCGCGTTTTATCTATAATTTTTCGCGCACACAATCATTCAGCGCTAACTATAGCGGCAGCAGCAGTCAGCCCACTTATTCGGAACTACAGCCGGTAACCGACTTTTCAAATGCATCATATCCTATAACCGGTAACCCAAATTTGAAACAGGAATACAATAACGTTTTCTCGCTTAGGTATAACAACTTTATGTTTGAAACGGGAAATGTGTTTTTCAGCAACTTCAATTTCATTCAAACCGATAACAAAATCGTTTCAAACACCATCACCTACCCGCGCAACTACACGCCTAATAAGCGGCTGGCCGGTTCCATTGAAACACAATATCTGAATGCGCCGGGTTACTATTCGGCATCAGCTTTTTATGTGTTTGCCAAGCCCTGGGAAAAACGGAAGTATAACTTATTTTTTATAGGCAATTTGTCTTACAACAATAACATTTCATACATCACCAGTGTTGATCCAACCACGTTTGATTTCACAACCGAAAAAAATATCGCCAAAACACTTGTGGCCTCACAGGGCCTGCGTTTCAGAGTCGACATTACCGATGTGATCGATGCCGAGTTTAATACAAATTATAGCGTTAACTCATCACAAAACTCTATCACACAGCCAGGCATACAAAACAATTTCAGGATGTGGGTAGTAGGTCTTAACGGCAAAAACTATGTGTGGAAAGACTGGACCTATAGCTACGATTATTCAAAAACCACCTATTACGGCTATAAAGGCGCAACCAATCCCAATATATTTAATACCTACGTGGAACGCAGGTTTTTAAAGGGCAACATGGCCACGCTGCGGGCTTCGGTAATGGATGTGTTTAATCAAAATGCAGGTTATACCTCAACCCAAAACGGCAATTTTATTACGCAAACCAATGCCAACAGGCTTGGGCGTTATTACCTGCTGACCTTTACGTACCGGTTTCAAAAGCTTGCAGGGAAAGCGCCGCAGGGGCCTGGCATGAGGGGTTTTGGCGGCCCGGGTCCGGGCGGCGGTCGTCCGGGTGGCGATGGTCCGGGTGGCCCCGGTTCGTTTTAACGCCGGGATAGAAGACCTTACTGTTCTTCACAGAACATGAGAACGGGTCAAAACCGGGATTGACCCGGATTTAGTTGGTTGGATTGTTTGATCCTAACGGGCGTTCCGCAGTGAGAGGCGGAGCGTCTTTTTTATTTATATAATAGCCTGAGCTGTAACGAAACGCGTTGTAATTACGTAAAACATTTAATACGTGGATACAGATTTCAATTTGTTCACGTTACCAATGTCGTTTAAGGCTTCGGTTGGGGTTGATAAGCGATTTTATAAATAAAGGTTAATAAATGGCTGATAATTGATCGCCTATGAAACTGCCTAAATATTTGCTCACAATAGTTGCTGTCCTAGCTTGTTTTCAAAGCTTTTCGCAAAGCTCGTTGAATACCGCCGGAGAGGAAATATCGCTTAACAATGGGCAGGTACAGCGTATTGATTCGGTAAGGCAGCGGGATATTACTGATCTTCTTCCATGGAACCCGGACAGAAAAGCACCCAACAGGCAAAAGATGCCCGGCAATACCTTTTATTCCCTTGTCCCCTATGCAGGATATACGCTTTCAACAGGATTTGCTGTTGATGTAAGCAGCAATATCAGCTTTTACACCAGCCCGTTCCGCAATCAAAATCTTTCGGTAATTGCTACAGATATTGGTTATGACTCAAAAAACCAGGAAGTTTTTCTTATGCGTTCCGAAATCTGGGCTAAAGAGAACAGCTATAAGATAGTCGGCGATTTACGCTGGGAGAAATTTCCGATTAGTACATACGGTTTAGGTACGTTTACCACTTTTGCAACGAATAATAACCTCGATTTTAATTACGTGCGGGTATACGAAACGGTGCTTAAAAAAATCGCAACCGATTATTACGCCGGCATAGGGTACGACCTGGATTACCATTATAATATTGATGCATCCGGCAATTCGGATAATTCTGTTTCGGATTTCGCAAAATATGGCCAAACAGCTAACTCGGCTTCTTCGGGATTAAATGTTAATTTTTTGTACGACAATCGGAAAAACCCGTTAAACCCGCTTACAGGCGGTTATGCCAGTGTAATTTACCGTCAAAATTTAACCGCCTTGGGCAGCGATGCTAATTGGCGGTCGTTACAGCTTGATTTAAGGAAATACGTTAAATTATCGCCACGGTCAAATAACGTACTCGCTTTTTGGGGTATGGCTACCTTCACTTCAGGCGCTGTCCCGTATCTTGATTTGCCCACAACCGGGGGCGACATGTACAACAACAGCGGGCGCGGCTACGCCATTGGCCGGTACAGGGGCGCCAATATGCTGTACCTGGAAGCTGAATACCGTTTTGGTATAACCCGCGACGGCTTGCTTGGGGCAGTTGTTTTTGCCAATGGCCAAAGCTTCTCCGAATATCATAGCAACAGTTTTGAGATGATCGCCCCTGCCGCAGGCACAGGTATACGGATAAAACTAAATAAACATTCAAACACCAATATTGGTATTGATTACGGTGTTGGCATTATGGGTTCACGGGGCTTTTTTGTAAACCTGGGCGAAGTATTTTAACCACGGATAATTTTGGTCTTTAATCGCCGTTTCTAAAAGGCGGCATCATCTGAATTTCATGTGATTGCATTTATATTTGCGCATACACCGTATAAATCCATCTGATTGAAATCCATTAAATATATATTCCTGGTTAGTGCTTTTTTTTGCTTGTTCAAGAGTTGGGCCCAACAGGATACTGCAAAATCGCATAAAAACATATCCCGCGACGCAGAAGCGCCGGTCGATTCTTCCAAACAGCGGGACATTGTCGATATCATTAAAAGAGTGTTCAACAGGAACACGCCCGCTGAAGGCCGAAAATCGCGCAAGCTGAATTTTTCAATTGTGCCCGCTGTTGGTTATTCGCTTTCCTCGGGTTTTGCGGTGGATGTAAGCGGCAACGTGGCATTCTATACCGGCGACCCGCACCTCGACAATTTATCGGAAATTGACGCCGAAACGGTGTATGACACCAGAAGCCAGAAAATTTTGATTGTGCGCTCAACCATATGGGGCGATGCCAACAGGTTTAAACTGGTTACCGATCTGCGCTGGGAGAAATACCCTATTGATACATATGGTTTAGGTTCGGCGGCGCCTAACGCCGCGATCGATCATTTCAGTTATATGTACATCCGTACATATGCCACTATTTTCAAAAAGGTGGTTCCCAATTTTTATGCGGGCTTTGGTTATAACCTCGATGATCATTATAATATTTCGGAATCGGGCACTGCTAATAATACACTTTCCGATTACCAGCGATTGG
The DNA here is from genome assembly GCA_035568395.1 of Mucilaginibacter sp. GTDB lineage: Bacteria > Bacteroidota > Bacteroidia > Sphingobacteriales > Sphingobacteriaceae > Mucilaginibacter. The sequence continues at coordinate 238,725 of DATMOF010000005.1, read as the reverse complement.
GCGGCGGCACGCAGTCCAAATCATCGGGCGTCAATGTCGACTTGCTTTATGATAACCGCCGCAATCCCATAAACCCGCTTAACGGCGGCTATGCCTCCGTTTTTTACCGGCGAAATTATCAATTTTTAGGGAGCGACAATAACTGGCAGGAACTGCAGCTGGACCTGAGAAGATATATCCGGGTATCGCCAAATAATAACAATATTCTTGGTTTCTGGAGCATTTCACGGTTTACCACCGGCAATGTGCCCTACTTCGACCTGCCATCCACCGGCTCCGATATGTATAATAATGGCGGCCGGGGATATACCGAAGGAAGGTTCAGGGGCAAAGACATGCTTTACCTTGAGAGCGAATACCGGTTCGGCATTACCAAAAATGGACTGCTGGGTGGCGTGCTTTTCGCGAACGGCGAAACTTTCACCGGCATACAGGGCAATAAGTTCCAAAGAATAGCTCCCGCTGCCGGCACCGGCTTGCGTGTGAAGATCAATAAACATTCAGATACCAACGTCTGCATCGACTATGCCTTTGGGCTGCACGGCTCGAACGGCTTTTTTGTAAACCTGGGGGAAGTGTTTTAGGGGATAGAGTCAAGAGCCAAGAATAAAGAGCCAGGAATAGAAAAGGTCAGGCAGATAGATTTGCGAAGTTTTAAAAACTTCGCAAATCTGTTTATTCTTAAAACAGGTTGCCAATCTCTAATCTCCAGTCTTAACCTCTATCTACAAATACGATTGCAGCAAATTGGCTTTCGAATTGTGGCGCAGGCGCATCAGGGCTTTGTCCTTTATCTGGCGGACACGCTCGCGGGTAAGGCTGAATTTCTCGCCGATCTCCTCGAGTGAATGCGCAGCATGGCTGCCCAGTCCGAAAAACAGCACAATAACCTGCCTGTCGCGTTCAGCTAAGATGCTGAGCGAGCGTTTGATCTCCTGCGAAAGCGAATCGATCATCAGGTCGTTATCTGTTGCATTATCGGTGCTCTGCAGCACATCAAGCAGGGTATTTTCTTCACCTGCAATAAACGGCGCGTCAACAGACACCTGGCGACCGGCGTTCGATAACGAATCGGAGATGCGTTCAACGGTGGTTTCCATATCTTCAGCCAATTCTTCTGGGGTTGGCTGACGTTCGAGGTGCTGCTCCAGCTTGGAGGCAGATTTATGTATTTTGCTGAGCGATCCTATCTGGTTCAAAGGCAGGCGCACAATACGGCTTTGTTCGGCTACAGCCGATAGGATCGACTGGCGGATCCACCATACGGCGTACGATATAAATTTAAATCCCTTTGTTTCGTCAAAACGTTTGGCGGCTTTTATCAAACCAAGGTTGCCCTCGTTGATCAGGTCGCCCAGGGTAAGTCCCTGGCTTTGGTATTGCTTGGCAACCGACACTACGAAACGGAGGTTGGTTTTGGTTAAGCGTTCTAAAGCGGCCTGGTCGCCTTCGCGGATCTTTTGGGCTAATATAACCTCTTCCTGCGCGGTGATCAGGTCAACCTTTCCTATTTCATGTAAATATTTTTCGAGCGACTGCGATTCGCGGTTGGTAATGGATTGTGTTATTTTCAGTTGTCTCATCTCGTAATAAATGATCAGCCCGGTAATAGCCAATACAATTGGATCCTATCACCGGGTGGGGAATAAGTAAAAAAGTTAAGGACGCATTACCTTGCTGATAATCCGGCCGCTGGAAATCGACGCTATCAATATTGAAATTTGACTGTTATAACACAGTATTTCAGGGGAAAGGGTAGTCGGGCTTGTTTTTTTGATGTGCAAAGATATGGATTTAATTGTTGTTTGGATGTAAAAAAAAGAAAAGGTAGATTAAATTTGATCCGTACTATCGCTGCAAAGAAACTTTTTCAATTCCACTACAAAATCGATTCGCCTTTTAAACTCACTTTCTTGTGCTTTATTGCGCCGTTTTTGTAATATGAAAGATAGAAATCCTTTTTTACCCAATTTATACAAAAAAAAAATAGCGATGGGTTTGAAACCCATCGCTATTTAATTAATTGGCTTTGCTTATAAATTCGCCTTCAACCCATATTTGCCGCTGAATTTTTTGTAAAGCTGCTTATGCTGATTATCTAAATTAATGTTTCTGCCCTGTATAAAGGCGGCATCCACATCAATGGTGATCATATCCAGCGCATCGCCTTTTGATATAAACAGGTTGGCGTCCTTGCCTGTCTCCAGTGTCCCGGTGGTTTTGTCGATACCTAAAATTTTAGCGTTATTTTGTGTGATCATCGACACGGCCTGTTCCTTAGTAAGCCCGTAACCCACTGCTTCACCAGCCTCAAAGGGCAGGTTGCGCTGGCGCCAGAAGCCTATCCCGGTTAAACCGTACAAAACACCTGCGTCCTGCAGTATTTTCGGCAGCTTGTAGGGCAGGTAAACATCATCCTCTTCCCGGTCGGGCAATCTTTGTGTTTCCTTCAATATAACCGGCACGTTGTTCTCCCGTAATACATCCGTAACCAGGTAGGATTCATTTCCACCCACGATCACGGCCGAAATACCCATTCTTTTCGCGAACGCTATCGATTGAAGTATTTCCTTCGCGCCATCGGCATTTACAAACAATTTTTTTGAACCGTTAAACAGTCCCTTCATCGCATCAAGGCGAACGTTGGTTACTGAAGGATGGCCTACCTCGGCATACGCTTTGGCTTCGGTAAATAAATTTTCGATGGAGGCAATTGCTTTTTGCGCCCTTTCGGCCGGTGTTTCCTGGGTTGTTCCGGGCGTTGGCATGCCCCGTCTTCTTGTCGCCGCCCTGGCAACCGGCCAGGTTAAATGCAAACCGATATCGGTTTTATAAGCCGCGTCTTCCCAGTTCCAGGCATCCAGCTGCACCACGGACGATTGGCCCGAAAGCGTCCCGCCGGTTGGCGTGGGCTGTGCAAGCAAAATACCGTTTGTCCGTATAGTTGGTATAACCTTCGAATCGGTATTATAAGCTACCAGCGAGTGTATATTAGGATTCAATTCACCCGTTTCGGCATCGTCAACGGTACCACGCGCACCTTCTTCAATCTCAACTAAACCAAGCGTGGTTATAGGGCAAATAAAGCCCGGGTACACCTGTTTGCCGGCGGCATCGACCACCTCGGCGCCCGCAGTATTGGGGGCGGCGCCTTCGCCTATGGCTGTTATTTTGCCGTGGTCAAAAGCGATGTAGCCATTATTGATCACCTGCCCGTTGCCCACGTGAATGGTAGCTCCGGTTATCACTATAGCTTTTGTTTGCGGCTTAGCCGGCGAAATATTTGCCTGGCCATATGTAAGGATCGTGCTTAGCAGTAATCCTCCAAAAATTAAAAATATCCTGTTCATTTTTTAAATCGTTTAAAGGTTACTGGTGACTTCCGTTTGATGTGTTTTGCATATTGCTGCCATCGTTTGAACCGTCGTCATCATCATCCGATTCTTCGTCCGATCTCGGCCTGCGGGCGGCCGGTCTTTGGGTTACCGCGCCTTTATTTTTAGCAGCGATCATTTTTTGGATGATCCTTGCCTCATCGGCCTTCATCGCTTTTTGATTGGCGGCGTCTTTATCAATATCCCAATAAGGTATGCCGTCAACAAATGTTTTTTCGGCAACCGCGTATATCGAAAGCGGGTTGGCCGACCATAATACCAGGTCGGCGTCTTTTCCGGTTTTGATACTCCCCAAGCGGTTATCCACATGCAGCATTTTTGCCGGGTTAAGTGTAACCATTTTTAACGCTTCTTCTTCGCTTACGTGCCCGTATGCAACGGTTTTGCCAGCTTCCTGGTTCAGGCGGCGGGCCATTTCTGCATCATCCGAGTTAATTGCCACAACCACGCCCACGTCGTGCATCAGTGCGGCATTGAACGGAATGGCGTCGGAAACTTCCATCTTATAAGCCCACCAGTCCGAGAATGTTGATCCGGCAATATTATGCGCCTTCATTTTATCCGCCATTTTGTACCCCTCAAGAATGTGGGTAAATGTATTGATGCGGAAACCCAACGAATCGGCCACATGCATCAGCATATTGATCTCAGATTGCACATACGAGTGGCAGGTGATAAAGCGCTTGTTGTCCAATATTTCAACGATCGCATCCAGCTCAAGGTCGCGGCGCACATTGTTGCCTTTAATTGCGCGGGCTGCTTTATATTCTTTTGCGCGGGTAAACTCGTCTACGTAAACCTGTTCAACGCCCATCCTGGTTTGCGGGTAGCGTAAAACAGCGCCCGCTGCCGGCGTGCTGTTGCTCTGCTTCACATTTTCGCCCAGCGCGAATTTGATAAAGCCGTCGGCCCCTTCAAATTTCATTTCATCGGGCAATACACCCCAGCGGTGTTTGATGAGCTGTGTCTGGCCGCCTATCGGGTTAGCCGAGCCGTGCAGGATATGCGAAGTGGTAACCCCGCCGGCTAACTGGCGGTACAACTCTATATCGTCTGAATTTAACACGTCAGCGATCCTTACTTCCGAGGTGACAGCCTGAGTGCCTTCGTTAATGCCGCCTATGCCCGCAATGTGCGAGTGCTCGTCCACTATACCCGGCGATAAATGTTTGCCTGTGGCATCGATTATACGGGCATTCCCGGCAGGCAGGTTTTTACCTATCGCTTTAATTTTCCCGTTCTCGATCAGTACGTCAGTGTTCTTTAAAATACCGTCCTTTTCGTTGGTCCAGACGGTGGCATTTTTAAACAGTACGCTTTCGGGTTTTGGCAGTACGGTATAGCCGTAGGCAGTGAAAGGATATACTAAAGGGCCGGTAGAAATAGCTTGTTTAGGTTGTTCACGCGGGGTGGTCAGCGAAGCCGGACCTGTATAGGTTCCGGTCCATTTTATTTCCGAGCCATCGGGCAAAACACCGTTGCCGCGGAAAGCAAGCGGCGATACTTTGGTGATATAGCCCGTTAACCGGATATTACCTGCCGGTTTGTTTTTAAGATCAAAATAAATGCTTACCATATCGCCGCTGCGGGTAATTGTTCCCCTCACCTTTGTACTGTCGGCATCGTTGCGCTCAATATTTACATCGTAAGCGCCCGGGGTGCCGCCAATTTTCAGGGTGAGGTTTCCTAAACCGTCGCTGGCTAAATTATAGTTGCCGCGCAGGTCGGTTACATCTTTCCGGCTTACTACGTATTGGCGGCCTTCGATCCAGTTCTCATAAATAACATTGTCCTTTTTAAACAGGTTATCCGAGGTAATAATAAAGTTGGCCATTTTGCCTTTCGACAGCGTGCCTACCTTATCGGCTACACCCAGCATTTCTGCCGGAATAACCGTTAACGCGTTTAAGGCCTGGTGTTCGCTCAGGCCATTATCCATGGCGATGCGCAGGTTGGTCCAGAAATCAGTCGGCTTCGACAGTCCGTATGAGGTAAGCGCGAACCGGATACCGGCCTTTTCCATAACTGCCGGGTTGGTTGGCGCCAGTTCCCAGTTTTTTAGCTGTGCATACGTTACGTTTCGCGCATCAAGCGGGTCTTCTACATCAAACGGCTCAGGAAAGGCCAGCGGGATAATAAAGCTGCCGCCGGTCGCCTTCATGGCGTCAATACGGCGGTATTCATCGCCGTCTGTTTTAAAGATATATTGTTTGCCAAACTCGCGGGCAATTTTATTGGCGCGTAAAACGCTCATCTCGTCGGTCGCTTCAAAAATTTGCGGGACTGACTGTGTGCGGTTGAACTCATCCAATGAAATATTGTATTCCCCTTTCTGGGTTTTGTACCATTGGGCGTCATAATAGGTTTGGCGTATCAAAGCGATCACACCCATTAATGATCCCGGGTAGCTGGTAGCAGCCGTTCCTTTGCTGAACGAATAATGCGCTGCCGCTTCGTCATTCAGCATCACCTGGTTATCGCGCTCGTCGCCGAGGGTAACCACTACGGATGTGCCGCGCGAAATGCCGTCGTGTATGAGCGACTGCACCGCGCCGAAACCGTTTTTCTTAAAGTCTTCGGCTTTGGCGGCATCCGCATGAAAAATTAATTTGGCTTTCATTTCGGGCCTGATGGCTTCATTCCACCCGTAAGCGCCCGGCTTGGTGGAGGTGTAAACCAGCGAGCGGCCAAACCCGCCCTGCCCAAATGCTTGTCGCGGCGCCTCGGGCATACCGTAAGTGCTGTAGGCATCTATCAGCCCCGGGTAAATGTATTTTCCCTTCAGGTCGACGGTTACATAACCTTTCGGGATCTTAATATCCGGGCCAACCGCCTCGATCTGGCGGTCTTTCACCAATAAGGTACCGTTGGTAATGGTTTGGTCGGCGCTTACAACGATAGTGGCGTTGGTAAAAGCGTACTGTCCCGGGCGGATATCCCAGGCCCCGTTAACCGGGAATGTTTCCTGGGCCATGCATAGCCGGACAAGAAACAGCGCGAAGCAAAAGAGTAAAAGTTTCTTCATATCAGTCAATAGTTTGCCCTAATATATTAAACATTCCTATAAGCTTCACTTTTGACTGGTTTTCATCATGGATTTGTTACAAATGGGTTGACTCACCCCGACTGCATGGTCGGCGGTCAACTCACCCCGACGTGGCTTCGCCCGCCGACCCTCTCTCCGTGCCGGAAAGAGGGTAGCTTCAAAGAATGAACTAATTTTCTCTTCCTTCCCCTCTTTCCGGCTTGCCGGAGAGAGGGTGGTCGAGCGTAGCGATGACCGGGTGAGTCAACTCTGCGCCATGCACGGCCGGCAGTCAACTCACCCCGACTGCGCTGCGCTGGTCGACCCTCTCTACCTGCGGTAAAGAGGGTGTTTCAAAAAAAATAATTACTCCTCTTCCTTTCCCTCTTTCCGGCCTGCCGGAGAGAGGGTGGTCGAGCGTAGCGATGACCGGGTGAGTCAACTCTGCGCGCGATCATCAAACGCCAATTACTTCGTTTTTAAATAAATCCCTTATATTCACTTTCTGAATATTCCTAATTATCACATAATGAAAAAAATATTTACCTCAGCCTCCCTCTTCTCCGCCTTAATGCTGCTTTTATCGCCCGCATTTGCCATTGACACCAAAGACACGCGCATGCTCTCGCAGCCGGCGATAAGCGCCAACCATATCGCGTTCATTTACGCGCAGGACCTATGGGTGGCAAACCTTGACGGCTCACAGCCGAAAAGACTCACCATCGACGAAGGTGTGGAATCGAACCCCATGTTTTCGCCCGATGGCAGCCTTATCGCTTTCAGCGCGCAGTATGATGGCAATACGGATGTGTATGTTATCCCGGTAGAAGGCGGTATCCCCAAACGCCTTACCTGGCATCCGGCCAACGATATTGTAAAAGGTTTTACACCCGATGGGCGTGCCGTTTTGTTCACCTCAAACCGGGTGGCGTTCAATAACCGTTATTCGCAATTGTTTACGGTACCAGTTACCGGCGGACAGGAAACCCAGCTGGAAATACCGAACGCTTTTCACGCCACATACTCGCCCGATGGCAAATGGATGGCTTATACGCCCATTGCGGACGCTTTCAGGCAATGGAAAAATTACCGCGGCGGCTCGTCGGCTACTATCTGGCTGTTCTCATTTGCCGATAAAAGCATTGTTAAAATACCGCAGCCGGCCGGCGGATGCAATGATACCGGCCCCATGTGGATGGGAAATACCGTTTACTTTAGGAGCGACAGGAATGGTGAATTTAACGTGTACAGCTATGATGTGGACACCAAAGCCATTAAACAACTCACTTCGTTCACCGATTTCCCGGTGCTGAATGCTTCCAGCGGAAACGGCAAAGTTATATTTGAACAGGCCGGTTATCTTCACCTGCTTGACCCTTCGGTTTCAGGCTCAAAAAAGCTCACGATAGGTATAGCCGCCGACCTGCTTGAGTTGCGCCCGCGGTTTGCCACCGGCAGCAAATACATCCGCAGCGCGGATATTTCACCGTCAGGGTCACGTGCTGTTGTGGATTTTCGGGGTGATATTATTACTGTTCCCGCGCAAAAAGGTGATTATCATAACCTGACCTTAACTACCGGAGTGCACGAAAAATATCCGTCGTGGTCGGCTGACGGTAAATGGATCGCCTATTTTTCGGATGCCTCGGGCGAGTACAAATTACATATCAAATCGCAGGACGGCAAAGGCGAGGCCAAAACCTTTAAGCTGAATGGCACCGGGTTTTATGCCTTTCCAAAATGGTCGCCAAACGGCAAGTTTATTGAGTACACCGACAACGGGCGCAATATGTACGTGCTGACAGTGGCCGACGGCAGCATTAAAAAAATCGCGTCGGACGACCTGTATATTCCCGGCCCTTTCCGGGATATGTTTAACGACTGGTCGCCCGATTCAAAATGGATCGCTTATACGGTGATAACTGATACCTATTTCAAAAAGATCTATTTCTATTCAACCGAACAGGAAAAATCATTCGCGGTAACAGACGGTTTATCTGATGCCGACGAACCCCGGTTTAGCCGGGATGGAAAATATTTATATTTCCTTGCCTCGACCGACGCCGGCCCTGTTTTGAACTGGTTCGACCAATCGAGCGAAGATATGCGCCGTACAAACGGCATATACCTGCTTACCTTACAACGGGAAACCCCGTCGCCGCTGTTCAAAGAAAATGATGAGGAGTATGTGAAAACCGATTCCGCCGCAAAACCGGCGGCATCAACAGAGAAAAAAACACCGTCTCCCGTAGTAACAGGTTTTCATATCGATTGGGACGGCATCCAGAACCGCATCGTCGACCTGCCATTAAAACCCGCCAACTATTCGCAACTGGGTGTAACCGCCGACGGCGACCTGTTGTATGTTGAAACGGATGCAGCCGGAACGGGCAAAATGCATAAATATAGCTTTAAAAAACGCGCCGATAACGAGGTGGTTGATATGACCGGTTACAACCTTTCGGCCAACGGCAAAAAGATGCTGTACGTTGCCAGCCAGAAATATTACATCAGCAATGCCGGCGAAAAACCCGAGCCGGGAAAAGGCGTGCTCAATACCGACGTGCTGCAGGTGAAAATTGAGCCCGCTGCCGAATGGCCCGAAATTTTTGACGAGGCCTGGCGCATCAACCGCGATTACTTTTACGACCCCGGCATGCATGGCGCCAACTGGAATGCCATGAAAAAGAAATACGCGGTTTTCCTGCCCGACCTGGCTTGCCGCGATGACCTGAACACCCTTATACAATGGATGTGCAGCGAGCTTTCCGTTGGCCACCACCGCATTACCGATCCCGGCGACCACCTGCACCAGGCCGACAGGGTGAACGGCGGTTTGCTTGGCGCGGATTACGTGATAGCCAATAACCGTTACCGCATCAAAAAGATATACGGCGGTTTAAACTGGAACCCTAACCTGCGCTCGCCGCTTACCGAGCCTGGAGTGGTGGTTCACACCAATGACTACCTGCTGGCCGTGAACGGCGCTGACCTTCCGGCTTCCAAAAACTTATATGAGTTATTTGAAAACACCTCCGGTAAGATCACCGAAATTACCGTAGGGCCAAACCCGGGATACGACGGTTCGCGCGTGGTAAAAGTAGTACCGGTACCGAGTGAAGCCGCCCTGCGCAACCGCGACTGGGTTGAAAACAACCTGCGGAAAGTAACCGAAGCGACAAACGGACAGGTAGCTTATGTTTACGTACCCAATACCGCAGGCGAAGGGCACGATTATTTTAAGCGGTATTTTTACCCGCAGGCAAACCGCAAGGCGATCATCGTTGACGAACGTTTCAACGCGGGCGGTCAGCTGGCCGATTATTATATCAACCTGCTAAACAGCCCTTACCAGGCTTACTGGAACATGCGCTACGGCCACGACCTGAAAACACCGCACGGCTCGATACAGGGGCCAAAGGTGATGATAACCGACGAAACCGCCGGCTCGGGCGGCGATATGCTGCCCTGGATGTTTAAGAAGTTTAAAATGGGCACGCTGGTGGGCAAACGCACCTGGGGCGGCCTGGTGGGTATATTGGGTTTCCCCGAATTTTTAGACGGCGGCGGCGTAACGGCACCAAACGTAGGCATCTGGACCAAGGAAGGTTTCGTTGTTGAAAACGTAGGTGTGGCCCCCGACATCGAGGTTGAACAAACCCCGGCTGATGTGATCAATGGTAAAGACCCGCAACTGGAAAAAGCAATCGCCGTAGCATTAAGCGAGCTGGATAAAAACCCGCAGGTAGCGCCGGTACGGCCGGCTTACCCGGTGAGGGTGAGGCAGTAGGTGAGATCGTTTTTACGGCTACATTGTAAACTTGCTGACTAAGCAGGGCAGGTATACCATGAGCGGGTCGCTCGCGGCAGCGTGGGGGAAGACGAAAAATATAATAGATTTGACAAGCCATTCACGACTTGATTATGTCAATTGATTTAGATAAACTTGGGGTTTTTCGTATAATACATATTGATAATCTAAAACATGATTTATCTAAGGGACTATATTGCAAAAACGCCAATAAAATTTTCCGGGATTATGTCTCAATAGGCAGCAATGAGGTAATTGGAAAAAGGGATACCAAGGTGGTTAAGTGCCATCCTAATTATGTAGTCAACGATTACGTGCCATTTTACTTTTCTGTGCGAACCCCCATGCTATTTAATATTAAAACCGGGCATGGTGTAAAAACTTTTCCACAAAAAGACATCGTTTATTTGTGTTGCAAATTTACAGATTTAGCCTGTGAAAAATTTAATTGGTGCTACACAAATGGAAATGCTGCCGCTGCAATTACTAAATTTTTTAGTACGTTTGAAAAAATTAACGAAGATATTGACTGGCATTCAGTCAATACCACTGACTTTAGAGATGAAAATGCTGACGGTGACGAAGACAGGATAAGAAAAAAACATGCTGAATTTTTAGTCAGGGAACACGTGCCGGCAAAATACATTAAGAAAATCGTAGTTCTTAATAATGATGTAAAGAGTAAGGTGGAAAAAATCCTATTAGAATTAGAGACAAATATTGATATACTTGTTAATCCTAATTTTTACTTCTGATGGAATATAAGATCGGTAATTTATTGGAAGCTGACACGGAAGCACTTGTCAACACGGTTAACACTGTCGGGATAATGGGTAAGGGTATTGCGTTGCAATTTAAAGAACGGTTCCCGCATAATTTCAAGGTTTATTCAGACTTCTGTAAAAAGGGATCAATGAAAACCGGCAAATTATTGGTAGTGAAAGAACATACATTTAGTGGTGATAAACTGATTATAAACTTTCCGACAAAAACTGAATGGTTTAAAAAATCTCAGTACAATTATATCGAAGAAGGGCTGAAGGAACTAGCTATTGTAATACAGGAGCATAAAATTAAAAGTATCGCGATTCCGCCATTGGGCTGTGGAAATGGGGGGCTTAAATGGGATAAGGTGAAACCCCTAATGGATAAATATTTAGGTCACTTGAATAATGTTAATATAATTGTTTTTGAACCGAATGACGCAGTGAAGGAAATTCTCCAAAAAGAAGCAATTAAAAAAGATGTCCCTTTGACTCCCGCAAGGGCGATGTTGTTATATGCTTTATTCAAGTATGAAAGTTTAGGTGAAGTTGCCAGTGTATTTGCAGCAAACAAACTCGCATACTTTTTGCAGCAAAGCGGCGAAAACTTGAAATTACAATTTATTCCGTATACATATGGCCCTTACTCACAAGCGGTAGAGAAAGTCTTGTATGCTTTAAATGGCAAGTACTTAAGCGGACTCGAACAAATGAAGGCAAGGCCTTTCGAGTCGCTTAAGTTAAATTGGGGGAAATATGATGAAATTAAACATTATGTAAAAACTTCGCTGTCGGCAGATCAAGCTCAACGCCTGGAGGATCTATTTAAGATAATTGACGGGTTTGAATCTACGCTATCCCTGGAAATTTTAGCATCCATCCATTATCTTTTATCTATAGATCCGAAACTTACACAAGCCGAGTTATTAACTAAAATCCGATCCTGGAATGAGCGGAAAAAAAATATTATTAAAGAGGAATATATAGGTATAGCGCTGGACCATTTAAAACACTATGGCAGATCTCTGAATTTTGCTTAATTGTCGAAACCATGAGAAGGACGATTACAGCCAATTCCAGCTTGTAAATGAATTATTCGCCAATTATATTTTCACTTTGCGGCGTTTGTTAATTAATAATGTAATTCGAGTTCACGCAAAACATAAGATCAATCGATTATACCAGTAAAGCAAGATTAATCCCTTAATCATCAAAAAATTCAGATTGATGAAAGAGCGGGTGGCCGGCTACATTGCTGTGTTGAAAAGCTGGTGACTAAGCAGCCGTTCCACGAGCGGGACGCTCGCGGTAGCAGGGCAGAGTGAGAATAAATATTGCAACTTTTATACGTTCCGGAAATTAAATTTCAATAAATGCAAGTCCCCTATTTGTCCAATCAGCCTTAAACTGTTCCCAATATTCATAGTTAGGCTCGACCTTCACTACTCTTGCAAGTTCTTCGCCAACTCGTGTAAACGGTATTGCTGGAAAACCGTTCATGCCATATTTTTTTAGTACCGATGTTACATCCGGCAAAAATTGTACTTTTCCACCAAACCTGAACTGCCATCCTGAAACTTCATTGCCGTTTTGTTCCAAAGTAACGGTATTGCCATAAGTATCTAGATTGAAGTCTGAATAAATTAAACCGGCATTATCTAAGTTGAGAAGGTCATCAAATGATAAACCAAATTCTTTTAAATCGTTTTTTAATGTTTTCAGTACTGATATATCATTTCCATTTTCGAATTTAATCGAAAGCAATATTTTAAAATGTTCAGCCTCGTTTTTTGATAAGTTACTTAAGACATCAATTGCTCTAACACTGAATTGTCCTGGGTTATTTATTTCATTTGCTAATATTTTTGCCCAAATTTCGGATACTTCCTCGTTCTTTATATCTTGAACCTTAATGAAGAACCGAGTAAACCAATCTTCGTCTACTGGTTGATCTGGAGCTGTTGGATGTAAATATTTTATTGAGTTTTCTACTACATTGTCAATGTTAACTTGCCGCTGCATCTCCTGATGATACAAGCGTTGTCTTGCGCGGTCGGCTATTTCGTTTTCAGCCTCAGACTTAATAATTGATGATTTAGCTGTTGCGTTTGCGATTGTCTCTATTTTATACGCTTGGGCGTCGGCTTCATTTCTTATTGAACGTGGTTTATATATTGTTCCAACAGCTTTGCTAACTGAGTCAATGAGTTTTTCAATAGGTTTGCCCAATGAGATCAATGAAAAATTAGTGCCGCCTTCTTGTGACATTGGTTACCTTTTTGTTCAAACAAATATAACAAGATAACATAAACATCTATCCTCGAGAATCTGGCTAGCGTCAAGATTGGTAATTTTCCATACATTTCACGCCTAAATATATAAACAGTAAAACGACTTATAACCGTTTATGATTCTGTAGGGGAAGCGGGTGAAGGAACCGGCGCTGGGTTATTTATCTGATATATAAAAACAGCATCATCCTTTATCATAAAGATCATTGCTTTAATTTCACTCGCATAAAAAAGTATTATCTGTAACAAGCAAAAAGCACTTAGTAAATTACAGCCTATAATTTGCCACGTTAAAGAGAACTTCGTGAATGAAATATAGAGAGTATAGGCAATAAAAATAGGGATGCCAATAAACATCGAGACTATCAAAACAAGCAATAACCAGGCGTTTATTTTGTTTTTAAATTCAACGTTAAATATTTCAATTAGAAACGAAAATGGCATAATATTTCTACTATGCAATCCAAAATACGGGAACGGATAATTATTAAAAATATCGTCAATTTTAAATAACTTTATTCCAATATGCTTTGCAGCTTTCATTAATTCTCTTCGCCTCCTTGCTATTAAACACCATTCTAAAATAAAAAATGAAAGCAACAACGGAGCTGTTATTAAGATGATTTTCTGTTCGATTTCAAACCCGATAATTTCGATTTTCTTAACCGAAGTACTAAAAAAATAGAAACCAAAAATGATTATGATAAGCAAACTTAAAAAGTTACTTCGCTTGTTTAGTTCTTTCAAATTGTCGTAGCATTTGTCGTAATAATTCTTAAGCGTTTCATTATCATTTTGACCGATAAACGTAAAAATATCTCTTAACGTAAACATACTCATTGATCAAAGGTATAACTTTAATTATTATGTAGTTAATTGGTGCCGATCCAGGTGCAAGAATGGTGTGCAGGTAACCGCGCAAAGGCTTCTTGTGGCTTTGCTCGACTTTTTAGGGGATTAGTTTATAGAGGTAATGTAAAGTGTGACGGTTTGTATCTTGACAGCATATTAAGTACAGTTGAATTAAGTAAATTTACAAATTATTAAAAAGGCAATGGATTTGACACCAGAGTACGTTTTCTTTAAAATGCCATTATATTCTCCAATAATAATCACAGATGAGAATTTTGCCGATTTTAGGTACATATTGACCTTTTCCAATTCCGGGCATCATTCAAGGAGAGCTATTGAGGGTAATAATCCTCATCGCGGTAATAAACCTACAACCTTCGTTGGACATGGCCATCCTGGAGGAAGTGATTTTGATTTTTTATTCAAATATGGCGGACTTAGAGGAACATCCATAATATGTGTGAGGGATAGCGACATTTTAACATATTACTTTCATTTTGACACCGAAACACGAAAGTTCATGAAAGTGGGGCAATACCCTTCCGTTGCTGATTTTCAAATTCAAGATATCAAAAAATATAGACCATTACTATCAAAAGAAAAATTGAGAGAGTATTCCAAAGCAATTGGCTTAGCTGCAAATGGTGTAGGTATTGGTTCATTTGTATACCTTAGACGTATTTTCGAAGACCTAATTTTGGATGCCTTTTCCATTGCGGAAAAAACGGGCGAAATAGATGTTGAAAAATTTAAAAGGGCGCGGATGGATGAAAAAATTGATATGCTCAAAAATCACCTTCCTAAATTTCTTGTTGATAACAAATCATTATATTCTATTTTAAGTGTTGGGATTCATTCGCTATCTGAAGAAGAATGTTTAATGTATTTTGACTCTATTAAGGTTGGAATCGAATTAATATTGGACGAAAAATTAGAGAACATCCAACGTGAGGCAAAGCTCATTGAAGCCAACAAAAAAATTGAGGCCATTAACCAAACCGTAAGGGCTAAATTGAAGGACAACAACGATGTTGAATAGTTATTGACTTTATTTACTCAATTTATACTTATCCTAGCGCGAATTACGTGCAGGGAACCGCGCAAAGCCCTAACCCAGGCCCTCCTTCATTTTATTCAACACCCTATTTACGGTAGTTGTGCCGACTTTTAAATGCGCGGCTACCTGGCGGATGGAGAGGCCCTGGGCGCGGAGCTCGTGAACCTGCTGCCGGGTTTCGTCGCTGAGGCCGGTGCCGGCTTTTTGCAGGTGGGCGGCTTCGGCATCGTAGCCAACAAATTCAAAATTTAAAAAGCTTTGCTGTTTTACAATGCGAAAGAGGCATATATGAGCTGTGCCATAATCGCTGCCACTGTTGCGCTGCTTGATCTGTTTGATGTAACGCAGACGGGGGTTTTGGTGGCTCTGGCCGATGGCGAAAGCGCTGTCGGCAAAGTTGATAAGCATTTTGCTGCCCTGCAGGTCGTTTACGGTGATGGGGTTGTACAGGCTGCGTTTGGGCGTGTGCGCCAGCACCAACACGCTGAGGCGGTGCTTTGTTTTGAGTGCCTTGAGCGTTTTGATGAGTGGCAGCGCCGCTGTGGCCTGGGTGGCGACGCCGCCAACGCAGGTGATGTTGTCGATAATGAGCACTTCGGCATTGGTTTGGCGGATAGCGCCCTCGATCATTTTCTGAACGTAATTTTCGTATTTGTCGTACAGGAGGGGATCGTCGCCGGCGGGGTTGAATTCGGCGCGGATAAAGTTTTCGCCAAAGTGGTGCGAGCCATGCAGCTGATCGCAATACCGGGCCTTGAACTGGGAGGTGCTTAGCTCGAAATCGATATACAATACTTTTAGCGCTTCGTTCACCTCGCTGCCGAAGGGCTCCATGCACCCGGCCTTGCCCAGGTGGTAGCCAATTTGCACGGCGAGGATGGATTTACCGAGATTGGTATCGGCAAACAGGATGCAAAGCTCGTGCTCGTGCCAGAGGGTACCAAGCAGCCGGCGCGCTTCGGGCTTGCTGTATTCTTCTTTGAGCCACTGGTCGGCCGGCTTAATGCGGAACAGGTCCTTCGCGGGGTCGCGGGCGAGTATGGCGCGTGCGGCGTAGGTGTCGCGCTGCTTTTGTGTAGTGTTTTGGACCTCGCGGCGGAGGTCTTCGATGAATTGCGGGCGTTGAAATTCCATAGTAGTAGCCTCACCCCAAACCCCTCTCCAAGAGAGAGGGGCTTAGCGCAGTTTTTGATTAAGTTAAATGTGGATAGTTAAATGTTGGGATACAATAATAAAGAATATTCTTTAAAAATACAAATTTATTAAAGAGATTAAAGGTTGAATGTTAGAGATTAGGGTAATATTGGCATCGTGGAAGTGCATTTATGCGTAACCAGGTGTGTTCAGGTGTAACCACGTGTGCCGGGTGGTACAGTGGTATTAACGCAAATGGACAGCGCAGAGTTAACTCACCCCGACTGCGCTGCGCTGGTCGACCCTCTCTACCTGCGGTAAAGAGGGTGTTTCAAAAGAAAACTATATTCCTTTACTTCCCCTCTTTCCGGCTTGCCGGAGGGTGGTCGAGCGAAGCGATGTCCCGATAGCTATCGGGAGGGTGAGTTACCTCGCAGCCATGCATTTGCGTTAACGCGGTTAAACCCTATTTTTGCCTCTTAACAATTTTAAGTGGGAAAAGATAAATTAAGACGTTTTGCCGAGGTCGACACTTTCAGCAACGTTTTGCAGCTGGACGAAGGAAAGGCCTTTCAGGGTCAATGGAGCAAAGGCTTTTTTAAGAACGATAACCCGCTGGTGCTTGAGCTGGCCTGCGGCAAAGGCGAATATGCGGTTAACCTGGCCCGGCTGTTCCCGAATAAAAACTTTATCGGGATCGATTATAAAGGCAACCGGATATGGCGCGGCGCAAAAACGGCATTAGAAGAGGGTGTGAACAACGTCGCGTTCCTGCGGATACAGATTGAAACCATACTGGATCATTTTGCGCCGGGAGAGGTGGACGAAATATGGATCACCTTCCCCGACCCGCAGCCCCAGCTGAGCCGCGAGAAAAAGCGCCTCACTTCGCCGCGGTTTTTGGATAAATATAAAGTGCTGTTAAAACCCGGCGGGTCGGTCAATTTAAAAACCGATAATGATGACCTGCACGCCTATACGTCGGAAAAGATCAATGAGCTTGGCTTAAACCTGCACATAAAGACGGAAGACCTCTATCATTCGGAATTTGCGGATGATGTGCTGTCGATCAAAACCTACTACGAAAAAAAATATCTCAAAGACAATAAAAATATTAACTACCTTAAGTTCTCATTTGATAAGCCATAATGGACGACAACTTTTTCGACAGGGTATACGAAGTGGCCCGGCTGATACCACCCGGCAGGGTAACATCGTACGGCGCCATTGCATCGTACCTGGGCACCAAGGGCTCGTCGCGGATGGTGGGTTATGCCATGCAGGCCTGTGGCAGGGTGCAGCCGCCTGTCCCGGCCCACCGGGTAGTTAACCGGCAGGGATTGCTGACCGCCAAATTTCATTTCGGCGGCAACCTGATGGAGCAGCTATTGGAAAGCGAAGGCATTAAAGTGATCGACGACCAGGTGCAGGATTTCAAAACACTTTTCTGGGACCCGGCTGTTGAGCTGGCACTGTAAACGTAAGCTTAAACCTGGTTGCCGGTGTTTACACCTTTATAATCGGTGATCAAAAACACCACCAGTATCGCCGCGCCAAAAACAGTGTAAAAATGCTTAACATCCGGATGATTATTCAAAAGCGTGAACGCCATGATGATCAAAAGCAGGCCGACAATAAATTCAATTAACCCGTGAACCGGCAAAGGAATAATTTTCACTATCCCGGCGCTGTAATTGGTTAAAATCGTCAATAGCAAATGTACGCCGGCTAAAGCATACGTAAACAGGGCAACATGGCCCATAAAGCCAAAAATGGAAGGCGATGCCAGCAGGAATGCAACTACCAGGTAATCGATGATGCCATGGAGTTTAGGAGAAATAATTTTCATGTTTAGGGTTTAATTGGTTATTAAAATCTAATCTACGTTAAATTTTAATAAAAAGCCCTAAATATCAATCATTTGCAGAAGCTCCATGCGGTTGCCAAATGGATCGAGAAATGAAAACCGCTCCCGGCCCGGGATAACAGGTTCCTCAGATATTTCGATGCCGTGCTTTTGCAGTTGTCTTCTCGCCGCGGCAATATCGGCCACCTCGAACGCCGAATGCCTGATGGTTTTTATTTGACCCGCTTCCACGCCAATATGCAGCTCAATATTGCCAATGGCAAACCAGTGGCCGGGCGCGGGGAAAACTTCGGGCCGGTGAATTTCTTTTAGTCCGATCACGTTTGTATAAAAAACTCTTGCTTCCTCCAGCTTTTCGGGCGGGGCGCAAATATGGATATGGTTAATGCGGGTAAATTCGATCATTATTCGTCTTCGGCAAAAGTCAAAACATAGTTGTTATTGTCGAGGATGGAGAATTCGGTCGCACCGTAAAAGGTTTTCTCGATCCCCTTCAAAACAGTAACCTTGCCGTGGATCAACTCAAAAAACTCCCTGATCTTTTTAAGCTTGATATAAAACAGCAGCGAACCGCCATTTTGCCGGCTTATGGCGGGCAACTCGTCGCCCAGGCTGGCAAAGGTTTGAAACATGACGGTAACATCGCCAGTCATTAGCATGGCCCAGTCAAAATCAGCACCCGCCTCGGGCACAGTCATGACCAGTTGAAACCCTATTGACTTATAAAAATCAATGGTTTCATTCATATTGTTCACAAAAATATTGGGTGATAAACTATCCATGGGTTTATGATTATGGTGTGATAAAAATAAGATTTTTTATTTCGACTTTCGGAATGCGGAAATCGGAATGTCGATTGCGGAATTGCCCTACGTAAATCACTAATTCAATAATTCACTAAATCACTAACTAATATGTCTCTAGTACAAGATTTCGAATCCTATCGCACCAAAATGAACGACAGGATAATGGAAACAGCCAACACCAATATCAAACGTTTTTTCGCGCTCGATACAACCACCTATGCCGATGGCGCCCTTGATGTAAAAACCAAGGAAATGCTGGGGCTGGTAGCCTCGATGGTGCTGCGATGCGATGATTGCATCAAATACCACCTCGGTAAATGCCACGAGGCTGGCGTTAATCATGATGAAATGAACGAGGTGTTTATGATCGCTAATTTAGTAGGAGGGTCGATTGTTATCCCGCATTATAGACGTGCGGTTGAATACTGGGATGAACTTTGCTCAGTTGGCGGTTAATAGTTGGCAGTTTGCTAAATAATAGCTTAATTAGAATCTTATCCCAATAAAATGCAAACTGCCAACCCCAAACTGCCAACTGATGGCCTAAAGCGCTGCTCATGGCCCGGAACAGATCCGCTATATATCAAATACCACGACGAAGAATGGGGCAAAGAGGTCCACGACGATAAAAAGCTATTCGAGTTCCTGGTGCTTGAATCGGCGCAGGCGGGTTTAAGCTGGATCACTATTTTGCGCCGCAGGGAAGGTTATAAAAAAGCTTTCGCCGATTTTGATGTGGAGAAGGTTGCGGCCTTCGGCCCGGATGATGTGGAACGTTTGCTGAATGACACCGGCATTATCCGTAACCAGTTGAAAATTCACGCGGCCATAAGCAACGCTAAATTATTTTTGGAAGTACAAAAGGAGTTTGGCTCGTTCGATAAGTACCTGTACAGCTTTATGCCGGGCGGAAAATCAATTAACAATTTCAGCGGGCAAACACCTGCCAGCACCGAAATATCCGACGCTATCAGCAAAGACATGAAAAAACGCGGGTTCAAGTTTTTCGGCACCACAATTTGTTACGCCCACATGCAGGCCACCGGCATGGTGAACGACCACTTGCCGAATTGTGCATTTAAATAGGATTTCACCGATGGGGGATGATTACACCGATTGATTTTGCGATTTCCACGAGATTACGAATGACAAGAGACCAACATAAATCGTATTTTTGAAACGCGTTATTAAACGGTTGCGCCCCTAATCGGTGCAATCAGAAATCAAATCGGTGAAATCACAGTAATGAAAAAACTATTTCTTTTGGACGGCATGGCCCTGATATACCGGGCGCATTTTGCTTTGAGTAAAAGCCCTCGGTTCACCTCGGGCGGGTTAAATACATCGGCGGTGATGGGCTTTACCAATACCCTGCTGGAGGTATTGCGCAAAGAAAAGCCTACCCACATGGCCGTTGTGTTTGATACCGAAGCGCCCACCGAACGCCATACTGATTTTGCCGCCTACAAGGCCCACCGCGAAACGATGCCCGAGGACCTCTCAAAAGCGCTGCCTTATATCTATAAGCTGATACTTGGTTTTAATATCCCGGTCATTACTTCGGATGGGTATGA
This sequence comes from Mucilaginibacter sp., assembly GCA_035568395.1. Taxonomy (GTDB): domain Bacteria; phylum Bacteroidota; class Bacteroidia; order Sphingobacteriales; family Sphingobacteriaceae; genus Mucilaginibacter. Next base: position 218,149 of record DATMOF010000005.1, on the reverse strand, counting down.
GGCTGATGATATCATCGGCACCCTGGCCAAAAAAGCCGAGGCCAAAGGCTACCAGGTGTATTGCATGACGCCGGATAAAGATTTCGCGCAATTGGTTTCCGAAAATATCCGCATTTATAAACCCGCGCGCATGGGCAACGATATGGAGATTTTAGGTGTGAAGGAAGTGCTTGATAAATGGGAAGTAGACCGGGTAGAGCAGGTGATCGATATTTTAGGCCTTTGGGGCGATGCGGTAGATAATATTCCCGGTATACCGGGAGTTGGCGAAAAAACCGCCAAGCTGCTCATCAAACAATACGGTTCCGTTGAAGAAATCATTGCCCATAGCCACGAGTTAAAAGGGAAGCTGCGTGAAAACGTGGAACAATACGCTGAGCAGGGTTTGCTGTCAAAAAAACTGGCTACTATCCTGTTAAATGTGCCTGTTGAATTAGATGAAGGTGGCTTGGAAATATGCGCGCCGAGCAAGGACCTGCTGGAACCGCTGTTTGCGGAACTGGAATTCCGGACATTGGGCAAACGGGTTTTTGGCGATGATTTCAGCATTACGGAAATGAAATCGGTCGGCATACAAACCGACCTGTTCGGCAACGAGGTAGCTACCGGCCGCACCACCATGACCATAGATGTTGCGGACATAGCCGAGCCGGAATTTAATGTTGTTTCAAAAAATATAAATAACGTTCCGCACCAGTATCACCTGGCGGATACATTTGAAAAACGCGCTGAGCTCATCGCGCAGCTCCTAAAGGAAAAAAGCATTTGTTTTGATACCGAAACCACCGGAACCGATGCCAATCATTGCGAGCTGGTAGGCCTCTCCTTCGCCATAAAACCCGGCGAAGCCTGGTATGTGCCTGTCCCCGACAACGAGCAGGAAGCTACTAAAATAGCAAGTGAATTTAAGCCGGTACTGGAAAATACCGCGATCAAAAAAATCGGCCAGAACCTGAAGTTTGATATTTTGATGCTCAAATGGTATGGTGTTGAAGTAAAAGGCGACCTGTTTGATACCATGATGGCGCATTATGTGATCGACCCGGATACACGTCATAATATGGATGTGCTGTCGGAAAACTACCTGGGTTATAAACCGGTTTCAATTACCGAACTGATTGGCGCCAAAGGCAAAAACCAGGGCAGCATGCGCGATGTAGAGATCGAAAAAATAAAGGAATACGCGGCAGAAGATGCCGACATCACCCTTCAATTAAAAAATATATTTGAACCCCGGTTAAAGGAGGTTGAGAGCGAAAAGCTTATCCACGAAATTGAACATCCCTTAATTTACGTGCTGGCTGATATCGAGTATGAAGGCGTACGAATCGACCATGATACGCTGAAAGAGTTTTCCAAAGAGTTGGAGACAGACATAGCCCGCCTCGAAAAAACCGTTTTTGAAAAAGCCGGGGTACGATTTAATGTTTCGTCGCCAAAACAGCTGGGCGAGGTGTTGTTTGAAAAGCTGCAGCTCGATCCGAAGGCAAAAAAAACAAAAACAGGGCAATACCAAACCGGCGAGGACGTTTTGCTGGCGCTTGCCGCGAAAAGTGATATTGTAAGGGATATTTTAGATTTCCGCCAGCTGCAAAAACTGAAGTCGACTTACGTGGATGCGTTGCCGCAAATGGTGAACCCGAAGACCGGCAGGGTGCATACCTCCTACAACCAGGCAGTGGCAGCAACCGGGCGATTAAGCTCAAATAATCCCAACCTGCAAAACATCCCTATCCGTACCGAACGCGGCAGGGAAGTAAGGAAAGCTTTTATCCCGCGCGACAGCGGCCACACCATTGTTTCGGCGGATTATTCGCAGATAGAATTGCGCATCATTGCCGAGATCAGCAAGGACGAGAATATGATGGAAGCCTTCGTTAAAAACCTCGACATCCACACCGCTACAGCGGCCAACGTATATGGCCTCTCGCTCGAAGAAGTAACCAGCACGCAGCGCCGCAATGCTAAGGCGGTGAACTTTGGGATTATTTACGGGCAGTCGGCATTTGGCTTGTCGCAGAGTTTAGGCATTCCCCGTAAGGAAGCTGCTGATATTATCGAAAACTATTTCGCGCAGTACCCCGGCATTAAAAATTACATGAGCGACACAATGAACTTTGCGCGGGAGAACGGCTACGTGTGCACCCTGATGGGCAGGCGGAGATACCTGCGCGACATCAACTCGGCTAACCAAACCGTGCGCGGCTTTGCCGAGCGAAATGCCATTAACGCGCCGATACAGGGCTCGGCGGCTGATATGATAAAAATTGCCATGATCAATATCCACCGCGAATTCAAAGCCCGGAACCTGGATGCCCGCATGACCATGCAGGTACATGATGAGTTGGTTTTTGACGTGCCGCACCACGAGGTGGAAATTGTTAAGCCGATCATTATGGAAAATATGAAGAACGCCATAAAAACCAAAGTGCCTATTATGGTTGAGATCGGCACGGGATCAAACTGGTTGGAAGCGCATTAATAAGTGAGTTGTTGATTGGGTTGGATCAGTTGATTAAGTTGTTACTAACTCTATGCTGTTTTTACAAATTATTTTAGTCAAAAACCCTAATTTCGCCTGAATGGGAAGCACTGCAGAAGAATTTCTGGTTGACTCGGAGAACAAGGCCTTTGATCTGGACCACCGCCGTATTATCAACTATAATATCGGCAAGTACGACGCTGCGGTCGACCGTGGCCTTTCAAAGATCATTAACCTCGAGCATGCCAAGCGCAAGGGCCACGTCATCAAGTGGAAGGTGATGGAAAACCTGGATAAGTATTTGCCCGAGTTCGAGGCAAATTTCCAAAAGCGCGGCGGTAAAGTGATATGGGCAAATGATGCCGAAGAGGCCAACCGCGAAATTCTCAACATCCTGCAAAAGGCCGGTGTAAAAACCGTAGTGAAATCGAAGTCGATGGTGACCGAGGAAATTGAGTTGAACGAGTTTTTGGAGCACAACCATATCGAATCATTAGAAACCGACCTGGGCGAATACATTGTACAATTGCTGGGGCAAAAGCCTTATCATATTGTAACCCCGGCGATGCATCTTTCAAAGGAAGATATCGCCAAATTATTTAACGAACGTTTCGGCACGCCTATCGATGCCACGCCCGAACAGCTTACCCAAAAGGCCCGCGAGTTGCTGCGTGAAAAGTATGTACAGGCCGACGCCGGCATCACCGGTGCGAATTTTATCATTGCTGACACAGGCAGCATCGCGATAAGCGAAAATGAGGGCAACGCGCGTTTAAGCACAACCTTTCCTAAAATACAGATCACCGTAGTGGGCATCGAGAAGGTCATCCCGTCGATAGCCGACCTCGATTTGTTCTGGCCTATGCTGGCCACCCATGGCACCGGGCAGAACCTGACGGTTTATAACACCATTTTAAGCGGTCCGCGCAAAGCGAAAGAAACCGACGGCCCCGAAGAAATGTATGTGGTGTTGCTGGATAATGGACGTACCAACCTGCTGGCCCAAAAAGAACAGCGCCAGGCGTTATATTGTATACGCTGCGGCGCATGTTTAAATGCCTGCCCGGTTTATAAAAACATTGGCGGCCACACTTACGAAACCACCTATAGCGGCCCGATCGGGTCTATTATTACCCCGCACATGGCCGGCATGGAAGAATATAAGCATCTGAGCTACGCCTCAAGTTTATGCGGCAAATGCACCGAAGTTTGCCCCGTAAAGATCGATATTCATAAAATGCTGCTGCTCAACCGCCGCGATGCAGTTAAGGAGCACCTGGTCACAACAAAGGAAAAATGGGGTTGGGCCATGTGGAAAAAAGGTATGCTGAGCCGCAAGATGATGGATTTTTTTAGTGGCAAAACCAAAAACTTCATGATGCGCCGGTTCTTCAAAAAATCATGGGGTCATTTCAGGGAAATGCCAAAAGTGGCAGCAAAATCTTTCAGCCAGGCCTGGAAAGAGCAAAACGGGATTAAGAATTAATATTATCCCTTTTTTTGTTATTGCGAGCGATAGCGCGGCAATCTCCTCAACATACATGACCGCCGTGCATAGCTACGAGATTGCCGCGCTACGCTCGCAATGACAATCGCTTATTTTATATTATGAAAAAACATGAATATTGTGTCTACATTTTAACAAACAAAGTAAATACGGTATTATATGTAGGCGTCACCAGCGACTTGGAAGGCCGGGTTTATGAGCATAAGCATAAAATATATAAAGGATTTTCAGCAAAATACGACTGTAATAAATTGGTTTACTACGAAGAGTATCAATGGATACAGGACGCAATAGTGAGAGAAAAACAAATAAAAGCCGGTTCGCGACAAAAGAAAATTGATTTAATAATTGCTGATAATCCTTCCTGGCTGGATTTGAGCGAAGGGTGGTATGATAGCCCGGATCAAATAGTTATGTAGAGATAGCGAGACGGCTGCGATACCGCGGCAATGACAAATTAAACAAATCCGAAACGGCGATAGCCCTCTTGAGCACCGTTGAAAATAAACAACAGCGAAAAATCGTAAATCCGAATTTTGAAATCCTTAATGTATATTCCCGAACCCAAACTCCTTATAGCTATTTGGTAACTCATCCGAGCTGCTAAAAGGGAACGTGTAAGATGCCCACCAGCCCACAAAATCGGCGTCTTTATCGTTCGTTGGCTCTATGCGTACACTGCGCAGCAGGTAAATGCCCTCCCGTGTGGTCGTAAACGAAACTATGCCGTCGGCGTCAGCCACCAGTTTTTGCGGATAAACATTTCCGCTGATGGTTTTTATAAACAACATGACAATTGCGCCTTTGGCCGGTTTGCCTTGAAATTTTATCGCGGCGGTCATGTCCTCACCATAATTTCTCTTGTAGGGATTGCTCTTCAGGATGATCTCGTAATCTTCATTTAACACTTTGCCGTAGGCGCTCCCGTCATGATTTTCAACCGAAACCAGTGTCTTCAAATAACGGGTGTACTTCTCCTTTATCCTGAATTGGTTGCCGCCCTTAACCTTCTCGGCCAGCTTATCCAGCCCCTCCCCGGTTAAAAACTCGGCATAACTGTCGCGCGAAGCATCGCCATGCTCTAAACTCCGGGTCATCTCCACCAAAACCTGGCCCGAATAGCTGAGTGGATAGCTGATCAACGGCGTGGCGCCTTCTTTTGCAACTTTCGTCAGATCGGTTTTTTTGGAGCCTTCATACAGCATAAACCTGTCGGTTTTTGCTTGCTGGTATTTGATCTCATTATCCTTAACAAACGCATCGCCCGTTAACAGGTGCAGGTCAAGCTTGTCGCCTTTATGCAAAAAGAAAGCTTCAGGCACCAGGAAAAAGTCATGGGTGGTGGCAGCCAATCCAACCGCGGCAGCAAGTATCAAAATTATAAGCGGGGTACGTTTCATATGTAGTTCATTAGTTCTCTGGTTCATTGGTTAGCTGGTATCAACGCGGGGTAGTTTCTCGACTAGTCGGTTAAATCATCGTAACAAAAGGCACCAATGAACTAATCGACCAGTGAACTAATGAACCACATCCCAAACATACCAAAGTTTTAAAAACTTCTGTAGTTTTACGGGATGATTTTCGACAGAAAAGGCCTAAATAATAACCAGTTGATAGATTTTTACAAGAAACTGTTATGGCCGAGGCTGGTTGAGGAGAAAATGCTGATCCTGTTACGGCAGGGACGCATTGGCAAATGGTTTTCGGGGATCGGGCAGGAGGCCATTGCTGTTGGCAGCACCCTGGCTATGAATAACGATGAATATATTTTGCCGATGCACCGCAACCTGGGTGTTTTTACCACCCGTGATATCCCGCTTTCGCAACTGATGGCGCAGTGGCAGGGCAAAGCATCGGGCTTTACAAAGGGGCGCGACCGCTCATTCCATTTCGGCACCCAGGAATATAAGATCATCGGTATGATATCGCACCTCGGTCCGCAGCTGGCTTTAGCCGATGGTATTGCGCTGGCTGATGTGCTGGCCGGGCGAAATAGGGCAACATTGGTATTTACAGGCGAAGGCGCCACCAGCGAGGGTGACTTCCACGAAGCGCTGAACATTGCCGCTGTTTGGAACCTGCCGGTTATTTTTTTGATCGAGAACAACGGCTACGGATTATCCACCCCTGTAAATGAGCAGTACCGCTGCAAAAACCTGGTGGATAAAGCCATTGGCTATGGTATGGAAGGCCAGCAGATCGACGGCAATAATTTGCTGGAGGTTTATCATACCGTCAGCGAGCTGGCAAACAGTATGCGCCAAAACCCACGCCCGGTTTTACTGGAGTGCATGACCTTCAGGATGCGCGGGCACGAGGAAGCCTCGGGCACCAAATATGTTCCGCCGGAATTATTTGACGAGTGGAAGAAAAAGGACCCGCTTACCAATTTTGAGAATTTTTTACTCGACGAGCAGATACTGCGCCCGGACTGGATCCCGCAAATGAAAAGCGAGTTTAACGCGCTAATAGAATCTGAAATTGAAAAAGTATTCATAGAGCCTGAGATTGTTTCTGACGCGGAAACTGAGTTGGGGGATATGTATAAGCCCCATAACCTTCCAACGTTTCAACCTTCCAACATTACAACAACGCAACGCTACATCGATTCCATCAGCGATGCTATGCGCCTGGCCATGCGCAAACACCCCAACCTTGTGATCATGGGCCAGGATATTGCAGAATATGGCGGAGCATTTAAGATCACCCAGGGGTTTGCAGAAGAATTTGGCCGGGAACGGGTACGCAATACACCCATTTGCGAATCGGGTATTGTGGGCGCGGCTATGGGGCTGGCGCTAAATGGCTGCAAAGCTATTATGGAAATGCAGTTTGCCGACTTTGTTAGTTGCGGTTTTAACCAGATCGTGAATAACCTGGCCAAAACCTATTACCGCTGGGGCCAGCCGGTTGATGTGGTGATCCGCATGCCCGCAGGAGCGGGTACCGGCGCGGGGCCGTTCCACTCGCAAAGCAACGAGGCTTGGTTTACCAAAACACCAGGACTTAAAGTAGTTTACCCCGCTTTCCCGGATGATGCCAAAGGACTGTTGATGGCTGCAATTGACGACCCTAACCCGGTGATCTATTTTGAACATAAATACCTGTACCGCAGCACAAGCGGCGAAGTGCCCGAAGGGGATTACTATGTTGAGATCGGCAAAGCAAAAACGATCCGTAAGGGAGATGGTGCAAGCATTATTACCTACGGCCTGGGCGTTCACTGGGCCCTGGAATATGCCGATAAACATCCGGAAGTATCCGTTGAGATCATCGACCTGCGCAGCCTGCAACCCTGGGATAAAGAGGCGGTTGAAAACACCGTCAAAAAAACGGGCAGGGTATTGATACTGCATGAAGATACGCTTACTTGCGGTTTTGGCGGTGAACTCGCAGCTCATATAGCCGAGCACTGTTTTAAGCACCTTGACGCACCCATTATGCGCTGCGCCAGTTTGGACCTCGCAATCCCGATGAATAAAGGGCTTGAAGATCAATTTCTGGCCAAGGCAAGGCTGGACGAAATGATGCAAAAACTGCTTGATTATTAAGCAAGATACTAATGAGAACTAACCGGATGTTGCGCCCGGATATCTGCCAGCATTTGATCGAGTTCTTTTAAACGCTCCTTTTTCTTCCTGATCTCGACAGTCGTCTTTTTTATCTTCTCGTTCAATTTATCTACCTGGCTGTTTGCCGACTTGGAGTCTTTTGCTTTAGTATACGCCTCATCCGCTTTCTTTTTGGCAGTTTTCACATCGCCGATATTACCATTTGTAGCACGGGAGGCCTTTCCCCGGCTGTCGGATGCGGCAGACTGGGCAGCTTCCTGCGCCGCCGAAGCTTTGGACTGGTAATCCGGCAAATTGTTTTGTGCTGCAGTAAGCTGCGAACTGAGGCTGGCAATGTCATTGTTTAATTTGATATACTCCTGGTTCAATTTTACGGTATCGGCCGGTGTTTTATATTTTTGGGCATAAGTGCTCAAACTGGTTGCCATAAGCAATAATGCCCCGGCCAGGTATGTAATATGTTTCATATGCGTTACTGGTTAGTTAACTGGTTGTAAATCTAATACTTGTTAACATGGCAACATTTGTAAGTGGATAAAGGTTTTAACTAATACGAAAAACACAATCTCATAACCGCCGGTTAAGTGTCTTGCGTCCGTCAGCCACTTTTTTTGAGGGGTAACCAATAAAAAAAACCCGGATCAGCTGACCCGGGCCATTTCTAAATACAGTGCCTGGCGCTAACCAGAACTGGGGGGTTATTATTTGATCCAGGCGGCACCGTCAGTGGTAATTCTTTTGATCATCAGGTAAATTATGGACAGGCCAATAACAATATGGTAATATCCGAATTGAGCGGGAACCGCTTTGGTTAAACAAAGAATAAATAAAGCACCCCCGATATTAAAAATAAGAATGGCCAGCGCGATTTTGGTAGACAATTTAGTGGCGGCTACATTGTCTTGCCCGTAAACAATGTTGTTTGGGAAAGCCAGCACAAACTGGGCAAGAAATATAAAAATAACTATTATATGTATGGGAGCTTTGTCGGCATTGTAAGCCATGCTTTCGCCAATTATGGGAAGAATACTGAAGAAGCAAACTCCCGACAGAAAAAGCTTTCTGTCTAATTTTAGCGCACCGTAAACCGCCAGCAGCGTTAAAGCAGCGCCTGCCACGGTGAAAATTAATTCAACTGTTGAGTTCATGATAATTGGGTTTAAAGGTTTGATAATTAATTGGTTATTAAAGGTAAAAAATCAAATCCAATAAAACTAATTTATATTACAGGCAGGGCAATTGGGGTTATTTAGAAGAGTTTTTGAACAGATTTCGATATATAAGTAAAATAAAGTTAGCCTAATCAATCGGTAACGAAATTTTAAATGCTGTGCCTTCGTTGGGGTGGCTTTTAACTGTTATTTCACCTTTCATAGTTTCAATTTGAGTTTTGACCATGAAAAGCCCCAGGCCTTTTCCTTCAACATGGGAATGAAACCGCTTATATAAGCCGAACAGATCTTTTCCTTTGTTTGTCAGGTCAATCCCTAAACCGTTATCCTTAAAAATGAGATAAAAATTGTTCCCGCTTTGGGAGGTTGTAATTTCGATAACAGGCGATGTGTTTTTCTTTCGATACTTGATACTATTGGAGATCAAATTTAAAAATATGCTATAGATAAAGGACTTGACAGAATCAATTTCCATTACTTTGAAATTAATATTTATAACCGCGTTCGACTGTTTTATCAAATTACCTAAACTGCCCTTAACGTCCTCCAATATATTCGTAAGGTTAACCGTTTCCTTATTTTCGCCAATATCATTTTTTAACCGCAGAATGGTGTGCATGTCTTTTATTACCCCGTCCAGTTTATTTATCGACGTAGACAAGCCCCTTAATGCAAATTCCTTTTCATCCTGGTCAAGTTCATCCTCCTTCAGCATTTCGGTACAGCCCATAATATTCGCTACGGGCGACCTCAGGTTATGCGATATCATATAAGTGAACTGTTCAAGATTTTTGTTTTGCTGTAACAAGTCATCGATCAATTTGGTTCGCTCGGTTTCATATTGCTTCCGTTGTGTAATATCCTGCATGGCGCCCACCATCCGGACAGGGTTATTCTGATTATCATAAATGACGTAACCACGGTCATACACATAAGCTATGCTTCCATCACTTTTGAAATAGCGGTACTCCCCTTCCCAAATGTGTGACCCTTTGTTCGCAATTAAAACTTCCAAACTATCTAAAATCCTTTGCAGATCATCCGGATGGATCTTACTTTTCCAATCGCCAAAAACTCTTTCATTGTTTTTCAATTGATAGCCAAACAGTTTTTCGTAACCTTCGCCCCATTGCACCTGCTGCGTCTTTAGATCCATATCCCAAATAGCATCGTTCGTTGCTTTCACTACATATTTAAACCGCTCGTCACTCACAAGCAGTGAGTTCATCACGTTCGTTAGCTCTTCATTTGCCTTTTTTAAATTTTCCTGGTAAACAAATTGGTTCGTAATATCCCGGTCGACAACCAGGCTTCCAATGATGACCCCGGTTTGATCTTTAATTGGCGAGGCCGAGATCGACAGGTAAACATTGCCTTTTTTTGGATTTTTAACTAAATAAATTTCGTCCTTTACCTTTTCACCATTCAGCGCTCTCACTATAGGCAGTTCGTTTGTAGGGATCAATACGTCCTTGTACCGGTGGTACATTTGAAATTTTTCAGCCCAGTCGTACGTTGTTGAATCTATCGGTTTGGTCCCCAATAAATCAACCATAACCTCGTTAAATATTAAAAAATGGCCGTTCCTATCCGTCACCGCAATACCTTCGTTTGAATTGTTAACTACGGCATTAAGTAGTTCCTGCCTTGCAAACAGATCGTTTTCAATTGCCTTTCTTTCAGATAGATCAACCAGGCTAACGATGGTTCGGTTTTGTCCATTTTCATCAACAAAAAGAGCAGATGATATTTCGCAGGGGAAATGCTGACCATTTTTCCTTATTCCGGTAAGTTCCCCTTTAGCAAAGCCGTGATTTTGCCGCATTTTTACTAATGACATAACCAGGGGGTCCGAATGGTCGAATAGCAAAGCCCGCCCGCCCTTTTTCATTTCCTCAACGGTATACCCAAAAATCTCAACGGCAGCACGATTTGCATCCACGATCGTACCATCAGGGATCGTGGAGAAAAGGGCGCTAAGCGAATTATCAAAAATTGCTTTATAATAATTGATGTTCTTATCAGCATTATAATCACTCAACATACGTCTTCTTTTTGGTAGTTAAAGGTTATTTTGCTCCACATAATTTAATCCAACATATAGGTAAAGGGCAAACCAATCGTCAGCGCAACAACAATACACTTGGGTAAACAAATATAATTACTATAACAATGCACTATTGATTATTCAAAAATTAATAATAAGCAATACAAAATATAAAGTATAAGATTATAAAAGCGAAATTTGATAGGTGCAAAATCCCTCTTCAAAAAGCATCCAGGTCGTTCCCGTATTTTACTTCGCCACTGTACAGGCTTGTTATCTCGTGTAAAAGCTCGTCTTTGGTTGAACCGAATAATAGCTGGTGGGTTAAGACCAACAATTTAGGGTGCACTTTATTGGCTATAGTTGCAAGCTGTGCTGACGATGTATGGAATACCGAATGATACGCCTGTTCTGCCGGCAGAAGCTTTGAAAAACCGGCAGCCGAATATACCTCGTGGATCAATATATCGCAATTCATAGCATGTTTGATTAAATTTTCGTCATACGTACAGTCGCCCGATACCACAATGATTTTATCTTTAGTTTCAAACCGGTAGCCAAATGCCTGCGGCCACGAGCCATGGTGTACGTTAAATGCAGTGACAACGATATTTGAATCCCGGTATATTACGCCCTGCGTTATTTCATGCACGTTAACCTTATAGCCACCGGGCTTACCGTGTTCAAGCCCGTTAAGCCGGATATTAATATCCTCCTGGTAGGCTTTTAACAGGTAGTTGGTCATATCCTGCAAGCCCTTCGGGCCGTATACTTCAAGCGGGCCATTTCTGCGGAGCACTGCCGGGGTTAAAATAAAGTCGGGATAACCAATGGTATGGTCGGAGTGCAGGTGCGTAATAAACAAATGTTTTAACCCGGCAGGCCTTAACGAAGGGATATTATATTTAGCAGCTGCGGCGCCAGCCCGCCTTACAACGCCCGGCCCGCAATCAACCACGTAAGAGGTATTATTTACGACTATTGCCAGTGATGGCCCTGAGCGTTCCGGATCGGCGGTAGGTGTACCGGTGCCCAATAGAATAACCTGCGTGGGTTTGCTGGTTTTTTGGGGTCGACCGGAAGCGCTGTGAGTAGCGATAACCATTACCAAAAGCAAGAACAACTTATACATGCTAACAATTTGTAATATGAGCCTTAAAGTTAGGAATATCTACCGACGATTTTTATAGCTGTAAGTGTCCATTTCCACACCAAATCAAAAAACCCCTCTTAAATAAATCCAGAAGTGGTCAATGTAGCGGTAGGATTTTTCCTGCCCTTTGGTGATGTTATCAACGACAAGGACTGGCAGGAGCAAAACGTTAGGGTTGGATTAAAAGCAGGTCGTAAAATGCACACTGGTAAAAACGCCTGCCCCATAGCCGATTTGAAGGAATTTGGTTCTAATTAAATATAATAGAAGCATTAATGTTTTATTAATACTTTGTTATCTCGCAAAGTGTTAATTGCACCTGGTTCCACAAGCTATAAGCTTTATAGCTTTGTTGTAAAACTAATTTTTAAGATAAACTATATATATGCGAAACGTTTTGTTGAAAATAACCACTATGCTTTTAGTTGCCGGCACAATTGTATTTTCGAATTGTAAGTCACAAAAATTAATTTCAATTTCTAAACCGGCCGAAAATCCATTTATCAGGCATATGTATACCGCGGATCCCTCTGCAAGAGTATTTAAAGATGGCCGCTTATATGTTTACGCTTCACATGATGTGGATCCACCGCGTGGATGTGATTTGATGGACCAATATCATGTTTTTTCAACTGATGACATGGTGAACTGGAAAGATCACGGTGAAATATTACGTGCCAGCCAGGTTCCATGGGGCCGCAAGGAAGGCGGCTTTATGTGGGCCCCGGATTGTGTTTATAAAAATGGAATATATTACTTTTATTTCCCTCATCCCAGCGGAACAGAATGGAATAAAACATGGAAAATTGGAATTGCCACAAGTAAAAAGCCGGCAAGTGATTTTGTTGCACAAGGATATCTTGAATTAGGTAATGACAATTATGCGATGATTGACCCATGTATTTTTATTGATGATGGACAAGCTTATTTTTATTATGGCGGCGGTAACAGGTGCGCCGGGGCCAAATTAAAAAACAACATGTCTGAGTTGGCCCAACCTTTAGTATTTATGGAGGGGTTAAAGGATTTTCATGAAGCTACATGGGTATTTAAAAGAAATGGAATATATTATCTTACTTATGCCGATAACCATAAAGTGAATGGAAAAGGCGCCAACAGGTTGAATTATGCAACCAGTAAAAGCCCTTTAGGCCCCTGGATTTACGGAGGTGTTTATTTGGATACAACCGGTTGCGATACAAGCCATGGTTCGGTGGTAGAATATAAGGGGCAATGGTATGCATTTTATCACAACGATGTACTTTCCGGACGTGGAAACCTCCGGTCTGTCTGTGTGGATAAACTATATTTTAATGCTGACGGGACGATCAAAATGGTTGTTCAAACCGGAAAAACGAGTAAATAATAAAGGCTGCTCCAAAAAGAGCAGCCTTTAAATGGATGGTCGATTTGGTTATATAGTAGTTATATATATTCCGTTTTTGCCGCTATTGTGTTAGCTGTAATAAAAGTTCATCCAGTTTAGCCAGCGTTAAGGTTATGCCCATTTCCATACCCATTTCGACTACTTTTTCGAGGTCAGCAAGCGATTTATAGGTGACAACGGTTTCTACCAGTGAGTTTTCGCCTTTGTCAAGGAAAGTCACCAGCCATTCGGCGCGGGGCAAATCCTGATTAATATCACCGTTCTCGTTGCTAAAAGCATCGGTAGATGTATAATAATCGATAGGCCTGATTTTCAAATATTCGGTATAGCCCCAATATTCTGTGCCATTAGGTTCCACCATCGCATAGTGCCAATGCCCGCCCTCACTAAAATCCATTGATTTTGTTTTGGTGGTCAACGGTGCGGGGGCAAACCAGCGGTCGAGTAACTCACTTTGGGTATAGCAGTCCCATACCAATTGTCGTTCTGCCATAAACTCACGGCGAATGGTCAATGTGTTTTTTACTTTGTCAGGAACAAAATCGAATTGTAGGTTGTTTTTCATTATTTCTTCTTTTTAATGGTTGATAAAAGTTGATCCAGTTGATTAAAGCGGCTTTCCCAAATCTTCCGGAATTGTTCGAGCCACTTGTCGATTTCTTTTATTTTGTCTATTTCAAGTTGGTAGTATATTTCTCTTCCTTTGTGATCAGCCTTTACCAATTCACACTCCGTTAAAATTCGCATGTGTTTTGATATGGCCTGACGAGTCATGTCAAAATGACCTGCAATAGCGGCTGGGGTCATTGCCTGTAAGGCAATCAGCGCGATGATTGCCCGGCGTGTCGGATCGGCTATTGCCTGAAAAACGTCTCGTCTCATGGAGTAATTGATTTGCTTTTTAGGTTAGGTTTGATTATTCGCTAATCATTGGGAGATACTTGCTCCAATTTTCAACGACTACCCATCCAATAATGACGATTAATATCGCAACGACTGGCAAGCCTTGCGGAGCCATGCTGATATTAGCAAGTAAAATACCTGCCAGGATTGGTACGAGAATAACCGCGCCGAGCGCCCTGGTCTTTTTGAAAACAAGAAGCAACCCGCCAACCAGTTCAAAAGCGCCAACGAGTGGCAATATCCAATCAATGGTCATAAAGGCCGCTCCCGCCTTTATCGCTTTTTCAGGCATATCCTTCGGGACAGGCATGTAGTGAAAAAATTTGTCAAGGCCTGAATTAATGAACAACAGGCCGACAAGTAAGCAAAGCACAAATAAGATTTTCGTCTTCATAATGATAATTTTTAAATAGTAAACCAATTGGTTGCAAATATATAATAAACCAAACGGTTGCGCAAATGCTTTTTAAAAAAATCGTGTGGGGTTAGTTTAAAGATCATGCTGTGGCTTGATGGGCTATAGAATCGCTGCTCAAAATGAACAATACCGCTGAAAATATGAGATATTCAGATGCGTTCCTCACCGCTGTTCGAAGTTTGCAACTTCGAACGACTATAGCGGTAGTTTGCGACTATAATAAACAACAAAACCCGCTAACGGCGGGTTTTGTTGTTTAATGTGGAGGTGATGAAAATCTATTAGAACACTTATCGAGTATTTTAGAGGTTTTGGATGGTATGATAAAGAATAAATTGGATAGGTAAAAATAGTGATGAATAAGGGAAATTTATTGGTTGTTTAATTCTATTTCAGTTAATCAACAAAGCTTTGAAAAGTTAAAATTTCACCTTGCTGTTAAATGATTTTTTAGAAATTTTGTTTATGATGAAAAAGTTATACAATAGTTGGGAATAGATATTGTTAAATAATCATTTATAAATCCTTTTAATGAGTGCATATAGAAATTCAAAAACCACAATACCTGATATTATTAAATATTGGGAAGTAAATATTTATGAGGGGGATTTAAGTATTGATTTTAGTGAAGCACATGAACGTTGCTGGCGATGCGGATATAAATCTAAACTTGAAAAGTGCCATATTATTCCCCATTCATTAGGAGGTCCGGATTCGCCGGATAATTATGTTCTTTTATGCAGTATATGTCATTCAGAAGGGCCTAATATAGATGACAGAGATTTCTTTTGGGATTGGCTTAAAGCACATAAAGCTATTTTTTATAATACTTATTGGATAACCAGAGGCATGCAGGAATATGAATTGGTTTATAAAAAATCGATAGTAAAAGAATTGTTGGAATTGAATATATCCCCAGATAACATCAAACCGTTATTGCAAGAACAAATAAATAAATGTTCCTGGCATTTTGGCCAACCCCGTATGAACCCTGCAACTATAGCCGGATTGTTTTATATGATTGTAAAAGGATTAAAAGCATAACGGCTAACTTATTATTATTGCTTTATTTCAAAGATCACAATGACAAAAATTCACTTACCGATAATATCAAGTAATGAAACTTTTGAAGATTTCATATATGATTTATATAATTTTGAGTATCCTAATGATAATTTCCAATTTTTTGGTAAGAGAGGTGATAAACAGCACGGTATTGATTTAATATCATTAAAAAAGCGAGTTGCTATACAATGTAAGAAAAAAGAAATTAACAGAGATAACAAACAATTATTATCTGAATTAAAAGTAGAGCTTGAAAAAAGTGCTATACAGGCATTAGCATTAAAAAATGATATTGATCAGCTCATTTTCACATCAACATTTAATGATAATTCGGCTCTAATAAAGTATTTACTGGAGATAAAAAGCAAGCACCGTATACCTTATGATTTAATCTATCTGGGTTGGCAGAGTATTGAACAGAAGGCACAAAAACATAATCCTCTTTTAAAAAAATATTATTCTGAGATTTTTGGAATACAGCATTTTAGAACACCGATCCCTTTTTTTGACATTCATTTATTAGAAGGACGCAAAGATTTATTAAATCAAATAGATGAATATGCCAGCAAATACAGTGCATTTGTACTTCATGGTTTACCAGGTATAGGTAAGACAGTTTTATTATCGTCTTACATTATCTCAAACCGGGAAAGATATCATAGTTTGTTGTGGATTGAATGCCAGCTCGATTCTTTAAAAAATAGCATCTTAGCTAAGTTATCGAGTATTTTTAATCAAAATTTTGATTGGAATACCCTATTGCAGACTTTAAATAGCCATTCTCATAAAAATCTAATTGTTCTGGATGGATTTGAAATTATGGATGAAAATTCACTGCCAGTAATTGATGACATCTGTTCTACTGGTTGGAAAGTTATAATTACGTCAAGAGTTAAAATTTCAGATTATCCTGTTATAAACGTTGAAGGACTTCCACTTGATAGTGCTAAATTATTATTTAATAAATCTTTTGACAGAGAAACGGATGAAGAATCTATTGAGAAAATAATCGTCCAAGTTGGATGTCATCCGTTGTTGATAGAATTAATAGCCAAATCCATCCAAGTTAATCAGGCTATTTCCTTACGACAATCGCTTGAAATATTAAAAGATGGGGACTTGCATAGTAAAGCTTTTGAACAGCCAATTTCCGTTGGTAGGCATGCGAGGAAATATTCCGATAAGCAAGAATATCAAATATTCAAATATTTGATGCTATGCTTAAATATAAACCACCTATCAACTGCTGAAATTAAACAACTAACTTATTTTTCCATACTACCTCAATCCGAAGCCATAACCTATAATTTCTATTTATCAATAACCGGCCAAAAAACATCACAAAAATTAATTAAATCATTAAATGGCTTGGTTTACAAGGGCTTGATAACAAAAAGGGGCGAGGACTATTATATTCATCCAATTGTTCAAATAGTCATTAAAGAAAAGATCGGAATCAAAGTCTCAAAGATTAAAACCATAATATATAATTGTACAAAAAAATTAAAAGATATTCGTGAAGCACCGGCATCAAAATTACAGACCTACATCGTAATAGCAAGAAACATACTTAATGCTACCTCAGTTGAATTGGATACAGTTTTCCTAAGCCAGTTTTTTGCTATTGCAATGACTAGAATGGGTGATTATACTCGATCTGTAAAATATTTTGAAGAAGGTCTTGAGTTTTTACTCTTGAATGGGATCGACGATATTAATACTATAAATTCCTTTACGAATAATTTAGCAAGTGCATATGGTTATACAGGTGAATATGATAAAGCTATAGGTTATTTTATGAATTGCTTAAAATATGCCAGTGAATTGGATGAAGATGACGCTATTTCGTTGGCACGAACACTAGATAATTTTGCTACAGTTCTGGAAAAAATTGGAATGTATAAGGATGCCCAGACTCTTACTATTGAAGCAGTAAATATATTTGAAAGATATAAGTCAAAATCTAATTTGGGGATTGCATATACAAATCTCGCCAATTCGTTTACTTTTTCCCGTCAGATAAAAAAAGCCCTTAAATATTGGGAAAAAGGATTCAAGTTATTAAGAAAATACTTTGATACTGATTCACTTCGATTTGCAGACTCGTATAATACAAAAGGATTAATATTATTAAAGATTAATGATCCATTTAAAGCAAAAGCATATTTTAATAGCGCTTTATTGATTTATCAAAAAGAAAAAAATCCTGACATTATTGCGATGGGGTATTCTCACATAGGTTTGTGCGAAGTATTGACCAATGATCTTGAACAAGCTAAGATTCACTTTAATCAATCTTTGAACTTGCATAAAAAGATAATTAATGGAAACCAACATAATATGGCAAATATATTGTTGAATTTTGCCACGTATTATATAGCTAAAGAAGAGCCAAAAAAAGCATTGGATTTTTTTCGCCAGGCAGAGGAAATTTATAAGGAAATTTCTTTAGAGGATCATCCTGATGCTCAATATGTGAAAGAAAGTATTGAAAAGCTGTCAACCCATAAAGGGCTACATTATTGCATACAAATTAAGTTGAAGAATTTATTGGCTGTACTAAAACAAATTCTAAAAATAAACCTAAAAAAGCAGCAAGAGGTAATAGATGAATACGGTGAAACCCGCTATTTAAAAAGTAACAATCAAAAAGATATCCCTTTTGATTACATCTTCTTTTGCTTTACAAAGTTTACGAAAACAATAAATGCAATATTAATCCTTATTGATAAGGGTTTGCCAGAAGATGCAATGGCACTTCTTTATTCAGTTTATCGTAATTATTTAACTATTAATTTTGTTGTTAAAAATCCAGACTTGGTGCAATTATTTATATTATACCCATCATATGATAGAATGGTTGATGAAAATAATATTTTAAATTCACTAGCTTATTTAGATCCTAAAACAAAAGAAGAAAGACGTGTTTATCCCTTACTTAATAAACTGATTGTGCATACAGCTCGTAAAGAAGATGCCATTGTTCATTCATATTTAGATATGCATTTAAGCGATCATGCATATTCAAGTTTTATGGCTGCTGGAAATTTTAGAAATGCTAAAGAAAATCACTATAACTATAAAAGCGACGGCATGGTTTTACAAGCTGCCTATTTATGTTCTTACTTACAATATATAACTTTTGATGCTACACTAAAATTTCTAAATTCTCAGAATATAGAAGTAAATAAATTTAGGGAGTGTTTTAGAAACGGGATAGACCTAACCATTAAAATATCGAATACAATGGAATTTGATGATCACCTTGTGAAAAATGCCATGATTTGTAGGTTAGAAAATATATTAATTGAGTAAAAGGTTCAAGCTTAATCGATCATCTATATTAGTCAAGGCATTGTATTACTCCTTAAATTTCTCCTGAAATTCTTGTGTAATAAAATAACCACCTGTTTTAGTGGAGCCTTGGAACTTAATTAAGGCCATATCCTGTAACCTTTGGATATCTTTTCTTATCGTTTGTTCATTGGTATTAAGTTCATGTGCGATAACGTTAGATCTTAAACCGGGGTTTTTATTGATAATTTTAACAATGCCTATTAGTCGTTCCTTGACAATGTTGCCGGTTTGATCCCCTAATAACTTATTTACTGTGGCGTTTACTGTGGCGTTTACTGTGGCGTCGGCCTTAACTAAGTCATCGCTTAACGGAATAATAGTTTTAAATACATCCGCTTCAATAAATTGAGGTTTGTTCCCTGAAGAATAAGCTGAAAGGTATTTATTTACATTTAAAATCCCCGAGCCTAATTCTTCAACTCGCCCAAGCTGGATAAAGAATTTCGCAATAGCCGGATTTTTAGGAAACGGAGCAAATTTATCTGGCGAAATTGGTCCTACACCGTTAGGGACATTGGCATTAACTGTTTCAACCCGGTCTGCAAAAATAGTCAACGAAGCCGGAAAAGCATTTGTAAACTCACGGTGTACCAAAAGATTGGCGATAATTTCACGAAATATTTTTGTCCGCAAGCTTATTCTTTGATCTCCTTCCATGAAGAATTTATCAGGTAAGTGATGTCCAACAAAGTCCATCAAACGTTCGTAAGCATTAATCAAATTACACTGAATATAATCACGATCGTCATACCGGTCAATATTATTAATCCTTACCAATGCATCCGTTTTATAATGAGGCAGGATATTAATAATTGTTTCTTCTTTTCCAAATAACAAAGCTGCCCCGAGTGTATAACCTTCCTGTCCGGTTTGTAAATCTTTGCGCCATAGTCCCGCTGTTTGAAGTAATTGATGGTTATCTAAATTAAGCCACGGATGATTCGAGTTGTTATTCCTGATAAGCGTGCGGGCCTTTTGGAACAGGTCAGCATCCATATCCGCTAACTGAAGAAACTGGTAAATTGTACCTTCTGTATAATGTGTCTTTTTTCGATTGTATATTTCTGCAATACGGTTAGGCTGGGCAATTCTAAAGTCACCGTCATTGCTACGGTCAAAAACATGATTACCCGATTTATGTACTTGTGAACTTACCGGTACTTGTATATGCATTAGGTACTTGCCACTAATTTTATAAATTATCGGAAATAGTATAAAAGGAGGATCAAGCTTTTGCGGATTGTTGGAAAGGTTTACGAGGTCGGTCTTAATCAAGTTCACATTAGCCGGTTCAATCCCTGTAATACTTCCGCTATCGTTTACACCTAATAAAATATCGCCACCTTCGCGGTTAAGCATAGCACATATCGTTTCAAAAAGATTGGATGGTAAGGCCGTCCGTGCCTCTTTGAATTCCAAACGAATGCTTTCTTTTTGATTTAATAACCGGGTTACAAATACAATGCTCATTATTTTACAAGGATACGAAAAGAGTAAATAGCGATAAGCTAATAATTTTTGAATTCATGTTAATCAATTAACAGACTTATCTCACAAAATAGAAAATTTCTATAAAATCCCCAATCTACTTTTCATAACACAAGGCCCTTGTGGGCGTTTATTTTTAAGTTAATGGTAACTATATGGAAGATAAAAAGAGAAAGGCTAAAAGAATTAAAGACCGCATGACACAAACCAAGTCAAAGGAGCAGGCCGATCTTTCGGATGATGAAAAAGATTTTTTAAAATTTATTGCGGGGATGATCGTAGAGATAATTATTGAAAAAACTAATGATCAATAAGTTATAAATTTTACAATTTGTAAAAATGAGCCGAGGGGATTCGAACACTTTATTTTATTAATACATTAAAAATAAGCAAGTTAAAAAAAAAATAACATTACTTACATTTTTTAGCAGGAAATTTTACGGGTAATAAACGGAAATTTTGAACACATAATAATCAGATTATTATGTGTTCAAAATTTCCGTTTTGTGGAGCCGGAGGGATTCGAACCCTCGTCCAAACATGGTATAAGGTAAGCTTTCTACGTGCTTAGCATCTGTTAAATTGTCGGGAAGGGGAAGGCCAGCTGCTTGCCTGTACCGTCTTCCTTAGGTGCTTTATCTCGTCTCGACAGCGCACCGCAGTCGGGACCAGTTTCATCTTTCGATGCCCCGGTTGCCGGCCCGATGAAACGGAAAACCGGCGGGACAAAAGCTAGCTAAATTCTAAATTAAGCAGCTAAGGCGTAGTTATTTTCGCCATTTGTAAGTTTGAGCGTTCAGATTTAAGCGCTAATTCACCCAACGCGCTGCATGCTTACTTACTTATCTCCATCCTGTCAATTCCGGTCGACCCCATTTTTGAGTTTGCAGTTACCGGTGGGCAGTCTGCAGTTGAACTTTGATAAGAATACAAATATACGGTTTTTAGTTTGCAGCTTATCGATTTTTAATCCGTCCATGCAAACTGATCTACCTGCCCACTGCCAACTGCTCACTGCCCGCTTTCCTCCCTGGGTACACCTTCAGCGCTTCATCCAGGCAGATCATGGCCTTCTGCATATCATCGTTATTCAAAACGTATGCCATTCGCACTTCGTTAAGTCCGGCGCCTTTGGTGCTGTAAAAGCCCGTTGCCGGGGCCATCATTACCGTTTGGTTGTTATAGCTAAAGGTTTCGAGTATCCACTGGCAAAACTTGTCGGCATTATCGATAGGCAGTTGCGCTACCACATAGAATGCGCCGCCGGGGTTCGGACAGAAAACGCCATCCATATGGTTCAGTGCATTTACCAGGGTATCGCGGCGGGTGGTATATTCTTTGTTTACGGCTTCAAAATAACTGTCGGGTGTATCCACCGCCGCTTCGCCGGCTATCTGCTCCACCATGCCGGGGCTCAGCCGGGCCTGGGCAAACTTTAGGCCTGCTGCCAATACCGCTTTATTTTTGGTGATGAGGCAGCCGAGGCGCGCCCCGCAGGCGCTGTAACGCTTGCTTACTGTATCCATCACAATTACGTTTTCTTCAAGCCCGTCCAGGTGCATGGGCGAAATAAAACTGCGGCCATCATAACAAAATTCGCGGTAAGCCTCATCCGAAAACAGGTACAGGTCATATTTCAGTGCCAGTTCCTTTAGCGCGTCTAATTCTTCCTTTGAATACAAGTAGCCTGTCGGGTTGTTGGGGTTGCAAATAATGATGGCCTTGGTTTTTGGCGTTATGAGCTTTTCAAACTCCGCTATCGGCGGCAGCGCGAACCCATTTTCGATATAGGATAATATCGGTTTTACCACAATATCGCTCTGGCAGGCAAAGCCGTTGTAGTTGGCATAAAATGGCTCGGGAATGATCACTTCATCGCCCGGGTCGAGGCAGGCCATCATCGATATGGTTATCGCTTCGGAACCGCCGGTGGTTACGATAATATTTTCAGGACTGATATTGTAGCCTAACTTGTTATAATATTCGGTCAGCTTTTTACGGTACGTCAATGTTCCTTCCGAGGCGGTATAGGCCCAAACTTTAAAGTCGATATTCTTAATGGCATTCAACATGCCTTCCGGCGTTTCAATATCCGGCTGGCCAATATTTAGGTGGTAAACCTTTTTACCGGCAAGCTTTGCCTTGTCGGCGAAAGGCGTTAATTTACGAATAGGCGATGCGGGCATTTGCTGCCCTTTGTGCGAAATTTTTGGCATGCCGCAAAATTAATGAAATAAGTCCGAAAGACGGAAAGCGAAGTCGGATGTCTGAGATCAGAAAAGTTCAGAATTGCCTAAAAACAAAAAAGACACGTTTACCGTGCCTTTCTAAGTTTTTTTAAAATTGGATTGCCTATCGGCTGCTCGTAGCCGGCTTGGCTATTACCTCGCCAACGATATTTAAATATTTCTGAGGCGTTTTAGCGTTTGATGTTACCACTATCGTTTTATTAAACGGTGCAGCAACAGCAGCATTGTAGGTTATCTTGATCAAACCTTTTTCGCCGCTTTTTACCGGGGTTTTGGTATAATCGGCTATGGTACAACCGCAGGTTGGCCTTACTTCGGTCAATATAAGCGGCTCTTTACCAATGTTGGTAAACTCAAACACGGTTGTAACCGGTGTACCCTGGGGTATCTTACCGAAATCGTGCTTTTCTTCGTTGAATTTAAAATCGGCCTTTTCACTATCTTGTGCCGATGCGGTGAAGGCAAAGCCTAAAACCACCGCGCAAATCATTAATATCTTTTTCATATATAGTCTTTTAACGAATACAAATATAAAAGGTTTAACGTAATTATAAAACTATTCGTGCTGCGGCTATGTTTTAACGTTATAATTGCAAATAACAGAATAGAATTTTATAATTTTACCCGCTAATCAAAATTTTATATGCCCGAAACTGCAATACACGCTACGGTTAACTTTAATACAGCCGAGCTCAGTTTTGAAGATTTTAAGAAAATAGTGCTCAACGATTACCGCATCGGTTTTGAAAGCCGGCAGGCGAGTTTGATCGGGCGCAGGGAGGTGCTGACCGGTAAGGCAAAATTCGGCATATTTGGCGATGGCAAGGAAGTTGCCCAACTCGCTATGGCCAAGGCGTTCCGCAAGGGCGACTGGCGGGCAGGTTATTACCGCGACCAAACCTTTATGTTCGCTACCGGCATGAGCAACCTGCCGGAATTCTTCGCGCAGCTATATGCTTACCCCGATGTGGAGAAGGACCCCGCATCCGCCGGAAGGCAAATGAACTGCCACTATGCTACCAGGTTTGTAAATGAGGACGGCAGCTGGGTAAACCAGGCCGAAACCATGAATTGCTCTGCAGATATTTCGCCTACTGGCGGCCATATGCCCCGCTTGCTGGGCCTGGCCTATGCCTCTAAATTATACCGCCAAAATAAAGAGCTTGAATATCTCAATACTTTTTCAGTAAACGGCAACGAGGTTGCTTTTGGTACGATCGGCAACGGCTCAACATCCGAAGGGCTGTTTTTTGAGACATTGAATGCAGCCGGCGTATTGCAGGTGCCTATGGCCATTTCTGTTTGGGACGATGCGTATGCGATTTCTGTTCCGGCTAAACTGCAAACCACCAAAGAAGATATTTCGGAAATACTGAAAGGCTTCCAGCGCGAAAAAGGAACAAACGGTTACGAAATATTTAAAGTGAGGGGCTGGGATTACGTGGCGCTTTGCGAAACTTATGAACGCGCCATAACCGTTTGCCGCGAAGAGCATGTGCCGGTTTTGATCCATGTAAATGAAATGACGCAGCCCCAGGGGCACTCCAGTTCGGGGTCGCATGAGCGGTATAAATCAAAGGACAGGCTGGCCTGGGAAGAGGAGCACGACTGCCTGCTGCAGATGCGCAAATGGATGATCGCGTCGGCCATAGCTACCGAGGGCGAAATGGACGAGCTGGAAACAACCGCTAAAAAGTATGTGCGCGAATGCCAGCGATCGGTATGGAACCAGCTTGGCGAAGAAATTAAAACCGAACTAAATGAAGCGGCACAACTGATCGAACAATTGGCGAAAGATGTGCCGGCGAAAGATAAACTGTTAACAGTAGTAAGCGAGTTGCGCGAATGCGCCGACCCCGGCCGCAAGGACGTATTTGCTGCTGTCAGGAAAGCGCTGCGCCTGACGGTGAAAGATAACTCGTCAGCCAGGCAGGTGCTTATCAATTGGCTAAATGATGAGCAGGTGAAAAACACCGCGCGTTTTAATTCAAACCTGTTTACCGAAACACCGCAATCGCCATTAAAGGTGCAGCAGGTTCCGGTACAATATGATGACGACGCTAAGATGCTGGACGGCCGCGAATTATTAAACGCCTGTTTCGACGCCAACTTTGAGCGCGACAAAACCATTGTTGCCTTTGGTGAAGATGTTGGTGCTATAGGCGACGTAAACCAGGGATTTGCCGGGCTGCAGCTTAAGTACGGCGATCTTCGTTTAACCGACACCGGGATACGCGAAGCTACGATAATAGGACAAGGCCTTGGCCTGGCCATGCGCGGCTTGAAACCAATAGCCGAGATCCAGTATCTCGATTATATTTTATATTCACTAAACGTATTAAGCGATGACCTGGCCACGCTAAGCTACCGCACCCGTGGCGGGCAGAAAGCGCCGCTGATCGTCCGCACCCGCGGGCACCGCCTCGAGGGCGTATGGCATTCAGGCTCGCCGCTGGGGTTAATATTAAGTTCGATGCGCGGGCTGCATATCTGCGTACCCAGGGATATGACACAGGCCGCCGGCATGTACAACACCCTGCTCAGGAGCGACGAACCGGCACTTGTTATAGAATGCTTAAACGGATACCGCCTGAAAGAACGATTGCCCGCCAACGTAGGCGAATTTACCATACCGTTGGGAAAAGCGGAGCTATTGCGGGAAGGCGCGGATGTTACCGTGGTATCTTATGGTTCAACGTTGCGCATCGTAATAGACGCCGCCGCAGAACTGGAAAAAATGGGCATCCAGGTTGAAGTAATTGACCCGCAAACCTTGTACCCGTTCGACCTGGAAAACATCAGCGGAAAATCGTTAAAGAAAACCAGCAAATTACTGATTGTTGACGAGGATGTGCCAGGCGGTGCATCGGCTTATATTTTGCAAAATATACTCGAGGTACAGAAAGGCTATTATTCGCTTGACGCGCAGCCAAAAACGCTTTGCGCGAAAGAACACCGTCCGCCTTACGGGTCCGATGGCGATTATTTCAGCAAACCATCGGAAGATGATATTATTGAAGCGGTATACAGTTTAATGAGCGACGCCGACCCCAAAAAGTTTCCGCCGATATACTAAACGGCTCTATGTTCGGTTTATTAAATATCCCTGTGTGATTAAACCATTACAGCAATATAAAGTCTAATATGTTCATTTTTAACTTTTATTAAAACCATTTTTAAGTTTTAGTGTATAATTATATTGTTGTGACAATTAATTGAGTTAAAATAGATAATTTTGTACTACCAAAAAAATTCGGAACCAAATACTGCTACTCAACGTATAAAGGTTGACGATGATAAACTATTGAATTAAACTTAACGAAGAAATATGAAAAAACATTTGATGTGGTTTTTGGGTGCCCTGCTCATATTTTCGGCTACTATGATAAGCTGGAGATCTGTCGGTACAGCGAAACCCAACACAAGTATAACCAACATAAAAATAGCTGAAGTTTCTGCCAAAGCATTGCTGGAGCAATACGTTACTAATGTGTATCGTACCGCGCATTTACAGGAAAGCGGTTTAGACCTTGGTGTATTTCAAAAAGCTTTTACCGGTTTTTTAAATTTAAAGATAGCGAACAAGCTGCCGCAAAACAGTTCAATTTTAACTGTTGTTGACTTGAGCAAACCCAGCCACGAAAAACGGATGTGGATCGTTGACGTTGCAACTAAAGCTTTATTGTTAAATACATGGGTTGCGCACGGACAGGGCAGTGGCGATGATATGGCCAGCCATTTTTCGAATAACAACGAATCGCACCAAAGCAGCTTAGGTTTCTACTTAACCGACGATATTTATTTCGGCAAGCACGGCCGTTCACTACGGTTGGATGGTATGGACGAAGGATTTAACAGCGGTGCGCGTTCACGTGATATTGTGGTACATGCAGCACCATATGTAAGCCAGCAAAACATAAATGTACAGGGCCGCATTGGCCGCAGCTTTGGCTGCCCGGCCGTGTCGCCTGAGGTTTCTGACCTGGTTATTAATACTATAAAAGGCAAAACCGTTCTTTTTATCAACGGTAACGATAGCAGCTATACATCAAAATACTTGAATGATGAGAACCTGCCTAAAACGTTATTTATGCCTGATTCGTCTGCAACAATGGCAAATGCCGGTATAGCTGCGAATGATACCATCGGAAAATAAACGCTTAAAATTTTATATGCAAAAAGGCCCCGATCAAATTATTGATCGGGGCCTTTTATTTGCAGCTGTTTATATACCGGCCTTCAGCAAATTCGCATACAACACAATATCCAATCCGTAAACGTCCTGGCGGAATTGTAATGCCCCGTTTTCATCGGCCCAACAGGTAACATAGGTTATGTAAACCGGCACCTTTTTCGGTAGGTAAATGGTTGTCGGATCCGGCTTATCGGCAGCCATGTCCTTTACAATAAGATCGTACTTGGGCCCGGGGCCAAATAAATTTAAAGCAAGCTGCTGAGGTTCGCCCAGGCGCACACAACCGTGGCTCACGTCGCGGGCGGGGAGTTCAAACGCCGACTTTGCGGGCGTATCGTGTAAATACACGTTGCTTTTGTTTTTGAACAGGAACTTGATCTTACCCAATGAGTTATCATCCCCGGGCTTTTGCTTAAATTCGTACTCATCCTTTTTTGCGGTCGACCAATCGATATCGGCGTCGTCTACAAGCTTTCCGTTTTTATAAACCTGTATCCCTTTGTTGGCTAAATAATAACGATCCTTCGCCGCATCCACCATAATTTCCTTACTGGCAATGCTTTCAGGTATGTTCCATACCGGGTTGACGTCAACACTGTGTATCAGGCTGTTCAACTGCGGTGTCTCGCGCGGGAACGGCCTGTCGACTGCTGCTGTATCATCATATTTAACTATGGTATTTGAGTTGGTTTTATTCCGGCCTTCGCCATCACAAACCTTCATGCTTAAAACAGAACGGCCGTTTTCCATCACATTCAGCATATAATCGGGAATGTTAACAATAACGTACTTGTTTTCAGAAGGCTTGTTTTTCCACCTTAAACGCTCCAGGTTGACAATTAAAATGCGTTTGGTTTCTTCCTGTGAAAACCCGGGCGCCTGGTAATGGCTTATTAAAGCGTTCTGAAAAGCAACGTACTGCGGGTTTTTTGGCTGAATGCTGTCCAGGTAGTTTTTGATACTCCGGGCCTGCAACACCTGCAGCGTGGTCGCGGTATCGGGCAATTTGGTTTCGGTATAATATCGCACATATATTTTCTTCGGATTAACGATTCCATACTGCAGCGCGGTTGAATATTTAGTCAGCGAATTGGCAAATAACAACTCTAGCTCGGCCATATCATGGTACGCCTCATTAACAGTTTTTATACCGTTTTTATCGTCAAACTTTTTTAATAACGTCCGTATTTCATCAGTGCGGAACATTTTCGGGTTTAACCCATGCTCATCAGCCTTCATAAACCATGCTGCCGCGGTGTTTAGGTCGCTGTTGAACAAATGGTCCATCACCAGTTCGGCATCGTAGTCGTTTTGCTCGTAAAAACTTGTTATCGGCTCCGGATAGGCATGCGTGGCTTTTACGCTGTCGATCACTTGTTTAAACACTTCCGAAAAGCCTTCGGGCGTAACATTATTAAAAACCTTGTTATGGGTCTTTTTATAAAGGACAGTGGCCATTTCGGGGCGTTTCTTTTTGCAGCTTTGAAGGGCCAGGAAAATAAAAGTGAAGATTAAAAATGCAGAGAGAACTGATTTTTTTGAAGAAGGATATATCATCATAAGGTTAACGTTGTTAAATATACCGCATTATAAGCAATCGCTGTACCACAATAAAATTTTGCTTCGCATGAAAATAATAATGACACTAATTTAGTGGCTGGTGAAGACTTAAGGGCGTTTTTCTTTTTTGGAAAAAGTAGAACATGTATTAATCAATTTTTTTAAACTCGTTATATGGAGTAAAATAAGGACTTAATTTGCAGAAAAACAGGCCACTATATTTTTTTTAAGAAATACTACCCATAAAATAAAACTTATAATACTTGAAACGATATAAGGCAATAGAACTAAAGAAAAAAGATAGAATTTGCTGTGTAAATCCACAAACACAGACAGCAGGCTCTCATTATTGTCCTTTAAGAGGTAAACGGTTATTGGAATAACAAAATAAACAATTACCGAAGTAATTATGAGTATAAGACTAGTAGGTCCCTTATTAAGAAAACTCGATACTATCCATCCAACAGTCGGAAAAAGAACAAACAAGAAACTTAATCTAACAACTCCCGACGTAACTATTACTACTTCGGGGTTTTCCTGAATTAAATTGACTACAAGACTTGCAAATAAATCCGCAATTACCAATATTATTGTATAGCCCATATTCCTTTAACCATATTGAAATTTATTTTGAGTAAATGGCTAACCCGAGTGGTCGTGAAGTATTTTCCAGCCATGTTTGCTGTGAACCATTACAAGCGAGTAGCGCCCCGAGCGTTCGGGCAGTTCGTTCCCGTATAAAACAAACCCGCCGGTAAGCAGCGCGTAGTTGTCACCCAAAAAACGAACCTTCATATCGGTGTAGCGCAAACTTTGTTTGGGCATACTGCCTTTAAAGTACGATTTCTCATATAACGACCTGATAGCGTCCAATCCAACCGGCCCGGAGGGCATCATCATCGTAGCTGAAGGGTCGTACAGATTCATAAAGGCGTCAAGATTTCCCTTATTCCATTCGTTTGCCGAGTTGATCATTGCGGTAGTGATTTCTTTTGTCTGACGATCATCTCCCGACGGGCCTTGGGCGTGTGCCCTAAAGGCACAGCACAAAAAAACAACCAACAGGAATGCCGGTTGCAAATTCTTAACGTAACGAGTACCTATGCTCATAAATAACGGTTTATAACGATTGAAGATAACAAAATAAACACAACAGTTATAATCAGGCTATTTACGTTTTTTAGAAGCTTTAGCTAAGGGGTTAAAATCCAGGGCAAGCTTGATCCAATGGTCAAAGTCCTTCGGATTGCGAAAACCATCCTCGCTCACAAATATAAAATCCTTGCTGGGTTTGCTTCGTGCCATAACCATCTGCCTCACGCCATTTGCTTCAAGCGCGGCTTCCATTTGGTCCGCGCCAATACGGCACAGCATCTCATCGCCGCTTACGCAAACGCACATTTTGCCATTCACCATAAAACATATCCCGCGGAACATTTCCTTTTCCTCCACATCAGGTAAATGCATCAATGCTTCTCTTATTCTATCGGCAAGTTTTGTATTATATCCCATTGTTCATTTTTGATAATGATAATTCTATTAAAAAACGTGCGTTTGCTTAGCCCTGACCGGCCAGCCTGCCCTTCAGCTCTCTTCCAATTCCTATAAAACTTCGGTGGTTAAGCGGAAACTCGAGTATGACATGAACAAGGCTGAGTATTAACAGCCATTTAAATCCCAGGCGATAGTTATAAAAATACAGCGCCACCGAGGCCATCCATATGAATGCTATAATAACAGCCCGGGTTACCGGTATACGGTGCCAGTTAATAACCTCCGTTTTGCTAAACCAGTTGATATAATGGTAGGTATAGGCGAAGGCGATAAGCCTTGTTAAAATTATACTTGCCTGGCTGGTAAATACATTGACAGCCGGGTTGCGCAGCGTTGTGGCATTGATCTGGCCGAAATAATTATAGTTGCTGATTGCCCAGGCTGCCGGTGTATTATGGTAAGAGGTAAACAAAACACTCAATAATACCGGGCACAGTAAAAAAACAATAAATGCAATATAGCCTGAAACAATTTTGTCTTTTAACGCTCCAAATAATATAAACGCACCGGTAAATATATATACGTGAATAAGTGTTGGTATATATAAGCCGAATATTGTGCGCAGTATATTATGGGTAAGTAAAAAGTATCCGGCTATAATAAGCATACAAAAGGCCATCAACCGGCTAACATTCCCTTTTATAACCAATAATATGAACGACAGGCCGAAGCTGTAAAAAACAACGTTAGCAGTAGGGAGCCGAAGTAATATGGATATAATGACAACCGCGATGATCAAAAGATAATCATACTTTTTGAGTGTAAAAAACTGGCGGTTTTTAAGCCATGATAATTCTGTAAGGTAATGCGCAGGGCCAAGAATAGCATAAGACAATAGCACAAGCTCAAAAGGTATGACCAGGGCAAGGCACGATGCGGCAAGCATAGCCAGTATATTATAATAGTTGATGCGGTTAATGCCGGAACGATCCATTAGTTCATTAAGATATTGGTTGGCTCAACCGCCGCGTTTGGTCAAACAATACATTTAGCAATTAGTGTCAACGAAAGTTAAAGATAAAATCGTCCCAATGCAACCCTATCAACAAAAACAAAATAAATTAAAATGTTTTGATGCCGCAATCGTCTCTATCTTTAAATACGCCATACATTGACTTCAGCCGTAATGCCCGAACAACGAGAAACCTCTATCATAAAAGCTATAACGGCTTATGGTAAGAGCTTGCTTGGATTTATCCGGCGAAGGGTCAAAAACGATGCTGATGCCGAGGATATCCTGCAGGATGTGTGGTACCAGTTCAGTTCCGTAATAAATTCGGAGCCTATTGAGCAAACCGGAGCCTGGCTTTATCGCGTTGCCCGTAATAAAATACTGGACAAGCATAAAAAAAGGACGGAGATCCTACTGGACGATATGTTGCCCGAAAGCGACACGGATGAAGATGATCTTTTAGACTTCAGATCTTTATTGATGACAGAAGCCGCTACACCCGAGACGGAATACCTGCGCAGTTTGTTTTGGGACCAGCTGTTCCATGCGCTGGATGAATTGCCCGGCGAACAACGGCAGGTTTTTATCTGGCACGAACTGGATGATGTCTCTTATGGCGAAATGGCCGAACGGACCGGGGAAAATGTGCAAACCCTGGTATCGCGCAAACGCTATGCGGTTTTACACTTGCGCAAGCGGCTGAAACAATTGTATGATGAAATAACGGACTATTAAAAAAAAATAAAACGATGAAAAATTTACTTTATAGAAGGCGGTTTATATTAGCTCCCTTCGCAATTGCGGCCTTTCTCGCGCTTGTCGGGTTTTCGGTGATGCTTTTATGGAACGAGTTATTGCCGCCGATCCTGCACGTTGGCACGATCACTTTTTGGCAGGCACTGGGTATTTTTATTTTATGTAAACTATTGTTTGGTTTCGGCAAAGGCGGCCCCAGGGGAGGCGCTCCGTGGATGCGCCACAAAATGGCCGAACGCTTTAAAAATATGACACCCGAGGAGCAGGCCAGGTTTAGGGAGAAGATGGGTCAAAAATGCGGGTGGGGAAAATGGGATGCGGATACCTGGAATACTACAAGTGACCATACCCGCGAAGCGCCGAATACAACAGAATGACGACAATGTACAATTTCATGAGATCGCCATGGAAGTATTGGTATTTATAACAAACATTGACAGCCCTAAGCAGGTTAGCGCCGTTAAGCCGCTGTTAACCGGTATACCTGAAATAAATGATTGGAATTTTGACCTCGACGATTGTGATAATATTTTAAGGATTGAAGCCTGGAACATTTCCGCCCGTGACGTAGAGTCCATATTAAAAACAGCAGGTTACGAGTGCCGTGAATTGGAGTATTAACTAATTATCGGAAAGGTGTCGGCAACGGCTCGCATTTAATCAGCGGCTTGCGTGCTTTTTTGAGGACGCTTGTTTAGCAGTTCCTTTATCTTGTCAACCAGATCGTTAATATTAAAGGGCTTATTAATAAAGGCATCGAAGCCGAAATTGCCGAATGAAGTGGCAAGGGCCGGATAGGCCGAAATAAGCATAACAGGCAAGTGACAGGTATCCTTGTTGCTTTTTATAAGCTGGCAAATTTTACCACCGTTTAAACCTGATAAAAGGTAATCGGTAAGCACCAGGTCGGGCTTATATTTCTCAATGGTTTCAAATATATCGTCTGTCCGGTTAATTCCCTGTACCGAAAAATCATTATAAGTTAATACGGTTTCGAGCACTTGTAAAATATCTCCGTCATCCTCAATTATTAATATGTTTTTTTTTGTTGACATGGCGTCTGAATTAAAACTTTGATAATAACCTGCAAAAGCTAAAAATGTTTATCATACGATGTTTACACGCCCATTGTAATTATCTATTAATCGGCTATGTTATTTTTTAGAATGCTAACGTTTAAAAACGGCAAAAAGTTTTACCCTTTTTATGTAACCAATGTCAATTGATTAGTTTCATTGCGTTTAACGCGTGCTAACATTTGCTTAAATAATGTTTCTATCACCCTTGTATGGCATAAATTTCAGTTAGTTTGTCATTCCTGCTGTTACTGTTATTTTTAATTGCTTATTTGTTAATATTTCGTGAATACAGCTGTTAGCGTTAAAAACTTATCTTTATCCGCTACCTTATTTTTTGGCCGGCGAAAGCATATATGAGATATTATTTTTACATAAGCCTGTTACTGAATATGCTGCTGTTGCAGGCGTGTAAAAAGAAGCCTGTTTCTCTGCCAGAGCAAATAGCAACCTTAAAATCCGCGTCTTCCTTTCCTGTGGGAGCAGCAATCAATTCAACCGGCCTGCAAAACAATTACGTTTACCAGGGCACATTTATTACAGAGTATAATAGTCTTACGCCTGATTATGAATTTAAATTCGACCAGGTTGAACGACAGCAAGGACATATTGACTACACGGCTTGCGATTATATTATAAATTTTGCCGCGCAGTATCATATCAGGGTACATGCGCATAATTTGATCTGGCACCAGGCGTTGCCAAGCTGGGTAATCAATTTTTCCGGCGACTCCCTGGCGTGGGAAAATATTTTTAAAACTCACATTCAAACTGAGGCGGGCCATTTCAAAGGCAAAGTTTCCTCCTGGGATGTCGTGAACGAAGCGATAAGGGACGACGATGGCACCTTGCGCAACAAGGATATTTACCCGGGCGATGGCAGCATCTGGCGCAGGCACCTTGGCCCTGATTATATTGCCCGCGCCTTTCAATACGCGCATGAGGCCGACCCTAGCGCGCTTTTGTTCTACAACGATTACGGCCAGGAATGGAACGGGCGCAAACTTGATTCAATGATTTCGCTGGCAAACAAGCTGAAACAACACGGGATACCCATAAGCGGTATCGGGATGCAAATGCATACCGACATTAATGCTTCAAATAGCAACATAACATCGGCTTTACAAAAACTGGTTGCGACCGGGTTAAAGATCCACATATCGGAGCTGGATATTTCCGTTAACCCGAATAATAAAGCTAATATCGTTTTCACCGACACGCTTCAGCTGGCGCAGGCGGCTAAATACCAGTTTATCGCCGAAACATACCGGGCTGTCGTTCCGGCGGCACAGCAATATGGAATTACCACCTGGGAGTTCAGCGACCGCGACAGCTGGATACCCTCCTTTTTCAACCGCAAAGACTGGCCGCTGCCTTTTGATGCTGATTACAAAAAAAAGCCCGCCTGGTACGGCCTTTTGAAAGGGTTGAAAAACTAAACCCGTGGGGCAAACGGGCCAGTGAAATCGAACCACCCTGTCATGCCGAACTCGTTTCGGCACCCCATCAGAAGGTAAACGACAGCAATGCCTGCTACATGAATCGCACCTGCTAACCATGCATGAATGTCCTGTGAAGTGCCGAAATAAATCGGCATGGCGTCTGCTTTTTAACTTTTGCCCTTGAAAAAGCCGCTATAAATTTTGTTGAAGACATGCACAATTACTTAGCAAATTCCGCAGGCAGCCGGTCAATTGATCGTATTTTTATTCCCCGGTAATAAACTTCCGCGCCCTCCGATTGGATTTGAATTTTTCCTTTGATAAGTGGCAATTCCTGCCCGTTTTCCAGTTGCCTATTATGGTATAATACCATCATCACCTTGCCATTTACCACATGGACGCTGGTATCACCATGGCAATACAGGTCGAGCGTGTTCCATTGGCCGGTTGGGCTCTCTCCGTCGCCTTGTTTTATGCAATGTCTTCCCTGTTTGCTGCCCTGGCTAAAGGTTAAAAGTGCTCCTGCGGGATTGTAAACATAGTCTGTTTCAGATCTTTTAATAACCGGGATATCCGCTATTCCACCGGCAACGCCCCAATAATCGCCGCAATTGCCTTCTTCAACCTGGAATTCCTGCGAACGCATCCACGCGCCGTAATCAGCGCCATATTTTCCAACGGAATGATACAGCAGCCCGCTATCCTTCTTTTTACCCTTTTTTTGTCCCCATATAAGGTTACCCCACTTAAACTGCAATTGCAGGTGATAATTTTCATATTCCTTTTTGGTAGATATAGCCCCCCAGTTCTCTCCCGAAATGCGGATAATATTTTCACCGTTTTCCTTTACAATGGTAAAAACATGGCGGGGATCATTGTTTAACCCTATTGGCGCGCCGGTGATGGGTTTACCTGCGTCATCAAGATCGGGCCCTATATAGGTATCCCAGCCCGAAAGGTCTTTACCATTAAACAACGGCTGCCAGCGGTCTGCCTTTCCGGCGATTGTAAAACTAAGTGTAATAGCACAAAACAATAAGGGAAGAATAAATTTGACACGTTTCATAAGAAGGTGATTAAACTTAGTCGAATGTACAAAATATTAGAAATCCCAACCATCGCAATCGGTATTGTTACACAGTTTGCAAATGGTGCTCTTCGGTTATTAACAGCTCATGCTCCTTTTTCAGTTTTTCTTTTTGCAGGTACCGCCAATGCAATAATGCTATCAGCAGCGCCGCCACACCCTCACCCATTAAGGTATCGGTCGTGCCGATCCATTTTGATATGGACCCCACAAGCAACCCGCCAAGCGGCTGCATGCCAAAGAAGGCCAGCGCATAAAAACTAATAACCCGTCCCCGCATTTCCGGTGCCACCGTGGTTTGGATCAGCGTATTGCTGACCGTGATCTGCGACATCATCCCAAACCCGGCTATGGTCACAAAAAATAAAGCCAGCGGATAGCTATGCTCATGCGAAAATAAAATAAGCCCGGCGCCAAAAACCAGGGTATTGATGAATAATATTTTTTTGAGATCGGTTCCGGTTTTCAAAGAGGCCAGGAATATCGCTCCCGAAAATGCACCCAATCCAATAAAGCTATCTATTACACCAAAGGTAGACGCCGTTCCGTTAAATACATCTTTAGCATAATAGGGAATTAGCGTACTGAACGGCAAAACCATCAAACTCACCAACGCCAGCATGATCAGCACAAAGGAAATAGAAGGGGTGTGTTTAATATAGGTCCAGCCTTCTTTCAATTCGCCGAAAACATTTTTGGTATGCCCTTTTTTAACATACGCGGGCAATTTCATCAGCAGCAATGATACGATAACCGCTACGAAGCTTAAAGCGTTCAATAAAAAGCATGCACCATCGCCAACCTTTTCCAATACAATACCGGCTATGCCCGGCCCAATGATCCGCGACAGGTTTACCATCGACGAATTAAGCGCCAGCGCATTTGGCAGATCGTCTTTATCATCCACCATCTCGTAAACCAGCGACTGCCGCGCCGGCACATCAAAGGCATTGATTATACCTAATACTACACTCAGCCCAAGTATTTCCCATACCGCATAATGCTTAAACAGTATCAATATGGCCAGCAGCAAGGCCTGTATTAACGACGCTATTTGTGTAGTAAGCAAAACCTGGTAGCGGTTATACCGGTCGGATACCACGCCGCCGATCAGCGAAAACAAAAAAGAAGGGAAGAGGCTGGCGAACAGGGTTAAGCCCAGCATAAAGGTGGAATGCGTTAGGGTGTAAACAACCCAGCTCACAGCCGTTTTCTGCATCCAGGTGCCTATTAATGATATCGACTGCCCGGCAAAGTATAAACTGTAATTTCGGCTTTTGAATGCCCTGAAGGTTCTGAATTTTTTTATCGTTTCTGTAGTCATTTATCGTTCTTTCTCCCGCCTAGGGTCATTTAAAATCAACCAGTTTATTTAGGGGCGCCAGTGCCTGTTTGAGTATATTTTGCTCGGCGGGGGTGCATGTTTCGTTTATTGCCCTGGCCAGCCATTCGTCACGTTCGTTACGCACCCTGGTCAATGTCCGTTCACCCTCCGGTGTCAGGGATATAATCACTTTTCGCTTATCAGTGTCGGATGCGGTACGTGTGATAAACCCTAATTCAAAAAGATGATTAAGCACCTGCGACATGGATTGATTGGTGATCATTTCCATCGCGGCCAGTTCACTCGGGAGCAGTGATTTATGTTGATACAACGCAGCAAGTGTCGACCGTTCAGTAAAGGAAAGCTGTAGCCCCGTGGGTGATTCTTTTCTTAATTTTTTCACTAAGCGTGTGATTCCCGTACGCAGGGCCGAGGCAAGTTGGAGGTCTTGATTTACATTCATTTTATAGTAAGTTAAACTTATTAGTTTACCTTACAAATATAGAGCTAAAATCTTAAACTTAACCGCGTGGATTATCACTAAACGGTCAGGTTTTCTTTTTGCTGTACCCTTGTTTTAATTTATTAGCTGGCTCGGCCATTGTTTCTTTTGATAGCTGAAATACATTTGAATAACAAAATTCCGTTAAAGCATTATTTATGTTATAGTTTTGTGTATGGATTCCGCCGGAAACTATGAGCTTCTGATCGATAAGATCAACGTCTTTATCCGCAAATATTATTTCAATAATTTTTTGCGCGGGCTGATATTTTTAGGCGCAGGGTTGTTTTCGGCCTACGTCGTGATCGCTGTGGGAGAATATTTCGGAAATTTTAGCCCCATGCTCCGTACACTGCTATTTTACTTTTTTATAGCCCTCAACGCAGGCCTCATTTGCTGGCTGATAATCCCTTCTTTGCTCGCCTGGCTTAAGGTGGGCAAATCATTAACGCACGACCAGGCGGCCGAAATAATCGGCAGGCATTTTAATGATGTGAACGATAAGCTGCTCAATACCCTGCAGCTTAAAAAGCTGGCCGCCGAAGACCCGCAGCACCGTGCGCTGATCGAAGCCAGCATCGACCAAAAAATTATCAGCTTAAAGCCGGTTAGCTTTCCTTCGGCTATAAACATAAAAGAAAATGCCAAATACCTTAAATGGGCCATTTTCCCGGCGGGCATCATTTGCATCCTCGCTTTCGCGGCACCGTCGGTGTTAACCGAAAGCACCAGAAGGCTTATCAGGCATAATGAATATTTTGTGCCGGCCGCGCCTTTTAAGTTTATTGTTCAAAATCAAACCCTATCGGTTGTACAGGGCGAAGACCTTAAGCTCGACCTCAAACTCGAGGGCAACAAATTGCCGGCAGATGTATACATCGAAACGGCGAATAATACGTTCAAACTCGATAAGGATAACATCAGCCGGTTTCATTACCTGTTTACCAACCTGCAGCAAAACACATCTTTTAAGCTCACTGGAAATGGGTTTACATCGGCCCCTTACGAAATAAGGGTTAACCTGCGCCCGGCATTGCTGCATTTTGATGCGGAACTCACCTACCCTGCCTATCTGCACAAGAAAAGTGAAACGCTTTTAAACGCAGGAGATCTGACCGTACCGGCAGGCACCCAGGTTAACTGGACATTTCATACGCAACACGCAACCGGCTTGCAGTTCGATATGAACGGTAAAACGAATGTCGCCCGTTTAAGCACCGGGGATGTATTTGAATACCGAGAAAAAATATATAAAAACGCTGTTTATAAAATAACCCCGCGGAATGCCCTGGTAAACCATGGCGATTCGGCGAGTTACCGGGTTAACGTGATAGCGGATGAATCGCCTGCAATATTAGTGCATGAAAAGCAGGATTCAGTTAGTATGAGATCGCTTTATTTTGATGGGCGGATACAGGATGATCATGGATTTTCATCATTGGTTTTCCACTACCAGGTAAAGGACGGAAGCGATCAATCCCTCCAGCGTACATTTATCAAGCCGGTTAAAGCGGATCTGGGGCAGACGCAGGCTGATTTCTTTTATTTTTGGAACCTGAACGACCTCGGCATAAAGCCCGGCGACGAAATAACCTATTATTTTGAAGTGGCTGATAACGATGCCGTAACTGGCCCTAAAAAAGTCCGGTCACCCGAACGCACTTTAAAACTTCCTGATGCAAAAGAAATAAATGACGAATTAAATGCGGGCACGCAGGTTATTAAACAAAAAATGGAATCGGCGATGAAGATAGCCAGCCAAATTGAGCACGACTCACAAAAGCTCAACCAGCTTTTATTAAACAAGAATACGCTGTCGTTTGATGAGAAAAAGCAGATTGAGGACCTCTTACAAAAACGCAAGGAACTGGACGACCTGGTAAAAGAAATACAGGGCGATAACAAGAAAAACCTGTATAACCGCCAGGAAAACCAGCAGCAGGATAAGCAGCTGACTGAAAAGCAACAGCAGATGGACGACCTGCTGAATAAAGTACTTGATCCAAAAACACAGGAAATGCTGCAAAAGCTGCAGGATTTGCTGCAGCAGGAGCAAAAGGAAGGCGCCCGCGATGAATTGTCGAAAATGCAAATAGACAATAAATCATTAAAAAAGGAGCTTGACCGGATGCTGGAACTATATAAAAAGCTGGAGTTTGAACAAAAGTTAAGTCAAAACGTTACCCAACTTAACCAGCTGTCAAAAGAGCAGCAAAAACTGTCGGAACAGTCAAAACAGGCGGGTGCAAATTCGCAGGAGTTGAATAGGGAACAGCAAAAACTAAACAACGACTTCCAGGATATAAAAAAATCGCTTAATGACCTGCAAAAAACAAACGAGCAGGCCGAGCACAAACAAGATTTTGAGGATCCTAAGAAGGAGGAACAAAACATTGAGCAGCAGATGAATAAAAGCTCCGACGAATTGAAAAAAAATACTCCCGCAAAAGCGGCAAAGTCCCAGCAACAAGCAGCGGAGCAGATGCAACAGCTGGCAAGTAAAATGGAGCAAAAGGAGCAGGAAGGCGAGGAAGCTCAAAACACCGTTGATGCGCAGCAGTTACGGCAATTATTAAAAAACCTGATCAATAGTTCATTCAGCCAGGAAAAGACAATGCAAGCCTTTAAAAGCACCAGCCCAACTGATCCCAACTATATTGCGCTTGCTCAAACTCAGAAAAATATAAAAGACAACCTCAAAACAGCTGAAGATACTCTGTACGCGCTGAGCAGGCGCATCCCGCAGATTCAATCAACGGTAAACCAGGAAGTAGCAAGCATAAACAACCATATTGACCAGGCGCTTGAAAATTTAGGAGACAGGCGCACCGCGGAAGCAACCCGCAATCAGCAATATGCGATGACCTCAATGAACAATTTGGCATTAATGTTGAGTGAAGCTCTCGACCAGCTGCAAAACATGATGAAGAAAGGCAAAAGCGGCAAGGGCAAAGGTAAGCAGCAGTCGATCTCGCAATTGTCTAAAATGCAGCAGCAATTGAATCAAAACATGCAAAAAGCGCGTGGTCAGTTGCAGCAGCAAGGCAACCAGGGCAAAAGCCAAAGCGGGAATAGCGGGGGCATGAGCGAGCAAATGGCACGATTGGCCCGGCAGCAGGCGATGATACGGCAGGCGCTGGAACAAATAAACAAAGAAGAAAATAAAGACGGGAGAGGTGGGTTAGGTAACCTGGATAAAATTTCGAAGGAAATGGAACAAACTGAACACGATCTCGTAAACAAGCGCATTACGGAGGATGCCTTAAAAAGGCAGGAACAAATTCAAACCCGGTTATTGGAAGCCGAAAAGGCGGAACAGGAACGCGAACAGGACCAGCAACGCGAAAGTCATGCTGGTAAAGAAACCCCTCCGGGATACATTAAAGCCTTGCAGGAATACAAGCAATTAAAAGAAAAACAAACTGAACAGGTAAGGACTGTGCCGCCTGCAATAAATTTTTATTATAAATCAAAAATAAAGTCTTATTTTGAGCTACTCAATGCTAAATGACATGAACCCACTTTCGAATGTTCCGACAGGCGAACTATATACGTTACAGCTTCCGTCTAAGCCGGAGAGCTTAACGCTGGTGGAAAATTTGATTGAAGAGATCGCTGATAAGTACAACATCAGTGAAGATACCTTCGCCAATATGATGACGTGCCTCAGCGAGGCGGTTAATAATGCCATTGTTCACGGCAATAAACTTGATCCCAATAAAATAGTTATCGTAAATGCGGACGTGGAAGAAAAACGCACGATATGGACTATTACCGATGAAGGCGAAGGCTTTGACTATAATCACCTGGCGGATCCAACTGCTCCTGAGAACCTTGAAAACTTAACCGGCAGGGGCGTATTTATCATCAAACACCTGGCAGATCAATGCATTTTCAATGCAAAAGGAAATGAAGTTGAACTTCACTTTAAAATATAATGCCCCTGATCCGGTTTTTTGAAGAAGGCATCTCCTATAAGATAAAAAACAAACTTGCCGTACGGCAATGGATCACCGGAACCGTGCAGGCCGAGGGCAATAAGATAACAGAACTGTCATTCATTTTTTGCTCGGATGAATACTTATTGCAGATAAACCGGCAATATCTCGATCATGATACCTATACAGATATCATAACTTTCGATAACTCGACTCCCGGGAACGGCATTACCGGCGATATTTTTATTTCTATCGACCGCATCCGCGAAAACGCCTCAAAATTTAATATCCCTGAAGCGGATGAATTGCACCGTGTAATTATTCACGGCGTTTTGCACCTGCTTGGATATAAAGACAAAACGCCATCCGACAAGAAAAAAATGACATTCAAAGAAGATTTTTATTTGAATAAAAGGGTTTTTAATAGGTAATTTTGACTGTTCCCCGTTTAGAAACCAGCTTTTAAAAAAATGAAAATACTTGCTTTAATCTTCGCGCTGCTGTTTATCGCGCCCCCCTCTGTTTATGAATTTAAACTGAAAACCATTGACGGGCAAAAGTTTTCCCTGGCCAAATACAAAGGGAAGAAAGTCTTAGTCGTTAATACGGCATCAAAATGTGGGTTCACACCTCAATATGCCGAATTACAGAAACTGGCCGATCAATACAAAGACAAACTGGTTGTGGTTGGCTTTCCTGCCAATAATTTTGGCGAACAGGAACCCGGCACAAATGCCGTTATCAAAGAGTTTTGCACCAAAAATTTCGGTGTTACTTTCCCGCTAAGCGAAAAAGTGAGTGTAAAGGGAGATGATATTTGCCCGTTATTCAAATATCTTACCGAAGCGCCAAACCCCGATTTTACCGGCGAGATCAAATGGAACTTTGAAAAATTCCTGATCGATGAGAATGGCAACCTGGTACATCGCTTCCGCTCACAGGTTAAGCCGCTTTCTCCGGAACTTACAAAATATTTATAATCACATTTTTCAAAAGAAAAGGTCCCGGCGAGTAATCACCGGGACCTTTTCTATATATAACATCCAACACCGGAATCTCTATTGTTTTGTTCCGTTTGTTTTAGCCTTATTAACGGAGTCTTTTTGTTCCTGTTTTTTCTTTTTCTTAAAGAAGCCCTTTAACAGGAAGTTACTTTGCGCCGCCTTCAGGTCAGTGTTTAGTGTGGTGGTGGTGGTGTGCACATTTGCCATAGTGGTTTTTGCTTGCTTAACCGTGCCCTCCAGATCTTTTGACAGCTTATCACTGTTTAATAGCCGCCCGATACTGCCTTTCCCGTTATTTACTTTCGCAATAATTTGCGACAATCCGCCGGTAAGGGTTTCCGCATTATCAATTACCTTTGTTACTTTGACGATGATCTTATCAATGTCGACCGGGGCAATTGAAGTAAGCTGCCCGCCATTTTCAACTGCTTGCGTACTGGTAATGCCTCCGGCATGTATCACAACCAATTTGTCGCCCATTAAGCCATCACTGCCGATACTTAATGTGGCATCCTTTTTTATGAACTTTTTTACCTTATCGTCCAGGGTAAGATCAACGCGAACCGAGCTATCTGTTACAATATTTATGGCATGTACAACCCCTACGTTAATACCCGCAAAGCGCACATTGTTGCCCACCTGCAGGCCGCTTACGTTTTTAAATGTACCGTAAACATTGAAGGTTGAACTAAAAAGGTTCTTTTGGTTTCCGATAAAGAAAACGGCCAGCACTAATACCAATAAACCTATAAAGGTAAATACGCCGATTTTTATTTTTTGTCCTGAGGTTGTTTTCATGCTATATCTTTAAAAAAAGCTGCTACAGTTTTGTTATTTGATTTGTGAAGCTCTTCAAATGAGCCTTCAGCTATATATTCGCCTTCATTCATAATTAAAACCCTGTCGGAAGCAAGTCTTGCGCATTCCATATCGTGTGTAATAATGATTGATGATGTTTTATACTTCTTTTGAATACTTAATATCAGATCGCTGATCTCCCTTGACGTGATCGGGTCGAGCCCCGTTGTTGGTTCATCATAAAGGATGATCTCCGGATTCACGATTATCGTCCGCGCAAGCCCTGCCCTTTTTCGCATACCGCCCGACAAGTCCGACGGCATCTTGTCGATCGCATCAAGCAGGCCGACACTCTCCAGGGATTCCTCCACGCGCTTGTCAATTTCGGCCTGGTCTGTTAGCTTTAATATCCTTGTTAGCGGAAATTCCAGGTTCTCGCGAACGGTCATTGAATCATATAAGGCCCCGCTTTGAAACAAAAACCCAATTTTTATACGTAACTGTTTCAATTCTTTGTCGGACATCTCACTCACCTCGTTGCCGAATACCTTAAGCGAGCCGGCGTCCTGTCTCAGCAAACCCACAATACATTGTATCGTTACTGATTTTCCCGTTCCCGAACGGCCCAAAACCACTATGTTTTCGCTGCGCTTCAACTGCAGGTTGATGTTTCTTAAAACATCCTTTTCACCAAACGACTTTTTAAGCCCTTTTATGGAAATAACAACCTCTTCCCTGCTTTTGGGCTTATCCTGTATATCAACTTCTTTTGTGCGTTCCATCGGGATTAGTTATAAAACAGTAAACTGGTAACTTGCACGGCAATGGCGTCGATCACGAATATCCAAAGTGATGCAGTCACCACCGCGGAATTAGCCGCGATACCCACGCTTTCAGTGCCTTTATTCGAATTAAAGCCCTTATAGCATCCCACAAAGCCTATTGCGAAGCCGAAAAATATCGTTTTGATAAATGCCGGTATAAAATCGGTAAATGCCAGGGAGCCAATAACCTTGGTAAAATAGAGCTGAAAGCTCATGCTGTCTCGGAGGTTTAATGCCAGGAACCCGCCAAAAAGCCCTATTGCGTCGCCGATCACGGATAGTAACGGCACCATGAATGTGGCTGCCAGTATACGCGTAACAACAAGATATTGTGTGGGATTGGCGCCCGAAACCTCCATAGCGTCGAGTTGTTCGGTTACTTTCATGCTGCCGAGTTCGGCGCCTATGCTGGATGCTATTTTGCCCGCGCAAATGATGGCAATGATAACAGGCCCTATCTCGCGAATAAATGAAACGGACAGGGTTCGCGGCAACATGCTGGCTGCGCCAAACGCTACGAGGGTTGGCCGGAGCTGCACGATCAGCACCACGCCCATAATAAAGGACGTAATGCCAACCAGCATCATGGAGCGGTAACCGATCTCATAACACTGGCGAACAAACTCCGACCATTCAAAACCGCCGGTAAAAATATTTCTGAAGAATTTAAAGAAAAACCAAACCTGGTCGCCAATATTTTCAAACCATTTCTTCCAGCCGGGGATTACTACCTGTTCTGCCATAAGTATTTAATAAATTGCCGTACGACAATTGCTTTGCTAAAAAAGCCGGCTCACAAGTTTTACCCGTAAAATT
This sequence comes from Mucilaginibacter sp., assembly GCA_035568395.1. Lineage (GTDB taxonomy): Bacteria > Bacteroidota > Bacteroidia > Sphingobacteriales > Sphingobacteriaceae > Mucilaginibacter. The sequence continues at coordinate 173,521 of DATMOF010000005.1, read as the reverse complement.
CCTGCTGGTTTATAACATGGGGATATCCATGATAAGCAATCGCGATTCGGCTTCAGTGTCAATTGTAATTGAACTCATATCATAAACACCTAAAGCATCCCTTTTGTTTAAGTTTTGCCCATTTATTTTAACCGATCCTTCAATAACGAATACATAAACCCCATTTCCGGGTGTTTTAATATCATAATTTATTTGCTTCTTCGGCTCAAAATCACCCATCGAAAAGGTTGCATCCTGGTTTATCCACAAGGTTTCGCTGCTTTTAACAGGGGAAATGAGGGTGGTCAGCTGGTTAGGCTTCAAAGCGCCGGTAAAGCTTTTTTGATCGTACCGGGGTCTGATATCCCTTTCTTTCGGGAACAGCCATATCTGCAAGGTATTTGCCGGCTCAGTAAGTGAATGATTATACTCTGAGTGCTCGATGCCGGTACCTGCCGACATCACCTGGACCTCGCCCGCGGTAATAACACCCGTATTGCCCATGCTGTCCTTATGCTCAAGCGCGCCCGAAATAGGTATAGTGATAATTTCCATATTATCATGCGGGTGGCGGCCGAAACCCTGGCCCCCGGCTATAATATCGTCATTCAACACCCGTAAAGCGCCAAAGTGCACTTTTTCAGGATTGTAATAATGGCCAAAACTAAATGAGAATTTAGCCTTAAGCCACCTGATGTCGTTGGTTCCCCGCTCATTGGCAGGGTAAAAAATCTGTTTCATTGCGTTAATGTTTTAAATTACATGTTTAAACATACAATATTTATACCATAAGTTTATTATGCGTATTTTTGCTGAAATTTTATTAACCTGTGGCAAATAAAGCAGTTTTAGCGGGCGCGAGCGGACTAATTGGCAGTAAATTGCTTGACGTTCTTTTAGGCCACGATTATTATGACGAAGTGATCGTTCTTGTTCGTAACGAGTTTCCGCTAAAACATCCGAAATTAGTGCAAATCAGGGTGGATTTTGATGATTTGGAAAAACATGCATCTACCATAACAGGGCATGCGGTTTTTTGCTGCCTGGGTTCGACACGCAAAAAAACACCTAACCTTACAGATTACCGGAAAGTGGACCACGACTATCCATTGCAGCTGGCGCAAATCGCGTCGAAAAACAAGGTTGAACAATATCACCTGGTTTCGGCGCTTGGCGCGAATGCCAGATCGGCAAACTTTTATACCAAAATGAAAGGGGAAACAGAGGAGGATATTATTAACGCCGGTTTACCCTCCCTGCATATTTACCGGCCAGCCCTGTTAACCGGCGACCGGCAAGAGCGGCGCACGGGAGAGCGTATTTTTACCCTGATAATGAAAGTGATCGACCCGATATTGGTTGGGTCCTTAAAAAAATATCAAAGCATTCCGGCGGCAACGGTTGCCCGCGCTATGTTTAACCAATCCATGAAACAACTGGAAGGCGTATTCATTTACCCTTCCGACGAAATAAAAAATCTATCGTGAGTACATATATATCTGCCGAGAATCTTGGCCATTCCTTTCATGACCATTGGCTGTTCCGTAACGTTGCTATTGGCATTAACCGCGGGCGCCGGGTAGCCCTGGTCGGCGTTAACGGGGCTGGTAAAACTACATTATTAAAAATATTGGCCGGATCGTTAAAGCCTACCGAAGGCAAGGCCGTGCAAAGCAGAGACCTTAACCTGGGCTACCTGGAACAGGACCCGCATTTTAAAAATGCTAAAACCATCAGCGATTATATTTTTCATGCGGATGATGTTCAGCAGCAGCTCATCCGCAAATACGAGGAACTACTCGAAAATGAGCCGGATAACGCCAAAGCCATTGAAAAAGTAATGGAAGAGATGAGCGGCGTGGATGCCTGGGAGTATGAATATAAGATAAAAACGATCCTTGGCCGGCTGGATATTCACCATCTGAACCAAAACATAAATACCTTGTCGGGCGGACAAAAAAAGCGGCTTGCCCTGGCAAAGCTGCTGATAGAGGACCCGGATATTTATATCCTGGATGAGCCTACCAACCATTTGGACATTGACACGATTGAATGGCTGGAGAAATTGTTGACCGATGGCGCAAAAACCATCCTGATGGTTACCCACGACAGGTATTTCCTGGATAATGTTTGTAATGAGATCCTGGAGATCGATAAAGGAAAAATCATCCCGTACGTTGGCAATTACGAATATTATTTAGAGAAAAAGGCGGAGCGTGAAAGCGCGGACGAGGCGCAATTTCAAAAAAATTCAAACCTGCTGCGCAAGGAGCTGGAATGGATGCGCCGGCAGCCGCAGGCAAGGGGAACCAAATCAAAGGCACGCATCGATGCTTTTTACGATTTGGAAGACAAAACCAAAAACGGCGGCGCAAAGCAAAAGGTGGAGCTAAGCGTTAAAACGGCACGCCAGGGAAATAAGATCATGGAGATGAAGGGGCTTTATAAGTCTTTTCACAACCAAACCTTCATCAATAACTTCAGCTACGTGTTTAAAAAAGGCGACCGCATTGGCCTGGCCGGAAAAAACGGCAGCGGGAAATCAACGCTGTTAAATTTAATTACAGGAGCGCTCAACCCCGACAAAGGGGTTATTGAAAAAGGGGAGACCACCGTGATCGGATACTTCCACCAATCGGGAATTACCTTCAAAGAAGACGAGCGGGTTATCGACATCGTAAAAAACGTTGCTGAATTTATTACGATGGCCGACGGCAAAATGATCTCGGCCTCCGCACTGCTTACTTTGTTCCTGTTCCCACCGGCCAAACAGTATGGCTTTATATCCAAGCTAAGCGGCGGCGAGAAAAAAAGGCTGCAGTTAATGAGCATACTGATGAAGAACCCGAACTTCCTGATCCTGGATGAGCCGACAAATGATCTCGACATCGATACCTTAAATGTGCTGGAGGAATTTTTAACCAACTACTCCGGCGTTTTAATGATGGTGTCGCACGACAGGTACTTATTGGATAAATTAACCGACCAGCTTTTCATCATGGAAGAGAACGGCCACGTTAAAATATACAACGGCAACTATTCGTCCTACCGGCTTGAATTGGAGAATGCTCGGCAGCAAAGCAAAAAAGACACAAGTTCAGTACCGGAAAAGTCTGCCCCGTTAGCTAAAAATAAATTGAGCTTTAAAGAAGCTAAGGAGCTTGAAGCACTGGAAAGCGAGATCATAGACATCGAGAATGAAATAAAAGACAAAACCGACCAGTTGAATGTGGTAGGCATTGATCCCAATAAGTTAAATGGGCTGCTGGATCAGATTACCAAACTAAACAGCCGCCTTGATGAAAAAAGCATTCGATGGATAGAATTAACCGAATTAAAAGAAGCATAGATGAAACTATCGGACGTATTAGCATCCATCGGCGTTATTATTTTATTGGTGGCTTTTCTGCTAAATTTATATAAGAAACTTTCTGCCGAAAGCAGAATATATACCTTTTTGAATTTTTTTGGGGCGGCTATTTGCTGCTATGCTTCATTCCTGATTCGCTTCTATCCGTTTATTGTATTGGAAGGAATCTGGTCCTTTGTTGCCCTAACATCATTATTTAAAGTTCCACGTGGAACATCGGCTAATGATAAGTAATTTTGCAACGCCAGGAAAAACTCAGACTTACGAAGTTTTAAAAACTTCGTAAGTCTTTGCCAAATAGGAAAACGATGTTCCACGTGGAACATCCGCGAAGGAAAGGCTACTTTGGAATGGCAAATGAAAAAGTCAAACTTACGAAGTTTTAAAACGCCTTAAGCCTTTCAACTTTTATCAAACAGAAAAACAATGTTCCACGTGGAACAACAAATAAAATGTTTAAGAAATATAATGTAATTGTTGTGGGGGCCGGCCATGCCGGATGTGAGGCGGCAGCCGCAGCCGCCAACCTCGGCTCGTCCGTTTTGCTCATCACCATGAACATGGGCGTGATCGCGCAAATGAGTTGCAACCCTGCCATGGGCGGCGTAGCCAAGGGGCAGATAGTGCGCGAGATCGATGCCATGGGTGGCTATTCAGGTATTATCACAGATAAAACATCCCTGCAGTTTAGAATGCTAAACCGTTCGAAAGGCCCTGCCATGTGGAGTCCCCGGGCGCAAAGCGATCGCATGCGCTTTGCAGAAGAATGGCGCCTGGCGCTTGAGCGTACACCGAACGTGGATTTTTGGCAGGACACTGTAACGTCTCTCCTTGTTAAAAACAACACCATCGCCGGGGTACGGACATCGCTGGGCATAGAAATAGAGTCGGACGCTGTAGTGCTAACGAATGGAACGTTTTTGAACGGGCTTATCCATATAGGCGAAAAACGCTTCGGCGGAGGCCGTACCGGCGAGAAAGCGGCCACGGGCTTAACGGAACAATTGGTTGAACTTGGCTTTGACTCGGGCAGAATGAAGACAGGCACCCCTCCACGGGTAGATGGCCGCAGTTTGAATTATTCCCTTATGGAAGAACAATGGGGAGACGAAGAACGCGGACGGTTCTCGTATACCGATGTTGAACTTGCAAAAGAACAGCGCTGCTGCTGGATAACCTATACCAACCCGCAAGTGCACGAAACCCTGAAAGAAGGTTTTGAAAAATCACCCATGTTTACAGGGCGAATCAAAGGCCTTGGGCCCCGGTACTGCCCGTCTATAGAAGATAAGATTAATCGCTTCGCAGAGCGCGACAGGCACCAGATATTTGTGGAGCCGGAAGGATGGAACACAGTTGAAATTTATGTTAATGGATTCTCTACCTCCTTACCCGAAGATATACAATACAAGGCGCTCATACAGATACCGGGTTTTGAGAACGCTAAAATGTTCCGGCCGGGGTATGCCATCGAGTACGACTATTTCCCCCCTACCCAGCTGGGCTTAACGCTGGAAACAAAACTGATCAGCAATCTTTATTTTGCCGGTCAGATCAACGGTACCACCGGTTATGAAGAGGCAGCCTCGCAGGGCTTTATTGCCGGCATCAACGCCCATCAGAAAATAAACCAAAAACACGAGCTGATCATGAAAAGATCGGAGTCGTATATTGGTGTGTTAATCGACGACCTGGTGACCAAAGGAACCGAAGAACCATACCGGATGTTTACCTCCAGGGCCGAGCATCGTTTGCTGTTACGCCAGGATAACGCCGACATCCGGTTAAGCCCGATCGGCCACGAGTTGGGATTGATCAGCGATGAGCGGTTGGAGAAGGTGAATCAAAAAATAAAAAACTCCGACGACATTGTCGCCTTCACCCGGTCAAAATCGATCGACCCGGCAAGTGTCAATTCGTTACTTGAGGAATTGGAAACATCGGCGTTAAATCAAAATACAAAATTATTCAATTTGATCAGTCGGCCCCAGGTTGGTTTTGAAGACCTGAAACGCGCTGACGAGTCGCTCAACAATCTGCTGGCCGGCTACGATAAAGAAACCATTGAGCAAGCTGAAATAAAAATCAAATATGAGAGTTATTTTGAAAAGGAATTGGATATTGTAGGTCGGATGAAAAAAATGGAGGATAAAGAAATAAATCCCGAATTTGATTATCATCACCTGGTCTCACTTTCAAAAGAAGCCCGGGAAAAGTTAATGAAAATAAAACCGCGTACGTTGGGACAGGCATCGCGCATTTCGGGCGTTACACCGTCGGATATATCGGTTTTAATGGTTCACATATTCAGATAGTTTATAAATAGCTGATTTACAGCCAATTGCAAAATATTCGATTAAATCAATTATTTTAGACTTTTAATATCATCATTCATAAAAGCAAGAAAATCGTTTATATCGCCTAAAAACTATGTCAAATAAAATCCGGCCTTTTTTCTTAAATATTTTATCCGCGTTTTTTCTTGTTCTTATATTTTTTGGCTGCGCAAACCGCCAATTGCCCCAGGGAGGCCCGCGCGATCACGAGCCACCCAAATTGTTGAAGGCGACGCCGCCAAACATGACAAGAAATTTTAAGGCCAAAGAGATTCGCCTGGACTTTGATGAGTTTTTTAAATTATACAACCAGTACACTGAAATTACGATGAGCCCCGCGCCGGCCAAATTGCCGGAATATACCGTCAGCAAAAAAAGCATCGTCATCAAGCTGAAAGACACGCTCGAAAAAAACACCACCTACGTAATAAATTTTGGCAAAGCCATCCAGGATGTAAACGAAAGTAACATCTTAAAAAACTTCACATATGTTTTCTCGACCGGTAGCCACATTGATTCACTAAGCATTTCGGGCTCAGTGATCAATACGCTCACCCAGGAAAAAGAAAAGGAAGCAACGGTTATGCTCTTCACGCTGAAACAGGACTCGCTGCTATTTGGAAAAAAGAAACCGACTATCTATACCTCTACAGACACGGCCGGAAATTTTACGTTGAACAACCTGCATCCGGACAATTATCGCATTTACGCGTTAAAAGAAAACAGTCCCAATAGAATATATGATAATGATGCAGAACTGATCGCTTTTAATAAAAATGTCCTCCATCTCACAAAAGATACAGCCAATATTCAATTGAAACTGTTCAGGCAAACGCCTGAAAAATTCAGGCTGGTGGATAACCGGTTTGACGGCGATGGCAAGATGTTTTTCACTTTCAATAAAAAACTGCAAGACCCCTCAATCGTGGTTACTTATCCGCAAGGGTTCGACAGCCAGAAAATAGTTGACTTCAGTAAAACGAAGGATACCGCTATTGTATTTATGAGAAACATGGATTTTGATTCGATACGAATGGTACTGTACGACAACAATAAGCCAATCGATACTATTTATAAAAAGAAAGGCAGAAAGGAAAGTTTTTCAAGATATCTCAACTTCCAATACAATATTAACAGGGACGATAACCTAAAACCGGGAACTGACCTTACTATAAAAACAAATTTTCCAATTGAAACTTTTGACCAGTCGCTCATTTCATTAAAAGAAGACTCTGCCGAAGTAAGCAATTTTACAATATTAAAGGACCCTGCCGATGCCCGGTTGTTTACGTTAAAATATCGCTGGAAACAGAACGATAATTATACGCTAACGATAGACGAGGCGGCATTTACTGACATATATGGGGATAAAAATAAACGGCAACCGTTGAAAAGGTTCAAAGTTGATAAGCCGGAAAATTACAGCGTATTGAATTTGCTCGTCACCGTTCCGGACACCAGTAAATCCTACATCGTGGAACTACTTAACGAACAAAAAGTTCTTTTGCGAAGCGATGTCATCCGCAAATCCACAACATTAAGCTATAAAAACTATATCACCGGCAAATACCGCGTGCGTGTTGTTTATGACGATAATAAAAACGGCATCTGGGATAGCGGTAATGTGAAGCGGAGGATCCAACCGGAAAATATATGGGTGGATGAGACCGTAATTACCTTAAGGCCAAACTGGGAGCAGGATATACCGATTACCATTCCCAAAGAATCGGTTACGCCTTAAACCAGCCGGAATACATGATATAGTTATTCGGCAGCCGTTTCAGCATTTCTTTTTGCTCGTCGGTTAGCGGCTTTATCTTTTTTGCCGGTGTGCCGGCATAAAGAAAGCCGGACTCGCAAATGGTTTTTTCCAGAACCACCGACCCGGCGCCGATAATGACAAACTCTTCAACTACAGCATGATCCATCACGATAGCGCCCATGCCTATTAACACATGGTCGTGCAGTGTGCAGCCGTGAACTAAAGCATTATGGCCAATGGATACATTGTTGCCTATATTTGTAGGCGCGTATAAATAGGTGCAATGAATAACCGCGCCGTCCTGTATGTTGGTATTATTGCCGATCTTAATATAATGAACATCTCCCCGGATAACGGCATTGAACCAAACGGAACAGTTATCGCCCATTACCACGTCGCCTACAATAGTGGCGTTTTCGGCAATGAAGCAATCGGAGCCCCAGGAAGGGCTAACGTTTTTTACAGGGAGGATGACGGGCATATTTTAAGCTAAAAGGAGAAAGCATAAAGCTAAAAGCTTTTGTGTTTCTTTGTTCATTAAATTATTTTAATTTTTACCTTAGTGCTTTATAAGCGGAAATAGCTCAGTTGGTAGAGCATCAGTTTCCCAAACTGAAGGCCGCGGGTTCGAATCCCGTTTTCCGCTCTAAAACACCGTATCCTCAATCACATCTGCATGAAACGGGTAATCCGTTGTTGAATGCAGTCCACGGCTTTCTTTACGCATCATCGCCGATTTTACTACAATATACGAAACCTGTATTAAATTCCTCAGCTCACAAAGTTTTACGGATAGTTTGGTGCGTTTATAAAAGGCCTCTGTCTCTTCGTACAATAAACCCAGGCGGCGCATGGCCCGTTCAAGCCTGAAATCGGAGCGCACAATACCCACATAGTCATTCATTATCTTTTGCATTTCGCGTACGTTATGCGTCACCAAAATATCCTCATTTGATAATTGCACGCCTTTTTCATCCCAGTCGGGTATATTCTCGGGGATCGTTATGCTTTTAAATTGCGAAACGGCATCTTCATATATCCGGTGTGCGAATACCAGTGCCTCCAGCAATGAATTTGAAGCCAGGCGATTAGCGCCGTGCAAACCGGTAGAAGAGCATTCACCGCAGGCATACAGCCGCATCAGCGACGACCGGCCCACATGATCGACCATTACACCGCCGCACATATAATGACAGGCCGGGGCTACGGGGATCATATCCCTGGTCATGTCAATACCTATATCCAGGCATTTTGCATATATATTCGGAAAATGGTTTAATATATCCTTTTTGCTGCGGTGACGTACATCGAGGTAAACAAAATCCTCACCCGATTTTTTTATTTCAGCATCTATTGCTCTTGCCGTAATATCCCGTGGCGCCAGTGACTTGCGCTCGTCATATTCCTGCATAAACTCCTCGCCGTTGGTCCGCTTTAATATCCCGCCGAAACCCCGTACCGCTTCTGATATCAGGAACGAAGGATATTCTCCAGGGTTATACAAAGCAGTTGGATGAAACTGGATAAACTCCATATTCCTGACCTTGCCTTTTGCCCGGTAAACCATCGCCACACCGTCGCCGGTAGCTATGGTCGGGTTTGTAGTAATTGAATAAATATGCCCGGCACCACCTGAAGCCATCACCGTAACTTTCGATAGTATTTTCTCAACGTTCCTGGTCTCATTATTAAAGGCATAGATACCATAACACGTAATATCGGTGGTTGATTTATCCACAAATACGCCTAAATGATGCTGGGTGATAAGGTCCACAGCAAAATAATGGGTTAATATTTCAATATTGGGATTATTGTGTATCTCTTCCAATAACGCCCTTTCGATCTCAAAACCGGTAATATCCTTATAATGCAGCACGCGAAATTCCGAATGGCCGCCTTCTTTTGCCAGGTCGTAAAATCCTTCATTCGTCTTATCAAAGTTGGTTCCGTAATCGATAATTTCCCTGATACGCTCCGGGCCTTCTTTAACAACGGCTTCAACAACTTCAACATCACAAAGGCCATCGCCGGATATTAAAGTGTCTTTTATATGCTTTTCAAAGGAATCCTCTTTTTTATCCACAACCACCGCGACACCCCCCTGGGCATACTTAGTGTTTGATTCATCTTCGTTCGATTTTGTAACTATCAGAACTTTACCATGTTTTGCTGCCTTTAGTGCAAAACTCAACCCGGCTATACCAGATCCCACTACCAGGAAATCAACAGTTCTGGTCATAAATTATATAAGCTATGTGTAAAATTTGTAAAGGTGTTAATAAGCAGTATAAAAGATGTTAATTTTGTGTAAACAAAAACCTAACAAATAAATAGTTGGTGAACAACTCTGATAGATCGTGCTTTTCTTAATTAATTTTGAGCGACTTTTGAGTCGGCAAAGCGTCAAAGCTAACATTTTAGGAAGTAATAAAATATCCACAAAAAAAATTTTACATTAAAACTTGCCCACTATAATAATCTAAAAATCAATTTACTGAACTCAAAAAATGATAACATTTTTGTTAATAAATAATTAGAAAAAAGATTTTACTACAACTGCGAAAGTAGTTTTTCACATAACTAACACACCAATAACAATAGTTTTATTTATATATAAAAAGTAATTGTTATTAATTGAATTGTTGAAATGGATACCTTAGAGGAAATAAATGTGAAGGGTTTTGCGGAGGAAGATATTGATTCTTCGCTTGATCTCTTTGAAGAAATTGAGAAGTTAAAAAAAGAAAAAAATGCGGTTATCCTTGCTCATTATTACCAGGAACCTGATATACAGGATATTGCCGATTATATTGGCGATAGTTTGGGATTATCGCAGCAGGCCGCTAAAACAGGTGCCGATATTATTGTTTTTGCCGGCGTTCATTTTATGGCCGAAACAGCCAAAATTTTATCTCCTTCAAAAAAAGTTTTACTACCCGACTTAAAGGCAGGATGCTCATTGGCAGACAGTTGCCCGGCACATTTGTTCAAAAGGTTTAAAGAAGCGTATCCAGACCACCTGGTGATCACTTACGTGAACTGTACCGCCGAACTGAAAGCAATGAGCGATATTGTTTGTACATCAAGCAATGCTGTTCAAATTGTTGAAAGCTTACCAAAGGATCAAAAGATAATATTTGGGCCTGATAAAAATCTTGGGGCGTACGTGGTAAAGAAAACAGGACGTGATCTGGTTTTATGGAACGGCGCCTGTATGGTGCACGAGATTTTTTCGAGAGAGAAAATAACCAGGCTAAAAGAAAGGCATCCCGGTGCAAAACTACTGGCACATCCTGAATGTGAGGATGCTATATTAAAAATGGCCGATTATATCGGGTCGACAACCGGGATATTAAAATATGCTTCCAATCATCCGGATAAAGAATTTATAGTAGCTACCGAAGCAGGTATCATTCACCAGATGCAAAAGGAAAACCCGGGTAAAACATTTATACCGGCGCCGCCAAATAATAATTGCGCCTGTAACGACTGTCCGCATATGAAACGCAATACACTGGAAAAACTATACCTGTGTATAAAAAATGAAATGCCTGAAATTTATGTACCGCAGGATATTATAGAAAAAGCGGTAAAACCAATTGAAAGAATGTTATCTATTTCGGCCCGGTTGGGCCTGTGATTTTTGTCATTGCGAGCGATAGCGCGGCAATCTCTTCGCACGTTAAGTTTAACATGCGAAGAGATTGCTTCGTCGTTCCTCCTCGCAATGACATAGTTTTTTAGAATAAGTTAGGAATAATTATACCATGTTTGATAACAAAGAAAGAACCAATATTGAAGAATTAGGTGAGTTTGGTTTAATAGACTATCTCACAAAAAATATAAAAATTTCCCAAAAAAGCACCATAAAAGGCGTTGGGGATGATGCGGCTGTGCTTGATTTTAAAGGGAAAAAAGTATTGGTTTCAACAGATATGCTGCTGGAAGGCATTCATTTTGACCTGGCTTATACGCCATTAAAACACCTTGGATATAAAGCTGTGCAGGTAAATTTGAGTGATATTTATGCCATGAACGGTACTGCTTCACAGGTAACGGTTTCCATTGGTATTTCAAGCAAGTTTCCATTAGAAGCTGTTGAAGAATTGTATGAAGGCATCTATTTAGCCTGTGAAAAATATAATGTGGATTTGATAGGCGGTGATACTTCATCTTCAAAACAGGGATTAGTTATAAGCATAACGTCAATTGGTTATGCCGATGAAAAGAATGTAGTATACCGCAACGGAGCCGAGGAAGGGGATCTGATCTGTGTATCCGGCGACCTGGGCGGCGCATACACAGGTTTACAGTTATTGGAACGTGAAAAACTGATATACCTTGAAAATCCAAACATTCAACCCGATCTGGAAGGTAAGGATTATATCGTTGAGCGCCAGCTAAAGCCCGAAGCGCGAAGGGATATTGTTGATCTGTTAAAAGAAATACAGGTTAAACCAACTTCGATGATCGATGTATCGGATGGCCTGGCTTCCGAGCTTTTACACATCTGCAAACAAAGCAATAAAGGCTGTAATTTATACGAAGAGAAAATCCCTTTGGACCCTATGACTTTCGAAACAGCACGGGAATTTAACCTCGACCCTACTGTTTGCGCCCTAAGCGGCGGTGAAGACTACGAACTGCTGTTTACCGTTAAACAAGCCGATTACGATAAAATAAAGTTTAAAATGGATATTACCATTATCGGTTACGTAACTGAACCTTCTGCAGGCTGTAACCTCATTACAAAGAGCGGAAATGTACACCCATTAAAGGCGCAGGGATGGAATGCTTTTAAGAGTTAGCTTTTTTAATATTTTTTGTATTATTAAAAAAAATAACCAGTCATGAAAAAATTCCTTTACCTAGCACTTTTATTTATAGGATTTAATGCCGAAGCCCAGAAAGGCGTTGTTTTTAAAATGAAATTTTTACCCGACCACGACTATAACGGAACGGTAAACATCACCATAAACTGCAACGTAAATTTGAGCGGAGATAATGATGTACTTGATAAAATAAAGGCGCAGGGTATCACCATACCTGTTGTTGCTAATGTGGCAATGAAAGTGGCAGGCGATATAAAAACAGGCGCCCGCGGTTCAAACAATTTTCCGGTTACCATGGGCTATAAAATTGACCAGTTAGCCGTTAATTTTAATGGAAAAGATATTCCGGTACCTATTCCGGCAACCGTCAGTGCAATGAACATTTACGGACATGTGGGCGCAGATGGAAAGTTAATAGCGGACTCGTTGGGCGGAAACAAAATGAAAGAGATAGGCGCTCTTCATTGATAATATACGTGTCATTGCGAGCGATAGCGCGGCAATCTCGTAGCTATTGCATGACGGCTATGTATGTTGAGGAGATTGCCGCGCTATCGCTCGCAATGACAAAAAAAGTTTAATTGTTATCCTCTTCCCCAATATATTTCTGATCCAATTGCTTATTCGCCTTAGCGCCTAACCCTTTAATTTTTTCGGCGGTTTTGGTCAGATTGCCGTTGCCATCAACTAATTTATTGAAAGCGCTGTCATAAGCGGTTTGGCTAAGCTTGATATTTTTGCCGATACCTTCCATATCGCCTACAAAGCCAACAAATTTATCATACATGGCACCGCTTAACCGGGCAATTTCGAGCACGTTTCGGTTTTGTCGCTCTTGTTTCCAGATGCTGGCAATGGTGCGCAGGGTAGCCAGTAATGTTGACGGACTTACTATAACCACCCGTTTATCCCAGGCATCGCTGAAAAGTTCTGAATCTATTTGAACGGCAAAACTAAATGAAGACTCTATCGGCACAAAAAGCAGCACAAAATCGGGTGAATTGATCTGATAGAGGTCGTGGTAGTTTTTGGATGATAAATTGAGCACATGACCGCGGATCGATTCCACATGTGCCTTTGAATATATTTTGCGCTCATCTTCGGTTTCACAATTGACCAGGCGTTCATAAGCCACCAGGGAAACCTTTGAATCGATTATTAAATGTTTTTCATCCGGGAGGTCGATTATAGCATCCGGTTGTAAGCGCGAGCCGTCATGCCCGTTTAAACTGGCCTGCAGCCGGTATTCCCTGTCCTTAACCAGGCCCGAGCGCTCCAATACCTTTTCCAAAATAACCTCGCCCCAATTTCCTTGTTTCTTATTGTCGCCTTTTAAGGCCTTGGTCAAATTTTGTGCTTCGCTGCTGATCAGTTTATTCAGGTCCATCAACTGGGTGATCACGCCCTTCAGCGTATTGCGCTCGGCGGCTTCCATATTGTACACCTTATCCACTTTTTCCTCAAAAGCTTTAATATTTTCTTTCAGCGGATTTAATAAAATATCCAGGTTGGCACGATTGGTCTCAACAAATTTTTGTGATTTTTCATCCAGCAGCTTATTGGCCACATTTTGAAATTCAAGCTGAAACTTTTGCTGTATCTCGTGTATGGATTTTTCCTGGTCGGCAAGGCGAGCGCGCTGTGCAATAAATTGTTCTTCAGCTTTTGCCATCCTGCTTTTTTCGGCGAGTAATTCCTGGTTTAAATTAGTTACCAGGCCTTCGTAACGGATACGCTCATCCAATAGCTGCTTGTCGGCCTTGTCGCGTTCAATGCTCAGACGCGATATCCCCTCTTCCGCTTTGGCTAAAGCAATATGCAGTGAATTATTCTCGTTTTTTATCCGCTCCAGCTCTTCAGCAGAAACACCATTTGCATTAACCGGCTTTTTTAAATAAAGCAATACGGCAATAACAAGAATAACCAGCAAAACCACTAAAATCGCGACACTCATTTGATAAAAATATTAGCAATCTAAGGTAGGGATTTTTTAATAAGTCCGAAAGTCTGTAAAGTCCGAAAGTATTTTGTGCGGGAGGGTTAAAAAAATGCAGGGTCCTCGCGCGGTGGCGCACTGCGCCGGGTGCGACAAAAAGTGCGACAGAAAACCGCTTATTCCGCTTTTTCAACCCTCAACCCCACATCGCTAACCTCCCGCAAAGGGTTATCACGCATATTTTGCTCGATGGTAATTTGGTAAAGCCCTTTTGCAGGAAATTTGAAATTGGTTTTATATGGCACCTGGTAGCTGTATAAGTTTCCGGACCCCTGGCCCAGCCATTCGCCATCTTTGTTGGCAAGTTTTAACTCATACCGTTTGATAACGGGCTTTTTATCCGGCCCGGTTTGCGTTATCAGCACAAACAGGTTTGAATATTTATAATCGGCCGTAACCCGTAAGTTCATATACAGGTTATAGGGAGTTTTTTCGTCTTCTATTTTAACCGCATACCTGAACTTATTGGGATAAGTCCAGTTGTGCCCCGGCACTGGATTGTTCAGGTCAATAACAGCTTTAGAGTCGCTGCAGCCGGTGATCATAAAAGCAACAACCGATGTTAGGTATATAAGTATTACAGTCCGTTTCATTGCGGATTATCTTGCGGTTTATCCCGGTTCCTGTCCGGATTGTTATTCGGATTAGGCCTGTTTGGGTTGTTCCCGTTCGGGCGGGGTGGCCTGTTCCTGTTATTATTGTTGTTCCCCGCATTCGGCGGTCTGTTGCCCTGCGGATTGGCGGCTTGTATGCCCTGTGGGTTATTCGAACCTTGTCGTTGTCCGTCATTGCCGGCGAAACCATTTGGTTTGTTGTTTTTATTCCGGTTCTTGTTCTTCTTTTTATTGCGGCTGCGTTCATCAAGGCGGGTAAGGCTGTCCTGGCCTACAACATTCTCGTAATCCAGAATTTTTACCGGCTTGGTTTCTATTTCGATCACCTCGCCAAGGTCGGCCGGAATGTTGCCCGCACGGTTCATTTGCTGGATCTCTTTTACCCGTGTTAAAGGCAGCGGCACCCATGCTTCTTCGCCCGGGTAGCTAAACCACATCAGCTTTTTAAATATATCCGTTTTCTGTAAGCGGGCATCGCCTCTTTCGGTCTTTAACACATTCACATTTTCGGGAATATGTTTCAAAGCGTCCATATAGGTATCCAGTTCAAAGTTCAGGCAGCATTTAAGCTTGCCGCATTGGCCGGCCAGCTTTAATGTGTTTAATGAAAGATTCTGGTAACGTGCGGCCGAGGTAGATACTGTTTTAAAATCGGTTAACCAGGTTGAGCAGCAAAGCTCGCGGCCGCACGAGCCTATCCCGCCAAGGCGGCTGGCTTCCTGGCGCATACCTATCTGGCGCATCTCTATCCTGATCCGGAAGGTCTCCGCCATTTTTTTGATCAGTTCCCTAAAATCAACGCGGCCTTCAGCCGTATAATAAAAGGTTGCTTTGGTTTTGTCGCCCTGGTAATCCACATCGCTCAGCTTCATAGATAAGTTAAGCTCCAGTGCAAGCTTCCTGGATTTGTGCATGGTTTCCCACTCCAGTTCTTTGGCTATTTTCCATTTTTCCACATCGGCAACGGTAGCCTTGCGGTATATTTTTTTTATAACATCCTCTTCCTTTACACGGCGCTTTACCATTTGCATCCTAACCAGCTCGCCGGTTATGGAAACATGGCCCACATCGTAGCCGCCGGTTGTGGCTTCAACCACTACCAGTTCGCCGGCTTCGAGGTAAATATTCTCCTGGTTCAGGTAAAATTCCTTGCGCGAACCCTTAAACTTTACTTCAACAATGCCAAAAGGCTTATAATTTGTTGGCATATCCATGTGCGACAGCCAATCGTAAACATCTAATTTGCTGCAACCGTTTGTAAGGCACGAGCCATTACTTTTGCAGCCCGCGGGTGAGCATCCGCCCCCCGTTGAGCAACTTCCACATCCCATAATTAAGTTGGCGTATAAGGTGTCCGCCCATGGCGGATCGTTAAATTTAGTATTTTAATAATTTGTAAAGATACATCTAAAAACAAAATTTTCGGGTTCGCATTTCGTTCAACGTGATAATGCGCCGTTTCGAGCTCGGTGATGATGCCCTGTGCCATAGAAATATCCATTACATTGGTCATTTTTTGAGCCGTTTCAAGCTCCTGCGCCGGTAAATGCACCAGGCTGCCGGCGCCCGACAACAGCAGGCAGCATTCCCGGATGAAATTAATGCCGTACCGCAGAAAGTTCTTTTGGTTTTCGCGGCCCATTTTTGAAGCCTGCTCAACAAATGCCATAACCTCCAGCCCTTTGTTGGCGAAGCATAACCGCAGCCAGTTCACAAAAAGGCCGTGATAGCCGTTGTTGTCCTCCTGCAGCATGGTCAGGGCTTCCGATAAATTGCCATTGCATAAATAAGCGATCTCGGCAGCCGCCTCTTCCGTTTGGTTATGCTGAGTAACCAGATGGGTTTTAATATCGTTATAGCTTAACGGCGGTATTTTTATCAGCTGCGTTCGCGAAAGTATGGTGTTCAATATCTGGTCCTGGTTTTGGGCCACCAATAAAAATAAAGTATTTGGCTGTGGCTCTTCTATGATCTTGAGCAGCGCGTTGCCTTCCTTGTCCAGGTACTCCGGCAGCCATAAGATCAATATCTTGTAAGCGGATTCGAACGGTTTAAAGCTGAGTTTTTTTATGATCTGGTGGCATTCGGCAATATTGATGTTGGCCTGTTTATTTTCGGCATCCAGATATTCGCGCCAGGTGTCCAGGCTTAAGTAAGGATTGGTTAAAAAAGCTTCGCGCCATTGCTCGATGAAGGTTATGGCCGTATCGTCTTTATGCTTGGCAAAAAATGGGTACGAAAAATGCAGGTCGGGGTGCATCAGCTTCTGGTATTTGCGGCATGATGAGCAAACCCCGCAGGAATCATCCGGCTGCTTGTCCTCACACGACAAGTATTGTGCATAAGCAACAGCAAGCGGCAAACCTCCCGAACCACCCGGCCCCAAAAATAGCTGGGCGTGGCTCACCCGGTTTTCGTTCACCGAATTAATTAATCGCTCTTTTATAGCATCTTGTCCTACTATTTCCTTAAACTGCATTGGTGCAAAATAAGTAATTTTTAGAGATTAGAGACTGGAGGTTAGAGATTAGTCTAAAATAAGGGTCTTATGTTTCGGTAAAAATAACTCATTCATAGACGAATGCAAGGCTGATATTTAACCACTGCGGGCGCTAAGAAAGCACAAAGAACACAGAGAAATAAGATGAGGGGAATTAAGAATTATTACCATTTTGTGTACTCCGCGTCTTCTTCCGGCAGGCAGGTCTCTGTTACCCCATGGTAAAACTTTTAAAGCGTTAGTTATATGGAAGTCTAAAATTGGCATTGTGGAAGTGCGTTTATGCGTAACCAGGTGTGTTCAGGTGTAACCACGTGTGCCGGGTGGTACACCTGTATCTCTTTCACAAAATGATACAGTCGCGATTTATCTTATGCACACTCCATACAATTAAAACAATTAAGTTACACAGAAGTTTGTTTCAGCTGAAGTATGTTAATCATGATTTATAAATGCAACAAATACGACTATCTTTGTTCGATGCGCCGCCTAATCTCTGATCTCCAACCTCTAATCTCTCCCCTCAAATGAGGATCATGGCTTTCGATTACGGCACCAAGCGCATCGGCATCGCGGTGACCGACCCGCTGCAGATCATTGCAACAGGGCTCGATAACATTCACCCGCTAAAGATCATCGATTTCCTAAAAAAATACCTGCAAACTGAATCCGTAGAACGCTTCATAGTAGGCGAGCCCAAGCAAATGGATAATACGCCCTCTCAATCGGCTATCCACGTAAAGGGCTTTGTAAACCTGCTCAAAAAAACATTTCCTGAAATTCCGGTTGAAATGCTTGACGAACGTTTTACCTCGAAAATGGCGTCGGCCACCATCGCGCAAAGCGGTATGAACAAAAAGAACCGGCAGAATAAGGCGCTGGTGGATACTATTTCGGCAGTGATTTTATTGCAGTCGTGGATGGAAGGCCGGAACCGTTGATTTTAATGATTTGAGGATTTCGTTGATGTTGTATAAGCTGATTTTTTATGGGTTTTAATTTTTAATTTCGATTAAATGAAAGAATTTGTAAACAATTCATACAAATACTCCGATCTGACCGGCTTGATTATTGGCTGCGCCATGAAGGTGCACAGCACACTTGGCAATGGGTTCCAGGAAGTAATTTATCAACGGAGCTTGGCTGTCGCAATGGAAAAACAAGGGTTAAGGTTTTCCAGGGAATTAGAAATGGAGATTTATTATGAGGGGGTTAATGTCGGCGCGAGACGTGTTGATTTTCTTGTTGAAAACAAAATAATGGTAGAATTAAAAGCCATATCCAGCTTAGACGATATTCATCTTGCCCAAGCCCTTAATTATTTGGAAGCATACAAATTGGAAACCGGGTTATTGTTAAATTTAGGCTCGAAAAGCCTTGAGATTAAAAGGATAACCAATGAATATAAGTTAAAAAACCAGAAAAACGCGTAGCCCTAAAAGCCATCGCGTTTTTCAAAAGAATCAATCAGTGCTCGCCAAAATCACGCGCGTTACGCCAACAATCACTATTGCATTTTTCTAAAAATCAACGAAATCCTCAAATCATTAAAATCAACGGTGTATCTTTGCGCCCATGGACATTCTACCCCGTGACCTTCAGGACTACCTTGACGGGCATTGTGAGCCGGAGCCATTGGCGCTGCAAGCTATCAACAGGGAAACCTATTTAAAGGTGCTTAAGCCCCACATGCTGTCGGGGCATTACCAGGGCAGGCTGCTTAGTTTTCTAAGTAAAATGATGCAGCCCAAACGAATACTGGAGGTTGGAACTTTTACAGGATATGCCACTATTTGCCTTGCTGAAGGGCTTACTGAAGACGGAATAATCCACACCATTGAGGTGAACCGCGAGCTGGAGGAGATGCTTTATTCACATTTTAAATCAACAAATGTGGAGAACAAAATTAAGCTGCATTTTGGTGAAGCAGAGGCCATTATCCCCCAAATACAGGAGGATAGTTTCGATTTGGTGTTTATAGATGCGGATAAAAAGAATAATTATACCTATTTTCAAATTGTATTTAATAAAGTAAGGCAGGGCGGATTAATAATAATTGATAATGTTTTGTGGAAGGGCAAAGTATATGGTGCTGACAATGACACCGATACAACGGTCATCCGCGAACTCAATGACCAGATAGCGGCGGACACCAGGGTGGAAAAAATAATTCTCCCGGTTCGCGACGGTTTGCTGGTCATCAGGAAAAAATAATTATGAAGAAACACGTACTGATTACTCTGTTGCTGATATCGTCCCTGATGGCATCGGCGCAAAAAAACACCCCGCAAACTTATATTGAAAAGTTTAAACCCGATGCTATCCGCATTATGCACGAAACCGGGGTTCCCGCAAGTATTGTCCTGGGTGTTGCCATGCACGAATCTGGCTGCGGCAACAGCGCGCTGGCACAACACCTTAACAATCAGTTTGGCGTAAAAGGCGGTGGCCACATTGTTTACTACAGGCACAACAAAAAAGTCCGGACGGCATATAAACGCTACGATTCCGTATTTGATTCCTTCCAGGATTTTGCCCGCATTATGACGGAGCGCCGGGAATTCAGCGGCCTGTCATCATCCTTAACGCATTTTGATTACGCCGGCTGGGCACATGGCATACAAAAACATGGTTATGCCAGCAGCCACAAATGGGCCGCACAGGTGCTGGGGCTGATAAAAAAATATCACCTCTATTCGTTTGATGAGAACCCTGCCGATAAGGAAAGCCTTGCGCAAAACAATTAACAGACAGAAATTACGGTCAGACGCCACCCTCTTAACTTACAACATTTATCTTTACAAGATATTTGAACTATTTTAATGAGAAAGACCCTTTATCTGTTTATCGCATCCGTTTTTTTGCTATCGTGCAGTCCCCGCAAACAAACCATTTCAAACAGCCAGGCCCGGCATAATAACCAAAGTGTTCAAAAGGCTAATAGTGCCGCTATTGCCGGCTATATCCCGCAAACGTCGCTTCAGTATATCGAGCGGTTTAAAACCATTGCCATCCAGGAAATGAATTTATATGGCATACCGGCCAGTATTACGCTTGCGCAGGGGCTTTTTGAATCCGGAAGCGGCAACGGCGAGCTGGCGCGGGTGGCCAACAACCACTTCGGCATCAAATGCTCGTCTGATTGGAAAGGCAAAAGTTATTATAAAGATGATGACAATAAAAACGACTGCTTCAGGGTTTACGACAGGCCCGAGGATTCGTTCAGGGATCATTCAAACTTCCTGAAAAAGAAAAACTATGCCCGGTTATTTGAACTGGACAAAAACGACTACAGGGGCTGGGCCACCGGCTTAAAACAAGCTGGCTACGCAACCAATCCTAAATACGCCGATTTGCTGATCAACGTGATTGAAAAGTATCACCTGGATAAATATGATCAGCCGGAAGGCGGCGTTCAAAAAATAAAACGCGAAGACAGGGTGTTTACCCAGATAGACCAGAACATAGGCAAGGCTATAAAGGATTCGCTGATCGCGGCCACCCCCGCCGATAAACTTTACACGGTTAAGCAGGGGGATACACTATATAATATATCAAAACGTTTTGGACTTACTTTAGATGAGCTAAAAGGGCTGAATAACATGGCGGATAACACCATTAAAATTGGCCAAAAACTTGTGGTGACGAAGTAAGGATGTTAATGATTGTTAAATTAGATGAATAAGATTAGCCGGGCGATTAGTTTTGGCGATATGATGAAATGGCGATTTTTCTTTTGTTTATTCGTCCTCTCGGTAAACGGATATGCGCAGGAGAGAACGATATCCGGAATCGTGTTTGATAAAAACACGAAGGACCGGTTAGCCAGTGTTAGTATACGCAATCTGACTAACGGCCAGGCGGTATACAATAATTTAAAAGGCGAATTCAAAATTAGCGCCAGGCCGGGAGATCAGCTTGTTTTCAGCAAGCAGGAGTTTCGCCCGGATACCCTAAAGGTTTTAAGCAATACAGCCATTGCCATTTATTTAATGCCGTCAACCATACGCTTGAAGCAGGTGACCATTCATGATACACTGCTTAGTCCCGAAAAACGGCTTGCCGCCACGAAAGCAGATTACAGCAAGATATACGGATCATTATCATACAGTGATTTTTTGACATCGCCATCAAGCGGGGGAGCCGGACTGAGCATCGACGCATTGTATAATTCATTTAGCAAAAGTGGCCGCAATGCAGAGCATTTACGCGAGATAATTGAAAAGGACTATCAGCAAAATGTAATCGACTACCGGTTTAACCGCACAACTGTTGCCAGTATTACCGGGCTAAAGGATGAGAAACTGACCCAATTCATGCTCAGGTACAGGCCGGGTTACTATCTTACCAAAACAGCCACCGATTACGAATTTATTGCGTCAATTAAAGCCAATTACAAAAGGTTTATGCGAAACCCCAGGCGGTATTCATTGCCAAATTTAAAAGCTAAATGAGCGGATGTGTTTAATTCTAAAGAAAATCTCCCTCTCTGGCATATTATAACTGTAGATTATAATAAATTTGCCTGCGGTCTTTTAAAACCGGATCGCCGGTTTAACGTTGTGCTTTTAATCCTTCGCTTAAACAATTATTGCCTGCTATGCTAAAACTCAGACTAGTATACCTTTTCTTATTATCCTTTGTATTTGTTTTATCCGCAACAGCGCAAAAGAAGGATAGTCTTAAAATTGATACCAACCTGCTCAATAATTACAGGATAGAACCGCATAAAAACGCGCTTCCGTTTCGCCTGCGCCCTCTGCAGGTTCGGGAGGAATTGATCCCGGTGACGCTGCTCGATTATAAAGTGAGTTACTGGCATAAATCGATCGTTTTCGGCCTCAATTTCAGCCAGTCGGCATTTAGCTCAAATTATAGCGCCGGTGGAGTAAACGCCGTTGCCCTGGGAAGCAATTTTGAATATAAAGCCGAATATAATAAGGCGCCCTTTAGCTACGCCACCGACCTTAACCTGCTTTACGGCATATCCAAAAATAAGGGCCAGGGATCGCGAAAGACCAACGACAGGATATTTTTTGACAACAAAGTTGCGTCCCAACTATCCAAACACTGGTTCTTTTTCGGTTCGCTAACATTCGAATCGCAGTTCGACAAAGGCTTTAACTATGTGGCTGTAGATGACGGCCCGCCAACAACGCCGGTCCTTATCTCAAACTTTATGTCGCCGGGATACCTTACAGAATCTGTCGGCTTTGAATTTAAGCCGGTAAAGTATTTTGATCTGCGTTTTGGTACAGGTACAGCCCGGCAAACCTTTGTGCTGGATACAACGATCTATCATAATCAGCCATCAAACTATGGTGTTGCCATACACCACACGTTTAAAAACGACCTCGCCCTGCAAGTTGTAGCAGCTATTGATAAAGACTTGATGACAAACATTCATATCAACGCCAGGTATTCGCTGTTTATCCCGTACCAGCAGTCGCTTGCATACATAAGCCACCGGGTTGACGCTGTTTTAGCCGCCAAAGTGAACCGTATGATAGCGGTAACTGTAAACGGCACATTCCTGTATGATAAAAACACTTCGTCGCGTGTGCAGGGAACCGAGGGGTTAGCGCTGGGCGTGTTGTATAAATTTCCTTAATAGAATGGACTATTAAGTGTGATCCCGGACCGGCACACTATTTATTGTTTATCGGTAAACATCCTTCTATTAAAAGCGTTGTAAGTTAGTACATTAGAACTATTACAACCTGAAGCTGGTACACCAAGATGATCAATATCTTCAAAAGATTATCACTCCCCTACAAACTGATTTTGATCGGGCTTGTGCCCTCGCTTTTCCTGGTTTATTTATCGGTACAGTTTTATCTTTTTGAAAAACAAAAGTACAACCTGAGCAAGGAAAATATAGAGATTGTCGACCGGTCGACAATGGTCAGCCGTTTGATAGACCAGCTACAGGCAGAGCGGCGGTTTGCTTATGAATATGCCTTAAAAAAAGATAAATACCCGGAATTACTGGTCCAGCAAAATGCCACCGATAAAGTAATAGCTCACCTTGAAAGTGACCCCGACCTGCGTGGCTTTGAGCATTATACGATGCTGGATAGCCTGGCGGCCACCCGGAAAAGAAGCGACGCGCATAAAATGAGCGCCGGCGAAGTGATGAACTATTACACCACGGCGATATTCAGGATAAGCATGCTCGAAGTAACCCCCCTGCTTCAAATAGCGAATGCGCGCCTTTTGACACAGGAACTGCATAGTGCCCGGGCAATGTCACAGATCATAACCTACCTGGGCATTCTGCGTTCGAATATTTATAATGTGCTGTACACCCGTCAGTTTAAATATGGCAACGGAACGCTGCAAGGGCTTTTGGGGGTTTATATGGTTTTTTCCACCTATCAGACCGAGTTCAAAGCGAAATCATCGCCGCAGGCGGTGGCCGATTACGATTTTATTATGCAGCACCAGGCAAAGCCATTGATGGATTATCTTCATAAAAGCTTTAAGACAATGCAATTTGACAGCACCACCTATACAGACGTGCAGTGGTGGAAATTATCCGGTAATGCGGTTGAAAAATTACGCGGGCAGCAAATAAAAATATGGAACATTATACACCAGCAGTTAAATGCGATAAAAGATAATGTGCACCGCAACCAAACCATATTACTGGTATTACTGGTACTTGCCCTGGTATTAAGCATCTTCATGATAGCCACAACCATCATTTCAATTACCGGCGTATTGACGGAACTGAGGGTTGCGGCTGAAAAAATAGCAGTTGGCGAAACGGGATTGCATTTAAGTATTGACTCAAACGACGTTATTGGCCGATTAGCCAGTTCTGTTGCGTTTATTGATGCTAACAACCGCTTACTCGCAGAGACCGCCGGCGAGATCAGGAAAGGAAATTTTGATGTAGATGTGACCCCTCGGGGCGAATCCGATATTCTTGGCAATTCGCTTTTACAGATGAAAAATGAGCTGCGGCGAAACACCGAAGAAAAAGCGGAGCAGGCCGCTGAACTGAAGCGTCTGCTGGTCGCCGTAAAGGCAAGCGAGAACCATTTCAGGCAAATTGCGGATCAGACGCCGTTTATGATATGGCAGTTTAATAACCGCGGAAGGGCTATATATGTAAACCAGCAATGGATAGATTTTACCGGGCTAAGCCGCGAGGAAAGCCTCGGCGCGGGTTGGACAAAGGCCCTCCACCCCGATGGAATGAAGGAAGGAGGGTTTGTAAAGTTATTTGCCGGTCTGCAGGCTTTCCGCACCAAAGCACGGTTTAAAAATGTTAACAACGGGTACAGATGGGTACTGGTGCAAGCTAACCCTATATTTAATAACGGCACATTTGAGGGTTTTATAGGGAGCTTGACCGATATCAGCGACCAGATTGCTGCGCAACAAGCTTTAATGGACCTGATGGACAAAAAGGATGAGTTTTTAACCATTGCCAGTCATGAATTAAAAACGCCGCTGACCAGTATTAAAGCCTATACCCAATTGCTGAAAAAGAATTTCAATTCAGACGATAAATCGCACCCGCTGGCTTCCAAAACACTTTACCATGTCGCGAGGCTTGAAAAACTGGTTAACGACCTGCTGGATGTTTCACGGATAAATTCCGGGCAGATGGTTTACAAAGACGAAACGTTTGACATGAAGGAAATGCTGGAGCAAAATGTTGAGCACTTTATGGATGTCTCATCAAAGCATAAAGTAGTTATTGAAAACACCGTATCCGTTCAAATTACCGGCGATCGGGTGCGCATTGAACAGGTGTTTAACAATCTTTTAAACAACGCGGCCAAGTACTCGCCTGACGCTGATAAAATAATAATCAACAGCTATAGCGAGAATGGCTACGTTGTTGTATCAGTTCAGGATTTTGGCATTGGAATAGAAGACAAGGATAAAGACATGCTGTTTCAAAAATTTTACCGCACACAAAAAGATTTTTATAAATTCCAGGGTCTTGGCCTGGGCTTATTTATTTCTGGCGAGATCATTGCCAGGCACAAGGGCACTTTATGGGTTGACAGCCAACCCGGTAAAGGCTCAACGTTTTATTTTAAATTACCGCTCGATAATTCATAGATAGCCTTACGGTATTTCGCAGTAAAGGCGCCTGCTGCAAAAACGCTTCGCAAACATTCAAGCCGCTTGTTTGTCTTTTACCAGTTAACCAATATAGCGTAACCCATCAGTTACCGTAAGCCTTATAAATAGTACTATAGCCAAATGCGGTCTTTTTCGTTCTTAGTTTTGTTGTTTTTCCTGTGTGCAAACGTGTCTGCTCAAACGACCGATGTTTACGGCAGGGTTGCCGACGACCTGGGGAAGCCCGTTGGTTTTGCTTCGGTTTGGGTAAGCGAACTTAATGCCGGTACCTTAACCAACGCTCAGGGGTTTTACAAATTGAGTGTAAAACCGGGTGTATACCAGATCAGTTTTCGGTCGCCGGGCTATGTCGCATTCACACAAACAGCTACGCTGGGAAGTAATAAGGTAATAATCGATGCCAGGTTATCGCGACTGACCGGCCCCGATATTGTTCCCAACACAGCCGATTCCATTGTTCATAACGTGATCGCAAGGGCTAATTCCCACGAAAAAATCCTGCATTATACCGGCACGCTCTACAATAAAGTACTACAGCGGCTTGATCGCACATCATCCAATTTCCTCAAGCGGGATGCCGCGCATGAATTACACTTTAACCCCGAACGAACAGGGATACTTAACTTCACTGAATATATTGCCAACTTTCGCACACGCTCAAAAGATTTTAATATTGAGGAAGTAATTGCAGCACAAAACTTCGTATACAGCAAGGATGTATTTAATTTTAACGGCCCGCCTGAGCAGCACATCGATTTGTGCCAGAATATCCAGCAGTTGAACGGGTTTAACGAGCACAGCTTTGTTTCGCCGCTGGCCGACGATGCCCATATTTATTACCGGTACCAGCTGGCCGGCCAGTTTACTGACCAGGAAAAATGCATTTACGCCATACGTATCCTGCCAAAGATGCATGATGAACACCTGTTCTACGGCATGATCTATATTGTTGAGAAGGACTGGCTTTTATATGGCGCTGACCTGCATTTATCCCCTGCCGCCAACATGGAGCTCATCGATTCGATTCACATCAGGCAGCAATATGTGCCTATGCCGGACGGTCGCTGGATAGCGCAGGCATCGGACTTAAACTATAAAGGTAAATTTTGGGGGTTTAGATACTCCGGTTCATTTCTCCGGGTTTACGAGAGCGCGGCGCCCGATACCGCAACCCTTTCACGTCCGTACCACGAGGTATATCACAGCACAAAGCCTGATTACCAGCACACGAAACAATACTGGGATCAAAACCGCCCGGTGTTGACTACACCTGAGGAAAGACAGTTTTTCCAGCTGACCGAGTTGGAAGCCGCGCACAGAAAGAACGCCGCTATAAAGGATTCGCTCGAACGAAAAAGCAGCTTTCGGTTTTTCCCGTTTTTGTTGAGGGGCTATACACTTCACAATTACAATAAAAACACGTCATGGACATTCCAGTCGCCGTATAATGTGGTTTTTTATAATACCGTAGACGGCTGGGGTTATGATTTGCATATCAAGTACAACAAGGTGTACGACAGCCTGCGCAGCCTTACTGTGGTCCCCGATGCCAGGTATGGATTTACCGACAAGATTTTCAATGCAAATATCTTTGCCAATTTCATCTATAACCCATTTAAGCAAGCTTCGGTTTACGCGCGGGTCGGATCAGATTTTCTTGACCTGAACAACAAGGGCACCACGAGCGTGTTTTTGAACTCTATCAACACGTTGTTGTTAGGAGGGAATTACCTAAAGCTTTATCAGTCTCAGTTTATTATGGCCGGCACCGACGGCGAAGTGGCTAATGGCATTTTTTTAAACGGCACGATAGAATACGCCAACCGACGATCGTTGTTTAATACCACCACGCATACCTTTAACCGCGACAGCGTTTTGCTCACTTCCAATAATCCGCTCGATCCCAACGCAAAGGTGCCCCTGTTTCCGCGATACCGTGCCTTTACCATACGCGGTTCGGCGACATTTACCTTCGACCAGGAATATATGGTAACGCCGCAGGGTAAATTTATTTTGCCGAGCAAATATCCCCGATTAAGGGTCAATTACCGCGAAGGGTTGCCCTGGCTGGGTTCGAACGTAAAATATAACACCGTATCGGTGGATGTTTTCCAGGACCGGCTCAATTTGGGCATCGTCGGCAATATGGGCTATTTTGTTTCGGGCGGTTTTTTCCCGAATACCACCCGGCTGTATTACCCCGACTATAACCAGTTCCGCGGCGGACAGGGTTTCTTCTTCGATTCGGCGCAGGGCAGCTTCCACTTCCTGAATTTTTATACCTACAGTACTTTTAAACCTTATTTCGAGGCGCATGTTGAGCACAACTTTGCCGGGCTTTTTTTAAGCAAGGTGCCGTTGTTCAGTAAGCTGAAGATACAGGAGATCGTAGGCGGCTCGTACCTTACCCAGGGCATGCTGCCCGATTATAAAGAAGTGTATTTCGGCCTCAAACGCACTGTGATACGGCTTGATTATGGCCTGGCCTATGGTCGTTTCACCAAAGTGGTTCAGGGTTTCAGGTTTGTTTATCATCTGTAGGTGAGATTGATCACCAGCCTCTAATCACTATAAACAAGTGTTCCAAATTTGAGAGTTGAACACCTGAACAGTTGGAACGCTTGGAACACTGGCAAAACAATGTCACTACTTTTCTGATTCTGATGTTCCCGCGGGAGATATCGAAGACAATGCGCTATACCGCCCCTCAAAAACCACGCTTCCCAAATCGACTCAAAATTGTAACTTTGTCTCCTCAAAATTTGGATACGTACAATGTTTGAAAATCTATCGGATAAACTCGAGAGGGCCTTTAAAGTACTTAAGGGACAGGGAACCATTACTGAAATAAACGTGGCCGAAACCATGAAGGAAATTCGCAAAGCCCTTCTGGATGCCGACGTAAACTATAAAACCGCCAAAGCGTTTACCGACGACGTGCGTCAAAAAGCGATAGGCCAAAATGTATTGACCGCCATTTCGCCCGGCCAGCTGCTCACCAAGATCATGAATGATGAGCTGACGGAGCTGATGGGCGGCAGCACTGCCGAACTTAACTTCGCGGCCACGCCAACCATTATCCTGATAGCGGGTTTGAATGGCGCCGGTAAAACCACCTTCACGGGCAAACTGGCCAATTACTTAAAAACGCAAAAGAACAAAAAACCCCTTTTGGTGGCCGATGATATTTACCGCCCTGCGGCTATAGAGCAGCTGCAGGTTTTGGGCAGCCAGATCGATTTGCCGGTTTATGCAAACCTGGAGTCGAAAGACCCGGTTGCCATTGCCCGGGAAGGTATAGCGCTGGCAAAGCAAAACGGCAATAACGTGGTCATCATCGATACCGCGGGCCGATTGTCGATCGACGAAGCGATGATGCGCGAGATCGAGCAGGTAAAAGATGCTGTTAAACCACACGAGATATTATTCGTTGTGGATGCCATGACCGGGCAAGATGCTGTGAATACCGCGAAGGTGTTTAACGACCGCCTCGATTTTACCGGTGTGGTGCTTACTAAGCTGGACGGCGATACCCGCGGCGGCGCGGCGTTGTCGATCAAATCGGTGGTGAATAAGCCGATCAAGTTTATCGGTACCGGCGAGAAAATGGAAGCGCTGGATGTTTTCCATCCGGATAGGATGGCCTCGCGGATTTTGGGAATGGGTGATGTGATCTCCTTGGTTGAGCGTGCCCAGCAGCAGTTTGATGAAAAGGAAGCTGCCGAAATGCAGCGGAAAATACGCAAGAATAAGTTTGATTTTAACGACTTTTTCAGCCAGATACAGCAGATCAAAAAAATGGGTAACGTGAAGGACCTGATGGGCATGATACCCGGCGTTGGCAAAATGATGAAGGATATCGAGGTGGATGATAACGCATTCAAGGCGATCGAAGCCATTATTCAATCCATGACGCCGTACGAAAAAGGCAACCCCGACAGCATCAACCAAAGTCGCCGCAACCGTATTGCCAAAGGGTCGGGCACTAATCTTACCGAAGTGAACCGACTGATCAAGCAGTTTGAGGATATGCGCAAAGTGATGAAACAAATGAGCAACCCCGCGGCCATGGCCAATATGATGCGCAGAATGCCAAAGTGATTTTAGATTTAAGTCCCGATAGCTATCGGGATACGACTGTGGATTTGGCCTCTAAATGACAGGAGAGCATTATAGTAAGATTAGTTCAATATCTGGAATTGCTTTAAACCCTTTATCCGAGGTGATCAAGGGCATTTGAAGGTATTTGGATGTTGCAGCTATTATTGCATCCGGCGTTTTAATTTTTATCTGCTGTTTTAATTCAATAGCTATTTTGCGGATGTCCGCAGTAAGCTCGAAAATAATACAATCGTCCAGTAACGAACGGAGTTTTAGTTGGTCGGCCGGACTTAGTTTATGCCACCCAAGAAGTTCAATTTCTGAAATGACGGACACAATAACGACTCCGTCTAAAAATGGCTCGACATAATCTTTTCCTTCGTGTACAGCAATTAAGAAATTAGTATCGGCAACAAAACTAAATCCATTCATCCCTCACCTGCTTTTGATAGTCAAGGCCGTCAAGATTCCTTTTAAGTTTCCCGAAATGTTTTCTCAAGCTTTTCTTACCCGTTTCTTTAGCTAGTTGTTCAATAGCTTGCTGAACTTTTTCTTTGGTAACAGGAGTTTTTATTTCGATAGTCATAATCAAATATATTAATTAATTTTCTGGGAAGGAAATCCATCTGTTGCCGCAGCCCTAAACAAAACCCAATCCGGCAAAGTTTTTATTCAATACCTGGCTATTGTTCACATCCAGCCATTTATCCAGCAGGGTGGCATATACGTCCCTGAAATCGACTTGGTATTTTAAGTCGCCGTTTTCCAGTTGGGTAAGGTCGGGAGCGTCATTGTAAATGCCTGCTTTTTTAAGTTTCCCGCCGTAGATCAAAATATTGTTTGCTGTACCGTGGTCTGTTCCGTTACTGGCGTTTTGCTCAACCCGGCGGCCGAATTCCGAGAAGGTCATCACCAACGTATCGGCTAATTTGCCGGTTTGTTTCAGGTCTTTTATAAAGGCCGCCACGGCATCGCCATATATCTTTAACTGGCGCCCCTGCTGGTTTTGCTGGCCAACGTGGGTGTCAAATCCGCTTAACGAAACATAGTATATACGGGTTTGCAGGCCGGAGTTAATAAATTTTGATATGGTTTTCAATTGATTGCCTAACCCGGTTGCAGGATATTCAGCGGTAACGTTATAGGTTTTAGCGGTTTTCTGGATATAATCTGCAGATGAGTAAGTCTCGATCATTGTCTTATACAGGTAGCCCAGGTTGTCCTCGTTTAAATTGGCCGCGGTATGGTCGTGCACTAAGCCCTTAAAAAATGGCTCGCGGGTTGTTTGGTATAGCTTATTCGGGTCCTGCACCGCAATGCCTTTCATTTTCGCACCTTTCATGGCCAGCGAAAGGGTGTCATCAACCTCTATAGCAGTATACGGATTTTTACAGGTCTGGCAGTTTGAATCAAGATAACGGCCGATCCACCCGGTAGTTAAAAATTGGTTCGAGTCGCTGGCGGTTTGCCATATATCCATCGACCGGAAGTGCGATCGGTCAGGATTGGGATAGCCAACGGAGTTAATGATGCTCATATACCCCTGGTCGTAAATATCTTTTAGCGCCGATAAGTTCGGGTTTAAACCCTGCATATCATTCAGCTTAATAATATCCGATTGATTTACAGCAATGGTTTTACGTTTTTGATAGTAGATATCATTACCAAACGGGATGATCGTATTCAACCCGTCGTTACCGCCCGAAAGCTGTATGATCACCAGGTTTTTGTAATCGGTCAGCTCACTCTTGGCCAGTGCCTCAAGCGGTTTCAGAAATGCCGGCACCAAAAGTGCGCCCGATGCGAGTGCCGTATTCTTTAAAAAATCTCTGCGCCTCATATAAATATTGATTTAGCGAATTATTGATTTAGTGAATTGGTGATTGTTTCGATTTATCTTCATGTTAAAATCTCTAATTCAATAATTCAAAATTAACAAAGTTGATATTCCGGCGTTGACACCAGTTCGATTACTGCTGCCTTGGTATTGGCCGACAGATCAACACTGTTTAACAACCCATTATTCGGTTTTGGCTCGAGTAAAAATTCAGCGAGCGCGGCTTTTGTCATGTTTTTTGGAACGCCTTGTAAAAACTTATCCCAATCAGGCTGTGCCTGTACCCGCGTGTTTACGATCGGCTGCATATTACGCACTGTGGCAATATAAGCCTCATCTTCCGGATCGGCTTTGCCGGTAAAATCTATCAGTCCGCTGTTCAAAAGCGTCGAAGGAATTTTCAGGCGGTACATCAGTGATGAGCTGTCGATCCAGTTTTTCCCTCCCGGCCAGCCGGCCACATTGGGCGGGTAAAATAACACCTGCCCCAGCACCCGTTGAAATTGCAGCAACACCTCTGGCTTTTGGTAAGTAAGATAAAACTGCCTGTTCAGCCCAACCAAAAACTCAACGGGCGACTTAACCAGGTTGCCCATATTTTTTTCATCATAAAACCAGGCCGAAGTAAAAATATATTCAAGCAATGGACGTATCTCGTACCCCGAATGATAAAAAACATCCGCCATGGTGTTTACATGCGCCGGATCGGATACTTCATTTACCAGGTATTTATATAGCTTATTGCAGATAAACCAGGCTGTTTCCCGTTTTTCGAGCAGCATGCTCATAATGTCTTCGCCGTTGAAGTTACCCGTTTTGCCCATGAAGGTTTTTTCCCCATCGTCATGCACAAACTTCCGGGTTACAAACTCGCCATCTTTGTTAAATCCGTACCCGGTAAAAGCCCGGGCCGACTGTTTTATATCATCCTCGGTATAGTTGCCCCGGCCGATTGTGAAAAGTTCCATCACTTCGCGGGCAAAATTTTCGTTCGGGTGATTTTTTTGGTTTTGCTGGTTATTTAAAAATTGCAGCATAGCCGGCGATTCGGCGACTTTAAATAACAGGGTTTTGAAATTCCCCAGGGCGTTTTCGCGGTGAATATTATTTAGCTGCTGCGCGAAGAAAGAATTATTTGAACGGCAGGCGAAGTGATTATGCCAAAACAGGGTCATCTTCTCCTGCAAAATCGCATCGGTTGTGCTCATTTGGTTGAACCAGGCAATGTTCAGGTCCTTCTCTTCCTGGCGCTGCTGCTGCAGGAACATTTTTTTTGCCGTCGCATCACCCTTTGTCAGCACGGCATAGTCAGTCATAACCTTAACCACCTCAATAGGCTGGGCGCTCCCGGTGCCGAACAGTTTTTTTACAGCATGTTTTACAGAAGCATGTTCCAGCTCCTTTAAATCTTCAAAGCGCATTCCAAAGCCCGCCCGGGACCATAAATGCTTTACCTGCCTGATATTGTTCATGGTGGTGTTTTGACAATGCAAGTTACTAAGGGTTTAATTTTTATTTTCATTATGTAAATAATATTTTAGACATATAATTGAACCAACAATGGATCACGGGATACCGACGGGAAAGTTTGCTAAAATGGATATTACCCAATGATATTCAGGCTCGACGACCGTTTACTGTTCCCCGACCCGGAGCTGGCCGAACCGGACGGTTTATTAGCCGTGGGCGGCGACCTATCAACCGAACGCCTGTTGCTGGCCTATCAAAACGGGATATTTCCCTGGTATAGTGACGATACGCCTATCCTTTGGTATTCGCCGCACGAACGGTTTGTGCTTTTTCCGGCAGAACTAAAAATATCCAAATCCATGCGGCAGCTTTTGCGCTCGGATAAATTCAGGATCACCGTCGATACTTCCTTTGAAAAAGTGATAACAGCCTGCGCATCCGTTATGCGAAACGGACAGGACGGCACCTGGATAACCGGCGAAATGAAGGCCGCCTATATCAAACTTCATCAGGAAGGTTTCGCCCACTCTGTCGAAGTATGGGAGCAAAATAACCTGGTCGGCGGCCTGTACGGTATAAAAACGGGAGCTGTATTTTGCGGCGAAAGCATGTTCAGCCTGGTAAGCAATGCCTCTAAAGCCGCGCTAATACATCTTTGTCAAAGCGGTTTATATCAATTGATTGATTGCCAGGTACACACCGGCCATTTAGCCTCGATGGGCGCCAGACTTATCAGCCGGAAAGAATATATGGACGTTTTGCGAAGAGAGATTTGAGGTTAGAGATTAGTCATTGGGATCGTCCTTTTTGTTATTATCTTGCATGTTTTAAACTAATCTCTATTCTCCAATCTCTAATCACTACAGTGGATACAACAAACCAAAAAGAAAGGATCATCCTCGGCATTGACCCGGGTACTGCGGTTATGGGTTATGGCCTGGTAAAGGAGATTGGCTCAAAGATCGAGTTGATCAGCCTGGGCGTAGTAAAAATGGGGGCCATTGACGATCACATGCTGAAGCTGCAGCGCATCTTTGAAAAAACCGTCGCGCTAATCGATAATTATAAACCCGACTGCCTGGCCATCGAAGCGCCGTTTTATGGGAAAAACATACAGGTGATGCTGAAGCTCGGGCGTGCCCAGGGCGTGTGCATGGCCGCAGCATTATCGCGCAATGTGGTGATCACCGAATACGCGCCGCGAAAAATAAAGCAATCCATAACAGGAAACGGGAATGCCACCAAGGAGCAGGTGGCAGCCATGCTGCAAAGCTTATTAAATTTTAAAGAAACACCCGATTTCCTGGATGCCACCGATGGGCTGGCCGTTGCCGTTTGTCACTCCTTCCAGCGAATGCCCGCAGGCAAAAGCGGGAGTAAAAAATCATATTCAGGCTGGGATACCTTTGTTAAGGATAACAGTAAACGGGTTATTTGATGTGCGAAACGATGTGCAGATGTGCAAATTTCAGATGTGCAGATGAATTAATGCACATTCAAGATTCATCCCCGTATCAAAAAGCATCTGCACATTCGCACATCTGAAACTTGCACATTTACAAAGCCTTCCTTATCTTATTCATAGTAGCCTCAAGCTCTTCAGCTGTAAAGCTCAATTTTGGCCGGGAAAAATTCAAGTCGCTTACGTTGTTCATCGGTATTAAATGAATATGTGCATGAGGCACTTCAAGCCCGATAACAGCAACGCCAACCCGCTTGCACGGGATGGACTTTTTTATAGCCGTGGCCACTATTTTAGCAAAAACCTGCAGGCCAACGTAGGTTTCGTCATCCAGGTCGAAAATATAATCAACTTCCTTTTTCGGGATCACCAAAACATGCCCTTCAGCCAATGGATTAATATCCAGGAAGGCCAAAAAATCATTACTTTCAGCCACCTTGTAAGCCGGTATTTCGCCCGCTACTATTTTTGAAAAAATGGTCATTGTTTAGTTGATTAAGTTGTAGTAACGATTTTGCTGACTGGTCGGTTGATTACTCACTTAATCAACCTAATCAACCATGCACTACCTCGACACTTCCATTATCTCAAACTCCATTGTGCCCGCAGGTACCGTGATCTCTGTTTTATCGCCGACCTTTTTGCCCAACAGCCCTTTGGCAATTGGCGAGGCTACCGATATTTTACCCGCCTTCAGGTCGGCTTCGCTTTCTGACACCAGCTGGTAGGTCATAACAGCGCCGTTTTTAATATTCTTTATTTTAACGATCGATAAAGCCAGCACTTTTGAAGTATCCAGTTTTGATTCGTCAAGCAAACGTGCATTGGCCAGCATCTCGCCCAATTTGGCAATTTTAGCCTCATGTAACCCCTGGGCTTCCTTCGCGGCATCATATTCAGCATTTTCCGACAGGTCACCTTTATCACGCGCTTCAGCAATTGCTTTGCTGATGTTGTACCGTTCTGTAGTTTTTAGCTGATGTAACTCTTCCTTTAATTTTTCTAAACCCTCTTTGGTATAGTATCCTACCTCTGCCATAATGCAAAATTTTATTAATAATTCAGTTCTGTTGGTGTCAAAAAAAAACCGCCCTCCCGTTCAAAGAAGGACGCAATGTTATTAAAAACAAACAAGACTATATCGGCAGGGCCTACATAGTCTTGTCTGTTGTAAAACGAAGATAAGGGTTTTAAGTTTTATTATCCAAATTTTTTATAAGTTCAGCAGTTTACCGGCGTAGCGGCACAAACCCGCCTGGTCATCTCTTTACCTCCGGATGAATAAATATTGGCTGAAAAACCGTATTTTTGTGCGTTTTTTGAACGACGCCGCAATATCTTACCGATAATAGCCGCTTGTTGAAAACGACCCTCAATAAATAGTAATGTTAGAAAAATTAGAAGCGATATTCCAGCGCTGGAAAAATGTTGAAACCGAGTTGAGCAGCCCCGATGCCATGGCAGATATGAAGCGCTTTGCCCAGCTCAATAAGGAATATAAAGATTTGGCCAAGGTTGTTGACCAATACAACATCTACCGCAATATAATGAGCAATATTGACAGCAATAAGGAAATATTGGCTACTGAAAAAGACGAAGAGTTCCGCGAAATGGCGAAGGCCGAACTGGATGAGCTTTTGGTTAAGCAGGAAGAAATGGAAGAGGCGATCAGGGTGATGCTGATCCCTAAAGATCCTGAAGACACCAAAAACGCCATCGTTGAAATTCGCGGCGGCACGGGGGGCGACGAAGCGGCCCTTTTTGCCGGCGACCTTTACCGGATGTACATGCGCTACTGCGAAAAGCGCGGCTGGAAAACCGAACTGGTTGATTATACCGAAGGCACGTCAGGCGGGTATAAGGAAATTGTGTTTAATGTAATGGCCGAGGATGCCTACGGCAATTTAAAATATGAGTCAGGCGTGCACCGTGTACAGCGCGTGCCCGATACCGAAACCCAGGGGCGCGTGCATACATCGGCCGCTACGGTTGTGGTACTGCCCGAGGTGGATGAATTTGACATCGACCTGCAGGTTAGCGATATCCGTAAGGATCTGTTTTGCGCATCCGGCCCGGGTGGTCAATCGGTAAATACAACCTATTCCGCGGTGAGGTTAACACACATACCAACAGGCATTGTAGCCCAGTGCCAAGACCAAAAATCCCAGTTAAAAAATTACGATAAGGCTTTGCAGGTATTGCGCTCAAGGGTGTACGAAATGGAACTGCAAAAGCACCTCGAAATAACATCCAAAAAACGCAAAACGATGGTTTCCACCGGCGACCGTTCGGCCAAGGTGCGCACCTATAATTATCCGCAGGGACGTTTAACCGAGCATCGCATAGGTCTTACCATATATAACCTGCCCGGCGTAATGAACGGCGATCTGCAGGAGATAATGGAAGCCTTGCAGTTTGCCGAAAACGCCGAGAAACTGAAGGAAGGTACCGTAGCGTAACCGTAGAGACGCAACACTTTGCGTCTCTATACATCTTTGTTTTGCGTCTCTATATGTCTCACCAGTTGCACCTTATCCATTATTGATTTTTTCGCGCGCATTTCATTTTTAATAACGAAAGATGCAAAATATTGCGTTCCTGCATTATTAACTCCGGTTTTTCATCTTATTTTCATAATAGGCAACTATTTTCGTTATATAAACATTAGCAATATTCCGCATTCTCCCCTGCATAGTGAGGTTTTGGAGCGAAGGTTTTGATTAGATCATTGTTTTTGTATTGCATTTAAATTGATCTGCTTTATGCTGGCGATAAAAACCCTTTTCCCTAAATCAATAATTTTCAGGCGTTCTGTCCGTCTTATGGGTATCCACTTCGAAATTAGCGTTGTTGGAAATAATCCGCATTGGGCAGATGAACGGATAGACGAGGCGATCGCAGAGATCGGCCGCGTCGAAAAACTGTTCAGCACATTCAGCGACAGCGCTGTTAACAAGATCAACCGTCACGCCGGTGTACAGCCGGTGAAAACCCACCCCGAGATTTTTAGACTGATCGACCGCTCATTGCAGGTGTCTGAACTTACCCATGGTGCGTTTGATATCACTTACTTTAACGCTGAAAGAGATGCTGATAATATTGAGGCCAACTCCGGCAAAAAACCGGGCTTCAAGATCGCGGCAGCCAATATAAACTACCAAAGCGTAACACTGGATGCAAAGGAGCAAACGGTTTTTTTGAAAGAAAAGGGCATGCGTTTGGGCTTTGGGGCCATTGTTAACGGCTATGCAGCCGACCGGGCTAAATATATACTGCAAATGCAGGGGGTCGATAGTGGCGTTATAAACGCAGGCGGCGATCTGCTCACCTGGGGCTCCGCCCCCGAAAATGAATCGTGGACAATCGCAAATGCCGACCCGGCACAGAAAACACAGCCTTTTGCAAATATCGTGATCAGCAATATGGCTATCGCGACCTCCATAAATGCCGAAAAATATACCCCTATTATAAATAACAAGCGCTTACCGGCTATAAACCCAAAAAACGGGTTTCCGGTAAGCGAAATTAAAAGTGTAAGTATTATTAGCCCAAGCGCAGAGCTGGCCGACGCCATGGCCACGCCGGTAATGTCAATAGGCGTAAATGCCGGGCTTTACCTGATCAATCAGCTTAACCAGATGGCATGTATCATAGTAGATGATCACGACCGGATTTATACTTCAAAGGATGTTAGCATAGCCAATTAACACCATGTAAATTTTGACATTTCCCGCCCCTGCCGGACGTGCCATTTTGTATGTTTATTGATGGCTTATTCATTCAGGGCGTAACGCCAATACTATAGCGGGGCCGCCAAAACCGGGTTTCGCTATTCCAATTATATATTTTCCGGTTAATTTACAGCGGTGCTCCGTTTTGTTGGCATCCAATTAACCGGCGACCTTAAAAGAAGAAAAATTGAAAATAATTTTACCGTTTTCTCCCGCTCAATGATAAAGTGGTTTGCGTATATTGTCATGTTATTGATATTTGCACCAGGTTTATCATCTGCCCGAATAAAAAATAACTATTTTGATGCGGCCGCCCGTACAATAGGGATTGTTTTGCCCGTTAATGAAACCCCGGTTGATACAGTAAACGCCAAAAAAAGCAAAAAGCAGGACCAGGACGATAAAAAGAAAGTTAAGGAAGTAGCAAAAGCCAAACGACAGCCAAAACCCGAAAAAATTGAATCAGGGGACGATGCCGAAGCCTTAAAAACGAAGATCAGGCCTAAACGGCAGCGACGGCCTGAAGGTTTAGTGAGGCCACCTGAGATCCCCAGGAGAAATGGCAATTAATTATTTAACAGACAGTCACCGAAATTAATGAAGCATTGTTTCTTTTTTCTTTTCCTTGTAACCTGCAGCACAGTATCGGCAGTGGCAGCCCGGCGAAATACGCATATAGGCGAACCTGTCCATGTCGTTGCAGATTCTGATACGGTGTTCAGGAAACGATCGGTTTCAGTTGGTGTAAATTACGGCAGCGATGTTTTGTTCTTTGGCCGCACAGGGCCTATTAAATATCCTTACGTAAGCGGAGATGTGATCTATAATTCCAAATCGGGCATGTTTATTTATGGCTCAGGGGTGAAGGTGCTTGGCTATAACGCCCCCCTTGATGAGGTTGACCTGGGTGCGGGCTATTTATACAAATATTCAAAAGACTTTTCCGGGTCAATAAGTTATACCCGGTTTATATTTGATAAGAATGCAGCGAAGGTGATAAAATCGGCATCTTCGAACGATATAAATTTTAAAAACTCGTACGATTGGAAATTTGCCAAATCGAGCGTAGTGTTTGATTATTTGTTTGGCGATGCCAACGATTATTTTATCACGCTGAACACATCCAAATACATTGAGCCCAGCTGGGGCATTTTTGATGACCAGGACTACCTGTCGTTTAATCCCACCATCAGCGCAATTTTAGGTACGCAAAACTTCGTAGGCAAATATTCATACCAGCACCCCGAGAAGCTAAAGTTTGATGAAGCTCCCGAAGTTCACGCTTATAACAACGGCAGGTTTAACGCGCTTAATTATAGCATTAAAATACCTATTGCCTATAACAGGCCGCATTATACACTTGAAGCTTCGTGGAAGTACTCAATACCCGTAAATGTTGAAGGCCAGTTAAAAAACAGGCGGGAAGTTTTCTTTAACCTTACATTTTACTACATCTTTTTTTAAGCCGGCGATGAATGTTTTGATAATAGAGGATGAAAGAGCGCTTGCAGATGAGCTGAAAATATTCCTGACAAATTATAACTACGTCTGCGATGTATGTTTCAACGGCCGGTCGGCGTCCGAGAAAATTAATGTGAATCTTTATGATTTTATTTTGATCGACCTGGGTTTACCCGATTATGATGGTTTGACTTTACTTAAAGAAGCCAAATTGAACAACCCTGATGCAGTGTGTATGATATTAACAGCCAGGGCCGAAGTGAATGACCGGGTTAAAGGCCTCGACCTTGGCGCCGACGATTATTTGCCAAAACCGTTCTCCCTGCTCGAATTGCAAAGCCGGATGCAGGCTATTATACGCCGCAAATACGGTTTAAAGCAAAATGTCGTTAACCTTGAGGGCTTTGCCATAAATCTGACAGACCGTACCATCGCCTGGCAAAACACCGAGATCAGCACGATAACCAAAAAGGAATTTGACCTAGTGGCTTACCTGCTTTTGCATAAAAACCGCACGTTAACGCGGTCGCAGCTAAGCGAGCACATTTGGGGAAGCGTGGTAAATGATGATTACGACTCAAATTATATCGATGCGCATATCAAAAACATCCGCAAAAAATTAAATGTTTACGGGCCGCCCGATTGGCTGGAAACAGTGCGGGGCCTGGGGTATAAAATAAAGATCAACGCTTAAGTATTTGAAACTTAAAACCAAACTTACCTTATTCAATACCATTTCAAAACTGGTAATAGTAACCATTTTTGTGCTGCTTTTGCCCGGTCTGATAAAAAACATCAACCAAAACTACACCGATAGCCGGCTGCGGAAACAACGGGCCAAGTTGCTTCAGATCATTAAAACTCAGGGAATAAAAAACTATGTGTATGCCAGTTACTCGCCGCTAAAAGAGGAATATTATAGCCTGGATGAAGATTCGCTCGACGAACACCTGGATACAATAAAAAACGAACAGCGTAAAATCGAAGGGGATACGATAGAATACCGGATACTCAGCTATAATTTTATAGTTAACAAAACAAACTATTTACTTGAAACGGGCAAAAGTGCAGCCAGTATAGGTGAAACCACCACCCCGCTTCAAAATATAGCGTTCGCCGTTTTGGTAGGCATGGTGCTGTTAACCATCCTGGCCGATCTGCTTTATACGAACTATGTACTAAGACCTTTGGGGCTTATTATTAAAACAAAGCTTATCGCGCAGAAATTCCCCAATTTCGGTTCTTATCAAAAAGTTAAAACAACAACTTCCGACTTTGAGCACCTGGATATAAGCATTCACCAGATGATCCAGGCGATTGAGGATGCCTTTCAAAAGGAACGCGAGTTTATTTCTAACGCGTCGCACGAACTGATGACACCAATATCCATCCTGCAATCGAAAATCGAAAACATGTTTGCACGCGAGGATATTGATGATGATTTTAAAGGCAGGCTGTTGGAAATGCAAAAAATATTGAATCGGTTAAAAAGCATAACCAAAACCCTTTTACTGATCTCGCAAATTGAGAACGAGCAGTTTTTAAAAGAGGATAGCATGCCGCTCGGCACCTTGCTTGGCGAGGTTTATGATGAGATTTCGATAAGGATGCAGGACAAGAATATCGGCTATGATGTATCTATCCCAGGTAACTGGACATTGGTTAAAGTAAACAAATTCCTGCTGTTCAACTTGTTTTTCAACCTGATAAACAATGCGATAAAATACAACCGTGAGGGTGGGTGGATAAGGATTACCGCAGAGTGTCAAAATGAGCTGTTTTCAATAAGCATAGTGGACAGCGGCGTAGGTATTGGCGAAGAATACCTGCCGCATATTTTTAACCGGTTTAAAAAATTACAGCAGTCGCTTCAGCAGGAGAGCTTCGGGCTCGGTCTGCCTATTGTAAAATCAATTGCTGATTTTCACGGCATACATATCGAGGTGATGTCTGAAAAAGACAACGGGAGCACATTTAAGCTTATTTTCCCGCCCGGATCGATAGAAGTTGAGTAATAAATTTAAATGTTTAAACGTTAAATGTGCATTGCTATCAATTCGAATTATGCGGAAATAAATGCTAACAAAATTGTTGCAAATCGTGGGCTGATAATTGTAGTAAATTTGAAAACAGATTAAACCTTTTACAGCGGTTTTAGTCTAATGAATACTTGACACACAAAAATTCTGTTTAAAATCATTATGAAAAGATTTTTTAAATATGCATTCGGTTTAGTATTAACCGGATTGCTTTCGGCATCAATGTTCACAGCCAATGCGCAACGCGGTGCTACCGGCGGCGGCGGGGGGGTGCGCATAAGTGGTGGTGGTGGCGGCTTCGGCGGCGGTTTTCATGGCAGCACTAGTTTTGGCATTCGCGGCGGAACAAACTTTGCGCCGCGCACCGGCGCGACTTACAGGGGTGCCACAGGTTCAGGCTATTTTGCCGGTAGTGGTTATCATGGCGGCGCATTTTACCGCCCTGGCTTTGGGTATTACGGATACCCGCACATCGGGTTTTATTTAGGCGTATTGCCTTTCGGTTACTATCCT
This sequence comes from Mucilaginibacter sp., assembly GCA_035568395.1. Taxonomy (GTDB): domain Bacteria; phylum Bacteroidota; class Bacteroidia; order Sphingobacteriales; family Sphingobacteriaceae; genus Mucilaginibacter. The sequence continues at coordinate 131,412 of DATMOF010000005.1, read as the reverse complement.
TTTTACTGGGATTCGGCCTGGTATTATTATTATGGCGGCGTGTTTTATAGCCCGTATGCCGGCGGAGGTTACCAGGTAACTGCGCCACCGGTTGGTGCGGGTGTACCCAGTCTTCCGAAAAATGCCAGCGCCATTCGTATAGATGGTGTGCAATATTACGAAGCGGACGGTGTGTATTACAAAGAAAGCGTTGACGATAAAGGCAAAAAAATATATGTTGTTGCAGGCAGGGATGGCGTTTTAAATACCGACGACAGCGTAACCGATCCGAACGCATCAATTGCCGCTCCCCGAGTTGGTGATATTATAAACCAACTGCCCGATGGCTGCCGTAAAGTTAACTTAAACGGCAAAAAATATTTTGTATCGCCAAACGGCATCTATTACGAAAAGGTAAAGGATCCCAATGGTAACACAGCCTACAGGATAGCAAGCTTGCCTGATGATGAAAAAGGCGCTTAAGCAGATTATATAAGTATCTTACTAACAACCCCGGCAATAATGTACGGGGTTGTTACTTTATGAAAACAAACACAGTTTGTAAATCAGCGGGTTAAAACGTATTTTTGTATATGATTAAAAGATCGGCGGCCATTTTATTAACATTCCTGTACATCAGTACAGCAATGGGCTTTGCTTTTAATCTGCATTATTGCTGCAGCAGGCTGGTTTCTGTAAAAATTGATGCTCCCGCTAAAAGCTGCAGTATGGGTGCGATGCCCGAAAACAAGTGCTGCAAAAACACACATGTCGAAATAAAGGTTAAAGATGCGCATCAGGGCGCTGCGCTGTCAATCGTCTCAAAGGTGGTTGGCTTTAAATTGCCGGCACTTGCATTCGCTGCTCTTTCTCCGTTTGCCAACCAGGTATTATTAAAGAATGGTTTTGATGCCAAACCGCCCGGTTTGCCACTCAGTTGCCGGGTCACATTTCTTAAAAACAGAGTTTTCCGTATCTGATTATAGTCGTCAACTGCCTTTTCGCGCAGTAAAATTCAACTGTTTATTTGTTAATTTTTACGACTAATTTTTGATCACAATGAAAACGATAAAAATATTTATGATCCTGCTGGTGCTTACAACAGGCATCGCTAAAGCTCAAATTACTAAAGCCGAATTACAGGTTAGCGGCCTCACCTGTGCGCTGTGTGCCAAAGCCACAGAAAAATCATTAAAAACGCTTCCTTTTATTACCGATATAAAACCCGACCTTGTGCGCAATATTTTTGTGCTCACGTTCAAGACCGGTGCCGCTGTAAACTTCGACCAGATCAGCAAAAAAGTGCAGGATGCGGGCTTTTTTGTGAACAGCCTTAAAGCCACCTTTAATTTCAACGACATCAAACTTACCGGCGATAAGTTCAGTTACGGCGGTGATACTTACCAGGTGATGAACGGTTCCGACAGGTCGTTAAACGGGCCGGTTGCTGTTATTCTTGTCGATAAAGGTTTCGCACCAAAATCTGTTACCAAAAAGTACCTGGGTGCAAATACAGACGCTGCCGGCGGTTCGGGCAGGGTTTATCACGTGGCCATATAAACTTCAAAAACCATGAAGCATTTATTATGGACAGCATGCCTGTTAGTACTTGCGTGCCCTGTGTTTTCACAAGAACTATACGTGAGCACCGAACCTGCCAGTAATATGGCCACCCATTCGCTGGGTATCAGGCTCGAAAATCAAGGCTTTTTTAGCCCCGGTTATAAAAACCGGACCAGCTTGGAGGTAATGTATGGAGCCAGTAAGTCCCTGATGGTGCATGGCTCGTTGTACGGTTCAGATTTTTACCAACCCGGGCAGCATTTTGAAGGCGGAAGCGTGTATGCCAAATACCGTTTCTTATCGGTTGATTCTGTTCAGAAGCATTTTCGGGGTGCTTTTTTTACTAAGCTATCCAGCATTAACAATCCTGTAGTTAACCAGGAAATTACCCTGGAGGGCGATAACTCCGGTTTGCAAAGCGGCGTTGTGTTCACCCAACTTTTGCATAAACTGGCTTTATCGGGTTCGGTGAGTTATTTGCATGCCTGGGATAATGCGGGCGGTTTTAACCTGCCGGCCGCAAATGCTGCAAACGCAGTTGCTTATACGTTTTCAACCGGCTACCTGCTATTGCCCAAAGCATATAAAAACTATAACCAGGTTAACCTGAACGTATATATGGAGTTTTTAGGAAAAACCAACCCCGGCTATGCGCAAAGCTACCTGGATGCAGCACCGGCAGTACAGCTTATTTTCAACAGCCTGATCAGGGTTGATTTTTCGTACCGGGTTCCCTTATATAGTTCGATGGTCCGCAATACGGCACACATGTACCTGGTGAGGCTGGAGTATAACTTGTTTAATTTGTAGGATATCAGACTTACGAAGATTCTAAATCTTCGTAAGTCTTTTTCTTTTCAACTTAAAAATTCTTAACCGTTTCCGTGATATGTGCCAGGTGATGTTTGCTATGCCAGGCATATAACGCAAGCGCCTTTTTTAGCTGCATGGTGTCTCCCGATTGCGGGTGTAGAAATGTACGGCTCCATTCTTTATCGGTAAAACCCTCCATTAGCGCCACCCAGTGCTGGTGCAGCCCTTCCAGTATTTTTATCGACGGTTCAACGGGCAGGCGGTAATCCGGAAGCAGCGCCCAGTCGGCTTCTTCGTAGGGCTTAATGGTGGGATTTTCTTCAGTGAGCGCCCATTTAAACCGCATTAACGAGTTCATGTGGCTATCTGCCACGTGGTGTACCACCTGCCTTAACGTCCAGCCTCCGGTGCGGTAGGGTGTATCCAGTTGTTGTTCGGTCAGGCCGATAATGGCCTGGCGGATCCGGCCTGGAAATTCTCTTATCGTATTGATCATTTTTCGGGTATCTTCGCTGGTGTAGGATACCGGCGCCTTAAATTTCCCGATAGGATATTGCAGTTGTTCGTCTGTCATAAGCTTAAAAAAAAATTAAATTAGGTATTATTTTTGATTGGCAACAAGGTTTTCACCTATTTTAGCATTTTGCCCTTATTATTTAACTCATGATCAAAAGGTTACTTATCTTACTGCTTGCCTCCAATTTTTCTCTGGCGTATGCCCAAACCATTAAAACCGATGTGCTGGTAATTGGCAGCAGTGCAAGTGGTATCGCTGCTGCGGTGCAGTGCGCAAGGAGTAAGGTGAAAACCGTTTTGGTCGAAGTCCAATCAACACTTGGCGGGAGTGTACCTGCCGGCGAGTCATTTATAATTAACACCAACAAAAACATCCCATCGGGGATATGGGGCGAGTTCCGCATGCGGATACATGAGTTTTACAAAGGCCGGTTAGGATACGATTCGGCTTATAATGCCCCGCTAAAGTTTGACAGGCCGGCAGCGCTGTTGATCTTCAAAAAAATCACGGATACCGTAAAAAACCTCACCGTTTATTTAAACAGCCCCGTTACGGCGATAAAAAAAGACGGCGACCGTTGGGATGTGAAGGCCACCCAAAACGGGAAAACCATTACTTTTAAAGTAAGGGTTGTGGTTGACGCCACGGATAACGGCGGGATCGCTGCAAAAGCAAGCTCCAAACTAAATGCGGATTTTAATAAGGAAAGCACCGGGCCAAACCGCTATCGTACCGCCATTGCTACAGGGGATAACTTTCCGGGACAAGTTAATTTGCCCAATACTTATCCCCCGTCGCCTGCCTGGTACATCCCGGTGAGCAGTGTTGTATTAAAAGATGCTGAAAACATACTACTTACCGAAAAAATATTGCCCGGCGAAAAAACCATTGAATATTTGCCCGCGCAGCTGGAACTTGGCCAGGGCGTTGGCACTGTAGCTGCTTATTGTGCATTTTTTAAAACCACCACAAAAAATTTAAAGGTGCATATCATCCAGGGCGAACTGCTGGATTTTAAGGGTTATTTGGTGCCATTTACCGATATATCACCCCGCGACCGCAACTGGCGGGCTGTTCAGCAGGTTTGTGCTACAGGCCTGCTTAAAGGCATTCAGCAGGGCAACAGCCGGCAATTTGTTTTCAATCCGGATGCTTCAGTAACCACGGCCGAAATTAAACCTTTGCTTAACGAAATATATACCCGCGCTTTTTTGTGGTTTGGCAAGGAGAAGCCGGGCGAAACATTTACGGTCGCCAACCTCTTGTCGCTCATCAGCGATTGTACACTTACCGAGCCGCAAACTTTACGCATCAGCATGCAAAAAGCCTGGAAAACCCAGTATAAATTCAGGCTTGATTTCGACCTTTTGCGACCGGTAACCCGCCTGGAGTTTGCCGTTTTAGCCAACAAATTCTTAAACCCATTTGGCAGGATGGTTGATTTGGAAGGAAGGCTGGTTAATTAACCAATATGGAGAACCATTTGTCTTGGTTCTTGACTCTTGCTTCCTGGCTCTCTCAGCGTATTAATTTATTATCTCCATCCGGGAAAACCAAAATCGGCTGATAATTACGCGCCTCATCCACTTCCATATACGCGTATGACATAATAATGATGATATCGCCTACCTGCGCAAGCCGGGCGGCTGCGCCATTTAAACACACCGTACCGGTGCCACGCTCGCCCTTTATCACGTAAGTTTCAAAACGCGCGCCGTTATTATTATTTACGATCTGTACCTTTTCGTTGGCTATAATATTTGCCGCATCCATCAGGTCCTCGTCTATGGTTATGCTGCCTACATAATTCAATTCGGCCTGGGTTACCTTAACCCGATGAAGTTTCGATTTTAATACCTCAATAATCATGGGGCAAAGTTATGAATAATTGGTTTAGAGCTTTCATTGCATTGTCATATCCGCCGTTTGTTAAATTTTGTTAAACTACATTCGATTTGTTTGCCTGCGATAAATAAATACAAGATAATCTTTTACCTTTAGGCTTGGTTTCTTACTTTCGCAAACCAGGCAGATGATAGAGATTGAAGCTGGCGGGATTCAAAAGGTCTCGAATCTTATATCTCACATCTGAAATCTATTCGTATGGAAGAATTTGAAGCAAGCGCATCGGCAAAAAAGACCAAAACGATCTACATCTCTACCGTATTCGGTATTGCCATGGTATTGTTGATGATCGGTCTTTTGGGGCTGATATTGGTTAACGCAAATAACCTGTCGCGGTATGTTAAGGAAAACATTGTTTTAAATGTGTTTGTTGACGACGCTGCGCATGAAACGGATGTGCTGCAGTTGCAAAAGCAGCTTGAGGCAAACCCGATGGTTAAGCAAACACAATATGTAAGCAAAGAATTAGCCGCGCGTAACCTGCAAAAAGACCTTGGTGAAGACTTTGTAAAATTCCTGGGTTATAACCCGCTGTCGCAATCGCTTGATGTTTATTTGAAGGCTGAGTATGCTAACAATGCTGACATCGACCGTTTTAAAAACACCCTGCTTAAAAACCCGTTGGTAAAAGAAGTTAAATACCAGCAATCGCTGGTTGACCAGATGAATAAAAATCTGACCAACATCAGTTTAGTAATTCTTGCGTTTGCCGCGATCTTCGTAGTGCTTTCGGTGGCCCTGATAAACAATACCATACGCCTGGCCATTTACTCCCAGCGCTTCCTGATCAAATCAATGCAGCTGGTGGGTGCCACAAAAGGATTTATACGCAAACCGTTTTTATTATACGGGATATGGCACGGCCTGCTGGGTGGATTAATAGCCATTCTGATATTGATAGGCACCCTGTCGCTGGCCTACAAGGAAGTTCCCGACCTGATCATATTGCGTAATTACGCCGAGTTTGGCGTGGTGTTTATCGTGGTGATAGGCGCGGGGATCTTTATTTCGGGTTTCAGCACCTTCCTGGCGGTAAATAAATTTTTACGGTTAAAAGTATATGACTTGTATAGGTAGATAGATTTCGGAAAAAACAAATCCGAAATAAAAAATCACTAATTCAATAAATCAGTAATTAAAGATATGACACAAAAATATACCAAACCGGCCGAGCCGGTTAAAACTACAAGCTCTGTAAAGCCGGCTATAAGATCAGAAAGCAGCCAAATTCATTTTATTTTTGACAGGGGCAATTACCGTTTACTCATTATCAGCATTGCGGTAGTTGTATTTGGCTTTATATTAATGGCCGGCAAAACGGATATTTACAGCACTACCAAAATTGTTATTGCCCCGCTGGTGATATTGGCCGGTTTCGCATTAGGTTTTTTTTCAATATTTAAAAAACCGGAGTCAAATTAGTGAATAGTTGATTGATTGATTGATTGAGCGGTTGGAATATAACTACAACCCAATTGCCATGCAATAAACCTAATCAACCTAATCCAACTCAATTAACTAACATTTTCAACCTACCACCACATGAACATCATCCAGGTTATCGTCCTTGCCATCATTGAAGGGCTGACTGAATTTTTACCGGTTTCTTCAACCGGGCACATGGTTGTCACCAGCTCGTTAATGGGCATCAGCAAAGATGAATTTGTTAAGCTCTTCGAGATCGTTATACAGCTTGGGGCGATCATGGCGGTCGTGGTGCTTTACTTTAAACGCTTTTTTAAGTCGGTCGACTTTTATGTTAAATTGGTTATTGGCGTTATTCCGGCAGTGATACTGGGCTTGCTGCTCAAAAAGCACATTGATAAATTACTGGAAAGCCCCTTGGTAGTGGCGATAGCATTTGTAATAGGCGGTGTAATCCTGCTTTTTGTTGACGATTGGTTTAATAAGCCGAAGATCAGGGAGGAAAAGGATATCAATCACACAACAGCGCTGAAAATTGGTTTTTTCCAATGCCTGGCCATGATTCCCGGCGTATCACGATCAGCGGCTTCAATCGTAGGTGGTATGTCGCAAAAGCTGAGCCGCACGGCCGCCGCCGAATTCTCTTTCTTCCTGGCGGTGCCAACCATGTTTGGCGCAACGGTGAAAGACCTTTGGGATTTTCATAAACACAATACCCTTACCTCCGTGCAAATGCATGAGGATGTCAAATTACTGATCATTGGAAGTATTATCGCCTTTATCGTAGCCATGCTGGCTATCAAAAGTTTTATCACCTTCCTGGAAAAGAGGGGTTTCAGGTTGTTCGGCGTTTACAGGATAATAGCGGGAATTGTTATCATCGTCCTGTATTTTACAACGAACGCATTGCATAACGGGTAACCTGGTAGAGACGCAATGCATTGCATCTCTACGGAATAACGTCAATACAGCAGCTTATCGTACGGGTACCTTTCCACGTGCATTGCTTTTACTTCTTCGTATAGCAGTTCCCTGAATTCATCAAGGTTTTCCTTTTTCGTTGCCGAGATAAAAATAGCGGGGCTGTTGTTTTTCGCCATCCAGCTATGCTGAAAATCGCTTAAGGTCAATGGTTCAGCCTGCTGGTCGATCTGGTGTTGCGTAGGTTGAAAGGTATCTATCTTATTGAATACCGTTATTACCCTTTTATTGATTGCGCCCAGGTCCTTTAGCGTTTCGTTTACGGTGTTTATCTGGTCCTCAAAATTGGGGTGCGAAATATCAACTACGTGGATCAATATATCGGCTTCCCGCACTTCATCCAACGTCGATTTAAAGCATTCCACCAAATGGTGAGGCAGCTTGCGGATAAAACCAACTGTATCCGATAGCAAAAACGGCACGTTTTCAAGAACTACTTTTCTGACGGTAGTATCCAGCGTTGCGAATAGTTTATTTTCGGCAAATACCTCCGATTTGGAGATCATATTCATAATGGTCGACTTGCCCACGTTGGTATAACCGACCAATGCCACCCGGATAAGCTGGCTCCTGTTTTTTCGCTGCGTTTCGTTTTGCCTGTCAATATGTTTCAGCTTTTCTTTTAGCAGGGATATTTTGTTCAATATCAATCGCCTGTCAGTCTCAATTTGCGACTCACCCGGGCCGCGCATACCAATACCACCCTTTTGCCGCTCAAGGTGTGTCCATAAACGGGTAAGGCGGGGCAATAAATATTGCAGCTGGGCCAGCTCAACCTGCGATCGAGCCTGTGCTGTTTGTGCCCGACCAGCGAAAATATCAAGTATCAGGTTGTTACGGTCAAGAATCTTTACCTGCAGTTCATTCTCAATATTGCGCAGCTGGGATGGGGTAAGCTCGTCGTCAAAAACCACCATATCAATTTCTTCTTCTACAACGTAGGCCTTTATATCCTCCAGCCTGCCTGAGCCCACAAATGTGGCCCTGTCAGGGCGCTGAAGTTTTTGCGTGAATGTTTTAACGGTTTCAGCGCCGGCGGTTGCAACCAAAAACTCTAGCTCCTCCAAATACTCTTTTGCCTGCTCATCGGTTTCCCCCTGGGTAATTACCCCAACCAGCACCGCCCGTTCCTGCTTCACAGCAGTATCATAAAATTTTTGTTTCATTAATAATTGATTGAACAATCGCGATGCCAATTTAGGAAAATGGCAGGGATTAAGACTTTTTTGCCGAATAAAAACCGTTTTACCCTCTTTACGCCGCAGGCGGAAAGAGGGTAAAGAAAGAAAAAAAATATTTCTATCCTTCCCCAACCCTCTTTCCGGCTTGCCGGAGAGAGGGTGGTCCAGCGTAGCGCAGACCGGGTGAGTTAACTCCGCGAGCGTCATTGCCGCCAATGTAAAACGCGTTACTTGCTATGCGCCCCCATATAATCCAGCGTCAGGTTACACAGCGCTTTCACACCCAATGTAAAACCGCTTTCGTCAATATAAAAATCGGGTGTATGATGCGCCGGTGCGGTTAACGGATCGCCGCCTTTCGGCATGCCGCCTAAATGAATAAATATACCGGGTACCTTTTGCTCGTAAAAGCTAAAATCCTCTGCACCGGTTTCTGCCTGCCGCAGCGAAACGTTTTCCGCTCCTGCGGTAGCCTGTAACGAGGGCAGCATTTGTGCTACCAACGCCGGGTCGTTATAGGTGATGGGATAATGGTGCTCATAGGGAATGATCACTTCGGCCGTGGCGCCCAGGGCTTCGGCGGTTTTGGTAGCTATTTGCTTAACGCGATCAATAACCATTTTTTCATCGTCGTTATTTAAAGTCCGTATCGTGCCGATCATCGTTACGGTTTCGGGGATAATATTCGTGCGGTTGCCGCCGTTGATGGCACCGATGGATACAACAGCGCCGTTTTGCGTGATATGTAAATTACGGCTCACAATGGTTTGCAGGCTGTTAATGATCTCGGCCGAAACAACAATGGGGTCCACTGACGACCAGGGATAAGCGCCGTGCGCCGATTTGCCGTGCACAATTATCTTCATTGGGTTAACCGCCGCCATATCCGCACCGGGGCGGTAGGTAATGGTGCCGACAGGCTGGTACGATTGAATATGCAGGCCAAACACGGCATCAACTTTAGGGTTTTCCAGCACGCCTTCCTTCACCATTTCTTCGGCCCCGCCTTTTTCACCCAAGGGCAGCCCCTCTTCTGCGGGTTGAAAAATAAATTTCACCGTCCCGTGCAGTTCGTTTTTCATCGACGATAAAACTTCGGCCACAGCCATAAGGATCGACATGTGCGAATCGTGGCCGCAGGCGTGCATTACGCCAACTTCCTGCCCGTTATACATGGTCTTCACTTTTGATGCAAAAGGAACCGGTGTGCGTTCAACAACCGGCAAGGCGTCCATATCGGCGCGCAGTGCCACAACAGGGCCGGGCTTACCGCCCCTTAATATGCCCACTACGCCTGTGGTGGCCAGGCCTGTTTGTACCTCGAGCCCAAGCGATTTTAAATGTTTAGCAATAATTGCCGAGGTGCGGAACTCGTGATTGCCAAGCTCCGGGTGCTCATGAAAATCCCGCCGCCAGGCTATAATTTGACTTTGAAGGGAATCGGCTTTTTTAATGACCGCGCTTTTCATCCGGCTGCTTTGCGCGAATACTGGGAGCGAGAAAGCGCAAAGAATAAAGAAGTATAGTTTTTTCATCTAAAGGATTTTTTTCTAATATAAAAGAAAAAGGATGGTTGCTGAACCATCCTTTTAAAAAATATATTTAAGGCCACTTTTGATATATATCCTTTCTATGCAGAAATCTTATAAGAGTTAATTCATGATCACTTGTATATCTTATGCCAATTCTATAATTGCCTAATCTAAGCCTATAAAAGTCTTTGTAGCCGGCCAGTTTTTTTAGATTTGTTATCGAAGAAAGGTTCGCGGATTCCTGTATATGTTCTATAGTTTCTGCCACTGAACGTCTAACTTTTGCATCACTGACTTTACTGATATCTTTTTGAAAGCTTTTATCGATCCTAACGATCATTTTAATGATTTCAAAAATTCGTTAGTATCAACAAATTCGCCAGTTTCTCCTTCTTTAATGGCATTAGCTAACGCGAAATCCTCAATATCATCTTTTGTGAGAAATTTGGCTTTTATTCCCATTTTTTCAGCCAGAGTAACGAGAAGCTGAATGTCTTTTTTTGAATTTCCAGATATTATCGCAGATTCCATATACAAATATAATAAATGCCTATCGACAATAGTAATAAAACCGATATTCCATTTTTTGTTATAAAACTGTCCTTATTTTCAGCTCATTCATCTGCGCTTCGGCAATAGTCGAAGGCGTGTCGATCATCACATCCCTGCCCGAGTTGTTTTTAGGAAAGGCGATCACATCGCGGATGGAATCCAGTCCGGCAAATATGGAGCAAAGCCGGTCGAACCCAAAAGCGATCCCACCGTGCGGTGGAGCGCCATATTCAAAAGCGTCCATCAGGAAGCCGAATTGCTTCTGCGCTTCCTCGGGCGAAAAACCAAGATGTTTGAACATCAGTGATTGCAAAGCCCGGTCGTGGATACGGATAGAACCGCCGCCGATCTCTGTGCCGTTGATCACCAGGTCGTACGCGTTTGCCCGCACTTCACCCGGCGCGGTATCCAGCATAGCGATATCTTCCGGCTTTGGCGAGGTGAAGGGGTGGTGCATAGCATGGTAGCGGCCTGTTTCTTCATCCCATTCAAGCAGCGGAAAATCAAGCACCCATAACGGCGCGAAGGTGTTTTTATCGCGCAAACCTAAACGGGTTCCCATTTCCAGGCGCAACTCGTTTAACTGTTTACGTACCTTATCAGCTGGTCCGGCTAAAACCAGCATCAAGTCGCCGGGCTGGGCTTCAAAAGCCGCGGCCCAGTTGGTCAGGTCGTCTTCGGTATAAAATTTATCTACTGATGATTTCAGCGTGCCGTCGGTATTGTAACGGCAGTAGATCATCCCGGTAACGCCGATCTGCGGGCGTTTCAGCCATTCGGTTAGCTCATCAATTTGCTTGCGCGTGTATTCGGCGCAGCCTTTGGCGTTGATGCCGACCACCAGTTCGGCATTATCAAAAATACTGAAGCCTTTGCCCTTTACAACATCATTCAGCTCAACAAACTCCATCCCGAAGCGGATATCCGGCTTATCAGACCCATACAAGCGCATGGCATCGGCGTACTGCATCCGCGGGAAACTTTGCAGGTCGATGCCTTTCACTGTTTTGAATAAGTGGCGGGTCATACCTTCGAAAATATTTAATATATCCTCCTGGGTAATAAAGGCCATCTCGCAGTCTATCTGTGTAAACTCAGGCTGCCGGTCGGCCCGCAGGTCTTCGTCCCTGAAACATTTTACGATTTGGAAATAACGGTCGAAACCGCTTACCATCAGTAATTGTTTGAAGGTTTGCGGCGATTGCGGCAGGGCATAAAACTCACCGGGGTTCATCCGGCTGGGCACCACGAAATCGCGTGCGCCCTCAGGTGTTGATTTGATCAGCACCGGCGTTTCCACCTCGATAAAATCACGGCCGTCTAAATATTTACGGACTTCTTGTGCCATTTTATGGCGCAGCATCAGGTTATTGCGGATGGGGTTACGGCGCAGGTCAAGGTAGCGGTATTTGGCGCGTAGTTCTTCGCCGCCATCCGTTTCATCCTCAATCATGAACGGAGGGATCTTCGCCGCGTTCAGTACTTCTATTTCCGAAACGCCGATCTCAATTTCGCCGGTCGGCATTTTGGCATTCTTGTTCGAGCGCTCCAAAACCCTGCCGGTAACTTTTATCACAAACTCGCGCCCCAGGCTGCGGCCGGTTTCGCGCAAAGCGGCATCAGTATCTGTATTAAAAACCAGCTGGGTTAAACCATAGCGGTCGCGCACATCAATAAAGGTTGTGCCGCCCAGGTCACGTGATTTTTGCACCCACCCGCATAAAGTTACCGTTTCGCCTAAATGACTGATATTTAATTCGCCGCAAGTATGTGTCCGTAGCATAGTACCGTTTTGTAAAGTCTGCAAAAGTACGTTTTTGAGGTGAAAGGGAAAAGATTTTCAACTATAGCGATGGGTTTAAAACCCATCGCTATGTATAAATCAACAATTATACATCCGAAATCCGAAATCAAACATTACCTTTGCCCCATAATTCTCAAGGGGTGCCTTGCTTTGGTCGCAAAATAATCTGCAGGTTATTTTACCAAACTGAAAGACAGGCTGAGATCAAACCCGTTGTGCTAAGTCCGGAGTCTTAGTCCAAAGTCCTTAGTCTGTAATTACAGGCAATGACCAATGGCTAATGACCAATGACCAAACCACATACACCTGATCCGGGTAATGCCGGCGTAGGGAGAGGTAACAAGTTAAGTGTACTGCGTATTCGCCCTGATGCGGAGATGGTTTAACTAATTTAATTAATTATCATTTTGAAAAATTTAATTACGGCGTTCACCGCCTTGCTGCTGCCTGTCCTGGCTGCGGCCCAGTTTTCCATTTCGGGAAAAATCACAAACCAGCAAACCGGCGAAGCACTGCCCGGAGCTACGATCAGCCTGGCAAACCACACCATCAGTGTAGTTGCCGATGGCAGCGGCAAATACCAGGTCGGTGATCTTAAAAATGGTACTTATACGCTAAAGGTATCCTATATCGGCTATCAAACCATTTCAAAAAACGTAACGCTGAACGCCGATGCAGTGGTTGACTTCTCACTCACTAACAGTACGCTTTTAACGGAAGAAGTAACCGTTAGCAGCACCCGTGCGGCGACGAACTCGCCTACCGCATTTACCAATCTGAGCAAAAAGGACATTGAAAAAAACAATTCGGGCCGCGGCTTCGAATACTTGCTGGAGCAAACCCCCTCTACGGTAGTTACATCAAACGCAGGTGCCGGTGTGGGTTATACGAGCATCCGCATACGCGGATCAGACGCTACCCGTACCAACGTAACGCTTAACGGCATCCCGCTGAATGACGCGGAAGACCAGGGCGTATATTTTGTCGACCTGCCCGACCTGGCTTCGTCTGTCGACAATATACAGGTACAACGTGGTGTTGGTACATCTACCAACGGTGCGGGCGCATTTGGCGCAAGCATCAATATACAAACCACCACCCGCCGGGATACCGCCTACGCGGAATTGAATAATTCAGTGGGTTCGTATGGGACGGTTAAAAATACGGTAGCTTTGGGAACAGGCCTGCTTGGCGGACATTTTTCCGTAGACGGCCGCTTATCGCGGATCAACTCCGACGGTTATATCGACCGTGCGTTTTCGCACCTCAAATCATACTTTTTAACCGGCGCATACTACGGTAAAAACAGCGTGCTGCGCCTGAATGTGTTTTCGGGTTACGAACAAACCTACCAGGCCTGGGATGGTGTGCCTGAAGACAGCGTTAAACACGGTAATCGCCGGTATAACGAACTAGGATATATCAATTCAAGTAATTCTTTTTATAAAAACCAAACCGACAACTATACCCAAAACTACTACCAGTTATTGTATGATCAGCAGCTCGGCAGTAAGCTGTCGTTTAGTGGTGCCTTACATTATACCAAAGGCTTTGGCTACTATGAAGAGTACCGGAACGCTGACTCGCTGAAAAACTATGGCGTTACCCCGGTTACCGTAGGCGGAACAACGATTGCCGCGACAGACCTTGTGCGCCGGTTATGGCTCAATAATGATTTTTACGGCCTTACCTATAATTTACACTACAAGCCCAATAATAACCTGGGCCTGGTACTTGGCGGTGCTTATAATGAGTATAAAGGCGCACACTACAATAATATCGAATGGACGCAGCAAAGCACCAACATTCCGCCAGATTATCAATATTCGCGCAACGACGCCAAAAAAACCGACTTCAATATTTTTACCCGCGCCGAATACCATATAGGTAAAGTGCTGCTGTATGGCGATTTGCAATACCGCCATATTTATTATTCGTTCTTAGGTTTCGATCAAAACCTAAACAACGTACAGCAGCAGGTAACGCTCGATTTTTTTAATCCGAAAGCGGGTATTACCTATCAATTTAACGCGAGCAGCAATGTTTACGCTTCCGTAGCCGTCGGAAACCACGAGCCAAACCGGAACGATTTTATCAATTCGTCGCCGCAAAGCCGCCCTTTACCCGAAAACCTGAAAGATATTGAGCTGGGCTATCGCATCAACAGCGAATCCTTTAGCGGAAGCATCAACGGGTTTTATATGCTTTATAAAAACCAACTCGTGTTAACCGGCGCGCTTGATTATGTTGGTGAAGCCATACGAACCAATATAAAAGACAGCTACCGCGCCGGCGTTGAAGCCAGCGCACGTGTAAAGATCGCACAGCAACTAAGCTGGTCGGTAAACGCGACGGTAAGTACCAATAAGGTAAAAAACTTTCCGCAGTATCTGCAGAATTATGACACCGGCACCCTGGATGTAACGCAATACCAAACAACCAACATAGCTTATTCTCCTGATTTTACGGGGTCGAGTGTGATTAGCTATCATCCGATTGGAAAGGCGGAATTTGCCTTTATCACTAAATACGTAAGCCGCCAGTACCTTGATAATACATCAACTTTGAGCCGGTCGCTGGACGGATATACGGTAAATGATGTGCGGCTTAGCTACAATTTCACCATAATGGGCATTAAAAATGTTGGTGTTGGCTTGCTGGTAAACAATATATTCAGCAAAAAGTACCAGTCGGACGGTGCCACTTATCCCGACATCGAAGGCGGCAAGGTGGTGAACTACAACTACTTTTTCCCGCAGGCGCCTATAAACTTTTTGGCGTCGCTAAACCTGAGGTTTTAAACAGGATACCCGGTGTCGCACTATTTCGACGCCGGGTGTCCTTTTACAATACTTAACAATGAACCTGCATCCCTGGATACAGCTTTTTTTAGCACAGCTGCACGAAACCACCCCCTGGGAGTGGGCCGCAGTGCTGTTAGGTGTCGCGGAGGTATTGCTGGCCAAAGTCAACAACATCTGGCTTTACCCCACAGGTATCGCGGGTACGTTTATCGGGATATATATTTTATTGGTAGCGGGTTTGTATGCCGAGTCGGCACTGAATGTATATTACCTGGTAATGAGTATATACGGCTGGGCTTATTGGATAAAAAAACGGAATGAACCGCCGGTAAAAATCACCCGGGCCACACGCGACGAGTGGATCGTCACTTTAATCATTGTTTTTGCCGGGTGGGCTATACTGTACATACTGCTTAAGCGCTTCACCACATCCAATGTCCCGTTATGGGATGCCTGGGTATCATCAACGGCGTGGGCAGGCATGTGGCTGCTGGCACGGCGCAAACTCGAGAACTGGATTTTACTGAATATCTCAAACCTGTTTGCTATACCGCTGCTGTGTTATAAAAAGCTCATCTTATTTTCGGCGCTCACCCTGTTTTTATTTATCGTGGCATTTTTTGGTTTTTTTGAATGGCGTGCTATCTGGAAAAGAGAAAATGCTGCAGAAGATGCATTATTAGTTACCTAAAATGGAAAAAACAATTCTTCATCCCTCTGCTTTTATAAACGTCAAAGATGTAAATATTATTCGGAGCACAGCGCCGCTGGCCGAGCAAATGGGTGTACTGCATCCCGACCAATTAGAGGTAATTTACAGCAGAAAATGGTTTAAACTATTGGTGCCGGAAATCTATTCCGGTTTACAAATATCTCTACCCGAATTGGTGCGATTACAGGAGGCCATTAGCTGGGCCGACGGAAGTACCGGCTGGGTTGTTACGCTGTGCAGCGGGGCAGGCTGGTTTGGCGGTTTTATATCGCCAGAGATGTCACGGACAGTTTTTAATAACGATAAAGTTTGCCTTGCCGGGAGCGGCGCCATCGGCGGAACAGCAGAGATTACAGCGAACGGATATATCATAAACGGCACCTGGAAGTATGCAACCGGCGCACATCATGCCACACATATTACCGCTAACTGCATCATTAAAAAGGGAAACCAGACAGTGTCAGACACGGAGGGTGAACCGCTGGTATTACCTTTTATTTTCGACAAGAAGGATGTGAATGTTCTGCCAGCATGGAAATATATTGGCATGATAGCCACGGGCAGCGATTCATTCGAAGTTAAAAACCTGGAGGTAGCTGGTAACCGGCAATTTAAAATAGAACCTTCAGCAGCAGTTGTTAATGAGCCGTTATATAAGTATCCTTTTTTGCAACTGGCGGAGGCCACGCTTGCTGTCAATTTATCAGGCTTAGCCATCCACTTTATGGACCTGTCTGAAGACGTATTTAATGAAAAAATAAGACAGCCACGCCTTACCGATGTGCAAAACGCGCTTTTAACAGACGTGCTGGAAAGCTCAAAAACGGCTATTGACTTGGTGAGAAAAGATTTTTTTGAAACTGTTGACCAATCCTGGCGCACGATTATGGATCATGGAGCTGTTTTGGATGATCAACTAACACAGGTAAGCATTACCAGCCGAAAGCTCGCACACGCGGCCCGTGAAAACGTAGACAGGCTTTACCCTTTGTGCGGGTTAATGGCTGCAAAGAGAGATACGGAAATGAACAGGGTTTGGCGTGATCTTCATACGGCCAGCCAGCATTCACTGCTAACGTTCGCCTGATCGATATAAATCCACTGTTTTAGTAATAATAATATCACATTAATTTTTAATTAGATTGCGGATATTTGCGAAATCAAACAACTTGAGATGAAGATCAAAACCCTCCTCCTTATCCTGTTCGCTTTTTTTGCTATTACCGTATCAGCCCAAACCAAAAAGAAGAAAATCACAGCTGTTGCTGCGCCAGTTCCCGCTTCAACCGAATTGCCCCGCCCCAGGCTGGTAGTTGGCCTTGTGGTTGATCAAATGCGTTGGGATTACCTGTACCGGTATTACGATCGCTACCAATACAACGGCTTTAAACGGTTATTAAATGAAGGGTTTACCTGTGAAAATACGCAGGTCGATTATATACCAACAGTAACAGCGGCCGGCCATACATGTATCTATACCGGGTCGGTACCCGCCCTGCATGGCATAGCAGGCAATGATTTTATCGTCCAGGCTACCGGAAGGTCAATGTATTGCACCGAAGATACCAGCGTGCAAACGGTTGGCAGTACGTCAAAGGCCGGCCAAATGTCGCCGCGTAACCTGTTAACAACTACGGTTACGGATGAATTGAAACTGGCAACCAATTTTCGTTCAAAAGTTATCGGTATCGCGCTGAAAGACCGTGGCGGAATTTTACCGGCCGGACACACGGCTGATGCTGCATATTGGTTTGACGATAAAACAGGGAACTGGATCACCAGCACCTATTATATGAAGGACCTGCCGCAATGGGTAAAGGATTTTAATGATCAAAAACTGGCCGAAAATTATTTAAAGCTCGATTGGAACACGCTTTATCCCATTGATACCTACTTGCAGAGTACAGCGGATAATAGTAAATATGAAGGTAAGTTTAAAGGAACGGATGCACCTACCCTGCCTGTGAAAACATCCGGTTTGTACAAGGGAAATTTAGGATTGATCCGTTCAACGCCCTATGGGAATACCATTACGCTTGACCTCGCAGTGGCGGCGATAAACAGTGAACAATTGGGGCAACACAGTGTGACAGACTTTTTAGCAATAAGCCTATCCTCGCCCGATTATATCGGGCACCAGTTTGGCATTAACGCTGTTGAGATAGAAGACACCTATTTGCGGTTGGACCGCGAGATCGCAACATTTTTAACTTACCTGGACGCCAAAGTAGGCAAAGGAAACTATACCGTGTTTTTAACCGCCGACCATGGCGCCGCACATAACACAGCATTCCTGAATGATCATAATATCCCTGCCGGTGTTTGGGATGACGGAATAACTTTAAAAGACCTCAATAAATATTTGTCGGACAAATATAAAACTGATGAGTTGGTATTGAGCCTGGCCAATTACCAGGTGAATTTCAATTACCGTGTTGTTAATTATCTGCACCTGGATGAAGGAACACTGAAACAGGATTGTATTAAATACCTGGAAAAGCAGCCTGCAATTGCTTTTGCGGTGGATATGAAAAAAGCTGAAACTGCAGCTATACCTACTGACCTGCGTACCCGGATCGTAAACGGGTATAACGCCGAACGCAGCGGCGGGATACAAATCATATTAAAACCGGGCTGGTTTACCGGCCATGGTTCGGGCGATGGCGGCCCTACGGGTACCACCCATGGTACCTGGAACCCCTATGATAACCATATCCCGCTCGTGTTTATGGGCTGGGGGATACAGCGTGGCCATTTGACCCGCGAAACGCACATGACGGATATCGCCGCAACAGTAGCCGCTTTATTGCATATACAGGCGCCAAACGGCAGCATCGGCAAACCGATCAGCGAGGTGTTGAAGTAGCCTGAACTATGATTCTTTGGATTAAAGGATTGTAAGATTTAGTTAATAAGCATCGTGGTAATCCATTCATCCTAAAAATCGTGTTCAGACAAGCACCATGAAAAAATACATCTCCAGATTTCACTACCTCACGCAGGACCTGCCAAACCGCAGCCACATTGAACAGGCGCGTATAGCCTGCGAAGCGGGTGCAAATTGGATACAATACCGCTGTTTAACCAAGTCTGATGACGAACTCATTGACGAGATCAGCCAGGTGGCAGCCATTTGCGACGACTGGGGAACTACGCTTATCCTGGCCAATCACTATCACCTGTTAGACAAAGTTGACGCACAGGGCGTGCATATTGAAGATTTTGATGCCGATTTCGCAGCCATTCGCGCCCATATCGGCGACGATAAAACCCTGGGCGCATCGGCAACCGATATCCCGCTTTTATTGGCGGTTCAACATTCAGGCGTGGTGGATTACTGCGGGTATGGCCCTTTCGCACACACCGACACCAAACCAAACGATAAACCGCTGCTTGGTTTTGGCGGTTATCGCGATCTGCAAAAACACCCGGAAATTGATATACCGGTAATTGCCGTGGGCGGGATACAGCTCACCGACGTTGAATACCTTTTGAAAACCGGGATACATGGCATTGCCGTCTCGGCCGCGGTTAACCTTGCTGTCGACCCTGCGCAGGCCTTAAAGGCGTTCTACAAGAAGATTTATTGAATAACTTTGCCGGATGTCATCCCATCACGTTGTACGCGAAAAACAGGAACCTGCATTGCTGGTGCTCAGCCTCGATGACTTTCCTGACGAACTGCTCGGCCAATTACTGGAATGGAGCCCAACGGTAATCGCCACCCCGCAGACGGCCGAGGCGCTGAACGCGTACGGCACTAAAATAGACTGGATAATTGGCGACGATGATAATAACGACCTGCAATCCGATGTGAGGTTTATGCCCGCGGGCGACGATTCGCTAACCAAAGCCGCATTAAATTACCTGGCAGACAATAGCTATCCATCGGTTAATATCATTACAACCGATTTAAATCTAAAGGATTATGAACACTTTGCAGATAAAATAAACCTGGTCGTTTTCAATAACAATAAAAAAATATACGCGGTTAACCCCGGTTTTAGCAAGTGGAAGCCTGCGGGCGAAATCATCGAACTAATAAGTTCGCCGGTTGAGATGCTGTTTACAGGGCTCGAAAATCTTCGATCCGGGAGGTATAAAACCAGTGCAGATGGTTTTTTTAGCCTTGATTTTAAAGAACCTTATATTTTTATTGCCGAAGAATTATAGAGAATCCTCAACATACATAAAATTATTACAAGGCGATGGCGGCGCTTATTAGGTAATATTGCCGCAATTCGTTAATTTTACGTTAGTAACCAATTTGTGACTGGCTGTATTGAAAATCCGGCTAACTTTTTGATTATAAATAAATAATTTACAGGCGATTAAACCGTTTGGGATATCGGCAGTCAAAAGAGATGTCTTACCAGCCAATTAACCTGTTATCATTTAAATTCTCATCATGAAAACGTTTTATAAAAAATTTATCTATGCTGGATCAGGCACGGTGTTATGCTTATTTTTAGCTTTATCCGCCAGTGCTCAGCGCGGCGCTACCGGTGGCGGTGGGGGTGTTCGTTCATCGGGCGGCGGTGGAGGCGGTTCGGCTTCTTCCGGCGGTGGAGGTGGTGTAAGCTACACTCCGCCACCAAGCAGTTCAAGCCGTCCTGCCAGCGGTGGGTCAGGTTACACCCCGTCAAATGGCGGTGTTAGTACGCCTAATTATAACAGGTCTTCCAGCGGCAATGTTGGCATTTCAAGGCCCGGGTTTGGTGTTGCCCCGCAACGGACCACCACCCAGCAGCAAGGCTACATCAACCGCCAGGGCGTTGTTGCGCGCGGCAATTATGGTTACGCGCCACGCCAGGCTGTTTCCCCGGGCGGAAGTTATGGCTTCGCGCCACGCCGGGGTGTTAATGCAAATACACTTGCCGGCGGCTTAGCGGTTACACCGCGGGGCGCAACTTCGGGCGGAATAAATTACCGCACCGCACCGCAAATTGGCTATGGCGGCTACTGGGGAAACCACGGTTATTATCATTACTATCATGGTTATTACAATACTTACTATTATCCCCAGCTTGGTTTTACATGTGGTTATTTGCCTTATGGGTATTACCCATTTTATTTTGGCGATGAAGAGTTTTTCTATAGCGGCGGGCTGTTCTATCAATACAACAACAGCGTTTATACTGTAGTTGAGCCGCCGATAGGCGCTGAATTGGCTACACTGCCCGAAAAGGCCCAATCGATCGTGATAAACGGCCAGCAGTATTACGAATTAAATGGCGTTTATTACCAGCCTTATACCAAAGACGATGGTACAATTGTTTACCAGGTTGTTGGCAAGGATGGCGAGTTAAATACCAATTCTTCGGTACAGGATGTGCAGCCGCGAGCCCCGCAAATGGGCGATATTGTTTTGGAGTTGCCGCTTGATTGCAGAAAGATAAAAGTTAACGGCCAAAAGCTGTGGGTATCGCCCGAAGGCGTTTACTACCAGGAATTGGTTGATGCCAATAATAACAAGAGCTATAAAATTGTGGGACTGCCCTCAGATGAGCAGGATCAAAACTAAGGAGATTTTATAAATCCGGTAAAAGGGGCAGCTGATCCATTCAGCCGCCCCTTTTTACTTATGTTGATCTAACAATGAATTCTCCAATCTCTTACTTCCACTTTAGGCTCTTTATCATCATGTCCACATCCTTTTTTACAAACGTGAGCACGGGCTGTATCGAGTCGAGTCGGGGTTCAGTGTTGAAATAGAGTGCCCCCCTGATATAGTTGCGTGTACTGTCGGTCAGGTAAAACTGAACTGACGATGCGGCGTTGCCCTCGATGGTGTAATAAATACCATAGATCTTGCGGTCGGGATAACGGATGCTGCCCTGATCGATCGATGATGCCTTTACCGTATGTTTAAAGCTTAATTTATGTGCGTCTTCGATCAGTTCATTAAATTCCTTTTTCGAAAGGATATGCTCATAGCTTAAATGCAGCGTTCCGTTAAATTGCGGAAACTGCATGTTGAGCCAGCAGGGCTTGGCTTTTGGCGCTTTATCCGGTTCAATAATGGCATATTTGGGATACTCAAAAGTAAAGGGACACCCGCCCTCGTAGGTTTGATACTCCTTTTTCGGGAAATCGATCCGGAAATACCCCCGGGGCTTAGGAGAATAATCATGATTGCCTGAGCATGATGCAAAAAGCAGCAATGCCGGGATCTGTATCAGGAGTTTTTTCAAGGATGTTTTTGTTTGGAGGTCCATATTTCCCACGATTTTTCCGCCTGCAAAACTAACATTTCATACCCGTTTTTTATGGTGGCGCCACGCTCTTCACCTTTTTCAAGGAATTTTGTTTTTTCCGGGTTATAGATCATGTCATAAAGCAAATGTCTGTCGGTTATCGCTTCGTAGGGTATCGGTGGGTACTCGTTGATGTTGGGGTGCATGCCCAGCGGTGTCGTATTAATGATGAGGGGGTGCTGTTTGATATGATGCGCCTTTAGGTCTTTAAATAGCAAGTTATCTTTGATCGGCTTGCGGGTTACCAGCCTGAAATTAATGCCCAGGTTTTCCAAAACGCACTTAACCGCTTTTGCCGCCCCGCCGTCGCCCAATATCAGCGCCTGGTCGTGGTAATCTTTAAGCAATGGCCGCAGCGACATTTCAAAGCCGTACAAATCTGTATTAAAACCTTCAAGCCTGAAATCGTGCCCCTTTACGCCCAGCTCGCCCGAAAAGGCCGCCTCAACCGGGCTTTCGGCACTTATGCGGATACAGTTTACAGCCCCCGCTCCTTTGGCGTCCGGCTCTATCCAGTCGAGGTATTTGAGCACACTTATTTTATATGGCACCGTCACATTCAACCCGCAAAGGTCGGGGTTCGACTTTAACAGCTTTGGCAATTCGGTAATGTGCTCGATCGGAAAAAAATCGTACTTCGTATCTTCAATATGTTCCGTTTCAAACTTCTCGGTGAAATAGGCCTTTGAAAAAGAATGCGTAAGCGGATAACCAATGAGCCCGTAGTGTTTCATTTTTTAAGATATGAGATTTGTGTATGGGGATGTGAAACCGATAATTTTGGCATCCCAAACTTCAACCTGTAATATTAATAAGAAAAGCACGTAAATTGTTGCGGATAATTTTATTCATTGGAAAAGAGAAGGCTTCCCGCCCAGTTGAATGGCGTTTCCCTACAAAAAATGGTCAAACGTATCGCTTCTAATGCCCAGGCGAAGTGTCTCCAGCGGGATAACATCCGCCGGGGCGATGTTGCCTAAACTCACATTGGCGCCAACCAGTTTTATGAACCAAACCTGCTGTGGTTTTTGCGGGGCCTCCCAGATAATGGTTTCTTCGGGTATCTGCGTCAGTATCTCGTCAACAAGCCCCTGCCTTACTTCGCCCGAATCGCGGTATATACCCACGTTACCGCTTTCGCGGGCCTCGGCTATTACCTTCCACGAACCGGCCTCAATTTCGGCCTGCATTAATTTTATCCATTTGTAGGGTGCAAATATTTTTTGCACATCCTTTGAGCCTACTTCGGATATTACCGTCACCATTTTGCTCAGTTTGCGGATATATTCACATTTTTCCTCGTGTTCAATTTCAATCGAACCATCGGATACTTCGGCGTATTCCAGTTTGTATTTGTCCAGTATCCGGCAATATTCGTCAAACTGGTTGCGCACAATAAGCGCTTCGAACAAGGTGCCGCCAAAATACACCGGGATGCCGGCGTCATGATAGATTTTTAGTTTTTCGTCCAGGTTTGGCGTTACAAACGATGTGGCCCAGCCCAGCTTTATCATGTCGGTATGCATGCCGGCAACCTCCACAAAATCTTCCGCCTGCCTTAAGCTTAGTCCCTTGTCCATCACCATGGTTATACCGTGATTACGTGGTTTCGCTGTGCGTTCAGGAAGATTATTGATCTGGTAATTCATAATATGCCAAAATGTTATAAACTATAACTAAAAGTACTAATGCCGTAAAGGTCATAAAAAAAACCCAAAATTTGAAGCAAATTCCGGGCTTTAGGTTTATTATTGGTTAGATTTAGTAGGGCAACTTTGTATTGAGTGAAACGGCTGGCCATTAACTCAATTAACTACTCATTCTACTTGGTATACCTGTTGATAATATCGACGATCACCTTATTTTTCTGTAATTGCGGCAAGTAGTCAAACAGGATATAATGTTTTTCAGGGTCTGATGTCAGCGCCAGCTCCAAAAAATTCAGAGCTTCGTTATAATCTCCCTTGGCAAACAAATAAGCTACCATGCGGTAATACAGTTCAGCCGCTTCCGGGTTGTTTTTTATCGCCTGCGAAATAACTTCTATCGCGTCAACCAGGCGCTGCTGCTCATATAAAATTGATGAGTAATCCAGCCAGGCATCTACATCGATCGGGTTGAGCTCAACCACTTTTTCGTAGGCATGTTCAGCCTCCAGGAGGTGGCCCAGTTTATATTCTGCATCAGCAATAGCAAACCAGTAATCGGCATTGGCTATGTCAAGGTCGAGCGCTTTTTTATAGAAATGCAGCGCCTCAAAATAACGCTCTTCAAAATCAAGTGTTACCCCTATCCCAAACCAGGCATCGGCGAGCTTGGGGTCCATTTTAACCGATTTTTTGTAGAACGCACGCGCATCATCCATCTGCTCCAGCTTCTCGTAGCATTCGCCTATGGCGCAATAAGTGTCGGCATTAGGCTGCTCGTATTCGAAGGTCTGGCGGTAAACCTCAATGGCCTCCGCATATTTTTCAAGGTTAACCAGCGCATTTCCTTTATTGAAATAAGCCGAGGCAAAGCTGTCTTTTATTAAGATCGCATAATCGTATGCATCAATCGCTTTTTCAAATAAACTAAGCTTAGTGAACGCGTTGCCCAGGTTATACCATGCGGCATAGCTGTAGGGCTCGTTATCAATATATTGCTGGTAAAACTGAACGCTTTCCTGCTGATTGTCCATTACATCGTAACAAAATGCCAGTTCGTAAAGGGCGTCCTGGTTCTCCATGTTTTGTTTCAGGCACAGTTTCAGGTAAGTAATGGCCGTATCGTAATCGCCCATGTTTTGGTACACGTAAGCGATATGCAATAGTACTTCATCGGTTTCTTCGGCCAGGTCGAGCGCTTTCTCGTAGTTTTCAAGTGCCTCGGGATAGCGTTCCATGCTCTCGTACAAATTACCCCTGATGAGGTATATGTCGGGGTCAGAAGCTTCAAGCATAGCAGCTTTCTCCAAAGCGGCAAATGCCTCCGGAACCTGGTTTGATACAACTAAAAGCTGGGCTTGTTTAATAAGGAACACTGCAGCAAACGGATGCTGGTTCCGCGCATATTCTGCTACCTGCAGCGCTTTCGACGGGTCATTCTTCTCGATGTAGTAGTCGATTATGTTCTCAAACGCCTGGGCATCAAAAAAGTACTGATCATGATTACGAATCATCTCTTCGTACCGTTCTACCGAAAACTTTGGGTCTTCAGTAAAACCAAATTCAAATTCTTCTTCCATTCAATTTTGTTTCAGAACATATAGTCTGCTAAGGCCTGTAAACTCGCTTTACTCAACTTTAACTGTGGTTCAAATTACAAGTAATATACATCCATAACACAAATAAGTTATCAACATTCAAACATTCTTTAACAGGATAGTTTGCAAAGCCCTGATAGTTAATACAATCGTTTAACGGCCAAGGGCGGGTTGATAATAAATTGCCTTAAAGATTTTTACCTTTGGCAAAAGTAACTATTATGGGCCTTAATATTCCGGATATTCTCAATCGTTTACATATAAACGACATAAATGACGCATTTAGTACTGGCAATTTGTGGGCAAGCAGCGCCGGTTCAGTTATAAAAGACATTCTTTCGCCGGTTGACGGTAAAAAGATAGCGGCGGTAAAAATGGCTTCGGCCGACGATTATGACCGCGCGGTTAAACAAGCAGTAAAAGCTTTCCCGGCCTGGCGGCAGATCCCTTCACCCAAACGGGGCGAGATCGTCCGTGAAATTGGCGACGCACTGCGCGCGAAGAAGGATGACCTCGGCAGGCTGGTATCATACGAAATGGGTAAAAGCCTTCAGGAAGGTTTAGGCGAAGTGCAGGAGATGATAGACATTGCCGATTTTGCCGTGGGCTTAAGCCGGCAGCTGTATGGTTTAACCATGCAGTCCGAACGGCCGCAGCACCGCATGTATGAGCAATATCACCCGTTGGGCGTTGTTGGGATTATATCTGCGTTTAACTTTCCGGTAGCCGTCTGGAGCTGGAACGCCATGCTGGCTTGGGTTTGCGGCGACGTTTGCGTATGGAAGCCATCCGAAAAAACGCCTTTAACCGCCATTGCCTGTCAGCACATTGCGCAGGCGGTTTTTAAGAAGCACAATATTGATGAAGGGGTTTCATGCCTTGTTATCGGTGGCCGGGATATCGGCGAGCTGATGGCCAACGACGTACGCGTTCCGTTGGTATCGGCAACCGGCTCTACGCGGATGGGTAAAGCGCTCGGTACGGCCGTAGCAGCCCGGTTGGGTAAAAGCCTGCTTGAGCTTGGCGGTAACAATGCTATTATAATTACCGAAAACGCCGATCTGGATATGGCATTAGTCGGCGCCTTGTTTGGCGCGGTTGGTACGGCCGGGCAGCGCTGTACTAGCACCCGCAGGCTTATCATCCACGAAAGTGTTTATGAAAAGTTCAAACAAAAGCTGGTGAATGCCTACAGTCAGGTCAGGATTGGCGACCCGCTCGACGAAAATAACCACATGGGTCCGCTCATTGATCATGATGCCGTAAACTTATATCTGGATACAATAGAAAAATGCAAGGCCGAAGGCGGCAGGTTTGTGGTAGAGGGCGGCAAGCTCGAAGGTGAAAAATATATCTCGGAGTGCTATGTAAAACCCTGTGTAGCCGAGGTTGAAAACCACTATAAAATTGTGCAGAACGAAACATTCGCGCCCATATTGTACCTCATTAAATATAAAACTTTGGATGAGGCTATTACGTTACAAAACGGCGTGCCGCAAGGTTTATCATCGAGCATCATGACCGGAAATTTGCGCCAGGCAGAACAATTTCTATCTTCTGCAGGTTCTGATTGCGGAATAGCCAATGTTAATATCGGCACGTCGGGTGCAGAAATAGGCGGAGCGTTTGGGGGTGAGAAAGATACGGGCGGCGGCCGCGAATCTGGTTCAGACGCATGGAAGGTATATATGCGGCGGCAAACCAATACCATTAATTATTCAAAAACACTGCCGCTGGCACAAGGGATAAAATTTGATCTGTAAAATTTTAGTGAATAGTTGATTGTGTTGGAATAGGTTGATTAAGTTTGAGCGACAGAAATTGTAAATCGCGAATCATTAAACAATCACTCACTCAATGAACAAACCACCTAATCAACTAACATAAATGCACAAATTCCGTAATTACGTTATAACTTCCTTCATATCTCTGGCGATGCTGCTCGGCACGCATGTTTCGGGCCAGGAAGTGTCTAAAACAGTGCCCGATCCGCCCAAAAACTGGCACGAGATGGATCTGAAAACCGATGGTTTTTATGGTATCAGCCTTAAACAGGCCTATCAATTTTTGAAGGGGAAAAAAAGTAAGACGGTTGTTGTGACTACCATTGACAGCGGCATCGACACCCTGCAAAAAGACTTGGTAAGCGTGTTATGGGTAAACAAGAAAGAGATCCCCGGCAACGGTATCGACGACGACCACAATGGATATGTTGACGATGTGCACGGCTGGGATTTTTTAGGCGGCAAGGGCCGAAAAGTGGATTATACCGAAACCACGGAGGAAGTAAGACAATACTTTAAGCTGAAAAGTAAATATACCGGCGTTAGCACCGCACCGGCCGGGCTGGAAAAAGAATACGCTTACTGGCGGCAGGTTAAAGCCACGTATGATTCAACGATAACCAAAGCACAGAATGAAATAAAGGACCTTACACTGGAAATGAACGTGCTTACGGCCACCAACTATTATATAAAGCGGGAACTAAAGCTGCAGTCGGACCAAACATTTACAGCCGCAGATCTTGACCGGCTTAAAACAGATAACGATACGATAAGCCAGAGCAAAACAATCTGGCAGTCGGTTTTTACGCAAATCGGTGAAAAAACCACCAACGCCAAAGTACTGAAAGACCTGGGAGAATATTATGCCAAACAAAACAATACCGTGAACCCCGACCTGGAAGCGCGGGCAAGGATAGTTGGCGATGATCCCGATATCAGGGACACCAAACCCTACGGCAATAACGTATTGAAAGCCCCGGACGCCTCGCACGGTACGGGTGTTGCCGGACTCATCGGCGCAGTGCGTAACAATGGCTACGGTATTGACGGTGTGGCAGACAATGTAAGGATCATGTCGATCAAAGCTGTGCCAAATGGCGATGAATATGATAAAGATGTTGCCAATGCGATCCACTACGCGGTTGATAACGGCGCGAAGATCGTGAATATGAGCTTCGGCAAAAAGATATCTCCTCATAAAGAATGGGTTGATGAAGCTTTTAAATATGCCGCTGCACACGATGTGTTGCTGGTAACGGCTTCGGGTAATGAAAACCAGGATGTGGATTTGAAACCGGAGTTTCCGAACAGTACCTATCTGGACGGCACAACCACCGATAACGTGATCAATGTCGGCTCTTCCGGCCCCAGGCAGGATTTGACCCTTGCCGCCAGCTTTACTAACTATGGGAAAGTAAACGTGGATATTTTCGCACCCGGCGTTAAGGTAACATCCATTGACACGGATGCTGAGTTCAATACCGAGGACGGCACCAGCTTTTCGGCGCCAATAGTTGCCGGCATAGCCGCACTCTGCCTTGAATATTATCCCGAACTGAGCGCACGCCAGTTAAAACAGGCTATTTTAGAATCGGCCGTGCCGCTAACCGGTATCATGGTTATAAAACCGGGCAGCAAAACCGAAAAAGTTGATTTTACCACGCTCTCAAAAACCGGCGGTATCGTAAATGCCTATAGGGCGTTGCTGATCGCTTCGAAGATGAAGGGTGAGAGGAAGAAGTAGGCGGTTTGCAGTGCGCAGTTTGCACCGTGCGGAAATTCAGATCATGTAAATAAAATCAGCGAAATCTCATAATCAGTCAAATCAGCGGCATGGATTGTAAATCACACATTAGTGATTATATTTGCGTCGCTAAAAAACATCATACACAAATAACGATGAGAGAAATACAGTTCAGGGAAGCACTTCGGGAAGCAATGCAGGAAGAAATGCGCAAGGACGGGAATATATACCTGATGGGTGAAGAAGTTGCCGAATACAATGGCGCCTACAAAGTGAGCCAGGGTATGCTGGATGAATTTGGTGCAAAACGTGTGATTGACACACCCATATCCGAAGAAGGTTTTGCCGGTATCGGTATTGGGTCGGCTATGAACGGCTTGCGCCCGATCATTGAATTCATGACCTTTAATTTCTCCCTCGTTGCTATCGACCAGATCATCAATGGCGCGGCCAAGATTATGTCAATGAGCGGCGGCCAGTTCTCAGTTCCCATTGTTTTCCGCGGCCCCACAGGTAATGCGGGGATGTTAAGCTCACAGCACAGTCAATGTTTCGAAAGCTGGTATGCCAACTGCCCCGGCTTAAAGGTTGTCGTGCCTTCAAATCCGTATGATGCAAAAGGGTTGTTAAAATCAGCCATAATTGACCCGGATCCGGTTATTTTTATGGAATCGGAGCTGATGTATGGCGATAAAGGCGAAGTGCCCGAAGAAACATATTATATTGAACTGGGCAAAGCCAGCGTAACCAAACAGGGAACCGATGTTACCCTTGTTGGTTTCGGTAAGATCATGAAAGTGGTAAATGCGGCTGCCGCCGAGCTTGAAAAAGAAGGCATCCATGCCGAAGTGATCGACCTGCGCACCGTGCGCCCTATCGATTACGAAACCGTGATCAATTCTGTTAAAAAAACAAACCGCCTGGTGATCATCGAAGAAAGCTGGCCATTAGGCTCTATAGCAACCGAGGTTGCTTTCAAAGTACAAAAGGATGCATTTGACTATTTAGATGCCCCGGTACTGCGTATAATGGGTGGTGATGTGCCTCTGCCTTATGCCCCAACGCTGATACAGGAATATCTTCCAAACCCCGAAAGAGTGATCAAAGCGGTTAAGGAAGTGATGTACGTGGCAAAATAAAGCTGGTATAAAAGTCTCCCGACTTCATAACGGGACTCTTCTGTTATATTTTTTTAAGAAAAAAACTTGTCAAGGGGAGCAATTTGTTCCCCTTGATTTTTATAGGACACTTATCTTTTCTGTATAAAACTCAAATATTCCTGTCGGAATCATATTTGCACATACATGCTATTAAGCCACCGCTTTATAGTTGGTTAATATTTTTTATATTTTTTCTTTTTGTAAAAGATGTTTACATTTAAATACCAATTAAATAGCCAGTAATATTCCCGGTTTCGTCAATATAGTTAATAAACGTTTTATTAAACCCTGATATTAACGCCCACCATTATGAAAAGGATCTTTTATGCGACAGCAATCCTTGTAATGTCATTACAATCCATTGCTTTTTGCCAAACCGACAGCGCTATAATAAAAAACGCGGTTTCAAAGTTACGGACATTATTAGTTGATCATGTTACGGAGAAGGCATACCTTCATTTTGACAGGCCGTATGCGTATTATGTGGCTGGCGACGTGGTTTATTTTAAGGCATATGTTACTATGGGCGAGCGGCATGAACCTACCAATATCAGCGGGATACTGCATGTAGACCTGATCAACAAAAATGACGTTTTGATGCAGTCGATCGCTCTTAAGTTAAGCGGCGGTATAGGCTGGGGTGACTTCGCTCTTCCCGATACACTGCAAAAGGGCAACTATCGCATCAGGGCTTACACCGAGTGGATGCGGAATACCGAACATCCATACTTTTTCGATCAGTATATTTCAGTCAGCGCAATAAATGATGTGGACCGTGCAGCTCAATTTTCGAAGCAGGGTACCAAACCCAGCCTGCAATTTTTTCCGGAAGGAGGAAACCTTGTAACCGATATCCGGTCAAAGGTAGCGTTTAAAGCGATGGGGCCTGACGGCCTGGGTACTGATATTAAAGGGATTGTTTTAGATAACGAGAATAAGGAAGTAGCAAGGATAACGTCGGCGCATCTTGGTATGGGGGTATTTGATTTTATTCCGGAAGCCGACCGGACTTATAAGGCCAGGGTAACCTTCGCGGATGGATCGCAAAGCGTTGTTGACCTGCCCCCGGCACAAATCAAGGGAATCGTCCTGTCAGTTAATACCGGTGATCCGGCCAAAGTATCTATCGAGATTAATGCGAACCGGGCTTATTATAAAGAAAATCTGAATAAGAATTTAAACATCCTGGTTTATTGGGCCGGTACTGTTCGTACAGTTACAACCAAGCTGGATAATGCGGTCCTCGGCCTCGATTTGCCGGCACGTAATTTCCGGACCGGCATCTTACAGGTAACATTGTTATCGCAAACCGGCGAGCCATTGAGTGAGCGTATGGTTTTTATTCAAAACCCCGACCTGCTGAACCTGTCTCTTAGCACCAATAAAGCCGCCTATGGCAAACGCGAAAATGTACAGCTAAACCTTAATGCTAAAAGTCCGGACGGAAACGGGGTAAATGGTTCGTTCTCGGTGTCGGTAGTGGATGAAAGTAAGATACTGGTGGATGAGGATACGGAAAACTCTATACTCTCCTACCTTTTGCTAACCTCGGATATAAAAGGATATGTAGAAAAGCCTAATTATTATTTTACCAACATTACTAAAGAAACGCGGGCGAACCTGGATGTGCTGATGCTGACACAGGGTTATCGCCGTTTTGTATGGAAACAATTATTAAATGACAACCCCAGCACTACGGCCGCATATAAGCCCGAACAATACATGGATATCTCCGGCACCCTTACTACAAAAGGCGGCCAACCAATCGTTGATGCTAAGGTTGTCTTACTCCCCTTAGGTCAAACAGAGACAACTGACGCGCAGGGCAGGTTTCGTTTTGCCAAAATAGATTTTCAGACCGGTACCTCGTTTATTTTAAAAGCACCTTCGTCAGTTGGTAGAAACGCTGTTCTTACCTTGAATAAACCAGCTGCCGGGCCGCTAATAAGTGCAGGAAATATTGTCGATGCAAAATATAATGCCAATGCAGATATATTGGCATCTCTCCAAAATAATCAAAGGCAGGGTGTTTTTGTTGCAAGCAATGAGCCGTTGATGTTAAAAGACGATAAATCTATAGCCTCTAAACAAACCGCTAATTATCGGTCGTCCAATATAGGGGGGCCGGGGCACGCCGACCAGGTGATCAGCGGCGATCAAATTAAAAATGCATCGACGCTTTCAACCGGGCTGAACGGACTGCTTCGCGGTGTCCTGTTTAATTCGGGAGTTCCTGCTTTAAATACCGGATTTACCGTTTCAAACGGTAGTCAAACGCTAAATCCAATGCTGATCGTAGTCAATGGCTCACAAATCGGTCAAGGTGTAAATATCGACCAATATAACCCGGTCGACGTTGAAACGGTTGAAATTTTAAAAGGGGCTACCGCGTCAATTTATGGCGTTGCCGGCGGGCAGGGCGTAATGGTAATCACTACGAGGGAGGGCCGTGAGCGTCAGCAATTAACAAGTAAAGAAATGTCACCAGGCATTTTTTCAATTACACCATTAGGATTATATAAAGCACGTGAATTTTATTCGCCTGCTTATGATGCGGCGCAAACTGCAGGTAAATTGCGTGATACGCGCACTACCATTTTTTGGAAACCGGAAGTGATAACCGACTCATCCGGAAACGCCTCATTGAATTTTTTTAACGCTGACGGCGTAGGGACGTACCGGGTGGAAGTGCAGGGCATTGATAGTAAGGGAAATCTGGGTCGGCAAGTGTTCAGATATAGGGTACAATAATTAATTCTCTTTTAATGCTGAACTCATGAAGAAAACCCTGTTAGCTTTGTTTTATACATGCACAGTTGCGTCACAAGCATATTGCCAGAACGGTAGCGGAAAATACGCCTCTTTATGGCTGAGAAGGTACCTTATTGACCATCCCGCCGAGCAGGCCTATCTGCATTTCGACAAGCCATACTATGCCGCCGGCGACACGATATACTTTAAGGCCTACCTGACGCTAGGTGAAAAACATGAGTTGTCTAACTTAAGCAGCCTATTGCATGTTGACCTGATCAACACCAAAAGCAAGATCGACCAGTCAATAAAACTGCAGTTACAGGAAGGTGTAGCCTGGGGCGACTTTACCCTGCCCGATTCGCTGCCACCCGGTAACTACCGGGTAAGGGCCTATACGCAATGGATGCGAAATGAGGGCGATGGCGCATTCTTTTATCAAACGATCCCGGTCGCTTCCATAGCGAATAACAGGATACCCGAAAGCATAGCGAGGCACCCGGCGCAGATACCGGTTAACAAAGCCGATGCACAGTTCTTTCCCGAAGGCGGAAATTTAACCGCAGGCATCCGCTCAAAAGTAGCCTTTAAAGCCATCGGGAGTAACAGCCTTGGCATCGATGTAAAAGGCGTGATAACAGATAATGAGAACAAAGAAATAACGTCATTTACATCCGTACACCTCGGCATGGGTTATTTTTACCTAACCCCGCAGGAAGGAAAAACCTATAAGGCAAAGCTGACCTTTGCCGACGGCTCACAAACCGCAATCGATTTACCAAAACCGGAAGCAAAAGGAATAGCCTTAACAATAAATAATGATTCCATACCTAAAGCATCGGTAAGGATAACGGCAAATCAGGCGTATTATCTTGAAAATAAAAACACAGACTATATGCTGCTTATTTACTCGGGGGGCATAAGCACGACAGTACTCTGCCAACTGGACAGCGCAGTTATCACGATGGATATTTTAAAACGGCGGCTTCATACCGGGATGGCAACGGTAACCCTGTTTTCGCCAACCGGCGAGCCCTTGTGTGAACGGCTTTTGTTCATTCAAAATTATGACCAGTTAAATCTTGATATAGAGAGCGATAAATCAGTCTACTTCAGACGCGAAAAAGTAAACCTAAAACTACATGTAAAAAACAGGGCCGACAGCGCAGCCATTGGGCATTTCTCGGTATCGGTAACGGATGAAAGCAAAGTGCCGGTTGATGAAAATAACGAAAATACTATACTCACCAGCTTGCTGCTCACGGCCGACCTGAAAGGCTATGTCGAACAGCCCAATTACTACTTTACGGATACAAGTGCAGCAGCAAGAAGAAATCTCGACCTGGTGATGCTGACACATGGCTACCGCAGGTTTGAATGGAAAAAGGTACTGAACAACGAATATCCGCCAATGGCCTGGCAGCCTGAAAGTGGGCTTGACATCAGCGGGCAGGTAAAAAACCTGTTTGGCAAGCCCATAGCAAAAGGAACGATAACCCTGCTGCCATCGAAGGGCGGCCCGCTGTTAAGTAGCATAACTGATGATAAAGGCATGTTCCATTTTTCGAACCTGGTTTTTTATGATACCACCCGTTTTGTTTTAAGCGCGGTAAATGCAAGAGGCAAAAACTCAACCAAGCTCGCCTGGTTTAGCGATAAGCCGGAACCATTTATCACTCCAGGCCAACAATATTTACAAAATATCCAGCCTGCTGCCCTGGTGGCTTATATTGACAATGCCAAAAAGGAAAGAAACGAATGGATCAATTATGGCCGGGGCAAAGGGATAATGCTCAAAGAGGTAAGGATACGAGATGTAAAACTGGATGATAAATACCGAACCCTAAGCCTCGCGGGTGCGGGCCATGCCGACCAGGTGATGCACGCGGATGAAATTGAAAAAATAGGGGGCATGCTTACCACAAGTTTAAATGGAAGGCTACGTGGCATCGTCTTTTTGGGGCAACCAGGTAATCAAATCCCCGTTTTAACCATTGGTGGTATGAGTGGGTTGGGAGACAATGGGATACCAAGTATGCTTCTGATCGTCGATGGAGTTCGAATGCCTATTGAGAACGTAAATTATTTTAGCTCTAACGATGTTGAAACAGTAGAACTACTAAAATATGCCAGTGCAAGTATATATGGGATGGATGGCGGAGGCGGAGTATTAATTATTACCACAAAACAAGGCAGCGGAAGGGACATAAAAGACATTGCATCCATTGGGATTTTACCTATTGCGCCCGTAGGTTTTTACAAGGCAAGGGAGTTTTATTCGCCAAAGTATGAGAATCCGAAATTGTATGCCAGGCGAGCAGACTTGCGCTCCACAATTTACTGGCAGCCGGAAATCCAAACGGATAAAAATGGCAGTGCATTGTTTGATTATTATAATTCCGATGGGACCGGTACTTATAAAGTTGTGATCGAAGGCATAGATAACAAAGGCAATTTAGGCAGGTGGGTGTACCGGTATAAGGTGGAGTAAGGATCAGCACAAACCCAACTAACAATTAACGCTTATTAAAAGCGTCTTCCCAAAATGATCTTAAAAATGTTTTTGTCTGTTCCTGTGGTAAAGCCGTGCCCGTAACCTGCATTGAACTCCCAATTAGGATCGAAATTAAGATCGGTTGCAATAAACAACTGGTGTTGCTGTTCCTGGTAAGGATCATAGTGAAAGAAAGGCCCCGTACTGCCATAGTATTCCAGCCCGAGGGCGACGACTTTGGTAACATCATAACTCCCTTTTACATTAGGTGAGAAAATGAGCCCCCGCCCGGCATCCGGCCCGGCGAAACTCTGATCGAGCGTCGGGTTTAAAGCGATATAGGTTTTGCCCCATTTTTTATCAATGATCGGCCTGATCTCCAGCGTTGAGGTGTTTGCAGAATAAGCTGCCTTTTGAAATCCGAATTCGACGGACAAGCTCACTCCCACCGGCCATTTCCAGCTTTCGGGAGCTGCCACCCGCGGGCGGATGTGCGAGCCCACATAAGCCGTACGCCCGTCATCGCCGACGGTATTGAAAAGATAAAAACCAGTTTCAAACCAGGGCGTCCAGCCGTGGGTGATCTCAATCGTTTCGTGAAATACGTGGTTGGTGGGTAAAACACCACCAACGGTTGTTTTACTGCCGTCGAACGTAAAATTGCTATGCAGCTCAAGCATGGTATGTCCTTTTTCCACGGTTTCGGACCCGTAAACCTGTATCTCGTAATTGTCCTGCGCTTTAAGGTTTGTAAAGATTATTAAAAAACTTGCCGTGGCTAATAAATACTTAAGCATAATTACAATTTTCAAATACAGCATAAAAGTATTGTCTTAAGTTGAGAAAAATCACGAGAAAGCCGCGGCAACAGATATGTTACAAAAAAAATTCATTTTATAATGACATCGCAACGATTAAAAACAATTTTTGGGAATAATTATTTTATAAAAACTATCTTGACCGTTATTAACAAAAAAATAACTCACCAGGCATGGCAGCAATAGAGCCCGTACGCAAGGACATCAACAGACAGAATAAGATCAAAGAATATTCACCCTCCCTGCGTTTATGGCACTGGGCAAATACTATTG
Organism: Mucilaginibacter sp.; assembly: GCA_035568395.1. Lineage (GTDB taxonomy): Bacteria > Bacteroidota > Bacteroidia > Sphingobacteriales > Sphingobacteriaceae > Mucilaginibacter. Next base: position 95,119 of record DATMOF010000005.1, on the reverse strand, counting down.
TGGTCAGCGGCTCGCTGATCACCGTTTTGATCAATTCAACCGTACTGGATGAGCATGCCAATGCTGGGTTCATAAAAGACGAGTTGCAAAAGTCGGGCGGATCTGTTACCGCTGAACAAACACGAAATTTAGCCGGCACCCTAAGTGATAAGGTTTGGGCCGTGCATATCTATTTTGGTTATTGTCTTGCGGCCTTATTGCTGTTCCGGCTCATCCTGGAGTTGTTTCAGCTAACCGATCAGAAGTTGATCCGTAAAATGAAAACTGCTTACAAGGATTGTTTCATTATAAAAAAGAAAGTTAAACTTGCCAGGCACGAATTTGTTGTGAAACTCACGTACGTGCTATTTTATTTGGTGCTGGTAATTATGGCCGTAACAGGGCTCACGTTAGCTTTTAGGGATCAATTGCATTTTTCAAGATCGTTTATGGGGGCTGTTAGAAATATACACGGTTTTTGCATGTACCTGGTAATCGCCTTTATTATAGTGCATATAGCCGGCGTTTTTATGGCCGAACAGGATGACAGCCCGGGCATTGTCTCGGATATGATCAATGGCGGAGGGGATGTGGGTCGTAAGTCTTAATCCCGGAGTCTTTGGCTTCGGGGTTAAGATACATTTCTGTGCGGTGCGCCGGATTAATAATGCAAATAAAGGACTCAGGACTACTTAGTGATCAAATAAACATGGTCCAGCACTTTATACCGGGTGGCTTTGTTGATAAAAGCGGGGAGTATGTTTTCCTGGGGATAGTTGATAAAGACTTTTACGACCTTAAAATTTGCATGGCTTTGCCTTAAATGATCAAGCGATTGTTGATTGGCATAAAAAACCGGAACGCCTGTTGATCTGAAAGAATTAAAATCATCAATAGGCGCCAGATCCACGGGCCGTTTACAATAAAACTGGTAGGCATTGTTGCCAGCTGTTAGCGTATATAAGTGGAACTTGCCGAACGGTTCCTGGTTAATATATTCGGCGGCAGCAATCTGGCCGGTGTACGGTGTTATTTCGTTATAGAAAACAGTATTCAGATAAAAACCGGCAAATAAAGCAGCAGTACAATTTAAAAAAAAGACCCGCAGGTGCGCTATTTTGATTCTAGAGCGGATTAGCAAAGCGATCACACCAAATAACACGCAATCAACAGCGAAAAATATGCTGTTTACCGGTTTCAGGAAGAAATTTATGGTGATGATGGTAACAGGCAGCAGGATCACAAATAACCATTGCGCGACCAATCTGAACTGACTTCCGAATTTGCTTAACTCTTTATAGCATATTGGCGCCGTAATGATAGCGAACAATGGAAAAACGGCATTGGTGTAAAAAGGCAGCTGGAAACGGGATAAAGAGAAAAGCAGCAGCAATATCAATCCCCCGCAAAGGGAATAATATTCGGCTCGTTTTTGCTGGTTGAACAAACTTCTGATATCGCTAAAAACTGCATAATAAAACAGCAGGCACCAGGGTGCAAACGCCCAGAGCAGCGTATGCAGGTAAAAAAATATGCTGCCGGACGCCTTACGGCTTATGGGCCCGTTATTGACGAACCGGCCAAACTGGCTGTCCCACAAAAACCATCTTATGCCCGATACCTGCTGCCTTCCAAAAACTGTCTTTTCGGGATGCAGGTCAAATTGCAGGTATAGGGCATAAAACTCGGGCAAAGTGAATATAAAAGTTAACAGCAGCAACCATAGCCACCTTAATTGAAAAATATGGCTGAGTTTTTTCCGGAATACCAGTTCGCCCAGCAACGCACCATAAATGGGGATAATAACAAATATCCCTTTCGTCATTACAGCGCAAGCGGTAAGTACAGCCGCCAGTAATAATTGTGTAAACGAAAAACGCTCTCTAAGCCTTGAAATATGGTATATGCTGCCAACCAGCAACGCCATTAAATACGGTTCGGCCCTTACGTCTGTATTTGACAGCAGGATATGCTGCGCTGTCATCAGGATCAAAACGGCGATCGCTGCTATCTCCTGGTTATAATATTTCCTGGTGAATAAAAAGGTGTAACCCACGCTGGCCAAAAAGAATAATAACGCCGGCAAACGGTAGGCCCAAACGCTGATGCCAAAGAGTTTAAAGCTTAGCGCGATGATCCAGAAAGGGAAATGCGGTTTGTCGAGCCAGTCGAGGTTGTAAGTAACCAGTTGAAAAAAGTCCTTTTTATATACAATGTTTTTGGCAACTGAAGCATACAAACCGGGGTCGTCGGTAAAAAACCGGACATTCAGGCCCGAAAAGTTGACGATAAGCGCCAATACAAACAGAACAACGTAAAATAGCTTATTTGTATCTTTCATCAAACTTTTGCTGCGATCATAAACACATCAAATATATAGTTTATGGTGCTAATTATCTCGTGGGTAAAACCTGGCATCGGCAGGGATGTCCTTTAGTTCAAAGGCACAAAAAAACCCCACGCCTTAAGACATGGGGCCAAAATCACAACAATTGTTTAACCTTTCGGTCAATTCCTAACTGCAATGTGATAGTCATACCTTAACGCTAAAAACCCAAAATTGTTTTATAATTAACCTTAAAAGCATACAGTTTAGTTATATACACCGCTATATAATATTATGCGTAACTATATAAAATATCCGAATTTGAATATATCTTTATGCCAGTAATTAATTATTAAACCACTAGAACATTTATGAAACGATTATTTAAAATAAAAGCAATATGTTTTTTGGCATGTGCTTTTTTAGTGTCGGCAGCAGCCATGGCGCAAACCGAAAAAAAGCCGATCCCAAGCCCACGTGATAGTGTTAGCGGCGTAGTTGCTGGTTCTCATATCAAGATATGGTATGGAAGCCCGTCGGTAAAGGGCCGCAAAATATTTGGCGGACTTGAGCCTTACGGCAAAGTGTACAGGGCAGGCGCAAACGAAGCCACCATTTTTACCACCAGCAAGGCCATTACTGTTGAAGGAAAACCACTGCCAGCGGGCAGCTATGCCTTCTTTGTAATACCTGTCGAAAAAGGTGCATGGACCGTTATATTTAACAAAACTGCAAAGCAATGGGGTGCATATAAATACGACGAAAGCAAGGACCAGCTGCGTGTAATGGTAACGCCAAAACACACCAGCCTGCACGAAAGAATGGTTTACCTCATCGATAAAAATGGCTTCAGCATGAACTGGGATACCATAAGCATTCCTGTTTCTGTAAAATAATCTCAACTGCTACACCTTATCAATTTTGGTTTAAGCCCTGCGGTAATTCGCGGGGCTTTTTGCATAACCGGCTATTGTTGCTAAATGCAACAATAGCTAACCTTTAATGTCGTTAAAACGTATTATTACGCTTTGCGCAATAGTTTATATTTATCCTGCCCATGTCAGACAAACGCAGTAAAAAAATATTACAGGTACGAATTATTACCATCGTTGCGCTTGCCGTTATTCTTTTTTTACTGATATTGTTCGCAGGCCGTCCCCAAACGATCGAACGGTATTACTCAAAGGGCGTGTATGTGATCATTTGCCGGATACTGCACCCGGTGTTCAATCTTTTTCCCTTTAGCGTCGGCGATATATTATATATCGCTGCTATTGGCTTCCTCGTTTATGCGCTGGTACAACTCGTCAGGCTGGCTTTTAAAAGGGAATTTAAACGCGCCGGATTTTTTTTGTTGCGGATAATTATCTGTGTTGAGGCCGCCATGCTGGTTTTTTACCTGTTGTGGGGCCTGAATTACTTCAGGCCGCCGGCAGCTGAGTTGCTTCACCTTCGCGACAGCAACTATACCACTGCAGATTTAAAAGCGGTTACCACAATGCTTATTGACAGCGCCAATGCCAGCCGCTCACGCGTGACGCCCGCCGATCTGTCGCAGGGCAACAGCGCGATATACAAAACCGCTGTGCTCGCCGTACAAAAACTATCCACTGACTCCGTTAACTTCCGTACTTACAGCCCGGGTATTAAGCCGTCATTGTTAACGCCTTTGCTGAATTACCTGGGTACGTCGGGTTACTATAACCCTTTTACAAGCGAGGCGCAGATGAACTACCAGATGCCGGTATTTGAAAGGCCGGTAGTGGCTTGCCACGAAATGTCGCACCAGATGGGTTATGGTACCGAGGACGAAGCCAATTTTGCCGGGTTTATTGCCGGCATTGGCTCGCGCGACCGTTTGCTGCGTTATTCGGCTTATCACCTGGCGGTTGACGAGTTTATGCATGCCCTGCGCTACCGCGATACGACAGCGAATAATGAATTAAAACCACGCATATCAACCGCCGTCCGGAATGATTTTAAAGCCGAACGTGTATACTGGCTGCACTACCAGGGCGAGGCAGATATTATAAGCAGCCTATTTTACGACAGGTTCCTCAAGGCAAATAATCAACCCCATGGCCTTGGCACGTACAACCGCATGGTGCTGTTAGTTATGGCGCTTTATAAGCGGTAAGTTTACGCGGCGGAAAACCCTACCTTGAACTTATGGCGTGTCCGGATTCCCCGTAGGGGATACCCCTTTGTAGAAGAATATATAATAAAACAAATTGCCCTGGTAGGGGCTACCCTCAAAGCGTGCCGACCACTCATTTATACAATTATCACGGATAAGGGCCTCTAAACAAAAACACTATCCGCAATTGTAAATCAGCCGGCAAACCGCTTATCTTTATAAAACAAAACGCCAAAAAATATGAAAGCAACATGGAACAACCAGGTCATCGCGGAAAGCAATGATACTGTAGTGGTTGAGAACAATCATTATTTCCCCAGGGAAAGCGTAAAGGCCGGATACCTCAAACCTTCACCAACCCATACAACCTGCCCGTGGAAGGGCCTGGCAAGCTACTATACCCTCGATGTTGACGGCATGCAAAACCCCGACGCGGCCTGGTATTATCCTGATCCAAAGCCTGCTGCTGAAAATATTAAGAATTACATCGCATTCTGGAAGGGTGTTAAGATAACCGATTAACATGAAGCAGTATGATGCGATTGTAATAGGCGCGGGCCAGGCTGGCGGCCCGCTGGCGAAAAAGCTGGCGCTTTCCGGCATGAAGACCTTGCTCGTGGAGAAAAGGTGGATCGGCGGCACCTGCGTAAACGATGGTTGTACGCCAACCAAAACCATGATCGCTTCGGCAAAAATGGCCTACCTGGCTGCCAATAGCAGCCTGCTGGGGGTTGAGGTAAAAAGCTTTTCGGTGAATATGCCGGTGATCAAAAAGCGCAAGGATGATATTGTGCACCTGTTTAGGGACGGCAGCCAAAGCGGGCTGGAAGCAACCAAAAACCTCGACCTGCTTTTTGGCGAGGCTGAGTTTATTGGCGATAAAACCATCTCCGTAAAGCCGAATGCAGGCAAGAAAAGAGAGTTCAAAGCCGATCTGATCTTCATTAATACCGGCGTCAAAACGGTTATACCCGAAATTGAAGGGTTAAGCGACATTGACTATTTAACCTCCACCACCATTTTGGATTTGGGCCATATCCCCAAACACCTGCTGGTACTCGGCGGAAATTATATCGGACTGGAATTTGGGCAGATGTTCCGCCGTTTTGGGAGCAAAGTGACGGTTTTGGAACGGTCGGGCCGGATCGTATCGCGCGAGGATGAGGATATCTCGGAGGAACTCACTCAAATACTGCAAGACGAGGATATTAAGATCCACACCAACACAATAGTCACCCAGTTTAAAAAAAAGGCAAACGGAAAGATAGTAGCGACGATATATGGCAATGGCAAAGAGGAAAAAATAAAATGCTCGCATGTTTTAATAGCTGTTGGCCGTACGCCGCAAAGCGGGTCGCTTAATCTGGCTAAAACGGGGGTGAAAACCGATGAGCGCGGGAGTATTAAAGTAAATGATAAGCTGGAAACCAACATAAAGGGCGTCTATGCTTTAGGCGATGTAAAGGGCGGCCCCGCGTTTACGCATGTTTCATACAATGATTATGCGATCGTGTACCGCAACCTGGTGCACAAGGAAAATCTGTCGATAAAGGACAGGCCGGTGCCCTACTGTATGTTCACCGACCCACAGCTTGGGCGTATAGGTTTGAGCGAGGCGGATGCGGCAAAGCAAAAATTAAATTATAAGGTAGCCAAACTGCCAATGAACCATGTGGCCCGCGCTATTGAAACCGGCGATACGCGGGGGTTTATGAAGGCTATTGTTGATGCCGACACCAAACAAATACTGGGTGCGGCCATTCTTGGACAAGAGGGCGGCGAGATCATGACCGTGCTGCAAATGGCCATGATGGGCGGCATTACTTACGAGCAGATACGCTGGTGCATTTTTGCCCACCCGCTCTACGCCGAATCATTGAATAACTTATTTATGGCCATTACAGTGTAGCCGCTTATGATAAAAGTTGAACAGCTGAGCAAACATTTTGGCAAAACCAAAGCCGTAGATAATATTTCATTTGAGGTTAAGGAGCACGAAAACCTCATTTTGCTGGGCACCAGCGGCTGTGGCAAAACGACCACGCTCAAAATGATCAATCGGCTCATTGAGCCAACCGACGGTAAAATTTTTATTGGTGATAAGAATATACTGGAACAACCGCCCGAGCTATTGCGCCGTGGAATAGGCTATGTGCTGCAAAACAACGGCCTCTTTCCGCATTATACCGTCGCCGAAAATATTGCCATTGTTCCGCAATTGTTAAAGTGGGATAAGAAGAGAATTGAAAAGCGCATTTCAGAGTTATTGGAAAAGCTGCACCTTTCGCGCCATTATTTGCATGTGTACCCGGCCGAACTGAGCGGCGGCCAGCAGCAACGTGTGGGGCTGGCAAGGGCCCTGGTTGCCGATCCTGCGGTTTTGTTGATGGATGAGCCGTTCGGCGCATTGGATAATGTCACCCGCTCAAAAATTCACGCTGAATTTAAAGCGCTTGATGAACTGAAGCGGAAAACCATTATTATGGTGACTCATGACGTACAGGAAGCCTTTGAATTGGGCGACCATATTTGCCTGATGGATAAAGGAAAGATCGTACAGGATGGCACGCCCGCTGAATTGCTGTTTAACCCGGCCAGTCATTTCGTGCGCGATTTCTTAAACGAACAGCGCCTGCAGCTTGAATTTAAAACAATCAGGTTAAATGATATCTGGCAATGGCTGCCTATCCTGCAAAAGGAAAACAAAGCCCTGGCATTACCGGCCGAAACGGACCTATGGACCAGCCTCGAACAGTTTAAATTCGCTGCGTCAGAAAGCATAGCCATTCATCATGATAACAGTGAAACAAGATCGGCGAGTTTTGAACAACTGATGGCGGCATTTTATCAATACAAAAAGCAGCAGGCGCATGAATGAGCAGCAAACCTTGTTTGATTTTATGCGGCAGCAATCGGATAAACTGGCAGCGCAAACCCTGCAGCACATCGGGCTTACATTTATTTCGCTTTTTATAGCCGTGCTGATTGGATTGCCGTTGGGTATATTAATAACCCGGCAAAAAAAACTTTCCGGCCCGGTGCTGGGTGTCGCAGGTGTTTTACAAACCATACCCAGCATAGCTTTATTGGGTTTTATGATCCCGGTACTGGGTATCGGCGCAAAGCCGGCAATTGTAGCCCTGTTGTTGTATGCCCTGCTGCCGATCATCCGCAATACGTTTACCGGTATCACCGGGGTTGACCCTGCCGTTAAAGAAGCCGCCGTTGCCATGGGCATGAGCAAATGGCAGGTGTTGTTTAAGGTGGAACTCCCGCTGGCCATGCCGGTGATATTTGCCGGTATCCGTACGGCTACGGTAATAACTGTTGGCGTGGCTACGCTTGCATCCTATATTGCTGCAGGTGGCCTGGGCGAGTTTATTTTCGGCGGCATTTCGCTTAACAATACCAATATGATATTGGCCGGGGCTATTCCCGCTGCGTTGCTGGCTATATTATTTGATTTTTTGCTTTCGCGATTACAAAGGCTCAACATCCGGAAGTTAAAAACTGCTACTGCAACTCTGCCACTGCTACTGCTTTTACTTTCTTCTTTTTATTTTATTCCTTCGGCTTATGGCGGCAAGCTAACCGCGGGCTTCACGCCCGAGTTTATGGGACGGCAGGACGGCAACCTGGGGCTGCAAAACAAGTACAAATTAAAAATTCATATCATCGTCATTAGCGATGCGGTAATGTATAAGGCTGCATACGAAAACCAACTGGACGTGATCAGCGGGTATTCAACCGACGGCCGGCTGGAGGCATATCACCTTGTGGTGCTGAAAGATGATAAGGGCATATTTCCCCCGTATTACGCTGCGCCGGTTGTGCGGCAGGGTGCACTTATCAAGTTTCCGCAACTGGAAAGCACGTTGAATTTGCTTTCGGGAAGGATAAATGACAGCATAATGACCGCACTTAATTATCGTACTGATTATCTTCACCAAAGCCCCGAAAAGGTGGCCAAAGATTTTTTAATAAAAAACGGCTTGTGGAAGCCGGCGCGCAACGGAAACATGGGAATAGTTCGTATCGGGTCGAAAATATTTGGCGAGCAATATATCCTGGCAAGTATGTACAGCATGCTCATAAAGGGGTATACCGATTATGATGTGGCAACAAAAACCGGCCTTGGCGGGACGAAAATATGCTTCGATGCGTTAACCAATAACCAGATCGACTTTTACCCCGAGTATACCGGTACGGGTTTACTGGCTATCCTGAAGCCTTCACTTAAAACTGTTGATTCCTTAACATTAAGTAAGGACAAAACATATAACTATGTGCAAAACGGGTTTCAAAAAAAATATAATATCAAATGGTTAAAACCGATCGGGTTCAATAATGCGTATGCTTTAATGATGCGCCGGAAACAAGCGGATGATTTAAATATTAAAACAATTTCGAACCTTAAACGATATTTGGAAAGCAAGTAAGCCCATGGACATAGCTGAACGGTATAGAAAAGTACGCCAATACACCAACCAAATTTGCGCCCCATTGCAAACCGAAGACTATGTGGTGCAGCCGGTTGCGGATGTTAGTCCGCCCAAATGGCACATCGGGCATACCACATGGTTTTTTGAGACTTTCATCCTGAAACCGTATTTTATGGGTTACCAGGAATATAACCCCGAATACAATTACGTTTTTAACAGCTATTATGAAACCGTCGGCAACCGGGTCATCCGCACCGACAGGGGTAACTTAAGCCGGCCTACCGTTATTGAAATTTACCGGTACCGGGAGTATGTTGACGAGGCCATGGATAAGTTTCTTTGTGAGCAGCCCTCCGACGAAGTTATGGAATTGATCATTCTCGGCCTTAACCACGAAGAGCAGCACCAGGAGCTGTTGTATACCGACATCAAATATATTTTGGGGCATAACCCGTTATTCCCGTCCTATTCAAAAGATCATGTTTCGCCAAAACCGGCAACACCAGCCGATGGTGCTTTTATTAATTTAAACGAGGGTGTTTACGAAATTGGCTTTGAGGGCGATGGCTTTTGTTTCGATAATGAACTAAACAGGCATAAAGTTTACCTGAACGCTTTTGAAATCAGCCCGGCACTGGTTACGAATGCCGAATACCTGGAATTTATAAATAGCGGAGGCTATAACGATTTCAGGTATTGGCATGCTGAGGGCTGGGATTGGGTGCGAAATAATAAAATTGAAGCCCCGTTATACTGGAATTTGATCGATGGCGAATGGCATCATTATACGTTTAACGGGCTTCGTCCGCTCAGCGGGAAGGAACCGGTTTGCCATATCAGCTATTTTGAGGCTTATGCTTACGCGACGTGGAAAGGCTTACGCTTGCCAACTGAATTTGAGTGGGAAGCTGCCGCTTCGCAATTTAGCTGGGGCAAACGCTGGGAATGGACTGAAAGTTCATACCTGCCATACCCCGGTTTCGTCAAAGCGGCCGGCGCTATAGGCGAATACAACGGTAAGTTTATGGTGAACCAGAAAGTATTACGGGGCGCTTCGGAAGTGACGCCGCCGGGGCACAGCCGTATTACTTATCGCAATTTTTTTCAAACACATTTACGGTGGCAATTTACCGGTATCAGGTTGGCTAAATAAAAAACTAATCCCGCATGAAAAACAACGACGCAACAGCACAAACACATATAATAACAGCATCAAATTCGGGCATCGACCGCTTTTTGGACGACGTGTTAACCGGTTTACAATCGACGCCCAAACGGCTGAACTCAAAATATTTTTATGATGCAAATGGCGATAAGCTTTTCCAGGAGCTGATGAATTGCGAGGAATATTACCCAACGCGGTGTGAACTGGAGATATTCTCGGGAAAAACCGCCGAGATATGCAATGCCATTATGGGCGACGGCGATGCTTTCGACCTGATCGAGCTGGGGGCCGGTGATGCCACAAAATCAACCTATTTGCTGCAATGCCTTTTAGATCAGCGTGCCGATTTTACTTATTTGCCGATCGATATTTCGGAAAATGTGATATCGTACCTGAATGTTACCCTGCCTGTAACCTTGCCCGGCCTACAGATAACCGGCCTTAATGGCGAGTATTTCGATATGCTGGAGAAGGCGGCGTCGATCTCAAATAAACGCAAGGTAGTGCTGTTTCTGGGTTCAAATATTGGCAATATGCCCGCAGCCGAGGCGGAAGCTTTTTGCAGAAACCTTAATAACCACCTGTCTGCCGGTGACATGCTGCTCATTGGGTTCGACCTTAAAAAAAATCCAAAAACCGTACTGGCCGCTTATAATGATAAAGGCGGGATAACCAAAAGGTTTAACTTTAACCTATTGGAGCGGATAAACAGGGAGCTGGATGGCGACTTCAATCTCAACCAATTTGAACACTATCCAATCTACGACCCGGAAACAGGGTCATGTAAAAGCTACCTCGTTAGCCTTGCGGATCAGGAGGTAAAAATAAACGGTTCCGAACCTATCCATTTTGTAAAGGACGAATGCATATTTATGGAGATATCGCAAAAGTTTACCGTTTCGCAAACCGATCAACTGGCCAAAAACAACGGGTTTAAACCTGTTCATCACTTCTTTGATAGTAAGAAGTGGTTTATAGATGTAATTTGGGTGGCGGAATAGGCCCAAACAAACTTACGAAGTTTTTAAAACTTCGTAAGTTTGGCATATTCACCGCGCATCATTCTTCGTATAATTTTCCGATTCAGGCGGCATAAATTCAAGCTGTTTTTTGAAATATGCGTCCCAGCTTTGCTGCTGTGCGCGGTTTAGCATGTGATTGGTGTCGTCATCATAGCTTTGGTTCAATTGCTTGTATTTGGCATCAATATGATGAAGGATGCTTTTGGCCTGCACCAGGTAATCATCGTGAAAAACCGTCCGGCCAACCGTCCGCAATAACTCCTGCTGTTCCATGTAAGCTATATTGTAGTGCCCTTGCTCGTGCTTAAGTATTTCGGCGAGCATCTCGGGCGAAGTTATCTTGCGCCTGTCGAGCCACGACTCGTTCTTGTTTACGATCAGCCTGATGGTAAAATCGAGCCGGTAATAGCCGTTGTGCCACGAGGGCACGTACCGGTAGTCGATCATGGTGTTGGTAAATGCTATCGTACCGTCGCCATTACCGCGCGGAGCGCCTTTAAAATCACTGACAGTTAACTTATGGTAAAATTGGGCCGAAGCGGCCGATACAAGGAAAAAGCAAAAGGTTGCTATGCAGATCAACCGCACGAATCTTAATGTCATAAACTATTGAGTAAAAATTTTACTTTTTGACTGCGTCAGTATGTAAAAGGTTTAAACTCATCATTTGTTTCATGGTTTGCTGCATTGCATCGGTAGATCCGTCAAGGAAAATAACGTTCCCCTGCGAGTTTTCGGCGAAGTGTTTGATCGACTCGGTCCACATGGTGAACAGAATTACCGAGGTGTCCATCTTTGCTTCCTTCATTTCTTTAGCTGCTACCGACATGCCTTTGGCCACTTCCTCGCGAAACAACGCCACGCCCTGGCCCCGCAGCTGCGATGCCTGTCGCTCGGCCTCTGCAGATATTTTGATAGCATTACCTTCCGCTTCGGCAGCCTTTGTTTTTGTGATCAGCAATGCCTGACCTTCATTTTCGGCAGCGGCCTTCAGGTTGTTTGATGCAACCACCTGGCTCATCGATTTCATGATGATCTCGTCGAACGTTATATCATTTAGCTGCAGGTCCTGCAGGTGATAGCCCCAGCCTTCCAGTATTACGTCAAGCTGCTCTTTAACGTGCTCAACAATATCGCGCCGTAATATTAATACTTCCGACTGCCGCTTGGTGGCGACAAAAGCCCGGATAGAGCCTTCGACCGTGCGGATAAGCGCCTGCATCAGGTTCCTGTCGTCAACAAACTTAAACGCTACGTTTTTAATGGTTTCTTCCTGCTGGTCTAATACCGAGTAAAGCAGCATGGCCTTAAAATATACGTTAGCCTGGTCGAAGGTAACAGCTTGAAATTCCAGCTCGACCGAGCGGTTTTGAATAGAAATTTTCGAATAAATATTCTCGATAAAGGGAAGTTTAAAATTAAGCCCGGGCGTCATTATTCGCCGGTACTTGCCAAAAACGGTAATAACCACGATAGTGCCTTGTTTTACAGACACAAATGATGAGAATAAAATGATCAGTAAAATAAAAACAACAACGAGGGATGTTATTTCAGGTGTCATGCGTGTTTAAATTAGTTAGTATAAATATAACTTAAATATTGGTGTGCTATTTGTTTTAAAATAAATGCTTTATAAAAACAGCACTTAACCTTATGAACTTAAAAAGAGTTTTTGGAGCCATACTTACCATACTGGGTATTATAGGCTTAATTTACACCGGATTTGGTGTTATCAATCATAGTGGCGATATTACCGTCCTTGTTGTGGTTGGTATTTTGTCAATTATATTTTTCTTTACCGGGATAAGCCTGGTGCGAACAACCAAAGACGAAGCAGAATAGATCTAACAAATAAAAACTAAAAAAATGCTGATAGCTCTACTTATCATTACGATATTCAAAAGAAAATCCCTTCGCGCACGAAAGGATCTGTCTATAGTTTAAGCTTTTTTTAGTTTTTATTGCTGCTCTCTTTTTCAAGCTCTGCTTTAAAAGATTCAAGCATACGGCCGCCCCTGTAAAAATAGCGCTTATAATAAGCATCGTCGAGGCTGCTGATAGCTACTCCCCTTGATGAGGCGTGGGCAAAACGGTTATTGCCCAAATATATTCCTACATGTGATATGCGGCGGCTGTGTATTTTAAAGAATACAAGGTCTCCCTCCTGCAGTTCATCCTTTTTAACCGGGCTAACCATGCTGAAAATATCGCGCGAGCTGCGCTGGATATCCATATTGAACACCTGGCTGTAAAGTTCTTTTGTAAATGCTGAACAATCGATCCCGCGTTTAGAGCTTCCGCCAAAACGGTATGGTGTACCGATCCAGTCGTAAACAAAGTGGAATAATTTCATATTGGATGTAGCCGACATGGCAACGCCCATAATTTGTGAAAGATAATCTTTAGCTAAACTTTCTTGTTCGTCAGGAGCCTTCTCGTCCGTGGCCTTTTGAGTAGTTTTTGTTTGAGCCTGGGCGGCTAAAACACTGGAAAATAACGCAATAGCGAATATAAATTTCTTCATTTAATCTCTAGTTTGTTGTATTAGGTCAACAAATTTGTGTATTAAACAGGACGCTTTGTCTATTGTTGGCCACAAAACTATCCATATTTTTCAAAACCACAAGGATGTAACGGCTTTTTTTCAACAAAAGTTCGTTATTCCGCATTTATTTTAAAAATTTCTCAAATATTTCCCGTTTCCTGCGGGACGATTATATTTTTATTAAATAATTGCCCGCCTTTTATTTTTTACGGGCTGCGCCTTATTATTGTTGCGCCAGGGTCAAAAAACCTTCAAATTGTTTAAAACGAAAATAATCTCATCAACAAACTTGCGGCAGTTTCGATAATTTCAAGGATATAATTAGATTTGCGCTTTACTCAGAAAAATTGATCGTTTAATACAAGCATGAGTTCAATCGAAATAAACAAAGACACATACCTGATGTGGTACGAGTCAATGCTTTTAATGCGCAGATTCGAAGAAAAAGCAGGACAGTTATACGGACAGCAAAAAATACGGGGATTTTGCCACTTATATATAGGGCAGGAAGCTGTGTTAGCCGGCGCGATGTCGGTAATCAAACAGGAAGATAGTATGATCACCGCTTATCGCGATCATGCCCATGCACTGGCAAAAGGCGTTACTGCCAAAGCGGTAATGGCCGAGCTGTATGGAAAAGCAACCGGCTGCTCAAAAGGCAAAGGCGGCTCGATGCACATGTTTGATAAAGAAAAGCATTTCTACGGCGGCCACGGTATTGTTGGCGGCCAGGTTCCGTTGGGTGCAGGTATTGCATTTGCCGAAAAATTTAAAGGGACCCAATTTGTAAACATTACCTACATGGGCGACGGCGCGGTTCGCCAAGGTTCGCTTACCGAAACTTTTAATATGGCGGCGCTGTGGAAATTGCCGGTTATATTTATTTGCGAAAACAATGGTTACGCCATGGGTACCTCGGTTGAACGAACCACCGTGCAAACCGATATTTATAAATTAGGAGAGCCTTACGGCATTCCTTCATCAGCAGTTGATGGGATGGACCCTGCCGCGGTGCACAAAGCGATGGACGAAGCCGTTCAGCGTGCGCGCAATGGCGAAGGGCCCACTTTCCTGGAGATGCGCACCTACCGTTACAAGGGGCACTCCATGTCTGATCCGCAAAAATACCGCACAAAAGAGGAACTGGAAAGCTATAAAGCTAAAGACCCTATCGAACTGGTGAAACATGTTATTACCAGTGAAGGTTATGCCGATGAAAAATGGTTTGAAGAGATCGAGGCTAAAATAAAGGCCGAAGTTGAAGAATCGGTGCAATTCTCCGAAGAGTCGCCATGGCCCGAAGCATCAGAGTTATATACTGATGTGTACGTGGAAAAAGATTACCCTTTTATTAAGGACTAATCGCAAATAATAATTTAACAGAACTATTGATCAGATAGGATATGGCCGAAGTAATTAAAATGCCAAAAATGAGCGATACCATGACCGAAGGGGTATTGGCTAAATGGCATAAAAAAGTTGGGGATAAAATAAAATCGGGTGACGTGCTAGCGGAAATAGAGACCGACAAAGCGACGATGGATTTTGAATCGTACCAGGATGGTACGCTGCTTTATATAGGTGTTGAAGAAGGCAAAGCTGTTCCCGTTGACGCCCTGATCGCCGTTATCGGCGCTGAAGGCGAGGATTATAAGGCTGCTTTAGAAGGCAGTAAGGCGCCGGCAGCCACTCCTGCCAAAGAAGAGAAACAGGAACCAAAAGCTACCGAAGATAAAAAACCGCAGGCAGCAACTCCGGCTAAACCGAAAGTGGATACCTCAAGCATCCCTGCAACGGTTATCCGCATGCCGGCCCTGAGTGATACCATGACCGAGGGTGTGATCAACAAATGGAACTTTAAAGTTGGCGACACGGTAAAATCTGACGATTCGCTTGCCGATGTTGAAACGGACAAAGCTACCATGGAAGTGGTGGGATATGAGAACGGCACATTATTATACATAGGCCCCAAAGAAGGCGAAGCTGCCAAAGTAAACGGCATTATTGCCATTGTTGGAAAGGCGGGCACGGATATCACACCATTATTACAGGATGATGCCGGAGATGAAGCCCCTGCTGCAAGTAGTGGCAGCGCTGCGGATGCAACGCCTGCTACAGAAGCTGCACCTGCTACAGCAACGTCAGCAGCATCAAATGCAGATGACAGCCGCGTAAAAGCCTCGCCACTGGCGCGTAAGATCGCCAAAGACAAAGGCATAAACCTGAACGACGTAAAAGGATCTGCCGAAGGTGGCCGCATCATTAAAAAAGATGTAGATAATTATGTACCGTCTGCGAAAGCGGCAGTCGAAAGTAGCAGTAGCACCAAAGAACCCGCTGCTGCCCCTGCTACTGCAACTTCTTCTAAACCAGCCGTTACAATCCAGCCCTATACAGGCGAAGAAAAATATACCGAGAAACCGGTTAGCCAGATGCGCAAGGCGATCAGCCGCCGTTTATCGGAAAGCTTGTTTACCGCGCCGCATTTTTATGTGACCATGAGCATTGATATGGACGAAGCCATTAAAGCCCGTACCCGCATCAACGAAGTGGCCCCGGTTAAAATATCATTTAACGATTTTGTAGTAAAAGCCATCGCGGTGGCAATAAAACAACACCCGGCTATAAACTCGTCTTTCCAGGGTGATACCATACGATTTAACGAGCATGTGCATATTGGCGTTGCGGTTGCGGTTGACGAAGGCCTGCTGGTACCGGTTGTGCGTTTTGCCGATGGCAAATCATTAAGCCAGATATCAGCCGAGGTAAAAGACTCCGCGCAAAAAGCAAAATCGAAAAAACTGCAGCCTGCCGAAATGGAGGGTTCAACATTTACCATATCCAACCTGGGCATGTTCGGCGTTGATGAATTTACCGCTATCATTAACACACCAAATGCCTGTATACTCGCCGTTAGCGGCATACAGCAGGTGCCGGTAGTTAAAAATGGAGCGGTTGTTCCCGGCAATGTAATGAAGGTTACCCTAAGCTGCGACCACCGCGTGGTTGACGGCGCAACAGGCGCGGCCTTCCTGCAAACCCTTAAATCCATGCTGGAGGAACCGGTAAGGTTGTTGATTTAAGATTTTTGAGTTACGATTTACGATTGTTGTAGTGAAATTTAAGCGATGGTTTTAGGGCCGTCGCTTTTTTCTTGTATACCCAAAGTAGCGACATAAACAAGCTGCTCAACTGCATTGAACGACGATCCTTTTACCGTTGCCTGCCCGCTGCCACGCATGGACAATATCAGATAGCGGCACCACTTCGGTATCAATGGCCAGTTTACCTTCGGTCGCAAGGCGGAATATCTCAGGGACTACCTCAGTAATAAGCGAAGACATGGCTTCTTTGCTCATGCTTCCGCCACCTGATCCATAAAGCTCCAGGCCTGTGCTCCGCAAAACAGCGCCCGGCAGTTGTATCGTTGATCCGGCCATTTCCCCGATATGAATATACCGGGTCACTTTTCCTTCCGCGCGCAAATCGTGCCCCGTCAGTGCCTCCAGCAGGACCTCGGCAGGCCTTCCCCAGAGATAGTCCAGCACAATATCGAAAGGCGTCTCGCTGACCATCTTTTTGTAAGCTGCTTTCAAATCTTCTTCCGGCTGCGACAATGAGATTATCTGGTCGGCGCCTAACCCTTTCAGGTGCTCAAAAACGCTTTCGTTCCGGCCGGCGGCAACGATCTTGCCGGCGCCCAAATGCCTGGCGATCTGTATGGCCATTTTGCCAGTGACGCCGCTTGCACCCATGATCAATACATTATCGCCCTGTTTGAGCTGTCCCCGCCAGGTCAGCGTCATCCAGGCTGAAGCTGCCGGGTTAGGCAGGGCGGCGGCCGTAATATCATCCAGTCCGTCAGGCACGGGAACGCTATAGCCCCGGATTATTGCTGTCTTTTCGGCCATCATGCCGTAAGGAGGTACTGAACCTGTATAAACACGTGTCCCGTCTTCGAGCACGGCTACGCCGTCAACACCTGCCGTTACGGGAAATTGCCGGTTAGTTTTGTCATAATGAGTGCCCTTAGCCAGTGATTTGTCCACATTTTTGATAGAGGCTGCTTTAACAAACCCCAGTTCCTGCCCCTCTTTAATTATAGGGTCGTCGATTTCTTCGTATTGGGGAATCCCGCCGGTTTGGTGTATAACTGCTGCTTTCATGTTAAATTGTTTCAACAAAATTGCATAGCAGGCCATCATTCGGACGATAACAAATGTTATCGTTTTTCCCTTAGCATTTTATTTTTTATACGGCTGAGATGTACCGTGGTGATACCCAGGTAGGAGGCAATATAATGCTGCGGCACCCGCTTTACCACCTGTGGTTTTTCTTTCAGCAGGTTAGCGTAACGTTCCTGCGGCGTATCGCGGATAAATGAAAGGAATTCTTTCATGTAATGGAGCTGCCGCTCAAAAGCAATGTCCAGCATACCGGCAAGCAGCGTCGGCTGGGTTTTTAAATCATCCATAATGATATCATAATCCTTCCTCGCAAGAACAAACAGCACGCAGGGCTCTACTGTCTCGATCGTCAGCATGCTTGGAATATTCTTCCCGAAACTTTCCGCAGACGATATCGCCTCGTTCTCAAAAAAGAACTGGAACGTAATATCTTTCCCGTTATGATTAAATCCGGCCCTCAGGCAGCCTTTTTCAATAAAAAAAGATTTTTTGGACACCTCGCCTTCCAGAAGCAAGATAGTTCTGGCCGGAACTTCCTGCCGCTGGTATAACCCGGCATATTTCTCCCAGTGATCGGTTAGCTGCGGGAATTTATTTTTTAAATGATCAAACACCAGAGTATGCTGTTAATGAAAGTAAATTAATGATTCCCACCAATTATCGTAAAGATACGAGCATTTCGCCTTTAAATTTACTTAACGACTTAAATTTGGTGTACCCTTTAACAACGTTTTAGTAGTGATATTTAAAATTAAGCAATGGGTTTATAACTCATCGCTTTTTTGTTTCGTATAAATCCTTGCATCCATCAATCCTGCAAATCAAGGTTCAGACAAAAAAGTTACCTTAGCCGAACAACCAGCAATCGCAATGAAAAAATTCACCATTTTACCCGCAGCTGTGTTACTTTGCAGCATTGCCTGTGCACAACAAATGAATTCAAAAAAAATAACGTACGCGGTAACCAAGAAAGTTGATACGGTTAACACCTATTTCGGCACCGTAGTGCCCGACCCTTACCGCTGGCTCGAAGACGACCGCGCCGCGGATACAAAGGCCTGGGTGAAAGCCGAGAATAAGGTGACCCAGGATTATCTTTCACAGATCCCCTATCGCGATGCCATGCACAAGCGCCTGCAGCAATTGTGGAACTACGAAAAATACAGCGCCCCGTTCAAGGAAGGCAAATACACCTACTTCTATAAAAACGACGGCTTGCAAAGCCAGTCGGTTTTGTGGCGGCAGGTTGGTGACGGCGCTCCGGAAATTTTCCTCGACCCCAACAAGTTTTCGGCCGATGGAACTACGTCATTGCAGGGCATCGATTTTACAAAAGACGGCAGCATGGCCGCTTACCAGCTATCAGAAGGCGGCAGCGACTGGCGTAAGGTGATCGTAATAAAAACCACCGATAAAAGCATGGTCGGCGATACGCTTAGCGACATCAAATTCAGCGGTATTGCCTGGCGTGGCGATGAAGGCTTTTATTACAGCAGCTATGACAAGCCGAAGAGCGGCTCGCAACTGGCTGGGATAACACAGTATCATAAATTGTTTTACCACCAGCTGGGCACGCCGCAAAGCAGCGACAGGCTGATCTTTGGCGGCGATAAAACACAGCGCCGGTATATCAGCGCGTATTTAACCGAAGATGAGCGCTTCTTGGTGATCAATGCGGCTAACGCCACAACCGGCAACGAGCTTTACATCCAGGATTTAAGCAAGCCCGGCAGCCAGATCGTTAACCTTATCGGTAATTTTGATAACGACCATTATGTGTTGGCAAGCGATGGCGGCAAACTGTATATATACACAAACCTGTATGCGCCGAATTTTAAAATTGTTACGGTTGATGCTGCAAATCCAAAAACCAAAAACTGGAAGGACCTGATAGCTCCAACTGATAACGTACTGACCGCCTCAACCGGCGGCGGAAAAATATTCGCCGAATACCTGAAGGATGCCACTTCAATGGTGCTGCAATACGATATGAACGGCAAGCTGGAGCACAGCATTGCCCTGCCTTCGATAGGCACCGCAACCGGGTTTGGTACTAAGAAAGAAGAGAAGGAAACTTATTACACCTTCACCAGCTATGTTTACCCGCCGACCATTTTCAAATATGATATAGCTTCGGGCGTGTCAACGGTATTTAAAAGATCGGGTGTGCAGTTCGATCCCGCACAATACGAAAGCAAACAGGTATTTTTTGCTTCAAAGGATGGCACACGGGTACCCATGATCATTACCTATAAAAAAGGTATGAAGTTAAATGGAAAAAACCCGACACTGCTATACGGCTATGGCGGGTTTAATATCAGCCTGACCCCGGCATTCAGTACCTCGAACATTATTTTATTGGAGCATGGCGGGATTTACGCCGTACCTAACCTGCGCGGCGGCGGCGAGTACGGCGGCAAATGGCATAAAGCGGGTATTAAAATGAAAAAGCAAAACGTGTTCGATGATTTTATCGCTGCCGCGGAATACCTGGTCAGCCATAAATATACATCTAAGGACCGCCTGGCCATTTCGGGCGGGTCAAATGGCGGCTTACTCGTAGGCGCGGCGATGACCCAGCACCCCGAGCTGTTTAAAGTGGCGTTTCCGGCTGTTGGTGTGATGGATATGCTGCGTTATAACCAATTTACCGCCGGCGCAGGCTGGAGCTATGATTATGGAACAGCCGAAGACTCAAAAGAGATGTTTGATTACTTATATAAGTATTCGCCCTATCATGCTTTGAAGCCAAATAGCTACCCGGCAACATTAGTAACCACGGCCGATCATGACGACCGTGTGGTACCAGCCCATTCCTTCAAATTTGCGGCCAGGCTGCAGGAATACCAGCAAGGCCCGGCGCCGGTACTCATCCGTATCGAAACAAAAGCCGGCCACGGCGCCGGCCAGAGTACCGAGCAGGTGATTAGCGGACAGGTGGATAAATGGGCCTTTATGTTTTGGAACATGGGACTGGCGTGGTAGGTTCAGAGTCAACAACAAAGAAAAGTAGACTTAAAACAAGAAATGCTCTCCATAATGGAAAGCATTTTTTGTTTAAAGTTATAACGTAACTAAAGCTTAGTTATCATGACCGTGACCGTTGCCATGGCCTTTATCGCCACCGCCATCACGTCCGCCTTTGTCACCGTGATTGCCATTGTCATGGCCACGGCCCTGGTCGCCGCCGCGGTTGCCGTTATCCGGGTGAAATTGATTGCCACGGCCGCCATGATTACCATTATCATAATGACCTGCATCGCCGTTCCAGTGGTTGCGATATCTTTCATCGCGGCTGTCTCGGATAACTACCTGGTCGTGACGGCCACGATAATTCGCATACCTTGAACGGTATACATCGTCGCGTTCCCACGGGTTGCGCTCATTCACCACTACTTTATAGCCGTGGTAAAGATCGTAATTGCTGTAGCGTGCCGGCAAATAGGCGCGGCGAACCCATACATTGTTGTCGAAGTAAATATATTGATGGGACGGAATATCATAATAGGCGTCAATATCCGGCATGTAATAATAATCGGCATGTGAGTAACCTACAGGTCCCCAGGCTGGCTGGCTGCCTATATTTACATTGATACGCAGTTGGGCATCGGCTACTTTGATCGTTAAGCAGCTTGCTAAAATTGCTGCACTAAAAATTAACTTTTTCATAAATGTTTACGTTGTTTTATACATAGACAATAAAAAAGCCGAATAGTTTAGTTTATTTATTGAAAAAGCCGAAAAAGCCGTAATTAAGGCATTAATAGTCAACTTTTTATAAAACAAAACAGCCCTGTGTGGCAGGGCTGCTTGTTTTTAAAAAATTAATTAAATTACTGGTTATCGTGATGTTCACGATCGCGGCGATCCCGGTTATCATTCTCATCTTTCCAATGGTTACGATAACGACGGTCACGGCTGTCGCGGATAACTACCTGGTCATGACGGCCTTTGTAATTCTCGTACTTCGACCTGATCTCGTCATGATGCTCCCATGGGTTTTGTTGGTTTACTACAACCTTGTAGCTGTGGTAGCGGTCATAGGTCCCGTATTGCGCAGGCAGCGTGCGGCTGTGCACCCATGTGTTGTTATCATTATAAACATATTGATGTTGAGCTACGTCATAGTACGCATCAATATCAGGCATATAATAATAATCGGCATGATTATAACCGACAGGCCCCCATTCCGGCTGGCTGCCGATGTTTACATTAGCACGTACACGTACTTGTGCATTAGCTAATTGAACTGATAAGCAGCTAACAAATAGCGCCGCCGTAAAACATAATTTTCTCATAAAATAATTTTTTAATTAATAATTAAATAACAATTAACATGCCAAATAGCATAATTAAGTGCCGCTTTTATTTAAAAAGCGATGAGAGTTACGAAGGGGGAGTTATTTTAACAATCTGATTTATAGATAATTGGCACCCTGTACAATCGGGTTTAATACGGCTTTACTGCTCGTCTGCGTCCTTATCGGTTTTCTTACTTGCCATGGCCAGCATTGGTTTACCAATCACCTTATAAGCGCCTTCACCTTTAAGTATTGAGGCTATTTGTTCTTTGTCCTGCATTACTTTTACGGCTTGTGCCAGTTCTTTATCGTATTTAAAATTGGCTTCAAAGCGTCCTTTTTCGTAGTAATAGCGCGAGGCGATCTCGTTTTCAAGCACTTGTTTTATTTCGTCCTTATGCAGCTGCAGGTCATTCTTTTTGCTGGCTGCCATCCGTGCCTTTAGGGCATCATATTCGGTTTGTATCTCGCCGAATTGCTTTTCTTTGGTAGCCTCGGTTTTTAAGGTAGCCAACAGTTTTTCGGAACCGGTGCTGTAGCTATAGTTTTTATCCGACAGGTATTTTACGAAATCAGCATAATCGGCGTCCGATAAATTAAAGGTGCGCAGGTTATTGAGCGCCGGATGTGTATCGCGGTAACGCGTGGCGTAATCGAAAATTAACAGCTTGCCCACCAGCGATTGGGTAACGTTCGCAAAATGCTCCTGCTTCACAAAAATATCAGGGTAAATGCCGCTGCCATCGTATACCGAACGGCCGTCTTTGGTTTTAAATTCATGTATCAGCGAATCGGCAACTTTTACCACGCTGCCATCATCCTTACGGTGCGTATAATCCAGCGCCTGTATGCAGCGTCCCGACGGTACGTAGTATTTGGCTATGGTTATTTTTACCAGGCTATTATAAGGCAGGTTAAATGTTTGCTGCACAAGCCCCTTGCCATAACTGCGCTGCCCAATAATGATAGCCCTGTCGAGGTCCTGTAATGAACCGGCAACAATTTCAGATGCAGAAGCCGAGTGGCTGTTCACCAAAACTACCAGCGGCAGGTTTGGCGCAAGGGGCGTGCTTTGGGTGCTGTAAGTATAATTCTTCTCTTTTATTTTACCTTTCTGCGATACCACCTGCACATCCTTCTGCACAAATAGGTTTACAATTTTTACGGCCTCCTGCAATATCCCGCCCCCATTTGAGCGGAGGTCGAGGATGAGCCCGTTGGGATTATTTTTTTGAATGGAAACCAGTGCGTTTGTAACCTCTTCGGCAGAATTTTCAAGGAATTTATCGAGCTTTATATAGCCCATGTTGCCATCAACCATGCCGTAATAGGATACGTTTGGCTGTTTGATCTCGTCGCGAATGAGCGTTTTTTCAAATGCCTGCGGCATGCTTTCGCGTTTAACCAGCAGCTTTATTGGTGCACCCTTTGATCCTTTAAGCAGCAAGCCAACCTGGTCGTTATTCTTGCCTTCCAGGTTAATATCATTAATTTTTACCAATTGATCGCCGGGGTGGATGTCTGCTTTTTGCGCCGGGAAGCCTTCAAACACATCCGATACGTATACTTTGCCGTTGCGGGCAAATATGCTGGCGCCAATGCCCCCGTATTGGGTGCTTACGTAGTGCAGCTTATAATCTTCAATTTCCGATTCGGGTACAAATTCGGTGTAAGGGTCAAGTCCGTCCAGCATGGCATCTACACCGGTCTTTATCATTTTTGATGAATTGATATCATCAACATAGTTAATATTAACCTCTTTATAAACCGACGCGAATACATCCAGGTTCTTCGAGATTTGGAACAGGTCGTCGTTAAAGCTAAAAATGCCTAATGCCAGTACAAACAGTCCGGCAACAATAGCAGTTTTTTTATATTTATTTAACACCACTTTACCCTTTATCATCATTACTATTTTAAATATAAAATTACAAAAATTGTTTTGCTTTTATCAATGCAGCCAGATTTATAGCCTGTTGTTGTCGATATTTACTAACGCCTTTTTCAGGGTGAATAGTATATATTTCCTGTCGCGGTTAACAAGTGTCATCAGCCTGGTTATCAGGCTATCCTCCTGGCCTTCGGTATAGGCAAGTTCTTCATCGGTAAGGTGGTTGTATTTACGTTTGACTTTAATTTTTACGCGTTCCCACTCCTTGTTGCTAATACTGATCTCAGCCATAATAAAATTATTTTCAGCAAAAATATAAAAATACAAGCGGGTTGCGTTTATAATTTTGGCAGGACAATTGTTAAACCTTTGTAATTTATTACATCTAACCCGATTGTAAACTAAATTAATTTTATGAAAAAGTACATTTTGAGTATTGCAGTGCTGGTTGCAGTTAGCATCAGCGCGAAAGCACAATTTTCATTGGGAATAAAGGGAGGTGTTAATTATTCGACGATTAATACCGATAACCTGAAGTCGTCGAGCGTTGCCGGCTACCAGGCAGGTTTATTTGCCCGTCTAGGAGGCGGCGTTTATTTACAGCCGGAACTCTATTTGAGCAGCACCGGCGGTAAATTCAATTCAAACGACAATCAATATAGCGGGGACGTTAAATTTACAAATTTGAATGTTCCGGTATTGCTGGGTTTGCGCTTCGGCCCTAAAAACCTTAATTTAAGGGTAATGGCCGGGCCGATTTATACCTCGGTTTTAAGCTCAAATGAAAATATTTCAACGAGTTTCAGAACAGCCTACAACGATTTTGGCCACTATAAAAATAGCACACTGGGTTACCAGGCAGGCGCAGGTATCGACCTGGGGTCAATTACCGCCGATCTGCGTTATGAAGGCGGCTTTTCGGATATAGGCCAAAATTACGGGCAAAGACAAAATCTTTGGGCGCTAAGTGTCGGCTTTAAAATATTTTAAAGTTAGATCACCGTACAAATTAAGCCGCTTCATAAGAAATTATGAGGCGGTTTTTTATTTCCGGAAGCCGGTATATTTTTATAATTTGTCTGCATAAATTATCTGCGCCGGGGCGCGTCGCTTCCGCGGATATTAACTTTCAAGTATGAAGAAACTTTCCTTTTTATTTTCGTTCGTCATTTTAATTTTTTCTACCTCATGGACCGGCAATATGCATAGCGCGGATGATAAACAAAACGGCCTGCCCGAAACAAATCCCTTTTTTGCGCCAAGTAAATTACCCTTCCAGGCTCCGGCTTTTGATAAGATAAAAAACAGCGATTTTAAGCCGGCGATAGAAGAAGGCATCCGCCAGCAAATGGCGGAGATCGAAAAGATCGCAGATAATACCGCTGCGCCAACCTTCGCTAATACCATTGTTGCGATGGAAAAAAGCGGCCAGCTGTTAAAGCGGGTAAACCTTGTATTTAATGTATTAACCGGGGCATACACCAATCCCGAACTGCAGAAAGTTGAATCTGAGGAAGCGCCCAAACTGGCAGCAAATACCGACGCTATTTATTTGAACACCAAATTATTTAAACGGATAGAGGCTATCTATCAAAAACGCGCTGCGCTTAAACTGGACGCCGAATCAAAACGTTTGGTAGAATATTATTACGAAAACTTTAACCTGGCCGGCGCCCGCCTGTCCGAAACTGATAAAGAAAGCCTGAAGAAACTCAACCAGGAAGAAGCCGTACTTCGCACCAAATTTAACAGCCAGCTGCTGGCCGGCACCAGGAAGGCTGCTTTGGCAGTCAATGATAAGGCCGAATTAGCCGGCCTTACCGAGGGAGCGATCGAAGCGGCCGCCCGAAACGCCAAATCAAACGGGTTAACGGGCCAATGGCTGCTGCCTTTGCAAAACACCACGCAGCAGCCCCAGCTACAATCGCTTACCAATCGCGATACCCGGCAAAAACTTTTTGAAGCGTCGTGGACGCGCACCGAAAAGGGCGATGCCAACGACACAAGGGCAACCATTGTGAGGATTGCAATGATCAGGGCACAAAAGGCAAAGTTGCTGGGCTTTCCAAACTATGCCGCGTGGAAATTACAGAACCAAATGGCCAAAACACCGGCAAATGTTGAGGAATTTTTAGGCAAGATAGTTACGGCTACCGTTGAAAAAGCTAAGCAGGAAGCCGCAGATAACCAGGCCGTGATCGACAAGCAAAACAGCGGATTTAAGCTGCAGCCCTGGGATTGGAATTTTTATGCAGAGCAGGTACGAAAAGCTAAATACGACCTTGACGACAGCGAAATTAAACCCTATCTCGAAATAGATAATGTATTGCGTAACGGTGTATTTTATGCAGCAAACCTGCTGTACGGCATAACTTTTACCGAAAGAAAAGACCTCCCCGTATACCAGCCTGACGTAAAGGTGTTTAATGTGATCGACAAGGATGGCAGCCAGATCGGCCTGTTTTATTGCGATTATTTTAAGCGCGATAATAAACGCGGCGGGGCCTGGATGAGCAATATGGTCGGACAATCCTACTTGTTGGGTACTAAGCCGGTTATTTACAATGTAGCTAATTTAACCCCGCCCGCGCCCGGGCAGCCTGCATTACTCAACTTTGAAGAGGTACGCACCATGTTTCACGAATTTGGACACGCTTTACATGGTTTGTTTGCCAGCCAGCGCTATCCCGGCATTTCCGGCACCAGCGTAGCGCGCGATTTTGTCGAGTTCCCGTCGCAGTTTAATGAACACTGGGCCATGGATCCGAAGGTTTTTAAACACTACGCTGTGCATTACAAAACAGGCAAGCCTATGCCGCAGGAGCTGGTGGATAAGATCAACAAGGCAGGCAAGTTTAACCAGGGATACTCAACCGCCGAGTTGCTTGCCGCAGATTACCTGGATATGCAATGGCATACGCTTGCGCCCGATGCATCGGTTGCGGACGTGGACAAATTTGAAGCGGACGCCCTGCATAAAACAGGGATGGATCTTCCCCAGGTGCCGCCGCGGTACCGGTCGACTTATTTCTCGCATATATGGGGCAGCGGTTACGCCGCCGGCTACTACGCCTATATGTGGACCTCGATGCTGGATAATGACGCTTATTCGTGGTTTACGAAACACGGCGGCCTTACCCGGCAAAACGGGCAGCGTTTCAGAGATATGGTTTTATCGCGCGGCAATACAGAAGATCTTGGCAAAATGTTCCGCGATTTTACCGGCCACGACCCGGATATTCGCCCTATGCTGGAATATAGAGGACTTGTTACTAAGTAAGAAGAATAATTCCAACACTTAATGATAAAGTTACTTCGGTATTGGATATTCGTTATTCGATAAAAAAAAGCCTATAAACAAGCAAAGCCCCTGATGGGCAGGGGCCTTTGCTAACCAATTATAAACCTAAATTATGAGAAGAGCTGTAGGAGAAGGAGTCGAACCTTCACGAAGTGGTTATTCTCATTGCTGAAAGTTTCCCAATTTCTTCGCCACCGCGACAAGGAGGTGTGTCTGCCAAAAATTTCACCATCCTACATTGTTGTTAAGTCTTGAGTCTTAAGCTCTAAGTCTCAAGCCGACTTTTGACTTAAGACTCAGAACTTTTGACTTCGACGCTGTTGGGGAAGGATTCGAACCTCCACAGAGTGGTTAGCCTGTCCGTCTGTCGACGAACCGGTTTTCCAGAATCTCCGCCACCGGGACAAGGAGGTGTGTCTGCCAAAAATTTCACCACCCAACATTGTTTTGCATTTAAAAGAACACTAAGCAATTGTCATTTGCTTAATACAAATCTAACAGACCAATCTATTTGTTGCAAATATTTCAACAAAATATTTGTATTTTTATCAGATTTAAATTAATATTGTTTATTAATAAAAATATTCGAATTTATGTCCCACAGAAAAGCTCCAAATTTAGAAATTGATAATCTCGACATACAGATTTTATCGATATTAATGAAAAATGCGACCACTCCGTACACGGAAATCGCTAAAGAGTTGATCGTTTCCGGCGGAACCATACACGTAAGGATGAAAAAGTTGGAGGAGATGGGCGTGATAAAAGGGGCCAGCCTGGAGGTAGATCCGCAAAAATTAGGGTATGATATAACAGCTTTCCTGGGTATCTTCCTCGAAAAGGGCTCGCAGTATAACGAGGCCGTTAAGCAGTTAAGAACGGTAAAGGAAATTGTTGAGTTGCATTACACCACCGGCAGTTACAGCATCTTTGCCAAGATTGTATGTCATGACACCACGCACCTGCGCGAAGTTTTAAACGAACAGATACAAGGTGTTAAAGGCATTCAACGTACCGAAACCTTTATTTCGTTAGAAGAGAGCATTAAAAGGCAGATAACTTTGGAATAAAATTTACTTAAAAATTCTTTTACTTATTCGCCCATACCTGGCAAGCTGTAAAGCCGCCGGAATGGGCGTTTCTTTTTTATAATTATTCAAAATCGGGCAATATAACCGGAGTATCCTGCTCTTCGCCCTCATTGATCTTCGTAACAAAGTAAACGACCGCAGCGCCAAATAAGGCTATAATGCCAAAGGACCAGCGCAAACCCGCGGCCTGCGCAACAAACCCCACAAATGGCGGCACCAATAAAAAACCCAGGTAACCGATAGTGGATATAGACGCCAGCGCCGATGAGCTGCTCATGTTTTTTGACCGGCCGGCCAGGCTGAATACCATCGGAACGATACACGAAACACCAAAGCCCACCAATATAAAACCAATGGTTACGACTACGGGGTAAGGTATCGCAACGGCCAGCATCAAGCCGCAAAAAATAAATGCGCCACTGTATTTCAATACAGTTTTAATGCCCAGCCGGGTAACAATGCGGTCGCCGGCAAAGCGCCCGGTGGTCATGGCAACCAGATAAATTACAAATGCTGCAGTTGCGGCTGTTTTATCAGGGTCCACTTCTTTTTGGAAATAGATAGCGCTCCAGTCGTACATCGTATTTTCGCAGGCCATGCAGGCAAAACAAATGAGCGAAAATTTCAATAAGTATTTATCCGGGAGCGAAAAGACCGGCCGTTTTGGCTGCGGTGCGGGTTTTTGATGCAGCGTATCCTTAATAAAATAGAGTGTGAGCGCGGTGAGGGCGATGCTGACAAACAAAAAATGCCAGGTGGGCGCGATATTAAAGTACACCATTAACAAACCCGCGGCCGCCCCGGCAAAACCCGCCAGGCTCCATATGCCATGAAAGGTGGCCATTATTGATTTGCTGTATAAAGCCTGCACCGCTACCGCCTGGGTATTGATAGAGAGCGTCATTAAGTTACGGGCCGATCCAAAGCAAAACAGCATCGCGATAAGTTGCCACATGCTATTTGACAAGCCTATCAATATTAAAACCGCACTTAAAAACAGCGAGCCGAACAGCATGATAGCCCTGCTGCTATAATGGGTTAACAGCCGGCTGGTAATGGGCATGGTAAACATCAGGCCGATAGGCAGGGCAAAAAGTACCAGGCCCAATTGGGCCTCATTCAAATGCATTTGGTGTTTTATTGTCGGGATACGCGACGCCCAGGTTGAATACCCAAAGCCGGAGATAAAGAAGAATATCGCGCTGCCTATTCTTAATTGTTTGGCTGACCGTGTATGCGCTGGTTGTTCGTCCACAAGATTTATATCTGGCTAAAATACAATAAAACATATATTTTGCCCGCCCGGCCGGGAATTATTTAGCCGGCTTTCTGAAATAAAAATAGCTCAGCAGATAAAGCAACAGCATCCCCAGTAAAAACCCGCCGAGCACGTCGGTAAACCAATGGTCGCCCAGGTATATCCGCGAATAAGGGATAGCGCAAATCAACAATATCGATATTACGGCAACGATTATTCTTACCGCCTTTGGAATAGTTTTTAAATGGTACATCAGCACTGTTAAATACCCAAAGTATACAATATAAAACATTACATGCCCGCTCGGAAAACTCTGTTGAGAAGCTTTTTGAACAATGTGTACCAGCGGCTCGGACGGACGGGGGCGGTTTACCGCTATTTTAACAAGGGTACTTACCAATCCGGACCCTGCCGTAAGGAAAACAAACAATGCCTCTTTGCGATATTTAAATACAAAAAACAGCAGCGCGCCTAAAAGTACGGTAATATACGAGCCCGGGTTATTCCCAAACCAGCTTACCAGCTTCATTAACGAATCCAGGAATGGGTTTTGAAACTCCTGCACCTCCTGCGAGAACGCAAGATCGATAAACGGGTGAGGGAAAACCAATATATTTACGACAAGCACTATAAACCAAATGGCTATGCCACCCAATACATATTTCATTATATGCTTACGGCGCTTTTCAATCATTATGGGATACTAACCAGGTTTTAACAATTATAATACCTCCAACATACCAAATGGCAAAATTGTTCCGGTAATCAAAAAAGCGAAACACATTAACCCGGATACGACGGGTATAATATGTTTCGCTAAATGAGGATATGAAATAATTATTTTCCGACAACCACAATGTGGAATGTGCCGGGTATTTGCTGCGGCCGTTGATTGGCTGCCGACGGATCAGCAGGCTTCATTTGGGCCGTAGGTAAGTATAATTTATGGGTATGGGTATCAATACCTATGGTTCTTGCTCCCCTTTCAGTAGGGATATTCTCAACAAACTCAAATTTATCAGCTGATATTTCGCGTACAACGGAGATCGTGCCTTCGTTATTGGAAGCATAAGCCAGTTTTAATTGCGGATCAAATGCAACGCCGTCGGTTCCGCCAATCGGGAATTTACCAACCACCTTGCCGTTTTTTGAATCCATTATCACCATGGTTTTGTTGCCGCCGCAACCGATAAATAAACGGTTGGTCGCCCGGTCGATATCTAACCCGGAAGGCTCTTCGCCGCCTTCAATTTTCCACCTGTTGATCACCTTGTAAGTGGTGGCATCAATTTCAACTTCTTCGGCAGTGTCTTCAATATTAATAAACACATGGCCTTTACCGTCGGATACTGCCGTTTCGGGTTTACCGCCCAAAGGAATGGTGGCTACTACCGCGTCTGTAGCTGCGTCAATAACGGTAGCATCCTTGCTGCGGCCGTTACAGGTATATATTTTTTTCGAATAGTCTTCATAAAAAATAGCATCCGGGTTGGTGCCTGCGTCAACCTGCTTTAAAACCTGGTTGGTTTTAAGGTCGAACACGGTAACATTGTTCCCGCGGCCGTTGCTGGTATAACCTTTATTAAATTCGTGGACTATGGCAATGCCGTGTACACCCTTTGTATCCGGAATATACCCTATCGAATCGCCGGTTGTGGCGTTTAAAATATTAACCTGCATGCCATGCGAGGTATAAACGCGGTTGGTTGCGCCGTCAACGGTAATATAGTCCCAACCACCAGTACTATGGATCGGGTAATCGGCCAAAACATGAAAGCCTGTTGGTTTTTGTGCCCATACTAATGATGGAAGACTTACAGCCATGCTGAATATCAGCACGCCAAGCGGTTTAAAAATTGATTTCATGACGATAAGTTTTTATATAATTAGTTAAAGATTCTGTTTAAATCCTGTATAAAAATAATTATTATCTGTCACTATCCTTTTCCTTTACCGCCGCCGCCGCCGTTTCCGCCGCCACCACCGCCGTTATCGTCCTGAACCGGTATAGGAGTTTCTTCTTTTTCCTTTTCCTTTTTAAACTCGAGCTTGCCAAATTTATAAGTTAAGCTAATACCGAACGACTGCAGCGGGATTTGCCTCAGGCTGGATGTATTAAAGTTAGGCCCGAAAGTGGTTGATTGAAAATTAACATACTTGGCAAACGGGTTAGCAGCTGTTAAGCCAATGCTCATCTTTTTATCCATAAACTGCTTGCGAACGGCAAAATTATAGAAATAAAATGCCGGGTTTGTTCCCTGGAAACCCTTTTGCGATGACCTGTAGTTAACAAAAAATTCAGCTGCCAGATCCTTTGCAAATTCATAGCTGCCATTTAAATTTATGCGGTAAGTAAAACCGCTAACCTGGGGATACGGCGGGTTATAGGTTATCCTGTCGGCAAAAAACATATTCGTGCGCAATGTCAATTTGCCAAGGGGCAATGAGCCGTATAAATTTATACCCTCCGAGGTCTCTTTCCCAATGTTGGCACGCTGGCTTAAAGATACGTTTGTGAGTGTTGTGTCGCCAACGTTAAATGTGGAGTGAAAAGTTGTGTATGATTGCAAGTCGTTGGTATTATACCTGTAGAACCCGGCAATGTATACACTGGCGCCCTTGCCAAACAACTTATTATAACCAAGCTCAAAATTATGTCCCAGTTCGGGGCTTAGGTTCGGGTTTCCGGTACTGATGTTATAAAAATCGCTGATATTATAAAAAGGATTAAGCGAACGGTAATCCGGACGCTCTAACCTGTAGGTATAGCTTAATTTGATCGTTTGCGTTTTATCTATCTTATGTGATAAAACAAACGATGGGGCGACAATCCCATACGAAGGCAGCGGTGTATTCGTAAAATCAGTTGTTGAACTGGTATGTTCATATCTTAAACCCGCTTTACCATCTATAAAATTGTTAAACAACGAAAAAGACGAGGATAAGTAGTAAGCAAAAATTTTACGATTATAAATAAACGTTTGATTTTGATTAATTACATGGTTACCGTTGGTGAAGCTTTGTGCGGTAGTATTGTTTATATCTTCTATAACGGCTTTGGCGCCTGTTTCCAGTGTCAGGTTTTTGCTAATAGGCTGGGTATAGTCAACGGATATATCGGTTTCCCGGTCTCTGCCCGGGTTATATCCGGTTGAGCTTACATTTGGGAAAGTGCCTGTTAAATAATTCTGCTGCTGAGTGTAGTTGCTGGCGTTATTGCCAATGCTGGTATTATAAAGGAAATCCAGTTCCTGGTTTTCTTTGGCGAAGGTTTTTTTGTAAGCCACACTTACATCGGTTGAATGGGCGCTGAAAAGGCTGTTCGACTGGCTTAGGCTCATATTGTCGGTCAAAAGACTGCCGCCCGGCGAATAAGTTGCCTGGTCAATATTGGTTAAGCCGGTGCCGTGGTTGCCGAAATTGTTATAATTTAATCCAACCGTCAACTCGTCTTTTGGCGTAATGCTCCAGTTGAAGCTTATAGCGGATTGATACCCATGCCTGGTAAAAGGGTTGGTGCCGTTTTGATTTAACAGGGTTTTATTGTTCAGCGAATCAAATGACGTGCGGTTTGTGGTATTGCGTGATACGGTATTTAGTTGCTCGTTACCGCTAAAAGAAAGATTCACGCCAAAATTTCCTTTACGGGCGTTCAGGTTTACCGAGCCGTTTTCAAATCTTGTTCCTGCCGAAAGGTTTACACTGCCGTTAATGCCTTGTACCTTGCTGTCCTTTAAAATAATGTTAATAATACCACCGGTTCCTTCTGCATCATACTTTGCGCCGGGGCTGGTTATTACTTCGATATTTTTGATCTGGCTGGCAGGTATTGATTGTAAGGCATCAGCCAGGCTGGCCCCAAAAATACTGGATGGCTTGCCGTTTATTAAAAAGCGGATATTAGCGTTACCCATCAATTCAACATTACCGTTAATATCCACCGATATCATAGGCACCTTTTTCAATACATCCAATGCAACGCCACCTTGCGAGGTAAGGTCGTTTGCCGGGCTGTAAACCAATTTGTCTATTTTGTTTTCAACGGTTGGCACGCTGGCCGTAATATTCACCTGTTGTAGCTGGTTTTGAAGCGAGGCAAGAACAATAGTGCCCAATATTGCATTTTTAGCATTAGCGCTGATGATAACGTGATCGATCGTTAGCTTCTTATATCCCAGGAAATCAACGGTCAGTTTGTAATCGCCATACGAAATATTATCTAGTTTGAAATTTCCTTTCGGATCGGTAACAAGGCCGTTAAACGGCGATGTGCTGCCTTGTTTAAAAAGGCTCACAGTCGCGTAATCAACAGGTACTTTGGTAGCAGCGTCAATTACCTTCCCACTTATGCTTCCTTTTCCCACGGGCGTGTTTTGAGCTCTTAAGGAAAAAGAAATAACTAATAAGAAACTCAATATTATAACATTCTTCATAAAAAAACAGGTCATTTGTATCCAGGGTGCAAAGGTGCGAAGCAAATTTGGATTAAATCTGATTTTTAAAAAAGGTAGTGTAATTGTTACAATAACTCGATCCGGATAACGGAGGCGGGGAATATGCCCGTCTAAGCAGGATAAGATCAAGCAATTATAAAAAAATCCCTGGATATTAAAAAATTAATACCAGGCTTCCGCTTATTATTAATAACGCCCCGGCCGCCGATTTGAACGTCAACGGTTCGCCTAAAAATATAACTGCTAATATAATTGCTATCGCTACGCTTAATTTGTCAACAGGTGCAACCTGCGAGACCTCCCCCAGTTGTAAAGCCTTGAAATAACATATCCACGAAAGGCCGGTTGCGCATCCCGAAAGCACAAGGAACGTCCAGTTAATTTTTGTTAAACCGCCAATGGAATGTGTACCACCCTTAAAAATAACTATCCCCCAGGCAATAAGCAGGATAACAACCGTCCGTATTGCCGTGGCAAGGTCTGTATCCACACCCTTTATCCCGATTTTTGCAAATATTGCAGTAAGCGCTGCAAACAAAGCCGACAGTAAAGCATATATCCACCACATGATCGCTGATTTTAATGATTAAAAGATTTCGTTGATAATTTAATAAGCGAATATCAACTAAATGCAGTACGAATATCAGCGAAATCCTCCAATCAAAGAAATCAGCTGTCAGAAATCAACGGTTCAGGCAACTTATCCAAAATCTTTACAAGATTGAGTTTGTACCTTTAACAAAAAAAAGTTTTGAAAATATTGGTCATTGAAGATGAAGAGGGCCTGCGCGAAAGTATTGAAGAATATTTTTCGGAAGCAGGCAATGTGTGCGAAACCGCCGGGGGGTATCAAAGCGCAATGGCTAAGATAAACCTTTACCGCTATGATTGCATCCTGCTGGATATTACCCTGCCAGAAGGGAATGGCATGGATATCCTGAAAACGTTAAAAGAAAACAACTATCCCGACGGCGTATTGATCATTTCGGCTAAAAACTCGCTCGACGACCGACTTAACGGCCTGAACCTGGGCGCCGATGATTACCTGGTAAAACCTTTTCATCTGTCTGAATTAATGGCACGGGTCTCTGCAATCGTACGCCGCAAAACGTTTAAC
Organism: Mucilaginibacter sp.; assembly: GCA_035568395.1. Taxonomy (GTDB): domain Bacteria; phylum Bacteroidota; class Bacteroidia; order Sphingobacteriales; family Sphingobacteriaceae; genus Mucilaginibacter. Next base: position 59,903 of record DATMOF010000005.1, on the reverse strand, counting down.
GGCAGCAACCTGCTGCTATTTAACGAACTGACGATAGACCTGCTGGCTAAAGAAGTTAAGGTGCGCGATATACCTGTAAAATTAACTCGTAAAGAATATGCCCTGCTGCTTTATTTTATTGCCAATAAGGGAAAAGTGGTTTCGAAAAATGCAATAGCCGAACATCTTTGGGGCGACGGCATAGATATGGCCAATAATTTCGACTTTATTTATTCGCACATTAAAAATATCCGCAAAAAACTAATGGAAGCAGGCAGCAACGATTATATCCAGGCGGCATACGGCATGGGCTATAAATTTACCGAACAATGAGGCTTTTTGCTAAATACAACCGGGTAAATTTAATTGCCACCGTTATCATCATGCTGTTTACAGGCATTATATACTACCAAGCCATCAGCTGGATCCTCAATAATCAAAAAGATAATGACCTTAATGTTGAAGAGCAGGAGATATTTAACTACGTCAAGCTTAACAACAGGCTGCCGCAAATTTTTGAATCGAATGACCAGCAGATAACTTTTACCCCGGTTAGGCCCAACTCGGTGAAACGCGAATATATCAACACGATGTATTTCAAAAAATGGAATGACGAGCAAGGGTACAGGCGGCATAACCGGCAGCACAAACGGGACGGTGAATTTGAAGCAGGCCGGGGATTGATCACGTCGGTAACAGTTAACGGTAAATATTATAAGATACTTATAGTTGAATCAAAGGTAGAAACCGAAGACTTGATCCGGATCATATTTTTTATAACGATAAGCGTTATTTTATTCCTGCTGCTGGTTTTAATGGTTATCAATAGACTGATCCTGAACCGGCTCTGGAAACCGTTTTACAGTATAATGAATGAGTTAAGGCTATTTAATATAGCCGACAATAACGAGATCCCGAAGCTGGATACAGCCATTGATGAATTCCGGGAATTGAACCGGGCCGTTTTGGCTATGACGGCAAAAGCCAAATATGATTATAAAGACCTTAAAACCTTCACGGAAAATGCTTCGCATGAATTGCTTACCCCTATAGCGGTGATCAATTCAAAGCTCGATACCCTTATTCAAACCGAAAACTTTAGCGAGCGCCAGAGTAAAATATTAAGTGACCTTTACGGTGCCGTTTCACGGTTGAACCGGTTGAACCAATCGCTGCTGCTGCTGGTAAAGATTGAAAACCGGCTGTTGCAGGACCAGGAGATGATCAATTTTCGCGAACTGCTGGAAGAAATGATCGCCCAGTTTGAGGAGATATTCCAGGATAAGAACTTAAAGGTGACTTGTACACTTAGCGATAAAGAGATATATGCTACCCGGTACCTTGTTGAGATCTTACTGAGTAACCTCATCAGCAATGCCATCAGGCATAACTATAACGGGGGTAAAATAAACATCAATTTAACAGATGAAAGTTTGGTGATCAGCAATACTGGCGCGGATTTGGCTTTGCCGGACGAAAAAATATTTACCCGTTTTCATAAATCCTCCGCCTCCGAGGGCAGCGGTTTGGGGTTAACCATATCACGGCAGATATGCGAAAATTTTAATTTTTCGCTGAATTATCAATTTCAATCCCCCTTTCATATCTTCACCATAGAATTTAAATAAGACCGTAATAGCAAGTGTCAACACAAAATAACCCAAGCTATGTTATAACTAACATAATTTTATAATAATTAGAATCGCCAGTCTCAAATTTATACAGAATTAGATCATAATTTGGCAACTTAACTGCACATACCTATTACTGAATGAAATGTTTTTTCGGCATAATTTTATGCATGCTTACATGTTCTGTTACTCTGGCGCAAAATAATACGCTGAATTATTACCTGGAGACGGCCAAAAGTAAAAGCCCGCTGCTAAAGGATTTGCGGAACCAGGTACTCATGAGCCAGCTGGATAGCTTACGGCTGCGGGCTGGTTTAAAGCCGCAGGTGAATGCGACCAGCGCCGGGCTGTTTGCACCGTCAATAAATGGCTTCGGCTATTCGGGGGCGATCACCAATGTGCACACCTTGAATGCGCTTCTTACGGTTAATAAAACAATAATCGGCAGGCAGTATTTGAATTCGCAGTTAGCGGCCATCGGTTTTCAGCGCGATTCGATTATTAACCTGGGCAAAATATCGGAACTCGACCTGGCCAAATCAATAACCGGGCAGTATATAACAGCCTACGGAAGCCTTGAGCAATATAAATTCAGCAAGGAAGTCGTTGATCTTTTGACAAAAGAAGATACCATCCTTAAAAAACTTACCCGCGCCAATGTATACCGGCAAAGCGATTACCTCACTTTCCTGGTAACCCTTAAACAGCAGCAAGTATCGCTTTTACAAGCCAGGCTACAGTATAAAAATGATTTTGCTACGCTGAATTATCTTGCAGGTATAGCAGACACAAGCATGGCTGATATTGGCGAACCCACACTCCAGCGAACATATACACCCGAAATAAGCAGCAGTATATTCTTTAAAAAATTCCAGATTGACAGCATGCGATTTTTGAATAGCCGCAAATTAATAAATTACAGCTACCGGCCTAAGCTCAATGTTTTCGCTGATGGCGGGTATGAATCGGATTTCACCTATGAGCCGTATAAAAATTGGGGAACCAGCTTTGGCTTTAACCTGACTATACCCATTTATGACGGTGGCCAGCGCAAACTGCAATTCAGACGGCTCGCTTTACAGCAGGAAACAAGCCAGTACTACAAGTCATTTCTTGATGTGCAATACCGGCAGCAAATTGCGCTGTTAAACCAGCAGATCGTCGAAAACGAGGGGCTGATCTTAAAAGTAAAGGACCAGATCAGGTTTACCGAAGCACTTATTAAGGTAGACAACGAGCTTCTGCAAAAAGGCGATCTTAAAGTTGCCGATCTGATCCTAGCAATTAATAATTTTCTCACCGTCCGGAACCTGCTTACACAAACCACGGTTAGCCGGCTGCAACTTATAAATCAGGTAAATTACTGGAATAAATAAAATGGAAACACCACGACACATAGCTTTTCTGCGCATCAAACCGATCTATATTATATCGAGCATCATCTTATTCCTTTTCGCCTGCAAGGGGCAGGATAAGCCGGCTGATGCAGGCGAAGCAAAAGCACAAACTCCGGTTACGGTAACCACCATCAACGATAGCTCGCTGACCGATTATATTAACGTGAACGCTATTTCTTCGTTCCTTCAAAAAAACTATGTTAAAGCTAATGCGATCGGTTATTTACACCAGGTAAACGCTAAAATTGGCCAGTACGTTAATAAGGGCGACCTGCTTTTTACCATAAAGACTAAAGAGGCGCAGGCTATTGGCAATAGTATAAATATTTTAGACAGCACACTGAAATTTTCGGGTGTTAACCGGATACGGGCGTCCGAACATGGTTATATTACCCAGTTACTTCACCAGGTTGGCGATTATGTACAGGATGGCGAACAATTAGCGGTTATAAGCGACAGGTCGAGCTTTGTTTTTTTAATGCAACTGCCTTACGAACTGCGCAGCTATGTAACGAATAACCAGGCAGTACAGATAACGCTTCCCGACGGGCAAAAGATAAACGGCAGCATAGCTTCGTTTATGCCAACGGTTGATACGCTGGCGCAAACCCAGGGCGTGGCTATCCGCATACCTTCGGATAAACAGATACCGGAAAACCTGGTGGCCAAGGCACGCATCGTAAAAACCTTACGACAAAATGCAGCGTCGCTACCCAAATCGGCCATCCTGGCAAATGAGACCCAAACGGATTTTTGGGTGATGAAGCTGATAAACCCTACAACAGCCATTAAGGTTCCGATCAAAAAAGGCATCGAATCCGGCGACCGCGTTGAGATACTCTCACCTAAGTTCTCGGCAACGGATAAAATAATTGTAAGCGGCAATTACGGTTTGGCCGATACAGCTAAAGTTAAAGTAGTACGATAATGAGCAAGGCGAGAATAGACAAAAGCGTAATAGATGATTTTTTTATTTCGCACCGAAAGCCACTTATGCTTGTATTATCGCTCATTATTTTGGGCGGGGTATATTGCTATACCAAGCTACCTACTTCGCTGTTTCCGGAAATCACTTTCCCTAAAATAAAAGTCATTGCCGATGAGGGCCTGCAGCCGGTAAATAAGATGATGATCACGGTTACCAAGCCGCTGGAAAATGCGATAAAGCAAGTTCCCGATTTGCAGGTGGTGCGCAGCACAACCAGCCGGGGTAGTTGTGAAATATCGGCATTCATGAGCTGGAACGCCAACATCGACCTAAGCAAGGAGCAAATTGAATCGCAGATCAGCAAGATCAGGAGTGAGCTTCCGCCCGATGTTAATATTTCGGTCGAGAAAATGAACCCTTCTATTTTGCCGGTAAGCGGCTACACGCTCGAGAGCCACAACCGGTCGCCAATCGAATTAAAGCAGCTAGCCACTTTCACCGTAAAGCCATTTTTATCGCAGGTAAGCGGCGTTTCCGAGATCCGGGTTATCGGCGGAAAGATAAAGGAATACTGGCTGGTGCTTAACCGCGAAAAAATGAGCGCGCTATCGTTAACCCCCGATATGATCAGCGCATCGCTAACCGCGACAAACTTTGTCAAGTCGGAAGGATATCTTTCTGATTATAAAATGCTGTACCTTACCGTTACGGACGCTACCGTAAACGCAAAAGACCAGCTGGAAAACATGGTGATCAACACCAACCGGAAAAGGGCTATCCAGATAAAAGATATTGCCAGCGTGCAGATAAGCGAAGGCATTGAGTACACTAAAATTAACGCCAATGGCCATGATGGCGTTTTGATCGCAGTAATAAAACAACCCAATACCAATTTGATATCCCTGTCGAACGACATGGCGCTTAAAGTTGCGGCATTGCAAAAAGTTTTACCGAAGGATGTAACCATACGGCCATACTATATACAAGCCGACTTTGTGAACGACTCGGTAAAAAGCGTAACCGACAGCGTGTGGATAGGATTGCTTTTAGCCATTATAGTTGCAGTGATCTTTCTGCGGTCATTCAAAGCAAGTGCTACAATACTGATCACCATACCGGTTACTTTGTGCCTGACGCTGATCGTGCTGTATGTTATCGGGTATACGTTTAACATCATGACACTGGGTGCTATCGCGGCCGCTATAGGTTTAATTATAGATGATGCCATTGTAGTTGTTGAACAGATACACCGCACACACGAGGAAAACCCAACCCAGCCTACCAATAAGCTGCTCAAAAAAGCGATAGATTACCTTTTGCCGGCGATGATAGGATCATCGATGAGTACTATTGTGATCTTTGTTCCTTTTTTATTGATGAGCGGCGTAGCCGGGGCTTATTTTAAGGTAATGACCAATACCATGATCATAACTTTGTTATGCTCGTTTTTCGTTACCTGGATAGGCTTACCCATTATATATTTAATGCTTACGCGTGATCACCTTGGCCATGCGGCAAATGGCAAGGAAGAAAAACACGAGGTTAAAAAGCAAAAATGGGTTTCGTTTTTTATTCTCAGGCCGGTGATGAGCATTATTATCGTTGTTGCGCTGATCGGCATTATCGTGTTTATTCCGTCGCATCTCGAAACAGGCTTTTTGCCCAATATGGACGAGGGCAGTATAGTACTCGATTACAGCTCGCCCCCGGGAACTTCACTTGAAGAAACCGACCGGATGCTTAGAGAAGTTGAAAAGATCATCGTAAAGGAGCCCGACGTGGCAACGTATTCGCGCCGGACGGGTACGCAAATGGGCTTTTTCATAACCGAACCCAATAAAGGAGATTACCTGATACAACTTAAAAAAGGTCACGATAAAACTACCGAGGAAGTGATCAGCGATATCCGCGGCAAAATAGCCGCATCGCAGCCCGCGCTGGTCATTGATTTCGGGCAGGTTATTACTGATATGCTTGGCGACCTGATGAGCTCGACCCAGCCCATAGAAGTAAAGGTTTTTGGGCCCGACCAGGTGATACTAAACCGCTTATCCAAGCAAATTGCCGCCCAGGTTTCGGCAGTAAAAGGCGCTGCCGACGTGTTTGACGGGATAGTTATAGCAGGGCCCTCCGTCAGTATCGTTCCGGATTACACTAAGCTTGCACAGTATAATCTTACGCCAACCAACCTGCAAACACAGGCCGAGGCTGCTTTAGATGGGAACCTGGCGGGTAATTTATTCGAGACGCAGCAAATGGTGCCTATTCGCCTGGTTTACCCGGGCAATCGTTATTTAAGCATCAGCGGCATTAAAAATCTGAACATCTTTTTGGCGAACGGAAAGATGATCCCGATAAACCAGTTGGCAACGGTTGAATTAAAACCCGGCGATGCCGAAATAAACAGGCAGGACCTCCAGTCAATGGGCGTAATTACCGCCAGGCTCGAAAACAGCGACCTTGGTTCCGTAATACCCGCCATACAAAAAAACATTACGCAAAACGTAAACCTGCCTCAAGGCTACCATGTTGAATACGGCGGCGCATATGCCGAGCAGCAGCAGTCATTTAAAGAACTGCTCATGATACTGATCACCGCCAGTATGCTGGTGTTTTGTGTGATCCTGTTCCTGTTCAAACAATTCAGGATAGCTCTGTTGATACTTGTGGTAGCAGTGCTTGGTATAGGGGGTAGCTTTTTAGCTCTATTTATCACCAATACGCCGCTAAACGTAGGCAGCTACACAGGCCTCATCATGATCGTTGGTATAATCGGTGAAAATGCCATATTCACCTTTCTTCAATTCAGAGAAAGCGCCCTTAATTCCAGTGTCGACGAGGCTATTGTTTATGCCATCTCAACCCGTTTGCGGCCCAAGTTAATGACTGCCCTGGGAGCTATTATAGCATTAACGCCGCTGGCTTTGGGTATAGGCGCAGGTGCGCAATTACACCAGCCCTTAGCTATAGCAGTGATCGGCGGATTTTTAGTAGCCCTGCCGTTATTACTGATCGTTTTGCCAAGTATGATGCGGATCTTTTACCGGAATTATAAATTCACACCGGAGAATATCGATAACCCATAAATACAATCTTTCTACAGAATTTACCCCCACATTTATTAAAAAATTTAATCAGTTGTTAAAACTATGAAAAAGATCATTTTAAGTTTAGCCGGGTTGTTTATTATGGCAATGGCCCCGCAGGTACTTAGCGCACAAACCTATGTTTTTGAAAAAGCAATTGCGTTACCCGGCGATGGCGGATACGATTACCTGTCGATCGATAAGGTAAATAACCGCTTGTATGTGTCGCACGGGACGGCAGTAAATGTTATCGACCTTAGCACCGATGCGCCGGTTGGTGTAATTGAAGGCAGTGGTATGAAAGGCGTACACGGCATTGCCATTGTAAATAAAAGCAACCGCGGTTTTATCAGCGACGGCAAGGCCAATGCAGTTGTAGCCTTTGATTTAAAAACACTTAAAATTATTGCTACCATACCGGTTGACGCTAAAGGGCCCGATGGAATTATTTATGATCCCTACTCCGACCGGGTATTCTGCTTCAACGGCGACAGCAATAATTCATCAGTCGTGGATCCGAATACCCTTAAGCAGGTGGGTACGGTAGCACTCGGGGGCGCCCCGGAGTTTGCAGTAGCTGACGGCAAGGGAAAAATATACAATAACCTTGAAGACAAAAACAGCATGAATGTTATTGATACCAAAACTTTAAAGGTTGTTAAAAATTACCCCCTGGCACCTTGCGGCGGCCCTACCGGTATTGCGCTGGATGGTAAAAACGGCCGCATTTTTACTGTTTGCCGCGAAAATAAAGGGATGAGCGTGGTTAATATTAACACAGGTAAAGTGATAACTACAGTGCCAATAGGCGCCGGCGTTGATGCTGTTATATACGACGAGGCACACAAGCTTATTTTTGTGTCAAACGGTGACGCCACCACGACGATAATCAAGCAGGAGTCGGCTGATAAATATAGCGTGATCCAAACCCTGGCTACAAAAAACAGGGCTAAAACAATGGCTTTCGATGCCAAAACACGAAAAATTTATTTAAGCGTGCCCGACTTTGAGCCCGGCACCCGTAAAGCCTTGCCAAACTCATTTAAAGTGCTGGTTTACAAGCCACAATAAAATTAATTAAGCCAATAGTTTATTGTTTGATAAGGCGTTTTCCTTGTCGGAATAAACTATTGGCTTAATTAATTAACAAAGATTTTACAATAATCTCACCTTTCAAACGCTTAATATCTATATTCGCCTGCACAGTTAGCGACCTACTATTAGCAAATGATCAAAAGAACTGATTTCGTTTATTCAGAAGAATCTGAACCACACCGTATCCGGACAAAGAAAATTTTACAGCAATTCCCGGATCTGCGTAAGCTGATCGGGAAAAATCCGCTTACAATATTTGCCATTATTGGTTTAGTGGGATTTATGATGGGAGTAGCCTGGCTGGTACGGGATCAATCGTGGTGGGTTATTTTGGGTGCGGCTTACTTTTTTGGCGCCTTTGCAAGCCATTCGCTTTTCGTGATGATACATGAATGCACACACCAGCTGTTGTTTAAAAGCCGCAATGCCAATCGCTGGGCGTCCATGTTCGCCAATTTGCCGCATTTGGTTCCGGGTGCTATGACATTTGAGAAATATCATCTTAAACATCATTCCTTCCAGGGTGTTCACGAGCTCGATGCCGACCTGCCCAATAAATGGGAAGCAAAGCTGATCGATAACTCCTTTATCGGTAAGGCGCTATGGCTTTTGTTTTTCCCGATATTCCAGGGTACACGTGTGTCGAGATTGAAAGAGATAAACTTGTTTGACGGATGGGTGATCGTAAATATTATTGTCCAGATAGCATTTACAGTGGCCGTTTGGTATTTTTTAGGATGGGGAGCCATAGGGTTTCTGTTTCTTAGCTTTTGGTTTTCCATTGGTCTGCACCCATTGGGCGCGCGCTGGATACAAGAGCATTATTTAACGTACAAATCCGAGCAGGAAACGTATAGCTATTACGGCGCTTTGAATACCGTTGCATTTAATGTTGGCTTTCATAACGAGCATCACGATTTTCCGTCGATCCCGTGGAACAAGCTTCCGCAGATAAAGAAAACAGCGCCGGAATATTATGATACGCTTTACTCTCATAAATCGTGGACGAAATTATTTTTCAGGTTTTTGTTCGAACGTGAAATTTCGCTGTTTAACCGCATAATCAGAAAGGAACGTGGCAAAGTGCCCCTTACCGACATCTCGAAGCCGGATATAGAATTGGTAAAGGGTTCTCTAAATGGCGCCCCGAATCCGGATCTGAAACTGGCGCAGGTGTAAATAATATCTCAAATTAAATTTGATAATGCGGTTTTATAGCCGCATTTTTTTTGCGGGTAGCCGTACAACCCTCACTTTTCAAAATATCGCCATACTAAAAACGTTTTATTTCGTTAAGTATCAACAAGCATAAACGGGCATGAGCCGCGAAAAGAAAATAAAGCTTTTAATTCCCATGGTTCTCCTCTTGTTTTTTGGCGCCTATGGCTGGCACAAACATGAGGCCCGCCAGTCGGATATTACCGGTCGGCTTCAAAAAAGGGAGATGAATGAGATCTCGGGTATTGCAGCATCTGGCATTAACCCTGATATCTATTATGTACATAATGACAGCGGCGACACCAGCCGTTTTTTTGCTATACTGCCTTCCGGTCAAGTAAAGTCGACCATTTATTTTAAAGGAGATCCAACCGAACTTCAGGGGGTCCATGATTGTGAGGATATAGCCGTAGGCCCCGGCCCGGTTAAAGGGAAAAGCTATGTGTACCTGGGCGATATTGGCGATAACGATGCCGTACGGAAGTATATAACCGTTTACCGGATGGAAGAAAAAAAGGCCTGGGTAACCGATAGCTTATCTACCGCTGATGCCGCGCCGGTCCATTTAACCTATCCCGATGGCCCTAGGGATGCCGAAACATTGATGGTTGACCCGGTTGAGAAACTAATGTATATCGTTTCAAAGCGACAGGATTCGGTAACCGTTTATACTACGCCGTTAAACTTCAGGCCAAACAACAGGGTTGTTTTAACAAAGCGCTGTAAGATTTTTTTTAAGGGCCTCAAACTTTTTAAATGGATAACGGCGGGCGATATATCAAAAGACGGCAGCCAGGTTTTGATAAAAAGCTATACTAAAGTGTACTACTGGAAGCGCGACGGCACTGAGCCCGTTTGGAAAACACTCCAGAAACCACCCCGCATATTGCCATATATCCAGGAAAAACAGGGCGAGGCAATCGGTTTTACAGCCGATGGAAAAGGGTACTATACCACCAGTGAGGGTGTATATTCGCCGATCTATTATTATAAAGTACCTGGGAATTAGTAACCCGCAGCCTGTTTATTTTATAATTGACACTTCGCCGGATATTTTTTTGGTGCCGTTTTTAAGGTCGATCATATAATAATAAACACCCGCCGGCAATTGGCTGCCATTATTTGTGCCATTCCAGGGTTTACTGTACCCAACCGAATGGAATACAAGCTGCCCGTACCTGTTAAACACGTCTAAAGTGCTTTTGGCATAATCGTTTAGATATTTGATGTTCCACAAATCATTGATCCCATCTCCATTCGGAGTAAAAGCACTTGGAATATCTAACGATTTTATGACGTTTACGGTAACGCTTGCCATTGCATCACACCCGGAAGCAGATATAACATGCAATTGGTAAACCGTAGTGTTGCCCGGATTTGCAATGGGCGACCTAATTGTTGTGCTATTTAAACCGGTTGAAGGCGTCCAGCTATAGCTCATGATATCGCCGCTTATTATTGGCTCCAGCCTGACGCCAGACCCATTTGAAACGACCGGGTTCGGGTTAAATGAAACGGACGGCAAGGGGTTGATCCGGATGATAATATCATTTCCCGGAACCGGCGTTGTGCAGCCTGCAACAGTTATTGCGCAGTTAACAACATCCTTATCATTTAACGCAGCACTTATGAAGCTGGGATTGTTTGTGCCCGCATGCACACCGTTTATAAGCCATTTGTAACTTACACCTGAACCGCCATTTATTACGGTAGCAGTAAAAACGACCGGGCTGCCTTTACAGGCCGGGTTGGCCGAAGATGCAATCGTAACTAACTGTGGCGCCGTTTGCAAACCTAAAGCGGTAACCGAAGTTTCCATATTCAGCATATTAAGTAAACTGCTGGTTGTTGAAACAGTAACTTTTACAGGAACGCCAATAGTTAAAGCCATGCCAGGCAAAGGAGATTGGGTAAACGGAATGATAGCCCCGGTACAATTGTCGGTTGCCGTAATGAGCAATGTGTAATCAGGCAGCACAGCTGGGCAGCTACCGGCTACTATACTGTAGGCGGGGTTTATGACGCCTGCCACCGTTGCGCTGTCTTTAACCGTTACCGGGATTTGAAGCTGCGCCATATCACCAACCAGAGGAGCATCGAGATTTCCGTCCATGTCTACCGCTGTGCCGGTTCCTGCAAATGTACTTACGATACCGCCAGGCGTGAGTTTACGGATACGATTATTACCATCATCGGCGATATACAAGTTTCCGCTACCATCCATAACCAGGCCGGTGGGATTATTAAACTGTGCCCGCGCTGCGAAGCCATCGACATAGCCCGATACCCCCGTGCCAGCTATTGTTGTTACCACTCCCTGTGCGTTTATTTTCCTGATTTTGCTCACAGTACCGCTTTCAGCGACATATAAGTTCCCGCTATTATCTGCAATAATCCCGGTAACCCCCGCAAAACCAGCCGAAGTACCGGTGCCGTCAAATGAACCCGGCGTACTGCTCCCGGCAACAGTAGTTACATCGCCCTGGGGTGTGATCTTCCTGATTCTTCGGTTATAGTCGTCACATACAAACAGATTACCCTGTGCATCGATAGTTATACCTGTCGGCCCGTAGAACCTTGCGGCGATACCTTTTCCATCGGCATAACCCGCTGAATTGCCGGCGATAGTAGTTACGTTGTAGGCCGTATCTATCTTCCTTATCCGGCCCGAGCCCTGGTCGGCAACGTATAAATTCCCTCGCGGATCTATGGTTATGCCGACAGGATTATAAAAACTGGCCGCGCTGCCCTTTCCGTCTGCTTCAGTAAATCCCATAGTGTTCCCGGCAATGGTGGTTACCACGCCGGCCGGGGTTACTTTTCTTATTAAGCCGCTGCCGTTATCCGTCACATATAAATTGCCCATTGCATCCTGCACTATTCCTGAGGGCGCCTCAAAGCCGGCCGTGTTGCCCGTTCCGTCGATTGAATTAGGCCGCCCGTTGCCCGCCAGGGTGATAACTTTCCCCTGTGCGGTAATTTTCCGTATTGAATTGCCCAACTGGTCGGTCACATAGAAACTACCCGCGACATCGTACGTTATCCCAAAGGGATGATTAAATGTCGCCGTTAGGGCATCCGTAATTGTATTAAATGAACCATTGAACGCGGTCACAATAACGGTTTGGCCGCCTAGGCTAGTACAATCAAAACCGACAGGGCTGATGTATACTTGTTTTGCAGGATCGGTAACGCCGCTTACTGTAGCTATATCGGGCAGCGCAACAATATATTTCCCGCCAGCACCGAGGTGCAGCACAATAGGGTCTTGTTTGGGTGTTATAACAGGCGGCTGGGCATGCAGAACAACTGCCGTGTTTAAACAAAAAATACAGAGAAAAAGAAAGGATATTTTACAAAACCTCATTGCCGCCCTCATTTTAGCCAATCTTTGTTCATCGCTGCTTTTGGTTTATGCCCTTATTTGTCGATAAACAGGATGCTTATTAAAGCTACAACATTATTAACAAATATCGTTACGCAGATTTATATGACCGGGTTGTGTGCCCGCAACATGAAATTAAAGGATCCGGCTTGAAAAATACGAAAAACGGAAGGCCATGGTTTTTTGTTATTATTTAGAAAATCGGGATAAATGACATCTAAAAACAAAATAGAACTGACAAAAGGCGACATCACAAAAATACACGCCGATGCTATCGTCAACGCAGCAAATACCTCCCTGATGGGCGGAGGCGGGGTTGATGGCGCCATCCACCGTGCCGGCGGCCCTGCTATTTTAGAAGAGTGCAGAAAAATCGTTGCCAAACAAGGCCGTTGCAATACCGGCGATGCCGTAGTAACAACAGCCGGAAATTTACCGGCCAAATATGTCATTCATACCGTAGGCCCGGTTTGGAACAACGGCAAATATGGCGAACAACAAAAGCTGGCCGGTTGTTACCAAAAATCGCTGCAGCTTGCAGCTGACAATGATTGCAAAACAATAGCCTTCCCCAACATCAGCACCGGCGTTTACAGGTTCCCTAAAAAGGAAGCCGCAGAAATAGCCGTTAGTACAGTTTCCGATTTTTTAAAGCTAAACGATAAAATTGAAAAAGTGATATTCGTATGCTTCGACGACGAAAATTACGATTTGTACGACAGACTGGTCGATTAGGTGCATAAAGCAATTACCTCAACCTCATGCTCCGACAGGTCACATTTGCTGCAAGACAAGCGAAGGAGAAGCAGCAAAAAAATTAGACGGTAGCCCGTATCGTCTTCTTTTTCCGTTGAATGAATGGCTTTTCGATCGAGATCCATGACAGGTACCCCATTATATACGATAAAATAATCACCACAAAAACCGGTACCGACCACCGCTCCTGGACGATAACCGTAAGTATAAGTCCGTGGTAAATATATATCCCGTATGATATATCATTGGTTCGCAGTAGTTTTTTCGACAGCCTCGGTAATGTATAAGCCAATGACAGTAAACAAAAAGCGAGTAGTATAGTGTAACCGAAATTAAAAACGATTGGATTTATGCGGTTTACCAAAAGCAAATTAAGCCCCACGTATCCCACAAACCAGTACAGGCCTTTGTTATAAATAAACCGTGATTTATATAGCTGCAGCCGTTGAAAAATAACACCTATTAAAAAAACATAGAAGTGGGGAATAAATGAATATCTGACCAGCTTAAAAATCAAAGAACCAGTACGATCAAGAAGATACCAGCAGCTTAGTCCCATGAAAATGGCAAGAAGTATAAAAAAGAACTTATTGAGTTTGTTTTTAGTTATAAGCAAATAGCCTATTGGTAACAGTACATAAAACTGCAGTTCAAGCGGGATGGTCCATAAGCTTCCATTATAGGAGCCGAATCCGTAATTTTCAAGAAACGGAGGGGTATAAATAATTCCCACTAGTTGGCTTGGCAGCCAGGCAAGGGTTTGTTTGTTGAAAAAGCTAACACCGGTAATTGATATAACAATTATGGAAATAAAGACGCATGCCCATAACCCCGGATATATCCTTAGCGCCCGATTCCTGAAATAATCCTTTAGATTACCGTTTCGCTCATAGGATGCGGAGATCAGATACCCGCTTATAATGAAAAATACTTTTACCCCTGGAAACGAATACAAGATATTTGTACCCATCGTACTTATCGGGATGTTTAAATGGTGGATTGAATGGTCGAAAATTACCTGGGTAGCTGCTAACAGCCTTAACAAATCGAAATTATTGATCTTAAATTCTATATTGTTTTCCATAGGCCCAGGCCGGTTAACCCGATATTATTGGGCAACTCAACCAAGAACATACATTTTAGGAGGTTTGTTTTAGAAGAAAATAAATGGGTATTATTCAGAATAAATACTCCCCACCCGGTCACGTAAGTTATACCCCGAGGCCATTACTTCGCCATACGCACCTGCTGTACGAACAGCGATCAGGTCGCCGCGAAAAGATTGTGGAAGGTCGACGTCTTTTTGAAAGCAGTCGGTGCTTTCGCAGATCGGGCCAACAACGTCGTATTTTAAACCTACTATTCCGACCTCCGACCGGCTTAAATTCTGTATCAAATGGAATGCTTGGTACAGCATCGGGCGGATGAGTTCGGTCATGCCGGCATCTAATACCAGGAAGTTTTTCTTCATGCCGTTTTTTACATAAAGCACCCTGGATATAAGTGCAGCGCTTTGCGCGACTAACGCGCGGCCCAGCTCAAAATGTACTTCCTGGCCGGGCTTCACTTTCAGGAAATCATGAAAAACCTTAAAGTAGCTTTCAAAATCGCTGACGCCGTTTGTGTCGGGATTATGGTAATCAACACCAAGGCCGCCGCCTGTATTTAGCACTTTTACGGCAAAACCGTGGTCTTCAAACCAATCCTGGATCTCGTTAATGCGGAGGCACAAACTTTTGTAAACCTCCATATCGGTAATTTGTGAGCCGATGTGAAAATGGATCCCTAAAAATTGCAGGTTAGGGCATTTTCGCAGGGCCTCAGCCACGTCCGTTAACTGAAAGGTATTGATGCCGAATTTATTTTCTTCCAGCCCGGTGGTTATATAATGGTGCGTATGGGCATCCACATTCGGGTTGATCCGTATCGCAATTTTTGCTGTTTTATTTTTGGCTTTCGCCAGATCGTTAATAATGAACAATTCCTGCACCGACTCGGCGTTGAAACAAAAAATATCCGCATCTAAAGCCAAGTTAATTTCCTTGTCGGATTTACCCACGCCGGCAAAAACCACTTTTTCTTTTTCAAAGCCGTGCTCAATAGCTGCTTTAACCTCGTTCCCGCTCACACAATCTGCACCAAAACCAAATGAGCGGATCATATTCAGCACCTTGGGATTGAAATTAGCCTTCATGGCGTAATGAACATGAAAACCATATTTTGACGACGCCTCCTTGCAAGCAGCCAATGTTTGGCGCAATACACCAAGGTCATAATAATAAAATGGCGTTTCTAGTTCCTGAAAGCGTTTTATAGTATTGGTATTGAACATGATTAATATTTTACATTCCCATTGAAGCAATGGCAAAAGTTGATTTTTTTTTAAGTCCTCTCCTTTGGAGAGGATTTAGGTGAGGCTAAAAAAGCCTGTGATGCAAACTCCTTAATATTTCTGTTTTATCCGCTGTTTTTATCAGTATCGACATGTTGTGGTCACTCCCGCCGTAGGATATCATCCTGATCGGGATATGCTTAACGGCTTCAAGCACACGTGCTGCGTAGCCGTGTTTTTCGGCGCCAAAATCTCCAACCACGCAAACTATCGTTTGTTCTTTATCAATATCTACCGTACCAAAGCCAAGCAACTCGGCTGTGATCTCTTTCAAATAGGTTGTATCGTCAATGGTTAATGATACGGCCACTTCCGAGGTCGTGATCATATCGATTGAAGTCCGGTATCGTTCAAAAACTTCGAATACCCTGCGTAAAAAACCATGTGCCAGCAGCATCCGGCTCGATTGAATTTTAATGGCCGTTATGCCGTCTTTCGCGGCTATGGATTTTATTTTGTCTTTTTCGCTGGTATTGGTGATCAGTGTACCCATGGCTTTTGGATCCATGGTGTTCAGCAGTCGCACCGGTATCTTATACCTTTGCGCCGGGAACACGCTTTGGGGGTGCAATATCTTCGCACCAAAGTAAGCCAGCTCAGCAGCCTCATCAAACGAAAGCTGCGCAATTGGTTTAGTACCCTTTACAATGCGGGGGTCGTTATTGTGCATGCCGTCAATATCGGTCCATATTTGAACCTCCTCGCTGCGTATGCCCGCACCAATCAATGACGCGGTATAGTCGCTGCCTCCGCGCCTCAGATTGTCAATTTCGCCAAAGCTGTTACGGCATATATATCCCTGGGTAATAAATAAATTATTTTCAGGATGCTTATCAAGTAACGGCGTAATATGCTCGGTGATATAATCAACTATCGGCTCATTGTCCTCATCTGTTTTCATAAAATCAAGCGCCGGAAGCAGCACAGATGATACACCGATCTCTTTCAGGTAAACATGATACAAAGTGGTTGAAAGCAACTCGCCCTGTGCCAGTATCACCTTTTCTTCAATGGAAGTAAACAGGTCGTTTGCCAGGTTGCTAAGCAGCCCGAAATGATAGTCAATAACTTCCTTGCCCTGTTCCAGGTATTCCCGTTTGGCAAACAATTCTTTTATAAAAATCTCGTATTTTTCTTTTAAAACAGCGATCAGGCCGGCTGCCTTTTCTTTGTTGCCGGCCAGGTAGGCTTCTCCAATTTCCACCAGGTTATTGGTTGTGCCCGACACCGCGGATAGCACTACGATTTGCCGCTGGGCAGGATCAATAATATCCAGCAGCTTTTTCATCCGCTCCGGGCTTCCAACAGACGTTCCGCCAAATTTTAAAACTTTCATTTTTTGTTTCTGTTTACCATAAATGATTGATATTCTTGTATCAATTTTGAGGCGCTAAAAATAGGCTTTTATAAACACTTATAACTAATCCATGATTAAAATAAAATTTGGTACCGACGGCTGGAGGGCCATTATTGCCGACGATTACACCGTTGAAAACGTAAAACGCGTGGCATACGCCACCGCTTTATGGCTAAAAAAATCTTTTGAGCAACCTTCGGCGGTAGTGGGTTGCGATCCGCGTTTTGCAGGGCCGCTGTTTGCCGATACGGCGGCGTGCGTGCTGGCTTCACAGGGGATTAAGGTATATCGCGCTTCAAATTCGTTTGTAAGTACGCCTATGATTTCGCTGGGAACGGTTCGTAAGCAAGCTTCTGCCGGGATCATTATAACTGCCAGCCACAATCCGCCCTCGTATAATGGTTATAAGATAAAAGCATATTATGGTGGCCCGGCCACTCCGGATGATATCGAACAAGTGGAGTCGGCTATACCTGATTCAATTGATCTTAAATTAAAGGCAGTTAATGAATATGTTAAGGAAGGGCTGATAGAATTTATTGACCTCGAAGACATGTATGTGGCTCATGCCGAAAATAGCTTTGATATTGCGGCTATTCGCGATAGTGGCTTGGTTTGGGCGTATGATGCCATGTATGGAGCCGGGCAAAACGTGATGCGCCGTCTGTTTCCCGACATTACTTTTTTACATTGCGATGCCAACCCCGGCTTTGACGGGCAGGCGCCTGAGCCGATACAGCGTAACCTGCAGGAATTTGAAGATATTATTAAGATATCAGACGGTGAAATTGCTTCGGGCCTGGTGACAGATGGCGACGCCGACCGGATAGGGCTGTACGACCAGGATGGGAACTTCGTTGATTCGCACCATATTTTATTGCTGCTTATACATTATATGTACAAGGTAAAAGGCGAACGCGGCGAAGTATATTCAACTTTCTCCTGTACAAGTAAAATACAAAAGCTTTGTGATGCTTACGGCATTAATAATTCGGTTACCAAAATTGGCTTCAAATACATTTGCGATTTGATAGTTAATTCGGGCAAGCCGTTTATGGTAGGTGGCGAAGAGTCGGGCGGAATTGCCGTTAACGGCCATATTCCAGAGCGTGATGGTATCTGGATCGGCCTGATGATATGGGAGTTTATGGCAAAAACAGGCCGCAGTTTGAGCGATCTGGTACAGGAAATTTACAGCATAGTCGGGAAATTTGCAGTTGAGCGTTATGACTTGCATGTAACTGAAGCGGCAAAACAAAACATCATCAGTAACTGCAAAGCCGGGTACAAAAACTTTGGCGGCCTAAAAGTGGCCAGAACGGAAGACCTGGACGGATATAAATTCTTCTTTGAGGATGAAACCTGGGTGATGATACGTCCGTCAGGCACCGAGCCTGTGCTGCGTGTCTACGCTGAAGCGCCCGGCTCGGCAGAGTCATTTAAAATATTGGACATTGTTAAAGCCGAGCTATTAAAATAATTGAGGAGAGCCCGTTCCTGGCTAACGTCTTGCCGGAACGGGCTTTTTATGGTTAGGTGAAGGCTTTTTGTGCGTTTTATCGCCCTTTTCGATGTAGCGTATTATCCTTTTCGAAAAGAATATTAATGTGCCTATTGCAAGCATAACTACCCCATTGGTTATATATGCCCAAATACTGGTTGAAGGGAACAAGTTTCCCGGTGTTTGGAAAATTCCGTGAAGTATATTCCATCCAAAATACCCCAGGTTGTAAAGTATAAAAGCCACTAAAAACACCACCACCGAATTTAGCCAATGCCAGTTTCGCTTTGTGGATATAGCCCACGAAATGATATAAGCCGCCAGCATACCGAAATTGCCCGCCTGCCTTATAAATTCCATATCAAATACAAACCGGGGCTTATCATTTAATAAAAGCATATGCTCTGAACTCAAATGCAAAAAATTATAATCATGTAAAAAACCCAGGGTAAAGAATGCATAGGCAAAAAACCAGAAGCCAATTAAGTGAATGATGACTAACCGGGAATTCAAATTCGAAAGAAACTTTTTCATGATAATTAGGTGAAATACAATATTAACATATTGGCCTGAATAAAATCTTAAAATATTTTTATTGCCGATCAATATTTTTGCAATTTGTGGCAGCAAATTTCAGAAAATCCATAATAATCTATTTCGATGGTGAAGCACAATCGTCAGACTGTGTTAATTGAAAAATAAAACAAAAAAAAGAGGTGATATATTGTTAAAAAACGACACTTGTTATTAAATTGAACATTTATGGTATCGCTTAAATTTTCTGTTAATACACCTGCTGAACGGGAAAGGCTATTTATACATCTCTATAAAACGGCTTTTCCGGCTACCGCAAGATACGTTAGTAAAAAGGGAGGTTCGTTTGACGAGGCTAAAGATGTTTTTCAGGACGCACTGGTAGTTTATTACGAAAAGCTTACAGATTCATCATTTGTATTATGTGTTGACGAGTCTTCTTATATACTAGGTATAGCTAAACACTTATGGGCTAAAAGCTTCAGGGAGGGTATTCGATATACGCCACTTGACCATCATGATACGGAATTTATCGAGTACGAAAATGATAAGCCTTCAAACCAAATGTTATTACATTATCTGGAAACAGCCGGGCAAAAATGCATGGAGATGCTAAAGGCGTTTTATTACGACAAATTACCGGTAGCTGGCATCGCACGATTATTTGGCTATTCAACTGTACACTCGGCTACCGTGCAGAAATATAAATGCCTGGAAAAAGTAAGAGACACCATTAAAGAAAAATCATTGGCTTATGAGGATTTCATTGAATAAGATCGAGCAAATTGATAATCATCTGTTCAGCCGCGGGAATGCTAAAGACAGGCTCATTTTTGAGGCAATGCTGATCCTCGACCCCGCGTTGAAATCCCAGCTCTCGTGGCAAAAGAAGACGCTCGATTTCGTACAACACTACGGCCGTAAAAAAATGAAAGCCGAAATGGAATCTGTTCACCGGCAGCTTTTCAGTGACCCGGCGCACCAGCGTTTCAGAAACAAAATTTTAAGCCTGTTTAAATAAATTTATTATGAACATTGATAAACAAGAATTTCGCGGCTATGCCGTGAAGCACCTTCGTATGGACAGCCGTTACGTGGATGATTTTATTATGGACATAAATCACGCGCCAATGATTATGGGAATGACCCCATATATAATGGAAGAACGGCAGATGAACATTTCGCAGATGGATGTATTTTCAAGGCTAATGATGGACCGGATCATTTTCCTCGGTACGGCAATCGACGATAATGTAGCCAATATTATCCAGGCGCAATTGCTGTTCCTGCAATCATCTGATCCCGGGCGGGATATACAAATATATATTAATTCTCCGGGCGGCTCGGTATATGCAGGGTTTGGCATTTACGATACCATGCAGCTTATTTCGCCGGATGTTGCAACCATTTGTACCGGGATGGCTGCTTCATTTGCAGCAATAATTCTGTGTGCTGGCGCCCCTGGCAAACGCGCGGCATTGAATCATTCAAGGGTGATGCTGCATCAGCCACTAGGCGGTGTTCAGGGTCCGGCATCTGATATCGAGATAACGGCAAGAGAAGTTTTGAAGGTAAAAAAGGAGATATACACCATTATTTCAAAACATAGCGGACAGAGTTACCAAAAAGTTCATGACGTCTCGGACCGCGATTTTTGGATGATTTCGAGCGAAGCTAAAGAGTTTGGGATGATTGATGAAATTTTGGGAGTAGCAGATTAATATCGTTAATGGTTGTGTTTCTTATGAATATCTTTGACCAGGCATAATTTCTTAATGTCTGAGATCTTTACAACAAATGGTGCATATTTAAGCCGGTTGCCGATCATCTCAGTAACATTATCTGAGTGGGCGATCACCTCGTCGTCGCTATCTCCCGCCAGTAGTCTCTTATACATACGGTATTCGCCCCATTCAATATAATATACCTCACCGGGTAATATCTTCATGTCATGGATAATTTTTAAGGCTACCCAGCAGCCGTTCTCCAGGTAGGGGTACATCGAATGCCCCCAAACCGGCAGGGCAAAATCACAATCCTCAATCCCCGGGAAGTTCATGTGCCCTACAGGCTCCTTGTCATTGAGGTCATTATAAACCTCGACGCCCGAAGCAGTGGCCGTAATTTCGTACATAGGGATACCTTCAAAATGTTTTGGCAATAGTGTATTCTCAGAAAAAACTGTATTATTCTTGCCACTTAAGAAATCACTGTATTTTTCTTTAAATATTTTTAATTTTTCCGGATCGATATTCTGCCGGCTCTTAATGATTTCTGTTATCGAGCTGGGTGAATTGAAGCCCAACGCTTCTGCAAGCTGGGCATTGCCGCTAAAGGCCTTCCCTTTAAGCTGATTATATAGGATAATAAACTCTAAGGTCTCGGGCCGTACGGTTTTTATTTTATTGGGTTTTGATAAATCCTCCATTACTAAAATATTTAAAGATTTTTCTTTATTATATTAAAGATTTTTCTTTATATTTGTCCTGTTCATTTTGCTAATGTAGCATAAAATTAATTAAAAACAAATATGAATATTACAGAATATAAAGAAAATCAATTTAGCCGTAGAGCGCCTCCATAGCCACCTGATTTTAGAACAAAACTTTGAATATACATCTCCAATAAGCTTTAAATTTCCAAAACCACCTTATGTACCTCGCCTACTCCGCAATCGATACAAAATGTCAGTCTCAGCCGCAAGTCTCCGACTCAATAGATCAAACTACCAATGAAATAATTCTCCGTTACCAGGCCTATCAAAATGTTTGTGACCAGTATAGTAATGAAATTGTCGCTATACAAAAATACCTGCCGGGTTGGATGCCGAAGTTTCGTTAGTTCAACTCAGGCAGAACCACATTAGCTGACGTATGAACTAAAGAATATAAATCACGGTCTAAAGGCTATCGGCCATCGACCAATAAAATGTAAACCAATGATAAAAATTTCACAAAAACTAAAAGACCAATTGTGGTGGATGGTGATCTCAGTTGATTATGATTACAGCCGTATTACCATTGCCGACCATGATCTTAATGAAGACTCATTAACCTTGTGGCTTGAAGACAAGCACGACTTTAAAAATTCGCTTGACGAATGCCTGCAGGTTGATATCTCCGCACGTCAGTTCGCGAAGTTGATCAAAAGCGAAAATTTAAACAGTTATGAAGGATCCAAAATGCATCCTACCAAAAATTTTGTGTACAAAACACGTATCGAGATCAATGAACCAATAGCATGGTACATGGACGATGCCAGTTTTACCGAACAGCAATGGGCGCGGGAAGCTGTCGTGAAACTGCTGCTAACCCAGTTGATAGAGACTGAAACAAAAGGTGCTGAAATATGGCAGTAGATTATGCCATTCAGCATGTATTTCATATGTGAATTTAACAAATAACTATATTAACTTATTCCAAATAAATAACGAAATGATTAAAATAAACTACCCCAAGACCTGGCTGATAATAGCCCTTATAATGTTGATGCTAGCCTGTATGGCAGGAATCATTAAAAAGCATTATGAACAAAATGAGCTTCAGGAAAAAATATACAACCACTCCGAGATAATTGATACCGTTTGATTCCGTCGGTTTATTTGTCTGATTAATAAAACTTTTGTTCCGGTTAACTCTTTATTGTTGAAATATTGACAGTATTTAAAATGAGCATAAGTTATAATAGCAATGAGCACAAAGAATAGGGGCAAGATTTATACGGGTACAAGTGGCCTGGTGCTTCCTTTGCCAAACAGGCGTTCATTCCCCCCTGAAATGCAAAATAAAAGCCGGTTAGAAATATATTCCTCCATATTTAACAGCATCGAAATAAATAGCTGTTTTTATAAAGTGCCCATGGCATCCACGGTTGAAAAATGGGCTGCCAGCGTACCCGACGACTTTAAGTTTACTTTTAAACTATGGCGGCAGATTACCCATAATAAGGAGCTCATTTTAAACCCGGCGGAAATTGACCTTTTTATGCGAACCATTGCCCATGCCGGCGATAAAAAGGGGTGCCTGCTAATACAGTTTCCTCCCAGCATAACGATAGCCAGCATAAGTCAATTGGAAAAGCTTTTGACTGGTGTAAAACATGCTGATGAGCTGAATGAATGGAAAGTCGTCGTGGAATTTCGTAACCGGTCCTGGTATGAGGATGAAGCTTATGCCTTGCTTGCACAGTATCACACCGGTGTTGTGTTGCATGATATGCCTTCGTCAGCTATTACCTTGTTGGAAACATCGGTTAATTACGTGTATTTACGTTTTCACGGGCCAAATGGCGGCTACAGGGGAAGCTATAATGATGATTTCCTTTATGAATATGCGCAGTATATTAAAGAATGGAATATTGGCGGGAAGGAAGTTTATGTTTACTTTAATAACACGATGGGCGATGCAGTAAAGAACCTGGCGACATTAAATAAGTATATTGACTTAAAATAAAGCGCAAAAAAAGACCCTTCAAAATTCGAAGGGTCTTTTATAAAAAAGAATATTATCTACGGTTATTAGTTGTGCCTGAAATTGCCTTTTCCACCGGCGTTAAAACCCGGGCCTTTATCTTCCGCCACGTTAACTGTGATCCTGCGCCCATAATAGCTCGCGCCATTCATGCACCTGATCGCTTCTTTGGCTTCGTCTTCATTTACCATTTCTACAAACCCAAAACCTTTACTCTCTTTTGTTTCACGATCTTTAATGATCCTGAGCGATTTTACCGGCCCAAAATCGCCAAAAACAGCCGTTAATTCAGCCTCGTCCACTTCTAATGGGAGGCCTGCAATAAATACTTTCATCAATGTTTTAAAATTTATGTAAAGGTACGCAAAAATGAGCGGATTTTATGAGGGTTAAGACCAAATGGCTGAAGGTTTACAACTTTATTACACGCAAATTACGAATGGTTAAAATCCTGTTCAGATGAGTATTAAAAAAACAGGGAATTGAAAAAGGCCTATTTTAAATACAGTTCAAAAGTACCCTCAACCCTGTAAAATGGAGAATTGACGTTTTCGTCCATGGCCAGGAAAGTAAAAAACGTACCCTTTGCAAGAAGCCCTTTCTGGTTATATTGCACAATGTTGATATTGCCAAAATCCTTTTGGCCGGAGTACTTGCTTAAAGCATATTGCTGGGTCTGACCGTCGCTGCCCAGGCTTAACAAAAATTGGCTGCCGGCAACGTTGCTGTTTATATTGCTGTTTGCAAAACCCGCCGAACTAATTCCAAAACTCATGGTGTGTTCTTTATTAATTGCGGTAATACCAAAATACGGGGTTTCAGTGTCGGAGTGAACATTAATAAAAGCGATAGAATCGCGGCTGGCATCAAAAGTATAGGTCGAATCTTTTATTTTAATTTTAAGTGTTCCCATGGCGGCCAGATAATTACCGGGCATTCCCAAGGCGCCTATCCTGGCACTATCTGTTGTTAGAGTTGTATTGACAGTTTCATTCACAGCCTCGTCCTTTTGGCATGATGAACTTATCGCCAAAAGAAAAACGCATAAAACAAATAAGAAATAAGTATATCTTTTATTGCCCATATACTGTGACTAATATAAACATTTAACGAATAAAAAATACATATAGTTGCCTGCTCTGGTTTGGCCAATCTCTTTTAACATTATTTAACAAATATCTCCATATCACAAACAAATATCTTACCATAGAGAATAAATATTAATTTAAAAGAAAATATAAATTAATAAAAAAGGGGATTAGTTAATAGGATCTACGAGGTTAAAACACTTCTCCTACATTTATAAATAAACCCCGGGACCCCTGGCGGCCAATACCGTAATCGATCGCGATGTTCGTCTTTGTTACTTTGTTAAGCTTAAGCCGTATTCCCGGTCCGATGGCCGGCTGGATGCCCTGCAGGTTGCTGCCCTGCGCTGCAGAAAACGATTGTGCATTTACAAACACGACCCCGCCCAATAAGCCATTACGTGTTAGCCCAAACCTGTATTCCGTTTCCAGGTAAACCATTTGCGCGCCTCTGAATCTTCCCTGGATATAACCTCTGCCGGTTCCGCTGGATGGGTCCCAGGTATTCGATGGAAGGTCGAGGTAAGGCGTCTTTCCGCTGATAACCAACCAGTTGTACGACCAGAAAGCTATTACATTGTTTGAGCCAGCCGGAAAGTGGTAGTATTTGCGCAAATCAATAATAAGCGATTGCCAGCGGCTTGTACTGCCCAAAAAAGGTTTGTTATCGCGGTACTGCAATGCCCCGTAAAAACCCTTTGATGCGTTAATCGAATTATCGCGGCTATCAAACAAGCTGTTAAATGTTATGCCAGAAGAAATCGTATTTGTTGATCGGCCGTATTTTTCGTAATCGGAGATTGTTCCGTTTTTCAGGCCCTTTTCCTCAATGTCAAAATGGTCATCGAAAGCATACCCAATGCCGGCAAAAAAGTCACCCGAAATATGTCGGAAAACAGTCTCGTTAAAACGAACTAAAGAATAATCCATACGGTCTTTGTTTAGTATGCTCGAACTGCTTCCAAGGCCATATGTGCTTTGCGGGTATTTTAAATACCGGTAATCTCCAACAAATTTATATTGATTGCCCGCTGTCCAGATGTTTGATAATATTGGTATGATAATTTGCCTCGTTTGTGTATAAGCAATGTTTACAACTATGGTTGATATCTTCGAAGCGGGAGTTGCACGGAATGCGATGTTGCCGGCGAGCGTGACAGCAAATTTCGATTGGAGTGTGTAACCAAAAGCTGGTACAATCGAAATAATTGGTTTTTTTGTTACAGAATCCTTCTTCGGAGCCGCAGCGTATTTGCTAAACAGCGAGCCAATGGCATCATACAGATCCCACTGGTACGAAACGTCATGTTTTTTAATTAAAATGGTGTCGCCCCTCGGATAGGTAGTAATAGGCACAAATTTTTTATCCTGGGCATGCAGCAAACCGCCAAAAACAGCTATAAGAGCCAAAAATAAATTAATCAAACGCTTCATAGGTGCGGTTAAACTCTGGCCGATTTTGGGTAGTTGTTTTAACTTGCTGCAATATTAAACTTTTATTGTGCATTTTCTTCAGTAGGGTTAGCGTACATTAAAGGGAAGTTCAAACACGAGAGGCAGGCAACCGCTATTTAATATTTTTACTAATAAATTTGGTATTTTGACAAGAATACTTTATCTTTGAATATGTTTTATGCCAATTGGCATTTTAATCATAATGAGAAAATCCAAACTTTCCTTCGCTAGTGCGGCTTGTCTGTCCGATCGTATTGATGATTACTTTAATTATATACAAGGAGCATACCGTTCAAGTCAAAACGATACCGGACAACCTGATGAACCTGTCAATAAATCAGAAAATAAAATATGGGATCGCGAGCCGGAGCCGCCGACTTTAAGCGGGCTCGCATTTTTCCTGGGTTTCGAAAGTATGCAGGCGTTTACTGGCTATGAAGATAATGGCAGGTTTGCACATATTCTTAAAAGGGCGCGTCTGCATATTGAATCTGTATATGAGAAAAAACTACATCTTCAGTCATCGGCCGGCGCCATATTTGCGCTTAAAACGCTAAAGTGGAATGAACAACCGAAAAATAACACCGAAGGTTTCACAACTTTTCACAATATTAAAATAGAGATCCTTGAAGCAGGCCCCAATTTGGCGGGAAGCGAGAAAGACGTTACATTATAGGTTGCTATTTCTTAAAGACAACATAATTTTTTTCGGTATAAACTCTTCCCGATCCGGGGTCGGCTATAATAAGAGCATAATTTAATGACAGATCAGTGGATGTCAACGTTGTTATTACTTCTGCTACGCTTGAATTATCCGACGAATTAAATTGGTTTAAATTCAAACCGTTTATGGTATAATGAAAAAGGCTCAAACTCGGCGCGGGCTGGTAGTTGGTTGATTGGATGCCTGTTCCATCACTAAAGTATTGGGAAAAGTCATTCGTAGTAAAATTTTGTTTAAAAGTGGAATCAACTGCTACGCCATTGTAATATAATCTTGATAAATGAGAGAAAGTAAACCATTTACCAACAATTAGTTTTTTTGAATCTTGCGATAACGGCGTTGAGTCCTTTTTACAGCCATTCAAACAAATTAAAAGAAAAAGAATAGTTCCCAGGGTGCGCATGCTTCTCATTGCTAATCTAAATCTTATTAAAGGTACCATTTTTTAAATAACTGCGATCCCCCTTGAAAATATCGGATAGATCGCGAGTAGCATAAATCGATCGCGATGGAAAAAGATGAAAATGACCAACTCAATATAATTGAGTACTGAGTTTCGATAAACGGAGTTGCTTAACAAATATAATTTATTCCATGTTTAATAACCACAAGGCAACAGTACTATTTAAACAAAATTACTATGTCAAAGCCCATACTGTCATTAATCAGGGCGGCTCACATTCTGGTAAAACATTTTCAATTCAGCAAGTTCTATTTTGCCGTGCCTGCGAGGCCGAAAAACAGGTGATAACAGTCGTAGGGCAGGATATCCCTAATCTTAAAGCAGGCGTGCTGCGTGATGCGTTAAATATTTATAACTCGTCCGAAATATTACAGGCCCTTGTAAAAAGCTATAACAAAACTGACAGGGTATTTGAGTTTTATAACGGCAGCATAATTGAGTACAAAAGCTACGGGGATAATCAGGACGCTAAATCCGGGAAGCGCGATTACTTATTCGTAAATGAAGCGAATGGAATTGGCTGGGAAATTTACTCGGAGCTGTCATTGCGGACAAAAAAGCAAGTGTTTATAGATTTTAATCCGAATAGCGCTTTCTGGGTACACGATAATCTAATTGGAAAACCAGGTGTGCAACTCATTATCTCGGATCACCGGCACAATCCTTTTTTGGAGGTACATGTGCGAGATAAATTAGAATCGCTGAAAGATTCGGATATCGAGCTTTGGCGGGTTTATGCCCGTGGGCTTACCGGTAAAATAACGGGCTTAATATTAAACAACTGGCACATTTGCGAAAAAATACCGGACGAAGCAAGGCTAATAGCCGCGGGGTTAGATTTTGGTTTCACAAATGATGAAACGGGTTGCCTTCTGGTTTACCGTCAAAACGGGGAATTATGGATCGATGAAGCATTTTATGAAACCGGGTTAACAAATACCGATATCTCGGCCAGACTGCTGAATGCAGGAATGAATAAAAACACCGAGATCATCGCCGACAGCGCCGAGCCAAAATCAATTGAAGAGCTGAGGAGGTTGGGATGGAATATTACCGGGGCAAAAAAAGGTGCCGACAGCGTTAAGAGTTCGATAGATATATTAAAACGTTACCAGTTAAACATAACGCGTCAAAGTGTAAACCTGCGCAATGAATTAAGCCGCTATAAATGGAAAATTGATCGCTCCGGAAAACCGCTTAACCAACCGGTTGATGCATGGAACCACCTGATTGATCCGTTAAGATACGTCGCCTTAAATAAGTTAAAAATAACGCAGTCAGCCAGGCTTAAAAGCAAACTGCCTTTCATTGAGCCTGCTCACGATTTTGCAGCCACGCATTTACTAAAATAAAATTTTATGATAGAAAAAACGCTGAAAACGATTAGCGGAAAGCTTAAAATTAAAATCCCCTCAAGCTTAAACGAAGTTACCCTGGGGCAAATGATTGAATTGCAGGAAAAAGAGAATCTCAACGATCTTGAAGCAATCAGCATATTGTCAGGTATCCCTATTAACCAGCTAAACAACGTTTGTAGTTTGGATGATTTGCGGGTATTCGGAGACGCCATCCTGTCGCTATCCAACCAAATCAAATACATGTATGACTCAGAAAAGATCCCGGAAAAAATCAACTTCTGCTCCGGGAATACCCGCGTATGCGTGAATGTAATGCGCAACCTGTCTATAGAGCCTGCGGGCGCTTTTATGGCTGCCCGCGATATTATTTCCGACGAAATAAACGAGCACATAAAAAAGTATAGCCCCGATGATTGGCAGGAGCATTTTAATCCTTCGTTGAAAGCTTGCTGCCAGGTATTGGCCCATTATTTTTTCTGTAGGGTCACTGGTAAAATATATAATGAATACGAGGTGGAAGAGTTTTGTAACGAAGTAAAAAAGCTAGGAGTGGCGGAGGCGCTGCCCGTTTCGAAGCATTTTTTTACCTGTTATCCCGGCTTATCGAAACCGAAGACAAGCTTCTTTCGTCGCTTCCTACAGCGTTGGAAAAGAAGGCTGGGATCCAGTCGTTCGAAAAGTTTAAATATATAAACACCGTCAACTCACTTGCCGGAGGCGACCTCACCAAATGGACTGAAATATTAAATATGCCATATGAGCGTGTATTAACCAAGCTGCTGCTCAGTAAAGCCGAAGCAGACTACCAGCGGCGATATAGTGAACTTATTAACGCGCAATAATGTTGGATCTTAACATTCTATTAAATCTAAAATCGTAAATCTAAATTCACAAATCAAAATGCCTATACGTAACCAAATCGAAGCTATCGTGCAAACCCTTAGCAATACTCCAACTTTTGTATGTGGCACGGTAAATGAACTCAATCAATTAGCCGATGATATCAATGCATTCCCCTGTGTGTTCATGTACCCTTTGCAGCCAATTGACGTGTCGCCACAAATAAACGGCTCTGTTGATAATACCTTTTCCGTGTATCTCGAATTTCTGTATAAGACAGGTTTTGATCAGTATACTTCCGACAATGAATTATATGTGAACCAGGCACTGTCGCTCGCTAACGAATTTATCGTAAAAGCTTCCCGGTATCGTGAAGGCGAGGGTCGGTATTTCAGGATCAAGGCCGGCGACCGTGCAAAATGCCTGCCTGTCTATAACAAGTTCGACGTAAATACAACTGGTGTAAACCTAACGATCACCCTGGCAACCATGTATTTTGAAGTATTTAACTGATAGCGTACCTTATGGAGAACCAGCAATTAGCTCAATTTCTTGAGACACTTAAAACCGACCTGATAAATACTATGCAGGCAAATGGCCGTTACGCAACCGGGCAAACGGCCCGGCAATTTATAATTACCGGCGATGAAAACAGCATGCAGTTGCAGCTGCCGGGATATACCCAAGTGTTGGAAACCGGCCGCGGCCCGACTGAAAAAAATGCTGCGGCATCTGATCTGCCTATGATACAACGCATAAAGGAATGGTGCCAGGCCAGGGGGATTCCGGATAAAGCTGCCTGGGCAATAAAAAAATCTATTGATAAAAAAGGCTATAAAGGAATAGCGGGTTTACTTTCTGAGCCGCTAGGCGACGAGAACATCAACCTTCGGCTAACCCAGGTAATGGAAAGTATAGCGGCTCACGTTAGTGAACAGATTGTAAAAGAGCTTAATGCTTAGCAATAAAACAACAACTGGTAATTTTTTATCAATTTTTTAACCATCATAACCACTTTAACTTTTACAACCAGCAACATGATAATAGCAAAAATAGGCCCGGGCAACACAGGTGTTACAGATACGAGGATAGATGGCGAGATCATTATCACTCTTTTCGATGCCGCTACCGGGCAACCTGTTAACGGCAATAATGTTACGGTAACTTATACCCAAAATATTAATGGCTACGTTACCGAAGGACAGGTGATTATTTCTGGCCAAAGTGCGTCCGTTTACCACGGGGAGATCAGCAACTCCGATCCTGCAAACTTCTTCTTCACAAAGTTTCAAATTGAAAATGTAAGTGAGGTGCCTGTTAGTGCCCCGCCGGTAAATTTTTGCGACTTAAAGATAAATTATGTTCACGTTGATAATCCTGAATCAGCCCCCGGTGCATCCGACGGTCAAATAACCGTCAATGCATCATCGAGCTACGGGCCAATTAGCTATAGCCTTGATAATGTCACATTTCAGGTATCACCAATATTTTCAGGTTTAACAGGCGGGTTAAAAACAGTTTACGTAACCGATCCGAATGGATGCAACAGTAATACAACCATAACATTGCCTGTACTAACCAGTTTGCTGGTTAGCGATGCCTCTGTAAACCTTGGTAACGGTAACATCTCAAGGTGGAACGCCGCTTTCAACCCAATTGTATTTACTTATCAACGGAAGGATTTTGAAGTTACAGCGGTGGAGCTTGATACGTTAAGCGGCAACGCTGCGGTATCAGCCGCCTGCGATACAGTTTTAATTGCAAACACCATCGCCGCAAATAACCGCGCAATAGCAAATGCCGCGGCGTTGGGTATCGTGTTGAATAATAACAATCCTGTTTATGTTTACTTAAGTACACCAGTCTACAGCGGTACTTTCAATGTTTCTGCTATCTCAAGTACCGGAAAGTTGGTCTTAGACACTCCGTTTGTTTCAAATGCAACCGGCTACATAAATATAAATTTATTAAGGCCTTATTATCAGATCCATACAAAAATTACTTATCCCGATCCCATCAGCGGGCAAACCAATTCTATTGTATCAACAAACCGGCCCGACAATACCGGACGGGTTAAATGTGATATCTCAAATTTTTTGCAGAGCCACCTGCATGCAAAGGATGGCAGCAATTTCTCACAGATAAATTATCGCGATACTGATCTTAGCGCCAGCTATCAGGTTGCCTATGCCGAATATTGGGATGGTAAATTAACTGCCAATCAAACGTTAACTTATATACCCATTGCTGACCCCTATTACGTTGTATACGCCGCCAAACAGCTCGGCCAGCGATATGGAGGAAACCTGGCCCAATTCGTGCCTTTCAAAACGGTAACTGATAATAGCCAGCTGGCACAATGGGTTACCGATTTTGCCGAACCCGCATATTCCAACGGCTATCCTTTTGATATTGGATTTATTTACAGCGATGACCTCGTTGGTCTGCAGCTATATTGCGAACTCACCCAACTCGATATAAATCGTGTTCCGCTACCCGGTGGGCCGCAAACCACTTATATTTTGAACGATGATAATTCGTGGTTATTAAATCAGGATGGCAGCAAACTTATTATAGCCAATCAAACTTCCTCAAACACGACCGTTCCCGGTCAGTTAGGGTTAAACCGGTTATTGGTAAATGAGAACTTCGATAGAGATGTTTATTATTTCACAATAATATTGAAATACAATGATCAGGGCGGCATTGCGCATCCGGTTACCCAAACACAAACTATTAGGGTTGACGACGCCGTTGACGAACAGTCTGTTTACTTGCGGTGGATAGGTTTGAGCGGAAGCTGGAACTATTACCGTTTTGTTTTTAACCAGGAAGTAACGTTGGATGTACAGAACGCCGTCATCATAAAAAAATACGTTTCCGACTGGGAAAATCAGGATGGCATCGAAGAGGTGATAGGAAAAAGCGCCGGCCAGAAAATAAAGGTAGTAGCTGAAGATATTTCAGTTTCGGACATTAAAGGCCTGCAATCCATTAAATACTCACCCAAAGTACAGATGTTGATAAACAAAAATCCGGTAAAATGGCAAACCATTGTACTAAATACTGCCACATTCACCGAATATGAAACCATTAATGGCCGGGCCCCATTCAGCGTAACCTTTAACCTTCCGGCAATCAATATTCAAACACAGTAGAATAACGCTTTTATCTTTTAATACTTTTAATATAGGCAATGGACCAACTCCAATTATATATTAACGATCAGCTCGTCGACTTGAGTGACGATCATCCTATTGCGCTTACCTTCCAGATCAATAACCTGGCTGATGTAAAAAACCAGCAGGGCAATACATCAAATCAGTTTAAATTGCCCCTAACACAACGGAACAGGCAGATACTGGGATTCCCGGATGACGTGGCATTTACTACTAATTTGCCCTATCAGAAATATCAGGCCAAACTTGTACAGGATGGTTTGGAAATTATCCCATACGGCATTGCCGAATTGAACGGGGTAGATCAGGGAGCCGCTAACATCACAATATTATCAGGTAATGTTGATTTTTTTGATGCTATCGACGGTAAATTATATGACATGGGCGATAGTACGAGCCAGTGGAGCAATTACGGCCAAAATTTGGTTTGGAAGCCTTACGATCATACCTGGGATTTAGACAACGTGGCAAATTCACAAAAAAAAAAGGATGGGTGGATTTGGCCTGTTGTCGATTACGGAGCGATTGACCCGGTGATCTTAAGTGATCCTATCGACGTTCGATACCAGCGGCCGGGATTCTTTATCAAAACAGCCATCGACTTGTTAATGAAATCTTCCGGATATAAAGCAACCGGGTCGTTATTGGCGGATCCGCTTTATCCACTGATGATCGCTCAATTTTCAAATGGAAGTTTTGAGCACGGTACCGATTACCAAAATCAGGTCGACAACAGGGGAATGAGTGCCGCCAATACAGGACAAATTGTACTGAACCACCCGAATGTAACCAATCCAGGTTCTCCTATCAGATGGGATTCTATCGTATCGGATGCATCGCACCAGTTTTTCGGAAATAATCTTTTCATTGCCAACAATATAAATAGCGTAACAATTACGGTAACCTTTCCCCGCGTGTTTTTACGTGGCCGCGTTACACCACAGGAACAATCAAGCAAGTTGTCCACTTATATTTATTATCGCGATCCTAATTTTCCTTCAACGCCTGATACCATTCTCAGCCAATATGATTTCTCATTTGACGGTCATGGCGAAAAAAAGGCTGGAAATCCATCGGGTTCAGATCCAAACGGGTGGACTCGGATAAGTGGCAACGGTGGCAGTATTGTGGGGAGCATCGATATTCTGAAGACCACAATTTCGGCTCAAACAACCCTGCCTAAAAATGGGGGCGTATACGTTGGGTATGTCTGGCATGGATTGACGCCATGTTATGCGGCCATTGATCCGGGATGCACTTTTATCATTAAAAGTGAAAATTCAACAGTTCAATTTGGTCAAACCGTGCAATGCGAACGGATATTCCCCGACATTTCACAAAAAGACTTACTGAAAGATACGTTTCAGCGCTTTGGTATCATTTGCCAGACCGATAATGCAAGTAAAACCATATCATTTAATTCGTTCAGAGACATTGTGAATAATATCCCCGTGGCAAAGGATTGGAGCAGCAAATGTATTGATCAGGGTAAACAGGTGTTATTTCAGTTGGGGAATTATGCGCAGATCAACCATATGAAATACCAGAACGATGACAACGTTCTGCCCTTAAAATTTGGCTGGTCACAGATCAATATTAACGATCAAACTTTACCGTCAAGCGCCGACTTACTTGTCAGCCCGTTTGCAGCTACGCTGAACAGGCCCTTTTATGGCGGAACGATCGCTCAGATTTTAATGATGGACAATACAAGCAGCAACAATAATTTTAGTATTAGTGTATCTCCGCGCATCCTTATCGATCAGAAATTGAATATTGGCCAGTTGGGAAAAACGGTTACGTTTACCGATGGCAACGGTAACAGCCGGGTAATCAATGACGTCATCAGCACCCCATATTTCTATAAGCCTGATGCCCCCGAACCAGCACCCGGCTATGGGCCAGGCTCACTGTTGTTCGATGATTTACGCAGGAGGTATTACCCGCAATTGGAGAAAATACTTAAACAAACAAAAAAGGTAGTGCGCTACATTTTACTAACCCCGCGCGATATTTTGCAACTCGACCTGCTTATACCGGTTTACCTGCGGCAGGATAGCGCTTATTACTACATCAACAAAATTGATGCATGGCGCAAGGGGCAGCCAACAAAGGTTGAGTTGGTAAAGCTGGATTGAGAAGTCTGTTTTAAACGATGATGTATTAACAATAAGAATTTACCAAAAGTTAATCTTAATATTTGCTTTTTTAATTGCCAATTTTTAAATTTACCAAAAACATTAGCAAAAATTAAAATGAAAAAAACCTTACTTATCACATTATTGCTAATCCCGTTTTTAGGGATGTCGCAAACAACAAAACCCATCGAAGGCTTTTTGGGTATTAAATTTGGCACCGGTATGGCAGCAGTGAACGCTGCTGTAATAGCAAAAGGCGGGGTTATAGATAAAGCAAAGTCCACGAAAGAGTCTGTTATTTTTAGAAACGTTAAACTGGGGCATAGGGAAGCCGCATCGTTTATTGTGAAGTTTGTAAACGATAAAGCTTATGAAGCCGATTTTCTCTTTTTACCAGGGCAGGATGCCAGATCGATAGAGTATTACAACGAACTGGTTAAAGATATAAATGACAATTATGGTAAAGGTGATTCACAGGTAACTTTTAAATCTCCTTATTCAGACAAGGACAGTGAAATGAATAAAATTGTTGCGATAAGAAGCGCGATGGCCGAATATAAAACATATTGGGAATCGAACGACAACTCTATTCTTGCCGAAATCACCGAGGATTTAACGGTTGATCTTATTTACCAAAACGACAAGCTTTTTAGCGAGGCCGAAGCAAAGCAAAAAGCAAAGGAAAAATCTGATTATTAATCATGAAACAAGCCCGGATCCGGGCTTGTTTTTTTATCATATTATGCCAAATGGCATTTTAAACATAATAAATTATGGCAGACGACATCAGTAAAAAAATTACCATCGGCGTAGATCTCGATACGGAAAACCTAAGCCAAAACATTTCTAATTTAAATAAAACGATAGACAGTCTTTTAGCTAAACAGCAGCAGCTAACTGCTGCCGGACAGCAAAACTCAGCGGCATTTAATAGCATTGCGTCGACTATCATCGGTTTTCAAAAGACACTTCAGGACATCAGTACGCAATTGGCTTCTGGTGTTTCATCACTAACCGCGTTAAGTACATCCGGTAAGATGGCTGAAAACTCCCTGTCGGCTTTGGCCGCGCAACATCAAAAAACCACGAAAGCTGCTGCTGAAAATTCTGTTAAGATAAAAGAGTTGACTGGCGGGTTAAATTCACTAAATAATTCCGCAACGCAGCAAAAAGGGAAGGTCGACGCAGCCAAAAGCGCAATCGATACTTTTTCAGACAGCTTGTCTAAAGGTTTTGCTGAAGCAACGCAATTTCACAACAGTATAACTGCAGCTTCGGGTGCACTAAGCGAGCAGGCAACCAGTGTAGCCAATAATAAAACAGCATTTGAAGGCCATAAGGCCGTTATGGATCATCTCAAAGCGTCGTTCGATGAGATAAAGGGTGTTTCTGGTGAATTTGGCCCCAGCCTGGAAGATGCCGCTAAAGGTTTTAACGTCATGAAAACGGGATTGGCTTTGGTTAAAGCCGGGTTTAACGGAGTGGGTGAGGCTATAAAAGCTGATGGGTTTGACTTTCTGTTGGAGGTTCTGCAGTTACTATTTGACTGGTTTATTAAATCTTCTACCGGTACCAAGGTGTTAACGGGTGCAATATCTGCAATTGGTGTCGTCGTAAATAAGGTTAAAACTCTTGTAAAAGCTTTTAGCGAAACAATTATCAACGCTTTTTCGCATCCAATCGATACCTTAAAATCGTTAGGTCGAACCATTCAGGAGAATTTAATCAATAGGTTCAGGGCATTTGGTGTAATACTGGATGGGATTATTCATCTTGATTTTAAAAAAATCGCAAATGGGACTATTCAGGCATTTACAGGGGTAACTAACGCTACCGATAAAATAACCCACGCTTTTAACGCGGTAAAAAAGGCGGCAAAGGATACGGCTAAAGAAATGGTAGGGGCATACGAAAATGGATATAATAGCGCCGGAAAAATTGTAGAGAACCATGAAAAGAAAGTTAACGCATCGAACAAAAGAATTAGAAGTAACAATAGGCGAAAGGTTCAAGTATCCGCTTCTCCGGCTTCGGCTGTAAAGGCCGATGCAGATGTTGTTAATACTACTGATAATGGGGTTGCTGGATCGCCGGTAACTGATGCTGGGGATAACAATGTTAGCGATACCGCAGACGCAAAAGAACTGGCTACAGTAAAAAAGACCGCAGAAGAAACTGTCGGCATAAAAAAGACTGCACTCCGGGAGGTAGAAGATTATGCGAAGAAATCCGCCGGCAAAATAGCTGCGAATGCAATAAATACATTGAAAGATAGTATTAAACAGCAAAGCGAAGCCAAGATTGCTGCTCTTGAAAAAGATAAAGCAAACGAGCTCAATAACAGCAGCCTAACATCCGCTCAAAAACTGGCTATCGAACAAAAGTACAAACAACGGGAAAATCAGGTAAAGGTTAAGGCTTTTAAGGAAGAGCAGGAAGTATCAATCGCACAAGCAATTATTAATGGTGCGCTCGCCGTTACCAAAGCTACCGCTCAAACAGGGGTGTTTGCTCCGTTGGAGATTGGTATTGTAATAGCCGAAACAACTGCTCAGGTAGCCAAAATTGCGGCACAAAAGCCACCGGCTTATGCTGCAGGTGGCTTTCATTATACCTCTGATGGCCGTGGCGGCGTGCTGTCGGGCTACAGTAAAACTGATAACACCACCGCTTTCCTACGGTCTGGCGAAGGTATTGTAGTATCCGAAGCTATGCAGGTACCCTGGGCGCGAAATCTGGTAAGTGCCATAAACGTGGGTTTTGGCGGCCGTGATTTTTCGATCGCAAATCCCGGCCGCGGGTATGCCGTTGGCGGTATATTTACGGACGGAGGCGATGCCAATCGCTATTATAACCAGCCGGTAACTGATCAAAAGAATCTGGCCAATACGATCGCATACCAAATGATCAATAATTTTCCGCCGGTGTATGTCGATGTCAAAGACGTAAACAACCAGCAGAATATTCTGGCGCAAACCATTAACAGGGTAAATCTTTAAGTGTGCGCTTAGTTTAACATTCAACTCTTTTATAATTAAATCCACCTAAATAATGGACATCAAACTCGCCAACACTTTATTTGACGACGGTATATTCTCTGCCCTTTACAAAGCCGGTTTTATAACCACCAAAGTTTTCGTTTACCGTGAAATATACCTTTGGGTACAAGCCCAGGTTAAAACACGCAAGATCACCAAAAACCAGGCTGTATTGGAAGCCGAAATAAAATTCGGAAAAGATGAGCGTACTATTTGGAGGGCGTTGAATAGCTTTCTGGATACTGACAAAGCAGTGTCACCAAATAACTAAACAATAGTTCTGATATTTGAATATATCAGGTGGTGGATAATCCGACCGGAACCTAGACGACTGACAAAGTAATGTCACCAAACCAAAAAACAATTATCCCGATCTTTGAATTATGCCAATCAGCATAAATATCACAACTGACAAAACACGGTCACCAACACGTTAACAAATTGTCCTGATATTTGTATATCCGATCATCACACTGAAATCAAGGGAATATTATTCCTTAATCACAGAACCAAATTCAAGCCAATAAATCTTTCGGACTATAAGAATCTCAACACTCAAATCAATATCTCACATCTAACCATGAGCTATAAAATATATTTATACGACACTGACACAGATTGCATAGGTTCCGGCAGCCTGTCATCATCATTTATTCAATCACAATTAGAGATGGCCGCAGGGCAGGACGTAGAAGTGCATATCAGCTCGGTGGGCGGAAGCGCGTTTGATGCCATTGCTATTTACGACTTACTTAAAAAATATCCCGGCAACGTCACAACATATGTCGACGCATTAGCAGCCTCGGCGGCATCAATAGTGGCCATGGGCGGCAAAACCGTTGTGATGAGCAAATACGCTTTGTTAATGATCCACAAGCCAATGGTAGGTTCGGGTGGCAATGCCGACGAGCTTTTAAAAGATGTGCAAATGTTAAATATTGTCCAATCGCGCCTCGCGCAGATATACATGGACAAAACCGGGTTGGACGGAGTTACGGTTAATAGTTTAATTAACTCCGTCACCTGGTTGTCCGCCGATCAGGCGCTCGATTTGGGATTCATTGATCAGGTAGAAGATTATAGCGCAGAAATTACCAACAGCGCGATAATCAAAGAATATGTAAATACAGCACCGGCATTTTATAAACGATACATCAATAAAATCTTAACCAAAAACAGCAACATGAACATCGAAAACAAAGAACTTATCGAAAAAACCACTTCGGTTTTGGATAAGATTATGAACTTTTTTAAGAAAGTGGTAAACAAACAAACCATTACAGACAAAGGCACATTACACCACTCCGGCGAACTCGACGAAGGCACCGAGGTTTACAATGATGAGGACATGACAACGCCGGCGGCCAGCGACTGTTACACCACAGCAAATGGAAGTAAGGTAGCAGTAAAAGACGGTCAGGTACAGAAAGTTACACCTGCACCGGATGCTGGTGAACCGGATGCCGACGATGATGATGACATCGCTACGACAGACAAATTTAAGTCGTCGAAAAAGCCGATGGATATTCAAAACAGGCTGCAATCTATTAAAGCAAAGCTGTACGCACAAAATGCGCTGCTGACTGAAGCAAAAGAAGCACTCGAATCAGCTAACATCCGCCTGCAAAAAACACGCGAAGAAATAAAAAACGAAATTAAATCAGACTTTACTCCGCCAACCGGCGGATCAAAACGCAGCAACAAAGCCAAAACCGAACCTGCACCGTTCTTCGCCCCTCAAACCACCCTCGCACAAAACGCAGTCCGAAAGGCTGTTGCCAGGTAGCAAGTAATAACTATCCATAAAATACTTGATACTAACTACCTGATACTCGATACTAAAAAATAAACCCACTCAAAAAACATGGCTCAATTTACATTTACAAACAACACCTATGCCGGCGAAGCGCTGGCCGGGTTTATGGCAAGTACGCTGCTGGAAGCTGATTCCGTAAAGCGCGGACTGCTCACCGTTATTAACGACGTAAAATCGCGCAAGGTAATACTCGATGTTGATGACGATGTCGTATTGCAGGACCCTTCCGGTATATTCAACGACCAGGGAACAACTGCTCATCAGAATGAAAGCTATCTGGACCCTGTTGTATACGAATTTATGAAGCAGGAACAATGGGATAAACTCATTCAATCCTGGGAGGCGCAAAGTCTTAAACCCGGTGCATTCGTGGACTACGAAGGGGTAGTCGACCTGTCTGATTTTATGGTGCAGCGCTATCTAACCAAAATACAAATTGCAAACGAGCGTTTGTACTGGCTCGGCAAGGGGTCAACTAAGGAGGCTACTTTTACTGCTCCGTTCACCGGATTATTGCCAACTATTGCTTCGGCTTCCGGCGTTTATAAAGTTGGCCTGGGAAAGCCGGCAACTTCCATGATCGCAACAGCGATCGATGCATCGGGAATTGTAACTGTATCCGATACGTCAACATTAGCAGACGGCGATGTTGTAACTATTACCGCTGTAACAGGCTCAAGTAAAGACATTACTAACGGAACACCGGGTATTTCTGTCCAGGGACAGTCCTATTTTATCCAGATAGCAAGCGCAACCACGTTTAAACTGGTACGTAACTACAATGAAGTAAACAGCCGCAAGGCAGCTACATTTTCAGGAACTTCCACCGCAGCAACCATAAGCTATATCAACGTAAGCAACGTGTTGTCGGTACTGGGAAGCGTATACGCCCAGCTCGATCCTGCCGACCGCATCCAGGACGATTTCAACCTGCAGGTGCCGTTGCATGTCGGATACGCTTTCGCACAGGCACAGGCAAACAAGGCGCTCAACGTTATTAATGCCTTTACCGATATGAAAAAGATGGATTACCTTGGTATTCCGCTCCAGATCATGAATCACTGGCAAGCCAACACCATTTTAGGCGCACGTTCGTCCAACTTGTTTTTAGGGGTCGATCTGTTGGGAGACGCCTCTGAGCTTTCAACAGTTTATATGAAGCCCTACACCAACGACAACGTAGTACGTATGAAGGCGCGTATGAAGGCGGCTGTAAATTTCAAGTTCGCTAACGAGCTATTCTATCTCAGTGCCTGAAGCAATTAGTGAGTTATTGATTTGGCGAATTTAGTACTTCACAAAATCAGTAATTCACTCATCACTAAGGAAACAAACAATTACCAAATCAATAATTCAACAATCAAATTCTCATGTCAATTTACAATAAAATAAATGCCGGCTTCAGTTTGGGAACAGTCTCGCCGGTTACAGCCGGGATCGAGGATGTAATATACATCTTTAACAAGGATGACATCACCCTTACTTACGATACCACAAACCCGCTCATTGTTACCGGCTTAACAGCTGTAAGCGCCGCGAAAATTTACAAGTTCGAGGGCACAAACAATAGTTTCAATACTATATCCAAACTCGCAAAAACGCCGGTCGGTCCGCGTTATACCGAAGAGATTGACTTTAACATTGCCGGATTTTCCGTTGAGGTTAAAGGGCAGTTAATGGCTATGGGCTACGGCCGGGTTTGTGCTATTGCAGTAAACAACTACAACTCCAGCGACTCGGCGGTCGAGTTATTCGGCGCTGTTAACGGGTTGATCTTAACCGATGCCGAACGCAGTGCAGCTGATGAGACATTAGATGGCGGTTACAAACTAAAACTCACCAACCCTGACAAACTAAGAGAACCTTATCCGCCGCGTGCAGTTTCGATCGCACCTACAAGCGGCCCGGCCACCTATTCCAGCACCATTGCTGCAATTGAAGCTTTGCTGGCAAGCTAATATGATCCGATGCTTTATATATCCACGATTTCATTAAATTTTAAGTCCCCCCTTTTGGGGGAGATTTAGAGGAGCCCCAATGACAAAAAAATATATTCTTAAACCTGGAAAACATCAGTTTGCGCCACGTTCACCTGCAGTTCATGAAGACGATAGCCTGGGTGATGAAGAGGCAGAATGGTACCTGCAAAGATACCCGCACATAGCAGGATTATTTTTGAAACGCCCAGACAAAACCATTGCCGAAGGCCCGGAAAAACAAACAAGGGAACTAAATGAATCAGTTTAGACAGCGCCATAGCAACAACTTCTCGCTGGCCCTATCACTATTTCAATAATCACTAATTCAATAATTAAATGAAGACCTACCTGCCACAAATAGAGCGGAGGATAATAGTACGCCCCAACCAAACCTTCGGCATACTTAACTACGACCTGGATAACGCTTATCCGCAACGCATGCTCGAACTGGTAGCCGCTTCGCCTACTGCTAAAGATTGCTGGAACAAACGCACTAAGTTTATCGCCGGCAACGGTTTTGAAACCCCGGCTTTG
The DNA here is from genome assembly GCA_035568395.1 of Mucilaginibacter sp. Classification (GTDB taxonomy): domain Bacteria; phylum Bacteroidota; class Bacteroidia; order Sphingobacteriales; family Sphingobacteriaceae; genus Mucilaginibacter. The sequence goes on along the minus strand of DATMOF010000005.1, from coordinate 17,563 downwards.
GGTAAGCAAGTCGTTAATCAAAATGGCTTAACCCTTGCTAAATTGTTAAAAGCAGTTGCTACCGATAAGGCGCTCTTCACGGGCTTTGGCATTCATGTAAATTACAATGCCAATTTTAAGATCTGCTCGGTAAACTATGTAAAGTTCGAAGATATCCGGTTAGGTGATACAGATTGTCCTGATACTGCTAACAAGTACGCATTGTATTCAGATTGGGGCCGGAAAACCTGGAAAAACATCATGCGCAGCAAGATAACCTTTCTCGATAAATACGATACTGATAGAGAGGTTATAAAAAATCAGGTGATAGCCGCCGGGGGTTGGGATAATTATAAAGGTCAGTTGTATTATTTCAATCCCGAAGTAGACGATTATCCTTTGATCGAAGCCGATTCGGTATGGGAGGATTTTGAAACCGAGGCCGGAATAAAAATTTTCAATAATAGGGAAGTGACGACCGGGTTCCTACCCTCGACGATGCTTTTCATGCCGGCGCGCCGCGAAGAGGCGGATAACAGCCGGCCTGACAGTGAACAATTGCCATACACGAATTTGCCATCGCAATTGGAAAAAGACCTCGGTTCGTTCCAGGGAGCAAAAAGCGCGCAAAAGATCATTGTTATTGAGTACGAAGACGAAAATTCAAAACCCGAATTCAAGCCTTATTCAATTCAAAACAATGATAAGCTTTTTGAAACAACCGAACGGTCGGTTGAATCCCGTATTATAAAAGGATTCTCCATACCAAAGGAACTCATTAATTCCGACGGTGCATCCGGTTTGAGCAATGGCGGCGAAAAAAAGGAAGCCATTCGCGAATTTAACGACAATACCGCGCCCGAAAGGCTGGAACTGTCGGAAGCGTTTGCCGAAATATTTGACAACTACTACCAGGATATAAATCCCGAAGGCAACTGGAATATTTTGCCGGTTCCCGCAAACGTGTCCGACGATATAAATGGTATTAAGGCTGGCGCCAGCATAAATCAATTGCTTTTAGCTGATATACCCGCCGAAAACAAAATCGCAACACTGGTTTACGCCTATGGTTTCAAAACCGCCGAAGCCGAAGCAATGTGCTTGAGTGACGCGGGTTAATCAATTACTCCCGCTTAACCTATCAACCATTCTCCCAATCAACTTAATCAACTAACCAAATGAACACCATTTATTTGATCAGCCAGTCCACGTTCCAAAACTTCGAAGATATATCCGTGAATATAAAACCCGAACGGCTGAATGTCTTTATAAAAAAAGCACAGGATCTCGACCTGAAACCCTTCCTGGGACATGCCTTGTATTATGATTTTATACAGAATTTTAATAACGATGGCACTATAAAAGATACCGCACCCCAGCCTTACAAAGACCTTTTCACTGGAAGCGAATATCTTGATGATTACGGGCACATCGTATTATACGAGGGATTACTGCCAACGCTGATATACTTCACATTCGCCCGTTTTATTGAGGCCGATGCAGTACATTATACAGCAACCGGTCCCGTGGTCAAACATCATGACAATGGCGACCCGGTAGCGCCAAAAGACATCGTAAAATTGGTGCAACAACAGCGTAGCGTTGCCAATGCGCATGCCAACGAGGTTGAAAAATTTCTTTGGGATAACAAAGCCGATTTTCCGCTGTGGCGTTACAACGGGAAAAACAAAAGCAGCAGGCAGGCAGGCCCGCGTATCCGCAGCATTGACCGAACCATTTTTGGCTACCCACCTGGCTACGACTCTTCCAGCGCAAACAGCTTTCTTCCCATCACCGAATTTATGAACTAACGCCACTATTAAATCGGCGCCATTAATTCAAATCGGTGAAATCATTCCTTAATCGGTGAAATCAAAAAACCATGTCAGATAAAAAAATCAGTGAATTACCAATAGCCACGTCCATTGGCGCATCAGATATTTCGGTGTTGGTTGATTCGGGAACAGACTATCAATATACCTTCACGTTACTGCTGCAATTCCTTGAAGCTAATCTTGCCACAGGCGCTAAAATTTCTTTCGGTACAATCTTACCGCAAAATACATCAGGTAGTAACGGGGACGTATTCATAAATACAGCAACAGGTTCATTCGCCCAAAAAATATCAGGCACCTGGACGGTTGTTTATACATTGCCCGCTGCCAATGCTGCAGATGGCACATTATTATATGGACCTGGTATGCCGGGTTCATTTACAGGCAAAAATGGCGACAGCTATATCAATACCTTAACCGGTATATTTTATCAAAAATCGTCAGGCGCCTGGTCACAGGTATTTTCAATGGCAACCGGGCCGCAGGGGCCGCAAGGCGTTGCGGGAACCAATGGCACAAATGGCTCTAACGGAAACACAATATTATTTGGGAGCAGCGATCCGTCAAACAGCGCCACAGGTGTTAACGGAAATTTTTATATCAATACAACACACTATACTATTTTTGGGCCCAAAACTTCAGGCAATTGGGGAAGCGGGGTATCACTCCTTGGCGTTGGCTTGGCAGGCGGAGGAACGGCAGGTCAAGTATTAGCCAAAGCCGATGGCGCAGACTTCAATACGATATGGCAGGATAATTCCTTCGCCAACTTATCCGGCCAGCCTGCAGATAATGCTAATCTTTCTAATGCTTTAGGTTTAAAGGCTCCGATCGCCTATGTAGATAGCCAGGATACGGCGAATTTAACAACAGCCAAAACCTATGCCGATAGTTTGCTGGTTTCTGTTTACAAAGATTGCGGCAACTGGGATGCGTCCGCCGGAACGTTTCCGACTACCGGCGGTTCAGGCACAGGCGGCGCTATAAAAGCGGGCAATGCATTTGAAATATCCGTTGAGGGAACTATTTCTGGTGAAACATTTGATATCGGTGATACGATACGCGCATTGGTGGATTCACCCGGGCAAACCTTTAGCAACTGGGCAACCAGCGCTTTCAACCAGCAGCAGGCAACTGAAACAAATCGCGGAACAGCAAAAGTTGTTACCCAAACTGTTATACAAACCGAAACAAGTACCGACGATCAGGCATTTGTAACCGCCAAAAAGTTTTGGCTCGGCTTGTCACGCTTCGTCGCCATAGCTCAAACCATAGCAGGCAACTGGAATTTCACCGGCACATTAAAACAGGGCGGAAACGCGGTCGAATCGCAAAACAATAAAGATGCCAATAGCGGCTACGCCGGCCTTAACAGTTCTGGCAATTTTAACAAAACAAGTGATAATTTGCTGGAGGGCAGTACAAATCTCTGGTTTACGGCGTCGCGCGTTTTGGCGGTGTTGCTAACCGGTATTGGTTTTTCAACAGCAACGGCCGTCACCGCTGCAGATAGCTTACTTATTGCACTCGGTAAACTTCAGGCACAGATTACTTCGTTATCAGGTAAAATATTGCCTGCTGGCGGCTCGGCAACCCAGGTATTGGCCAAAATAGATGGCGCCGATTTTAATACCCATTGGGTTGATGCCACCAGCGGGCCGGCCGGCCCAACAGGCCCTGCAGGTCCGACCGGCCCGGCTGGATCAACAGGTCCGGCAGGCCCCACCGGAGCAACTGGCGCTACCGGACCGACTGGGCCAACTGGCCCGGCAGGTCCGGCCGGTATAGACGGATCAACTAAAATAGCCTATAACTTCTTTCAAACCACATTATAATGAATAGCTCATCAAACACAACCTCATTTTCCACACTAACGCAAACCTACCCTATGGCAGTAATAGCGAGCGGCGTTAGTGCAAACACAGATACTTTAATAGCAACCGGCGGCACCAATGCAAGTGTTATTACCGATATTTTATTTAGAAATCTTGACGGAACGAATGCGAGGGTTTATGACATAATCATTTGCGCTACGGGGTCAAACGGAACAAATGGGTTTCAACGAACACAAATAACAATTCCTGCAAATTCAGGAAACAACGGGTCAACATCTTTGGCCTCGCTGGCCGCCCTCGCACCGCTATTATTTGATCTTGATTTAGCGGGAAACCGGGTGATTACCCTTGAAAGTGGCATTTCTATCTATGCGCGAAACATTGCCGCCACAACCGCACAAATGGTCATAATGGTTAAACAAAGAAATTTCTAAAAAGCCGGATCGTCATTCCGTTAAATAACTATAATTCGAAAAAATGATCAGCGCAATTAATACATCCCCGTTTCATTTAATATTTACCAGGAAATTAAACACCTGGTATAGTATTAAGGATGGCAGCTGGAGCGATCCTAATACATGGATGAGCAATGCGCTCGATAAAAAACTTACGCTTTACCCTCAGCCAGGCGATAATGTGTACATACACCACAATGTAAATCTCGATATGGATAACCAGTCGGTTACAGGACTATATGGGGGCGGGATGTTGGTTTTTGGGTTTGTCAACAGAACATTCACAATTAACAGTGTATTGAATATGAGTGGCGGGATGGATATGAGTAGTGCTATCCATAATTTAATTCTAAACGGTTACACAAATTCGGCTGGAAATTTTATAGGCGGGACAAATGGCACGGTGGTTTACAACGGGACATTTGATCAGGCGATTATGCAGGCAACATACTGCAATTTAATTATAACCGGAACCGGGAAAAAATATTTACAAAGTAGTATCTCGACTACGGGAAGCTTAAAGGTAAACGGAGTAGGTTTTTTTGAACTGGGGAATTATAATCTAACTATCGGGGGCCAAACTATAATAACGGGGGCAATCACCAGCTTACCTGCAACATTGTCAAAAACAGGGTCTGGAACAGTACTGTTTGTAGGGTTGTTTACGCTCGCCAACAATCCGTCCGCTGTTAATTTTACAGGAAATCCAACTCTAGAGTTCCAAGGGGGTATAGCATTTAAAAACGATGCAATAGCGACAAATTTTGGAACTGGCACCCTCAATTTTACAACAAACAATCAAACCCTTTCATTATCAAACGGTGGCTCAAATCCAGTTTCAGCTACCGCTTATATCCATGTCACAAATTCAGTTGTTAATATTGTTGGCGCAATAACCGTGACAAGTAATGCACAATGGCTTGTATTTGATGGTGTAGTTAACGGTACTCTTTCCAGCTCCACCTTAACTAATAATGGACATTTGTTATTCGGAAATTCAGCTTTGTCTATGACAACAGGTATATTTAATTATAACACACCCGGAACATCATTAGGGTATATATTTAACGGTGATTTTACACTTCCCTATACAAGCTATCAGCAGTTGATAATAGAGGGAACAGGAACAAAAACACCTCCATCTAGCGGAACCTGGACTGATTTATATATAGGCATTAAAAATGTCGGAGGATTTAATTTATCAGCAAATACATCAGTGTCGGGGAACATTTACATACGAAGCGGTAAATTGGAGTGTGGTACGTATAATTTATCCGTTACTGGAACAACTTCGTTAAATGCGTCGACATCAATATTTTCCAAAACCGGAGCAGGAAGTCTTTTATTTACAGGGACGCTTAATAACTTTGTTGGAGGTGGCACAATCGCCTTCACAGGAAACCCCACAATTGAACTGCAGGGCGGCCTATACATGAAACGAGATGGGTTTTATAATTTTGGAACAGGGGATATGAGTTTTACTACCAACAATCAAACTGTTCAGTCAGAAAATGCAACATATCCAGACTCATCTTTTAAAACAGCAGTTGGCAACATCATAATATCTGGCCCAATAACGATAACATATAGTTCCTCAATGTGGATAGTAAATGGCACTCTGAACGGTACTACAGTCGCTTCAACATTTGTTAATACTGGTTATCTGCAATACAAAAGTGCCCAACAACCCATGCAAACGGGGGTGTTTTCTACAAATAGCGTAATTAATTATTTTGAATATGGGTTGAATGGAGACCAGGATATAACACCAGGCACTTATAGATATTTAATATTATCTGCTGGTGGGTCTAAAAAGCTTTTGGGCAATGTTTCCGTAATTAATACTTATAATTTAAATTCTCCTGCAACACTTAATTCAAACGGTTTCGCTTTAACTAATCCATAATGACAAGGGATTGATTATAAACAATATACCGAAGCCGATAAAAAAGCCGCTTCGGTTACTTTTCTAAAAACTATTTACCCTAATAACTCACTACCAATAAAACCAAATGAAAACTTCATCATTATTCTCCCTGGACTTTCAAGACCTGGGGAAGGGCCTTTTAGTGGCCATCGGCGGCGCGATAGTCGCAGCAATCCAAACTAGTGTACAAGCAGGCACACTAACCTTTAATCTAAAGACAATTGCCAGTGTTGCTTTGGCTGCAGGCTTATCCTACCTGGGCAAAAACTTTTTTACACCGGCCAAAACGGTTACGCCGGCCAGTTGATTTTTAATCATTAACACAATTTTATATGCAAATAAGTGAACACGGATATCAAGTGATCAAAAACTTCGAGGGGTTGCGGTTAGCCGCTTATCGCGATATGGCTGGAATTTGGACCATCGGTTACGGATCAACCAGGTACCATGACGGAAAAAAAGTGAAACCCGGCGATAAATTGGCCAGCGAGACCCAGGCCGATGCATTATTTAAAAGTACACTCGGCCAGTATGAAAATGCAGTAAATGAGTTCGTTAAAACGCCGATCTCACAAAATCAGTTTGATGCACTGGTCTCCTTTGCATACAATGAAGGAACGAGTGCCCTGAAAGATTCAACTTTATTGGCCAGGCTTAATGTAAAAGATTATCAGGGCGCAGCTGCTCATTTTTTGGCCTGGGATAAAATTACCGACCCAAAAACCGGCGAAAAAGTGGTTTGTGACACGCTCGTGCAACGGCGAAAAGAAGAGAGCCAATTATTCTTATCGGGCAGCACCGCTCATCTAACAGCCTAATAGTATGACAGCCATTGAACACAGAGAACTAAAGGGTATAACGGTTAAGAATATAGTGGTGACGGTTTTCAGCACAGCCAGTATAGTGGCCTCAGTTATCACAACGTACTGTAATTTAAAAACAGATATCCGGGAAGTTAAGCTTTCGCAAGAAACAGAAACCCGCATTAATAATATCCGGATTAAGGTGCTCGAGGATCAGGTTATGATACTCCAGAAACAGCTGGCCAATATAAAATACTCAGATAAAGAGATTTTGTGGCCTCTGGAAAATTCTACAGCTACGACCAGCGCACATCATACTACAAAAACCGCATTTACGAATCGGTGAAATCCAAATAAAATCAGTGTAACTAAGCGGAGCGGCTTCATGAACACCATTGAAGAACAAATACTAACGTGAATAATCAAAAAACAATAATTATGCGCTTAAAAACCTTTATCGAAAAAATATGGGCAGGAGTGGAAAACCTGTTCGCCAATATCCCTTCAGAAATGAAGACAGCCATACATATCGGCGTAGCTGTCACAGAGAATCTAAAAAACTTCGTCGACTCGCCGGCCGCCGATATCTTGACAGCTATAATCCCCGGTGAAATAGATGACCGGGTTAAAGAGTTGCTCCGGGCAAAATTACCGGCTATTTTAACTGAGCTTAAGCTGGCCGACAGTTGCAGCGGGCTAACAAATCCATCAGAAATTACAGCTTGCGCAGTAAAAGTTTTACAGGGATTGAGCGGCGATACAAAGAGCGCGTTTCTGCATAGCCTGTCGATAATGATTTCTCAAATAGCTTCAGACAGAAAATTATCTTGGAGTGACGGCGTCACCATCCTGGAATGGTACTACCAAAATGAGTATAAAGCTGCTGCTTAATTAGAAGAGAAGTGCCCGGAACGAGATTCGAACTCGTACATCCTTGCGAATGCCACCCCCTCAAGATGGTGCGTCTACCAATTTCGCCACCCGGGCTTTTATTTAGTCAAAAGTCTTAAGGCCGGAGCCCAAAGTCAAAACATGAACTTGGGACTCTAAACTTAAGACTTTCGACTTAGAAGGATGTGCCCGAAGAGAGACTCGAACTCTCAAGAGACAATTCTCAACGGCTTCTGAGACCGCAACGTTTACCAATTTCGCCATCCGGGCATTGTTCAGTGCCAAATACTATTTGACAATAACAAGCGTGCAAATATAAATTTTTAAAGTATATGCTTTTGAATAAATATTAAATCATGTTTGCATTTGGCTAAAAACGATGTAAATCGTAATTTAGAAAACCAATTAGCGCGCATGTCAAAAAAACTAACCTGCCTTCTTATAGCAATAAGCTGCTGTTTTACAGCCCTGGCACAAAAACCTGATGCTATACTTGGCAAATGGACCAGTGCCACAGGCGAGGCCCAGATCCTGATCTATAAAAAAGGGGACAAGTATTTTGGTAAGATCGATTGGTTAAAATATCCCAATGATGACACAGGTAAGCCAAAAACGGATAAAAAAAATCCGGATAAAAATTTACGCACCCGCCCGGAACTTGGCCTTGAATTGTTAAAAGACTTTACGTTTGCCGGCGACGATGTGTACGATGACGGCACTATTTACGATCCCAAAAGCGGCAAAACCTACAGCTGCAAAATGACTGTCAATGGGTCTAAACTGAAGATCAGGGGGTATGTGGGTATATCGCTGCTTGGTCGTACCGAAATATGGACGCGGGCTAAATGAAAAATATCTTTACAGCCTTTGCAGTCGCCTTAGGGTTATTACTTACCTCAAATATTAAGGCACAAACTATTATCCCGTTAGAGCAAGGAAAAGCAACAAGCATCCGGGGATTGTCTGTGGTTAATGATAATGTGGCGTGGGTAAGCGGCAGTAAAGGGCATATAGCAATTACCCGCGATGGCGGTAAAACCTGGTCGTGGCAGCAGGTCAACGGCTTTGAAAATGCTGACTTCAGAGATATTGAAGCCTTCTCGGATAAAGAAGCTATTATTATGAGTTCAGGCACACCGGCCTTAATATTGAGGACGATCGACGGCGGCGAAACCTGGCAGGTAAAATATCGCAATAACGATACCGCATTTTTCTTAGATGCGATGGATTTCTTTGGTCGCAGTAAAGGATGGATACTTGGCGATCCGATCAACAATAAATTTCTTCTCCTGCTAACGTCAAATGGGGGAAACAGCTGGGTTCCGTATAATAACACACCTGCGGCTTTACCCGGCGAGGCTGCTTTTGCTGCCAGCGGTACCTGCCTGCTTACCTCAGTTCATGATCTGTTAATTGTTAGTGGCGGCACCCGTGCTGATCTGCTTACGGCAAACTTCAAGCACAAACAGTGGCGTACCACGCCTCTTCCTCTAAAACAGGGTAAAAGCAGCCAGGGTGCATTTTCAATAGCAACTAATAGAAAAGGCTTAGTTGTTGTTGGTGGAGATTACCAGTATGATAAGCAGCCTGATTCTACCGCCTGCTATTCAACCGATTGGGGATTAACATGGCATTTGTCCGGTACGCCCCCTGCTGGTTTCCAATCCTGTGTCGAATATATCCGGCGTGAAATATTTGTTTCAACCGGCACGCCGGGCAGTAATATAACCCTTGATGGTGGTAAAACATGGAAAAAAATCGACGATACCAGCTATAACGTTTGCCGCAAGGCAAAACACGGAAAGCTTGTTTTATTTGCAGGCAACGCCGGCAAAATAGGTATTTTGAAAATGTAGATTGCTGACTTTTAATGATTTAAATTGGCTTAAAAATAAAAACAAATAAGCCTTGCACACAAATCGGAATACTCCTATATTTGCACCACTTTAAACGGAGCGTTAAAGGATGATTCCGTAGCTCAGCTGGTAGAGCATAACACTTTTAATGTTGGGGTCCTGGGTTCGAATCCCAGCGGGATCACATTTAGACCACCAAACTAAGATAAGTCTCTTGCAAAAGAGGCTTTCTTAGTTTAGAACGCACCCTTTGCCTGAAACGAAAGCGATTTTAACATCGGAATATTTTAAACATTGTATAATTCCCCGATGTAATCCCCTATATTGTTGAACGTTTCACAATGGGATACCATGCATCACTGGTGGTTGCCTGGTGTTTATTAATGCATGGTTAAGCATCTGGTCCTCGTATTCTCTTTTTAACCTGACGAAATTATTGCGGGGCCTTACCCCTGCAAATGACGAGAATTTACCGGTACTAATGCTATCGCACAGTGATGAAACAACTCATCTGCGTCGGCACAAAAGGATGTTTTTCATAAGGGAAGAAATTTTAAATAATAAGAATAAAATACTTACCGGGTTTTTATCAGCACCGGCTGTAAATGTTTTCAATATCTTTGGCTCTGTATGGCCAAAAAACATCTGTTGCTTCTCATTATTTTTCTCACCTGTACAGTAACAGCAAGGGCAAATTTTAATTTCAACGCCAACTGTATTGATGCCTATAAAGCCATTTATAGTTTCAGGATAAACGAGGCCAAATTGCTCATTCAAAAGGAAAAGGAACAGAACCCCCAAAACGGGATCATCGTATTGCTGGAGAATTATATTGATTATTTCAGCTTACTGGCGTCGGAAAGTAAAACTGATTATGACAGGTTAAAGGATAATCGGTCGGCAAGGGTTTCGGAACTGGAAAATAATGAAAAGAACTCGCCGTATTATCTTTTTTCACAGGCAGAAGTATACCTCCAATGGGGATTGTTAAAAGCGAAATTTGGCGATTATTTTTCATCCTCAATGGATTTAAAAAAGGCCGCAAGTCTTCTGCGCGACAATGCCCAAAAGTATCCTGACTTTTTACCCAATCAAAAAAGCATTGGATTGATCAATGTTATTTTTGGCGCGATACCTTCAAATTTAAAAAGTGTAACGCGCTTTTTAGGCATGAGCGGAAATGTGCAGGGAGGCATTAAGCAATTGGAAGAACTGAGAACTGCGCTGCCGAAAACGAAATACAGTTTTTATAAGGACGAAGTGATATTCTTTCTCTGCAACATTGATATAGACATCCTTCGCAACAAAAACAACTACGCTAAACTGGCTTCGTACCTGGCCGGTATGGAAAACAATGGGTTGCTGAAAGTTTACCTGCAAGGTTATGTCGCATCAAAAACCGCACATAATGATGCGGCTATAAGTTTCCTGGAGGCGGTGCCGAAATCGAACCAATATTTGGATGTGCCCACGATATATTACCTGCTGGGTAACGCAAAATTAAACCGCCGGGATAACGATGCCCCGGTTTTCCTGAATAAATACATTAAAGATTATAAGGGCCGGAACTATTTAAAGGATGCCTATTTGAAGCTCGCCTATTTTTATTTGCTTGAAAACGACGTAAAAAGATATGACAGCTATTTAAAATTGGTACGTAGCAAAGGATATACTTTTGATGAAAAAGATCAGCAGGCTTTAAGAGAAGCAAATGATAACCGGCCGGACACAGACCTGTTAAAAGCGAGGTTTTATTTTGATGGCGGATACTACAACAAAGCATTGGCCGAAATAAAAAACAAGGATGAAAACGACCTTAAATTACCGCGCGATAAAATTGAGCTTTTTTACAGGCTAGGCCGGATCTATGAGAAGACGGAAAAACTAAATGATGCTTTGGCTAATTATCAAAAGGCAATTAACCTGGGCAAAACATCGGGGTATTATTATGCGGCCACTGCGGCAGTTCGAATTGGCAATATTTACGAGCAGAGGGAAGATTTTAACCGCGCAGCCAATTTTTATAACCAGGCCATTAATATGAAGAACTTTGAATATCAAACCGGCATTCAGAATGAAGCAAAAGAAGGATTGAAAAGGATAGGCCGTTAAATTAATTCCCCGGCTCTTTGGTAAAACGGATGTTGTTTTGAATGGCCTGCAGGTGGTGCTCATTTACTTGTTGCTTCAACGCCTCGAAATTGAATTCGCGATTTGTTCCGCAATCGAGCATATTGAAATACACGGAGGGTTTCAGGCTTTCGAAGTATTCAGTCAAAATGCTGCACCATATCAGCTGGCAATCGCCTTTAATTTGGGGAACGAGGGTATTAACGCCTTCTTTAAATTCAATATATCTCACATGCTCCGACTCTAAATTGCCCTGTGGATAAAAGAGCAGCAGGTTCCCCGGTTCGGATAATATTTCTGCGGCAAAACGCAGGCTTTCCGCAACGGAGCGCGGACCGGGGGCAATCGAAAAAGCGCCGATATATTTTAGCCACCAATGCTTTTCCATTTGTTTTTTTAAGGACATGATGTAAAACCCTTTCAAAGGCTGCTTTTTATGAATCCCATACAGGGATAAGTAAATAGCCCATACCCCATCCCAAAAACTGAAATGATTGCACATGAGCAAATAGGAGTGGCCTGGCTTTATTTCCACTCCATTGATGATCATTTTATTAAAGCGCCGCCGGGTGATCCAGCTTGCAAACATTGCCGCCTTTTCAAGCACGTTCATCGGAAGTGGCTTTGCTTTTATCATGCTAACAAGGCTGATAGTTTTGATGCAAAATTTTGATTGATCATCTCGTGGTTATCATCCAGAATAATCACTTCTGCATGTTTTAATTCAGGAATAAAAGCGTTACCTATTTTTGGCGGATACATTTTATCATTTTTACCAAATATAAAGATGCTTCTTATATTTTCGCCCGCAAGCGCTTTTAATAAACGAGGCTGGTTGGTTTCTAAAAAACGGAGATAGGTGAAGCAGGCATAGAAATTAAAGCGTAATTCTTCAGTGCCGAATTCCTTGCTCAAAATATCATACCCAACCTGGTCCAGTAATGTAAGGGTCTTACCCAGCTTAAGCATGGCCAGCAGCGCCTTTTTATTGAGTGCTAATTTTTCTAAAATTTTATTGCCAGTCCTGCTTTTGCTGAAATAGTTGGTGAGCAGCCCCGGGTTTAAACAAGACGGGGCTACGGCGATGTATTCGTCGATCCTTGAAGCCATTTCTTCCGTAATGGCTGTAGCATAGTGCGTTCCCATTGAATAGCCGATCACCGAGAAGCGGTTAATTTCTTCAGAAACGCAGAAGCAGGCAATCAGATCGGCCAGATCTTTTTTGGTTATCCCTTTTTTGACGGCCGTTAAACTTTGATCCTTTAGTTTGGTTTCTTTATGGAAAAAAAGGTCGAACCCATAAAATGTATATCGTGAGGCCAGCGGGCCGGCTTCGAATAGCTTAAACTGTTTGCCGTGCATGCCATAACCGTGGAAGCATAACATTTTTTTTGGGCCGCTGCCAAATTTGTAGTAGTGAAGCTGTACCAGTTGATTTTCAAAATAATGGCTGGTCATGGTCATTCAGCAATTTGAATAAAGGCCACTGCCCAAACGTAGTCGCCATCGTGTGAGATAGATAAGCTTATTTGAAATTTGTCGGGGTTTTGGTGAAAAATAACGTTCGGCTTGCCCGCAGGCTTTTCGCGGATTATCTCCACCCTTTTCCAGGAAATAGGCGACGGATCCAGTTGCTTTAGTGCTTTATAAACAGCTTCTTTTGCTGCCCAGGTGGACGCATATCGCAGTAACGCGTCATCAAATAAATCGCAATAGGCTGTTTCGCCGGGGGTATAAACTTTCTGCTTAAACAGATTGGTAAGGGATGTTTTGAACGACGGTATAAAAACAAGGTCGTTACCAACGGCAAATTTTTTGTCGGCGGCAATGGTATCAACTGTGCTTAATATTTCACTATTCATCAATTGCCACCCCCATTATATTAAACCCTCCGTCAACAAAATGAATATTGCCGGTTACTTTTTTTGAAAGATCGGAAAAGTAATAAAGTGCGGCATCGCCTACGTCGCCGGCATCTATATTGCCAAGCGGAGCTACGACCTTAGTTGCTTTCCGCAATTTACGAACCCCGCTTATTCCGCCTGAAGAGGTGGTCATGACCAAACCTGCGGAGATGGCATTAACCCGCACATTTGTTCCCCTGAAATGACTTGCCAGGTACATCATTATATTTTCGAGCGCTGCTTTATTTATGCCCATGCCCGCATAACCTGGTATCACTTTTTGCGAAGCATTATAAGTAAGCGTTACAATTGAGGCATTTTTCGAGAGCAGCGGTTCGGCTACCCTGGTGATCCTTAACAGCGAATAAGCGCTGATATTAAAAGAATCTACCAGGTCGTCAAACGGGATATCCAGGTACGAAGGGGCGGCATCGTTGCTGCCGGGGAGGCTGTAACACAGTACACGTTCGTTGCCGAATGCCACACCATGCAAAATATAATCGATCGGGCCCAAGCCAGTATACACATGTTTTAAAAATGTAGTTACCTGGTCCTCATTTCGTACATCGACCTCCATAGCAAACCGGGTGTCCATGCCGAATCTTTCCATTAAGAAAAGCACTTCACTTTTTGTTTCGGGCATACAACTAAGCGCCACTTTGCACCCTGACTGATGAAGTTTTAATGCAACATCCCATGCGATGGAACTATCATTCCTGACACCAAAAACTACCGCTACTTTACCCTGGTTGTTTATCATGACCTGTCGTTTGATACAGAAATAGCGCTGTTGGTACCTCCAAAGCCATAATTAAGGCAAACAATGTTATTGATATCTTTGGCAAAGCCCTGCTGCGGAATTAAATTGCGGTAAGCCGCTAAAGGTTTTTGCGGCCCGGTCCAGTTATCTGATCTCTGAAAATTTTCCAGTTCCGGGTTTAGTGTTACCGAGTTGAGGCAGGGCAGCACTTTTTGTTCTTTGAGCATCAATAAAGCGGTAATAAATTCTACCGCGCCGGCTGCGCCCAGCATGTGACCGAACTGCGATTTGGGTGCAGAAATGTGGTACCCGTCCTCGCCCAATACATCTACCACGCTCAATAATTCAACTGAATCGCCAACAGGTGTTGATGTACCATGAACTTTAACCACATCGGGCCTCAGGGTTGAATTTCCCATTAATCCTCTCCACAATCTTTTTTGACCAGCAAAAGAGGGGAAAAACATATTGCCATCACCATCCGAATTGTTGAAATAATTATCAATCACACCTAAAATATTTGCACCCCTTGCCTTTGCCTGTTCATACTCTTCAAGCGCAACGATGCCGCAACCAAAGGAACATACAAACCCATTCCTGCTTACGTCAAAAGGCCGTGAGCTTTCATCCGGGGTGAAGCCGCGGCTCAGCACCTGCATCGCGTCAAAACCTATAAATGTTTCAAGTGATGTTCCTTCTACGCCACCTGCAATAACACGATCCTGTACACCGAATTTTATGAGGCGATAGGCGTAACCGATATTACCAAGGCCGGTAGCACAGGCCGAGCCTATTGATTCGCAAACGCCCTTGTTTTTGATCAGGCACGAAACATTGGCAGCATCCCGGTAAACCATAGCCCTGTCGACAGTATGGGAGCCTGCCACACGGGATTTTCTATTTAATTCAAAAAAGTTATGCCAGGCCGGCCGTAGAATGACATGCCCCGCGCCGCCCGACCCTACAATTACGCCGGTTTGCTCTGATTGCGTTTCGGATTGGTTCCAACCGGCCATTTTAATGGCGTCCAAAGCGCCGAACATGGCCCAAATACTACCTAAATCAGCCGTAGCTAGATTGCCATCTGGTATCCTTCCCAGTGTATCAATATATGTTTCGGGGTAGCCCTCAGCAAGGGTAGAGTAAACGGCTTTCAGCCCTGTTTCGGCTTCGGTGATAAAACCGGAAACAGTTGAGCGGATATTTTTACCATGAGAAAGGGCCACGCCCCATTCCCTGATGAGGGATTTATCAGAAAATAATTTATCATTAAAATCGGCCAGGTCAGAACAGCAGGGGAATACACCGCCCATACCTACAACTGCTACTTTTCTTTCCGAACCAGGCATCGTTACTCTCTTTCTTTAGCTTTAATGATGAGGTCAACAAAATCCTTAACCGTTGAGCCCAAGCCATCAATATCATCATCATCAAACTCGACCCCAAATTTTTGTTCGGCCTTGGCGGCGATGTTTATCATTTCGGTTGACGGGGTATTTAAATCTGTAACGAAATCGGTGTCTTCGGTTATACCCGTCAATTTTTCGGGAGATATGGTCCTGATTGTTTTTAAAATATCTACCAAGCCATCGATTACCTGTTGTCTTTCCATGTGTTTGTTATACCTATTATTTAAGAAGTTCTTTTTTTATTGCCCTGCCTGTAACGTCCTTCAATTCTGCAACTAATGTGAAATCGCTGCTTAAATCGTAATTTAACAGCCGCTCATCATTATATGTACTAAAATACTCATCAAGGTTTAAATCCTTTGTTACTTTATAAATCCGTCCATTACAGGTCATTTGCCTGAATTTATAAAATGTAATCACACCAATGCTAATAAAGGTATCGCCTTTTTCCAAATAATTATGGAATTTAACCGGCCCTATTCCCAGGAATATGGGGGCAAATATCTGCTTTAATTCATAAAAGCTGCAACCCAGTTTCTCCCGTTCTTTAAAAGCTGCGCATGATACAATAGTTGCCTGGGCAAATGCCTCTATTTGGTCGACCCCCCTGAAAACGCCAAAATGGTCCTTTACATCATTATCTGACGGGATATAACTTGCTACAATACCGGCATCCGGCGAATGCCAATGGTACTTGTGAAGCAGTATTTTTGTCGGGCCATGCAAAAGCACATCGGCGGGCTGCGTACCTACGAGGCTATTCATTGCTATGCTCATATCAGCCCCCCGTTTATATGGATATTTGTGCCGTTAATATAGGATGCTTTTTCGGAAAGCAGGTATAAAATAGACTCAGCGATATCATCCGTTTTCCCAAATCTTTTTGAAGGGATCATCTTCAGGTATTTTTCTTTTTCGGCTTCCGGAATTGAAGCCGTCATCCCGGTTTCAATAAATCCGGGGGATACGCTGAGTACCCTTATTTCATGATCTTGGTTAAGGGCCGCCGCTTCCTGCGCCAATGATTTTGATAAGGCGACCAAACCAGCTTTTGTTGCCGCATAAACCGACTGAAAAGCATTGCCCGTTTCGCCAACACACGAGCTTATATTGATAATAACGCCCCGTTTATTCTGGTTGAAGATCTTCATCGCCGTTTTGCAGATCATAATAGGGGCTTTTAAATTAACATTCAGCATGGTTTCGATTTCGCGTTCCGGCTGATATATTAGTGATTTATCGAACGTTACGCCCGCATTGTTAATGACCGCATATAATGTATCGGAATGCTCTGCTTTTAACCGTTTGCAAAAGCTAGCCAATTGTTCAGCGTCCGAAAAATCGGCGCATAAAATATGGCTGCCCGGTTCAATCGATGTGAAGTTTTCCTCTTTCGACGCGTGTAATATTAAAGTGTATTCGCCCGATAGCTTTTTCGAAATAGCTAAGCCCAGTCCTTTGCTGGCCCCGGTTATTAACACTTTTTTTTTCTCCATCAGGTATCTGCTCAAAATTAGAAGTTTATTAGAATAAACTGAACGTATTAGCGATTAATTTCGGAGAATAAAAGTTATAGCTATCAAAGCAGAGGGTTGAATAAACGGGTGTACGGTTGGGTGTCGCACTTTTTGTCGCAGGTTGTCTTGTCCTGAAATAGGTTTACACAAAAAGTAAACAAATGGACGAAAAATTAGCAGCTCATATAATCAATGAGCATTTGACAAAAGGGACAAGTCATCGTAAATTAGCAAGGAAGTACGGCGTTGACCGTACTTATAT
>DATMOF010000004.1:0-379665 GCA_035568395.1 Mucilaginibacter sp. | reverse complement strand
TGCTGCTGGTTTGCCCGTTTGCGGCGAGGTTGCTAATTCCCGTAACCGCAGCTCTGCTCCAGGTAAACGTTGCCCCGGGTACGTTGCTGGCTATGTTATAATTCTGAGGAGTATTATTACAAATTGTTGCATTTGCGGAACTGATGACCGTTGGTGTTGGATTAACTGTTACTACATAATTGAAGCTTGGCCCGGTACATCCGTTAGCCGTAGGGATAATTACATAAGTAACTGCGACCGGCACGTTTGAAGTGTTTGTCAATGTTTCGGTAATGGAGTTGCTGGTTTGTGCGTTAGCAGCGAGGTTGCTGATGTTTGGTACGGCGGCCCTGCTCCAGGTAAATGTCGTCCCGGCTACATTACTGAGGATCGTATAGTTTTGAGGGGTATTATTACAAATGGTATCTGTTGCTGCACTGGTAACAATCGCGGTTGGATTAACGGTTATTGAATAATTAAAATCGGGCCCTGTACATCCGTTGGCAGTGGGGGTGATCACGTAATTAACCACCACCGGGACCTTGGAGGTATTAACCAGGGTTTCGGTAATGGAACTGGTGGTCTGCCCGCTTACCGGCAGATTGCTGATACCCGTCACCGCTGCCCTTCCCCAGCTATAGGTTGTTCCGGCCACGTTGCTTAAGATCGTATAATTCTGAGGTATGCCATTACAGGTAATTGCACTCGGGACGCTTGTAACCGTTGGTGTTGGATTAACGGTGACCGTGTAGTTAAAAGTTGGGCCGGCGCAGATGCCGTCAAGAGGTACTATTACATATGTTACCAAAACCGGCACGTTAGATGTGTTATTAAGTGTTTCGGTAATGGATGAGCTGGTTTGCCCGCTTACTGGCAGGTTGCTGATTCCCGCGACAGTCGCCCTGCTCCAACTAAACGTTGCGCCGGATACGTTGCTGGCTATGTTATAATTCTGAGGTATATTATTACAAGTTATTGTATTTGCAGAGCTGATTACCGAGGGTGTTGGATTTACGGTTACTGCATAGTTGAAGCTTGGCCCGTCACAACCGTTTGCCCGGGGAACAATAACATAAGTAACCACAACCGGAATAGTTGAATTATTAACCAGCGTCTCAGTAATGGAATTGCCCGTTTGCCCGCTAACCGGCGAGTTGTTAATACCGGCTACTCCATTTCTGCTCCATGTGAAAGTTGTTCCGGGTACATTGCTCATTATGGAATAATTTTGCGGTGAGCTGTTGCAAATGGTTGCATTTGCTACGCTGGTGACTATCGGAGTAGGGTTAACTGTCACGGTGTAATTGAAAGCCGGACCATTACAGCCGTAAGCCTGTGGAATTATCACATACGTTACATCTATAGGAGTGGTTGATGTATTAATTAATGTCTCACTTATAGTATCCCTGGTTTGACCGCTGATTGGCAGGTTGCTGATGCCGGCTACAGCCGCCCTTCCCCAGGTAAACGTTGCGGCCGCTACATTACTGTTAATGATATAGTTTTGCGCTGTGCTGTCACATGTGATTGCTTTTGCAACACTGTTAACAACAGGGGTTGGATTAACTGTGACTTTGTAATTAAAGGTGGGGCCGGTACAACCATTCGCTATCGGTGTAATAACGTAGGTTACAGTAACCGGGATTGTGAATGTATTATTTAAAGCTTCTGTGATCGTGCCGCTGGTTTGCCCGCTTACAGGAAAGTTACTGATGCCGGCTACCGCAGCCCTGCTCCAGGTAAAAGTTGTACCGGGTACGTTGCTGCCAATAACATAGTTTTGGGGTGTTTTATTGCAAGTTGTCGCATTTGCGACGCTGGTTACTGTAGGGGTAGGGTTAATAGTTACCGGGCTTGAATAACTAGCAAATGCACACCCGGGTATATTGATACTGTTAGTAACAGTATAAGTTCCCGGTACAGTATTCTGTAAATCAATTTCGCCGGTGCTGGTGTTTTTAAAAACCAGGGATGGATTAGTTGAGCTAAAAGTCCCCGCGCTTGCCCCGGCTGGAAAAGTCGGCAAAGGATTTGGCGTGAACTGGCAATAAGGGCCGCTGTAGCTGAAAGTTGCATTAGGCGCGTTGGTGATAGTAACTGTTAAGCTGCTACTGTAAGGGCAAATGCTATTGGTGACAAATGTTACAACGTACGATCCAAGTGCACTCCCGCTTAAGTTGATTTTTCCTGTAGTACTGTCTATTATCAATCCTGCAGTTGAAGTGAATGTTCCTCCTGTTGGATTAGCAATTGTAGGGGTAGGGTCGGCGGCTGAGCTGCAGAAAGTTCCTGACGAATAAAAGAAAGTAGGGTCAACGGGGGGCCTTACTGTTACTGTAACGGCCGACCGCGGTCCCGGGCAACCGGCTGTCGATATTGCCTGCACATAATAAGTTGTAGTAGTAGTCAACGGGGACGTCGTATAAGTAGCCCCGGTAAAAAGTAAAGTTCCGCCGGATGCCGCATCATACCATTGATAGGTGCCGCCCGGAGCGGTGGCCGTTAGTGTTGCTGACGAGCCCGGGCATATTGTTGCCCCGCTTGCCGTTGGGGCAGCGGGCGTAGGGTTAACCGTCACACTATAGTTAAAGGCGGGCCCGGTACATCCGTAAGCCGTTGCCGTGATCACATACTTAACCACTATCGGCGCATTAGTATTATTAACCAGGGTTTCGGTAATGGTGCTGCCCGTTTGCCCGCTTACCGGCAGGTTGCTGATGCCGGCTACACTTGCCCTGCTCCAGGTGAAAGTTGCCCCTGCCACATTGCTGGCGATAATATAGTTCTGCGGGTTATTATTACAAATGGCGCCGCTTGCGGCGCTGATCACCCCGGGTGTTGGATTAACAGTTACCTTATAATTAAAGGGCTGGCCGCTGCACCCGTTGGCAGTTGGGGTAATCACATAGGTAACTACAACCGGGAGATTTGAATTATTAACTAAAGCCTCCGTAATGGTACTGCCGGTTTGACCGCTAACGGGGGCGTTATTGATATTTGCCACACCATTTCTGCTCCAGGTAAAAGTTGCCCCGGCTACATTGCTGGCGATGATATAGTTTTGCGCAGTATTATTACAGATTGAAGCACTGGCGACGCTGGTAACAGATGGGGTAGGATTAACCGTTACCTTATAGTTGAACGTCGGCCCGGTACAACCGTTTGCGGTTGGGTTAATAACATAAGTTACCGTGATCGGTGCAGTTGTATTATTTGTTAATACTTCAGTTATTGAGCTGGTTGTTTGCCCGTTTAAGCCCGACTCGTTTATGCCCGGCACTGCGGCTCTGCTCCAAATAAAAGTAGTCCCTGTCACATTGCTGAGAATGTTATAATTCTGCGCATTGCCACTACACATACTGCCATTTGCAAGACTGCTAACTGTTGGCGTCGGGTTAACGGTTACCCGATAATTAAAGACCGGCCCGGCACAGCCATTGGCAGTCGGCGTTATGGCATAAGTTACGGTAACGGGGGCATTTGTAGAGTTGGTTAAAGTTTCGGTAATTGAGCTGGTGGTTCCGTTCAGTGGCGCGCCGCCGTTGATGCCGGCTACCGCGGCCCTGCTCCAGGTAAAAGTTGTTCCTGCTACATTGCTGCCGATGGTATAATTTTGTGCCGCGCCGTTACATAGTGTTGCACTGGCAAGGCTGTTAACCGCAGGCGTAGGGTTAACCGTTACGGTATAATTAAAAGCAGGCCCGGTACAGCCATTGGCAGTCGGCGTTATAACATAAGTTACCGCAACGGGTGTGTTTGTAGTATTAACTAAAGCCTCCGTAATGGTACTGGTGGTTTGCCCGCTTACGGCCAAATTGCTGATATTGGCGACAGTCGCCCTGCTCCAGGTAAAAGTTGTTCCGGCAACGTTGCTGAGAATGTTATAATTCTGGGCGGTGTTGTTACATAGTGTTGCACTGGCAAGGCTGTTAACTATTGGGGTAGGGTTAACCGTTACGGTATAATTAAAAGCAGGCCCGGTACAACCATTGGCAGTCGGCGTTATAACATAAGTTACCGCAACGGGTGTGTTTGTAGTATTAACTAAAGCCTCCGTAATGGTACTGCTGGTTTGCCCGCTTACGGCCAAATTGCTGATATTGGCGACAGTCGCCCAGCTCCAGGTAAAAGTTGTTC
Organism: Mucilaginibacter sp.; assembly: GCA_035568395.1. Lineage (GTDB taxonomy): Bacteria > Bacteroidota > Bacteroidia > Sphingobacteriales > Sphingobacteriaceae > Mucilaginibacter. The sequence continues at coordinate 375,549 of DATMOF010000004.1, read as the reverse complement.
CTGCTACGTTGCTGAGAATGTTATAATTCTGGGCGGTGTTGTTACATAGTGTTGCACTCGCGGCACTGTTAACTATTGGGGTAGGGTTAACCGTTACGGTATAATTAAAGACCGGCCCGGCACAACCATTGGCAGTCGGCGTTATGGCATAAGTTACGGTAACGGGGATATTTGTAGAATTGGTTAAAGTTTCGGTAATTGAGCTGGTGGTTCCGTTCAGTGGCGCGCCGCCGTTGATGCCGGCTACCGCGGCCCTGCTCCAGGTAAAAGTTGTTCCTGCAACGTTGCTGAGAATGTTATAATTCTGGGCAGTGTTGTTACATAGTGTTGCACTGGCGGCACTGTTAACTATTGGGGTAGGGTTAACCGTTACGGTATAATTAAAGACCGGCCCGGCACAGCCATTGGCAGTCGGCGTTATGGCATAAGTTACGGTAACGGGGGCGGTAGAAGTGTTATTAAGGGCTTCGGTGATTGTACTGCTGGTTCCGCTTGCGGCCAAATTGCTGATATTGGCGACAGTCGCCCTGCTCCAACTATAAGTCGTTCCGGGAACAGTGCTGCCGATGGTATAATTCTGCGCCGTATTATTACAAATTTGGCCACTTGAGGCGCTGTTCACCGTGGGCGTGGGAGAGGCCGTGACCGTGACCGATTTTTGAGCACCTGGACAACTGGTTGTATTATCAGTAACAGTTACCGTGTAAGTACCAGCTGTTGAGGTACTGATGACGGCGCCTGTTTGCCCGTTGCTCCATGAAAAGGTATAAGGCGGATTTCCCCCTGAGGCACTTGCGGTCAAATTAACCGGGGCTCCGTTACAAATACTCGGGCTTGTCGGTGTTATTGCCACAGTCATCGCTGTATAAGTATAAACCCGTATGGTAGCTGATTTTGTACCCGCACAGGTTGTCGTGCCGCTGGCTTGATAATCGATATAAGCAGGAGCGCCAACTCCCGGCGTTACAGTAGTAGAAAGACATCCACTGGTACAACTTAAATAGGAATTATAGGTGCCTGCTGCGCCCGGATAGATCGATGTCCATGTAGTACTGGCTGCCGTCAAGCCGGTCACGCTCATTGTCCCCGAACAAAGCTGCCGCAAATTAAGGTTTGCAGAGCCTTTTACGCTAGAAGATGCGGTGATGGTATAATATGGGGCATCCATTCCCACTTTACAATAAGTGATAGAAAGCGGTCCGCTGCCTGTTACGCAAATAGGTACATTTAATGGCCTTTGTATGCCATCACAATTCAGAATGTAGTACGCAGAAGCGCCATTTGGGTGGGGATTTTGGATGTCAAAATTCAATAAATCGGAGCCAGGATCTAATGTAATATTAAAAATAATACAGTCGCTGCCACCACAAGAATTCCCATTCCTACTTGACGTTACGGTTACTGAGGTATCCGGGTGTCCGGTAAAGTTTTCATTAAAAGTGGTGGTCTGGCCAAAACCCTTAATGGCAAACGACGTGATAAACAAGAAGCATAAGAATAAAAATTTTCTCATTTATGTCATTTTGGTAGATGCCGGCCAGGCATAAATTTTATATGGATTTTATTTATATGTTGCCCTTTATTAACTGTATTCGGGCTATGATGAAAATCCGTATCGTTTATTTAGTGATCGCAAAATCACGGCATAAATCACCTCTCATTTATACGGAAACGAACATTATTTGTTTAAAAAAACCAATATTTAACTTAGAAATATTTTGTATTACAAAATTCCCTAAAGGCAGTAATTTCATTTTATTAGACGCTTCAACCGGTCAGCTAACTTTAACACGTTGATTAATAGACTGGTATTGCCCTAAACTTAATAATAAAATCGTTTCAGGCAATATTAAATTGAGCGGCATATTGAAATGATGCGTGTTTGGAGAACAAAACATACGACAGAGGTTCGGCGTCTATGGGAATAAGCTTGCTGCGCCATTTCCAAATTTCCCGGAAGGCTTTTCAAAAAGTAGTATTGATTATTAAGATACAGTAGAAGGATTAGTTTACCCGCGTTTCATATAACGAATTATGTCCCGTGATATAAAGCATTTTCCCGCTGATAACTATTGACGTGGGCCGTTCCGGCGTTTTGATCACTTTGATCTGCCTGCCCGAACTATCATAAACATACACATCCCCGTCGGCTATATAAACATTGCCCTGCCCGTCTGTAGCGGAGTCAAATTCGCCTCTTTCCGCAAAGTATTTCAGGTTCGATACATTGCCTTGCGGATCTGTATCCACGCTTACTGTCCGTTTATCATATTCATCGGCCATATAGACCGGTTTGCCGGGATAAGCGGCCGCCAGCGCGGTTGACCGGGCCAGGTCATAAGCTATCGGGATAATGGTAACACCATCCGGGGCCACCCAACACTCCTGGTCGCGGTTTACGGTTATGGTATTAAAATCATGGTAATCCCGCCACCGGTGTGCCGGGTAAAGCGCTTTATAAACCGGGTTGATCGTACCCATCGCTGCTTTTTTCAATAGCTGAATGGTTTCATCCGGATTGTTGGGATCAACTGAATAAACCAATGTCCCGAAGCCGGAATTTCCCCAGCCGCTGAAGGATGTTCCGGCCGCGTCAGGCGGATTTTTAAATTCCTCGGGCTTGCCGTTTACAAGGTAACCAGGTTTCGGCACATATTTGAAAACAACCAGCAGGTTGTCGTTTTTATCGCAGGCTAATGATAGCGGTTCCCACGGGTAATCAGCCAAAAGGCTTAACGAACGGGTACCGGCATCCCATTTATATATCCGCTTCATGCGCTGTTCGCAAAAATAAACATTGCCCTTGCTGTCGGCACAAGCGCCCTCCGCAAATTCAAAGCCGCCTCCCAGTTTGGTGACCCCGGTATTTGATCGCCCGGAAATAGCCGCGGGCTTATCGCCGATAAATAACCTTGCAAACTCCCAGGGCCGCACTTCGGTACCGGTGTTCACATCGTACAAAGGCACCGTGGTTGTATATTTTATCTGGCTGTAATTGTGCACGTTTAAAAACTCAATATTCTTATTCGCCCAGCTCCTGATAGAATAAGCGTAAGGCTTGATCACGCGGATAACCCTGAACATATACAGGTTGGCAAAAACCATATCATGGCAATTTTCCAGTTCCAGGGGCTGGCATTCGGTGCTTTCCCGGCTCTCCTCTTCAAGCTGCAGCGCATAAACGTTGAAGTTGGCTACATTATTAAACCTGATCTCGTTACGCACATGATGCTCAACCGATAAAGCGTAAATATGGCCGGGCGTTGAAGTGTTGGATACATACGCACCCGCAGCCGCATAAGTATTGGCCGTCCAGATATTAAAAAAGGTGCCCCCGCCGCCATTGGTGATCCAAAGGCTCCAGTACTGGGTATCCCATGCCGGGTCGATGCCCCTGCCGTATATCCCTGGCCTTGGTGTGGTTCCCGGCCTTTGCATGCCGCCATGGCCACCAATAAATTTAACATCGCTCAAATAGGAATTTTCGCCCGACATCCATTTACAGGCAACCGCCCGCGGATTGTCAGCATTGGTTGAGATCCCGATACCCGTTACGATATTCTGTCCGCCCTTTGCGCTTTCGAGTAATGCCTTTGGCCCACCAAACCCACCGAAGGCAGGCGTATTGTTGGCTATAATCAATTGCGTTGCAATAGGGTTCAGGCCAATAAGCACTGTATTGGGTTTTAACTTTATTGTTTCGCTCACGCGATACCAGCCTTGCGGAAAATATATGGTTTGATATTTATCGATAGCATTTTGTATGATCTCCGTATTGTCTGTCGTATCATCGCCCTTTGCGCCCAGCGTTTGAATATTTACCCAGGTACTAATAGCGGGCAAGGCCGGAATATCTTTTTTTACAGGTTCGGGAAACATGGCTAAAGGCCTTATATCCTGTATGGTTTTATAAACCGGTTCAGCATCCAGGTTATCCATCTGCAAACCGTATACAAAATTTTTAACTTTATAAATTGGCCCAATCCCTGGTGTTTGCCTGCCGGTTCGCCTGTAGCTGGCGAGTATGGGAACATCCCGGCAATCGATATTCCGCAAACTGACCTGGTTAACCGCGTTGTCCTCGTTACTGATAATTATGGCGGGTCCGCTTACTTTGTCGAACCGGCAATTTTCCATGAACAGTTTTTCGTGGTAGTTGGGGTTGATGTCAATTACCGTAGGGACGTTTTTTGCCGTCAGGCGGACAATGGTAAGCCCTGCTTCCTGTGTGCGGATAGCCGCACCACGCTGACCCTCAAAATAAGTATCAACCATCATAAACTGCCATCCCGGCGAAGGTTTGGTGGTATAAATACCGTACTGGCCGCCAAAAAAACGCACATCTTCCATCGCGTTGCCCACATCAAATAAACCTGCCTTGCCATTGCCGATCTCGATATCCGTATGGGCGATAAAACTATGCTGGGCAAAATGCGCCCGGAGCGCTACAGCAGCCGGGTTGCCGTCTTCAATTTTAAGGTTGATATTACTTAGGGCGCTATAAAATGTACCCGCGCTTGCATCACGAACAGGCTCGCCCGGTTTCGATAAGCTGCTCACGAACCAGAACATATATTTCGCTTTGCCCTTATCAGTCGAGTCGGCTGTTTGAAAGCCCGGCGAGTTTTTGGCCAGTATAATTTGCGGCCGGTTTTTGCCGTAGCCGATAAGCCGTACCGCCTGCGGTACGAATATGGTTTTGGAAATCAGGTATTTCCCTTCGGGAATAAAAACAATGCCGAAATTGTGTTTCGTTTTTACTTCGGCGATCGCTTGCTGCAAAGCATCGGAAACATCCGTTCTTCCGTCGGCGGTAATGCTGAAGTTTGCGGGGGTAAAGTAAACGGCATCCGGGTCATCGAGCTTTGCCTGGTAAACCGATTCGCCGTTTTTATGGCTTTGAGCCAGACAAATTGAAATGCCTAAAAATAAACACGCGGCTATTGTGATGAATTTTTTCACTGGTTGGATATTTTACTGATGTACAGGTTTATTTGGAAATTGGTCACCAAAATACAGGATATATCCGAAACTTGCAGCCCAAAGAAAGAGAAAATTAACTGCTAAAGAACATTCCCGGCAAAACCCGGTCCGTATGAAAAACTAAACACCGTTTTCATAAGCCAGCCGCATATATTTTTTCACCTCATCATTAATATCTTCCACAAAATACAACCGCAGGTGATGATTATGATCGTCACTGCCGGGTACCGGTTTTATTTTATTGAAGCATAAATTATCAACGTACGACTGTTTAAATGGAAACACAACATCAACAAAATTCTTTCCCAATTGAATAACGTATGCAAACCTGGTTCGTGCGGCAAAAGAGATCATTGATTTTGCGGGATGCACTTTAATGTCTGCGCTTATCGCCTGGTATTCCATTACCAAATGGTCGAACAGTGCAATGGTGTGCACCGTTTTCCCGGCAAGGAAATCAGACAGGTCTTTATCCCTGCATGAATGTACCTGGTTGGTGTTTACAAATTGCTGGCCGCATAAAGGGCATATCCACATGATTGATTTATTATTACAATATCAGTGGATAAAGATAAGTGTAAGCTCGTTATGAAGTTAAAAAAATGCGTTCCGGATCTCACCCCTTTTTTGCTAAGCAATTATATTAGCCTCACCCTAAATCCCTCTCCAAAGGAGAGGGATTTAGGGTGAGGCTTTATTCCGTCTTCAAACTTTTAACCGGGTTGGCTAAAGCTGCTTTTATACTCTGGTAGCTAACTGTAAGCAGGGTGATCAGCATGGCGCCTGTTCCGGCGGATAAAAATATCCACCAGGCCATGCCGGTTCGGTACTGGTAATGCTGCAGCCAGCCGTGCATAAAATAATAAGCCAGCGGGATAGCCATCAGCAATGAAATAACAACCAATATCACAAAATCCTTCGACAGCAATCCCCATAAATTAAATACCGAAGCACCCAGCACTTTGCGTACACCGATCTCCTTTATGCGCTGCTCAGCCATAAACGAGGCCATGCCAAACAGGCCAAGACAGCTGATGAATATGGCCAGGCTGGCAAAAAAACCCGCCAGTGTGCCGATACGTTCTTCGTCACCGAACTTTTTAGCATAGTCCTGGTCAACAAAATGATATTCAAACGGCTGCGCCGGGTTATATGTTTTAAATATAGCGCCTACCTTAGCTATCGCTTCGGACGCACCGGTCGTCGGGTTCAGTTTTAAAAGAACAACACCGCCCTGGTCTTTCGAGAGAAAGTAAACCGTCGGCCTCACCTGCCCGTATGGCGATTCAACGACCATATCTTTCGCCACGCCGATCACTTTAAAAGGATGCGCATAATAGGTTATTGACATGCCGACGGGGCTTTTTAGCCCCATAAAATGTACAGCGGCTTCATTGATGATCACCGCTGATGAATCAGATAAAAATGATCTTGAAAAATCGCGCCCGGCAGTGAATTGCCAGCCTATGGTTTTCCCATAGTCGTACGATACCATATTTTGCGGGAAATCGACACTCTGATTAGGGTCTTTTCCCGGCCATTCGATAGCACTTGTGCTCCCTGCATTACCGGTGGGCGGCCCTCCCGATTCTGCGACCGATACGACCGACCCCGATTTAAGCAGGTCAGCTTTGACAGCTTCAAAGCTCTTATGGATATCATTAGTAACCATCGGGATGTAAACCAGGTTATCACGGCTATACCCGACAGGGCGGTTCTTGGCGTATTGAATTTGCCTGAAAACTATGATAGTGCCAATGATAAGGGTAACCGAAACAGTAAATTGCATTACCACAAGCACCTGGCGCGGAATTGCCGCCCGCCGGCCTACCCTGAACGATCCTTTTAATACTTTAACCGGTTTAAATGACGACAGGTAAAATGCGGGATAACTCCCGGTGATCAGCCCGGTTATTAAACTGAACCCTATGCTCAGTATCCAAAATAAAGGGCTGCTCCATAGAACAGACATTTCCTTGTCGGCAACCGCGTTAAAAAACGGGAGGCTTAACTGAACCAATAGTAACGAAAACGCGAAAGCCAGCATCACGCATAACAATGATTCGCTAAAGAACTGGTATACCAACTGGCTGCGTAATGAGCCGATCGCCTTGCGGATACCTACCTCACGTGCACGTTTTTCGGACCGGGCGGTGCTGAGGTTCATGAAGTTGATGCAGGCCAATAGCAGTACAAATAAACCGATGATGCCGAACAGCCATACATATTGTATCCTTCCACCTGTGTTGACGCCGTTTTTAAATTCGTCGTATAAATGCCATTGGCCCATAGGCTGAAGAAATAAAGCAGGCTTCTTTTTGGCAAGCATGGCATTTACATGGCGGAGCTTTACATCCCTTATTTTTAATGATACGGCGGCCAGGTCGGCATTATCTGCCAATTGCACATATAAGTTCACGAAATTGGGGCGCCACGGCTCCGTCATCTTGTTCAATTCGTTCATGGTAGCAAACAGCTGCCACGAAGCAACAAAAGCCATATCCGAAAAGGTGGAATTTTTCGGCGGGTCTTCGTACACTCCGGCTACCTTCAGGTTTTGCTGGTTATCCATACGCAGTATCTTACCCATCGGATCGGCATGGCCAAAATAGGCCATGGCTGTTGATTCGGATATCAATGCTGATGAGGGGTCATTTAAGGCATCTCGCGAACCTTTTAACATGCGCAATGAAAACATTTCGGGCCCCTGCGGTTCTAAAAACGCCCCGGACCTGGTCAGTTTTTTATCGCCGAGCGCCAGGATATGACTTCCGGAGCCGGTGCTCATCACTACACGTTTAAAGTCGCTGCCATAACTTTTGCGAAGCTCGGCGGCCAAAGGGTATGGTACCTGCCGCCAGGTTTGTACCTCGCCGTTATTGGTCACGTTTTGTATCACCTGCGCAATGCGGCTGTAATTTTTGTGATAGGTATCAAACGACAATTCATCGTATATCCAAATTCCGATCAGCAACACTACGGCCATGCCCACGGCAAGCCCGCCAATGTTGATCAGTGAAGAAACCTTGTTTTTTATAAGATTTCTCCAGGCGATTTTAAAATAGTTCTTTATCATGGCTGGTTCATTGATTCAATTGTTCATTGGTGGAATGACGCTCAGTGGTTTCCTCTTTAGGAATTCCCTAACTAATCTCTAAACTCTAATCTCCAACCTCCGTTTACTCACTCCTTAAACTTTTCACAGGGTTGGCTAACGCGGCTTTAATACTTTGAGAGCTAACAGTTAGTAAGGTAATGGTTATTGCACCCACGGACGTTACGGCAAATATCCACCATGCTATGTCTGATCGATAGGTAAAGCCCTGCAGCCAGCGATGCATAAAATAATAAGAAACAGGTGTTGCAATAAGCAATGATATAATAACCAGCCCGACAAAGTCTGATGAAAGCAGGTTCCACACGTTAAACACAGATGCTCCTAATACTTTTCGTATGCCAATTTCCTTAAAGCGCTGTTCGGCCATAAATGAAGCCATACCAAATAAACCGAGGCAACTAATAAGAATTGCCAGGCCGGCAAAGAAACTCGCCAGTTTCCCTATACGTTCTTCGTCACCAAACTTTTTAGCGTATTCTTCATCAACAAATTGGTAGTCGAAAGGGTCTGCAGCTGCATATTTTTTGTAAACGGTCTCAATACTGCTTAACGCGGTACTTGTACTTATTTGTGGATTAACGCGAATGTTTAGCAAGCCGGGTCTGTTATCGATATAGAATATGGTTGGTTTTACAGGTTCATATGGCGATTCCACAATCATGTCTTTTGCCACACCTAAAACAACATATTTTTTATCGTCCCAGTCCACTATCTGCCCAACTGGGTTTTTAAGCGCCATATATTTTACACATGTTTCGTTTAAAATCAACCCATTTAAATCCGCAGGTGACGCATTTATAAAATCCCTGCCACTGGTAAATTGCCAGCCTACTGTTTTTCCGTAATCTGGCGTTACCGCGAACGTAGCGAATTCACCTGCGATATTGGGGTTTTTACCTTGCCAGTTAAAACCACCGCTTGACCTGCTTCCTTTTGTTATCTGGTTTCCCGATTCAGCAATGCCTGCTATTATCCTTGTTTGAAACAATTCATTTTTAATGGCTTCAAAGTTTTTATGCGGATTTTCGGAGTACGGCCTTACCATAATCAGCCCTGAACGGCTATAACCAATGGGACGATTTTTTGCAAAATGAATTTGCCGGAGCACAACAATGGTTCCGATGATCATTGTTACTGAAAAGGTAAACTGAATTACAATAAGCGCCTTGCGCGGGATGCTTGCCATCCGTCCTGCTTTAAATGAGCCTTTTAATACTTTTACCGGCTGGAAAGATGATAGATAAAAGGCCGGGTAACTTCCGGCAAACAAACCGCAAATGACCACGAAACCCATCCCTGCTAACCAAAAAAACAAGTTGGTCCATGGAATAAATAATTGTTTACCCGTTAACTCATTAAAAAAGGGGAAAGTTAATTGTATAAGTAATAAAGCCCCTGCAAAAGCTAAAACCGCTACCAATAACGACTCGCTTAAAAATTGCCAGATTAGCTGCCCACGCAAAGAGCCTATTGATTTTCTGATGCCAACTTCCTTTGCCCGTTTTTCGGATCGTGCAGTGCTCAGATTCATAAAATTTATCGCCGCGAGTATTAACACGAAAGTGCCTATGATGCCGAAAAGCCATACGTACTTAATATTACCATCTGTATTCAAACCGTTTTTAAATTCTGAATATAGATGCCAGCGGCTCATCGGGAATAGGAAAATCTCCGGGTTTGCCTTTTTTCCATCATGATCTTCATTATTCAGTTTAACATCCTTTATTTTGGCCGAGATCTCAGCCATGCTTTTGTGACCTTCGATCTCAGCAAAAATCTGGAAAGAGTTGGCATTCCAATTGTTTTGGGCTTGCTGCACATCCTGCGATTGCGCGTATAATTCCCAGGGGCCAATAAATGTTAAATTGCCAAAACTGGAATTGGCCGGCAGGTTACGATATATGCCCGCTACATTTAAGCTGTAACTATCTAATTTTAATACTTTGCCGATCGGATCTGCATCGCCAAAAATGGCTTTTGATACAGCTTCCGATAACAAAATTGATGAAGGATCAGCTAACGCGGTTGCTGTACCTTTGATCATATTCAATGTAAGCATCTCAGGCGCCCCGGCCTCCATGAAGCTTCCCGGTGCAGATATATTTTTATCCTTAAATGAGAGGAGATGAGGATTCGTCCATGACGATAGCACCACATGTTTAAAACTGTTCCCATACAGATGACGAAGACTATATGCAACGGGTATTGGCATGGCTTTAAGCGAATTGACCTCGCCATTTATAGTTTGATTCTGCATAACCCGGGCAATGCTGTCGTAATTTTTATGGAATTTATCAAACGACAGTTCATCCCATATCCATAAGCCAATAAGCATAACCACGGCCATGCCCACGGCCAGCCCGCCGATATTGATTAACGAAGAAACCTTGTTTTTGATCAGGTTTCTCCAGGCGATTTTAAAATAGTTCTTTATCATGGTCGGTTCATTGGGTCAATTGTTCAGTGGTCTGATCTTCGGGAATTTCTTGACTAATCTCTTCCCTCTAACCACTAATCTCTACCCTTAACATCATGCCGCTATTTTAACTATCTAATTATCAGTATTTTATTATCATTAAACCCAATATAGTTTTGTTCCGTATCCGAACGGTAAGTGTCCGGTTTTGTTACAGTGGGAGTTGAGGATTCATCTCATTTTATAAATTTATCCTGCTTATTTTCAAAACTTTAATAGATTTGGATCATAAACCACAAAATACCTTTATCATCCTGATTTGAAAATCATGAAAAGAAAAATAATTGCTACCCGCTTAATTTCTGCTGCTGTAATTTTACTAACCGGAACAATTGCCGCGGCCCAAAACGGTGCGCCAATGTCAGTTGCCAATAAAAAGGTAACGGTATATGTAACGGCCAAAAATACCAACAACAGGATAACCAAAACCGAAACGCTTCAATTTACCGATAAACCACAACCGGTAGAAACAGAGGTTGCCGTGTTCGTGGATCCTTCGAAAACATTCCAGACCATGCTGGGGATAGGCGGGGCGTTAACTGATGCCGCAGCCGAAACTTTTTATAAGCTGCCAAAGGATAAGCAGCAGGAATTTTTAACTGCATATTTTGATAAGGATAAGGGTATAGGCTATACGCTTGGACGAACCAATATTCAAAGCTGCGATTTTTCGAGTGCGATTTACAGTTATGTAAAAGAGAATGACGCATCGCTAAAATCATTTGATATCAGCCACGATAAAACATACCGCATCCCTTTTATTAAAGAGGCGATGAAAGCTGCAGGCGGCAAATTAACACTGTTTGCATCGCCCTGGAGCCCGCCGGGATGGATGAAAACCAATAACGATGTTTTGCACGGCGGCAAGCTGAAACATGAGTTTGACCAGAGCTGGGCGAATTTTTATGTGAAGTTCATAAACGCTTACGAAAAGGCCGGCATACCCATTTGGGGATTATCGGTACAAAATGAACCGATGGCTACCCAAACATGGGAATCGTGCCTGTACACCGCCGAAGACGAACGCGACTTTGTTAAAAATTACCTGGGCCCAACTTTATTTAAATCGGGTTTGTCAGGTAAAAAGCTGATCGTTTGGGACCATAACCGCGACCTGATGTACCAGCGTGCCAGTACCATCCTGGAAGATCCGGCGGCAGCCAAATATGTTTGGGGAGTAGGCTATCACTGGTACGAGACCTGGACCGGTGCTGGAATGAACTTCGAAAATGAACGGCGCGTAGCGCAATCTTTTCCCGACAAAAAATTAATATTCACCGAAGGCTGCGCTGAAAGGTTTGATTTTAGCAAAATACATGATTGGGACCTTGGCGAAAAATACGGTACCTCAATGATCAACGATTTTAATGCCGGTACCGTTGGCTGGACCGACTGGAACGTTTTGCTCGATGAAAAAGGCGGGCCAAATCACGTAGGGAATTTTTGTTTCGCGCCGGTGCATGCCGATACCCGCGATGGCAGCCTGATCTATACCAACTCCTACTATTACATGGGGCATTTTTCAAAGTTCATACATCCGGGTGCGAAGCGTATTGTAAGCGCCGCCAGCCGCGATAAGCTTTTAAGTACAGCCTATATCAACCCCGATGGTAAAATTGCCGTGGTGGTCATGAACAAAACCGACGAAAATATTAGTTACTATTTGTGGGTTAAAGGCAAAGCGGCAAAAACCACCAGCCCGGCGCATTCAATTGCTACCCTGGTGATAGATTAGATATGCGAATCGTATTGCCGGTTATTACTACTCAGGTATGGTAAAAAGTACGCCCGAGCTGACATAGTGCGGGCCGGAACCGTGCGAACGATATGTAGTGTTCAGCGCTAACCGGTTTGTAATGTAATATTTGCCGCCTATCGTTGAGTAAAAATGTATAGGATACAGGCTGTTATAGTGCAGGTAGTGGCCGTAGTTTGCCATAAATACCAACCGGCCCAGCCATATATCGGCTCCAGCACTTAAACCTACGCTTAAATGGTCATAGGATGTTCCCGAACCCTGGTACGTCGTAAAAAAATTATTCCATGAAAAGGTTTTGGAATAATAAATGGCATCTGTACCTGCTTTTAAACTTAAAAATGGGTTTAGGCGATAATTATATCCTGCATAAAAGCTCGCCTGATACAGGTTTGATGCTGTTTTTTTTCGCGCCGCTGAATCTGTTAAATACATATTAACACCCGTTTCCGGATTTTTAAATAGCCCTGTTTTAACTAATCCCCGCCTGCCTATGCCAACGCTGAACTCAAACGAGTGTTTATTATTAATCCCAAAAGTGTTTTTTTGTGCGGCGGGCCCGTTTTGATTAATATCGCGGACAACCCCCAGCGAGGCATACACGTTATTTAAACCATCATTGGGCAATTGAACTGAAGCATTTGAATAGTGGGAAAAATTAACGCCCGCTTGTATTCTTGTTGACGAAGAGATCGGGGTTTCCAATTTTAAACCCGCCCGGAAAGCCAGGTTGATGTGGCTGCCGACAATAGGATTATCAGTGGTGTAAAAAGTTTGAGTAGAATAAACAAAGCCAATACCGGGAGAAAATATAAGATTTATCTTATCCGTTTCAAAAAGCAATAGGTCTAAACAGCTGATAATACCATAATTGCTTCCAAATAACCCCCTGGTGTCGTGCTTTCCGGTGAGGGATATATCTCCCAGGTTAACGTAAGAAGCTACAAGTCCAATATCTTTTACGTGAAACAGGCGCGCCCAGTCAGCATTATTGTTAGCCATATTAAGCTGATATGCAAGCTCGGCGCCATAAAAGTTACCTTTTAACGGACTGTTATAAGTGGAAAAGGTTGTAACCCCCTGAATCGGGGTGATGGCAATGCTGTTCAGATTGTTTTGGGCATAGCCGGATTGCAGATCGAAAAGGAGGAAAAAGAACGATGAAACTATTAGTTTTTCATCTACTGCGGACAAAACTGAACTTTTAAGCAAAAATTTCATTCGTCCATTTACTAATCTATAAAAAGTTGAACAGTGTTTTTCTATCTTTTCTTTGAGATAAAAAATAGTTTTCATTTGTCAATTGCTATGATATTTATAAGGTTATTAAGGCAGATCAGATCATAATCCATTTGTACGGCTGATTAAACTAATTTGTTGGGGTGTAAATTGGCTAAATGCTTCTTTTACAGGACGGTGAGCCGGCCTATCGCAGTTTAATTTGAAATAAGGCGTAACAAAACGACGTTATTTTGATCTTATATAAACATATTTTAACTTTGATTTTGACCCGTTGAACACAAACTTAGATACAATGATCATGCGCTACTTTTTATGCTTTTTATGTCCGCCTGTAGCCATATTAACCACCGGTAAAATTGGCTCGTTGATATTAAACCTTATTTTAACCCTGTTTTTATGGATACCGGGAATTATTCATGCCATACTGGTGGTGAGTAAATATTATGATGACAGGCGCCACCGCCAGCTGGTATGGGCAACCAGGAGGCGTTATTAAACCTAGTCATCTCAAAAGCTATGGAATCTGAAAATATTCCGTTCCAAACCATAAATTGGGATAATATCCCCAAAACAACGCATCCCGGCACAACCGGGACCGCCTGGTGGCAAACCATTCAATTTAAGGGTTTGCGCGTTCGGGTGGTTGAATACAGTAAAGGCTACCTGGCCGATCACTGGTGCCGGAAAGGGCATATCGTTTATTGCCTGGAAGGAGAATTTACGACCGAGCTTGAAAACGGGGAAAGCTTTCGCCTCGCAAAGGGGATGAGCTATATTGTATCCGATGAGTTAAGCTCACACCGGTCTGTAACCGAAAGTGGCGTAAAGCTGCTGATCATTGACGGGGATTTTTTGAAAAGGACTTTGTAATAATCTGACTGTAGCGTTTTAACCGATAAAGCCGTATTGGGTTAATAAATCAAGATCATGTTCAGGCTTTATATTTTTATAATCATTGCGATGCTTTTTTTAAACTGCAAAAAAGGCAATCCAGGCAATCCTGCAAGCGTTAAGTTTGTGGGCCGTTGGCAGTATCAATACCAGGCTGGCGGGCTGACAGGCTCGAAAGTGTCTCCGAGCGGTGCGATCAGTATCCTGATCTTAAATAGCGATAAAACTTATCAAAGGTCGACCAATGGCAGCTTGCAACAGCAAGGCAGCTACAAATTAAGCCTGGCGAAAAGCATTTTTACAGGCAGCAATGATAATGCGATCGATTTTGATTCTTCGGGTATGTGGAAGATCATATCCCTCCAAAAAGATACTTTGTCAATAGCTGATAATTTTGCTGATGGATTTGGCCTTGTATATGTTAAAATGAAATAAAAAACCGCCTCATAATTTATGAGACGGTTTTTTGGATCTGTCGTAATCTCAAACTATTTATTCTTCAACTCATTAATGGCTACCTGGGGGATAAGCGCTTTATGCGTTCTTTCGGTAACGATCGCCTTAGCTAAATTAAATTTACCAGTCCCTTCAATTTGCCGCGAAGATGAGCCTATTTTCACTTTGTACTCACCCGCATCGGCAACCCAGGCCGACTTATCCGTGTAAAACGAAGCCAGGTCGGCAGCGCGGATGGTAAACACCATGAATTGCGATTGCCCCGGCGCCAGCAGCCCTGTTTTAGCAAAAGCCTTTAGCTCATTTTCGGGTTTGTCGATATTATTGTTCGGCGCGCTCAGGTAAAGCTGAACTACTTCCTTACCGGCAACTTTGCCCGTATTTTTAACGGTTACCTTAACAGAGATGCTGCCTTTAAAATTAGAAGAGCTCACCTGCACATCGCTGAATTTAAATTTGGTGTACGATAACCCGTAACCAAACTCGTAAGCCGGTTTGATCTTAAACGAATCGAAATAACGGTATCCCACATAAATGCCTTCCTCGTATATTACCTGCTCTGGTTTTTTCTCGGGTGTTCCCGGAAAGTTTTTCGCCGATGGCTCGTCTTTATAATCCATCGCGAAAGTGGTGGCCAGTTTGCCCGAAGGGTTAACTTTTCCGCTCAAAATATCGGCAATAGCATTACCCGCTTCAAGGCCCGGCTGCCATGCTAATAAAATTCCGTCAACACCGTCCCTCCAACTGGCAACTTCGATCACGCCGCCGATGTTTAATACAACAATAACCTTCTTCCCTTTTGAATGGAACGCGGTAGAAACGTTGTTGATCAGCTCTTTTTCGGTAGCCGACAGGTAATAATCATTCTCCAGTTTGCGGTCGGCGCCTTCGCCGGCATTGCGGCCTATCGTAATAATAGCGGCATCGGCGCCGTCAGCTTCCTTCGCAACCATGGTATTCACATCCATTTCGGGAATAATAGGCGGGGGTGTAAAGAAATTCCTGCGCTTCGGCTGTTTCGATTTGGCGTCGGCGATATAATCTGTGTAGCTTTTTTCTAAAGCTTCCTGCACCTTAAAACCTGCGTTGGTTAAGCCCTGCACCAGCGAAATGGTATAAGCTTTATTTACATCGCCGCTGCCTGTGCCGCCTGCAATAATATTGTACGAAGTATTTCCAAATACGGCAACCCGTTTGTTACCCGATAGGGGAAGGGCGTCGTCATTGTTTTTAAGCAGGATCATCCCTTCGCTGGCCGCCATGCGCGAAACTTTGGCATGGGCAACAAGATCGGGCTTGTCAGAATATTTATAGCCCCTGAATGTCGGTGATTTAAGTATGATTTTCAGCATCCGCTCAACATTGGCATCCAGTTGCTGCATGCTTAGTTTGCCGTCCTTAACCGCGGCAACTATCGCGTCGGATTGATTGGGATTGCCAGGCATCAGCAGGTCGTTGCCTGCATTCATCTGCGCAACAGCATCTTTGCCGCCAAACCAGTCAGTCATTACAAAACCTTTAAAACCCCATTCGTCTTTTAAAATAGTGGTCAGCAGATCGCGCCGCTCGGACGTATAGGTTCCGTTTAATTTGTTATATGACGACATCACTGTCCACGGCTGCGAGGCTTTTACAGCAATAGAAAACCCTTTCAGGTAGATCTCGCGCATAGCCCGCTCGCTAACAATGGCGTTTACGCTGTTTCTTTGCGTTTCCTGGTTATTGGCCGCGTAATGTTTAATGGAAGTACCCACGCCGTTCGACTGGATACCCTTTACAATGGCGGCCGTCATAGCGCCGGCCACAATCGGGTCTTCCGAGTAATATTCAAAGTTCCGTCCGCCAAGCGGGTTGCGGTGAATGTTGAGCGCAGGCGCCAGTAAAATGTCAACACCATACTCACGCACTTCGTTACCAAAGGCAACGCCCACTTTTCTTACCAAAGCGGTATCCCATGTCGAGGCCAGCAAAGTAGCCACCGGGAAAGCAGTAGCATAATAGGTTTTGGGATCGTTGGGCCTTTTTGGCTCGATCCGTAACCCGGCCGGACCGTCGGAAACGGTAATGGACGGAATGCCCAACCTGGCAATGGCATGTGTGCGGCCCGCCGCGCCCGGCACTTTTTCGGGGATATTATAGGCGTCCGCGTCTGATGGCGGCAGTTTAAAACCGCCGATGTCCGTCGACTGCGGCTTTTGATCCTTTCGGGGTGGCGGTACGCCGGGCATTTTAAAGCCCATGCCTACAACAAGCTTTGATTTCTCCTGCAATGTCATCGCGTCAATTACCTGCTTCAGGCTGCTTTTTCCTAATTTAGGAAGCGGCTGACTCCCCTGCGCACGAACAGGCGGGTGAACCGAGCTAATCACTGCAATAAATACAGCAATAGCTGCGGATTTGTAACTTAATTTCATACTTATAATTTAAAAAGGTTTATAAAAGATGGAATAAACACAATTTAACCATTGTGTCATTGGTACACAATAATAAATATTATTTTGCTGAATATCAATAGGGAATAGACGGACATGTTATAAATACCGATGAATAACTCCTTTTTCAGGATAAGCCGGAATGAGGGCCAGGAGTCGAGAACCAAGAGCCAGGATAGAAAGGCATTGTGTTTCGGCGAATCCGTCGAAACACAATGCCTTCGCTAACTCTTAGTTTTTGCATCTGGCTCTAACAGTCTTGCTACTTGATACTATGTCCCAACAATGTAATACTTATGCGTTTTTTATTGAAGCAAAACAGAATTGCTGTAATTTTAGCGGTAATTAATTTGTTTCCCGTACATGACCTACAGATCCACCTACCAGGCAGCCAGCATAGCAGCGCCGGCAATTGAGCGTCACTTTAACCGGCTTTTGGCGCTGGCCGTTGAGCAGGGTGAAACTGATCTGGCGCCCGAGCCTCCACTGAGTATGATCGAGGCGATAATTGATGTGGCTTTTTGGGCAAGCTTACGCAAGGAAGAGGGGCGATCACCAAAAATTTCGCTCGCTTATTTGCCGCCATTACTCGCTGGTCAGCCGTTGATTTTCGAAGACCGTATACTTTTAACACCATACGTGCTTACAAAACTGGCCCCTGCCGTTGAGCGTTCGGGAATTCACCTGGGTGTTTGGGAGCAGGATGGCGAGTTGTACGTGTGGGGAACCACCCGGGCTATCCCCGATTGTTGTTTTGTGCTGGAAGTTGTAGAGGCCGGCCTGCTGGTGGTTAAACACCGCCGGATAAACGGTTTTGGTAAGTTTATTAACGTTGCCGTGCTTAAAGGCGACGAGATAAAAATAATTGACGAGCAAAGCCGCACGCTGCCCGACTGCCCGGATATGCTTACCTCATTATTGGATTTTAATTCGTCAACTGGTATAAACGATAATGTAAATATACTGGTACAGCTGGCAGCTTCAATGCGTGCGCATGGGCATGGCGGCTCTTTATTGGTCGTGCCTGCCGGCACCGATGCCTGGCGCGATTCCATCATTCATCCCATTACCTACCCGGTTACACCTGCGTATGACGAACTGAACAAGCTGGTGAGCCAAAACGTCAACGAGCAAAACGCAGACCTTTGGCAGGAAGAGATAAACCGCGCCGTTGAAAGTGTAGCCGGGCTTACAGCCGTCGACGGAGCTACCATTATAACTGACCGGCTGGAATTGCTGGCATTCGGCGCGAAGATCGGATTGTCTTCAAACGGCATTCCGGTCGACAAGATGCTGGTTACCGAACCAATAATAGGAACAGAGCCGATGATCATATCGCCGGCACAAAATGGCGGCACACGCCACCTCTCGGCCGCGCAGTTTGTATTTGATCAGCGCGATGCAATGGCCCTCGTTTCCTCGCAGGATGGAAGATTTACCATATTTTCATGGTCGCCGTGCGAATATATCGTGCACGCGCATTATGTTGACGCGTTGCTGCTGTAGGTGAGACGTTAGAGGCAAGACCAGGACAACGATCAATTAAATACTTTTAAAGTCTTGCTTCTGTTTTTTATAGTGTTGAAAACATTGTTTGCGCTCGCTCGCCGATAAATGGGATAGGCTTTTTTTCGCCGTTTATAGCGCCGATAAAGCCGATGATCCAAAGGACGAAAAATAAGAACTCGATAAGTTTAAGGCAATAATACAGCGAAAAAACCCCGTCGGATACCCAAAGCGAGCTAAAGATGAATGAAATGCCGTACCTGATAACGATATAAGCGATATAAAAAAGCAGGGTTTGCCTTAACTGGTAACTTCCCAGGTCCGTTTTTTTACCCTGGTGAAACCCAAAATAAGCAACGAGCCATCCAAAAATAGTTAAGTAGCTAATGATTGCGGCGGTTTTGCCATTACTGTTATCGCTGATGCGGTGTACAATATCTTTTACAGGTTCCATATTGGGTTAAGATGATTTTGAGCTATCATACTAACCCGTAAAAAGTAAAAATGTTCTGATAAATCGTTTATTATCAGAACATTTAGTAGATATGCCGATTAAATTATATGCGGGCAAAAATAAACTGGGCGGGCTTGCCAAATAACGGAATAGGCCTATCCTCGTTGTTGCTGGCAGAAATAAGCCCCATAACCCATAACGCAATGAACGACACGTTGACAAATATGATAAGATAACTAATCGGAATAATAGCATTTGGCTGCCATAAAGTCCCTAAAATAGTTAATACGCCATACCGGGTAACCAGGTACGAAATGTACAGCATTAACGTTTGCCTTAAATGAAAACTGCTTTTTTCCGTTTTTTCATTTAAATGAAAAGTAAAAAATGATACTGACCATCCTAAAACAAAGAAATAGCTGAGTAAACTTGCTGTTCTGCCATCATCCTGTATGCCGAAGGGATTATTATTTGTCATGATATAAAGTATAATTTGTTCATTGGTAAATGTTTATTATCAGCGAAGTAACTTTTTTCAAACTTATCGATCGCCTTATTTAAGGGCTTATACGCGAACTGTCCTCATTTTGTTACCTTCCGAATAATTACGATGAAAACCAGGTTACAGTTTCATTTATTTATTCATACTATCAGTAATAAAATGCGTGCCAAAATGCACCTAAAAATTAAAAATATTTCTATTAAGTTAAATTAATGTTTACGATGGGCAATTAATTTGCGACGATGAAATCTATCGGTGTTCGGTTTCCCTAAGAATGTTCAAAATATCCTGTATGCAATACAGTATGCCGGGGCATCCGGTAATAAAATTTGTAATATACCGGGACCCGCCCGGTTTCTGTTTTTTGCGCCGTTGTCTGGCAAACAGAAAACCACAGGTAGCCGGGATAATCCGCGCGAACTAAGTTTTATTTATTACCGCTTGGTTAAGGACCTAACCTTTCCTAAAAATTTGTGCTTCAAAGGTGTTGAAATCGAAATAAATTATAGCAAAAATGATATGCATGTATAACATTGTGGTACGATAAAGCAGGAGGCAGATATGAAAAGAATTTTACTTCTTTTTTCTTTTTTTTTATTCGGTTGTTCAACTGAAAAATCTTTGATTACCGAATCCAGTGTCATTAACGCACATCCCAAACCTTTTAGGGTATATGAAATAGGTTACTGGGGCTCGTCGTATATGATCTTAAACCTGGTTGATGCGAAAAGCGAGCACTTTATAGTCAGGGTTCATCGTAATGATAATCTTACTATTGGCGCGATATATCAATAGTAAAAGTTAAACCGGTTTGAAAAAGAAATCCACCACTTATTTTAAATGTGGTGGATTCAGTGGTGGAGAATATCGGAGTCGAACCGATGACCTCTTGCATGCCATGCAAACGCTCTAGCCAGCTGAGCTAATCCCCCGTGTCGGATGGCAAAAGTAAAAAAAAATCGGGCAACGCCAAATCATAATTTCAGAAGAAATATTTCCAGGTTGTCCGGGCACGCATAACTGTGCAAAAAGCTCGGGTTATCCGGCTTTGGTACCTTCCTGAATATCAAGATATATGACCGCTTCCGGTATCACAAAGTAAAATAGAACTGATAAAACAAAATATAAATATATAGAGTTTAATCTGCATCAATTATACGAATATCCCTTTATAACAACTCCGGGGGCGGTAATTGGCTGTATGCTATGGAGATTACGAAAAACCTAAAAAAGGCGGCTTTCCTTTTACGCGCAAATGTCAATAAATCAGTCTTTTTAATCACTGAAATATTAAGGTCTGTTTTTTCGCGGCAGCGCAAAATGAAGATATTGTTCTCTAATAAGCCGGTTTGGGAAAAAAACATTCGCATCGGCTTTCGTACAACCAAACACGAACTGACTTTCAGCGATTTTACGCTCGAAAATATAAGTACCAATGACCTGCTGGTGCCTTTAACCATGCGCGATCTGAAGTTCCTGAGTGAACGCCGCGCTTCCTATCAGAACAACCTCATACCTATACCTGCCCTGGACGCTATTAATATATGCGATGATAAATTTTTGTTCTATCAAACGATGGTAAGTAATGGTTTCGGGGATTATTTGCCTAAAGTAGGTACTGACCTGGCGTATCCGTACATTTTGAAAAAAAGGATCGCTGAGGACGGCGACAATTGTTACATCATTTCAAATCCCGGAAAGGAAAAGGAGTTTAACGCATTGATAACCAACCCGGAGTACTTTTGCCAGGAAATTGTTGCCGGCACATCGGAGTATGCAACCCACATGCTTTATAAAAATGGGAAACTCGTTTCATCGCTAAATATCAAATACGAATTCGACGATAAAACACCGATAAAGGGTCACGACCCGTTTATAAGCAAAAAAATATGCAAGTGCCCGCACTTGGCGTTGTTTTTATCGATGCTCGAATCAATCAGATTTGAAGGCTTATGCTGTTTTAATTATAAGGAGCTAGACAATCACCCTTTTGTATTGGAGATCAATCCCCGGTTCGGCGGAAGCCTCAGTTCATTCTTCTTTTCCTTTGTAACCCGGCTTAACTAATCGCCGTACATTCTATTTTATTTACTGCTGGTTTGTAAAAAAGCCCTAAAACAAGCAAAGCCCCTGATGGGCAGGGGCCTTTGCTAACCAATTATAAACCTAAATTATGAGAAGACTACTTTGTGTTGTTTAACGGTGTAAAAGTAACACTAACTTTTAACAGTACCAAATTTATTTTTGTAATATTTATGTAAAAAACAATTTTGACTCCGTTTGCTTGACAAAACTACAAATTTATTTGTTAAGATTATATTAATTTAATAAAAATTCTGTAAAAATTTTGTTAACTACGCTTTTGCAGATAAATTTTGAAGCTATTTTTAAATAAATTTCATTTTGTAACAATATTTAAACAAATAACGAAGAATAATAACACTCATAATAAATAATTACATGAAATTTTGCCACTTTTCCGCGCTAATAGTGTTTTTTGTAATGAGATTTTCTTTAAAAAATGGCATTTTTTACTTTTTTATTTCATTTTACGCCCGGTTTTGTAAGAGATTTATTACAAAATGCTTTTTATTGCGGACTTATGCTTCTTGCCAACAGTAAAAAGCCATTTGTAATGCGATTTTTCCACTTTAATATATGTCGCTTTTAAAACACTTAATGCAAAAATTGCGTTACGCAAACATTTTTCTAAATATGCTTTAACAATTTTGCGGCCTATTGTTAAATAATGATGAACAACGCTGTTTCAAAAAACCACCCTGAGCTTACCCTGTTAACGCTATGGATCATGACCATAGCTACCGGCCTCGTGGTAGCTAATATATATTATAGCCAGCCTTTACTGGAAGATATTGCCCGCACCTTTCATGTTACCCGTACCAAAGCAGGCCAGGTGTCGATGCTTACACAGCTTGGCTATGCTACAGGCATGTTTTTCCTTGTGCCCATGGCCGACATGGTTAAACGTAAACGCTTGATGCTTATTATTTTCGTCTTTATTGTTTTATCGCTGGTGTTTACAGCGCTGGCCCCAGGCATTAATGTAATGATAGCTGCCAGTTTTATTTTGGGCGCCGCGTCAATCATACCACAGCTGCTTATTCCTATGGCGGCGCACCTTGCTAAACCACACGAACGGGGTAAAAAGATAGGCCTTATCATGAGCGGGTTATTAATAGGTATATTATTATCGCGTACTTTCAGCGGTTTTATTGGTGAATATTGGGGCTGGCATGCCGTGTTTTTTATAGCGGCAGGTATCATGGTAGTCATCTGGCTGCTGATCTGGGTGTTTTTACCCGAGGTAGAACCCGATTATAAAGGTAATTACAGGCAATTGATGGCCTCGATGATAGACCTGTTTAAGCACGAACCCACGTTAAGGCTCGCTGCTTTGCGCGGAGCGTTATGTTTCGCATGTTTCAGCGCTTTCTGGACAACCATTGTATTTTTATTGAAGCAGAACTTTGATATGGGAGCCAGCGTGGCCGGCGAATTTGGACTCGTTGGCGCTTTCGGCGCGATAGCCGCCGGATTGATGGGCCGGTTAAGCGATAAAATGGATGCCTATAAATTATCCGCTTTTACCTTGTTTTTAATACTGGCCTCATTTATCGTTTTCATTTTTTCGGGACACAGCATAGGCGGCTTGATTGTCGGTGTGATTTTATTGGATATGGGTGTGCAGGCAACCCATATTTCGAACCAATCCATCATTTTTGCCCTGAAGCCTGAAGCGCGCAACCGCATCAATACCATATATATGGTATTCTATTTTATTGGCGGCTCGGCCGGAACGCTGCTGGCTTCACTGATATGGAAAAACTACCAATGGGACGGCGTATGTGCCATTGGCATTGTCCTCTCCGCGATAACGCTTGTCGTACATTTTGCTAACCACCATAAAATGTCTGCAAAACCTGTGGTCGCCGCCTGAGGTGACTACTGTTTACAACACGGTTTACAAAATTTCAGACACTATTCTGACCGTTATTTCTTCTGACGGCTGCTTAATGCCCCATTTATCAGCGGTTGTAAAATAAATCTCCGCAAACGACAATTATTTTTTATAACAAATTAAACTTTGGCACTGATTTGGAATATATCATATCAAATGCAGTACATGATGGCACTTGAAAATAAGAAAGGACGCGTGGAAGGGGAGAAGGAATGGGACAACCCAGCCAACCCTGCATTGACCTCGGACGAACGGGATAAAGAGCAATTGTTGAGGCAGTATAAAGAAGCCAAACGAAGAAAAAATAATTTAACAGAAGAACAAACAGATAAAAAAATTAAGTAGAAATCCTAAAACACACACGCCATGAAAACTTACAAAAAACCAGCAGCAAGCAAGTTATTGATCC
The DNA here is from genome assembly GCA_035568395.1 of Mucilaginibacter sp. Classification (GTDB taxonomy): domain Bacteria; phylum Bacteroidota; class Bacteroidia; order Sphingobacteriales; family Sphingobacteriaceae; genus Mucilaginibacter. The sequence continues at coordinate 351,345 of DATMOF010000004.1, read as the reverse complement.
GTTTTGATAATGAGTTGAAAGATTTACTTACAAGTGATTTGAAAGCGTTTATGGAACGCAATCCATTTTTTAGCAGCAACAAACAGGCTACTACGCATACATTATTTGTAGCCTGACCATCATATATTATCATCTACCTATAAATTCTACAAACAACACCTACGAAAAATGTAAAGCCTCCTGGTCCGCCTGGGGGCTTTACATTTTTGACGCGTATTGTATAATTAACCCGGCGGTTTTAGCGGATGCGCCCGGCTTACCCATTTTTGCATCGAGACCGTTATAATTGACAAGCATGGCCCCGCGGTAACTTTTGTCATTCACTATTGCATCGAGTTCACTGCTTATTTTTTCCGAATTGCAATCCTGCTGTATCAGTTCCTTCACCACCGGTTTATCCATTATCAGGTTAACCAATGATATGAATTTGATTTTTACGACCGCCCGTGCAATCGTTATGGATATAGGGTGACCTTTATATACAACAACCTGCGGCACATCAAATAAGGCTGTTTCGAGCGTAGCCGTACCCGAAGCTACAATGGCGGCACTTGCGTGTGATAACAGGTCATACGTCGCATTAAAAACAACAGGGATATTTTGCCCGGCAACAAACTGATCGTAATAGGCATAGTTAAAATTGGGGGCGCCGGCAATTACAAACTGGTATTCCTGAAATCTGCCGGCAACACCGATCATTTCGGGCAGCAGACGGCTGATCTCCTGTTTGCGGCTGCCGGGCAGCAGGGCAATTATCTTTTTGCCTGTTAGCTGATTCTGTTCGATAAAATTTGGATCCGGTTTAAAGGTGCTGATCGCGTCAAGCAGCGGGTTGCCCACATAATCAACATCCATACCCCATTGCTCGTAAAAATCAACCTCGAAGGGTAAAATACAAAACAAGTGGTCGACTATCTTTTTTATTTTCAAAACGCGCTTTTGGTTCCAGGCCCAAACCTTCGGGGAGATGTAGTAGCAAACCAGGATGTTATTCTTCTTCGCAAATTCGGCGATCTTCAAATTAAACCCGGGGAAATCTATCAAAATCAGCACATCAGGCTGCCACGAAAGGATGTCCTCTTTGCAAAAACTAAGATTTTTTAATATGGTGGTTAAATTAAACACCACTTCAATAAAACCCATAAAGGCCATATCGGCAATATGTTTCACCGGCTTGCCGGCCTCCGCCTGCATTAAATCGCCGCCAAAAAAACGAAACTCCGCTTGTTTATCACGCTCCTTTAATGCTTTAATTAAGTTAGCTCCGTGCAAATCGCCGGAGGCTTCGCCGGCTACCAGGTAGTACTTCATCTTATGGGATGTATCTTAAATACAAATATCAATAGCATACACGCAAATGTAGTGAGCATTATACCTCTCGCTGTTTTGTCGGCGCCGTATTTATAGCCGAACCTTAACATAATAAGGTTTAAACCGATCGCAATAAAATAAGGTACAGCAGGGCGGTTGATGATGTATGTGTTGTTTTTTAATAAATATTCGGTTAGCCACGCAACAGCCGGAAATATAAGCCCGGCCACTATGCCGGCAAGCATACTATTTTTGTTCAGCATAAATCCAAAAGTACGAGAGTAAACAACGTTTTAAATGTTTTATTTTTATTGCCGGTTAAATTCACCACATTGCCTTATGAAAAACATACTGCTTGTTACTTTTTTGCTGGGTTTATTCACATGCGCGTATGCCCAAAAATACTTACCTGTAATAAAGGAGGGCACGGTAATTACTTATGATGCATATTCCGTAGCGTTAGGGCAGCATATACCACTAACCATAACGATCAAAAGCCTGGGCGATCCGGTTAAATTTCAATGGGATATTGAAGGATATGGCACCGGCAGCTTCGAAATTCCCGCAAAGGCAATTGAAAGCGCAACCAAACTGGTGATCAAACAGCCCGACCCGGACGGTGTTACCAAAATGAAAGACAATGAAACGCTGCTTGTTCTTTCAAAAGCTATTTTTAACAGCATGACGAAGGATAAAGCATTTGAGCTGAACAGCCAAAAGTTTACTGTTGCCAGTGATACAACTACTTATAAAATAAATAATAAACCCGCTGATGTTTATCACGCGGTAAGCGATAACGGGAAAAGCGAAGTATGGGTACTTAACAACCCCGGTTTTCCATTGATCTACCGGGGCAAAAGCGTTACCCGCGGCGTGGATTTTACGCTGACCGGAATCAAAGAATAGCGATTATAGCTCTTCAAACGTCCAGCTGTTGAGAACGGGTATGGCATGGTGTGCGGTCATATCAAATTGTACCGGCACAACTGATGCATAATTATGCTCGAGCGCCCAAACATCGGTATCCTCGCCGCCGTCGTTTAATTGAAAAACACCGGTTAACCAGTAATAAGGGCGCTTATGCGGATCCACCCGCTCGTCAAACTCTTCGGCCCACTTGGCATTGGCCTGGCGGCATATTTTTATACCCTTTATGTTGTGCGTTGCCGGAAAGTTTACATTAAGTAAGGTGGCTGTAGGTAAGCCGTTTTTTAAAACCTGCAATGCAATCTCTTTTACAAACTTTAAACATGGGCTAAAATCAGCCTGCAGGGTAAAATCGTCAAGAGAATAGCCGATTGAAGGTATGCTTTCGATAGCCCCTTCAACAGCTGCCGACATGGTGCCTGAATATAAAACGTTAATAGAATTGTTTAATCCATGGTTGATGCCCGACACACAAAGATCAGGCTTCTGGCCTTTGAAAATTTTATTCACCGCCAGTTTAACGCAGTCAACCGGTGTGCCCGAGCAGCGGTACATTTCAATGCCTTCATAAATATCAACCTTATCTAAACGTAACGGTTTGCCAATGGTAATGGCATGCCCCATACCCGATTGCGGGCTGTCTGGCGCCACAACAACAACGCGGCCGATCTCGGCCATTACATCCATCAGGGCTTTTATCCCTGGGGCGGTTATGCCATCATCATTTACAACAAGAATGGTGGGCTTAGTTTTCATAGTCAGGCGAAATTAGCAATTTCGGTACAGTTCGCCATCATTAAAATAAAAAGCCTCGCGCTAACGAGGGTGTAAAAGGCTATAAAAACGAACGGGTCACAACGCCCCTTCCTTAATCTCTTCCACAACCGCCGGATCAAGCAAAGTAGAGGTATCACCCAAATTACTTGTTTCCCCCTCGGCAATTTTACGCAGGATACGCCGCATAATTTTACCTGAGCGGGTTTTAGGAAGCCCCGTTACAAACTGGATCTTATCCGGTCGGGCTATTGCCCCAATGATGCGCGTTACCGTAGCCATAATGTCTTTGCGGGCAAGTTCTTCATCGCCGTGCTGGTTGGGGCATACCACGTAGGCGTAAACACCCTGGCCCTTTATTTCATGCGGGTATCCAACTACCGCCGACTCAACCACGCTGCTGTGCATATTAATAGCATTCTCAACTTCGGCGGTGCCGATGCGGTGGCCGGATACGTTCAGCACATCATCAACGCGTCCGGTGATGCGATAATATCCATCCTCGTCGCGAAGGCAACCGTCTCCGGTAAAATATAAGTGAGGATAGGTTGAGAAATAAGTGGTACGGCAGCGCTCGTGGTCGCCGTAGGTGGTACGCAACATCCCCGGCCACGGGAATTTGATGCATAGGTTTCCGCTCACGCCATTGCCTTCAAGTTCTTTTCCGTTCTCATCAACCAAAACAGGCTGTACGCCCGGCAGGGGAAGAGTGGCATAACCTGGTTTGGTTTTGGTAATGCCGGCAATAGGGGCGATCATAAACCCACCCGTTTCTGTCTGCCACCACGTATCCACTATGGGGCATTTTCCCTGGCCTATTTTTTCGTCGAACCAATGCCAGGCCTCTTCATTTATCGGCTCGCCTACCGAGCCGAGTTTTTTCAGCGAGCTAAAATCTTTTCCTTTTAATACGTCATCGCCAAAGCTCATCAATGAGCGGATGGCCGTTGGTGCAGTATATAGAATATTGACTTTGAATTTTTCAACGATATCCCAAAAACGGGCGGGCGTAGGCCACGAAGGGATGCCTTCAAATAAAACGGTAGTCGCGCCCTGGGTAAGGGGGCCATAGGCGATATAGGAATGGCCGGTTATCCACCCGATATCTGCGGTGCAGAAATAAACTTCGCCGATATTATACTGAAACGTGTTGGTAAAAGTATAACCCGTATAAACCATATATCCTCCGCAGGTATGCACAACGCCCTTTGGTTTGCCGGTAGAGCCGGATGTGTACAGGATAAACAGCATGTCTTCCGCATCCATTTCTTCGGCCTCGCAGGCAGTGTTTCCCTGTGTTTCTACCTTTTTGATCTCGTCTTCCCACCAAACATCACGGCCTTTTATCATAGAAACAGGCGTGCGGCTGCGGGTAAGCACTATAACCCGTTTGATCGAGGGGCATTGTACCAGGGCATCGTCTATAATATTCTTTAACAATATCTCTTTATTGCCCCGGTAGCCGCCGTCAGCAGTAATAACAATATTGCAGTCGGCATCCTTTATCCGGTCAGCGATGGATTGTGCCGAAAACCCGCCAAAAACAACCGAATGTATAGCGCCGATCCTGGCGCAGGCCAGTACCGCTATGGCCAGCTCAGGCACCATGGGCATATATATACATATCCTGTCGCCTTTTTTTGCGCCGTTGTTTTTTAGCACGTGGGCAAACTGGCAAACTTTATCGTATAGCTGGCGGTAGGTTAATATGCGATGATTTTCTGATGGGTCGTTTGGCTCCCAGATGATGGCCGGTTTATCGCCTAGAGTATCCAGGTGGCGATCGAGGCAATTTTCCGTAATATTCAGTTTAGCACCCTGGAACCATTTTATCTTTGGCTCCTCGAAGTTCCATTCAAGCACCTTATCCCACTTTTTGCGCCACTGAAAATTGTTGGCAATACCTTCCCAGAATTGCTCGGGATGCTCAACGCTTTGTTTATAAACCTGCTGATATTCTTCAAACGAACTTACTTTCATGGGGGCCTTCATAGACTTACGAATTGGAGGGTGAAAATTAGTAATTTTCCTGATTATTGATTCGCAAAAAGAATTTGAAAAATAATTTTGGGACAGTATTGCCTATTTGACTTAAAATCCTGATATTTGCAAACTCTTTTAAGAAAAGGGATTAAAAAGATTTGTCATGTCAAGAATTTGTGATCTAACAGGTAAAGCATCTTTGGTTGGGAATAACGTTTCAAATTCAAACGTAAAAACCAAGCGCAGGTTTCATCCAAACTTAAAGCTTAAGAAGTTTTATATTCCTGAAGAAGATAAATGGATAACCTTAAAGGTATCTACATCGGCTGTTAAAACCATCACTAAAAATGGTATTACCGCCTGTATCAATAAGTTTGTAAAAAAAGGGTACATATAGTAGTTGATTAGGTTGATGGTTGATCGAGTTAAATCAAATCGCCAACTCACTAATTCAATAACTCAATAATTAAAAAGATGGCTAAGAAAGGCAACAGGGTTCAGGTAATTTTAGAATGCACCGAGCATAAAACAAGCGGCATGCCCGGTATGTCGCGGTATATTACCACCAAGAACAAGAAGAATACAACCGAAAGGCTGGAAATGAAAAAATTCAACCCGGTTTTAAGAAAAGTAACCGTACATAAAGAAATTAAGTAATTAGCGGTTGTGGTGATTAAGGTTAAATCTTACCTGATTCACTAAATCAATAATTCACTAAATCAATAATTATAAGGACATGGCAAAGAAAGTAGTTGCAACGCTAAAAACAGGAAAAGGTAAAGAATTTTCAAAAGTGATCACGATGACTAAGTCGCCTCGTACAGGTGCCTATTCATTTAAGGAGCAAATTGTACCTAACGATAGCATCAAGGATGCGATTGCCGGGAAATTATAACCGGTTTTAGTTTTGATTGAAATTTAAAAGCCATCTTGTTATACGAGAAGGCTTTTTTTGTTAAGCCTCACCCCGGCCCTCTCCAAAGGAGAGGGAGCGAACTGAAGGCTAACGATTAAATAATTTTTTAAAGTCCTCTCCTTTGGAGAGGATTTAGGTGAGGCTATGGGATTATTCGATTTTTTCAAGAAAAAGGAAAGCACGCCGCAGGAGCAGGAAGCGCTGGATACCGGTTTAGAAAAAACCAAGGATAACTTTTTTTCAAAAATATCTAAAGTAATTGCCGGGAAGTCGACTGTTGATGATGATGTGCTGGATGAGTTGGAGGAAGTGCTCGTAACATCAGACGTTGGGGTTAAAACCACGCTGAAGATCATTGAGCGGATACAGGACCGCGTTGCCCGCGATAAATATGTAAACACCTCCGAGCTGAACACGCTGCTGAAAGACGAAATTCAGCAATTATTGGCCGAGAATAACAGCAACGATTTTATAAACTTTGAATACGGCAGTCACAAGCCTTATGTAATTATGGTAGTTGGCGTAAACGGGGTGGGCAAAACCACCACTATCGGCAAGCTGGCGCATAAGTTAAAGCAGGCAGGCAATAAGGTGGTTTTAGGCGCGGCCGATACGTTTCGTGCGGCGGCAGTTGCCCAGATACAACTGTGGGGCGAACGCGTTGGCGTAAAAGTTATCGCGCAGCCCATGGGTTCCGACCCGGCTTCGGTTGCGTATGATACCTTGCGTTCGGCAGTAGCAAATGGCGACGATGTGGCAATTATTGATACAGCGGGCCGTTTACACAATAAGGTAGGCCTGATGAACGAGCTGACCAAGATCAAAAACGTGATGCAGAAGGTTGTGCCCGGCGCTCCGCACGAAATATTGCTGGTGCTGGATGCATCAACAGGGCAAAACGCTATTGAGCAGTGCAAGCAGTTCACCGAGGCGACAGCGGTTAATGCCCTGGCATTAACCAAGCTCGACGGAACGGCTAAAGGTGGCGTAGTAATAGGAATTTCGGATCAGTTTAAAATACCGGTAAAATATATAGGGGTAGGCGAGGGTATGGATCATTTGCAGCTGTTTGACAGGCAAGCATTTGTGAATTCACTCTTCAAACAATAAATGAATTAAAAAATCCGTCATTGCGAGGTACGAAGCAATCTCTAAACTATGCATAGCCCGCTGTGCAAATCGGGGATTGCTTCGTACCTCGCAATGACGCTTCGATAAGTGATGAGGACAAAATCAATAGATCAACCCGTAATAAAAGCCAAACCGCGCGTAAACGTTGTCACTTTGGGCTGCTCCAAAAACATCTACGACTCTGAGATATTAATGGGCCAGTTAAAGGGTAACCAGTTTGACGTAGTGCACGAGGCTGAGAAGGTGAACAGCAACGATATTATCGTGATAAACACCTGCGGATTTATTGATAACGCCAAGCAGGAATCGATCGATACTATTTTACAATATAGCCAGCTTAAGGACGAAGGGAAAGTAGGAAAAGTAATTGTTACCGGTTGCCTGTCTGAACGCTACAAGCCTGAGCTGGAGGCCGAAATAACCAACGTTGATGCTTATTTTGGTACAAACGACCTGCAAAACTTGTTAAGGTCTGTGGGTGCAAATTACAAGCATGAGCTGATCGGCGAACGCCTGTTAACAACGCCGTCGCATTTTGCCTATTTTAAAATAGCCGAGGGCTGCAATCGTCCCTGCTCATTTTGCGCCATACCGCTGATGCGCGGTAAACACCTGTCGCAGCCGATTGACCAACTGGTAAAGGATGCGCAAAATTTGGCCAAAAGCGGCACAAAAGAATTGATCCTGATCGCCCAGGACCTGACCTATTACGGCCTGGATCTATACGGTAAACGTAACCTGGATGAGCTGCTTCGCCGCTTATCGGATGTGAATGGTATTGAATGGATCAGGCTGCAATATGCTTATCCGTCAGGTTTCCCGATGGAGATCCTGGATATGATGAATGAGCGCGACAACATTTGCAAATATATGGATATGCCCTTGCAGCATATCAGCGATAATATGCTGAAGTCTATGCGCCGCGGCATCACCAAGCAAAAAACCATCGACCTGGTAAACACTATTCGTGACAAAGTGCCGGGCATTGCCATGCGAACAACCCTAATTACTGGTTATCCCGGCGAAACCGAGCAGGATTTTGAAGAGATGCAACAATGGGTTGAAGAAACAAAGTTCGACCGCCTGGGATGTTTCACCTATTCGCATGAAGAAAAAACGCATGCCCATTCATTGATCGATGATGTGCCCGACGAGATCAAACAACAGCGCGCTGATGCCATTATGGAAATTCAGCAGGGAATTTCTTTTGATAAGAACCAGGAGAAAATAGGCAATACCTATAAAGTGCTGGTCGATAAAAAAGACGGCGCATACTTTGTGGGCCGTACCGAATTTGATTCGCCCGAGGTGGATAACGAAGTTTTAATTGATGCCAGTATAGATTATGCAACAATCGGCAGCTTTGTAAATGTGAAAATTGATACCGCGGAAGACTTTGACCTTTATGGACATATTGTAAAATAAACCCCTTCTTTCTCTATTTTAGGATTTTAAAATCTAAATTCGGACCTGATATTAATATATGTGGCTGGAAGTATTTCCGGCGAACTATTTTAAATCCGACATCGAAAATCCGACATCCGAAATAAATGGACGCTGCCTGTATAGATTATAAAGACACGGGATACTTTTCCCAAACTGTCATTGATTACCTGGAAGGCTCATCCGCTCTTCGTCCGTTTTATGCTTACCGCCCCGATTTTGCTGGATTTAGAGAGCTGCTGAAAAACAAACATGTTGTAGCTAACCGCGAAACGTTGGTCCGGGCGTTGCGTGAACAATACGATTTTATATCCGGGAACACCCACGGCGGCAGTAAAGTTGTGCTCGAAAATATTTCCCTTTTAGCATCTGATAATACTTATACCGTTACAACGGGCCACCAGCTAAATATATTCGCCGGCCCGCTTTATTTTATTTATAAGATAGTAACGGCAATAAAGCTATCGCAACAGCTAAAAGAAAAATTCGCCGATAAAAATTTTGTACCTGTGTATTGGATGGCCTCCGAGGATCATGATTTTGCGGAGATCAATTATACCAATATCGGCGGCAAAAAGGTGCATTGGTGGTACGAGGCATCGGGGGCTACGGGCCGCATAAACCCCGATACCATGCGCCAGGCCCTTAACCAATATAAAGGCGCGCTGGGAATTGAGCGGCACGCGAACGAACTCGCTGAAATTGTTGAAACGGCCTATACCAAATTTGATAAGCTGGCCGATGCCACCCGTTACCTGGTTGACGCGCTGTTCGGCAAGTACGGCCTCGTAATTATTGATGCCGATGACCATCGGTTTAAAAAAGAATTTGCGCCGGTGATGGAGCGCGATATAATAGGGCAAAACAGCTTTAAAAACATCAATGCGACCAATGACAAGTTGAGCGAACTGGGCGTACAGGTACAGGTAAATCCCCGGGAGATCAACTTCTTTTATTTGATGGACGGCCTGCGGGAGCGGCTTGTGTTTGAAGAAAACCGCTACAAGGTACTCAATAGCGAGATCGGTTTTTCAGAAGTTGAGTTAAAACAGGAGATACACCAGCATCCCGAAAGGTTTAGCCCGAACGTGGTAATGCGCCCCTTATACCAGGAATATATCTTGCCAAATATCGCCTATGTCGGCGGCGGGGCCGAGATCGTTTACTGGCTCGAGCTCAAATCAAATTTTGATTACTATAAAGTTGATTTCCCTATCCTGGTCCTTCGAAATTCAGGATTGCTGATCGATAAAGAGCAGGCGGCGAAGATCAGAAAAATGGAACTGCAGGTGCGCGATCTGTTTAAAAGCACCGACACTATTAAAAACAACTGGGTAAAAAAACATAGTGAACATAGCTTGAATCTTGAAGCAGAGCTTAAGGAATTATCGGCCGTTTTTGATAAGATAAAACAACGTGCCCAAAAAATAGATAATACTTTGGTTCCTTCAACCGAAGCCATACTGGCCAGGCTAAAGCATGCGATTGGCAACCTCGAAAAAAAACTGGTAAAAGCTGAAAGGAAAAATTACCAAACCCGGCTTGTACAAATTGAACAAATCAAGCACGATCTTTTCCCGAAAGACAGCCTGCAGGAGCGCACCGAAAATTTCGGCCTTTTTTATGTAAAATGGGGGCAAAGCTTTATAGACGGGCTTATTAGCGATTTTGATCCGCTCGCGTTTAAATTTACAGTCATTACAGCATAATTCGAGTTTGCATTCGCGTGAACTCATCATCGCAAGATCGTCACATACCCTGTTACCTTTTCATTCTTAAACCGGGTACTTATAACGTAATAATATACGCCCTGAGGCAATTGCGTGCTATTTGACGTGCCGTCCCATGGAGTGCCATAGCCATCCGAATGATATATTTTTTGGCCGTACCTGGTGAAAATGTCCACCGTAACAGCAGGGTACTTATCCAGATCGGGAATATTCCAGGTATCGTTAATGCCGTCGCCATTGGGCGTAAAGGCATTGGGCGCAGCAATTTCCTTCAATACTTTTATTAAAACCTGCTCTTCCGTTACACAGCCCCGCACATCGGTTACCCTCAACGTATAGGTTATATCCTGCGATTCGGTGATCGTTGGGTTGGCCAGTGTGTCATTATTTATGTTTGTGTTTGGCGACCACAGGTAGTGTACGTTTTTGTCGCTTACAAATGGGGTTAATACAGTTGGATTTCCTTTTATAACGTAAACGATCTTACCGGTGTTCACAATTGGCGGAGGTATATAACGAATAGTTACCTGGCTTGAGGCAGTACTGCAAACCGTACTGACGGCATTAAAAATCAGCGTATCGAAACCGCTTTTTATTTCATCAGCACTTGGGAAATACAAAGGGTTGGCAACATTAGCTGATGGGACAAATGTACCCGACCCCTTTGATACCCAATAAACGCCGCTTTGATTGGTGGCTTTACCATTTAATTGCACGCTCGTCACCTGCGAGCAAACATCTTGTTTGGGGCCTGCGTCGGCTGTTGGCAGGGGCTGAAATGTGACCGTGGTGTTCGACGTAGCAAAATTACAGTCGTCCTTACTTGTTGAAGTTAAAGTCAGGATAACTTTTCCTGCAGTTTTATCCTGCGCTGAAAAAATATATTTTGCATTCAACTGGTTCGCTGCGGGCGAAAAGGTTCCGCCCGTACCTGATGACCAAACGCCTGTTGTTGTGCCGCCGGAAATTTTTCCGTTTAATTGTATCAATGAGTCGCTTTGGCAAGCTATCAATGCAGGGCCGGCGTCAGCCAGCGGGAAATCGTCAACTGATACATTCACCGAATCGGGCAGGCTTGGGCAGCCGTTACTGTTAACCGTTAAGATGTACACCCCGGCATTTGCCTTGGTCGCATTCGTGATAGTAGGCGCTTGTACAGACGACGTAAAACCATTTGGCCCCACCCACGAATAGCTGGCGCCCGCAATAACATCTGCATTCAATTTAATGGTGCTGTTTATACAAACCGGCGAGTTGCTGTTTGCGTTCGGTTTAGGAGATGGTGGAACCATTACTGCCGTAAATGTAAACGTCGTTCCTGGGCAGCCGTTTATTATTGGCGTAATATGATAATCTGCATTTACAATACCTGTAGTTGTATTTATAAGAGTATCTCTAATAAACGTTGTGGTCTGATTAAGCTTTGCCGGGTTGCTGATGCCGGGGATAACGGCCCGGCTCCAGATATAAGTAACTGAATCGACATCAGATGTTATAGCATAATTAAAAGGAGTATTAGAGCATGGTGCAATTGACCGGGCACTTGTGATATGTGCCGTGGGGTTTACTGTAACTGCCAGGTCAAATGCCGGGACTGGGCAGGTACTGGTATTAATGTTAAAAATATAATGAACCACTATTGGCTTCGTCGTTGTATTAGTCAGGTCTTCACGTACAATCGGGGCGGTTTGATTTGATACCGGTAAATTACTTATCCCGGCTACCTGTGCCCGGCTCCACGAAAATGAATCGGGCGGGTAGCTGAATTTAATGGCATAATCTGTTGAGGTTCCATTGCAAATGGCCAGGCTTTTCGGGCTAATAACTAAAATGGCCGGGTACACCGTTACCACCAGGTTTACCGCGCTGCCTGTGCATTTATTTGCATTTGGCGTTATCACGTAAGTGACAGTTATCGCTGTATCAGTAGTATTGGTAAGTGCCTCATTTATGTTACTGCCTGTTTGGTTGTTTGCTGCCGGGTTGCTGATACCGGGTACCGCCGCACGGCTCCAGGTGTACGTAGCCGGGACATCAGAGGTAATGGTATAACCAAGCGGGTTGCCGCTGCAAATGCTTTGAGTTGTGGCACTGGTTATCGACGGAACAGCATTAACAATTACATTCACCTGGGTCCTCCCGCTTACGCATCCGTTAACGGTTGTTTGAACGTAATAAGAGGTACTGGCTATTAATGACGGGGTAACGTATTTGTTGCTTGCCGATAACAGGTTGCCTCCCGCTGCCGCGTCGTACCATTGGTAAGTTCCTGCCGAACCGCTTGCCAGCAGGGTAGCTGTATTATTCATGCAAACGGTATCATTTGCTGCGGTTGGCGCTGCCGGGACCGCATTGACCGTGGCCGTCACCTGCGTACGATTGCCCGGTATGCCGTTTACTATTGCCAGCACATAGTACGAGGTAGTAGCTGTTAACGGCTGGGTCGTATATACAGCCCCGGTTGATAACAGGTTGCCGCCTGTAGGCGCATCGTACCATTGGTAAGTGCCTCCCGGCGCAGTGGCGACCAAAGTTGCCTGGCTTCCCGCGCAGACCGTTGTGCCCGAAGCGGTTGGCGAGGCCGGCGGGTTCCCGATGGTTATGGTAACTTTTGAAGATTTTGACCCGCATGGTGCAGCTGAATTAACCGTTGTTAATGTTAAAGTAACCGATGTTTCGCCCGCCGCAGGTGTATACACCGCTGTTGCCGAAGATGGATTTGAAAATGAACCCGCTCCACCCGACCAGCTAACCCCTGCTGCTCCCGAAAACGTACCCGCTAATTGCACTTTACTACCAGTACCCACTGTTTGATCAGGCCCCGCGCTGACCGTGGCGGCCTGGCTAATAGTTACTGTATTAGTAGCAGTACTTGGCGGACAAGTGCCGCTTGGCGCGATACTATTGGTTACAGTATAAGTGCCCGGGGTGCTTTTAGCTAAATTTATTTCGCCTGTGCTGGTATTTACGAATACCAATCCGGCCGGAGCCGCGCTAAATACGCCCGGGTTTGGCCCTGCGGGATAGCTGGGCAAAGGATTTGTGCCGTCCTGGCAATAAGGTCCGGCATATGAAAATTGTGCGTTTGGAATGTTCGCGATAGCGATTTGTGCCGTAGTTACGTTGGCACATGTGCCATTGCTGGCAAAGGAAATAGTATAGTTACCCAACGCGCTGGCGCTTAAATTGATTTGCCCGGTATTCGGATTGATCACCAGGCCGGCAGGCGCTGCGCTGAATGTTCCGCCTGCCGGGTTATTGATCGCCGGGGTAGGGTTGGGGCCATTTGGACAAAAAGTTCCGGACGAATACTGGAATTCGGGATTCGGCACACTAGTGACGTTCACCGTTACCGCTGTACGTGCGCTGGAGCACTGGCCGGATGTGTTTTGCACATAATATGTTGTAGTAACTGACAAGGGAGGCGTGGTAAAATTACTGCCTGTAGCCAACTTGTTGCCACCGTTTGCGGCATCGTACCATTCAATGGTGCCGCCAGGTGCACTAGCTGTTAAGCTGGCGGTGGTACCCCCGCATATGGTAGTACCCGAGGCCGTTGGCTGGGTCGGATTGGGGGTTACCGTAACAGTTACAGCAGTCCGCGGGCTGGCACATCCGTTGGTGGATATATTTTGAACGTAATATGTTGTCGTCGCTGTTAACGCGGTGGTAGTATAAGCCTGGGTTGATGCAAGCAGGGTTCCACCCGTTGCCGCATCGTACCATTGATAACTGCCCCCTGATGTTGTAGCCGCTATTGTCGCTGTATTGCCGGAGCATATGGTAGCTCCTGTGGTTGCAGGGGCCGATGGTGCAGCCATCACCGATACCTGCACAGCCGTCCGGGGGCTTGCGCAGCCTGACGACACCGACTGCACATAATAGGTTGTAGTTGTAGTTATCGGCGGGGTTGTATAGGTAGCGGTGCTTGCGAGCAATGTCCCTCCTGTTGCAGCATCATACCATTCAAGGGTTCCGCTTTGAGCGGTGGCGCTTAGCGTTGCGGAACTTCCCGAACAAACAATTTGCCCCGAAGCCGTTGGAGCAGGCACAGCCTTGTTCACTGTGACATTTACAGCCGTGCGCGAACTTTTACAGGTCCCGCTGGCCGATTCAACATAAAAAGTGGTTGAAACTGTTAACACCGGCGTTTGAAATGTTGCACCGGTACCGATTGGCTTTTGGCTGGACGGTGAATTATACCAGTTATACGTCCCGCCCGAACCCGACGCGGTTAAGGTAGCGCTGGTGCCTGAACAAATGGTCGCGCCGCCTACTGTGGGCGCCTGCTGCTGGCTGTTTACATTAACAGTTACCGCAGTACGTGAACTGATACATCCATTGGCCGAGGCCTGGACGTAGTAAGTCGTGGTAGCTGTGAGTGGCGGCGTAGTATAATCGGGACTGGTAATGAGCGGGGTGCCGCCACTTGGCACATTGTACCAATCAATTTGTAAACCAACTGTTGATGATGTTACCGAAAGGCTGGCCGTAGAACCGTAGCACACCGATGTTCCCGGTGCAACGGGCGCCTGTGGCGTAGGTGTAACGGACGCGGTAACGCCGGTACGGTTGCTGGTACAGCCATTGCCTGAACCAACCACGTAGTAAGTAGTGGTAGCTGACAGCGGGGGTGTAGTATAGGTAGGCCCCGAACCAACCTGGTTGCCCCCGGTAGCCGCATCGAACCATTGGTAGGTTGCCGCGCCGCTGGCCGACAAAGTCGCAACATTCCCCGAACAGACAGATGCCCCCGAAACCGCCAGGCTGCTTACAATACTAACCGTAACTGCAGTCCGCGCGCTGGTGCATTGCCCGCTTGATGTTTGTACATAATAAGTGGTGGTTGAAGTTAAAGGCTGTGTGGTATATGTATCACCTGATGCCAGCAAAGTTCCCCCGGTAGGGGCATCGTACCATTGATACGCGCCGCCCGGCGCTGTTGCCTTTAGCGTAGCGGTGCCGTTCGGGCAGGTGGATGTACTTGCGGCGGTCGGAGCAGATGGCGTTGGCGCGCTGGATATTGTGATGCTCCTGACAACCGGTTGGCAGCCGGCTGTCTTATCGGTAACGGTAACAGTATAAGTGCCTTCTTTATTTACGACGATTGATGATGTGGTTTCGCCCGTATTCCATGCATAGGTATAGGCAGGCGTGCCTGACGAAGCCGTTGCTGTTAAAGTGACTGAATTCCCCGAACAAATTGCCGGGCTTGATGCAGCAATATCTACATTTAATGTACACGACTGGCTGTATGTTTTATAAAATACGCAGAGCAGAATAACAATAAGTAGATTTCTTTTCATAGACTATTTAATTACAATAAACCGCTATATTTTGTTTCAAATGGTATTAATTGTAACTAAAAGGAAAATCAGGAAGATTGTGTACTAAGTCTGGTGATAGCAAGTATTATTTTATATTTGCTTTTATGCTTGCTGATCCATCTGCTTTACGCGATTTTACCCGAAATATTTTTCTTGCCATGGGATGCAATGCGGAGGACGCGGCATTAGCTACCGATGTATTGCTCCTGGCCGATTTGCGGGGCGTCGACTCACACGGAGTGGCCCGCCTTGCGGGTTATGTGCGTTTATGGGAAAATAAGCATATCAATACCCAACCCAATATCACTATAGTGTATGAAACCCCTACCACAGCGACGGTCGATGGCGATGCCGGGCTGGGCCTTGTGGTAGCGCCCTTTGCCATGCACCTGGCGATGAAGAAAGCGAAACAATATGGGTCAGGATGGGTTGCTGTTCGTAATTCAAATCATTTTGGAATTGCCGGTTACCATGCCCTTATGGCTGTCGAAAAAGATATGATCGGCTTTGCCATGACGAATGCCAGCCCGCTGGTTGCCCCTACCTTTTCGAACGAAAGGTTACTGGGTACAAATCCGATGTGTTATGCCTTCCCGGCGGGTAAATATCCGCCGGTTGTTGTGGATATGGCTACGTCGGCTGCAGCCAATGGCAAGCTTGAAATAGCACAGCGCAAAGGCGTGCAGGTCCCCGAAGGCTGGATACAGGATGCCGATGGAAATTATACCACGGACCCGCATGCGTTAAAGCACGGCGGCTCCCTGTTGCCGCTGGGCAGCGATCATGAACATGGCAGCCATAAAGGATTTGGATTAAGCGCAACGGTTGATATTCTTTCGGCCGTTTTGTCTGGTGCTAATTACGGCCCATGGGTACCGCCTTTTGTGACATTTTTAGATCCCCCGGCTGATCCCGTCGGGTTAGGCATCGGCCATTTTGTGGGCGCTATGCGGGTTGACGGCTTCCGGCCGGTTGATGACTTTAAAAACCACCTGGATAACTGGATAGCCCGTTTTAAATCGGCATCGACAATTGATCCCAACCAAAAAGTGATCATCCCCGGTGAGCCGGAAACGGATGCGATGGCCGACAGGGAAAAAAATGGAATACCGCTTGTAGATGCGGTTGTTAATGATTTAAACGGGCTGGCGGTGCGGTTTGGGATAAACCGGTTGTAATGATTTACGAATTTAGAATTACGATTATGAATGTTTAAATCATCAATAATAAATCTAAAATCGTAAATCCAAAATCGTAATTAGTTAATGAATCCCGTTAAATAGCCTGCTCCACCTGATCTTACTGAAGAATGAACCATTATCATCCCAGCTCATCCAGATGAACAGGGCTTTACCTACAATATGGTCTTCAGGTACAAAACCCCAGTAGCGGGAGTCCTCTGAATCGTGGCGGTTATCGCCCATCATCCAGTAGTAGTTCATTTTAAATGTATAGCTGTCTGATTTTTTCCCATTGATCAAAATATCCTTTCCAACCACCTGTACTTTATTATTCTCATACACTTCGATGCAACGCTCATACAGTGGGAAGGTCATGCTGTCCAATTTTACCGTCCACCCTTTTTTAGGAATAATGATAGGCCCGAAGTTATCCACGTTCCATTTATAATCGGGCAGCTTGCTGGTTAATTGTACGTGTATAGGGTATTTTGAAGGGAAAACAGGGTTTAAAGGATCGGAAATACCTTTTAACTGGATCGACGGCGCCAGCGATTTAATATTAGAGTAACCCTTTAAAATACCAGCCGATTGTTTGGTCATGGTAGCTATAGCAGGCCGGTTTGGGTCGTAGAATGAAATATCCAGGTCTTTATATACCTGCGGATTAATATCCATTCCGGTTGTGGAATAAGTGTACTCTATCTGCTCGCCCGGCGGGTTGGGCATGACTTTGCGGTTTACATATACCTGCGCATCAACAACACTCAGCGTATCGCCGGGTGCGCCCTGGCATCTTTTTATATAATTCTCGCGTTTGTCAACCGGCCGGTATAACGGCGAATCGGCATCCATCGGGTAATTAAATACCACCACATCGCCTTTTTTTACATTGCTGAAACCAGGAATGCGATAGTATGGTATTTTAACGCCGTCCCAGTAAGCCTTGGTATTGATCAATGGCATAGTATGATGCGCAAACGGAAAAGCGATCGGCGTCATTGGCACACGCGGGCCATAATTTACCTTGCTTACAAACAGAAAATCGCCAACCAGGAGTGATCTTTCCATCGACGGTGTTGGTATCACATACGCCTCTATAAAAAATGTGCGGATAAGCGTGGCGGCTATTACAGCAAAAACTATGGCGTCGACCCACTCGCGGGTGGCGCTTTTCTTTTTTCTTTTCGGGTTATTTTTTTTATTCCAGAATTTCCAGTTCATATTTACAATAATGGGAATAATTATCTAATTAGTAAGTATCGGTATTTAGTATCAAGTAATTAGTATCAAGTATTGAGTATCAACAAAATCTCCTGGCTCTTGATTCTTGGTTCCTGGCTCTGCTCATGTGTTAAAATCAAACATATCATTAACCGAATGGAAACCCTTTTTGCCCGGTATCCACTCAGCGGCCAGCACTGCGCCTAAAGCAAAACCGTTGCGGTTATGGGCCGTGTGCTTAAATTCGATCGCATCCACTTCCGAATCATAAAGAACAGTATGGGTTCCAGGCACACTGTCGATACGAAAGGATTCAATAAGCAGTTGGTCGGGTTTAACATTATCATCCGCCGTTTCGTCGCCATCCGGGGTTAGTACATTCACCCATTCTTTTTTCGAATCGAGGTTTTCAACTATACCTTCGGCTATGGTTATGGCTGTACCGCTTGGCGAGTCGAGCTTTTGGGTATGATGTATCTCCTCAACCTGCACGTCGTAATACGGATAACCGTTCATCAGCTTTGCCAGTATCTTATTTACGTGGAAGAATATGTTTACGCCGATGCTAAAGTTAGTGGCATAGATCAACGCACTGTTATTTTGTTCGCTTTGCTGTTTTACCTGCTCCAGTTTATCATACCAGCCGGTGGTGCCGACAACGATAGGAACGCCGGCCTGGAAGCACTTGTCAATATTGCCCAGCACGGTTGCTGGTGTACTGAATTCAATGGCCACATCGGCCTTTTGCAGGTTTTCAGCCGTTAATTCGTGCTGATTATCCAAATCGATTTTTAACACGATCTCGTGCTTGCGGTCAATGGCGATCTTTTCAATGATCTTTCCCATTTTTCCGTATCCTAATAATGCGATCTTCATCAGAATTTTTGTTGTTAGATAAGATTTTGAACCGGGCCAATGACTGGAAAGTGCCGGCGCGCCTTAATTATCTGAGTGCAAAGGTAATTTTTATACCCGGAATATATGAATCCGTAAAATTTTGCGCGTACACCGGCTGGTTCAACAATCCGGGGCTAATCCGCATGCTCAAATTGCTGTCAATTGAATAGCTGTGCATAAACTTCGCCTGGATGTATGCCTCTATTACCTGGACGCCCCATACAGCCGCAAAGCTTAATATCACAATATCGCGGTTGCGCCGGTAAAGATCGGCGGCATCATAAATTGACTGGCTGGACACGTTGGTGTATAATATAGCTTGCTGATAATATTTATCGGTGGGTTTCGGCGCTATGCCAAACTCCCTGTAATGAGACAGCGCCAGGAATTCATTTAAATTGGTTTGGTTAGACATGTACGAGTATCCCAGTATACCGAAGCCTCCGTAAATAAGCGGTACCTTCCAATAGCTGCGGTTATATACCTGGCCCCAGCCGGGAATAAAAAGCGAACGCATAATAGCGGTGCGGGGGCTGTGCGTGCTGTCGGGATGGTAGATTTTTTCTTTTTTTACTTTGGGCATCATTGATCTCGTTACCGTCGTATCATATTTCGTTGATACCAGCGTGTCTTTTGCCTTTGTTTTTTTGGCTAACGATGTATCGGGCTTTTGCGCTAATGCCGCAAAAGTTAATGAAACAAAAAATAAAAATAAGAGCAGGTATTTAAACATCGTATATATTAAAAACTTCGCTGGTGATGATTAAGGCTACCAATCCAGCATTTCGAGGATACGGCTCAGATCGTTTTCCGATAAAAACGGTATCTCGATCGTTCCCTTACCCTGATTCCCAATTTTAAGCTTAACCCGGGCACTGAATTTAGAGGCCAGGTCATCCTGGATCTTTTGAACCTGAAATGATATTGCGGGCTGTTTGCCTTCCTTTTTCACCGGGGCCTTCTGCATTTCGCGCACCATATCCTCCGTTTTACGAACGGATAAACCGTGCTTTATAATATGCTGATGGACATATATTTGTTTTGATGGGTCTTCAATCGTAATCAATGCTTTAGCATGGCCCATGCTGACCTGCCCGTCGCGGATAGAAGCTTGTATGGCCGGAGGAAGTTTTAATAAGCGAAGATAATTGGTAACGGTTGAGCGGTTTTTGCTTACCCGTTCGCCCAATTCTTCCTGCTTCAAACTACATTCTTCTATCATGCGCTGAAAGCTTATGGCTACCTCGATCGCATTCAGGTTCTCACGCTGAATGTTTTCAATGAGCGCCATTTCAAGCATCTGCTGGTCATTGGCGGTGCGAACATAGGCCGGAACCTGCGTTAAACCGGCAAGTTTTGACGCACGAAAGCGGCGCTCGCCTGATATCAACTGGTAGCTGTGCGCGTTTAAACGCCTTACAGTAATAGGCTGTATAAGGCCCTGTAATTTTATTGAATCGGCTAATTCGGATAATGCCTGCTCGTCAAAATCAGTGCGGGGCTGAAAAGGGTTGACTTCTATTTCGGATAATTTGATATCATTGACCGATCCCATGCCAGCAATCTCCGTACCCTGCGACAAGTTGCCTTTGTTTGTATATACGTTTTCAGAATCATTCAATAGGGCACTTAACCCTCTTCCCAGGGCGTTTCTTTTTTCTGTGGTCATTTGTTATACTGTTTCAATATTCGCCGCGGTTTCCGTGTTAACCAAACCATTTTTACGTATAATTTCCCGGGCAAGGTTAAGATAGTTTACGGCCCCTTTACTGGTAGCGTCGTGCATAATCACCGACACGCCGAAGCTCGGGGCTTCGCTTAAGCGGGTATTGCGCTGGATGATGGTATCAAAAACCATATCTTCAAAATGGGTCCTTACTTCTTCAACCACCTGGTTCGACAGGCGCAGCCTTACATCATACATGGTTAGCAGTATGCCTTCAATTTCTAACGCGGTATTTAACCTCGATTGAACGATTTTGATGGTATTCAGCAATTTACCCAAGCCCTCAAGGGCGAAGTATTCGCATTGCACCGGGATGATCACTGAATCGGCGGCCGTAAGCGCGTTGATGGTGATAAGGCCAAGCGAAGGCGAGCAGTCAATTATAATAAAATCGTACTCTTCGCGGATGCTGTTAAGCACCGCCTGCATTTTATATTCGCGGTCGGCCAGGTTGATCATCTCGATCTCGGCGCCTACCAGGTCGATATGGGCAGGCAGCAGGTCGAGGTTTGGGGTATCGGTTTTTTGGATGGCATCATGCGGATCGATCTGGTTGATGATACACTCATAAATACTGTTTTTAATATTCCGTGGGTCAAATCCGATGCCCGACGTTGAATTGGCCTGCGGATCAGCATCGACCAATAAAGTTTTAAATTCAAGCACGGCCAAACTTGCAGCCAGGTTTATTGACGATGTAGTTTTCCCGACACCGCCTTTTTGATTGGCTAAAGCGATAATTTTACTCATTTTATATCTTAAAGAATTTTATAAAAGGGTTCAGGAAATAACGAAATATAGCAATAGAAATTTCTACTTCCATCAAAATTTTCTCCGCGTTAAAGATACATATTTAAACAATTCGGAAATCCACAGGTTTGGGCGAGTTACAAACAAGTTTAATTAGCGAATTAGTGATTTAGCGAATTAGTGAATTATTGATTTACTTTGCATGATTGTGTTTTTGGGCTTCTGAAATGTCAATCAATAATTCACCAATTCACTAATTCAACAATTATCTCCTCGTGGTTACTATCATATCATCAACTAACCGGCCTGCAAGCTCAACACTTAAACTGGCGCAGTATTACCAAAGGAAATTGCGCGAAAAGGGCCTCGATGCCGGATTGCTGTCGCTGACCGAGCTGCCTGCGAACCTCATTGCAACTGACATGTATGGCAAACGAAGCGCCGAATTTGCGCCGATACAGAAGATCGTTACACAAACACAAAAATTTCTGTTCGTGATCCCCGAATATAACGGCAGTTTTCCCGGCGTTTTAAAGGTTTTTATTGATGCCTGCGACTTACCCGACAGTTTTTACGACAAGAAAGTGGCGCTAACCGGCCTGTCATCAGGTAAATACGGTAACATACGCGGCATCGATCATTTTACAGGGGTATGCCACTATCTGCACATGCAGGTTATGCCATTAAAGATTCACATACCCGGTATAAATAAAGAATTCGCCGAAAACAATAACCTATTTAAAGATGACACCGTGAAGTTTACCAATGAGCAAATGGATAAGTTTATTTTATTTTGATTTCACCGATTAGAGCGGGGGCCTAACAAATACCTGATCTCTAACCTCTAACCTCTAACCTCCAACCTCCACCTCAAACTTTCCCGCCGTTGATGAGTTTTGCCATCACGAAAGCCGCTGCCGCTGCCAGTGCGCCGATGATCAGCACTTTAAATGCGCCCGAAATGGCCGGCTGGCCGGTTACCTTGCTCTTAAAATACCCGAAAACAAACAGGCAAACCATCGTTATGGCGCACGAATAATACAGTGCGTGCTGCGAATCGGCTACAAAAAAGTATGGTGACAGGGGGATTATGCCGCCAACAATATAAGATATCCCGATAGTTACGGCGCTTTGTGTGGCCCGGTTAGCCAGCGGTTTTTCGAGTCCAAGCTCATAGCGCATCATAAACTCAACCCAGCGGTCCTTGTCTTTAGCCATCTCTTCGGCTATCTCGTTCTGCAAATGTTCGGATAACCCAAAATCAGCAAATACCTGTTTAACTTCGAACTTTTCCTGTTCGGGTACTCTTTCAACTTCTTCGTATTCGCGCTGCAACTCCGAATCATAATGATCGGCTTCGGTACGGCCGGCTAAAAAGCCGCCTAAACCCATCGCGATTGACCCTGCTACAATTTCGGCAATACCCGCGGTTACAACTATGCCCGATGAGTTGACCGCCCCACTGAGGCCGGCAGCCAAAGCAAATGGTACGGTTAATCCATCTGACATGCCGATCACAATATCGCGGATGGTATCTGAGCTTTTTAAATGATGTTCGTGGTGCATGGGTTAAAGGTACATGCATCAAAATAGATTGTTAAATAAAAAGTTAATTTATTATCAGTCTAATTGTTTTTTCTTTTAAAGCATTATATTGTCATCCCTTAACCTAAATTAAATGAGAAATTCGTATAAATTATTATTTATTGTCTGCTTATTGCCGTTGTTTTCAATTGCACAAAACAATTACCGGCCTGCAATAATCGTAAATCTAAAAGGCGATACCCTCAGCGGATTTATTAATTACATCGATTGGGTAAATAACCCTAAAAGCGTATGGTTTAAAAATGCGCTTTCGGAAAACAAGGTGAGGCTTACGCCGGGCGATACCAGGTTCTTTAAAGTCGACGCGGGGCAGCTTGCGGAGTACATAAGGTATGCCGGGCCGCTAACTATGGACAACCCCGATCTTGACCATTTACAGATAGGCCGGGACTCGAGCGTAAGGCTGGATACGGTTTTTTTGAAGGTTTTGCAAAAAGGCCCCAAATTGGTACTCCTCGCGTATTCGGACGACCTTAAAACGCGTTATTTTATTAGCGGGCCGTCTTTGAATGATCCTAAAGAGTTAATATACAGGATATATTATAATAGCAATGTGGCCAATGGCCTCGACAGAACCGTGTACGAAAACACCTATAAAAGCCAGTTTTACGAAGCCGGCGTTAAAGCAAATGTAATGACGGCTGATTTGAAGAATTATATCCAAAAAGCGGATTTTAACGAAATGAATATGATTAACATCGCCAGTAAAATAAATGGCATTTCAAAAGCTGACATTTCGAAAAATAGCACGGCCCGACACTCCCCGGTTACTAAAGCCATTGGTATAATTGCTGCACTGGCGGTATTGATCGTATTAATTAATGATTTTTCAAACCTTCATCACTAAACCATTCTTCACGATGAAACATTTTTACATCTTATTATCAATCATTATTTTGCTACCGTCGTTTTTGCTGGCGCAAAGCAATTATAAACCCGGGTATGTAGTTACCATAAAAGGAGACACCGTGCGTGGATTTATTGACTACCGGAACTGGGATTCAAACCCCTCGGCTATTTCTTTTAAATCAACACTCAATGATCGCGGCAAGCAAACATTTACGATTAGCAATATTAAGCTGTTCAGCGTTTCTGGCTTTGTTACTTATAAAAGATTTTTTTGTTCAGTAAGCATGGATGAAACCAATACCGCCCATCCGAATACCGCACGAGACACCAGTTACAAAATGGATACGGTTTTTTTAAAGGTACTGCAGCTGGGAAAGCATTTGGCACTGTATGCTTATGCCGACCAGGTTAAAACGCGATTTTACGTTGGTGAATACCCCGACTATGCACCAACCGAATTGATATACAGGCTATATTATGATTCGGGGGCTGTTACCGATCGTCGCGGAAGGTCTGTCGATGAAAATACTTATCTGAAGCAATTATTTGCCCTTGCCAATAAATACAACGCGCTTGATGATGATCTTAACCGTGCTTTTCAAGGGGCCAATTATTTATTGCCGGACATGCTTAATATCGTAAGCAAGATAAACGGTAGCTCTAAAACGGAGCTTAAGAAAAATTCAGAACAAAGTAAGCTTAACTTTTTTATAAGCGCCGCGATAAACATTTCAAATACGACCTCACAGGGCACATCATACACGGCCGGCGGTGGTGTCCCTTCTTACACTTCTTATTTGCCTGCCGGCTCATTGGGGATCAATTTTTTCCCGAATGCAACTACCGGAAAGGTCGAATTTCGTTTGGGCGTAATGATTGCTCAAGGCAGGTTCAATACGATGTACCAGCTTAAGGTTAGCCCCTATGTTCCTGTCAGGGCAACGTTCGATCAGTTGGGATCTTCCATAGTTGCGGATATCATTTATAACTTTTATAACGCTGAAAATTTTAAATTTTATGCCGGGGTTGGCCTTACATTTACGCACTTTAGTTACAGCAACGCGTATTTCGGAAGCCAGAACCCGGCTGTATCCGACAATAATATCGGATCAACAGAACCCTTTCTTTTCAATCCTACAGATAATTCATTCAAATTCCAGATCGGAGCGCAGTTCGCGAAAAAATTGGAAATCTTCGCCAATTATGCCACTTCTACAGCCACCACAAAAGGTGGTTATTGGGGATTAAACACCAGCAACAGTCAAATCGGTATCCTATACTTAATTGGCAAATAGCAGGCTTGGCTAAGCTTATCGCACAATCAATACCCATCCGGCAATTTTGGGTAAATTGTTTTTCAGATCAATAACATAGTAATAGGTGCCCCCTGGTTGCGGGATCCCATTGCTTTTGCCATTCCATGGCGTGTTGTAGCCATTGTTATGATACACCTGTTGGCCGTAACGGTTGAAA
Source organism: Mucilaginibacter sp. (assembly GCA_035568395.1). Lineage (GTDB taxonomy): Bacteria > Bacteroidota > Bacteroidia > Sphingobacteriales > Sphingobacteriaceae > Mucilaginibacter. Next base: position 326,101 of record DATMOF010000004.1, on the reverse strand, counting down.
ATCGAAACGGAACACTCAGGATAGGTAATCAGATTCTTAACATTCCAATAATCATTAATGCCGTCGTCGTTTGGCGAAAATGTATTGGGAATGATGATCTTTTTAAAAACTCTTACAAAAACAGTGCTGGTATCTTCGCCGCAATTATCAGGTGCAATTACGTGAAGCGTATAAATGGTGTTGTCAACCGGGCTGGCTATCGGTGTTAAGGAGTTAGAATGGTCGAGATGATCGGCAGGCGTCCAATAATAACTTGCGCCATTGGCGGTGACGGAACCATTTAATACAACTGATGCACCTTCTTCGATCTTTTTATCCGGACCAGCATTGGCCACAGGTTTTTTTAATACAGCGACGGTTACCGTTTGAGTAATATCCCGGCAACCGCCGTTTCCGATAGTGACTGTATAAGTTGTGGTTTTAGCAGGTGCGGCATTCACGTTGGGGCCGGTTGTTTTATCAAGCCCGCCGGACGGCGCCCAACTAAAATAAGTTGCCCCACTGCTTTGCGCGGCACTCAAAATTACCGACCCGCCCTCGCACATCACGGTATCCTTCGTTACAATACCGATTACTTTGGGAAAGACTTTGATGGTAGTCGACACAAACGTTGGGCAACCGTGGGTAGTAACCATAACAGTGTATACGCCATCGTTAACAGGGGAGGCAGCCGCGGTTATTACCGGGCTGGCTTGTATCGACCTAAAACCATTCGGGCCGGTCCATAAATAGCTTTCGGCCTGTTGTATGCTAAGTTGCAGCGGTTGGCCCTGGCATACGGATGTTGTTGCCGGCATATCAAGTTTAGGAAAGGGGTAAACACTTACAGTAAGTGGCTGTGCATAAATACGGCAAGTTGCGGATGCTGAATTGCCGCTTAAAACGCCCATACGGTATTGATATTTTCCGGCCGCCGCCGCGTTTAAGTTAATGTGAAGAACTGTATCGGTAGCCCCGTTTATATCCGTCCAGCCTTTGCCATCATTTAAATTTTGCTGCCACTGGTAGTTTGGGTTGGGATAACCGGCCTGGGAGCCCTTAAGCAGGTAGGTTCCGTTATAGCCGGCACATAATTGTTTATCTGTAGTGCCGTCAATTGCATCGAAGCCCGATTTTATGATGGGGCCGCACGGCCTGAAGGTAATGTCATCAACGGCAAAGTCATTGCCATTACCCAGCACGGTTTGATTATCGAACAATCTTATAATAAGATCCGAGCCATCGGATGGTGTAGTAAAAAAAGCGCCATATTGGTTCCATTGTGGGTGCGCAGTTTCGGGGATATCACCAATATTGACGGTTTTTAATACTTTGCCGCCGGGTGTTTCGATAGTAAAAGTAAGGTTCGGCAAAACCCAGTTGGCAGTGACATCGGTAAGTACAAGTACATTCATTATCCAGGCTGCAAATTCGTAGGTTGTATTCGGGCATAGCTTGCTGCCGTCGATTCTTTGACTATAAACCTGCTGAGCCCCGTCAGGGCCGTTAATGAGCATAAAGTAACCGTTCGGGTCGCCGGTATGGTCGTTCCAGATGACATGCCATGTGCCGCCGTGACATCCCCTTATATTGGAAACCAATCCGTAGTAGCCGTCATCTTCATTACATGGAGCATTCGTATACTTCAGCGTGGTAACGTCCTTTGGCAGCGGTCCGCCGATACTGTTAAAATCAGTCCCTGCACCAAATGTTATATTTACAACAGGGTCGCCCAAACTTCCCGAACATGTTTGTGCGTCCGCATGGAAGGCCAGTAGTATACATGTGGCTAACAAAATAAATTTGATAGGGGCAGATCGCATTTTATTTATCGCCGGCTTGCATATAAATGGTTAATTTCAAATTTAACAATTTAAGCTTACCGGACAACTAATACCCATCCGGCGATTTTGGGTGTCTTATTTTTCAGGTCGATTACATAATAGTAAGTCCCGTCCGGCAAAGGCTTGCCGTTATTTGTGCCATCCCAGGGCTTTGTGTAGCCTGTACTTTGGTATACTTTCTGGCCATATCTATCGTAAACAGTTAACAGGGATGCAGGGTATGTTATAAGCGCTTCGATGTTCCAATAGTCGTTTACGCCATCGTTATTCGGAGAAAATGTGTTAGGAACCTTAATTTTTTTATAAACCCTTACAAAAACCGGGCTGGCGGCTGTTCCGCAACTCTTGGATGTTATATTTAATGTATAAGTTATATCGTCGGTAGGGCTGGCAATGGGGGTTAAGGATGCAGGGTTGTCAAGACCGGTGGTCGGGGTCCAATAGATACTAATGATACTATCACCTTTGATACTTCCGTTTAGCTTTACGCTTTGTCCTTCAAATATTACTTTATTGCTGCCTGCGCTTGCGAAAGGGGGTTGAAGAACAGTTACTTTTATGGATTTGGTATCATCATTGCAGCCGTCGTTACTTATATTAACCGAATAGGTGGTGGTTTGCAGCGGCGTAGCTACCGGGTTTGGTGTATCATCATGGTCAAGCCCGGTTGAAGGGGTCCATTTATAATACAATCCGCCTGATGCCGAAAGGCTAGTTGATTGGCCCGCGCAAACGGTCGCAGGCCCGCTCACAACGGCAACCACTTTCGGAACAACCTTTACCGTTGCCTGCACCGGTGCTGCAGAACAGCCGGAAGCTGACATTACCTGCACGGTATAACTGCCTGCGTTAGCAGGGGTAACATTATTAATGACCAGCGGGTTTTGTGTAGTATTGGCCATGTTTGGCCCCGACCAAATATAACTCGCACCACCGGAAGCTTTCAATGTTAATGTATAACCTTCACAAACCGTTTGCGGGGCAATTGGCGCGACAACGGGTAAAGGGTTGACATTGACGTTTAACGGCGATGAGTACACCCGGCATTGGACGGATGAAATATTTGAGCCATTTGCTACCCCAAGCCGGTATTGATATATACCTGGTACCGCGTTTAAAATGTTGACGGTGAGCGAATCGGCATTTTTACCCGCAATATCGACCCAGCCGCTGCCATTGTTGTTTGATTGCCATTGGTAAGCGGGGCTGTTATTCCCGGCAACCTGCGATTTTAGCGTGTAGGTAGCATTGTTTCCCTGGCACAATTGCCTGTCGGCCGAGGTTATGGCCGACCCGAAACCTGTTTGAATTACGGGTCCGCAGGGCCTGAATGTAATATCATCTAATGCCAGGTCATTCCCACAGCCGCCGGTCGCATTATTCACCATTTTTACAATTACATCAGTAACATTAGCCGGTGTGGTAAAAAATGTACCATATTGCTGCCATTGTACATTGCTTGTAGGCGGTATATTGCCGGTGTTATACGTTTTTAATACAACGCCGCTGGTAGTTTCGATAGAAAAAGTAATATTAGGCTGTATCGATGCGCCCCCGCAGGCTGAAGGCAGGATCAGGTTCGTTATCCAGGCCGCAAATTCGTAAGTGGTATTCGGGCATAATTGGCCGGCATTTGTCTTTTGCACGTAAAAAACACCAGGATCATTTGAAGCATTTACAATCATCATGTAGCCGTTAGGGTTGCCGGTATGATCCTGGTTTATCGAATGCCATGAATTGCCAAAGCAGTTATTTGTTCTGTTGGCGATAGTGTAGTAGCCATCGTTTGGGCAATCGGCGCTCAAAAACTGGTAATTAGTAAAAGCTGATCCCAACGGTGGCCCGGGATTTGCTCCCGAGCCAAAATCCTGTTTAATCACCGGGTCGCCCAAGCTGCCTGCACAGGTTTGGCCGCGGACATTCAGAAAAAATAGGATACAAATGGCAAACAGGAATATCTTCACGCGAACAGCTGCATCAATAGGGAATTACTTATAACGGTTATTTGCCAAAAATAATTTAATTACCCGATGATTGTCATATTATTTTTGGCAATTCGTCGCCGGGTTGTAATTAAGTAATCAACTCGTTTCTTTTAATATATAAAGGTTATTTTTGTCGTCCTGATTAGCGCTTGATTAATGCGATGATAAAAATTTACTTTATACTGGTTTTTATTTTTGCAGTTACATTAAATGTTAACGCGCAGGACTCCTCTAAAATTTCTAAAACTGATACGGTAAAGCAATTGCAGCCGGTAACTGTTAAGGGTTACTTGTCTGAACAGCCGGTGCTTAGCGTACCTGCGTCGGTAAGTGTAATTAACCGTCAGCAATTAAACTTGCAGCCGGGCAACTCATTTATACCAGCTTTGAACACGGTACCCGGTGTAAGGGCGGAGGAGCGCTCGCCCGGCAGTTACCGCTTGTCAATCCGGGGCAGTTTGCTGCGCTCGCCTTTTGGCGTACGCGATGTGAAAATTTACTATGATGAGATCCCGCTCACAGATGCCGGTGGCAATACCTATTTGAATGCGGTTGATTTTAACAGTATCCATCATATCGAAATATTAAAGGGGCCGGACGGCAGTTTGTTTGGCGCCAATTCGGGTGGGGTAGTTTTGCTGAACCCGGTTAACCTGCATGCCGATAGTAATGATGTATCGGCGGGCGTAAACGGCGGCTCTTACGGGCTCGTGCACGAAAACACAGCATTGCAAAACCACACCGGCAATTACCAGCTAAACTTAAACCAGGCTTACGAGGGATATGACGGTTACCGGCAGAACAGCGCCATGCACCGTAATTTTATACAGGCCGTAAACAGGTGGACATATAATAACCGCGACGAGCTTAGGATACTGGGTTTTTATTCGGCGCTGAATTATCAAACCCCGGGCGGGTTAACACTGAGTCAATATCAAACCGACCCTCAGCTGGCCCGGACGGCAACCAAAACATTACCGGGCGCCATCACGCAGAAGAGCGGGATCGATCAAAAAATGCTATTCAGCGGTGTAGTGAATGAGTTTTATTTTAATGATCATTTACGAAATGTATTAACCGTTTTTGGTACTTACGTGGATTTTTCAAATCCTTTTATCACAACCTACAATCAACGCTACGAAGAGACCTATGGATTACGCACTTATTTTGAACTCACCGGCAACGAGCGGCGTAATTATAACTGGAAGGTGCATTTGGGGGTTGAATGGCAGCAAACCGATGCCGATATCAATAGCTACGGCAACAGGCAGGGTGCAAGGGATACAGCACAAACGCTTGACAAGATCAATACCAACCAGCATTTTATTTTTACCCGGTATGCTGCCGATTTTTACAAACGGTTTCACCTGGAAGCGGCATTAAGCCTCAACTTTTATGATTACGAATTCCGGAACATTTTCCCCAATGCCGAAACGACGTTTACCAACCGGAGCTTCACGCCGCAGCTGATGCCGAGGGTAGCCTTATCATACCAGCTGACAAACAATTTTATATGGCGGGCATCAGTTAGCCGCGGGTATTCAACGCCGACAATAGCCGAAATACGCCCTACCGACCAAACGATAAACAATACTTTGCAAGCCGAGTATGGCTGGAACTATGAAACCGGTTTCCGTATCCGCAATAACGATGAAAGCATGTTCCTGGATGCATCGGTATTTTACTATCATCTGCAAAATGCCATAGTGCCGCGCTTTAATCCAAACGAAACACAGTATTATGTAAATTCGGGAGGCACCAACCAGCCTGGTTTTGAATTGTATTTTACAGATTGGATCTTACGGCAAAGCAATTCCGGTATTATCAGAGGGCTGCAGTTTAATGAGTCAATTACTTTGGATAAGTTTACCTTCAGCGGTACCAGCAACCAGTTAACGGGTGTGCCCGAACAGGTAATTGTTTCCAGCCTGCAATTAAAGCTGCCGCAGTCACTTTACCTGTTTGTTGAGCACAATTATACATCGCGCATTCCGCTTAACGATGCCAATACAACTTTTGCAGCACAATATAATTTGTTGAAAGCTAAAGCAGGCTGGCAATACGCATTGAACCGTAAAAGCCGCCTGGATATCTATGCCGGTGCAGACAACCTGTTGAACGAAAAATACAGCCTCGGGAACGACCTGAACGCTGTCGGCAACCGTTACTATAACCCGGCGCCGCCACGAAATTATTATCTTGGATTTAACATGATCTTTTAATAATGGATAGTAATAAGAGCACCTTTAACCGCCTTTATCGATTATTGTGGAGTAACTGGTGTGGCAACATGATAGTTGTACCCGCCACAATATAGCTTAGGCGGTGTATTTTCCTTCTTATTGCAGGAATTGGTGATTATCATTATCTCATTTAAGGATTGACACTTGTTTTGATAGGTATGATCAGGATTGGCAAGAGAAATTAATTTGACATTACCGAACTATACGGCATCATTTTCGTATACGGTGGCTCGAAGAATTATTACCTTTACACTTCTGAAAATATAATGAGATTTCAACAATGCCCGGAGATAAAATAACTGTATTATATGTGGACGATGAAGAAAATAATTTATTTTCTTTCAAAGCTACTTTTCGCATAAAGTATCATGTTTTAATTGCATTAAGCGGAGATGAAGCGTTAAAAATTTTAGAAACCAATAACGTTCATGTTATTGTTACTGACCAACGCATGCCCGAAATGACGGGAGTGGAGTTTTTAGAAGTTGTTTTGGGAAAGTTTCCGGAACCGATGCGCGTACTTTTAACGGGCTATGCCGATATGAGCGCCGTTGTTGACGCGGTTAACAAGGGAAAGATATTTCATTACCTGGCGAAGCCCTGGAATGAAGAAGAACTGGATATGACCATTAACAGGGCATATGAAAAATACCTCGAAAAGGCTGAATTAAAAAACCTGAACGAAAAGCTTGAACTATCAAACGATCAATTGGAGTTTTTGCTGAGGCAGAAGCTGCTGTCGTAATTATACTGCGTCTTAGTTTCTGCAGGTTAGATAGAGGGTATCGTAACCTTAAAAGTTGTACCCTTATTCAAAACAGAGTTGACCTCTATTTGTCCGTTCAGCTTTACCAGCGCATTCTTTACATTATACAAGCCAAATCCGGACCCAACCTCCTGGTAGTTTGCCCGGTAAAAAAGGCTGAATATTTCGCCGATATGACTGCCTAAGATACCTATCCCGGTGTCTTTTACATAGATGGTGGCTAAGGCATCATGCACGTCGACGCTCACGTCAACCGATTTGTTTTCATTTTTTTTATCCTGGAATTTAAATGCGTTCGATAGCAGGTTGTTGAAGATCATCCTTAACGGGAGCTCGTCGGTGCGGAAGGTTTCGTGCTGGTTGACCTTTACGTTAAACTCGATATCATCGGTTTTTGAAATAACCATATACATGGTTTTCAGGTCATCTATCACTTTTTTGAAATTGATGTCCGTTACTTTTAATTCTCCCCGCTGTAAGCTATAATAATCATGCATGCTTAAAACGTAAGCATCAAGTTTTTTTAACGATTTACCCATCAGCAGCATCATTTCCCTCATCTCCTCTACATCGTCAATTTCGCGGGCCAAATTAATGGCGCCCTGGAGCCCCGACAACGGCCCCCTGATATCATGACTTACACTGTACGCAAATTTGTTTAGCTCGTGATAGGCTTTTTGCAATTCGCTGTGTTTGAGGGAAAGCATCGAATTGGCCTGGTAAAATTTATTGGCCTCTTCAATTGCTGAAATAACATCAGCCTCGACCCACGGCTTTTTTACGTATCTGAATATGTTGCCCTTGTTTATCGCATTGACGATCGATTCCACATCGGTATATGCTGTGATTAGTATTCGTACAGGTAAAGGATAGCTTATGCGAATCTCTTCAAAAAATTCAACGCCTGTTTTATCGGGCATCCGCTGGTCGCAGAAAATGATCCTGATATCCGGGTGGTTGCTCAAAACGCTCAATGCCTGTGGTACGTTTACAGCGGTAATAATTTGGTAATGAAAACGTAAGGATGCTTTAAAGCCGACCAGGTTATCAGGTTCGTCATCAACATACAATATTTTTATTTTCTCAGACATCGGCAAATATTATAGAACTATAGGGGCTTTTTTCCAAAAAATTGTCAAATTGCTCAACCTTTATACAAGTTACAAACAATTTAAGTTGCTTTTACATTAAATATTACCGGGATCTGTAAAATGAATTCAGTTCCCTCGCCGGGTGTGCTGTTTACAGTTATATTACCATTGTGCTTTTTAATGGTATTGTAGGAAATAGATAAGCCCAGGCCGGTACCTTCGCCCACTTCCTTAGTTGTAAAAAACGGCTCGAAGATCTTTCTTTGCATTTCGGTATCCATGCCCGTGCCATTATCTTTTATTTTGATGAAGATGTTTTCTCCATCGCTTGTTGTTGTAATGCTTATTTCGCCGCCGGTGTTATCGCCGAATCGTTTTTGCACAGCATAAGCTGCATTTGAAATGATATTTAGAAAAACCTGGTTTAATTTCCCGGGATAGCATTCAACAGCGGGCAGATCGCCATATTCTTTTATCACAATAATTTTGTTGTTGAGCAAATTGTTGGCTACAACCATTGTCGATTCCAGGCCTTCGTTTAAATCAGCTTTTTTAAGATCATCCTCATCCAGGCGCGAAAATAATTTTAACCCCTTTACGATTTCGGCAGTGCGGTTTGCGCCCTCTTTAATTCCCTTTAGTAAGTGATTGATCTCTACGGTCAGGTAATCAAAATCAAGTTCTTCTTTGTATTCCTTTATTTTCCTTTGTTTTTCAGCTAAGGGCGAGTCGGACATGCCTACCTTTTCAATCTCTTCGAGAGCGCTAAACATTATTTCAATATCCCTCTTTAAAGGGCTTACATTCGATGTAACGAAGTTTATCGGGTTATTGATCTCGTGCGCAATCCCCGCGGTTAACTGACCAAGAGAAGCCATTTTTTCAGACTCGACCAGCTGCGATTGTGTTTGTTTCAAATCTTCGAGTGTAATGTTTAGTTCCTGGTTTGATTCACTTAATTCATGCGTGCGCTCATTTACTTTTTGTTCCAACATTACGTTTTGCTCGCGGATGATGCGCTCATTTTCTTTAGCAACCCTTAACGATTCCGCATCCGCAATTTCTTTTTCCTTTTTCAGGATGTTTATCCTGTCGGCCAAACCAAAGGACAGTAAACACATTTCGACGGCAGACGCTGCCTGCATAGAGTAACTGGTGAAATTGTTATAAGGCAGGACACCATAATCCTTCAATAAAAAAATTATTGCGCCGGTTAGCAACACCGACCAGGCAATAAAAAAGTATTTTGCCGACCCAGAGCTGGTAACCATGATCATAAAAGAAACAGAAAGCACGGTAATGGTAAGAATGGTTGTTGTGACCTGCATTATTTGGAAACCCGCCAACTCCCGGCCTATGACGATTAAAGTAAACGCAACCAGGAATAAGCCGATCAATATATTTAAGGCAATATTAGATTTTGGGGCGAGTTGTTTTGTGTTAAGGAATTTTTTGGCAAACATCAGCGCCGCGATCCCGCTTATACAGGCAAACAGGATCGCACTTCTTACTTCAAAAGACGGATAGTTTGGCCATAGGTATTGGAATGTGTATCCTTTAATACCAATTTGTGTAAGGCCGGTAAAAAGAACATACACTACATAGTAAAGATAACTCCTGTCGCCCACCGAAAAGAAGATGAACAGGTTATACAGCACCATGATAATAACCACACCTAAATAAATTCCGGTAATAAGATTTTCGAGGTTTAGATTTTGCCATAAGGTGGCAGGGCGGTTGACTGAAGCCGGTAGGATAATTTGTTCCTTACCTTTTATTCGCAGATAATAGGTTTTCGTATGATTTTTGGGAACATCTAAATCAAAAATATAATTGGGGTACTTGTAAGTCCTTTTATTAAAATTGAGGACCTGGCCCATGAAGACGGATTTGTAATGATTGCTGCTATCTGGTGTAAAAAGCTCAACCTCATTCAATAATGGATAAGCAATTTCCAGCAAAAGTTTTTCACTTTCGGATTGGTTGGTGATAGTAAAACGAAACCAAATACTATTGGGTGATATCCCCAAATTGGGAACGTCGGCTGCAGAAACAACAAAACGGCCTGATTTAACAACCTCGTCAAAGCTTAGTTCCCGGTTTGGCTGAAATACTTCAACCTTTTTCCCTATTGACACCCGTTCGCCGGATCTGGTAAAAACAATATTTGCCCTGCTATTGAAAGCCAATATGCCGAAGACGAATATCAGGAACCATTTTATCATTCAGAATTTATTTTACGGAAGATACAATCACAACATTTATTGAGCAGGCAAAATAATTTTTTTCGTTCGCTTTGTTTAAAGCAGCGACGAAAAGCTCTTTTTCATTCTGACTAATAAAGTTCTCGTCGGCTGCCTCGGCTATCATCCGTTCTATCCAAAGATATTCATTCGCCTCATTAAGCGACTTAATAATAAAAGGAAATAATTCAAGCCGGATATCATTAAAACCAACCCTTTCAAGATAATTCGTCAGCTTTCTTGCCGCTATCCCGTTATTGATCTTTTTATCTGTGAGGTACCTACTGATCTTTTCTTCAATAAGTATATGCTCGTTATAAAAAGTGAGGCCCGACCAATCGGTTTCGATCAGCACTACCGGGCTTCCTTTCTTCAGAACCCGGTGAATTTCATTGATTGAATTTTCCGGTTCAACCAAGTGCTGTATCAAACGTTCGGCGCGAACGCCTGCTACCGTACCTGCTTCGAATGGGATGTGGTTTGCTTCTGAAAGAATAAACCGTACATTCTTTTGATCGGTAATTGAAGATGTCCCCTTATCCAGCATCGCCTGATCATGATCGATGCCGACGATATCAACACGCTTATCCAGCATGTTACTTAAATTAATTGCATCCATGCCCGTGCCGCATCCCAGGTCGATGATCGTTCCTTCGTTAATCCCGGCGAATGGGTTGTACGAATATTCCTTTAAGCTTTTTAAGAAGCGCCCGGTATCCTCGAGATAATTGATATTGTAATGCTTAGATGACATAGTTTAAATTTATAGAGGCGTGGTAAATTATATTTGAACTAAAGTAAAAAAAAGGGTGTGTCACCAATGTTTGGATCAATACTGTGTTTTGAATATCCCGCTATCAACTGTTTTAAATCCCAGTTTTCGAGCTTGGGGATTGCTATTTCATAGTGGATTTCAATGTTTTTTTTGCGCAATTGCTCAAGTTTCACAACGTTTAACTCTTTACGCAGTTTAAATATAGCCATTCTTTCATTACTTTCTGCCGAAGTTAGTTCGTCTACATCCTTCAAGATCATTGCGGTAGCTAATAAATCCAATTTGGGGTAATAAAATGTGCCATTATTGCCTATGCTGGTTTCGATATTGTACCCAACTAACTTAGCCATATTTACGGTATAAGGAGCACATAAGGCGAAAAGAGATTTTAACCCTATCTGGGTTGATATGGCTACGCTGGCCCGTGTGAGAAAGATTGAGCCTATGCCGTAGCCCGCAATCTCCCGCGAATTCCACAAGCCACATATTTCACCTGTGCCGAGGCCTGCATACCCCGAAACAAGTGGAAATATTTTGGGATCCAAAGCACCTGTTGCCTGTTCAATCGGCAAAGGATGATCTCCGCCGGCAACATGTACCCTAGAGCCGCCATAAATTTTTTCGCCGTCTAAAGATTCTACAACTATGACAAATGAAGCAGGATTGGTTGTCCATTCATTTTTTGAAGAGGTGACTTTGGTTACGCCAATGCTTGTTAAAACGTGGGTATGACCTTCTATAAATTGTTCGCAGGTAGCGGGGTCGTCAATTGCCCTGAACGCTCTAAGCCTTACTTCGGGCTTTTCTGTATTTAAACTTTGCTCCATTATTATGTGCCTTCACAGCAACTCAGCCTTTCTTTTTGCACCGATAAATCTTTCCTCGCAAATCTATATTTCGAATTTCAACACTAAACATCCAAATATTGTCTAACCCGTGAAATTTACGGGCAAATATGAGTAAAATATATGTTACAACTGCGAAATTTGAGATGTTGTATGCGAGCTTAACTATAACATAGGCCAGGTTTTCTTATATAGAAAATTTAATCCATCCTGCACCCTCATATCCAAAAACGAATTGTTTGGGGTTAATGATCTCGGCCAGTATTTCAACCGAATCGACGATGCGCGGGCCGGGCCTGTTGAAGTATTGATTGCCGTCGGCAATATAAATGGCGTTGTTTTTTACAGCCTGCAGTTCAGCGAAACCGGGCAGGGCCAGTAACAGATCCATCTCTTTTAAGGTGCGCTCAATGGGAAAACCGCAGGGAATAATAACTAAAATATCAGGATCGGCGAGGCGCAGATCGTCCCATTGTATATATGACGAATGTTTTCCCTGTTCGGTCAATACAGGGGTACCGCCTGCAATGCTTACCAATCCGGGTACCCAGTTGCCTGATATCATTAATGGTTCAAGCCATTCGATACAAGCTACAGCCGGCTTGTTTTCGTTGAATTTTAGCTTGTGCCGGATAATATCGACCCTTTGGTTCAGGTCTTCAATAAGGTCTTTCCCGGCATCGGTTACATTTAACGCATCAGCAACAGTTTGGATGTCGTTAAAAATATCGGCGAGATTATTAGGTTGCAGGGAGATGATGCGTGTTTGTTTATCCAGATAATTTTCCAGGTCAGCCTCAACCTCCGTTAATGATACCGCGCAAACCTCGCACTGCGACTGGGTAATGACCACGTCGGGCGCCAGCTGTTTGATCACTTCGCGTTTAACCGTGTATACCGACAACGCATCGGCCAGGATCTCTTTCACTTTAACATCAATTGCCGAACTGCTCAAATTGTCGGGGAAATTGGCTTCGGAACATACCGGCAGTTGTTTTACCGGTTCGGGAAAGTCACATTCGTGCGAGCGGCCCACCAGGTTTTTTTCGAGGCCAAGGGCGCATACAATTTCGGTAGCGGCAGGTAATAATGAAATTATTTTGGGTTGCATCAACGGCAAAGGTAAGGATTGTTGGAGAGTAGAGAAGCAAGACTTTAAAAGCCAAGAAGCAAGAGTCAGGAACCAAGATTAGAACTGCTCAATCAATCAACCCGATCTAACCCAAACTCGACACCTAATCAACCATCTGCGCTTTATTGCTGAAATTCCAAATGCGCTCGGCCTTACGTCCGATGAGCCAGAATGAAGCACCAAGTATGGCAAAAAATAAGGTTTTATTGGTGTTGTCCCAAAAATATTCGAAGTACTTGGTATAGATAAAAATGAGCAAAAAGGTTATACCGAATTCGCGGGCGATGGCATCCTTGGTTTTTAAACCGATCAGCAGGAAAAGTGTTGCTACGGCTGCGGAAATAACGCCCCAGTAAAATAAACTGATCTGCTTAACGTGCCACCAGTAGTCGAGGCTGCCAAAGTTGCCAAATATGCTAAGCAGCCATAGCGACATAAACAGGTATAAAAGCCCCACCACATAGGTGAGCTCCCAAAAATGGCCAAACCACTTTTTGTTTTTTAAGATAAGGCAGAAACCCACCAAAAGCGTACTAAAAAGCACAAAACGCAATGGGTAATTTAGCCCTAAAAAATAATAGCTCCAGCGCGTTTGATAACCTGTTTCGGTGCCGAACCAACTGCCAAGCGAAACCAATGCGAAAAGCCAGATAAGCCGGGAATCCATCCGGTAGGCCAAAACGCCGTAAACAAAAACGGAAAGTAAAAAAAGCAATGAAAAATGACCCGACCCATTATCAAAAGTCTTGCCCAGGAAGGCAATACAGCAGGCTGTAAACAACACCCCGGCAAAAATGATGGCCTCGTTGCTGAAAACTTTTTCAGGGAATTTCTTTTGCCATCGCCTGCCGGAATAAAATGAAAGCACAGCCAAAATAGCCGATAAAATGCTGATAACGATATCGGGGGTATAATACAGGCTTTTTAGCCAGGTGATAAATGTGTCGTTGATGATAAGCGAACCAACCGCTATTGCCCCGCAAAACAGGGCTATCCAAAATGAATATTTCGCCAGCCGCATCCAGTCGAAGCCCTTTACCTCGTAGGAGTTGCGCAGTTTTTCGGCAACGTCAGCATCGACAAGCCCCTGTTTTTCCCAATGAGCTATCGACCGGTTTAAAAATTCGCTTTCCTGCTTGTCGAGATTGAGTTTCATTTTATTTAGTCCATGGTCAATAGTCCATAGACCATAGTGTTAAACGATCTGAATATAATGAATAGTCTAAGATATTATTTAAGCTTTAAAAATGTTAACCTTATATAAAAAAATTGCCGTGGTCTATCGACTACTCAGCCAGCAACTTCATCACATCCACTTTATCTTTCGCCAATTGGTCCTTTAAGTCGGCAAGCGAGGTGAATTTAATATCGTGGCGGACAAAATGGTGGAACTCCATGCTAATCCGCTGGCCATAGATATCCTTATTAAAATCGAAAATATTTACCTCAATGCTGCGGGTGATGCCGTTAAGGGTTGGGCGTGTGCCGATGTAGCCCATGCCGTTAAATATCCCGTCATTGGTTTTTACCTTAACGGCGTAAATGCCGTCGGCGGGGATAAGCTTGTACGGCTCATCGATCATAATATTGGCTGTGGGATAACCAATTTGGCGGCCCACCTGGTCGCCGCGGCCAACCGTGCCGCTAACAAAAAACGGGTAGCCTAAAAATGTATTTGCCAGTTCGATGTCGCCTTGCAGCAGCGCTTTCCTGACGCGGGTGGAACTGATCGCGACGTCGTTGATGTCCTGTTCGGGTATTTCAACAACATCAAACCCGTACGCCGGGCATAAGCGCAGCAAAGTATCAAAATCACCTTCCCTGTCTTTCCCGAACCGATGATCGTACCCGATCACAATCTTTTTTGTGCCTATTTTTTTGACCAGTATATCGCGAACGTAGTCTTCGGCGGTCTGGTTCGAAAAATCCCGTGAAAACGGGGTAATGATCAAATGATCGACGCCAAGCTGTTCAAGGAGTTCCGCCTTTTCGGCGATGGTATTGATCAGCTTGATGCTTTCATCCTCGGGGTGGAGGATCATCCTTGGGTGAGGAAAAAAAGTAAGTAACACTGTTTCGCCGCGGCAGCTTTCGGCTAATTCCTTTATCCCTGCAATAATTTTACGGTGCCCCACATGTACCCCGTCAAAAGTGCCGATGGTTACTACCGCATTTTTTAAGGGTGTAAATTCATCAATATTATGGTATATCTTCATTTTCTAATAATCGGTGAAATCATTCTTCGGAAAGCGGTGAAATCGCTTTAAGCTCTCTAATTGCGTTTACCAATTCCATTATCTCATGCGCATCCTCCACTTTATAATCCCCGCTGCGGGTGCGCCGGAGCCTCGACAGGTAGGCGCCGTTGTTTAACGCTTTGCCAAAATCATGCACCAGCGAACGAATATAAGTGCCTTTGCTGCAAACCACGCGGAAATTTACTTCGGGCAAGGCAATACCGGTAATTTCAAATTCGGAGATCGTTACACTCCTTAGCCGCATCTCTACTTCTTCGCCGCGGCGGGCCTTTTCGTATAAACGTTCGCCATCTATTTTTATGGCTGAGTGAGCCGGCGGGTATTGTTGTATATCGCCTGTAAATGGCTCACATGCGGCTTTTATTTGTTCCTCCGTGATATTGCTTATATCGAACTGTTGGTCCGGTTCAGTTTCCATGTCGTACGAAGGCGTGGTGGCACCCAATATCATAGTGCCCGTATACTCCTTTTCCTGCGCCTGGAAGGTGTCGATCTGCTTGGTCATTTTGCCGGTGCAGATAATTAACAAACCGGTAGCAAGCGGGTCAAGTGTGCCGGCATGCCCTACTTTTAATTTCAAGGGCTTAAATGCGTTGCGCAGTTTGCCTACTACGTCGAAGCTCGTCCACTTATACGGTTTGTTCACCAGCAGGAGTTGCCCCTCTGCAAAATCATTTACGCTTTTGTATGTATTGTTCAATTGTTTTATTGTTGTTCGATGTTGTTCAAAAAGATGTTTTCTTCAATTTCCGGTATAATATTCTTTTCGCGGGCGGTGTCAAACAGCAGCCTTACCGCTTTTTTGCCCTCTGCACCCAAATCAACCGAATATTTATTGACATACAGTTCAATATGTTTATACATCACCTCCTCGCTCATTTCCTGTGCATGTGAGCGGATAAAATCCAGCCCCGATTTTGGATTTGCAAAAGCAAATTCCACGGAGCGGCGCAACACGCGGTTTATCTTATGCTGAACATCGGGCGGCAAATTGCGGTTTGCCACGATACCGCCAAGCGGGATAGGGCAGCCGGTTTGCTTTTCCCAGTAATCACCCAGGTCGATGATTTTTTTTAATCCCTTATCCTGGTAGGTGAAACGGTTTTCGTGGATGATCAGGCCGATATCTATGGTGCCGTCCAGCACGGCATTTTCAATATCGGAAAAAAGCACTTCAACTTTGTTTGTCGCGTTCGGGAAAGCCAGTCCGAGCAGAAAATTGGCAGTTGTATATTTGCCGGGAATACCGGTTCTTAGATTTGAGATTTGAGATTTGAGATTAGCTTTTCAGGATCGTCATTACAGATCAACAATGGGCCGACCCCGAAACCCAAGGCGCTGCCGGCGTCGAGCAGTATGTACTTATCTGCCACATAGGCAAAGGCGTGGTAGCTGAGTTTGGTAACGTCCAGCTCGCCACGCATGGCTTTTTGGTTGAGCGTTTCAACGTCATCATAAAATACCTCGAAATCCAGGCCTTCAGTATCAATTTTATGATGGATAAGCGCATCAAAAATAAAAGTATCGTTGGGACAGGGGGAGAAGCCGAGAGATAGTTTGGTCATGTTGTCGGTTGTGGGTTGTAAGTTGCAGGAGTGTGCTGCATTGCTTGCAACTTATAACCTTAACTTACAACTTCTTCAAAAATTCAACAGCAAAGGTATTCAGATTTTTAATAGCAAGCCCTATTTTCCAGTTGTCGCGGTTACGCTTTTCCACGTAATTTGACACGGCCCTGATCTGCAGGCTGGGCAAATTCATCTCGCGGCAAGCGTAAAAGAAAGCGGCGCCTTCCATACTTTCGAGTTGCGGTTTTAAACGGGCGGTAATTTTTTCAATGGAAACCTCGTTGCCGCTTACCGTATTTACCGTTATGGCTGTAGCTTGTTCTATGTTTAAATTGTTAGAAGCGTTGTAGTAGTTGGAGAGCTTTGCTGTTGACTGATAGGCATTTGTTCCGAACCCCAATTTTTCAATGGATAAAAACTCATCGCCGTCTTCGGCGCCTAATTCAGCAAAGGTGTCTTCGGTTATCTCAACCACATCGCCCAAGGCAAAGCTCCGGTCAAAGCAGCCGGCGATGCCTAAATTAATGGCCAGGTCGTATTGGTAATTTGCCAGGTGTTTGCCCAATGCGAAAGCCGTAGCCGTCATACCGACACCAGTGATTAACAGTGAAATATCCGGGGTCAGATTTACGATTTCAGAATTACGATTTACGATTTTGGATTTTTCGATTGACGCGTTGGGCCGCTCAACATCATAATTCGTAATTCTTAAATCTAAAATCAATTGCCTGACTTCTTCCTCCGTTGCAGCAACAATCAATATACGCATATTGCTTTTATTTGACGGCTAAGATAAAACATAACGCCTGTTTTTGTTTTGTATATTTGCACCAATAATTGTTATGATGATACACATTACACGCAAGGAACATTTTAACGCGGCGCACCGGATGTACCGCGAAGAATGGAGTGCAGAAAAGAACGCGGAAGTTTTTGGTAAATGCGCCAACCCCAACTGGCATGGACACAACTATAACCTTTTTGTAACCGTAAAGGGCGAGGTAACACATGCAACCGGCTACCTGATAGACCTGAAGGAATTAAAGGTGATCATTAACGAACGGGTAATCGAAAAGCTCGATCATAAAAACATCAATATGGATGTTGATTTTATGGCCGGTAAAATGGCCTCGACCGAGTTGCTTTGTATCGAGATTTTTAACCAGCTAAAAGGCCCGATTGAGACCTATCCAGGTGTTTTTTTACACTCGGTAAAACTATACGAGACTGAAAATAATTCCGCTGAATATTTTGGCGACTAAAGCAGAAGAATGATTAACGACAACCATATCCCCGACCGGGATGACGACATAGAAGGGTATGTCAAAATTGACAGGTATAACCCCGAACTCATCAAAAGCCTGTCGGCGCATTACCACGAAGTTTTAAAGGAAATAGGCGAAAAACCTGAACGTGAAGGCTTATTAAAAAGCCCGGAGCGGATTGCCAAAGCGTTATTGTATTTAACGCAAGGCTACGACCTGGACGCAAAGGAAATCCTTAATTCGGCCATGTTTAAGGAAGAATACAGCCAGATGGTTTTGGTGAAGGACATTGAAGTGTATTCGATGTGCGAGCACCATATGCTGCCTTTTTTTGGCAAAGCGCATGTTGCCTATATTCCTAACGGGCACGTGGTCGGGTTAAGCAAGATACCCCGTGTGGTTGATGTTTTTGCCCGCCGGCTACAGGTACAGGAACGCCTGACCAACGAGATACGCGATTGCATACAGGATACTTTGCAGCCTTTAGGCGTAGGTGTGGTTATTGAATGCCGGCACCTTTGCATGAGCATGCGTGGTGTGCAAAAGCAAAATTCGGTAACGACCACTTCGGCCTTTACCGGGGAGTTTTTGAAGGAGAAGACACGTACCGAATTTTTGAATTTGATATCAGCGAGGCTGAGTTAGGTGGAGATTAGAGGTTAGAGATTAGTTGAAAAGCGAATTTTTTGACTAAACAAAAATCAATAACTTTACTTATCAGTTTACCTTTTTCAGTTATCGAACCCAAATTAACCTAATCTCAAATTAACTAATTACTAACTTGAAAGCATATATTTTCCCCGGGCAGGGCGCACAGTTTAGCGGTATGGGCAAGGACCTGTACGAACAATCCGAACAGGCGCGTACATTATTTGAACAGGCTAACGAAATACTGGGCTTCCGTATCACCGATATTATGTTTGAAGGTACCGATGAGGACCTTAAACAAACCCGCGTAACGCAGCCTGCTATTTTTTTACATTCAGTTATCCTGGCTAATGTTTTGGGTGATGAATTTGCTCCTGAAATGGTTGCCGGGCATTCGCTGGGTGAGTTTTCAGCACTGGTTTCGGCAAAGGCATTGTCATTTGAGGATGGATTGCGTTTGGTGGCGGCGCGCGCCAACGCCATGCAAAAGGCCTGCGAGATACAGCCGTCGACCATGGCCGCTATTTTGGGTCTGGATGATTTTACGGTTGAGGATATTTGCCAGCGCATTAGCGACGTGGTGGTGCCGGCCAACTATAACTGCCCCGGGCAACTGGTTATTTCGGGAACGATAGCCGGAATCGACAAAGCTTGCGAACTGATGACAGCGGCAGGCGCAAAACGGGCGTTAAAGCTTAACGTTGGCGGCGCCTTCCATTCCCCGTTAATGGAATCGGCAAAAATTGAACTGGAACATGCTATCGTCCACACCGAGATCAAAGCACCTATCTGCCCTATATATCAAAATATAGACGCGAAGCCTTATACCGACCCGGCGCTGATAAAGCACAATTTAATTGCCCAGCTTACCGGCCCGGTGCGCTGGACACAAACCGTAAAACACATGCTTGAAGACGGCACGACCTCATTTACCGAAATAGGGCCGGGCAGCGTTTTACAGGGTTTGGTCAAAAAGGTTGACAGGCAGATTCCGACCAGCAGCGCCGCTTTGTAATAATTTCCAAACTATTGGCCGTAAAACAGGTTAAAGGTATAGGCCCAAAGTTTTAGTTGAACCTGGGTTATGGCTTAGGACTACCGACTTAAGACTTAATTTATATCTTTATTGTTTTAATTATACAACCAATTGGCTACATCCGGAAAAATGCGTGTATTGCTGGGCTTGCTTTGCGCCAGTTTGTTTTTTGCGGCAATAGTTGTTCAAAAAACACATACGCCTGTAAATAACCTTGAACAAACAGCTAAGACGCTTGAAGGAAACCTGCATAAGAAGGAGAAATGGGTAAATGATGTGCTTAATAGTAAAAGCGCCTTTAACCAATTAAAAACACTTCCGGACAACCAAACGGCCGCATTGAAACTTATCCAGCATTTTACAACGGACAAAAGCATCTGGTTTATCACATTAACAAACGGAAATTTAAGTTTTTGGAGCGGGGTTAAAGTTATACCCCCCGATGCCGGGTCAATTAAGGATGGTTATTCATTCCGAAAAGAGACGAACGGTTACTATGAAGAGATCAAAAAAACCGAAGGCAATTTCTCAGCTATATTTTTTATCCCTGTAAAGCTCAACTACGCGTTTCAAAACCAGTATCTGCAAAATACTTTCGCGCCCGATTTGCTGAACGACAACAGCATTGAAATTGCCGATTTTACCAATAAAAAGGTTGTTTCAATACGCAGCGACACCGGTTCGTACCTGTTCTCGGTCACCGCGAAAGGCGGTGAAGTAAACCACGATTTTTTTTATTTTGAGCTAACCCTATGGGTTTTAACGCTGATATCACTTTGTATATTGGTGCACAGTGTTTGTAATTATATTGCCCGCACGGGGCATGTGCTGCTCTCGTTTGTCGTGTTAGCCGCGTTTATTATACTGGTCAGGTTCTTAAACCTGCATTACAACTGGCCCGATTTTACTTACAAGCTTGATGTGTTTAATCCGTCCCTGTATGCATCAAGCGCTACCTACCGTTCGCTGGGCGACCTTTGTATCAATATACTATACATCTGCTGGTTTGTTGTTTATGTGTACCTGCAGCGCAATAAGCTGCAAAAAAATATGCCGGGCAAGCTTAACGGGTACCT
Organism: Mucilaginibacter sp.; assembly: GCA_035568395.1. GTDB lineage: Bacteria > Bacteroidota > Bacteroidia > Sphingobacteriales > Sphingobacteriaceae > Mucilaginibacter. The sequence goes on along the minus strand of DATMOF010000004.1, from coordinate 305,347 downwards.
GTTGGTAGCCGGCTGCTCGTTGATCCTGGTTATCGCCTCAACAGCGCTGTTAAATATATTCTACGGGCTGGTTATCAATTCCAGGATAAATTTTGACGTCAGCAATGTGCTTAACCTTTCGTATTTCAGCGTGCTCGGCATATTGATGTTGTGCTTTAGCTTCCTGATCTTTTATCTTTTAATTGAAGTTTTTATAAAGTTATGTATCAGGGTGCCCATACCGGCGGCGCACAAGGCGGGCATTTTTGTAGCCGGCATTCTTTTAGCAACAGCGATAGCAACAGCTTATGAGGGATTTACCTGGTTTTACATACTTTGGGCATGCCTGGTTTTTATCCGGTGGTATGCTTACCAAAACCTGGGTGGAAAGCTCACCGCCGTTTCGTTTGCACTTATCCTGTTTATATGCGCGCTCATTTCGTCCGTCAAGCTTAATTACTTCGAATCTATAAAGGAAAAGGAAACCCGCAGCGCTTTGATCCAAAAGCTGGAAGTGCCGGATGATATCAGCGCCGACCTGATATTTAAGCGGATAGACAAACAAATTGTTGCCGACACTTCGGTCATCAACTATTTTAAAGATAACCTGCATAACAGCGACTATATCAAAACCCGCTTACAAAAACTTTATCTTAACGGCTACTTATCAAAATATGAAATTAAGGTTCATGAATTTGATAGCCACGACCAGTCCTTATCGGCGGGTAAGAACTATGACCTGGGGGTTTTTAAGGACATGGTTTTGTACAGCGCTTTTAAAGTTTCGGATTATTTTTACCGGGAAAACGAATCGTTTGGGTTTCAGAACTATTTTGCCATTCTGCCGGTGATCCGTGACGGCAAAAACCTGGGCACTATCGTAATCGAGTTGAAATCAAAGCCATTACAGTCGTTGGCCTCGTTTCCCGGGCTACTGATGGATGGCCAAAGCACCAGCAGCGATCAATTTAAAGACTATTCGTACGCATTTTATATCGATAATAAGCTATTGAGCGAAAGCGGCGACTATGTATATAATCTTATCAACACCGACCTGAAAGGACAACTGAAAAGGTATATCTATAAAACAACGCGAAGCCCCAGTAAAGAATGGTATTTGCGTTTTACAACTTACAGTCATTTAATATATCAGCCCAGCCAGCGTAACCTTATCGTTGTAAGTAAAGAAGACAATGCTTTATTCCTTGCAGTTACTTCTATTACTTTCTTTTTTGTGATATTCCTGATATTCGCTGTGCTGGTTCTATTGTTCCGGTTGCTGTGGCTCAGGATAAAGATCTTAAATGTCAAAAACGACCGCATCCGCTGGGGTTTTACATTCAACCTGGGCCAGGTCCTTTACAAAACACGGATACAGTTTTCAATGATATTTGCGGTGGTTGTTACGTTGATATTTGTCGGGTTCATTACGTTTTATTCGATAAGCACCCAGTATCAAAACCAGCAGGATAAGGCGATACGGGATAAGATCACGCGGATCGCGTCAGCATTTGAAAACGGGCCATACAATAAATATTTAGGCCGGATCGATGAACGAAGCCAGGTTGATTTTAATGAGTTTGCGAATACTTATTCTTCCGATCTGATCCTTTATAATACCAGCGGTGTGGCGCTGCTTACCACCCAGCCCAAATTATACGAGTTTGGGTTGCAGGCCCGGCGGATGCACGCCCGGGCATTTATTTATTTAACAAAGCTCCAAAAATCGGAGTATGTAAACGACGAAATCATAGGCCGGCTGAACTATAAGGCCGCCTATGTGCCGCTGCGTAACCCAAAAAACGAAACGATCGCGTATTTGCAGCTACCCTATTTTTCGAACGAGGCCGATTATAAGGAACGTATAGGCTCACTGATAAACATCATGATCAACGTGTATGCGCTTGTTTTTATAGCTATTGGCTTGTTTGCTGTATTTATTGCGCAGCAAATAACAGCGCCTTTGAACTTTATCCAGCATAATTTAAGTAAAACCATATACGGGCAAAAAAATGAGCCGATAAAGTGGGAGCGCGAGGATGAGATAGGCGGCCTGGTTAAGGAATACAATAAAATGATAGCCACCCTCGAAAACAGTGCACAAAAGCTGGCCCAGTCCGAAAGGGAGAGCGCCTGGCGCGAAATGGCCAAGCAGGTGGCCCACGAAATTAAAAACCCTTTAACACCGTTAAAGCTGGGCTTACAGCTGCTTGATAAATCGTGGCGGGATAAGGATCCCAAGTTCGACCAGAAATTTGAGCGGTTCAGCAAATCGTTTGTTGAGCAAATTGAAAGCCTGTCGACGATTGCATCTGAGTTTTCAGCCTTTGCCAAAATGCCGGATACCCGGATGGAACGCCTGGATGTATTTTCTATAATTAACCAGGCTGCCACCATTTTTAAGCAGATGGACAATATAAAAATTGCGTACCAGCCTCCCGAAGAACCGTTTTTCATATTTGCCGACCGCGACCAACTGCTAAGATGTTTTAATAACTTATTGAAGAACGCGATAGAAGCAGCTTCAACCGAGCGCAGCGGGTTAATTGAAATTAACTATTTGATCACCAACAAAAATATTTTAGTAACCATTAAGGATAACGGCAACGGCATTCCCGAATTGCTGCGTGAAAAGATATTCGAGCCCAATTTTACGACCAAGAGTTCGGGCACCGGCCTGGGGCTGGCTTTCGTTAAAAACTCGATCGAGAATGCCGGCGGCAAGGTTTGGTTTGATACCGCTACGGGCGAAGGCACTACGTTTTATCTGAATTTACCCGCGGCTTAAGCCTGGCTAATTAAAAAGTCCTTCTGAATTTCAGAAGGACTTGATGTAAAGGCTAACTTAAGTCCTCTCGTCCGGAGAGGTTTTACGTGAGGCTTCTATTTCAGTGTGAACTCAGTTTTTCCCATTGTAAACCCGTCGGCGTAAAGCACTACGTTATAGGTGCCTTTTTGGAAAGGCGCGGGGTTAACCCAGTCAATGCTATAACCAGTACCATCATTTTTGAACTCGATCGATGTTTTATAGGTGAATTGCAGGTCCTGTCCGTCAGCATTGAACGGGCCCGAATCGGTGCCTGTGATCAGGTTGCCGGTTGGATCAGTAATGCGGACAAATATATCATGCATGCCTTTTTCAGCGATGTCATTACTGGCAACAGTAAAATTGATCTTGATCTTTTTTGCAGGGGCGGCACGTTTAACATCTACTTCCTTGCCGTTGCCTTTAACTTTATAGGCAACCACATTGGCGGTGGCAAGTTTTATTGCCGAGCCTACTTTAACTTTTGTGCCCAGGTCCTGGTTTTGTTTTTCGAGTGTTGTGGCCTTCTGACTTACTGTTGCCAGGTTGGTTTTTAGCGTATCCCGTTCGGTGGCTAAAGTCTGGTTTTGTTTTTTCAGCTCGTCGATGTCGGCGGTGTATTTTGTAACAAAGTATCTTAATTGCTTTACATCTTCCTGCGCCCGTGCCAGTTCAGCAACGGTCAGTTTTCCTTTGGCCAGTTCGGCGCGTAGTACCTTAATTTTTGATTTCAGCGAATCGTTTTTCGCCTGCATTTCGGCTGATAATTTGGTCTTGCCAATATTTACCTGCTCAATTTGAGCCTCCAGGCTGTCCAGTTCGGTTTGCAGCCGGGTTTTTTCATCGTTCTGATAAACGATCTTTGTATCGGCCTTGTTTTTTTGGAGATATAAATATACGTCGGTAGCCAGTAATGCCAGTACAACTACAATAAGGAAGTATATGACATTTGAATTTCGCTTTGGTGACTGACCTGTTTGGTTTTCCATAACAATTAATTTTTTTAATTTCCTGATTAGTTAATTGAGGGTGAGAATTATTATTTACTAATTGCGATAGCTACGTGAGATGATCGTCTCACTTTGTAAACACGGGCTAAAATAAGCACAATATGATTAAAACACAAATATGCGCGATTATTCCGCGTTATAACTAAAGCGCAACGCGATGAGTTTATATCTTTGCAGCTTTAAAAAAAATTATTTGATGTTGATCTGCCGCCGTTTATTTCCTCTGATTTTCACGCTATCGATTTTCGTTGTATGCAATGCTCAGCCAAATACACCGGTTGTTGAAAAGCCGGCCCCTAAACGCGAATTTCGCGGGGTCTGGATCGCCACGGTTGGCAACGTTGACTGGCCAAGCCGTCCCGGGCTGACAACAGACGAACAAAAGAGAGAACTGGTCGACCGGTTAAATGCGCATCAACAATCAGGCATTAACGCGGTGATGTTCCAGGTTAGGCCGGCGGCCGACGCCTTTTACGCCAAGAGCCGCGAACCGTGGTCAAAATGGCTGACAGGCAAACAGGGCCAGGCGCCGAACCCTCTTTATGACCCGCTGGAGTTTGCCATTACCGAGGCGCATAAGCGCGGCATGGAACTGCATGCCTGGTTAAATCCGTATCGCGCAACCACCGACAATAAATTTTATGCGCTAAGCCCGGAGCACATAACCAGGATAAAGCCGGAGTGGTTTTTTATATATGGTGGCATTAAATTGTTTAATCCCGGTATACCGGAGGTGCGCGCCTATATAGTAAAAGTGATATTGGATGTGGTGGATAATTACGACGTAGATGGCATTCACATGGACGATTATTTTTATCCATACCAAATTGACGGCCAGCATATTAACGATGCGGAAACTTTTAAAACTTATGGCGGTGGATATAACGATATAAGGGATTGGCGGCGGCATAATGTAGACACGCTGATACAGGCGCTGAGCGACAGTATCCATAAGCATAAGCCGCGGATGAAGTTTGGCATAAGCCCTTTTGGTGTTTGGGCGAATCGTTACCAAAATCCGGAAGGTTCAGATACACACGGCGGGTCGTCTAACTACGAGTTGTTTGCCGATTCGCGGAAATGGATAAAAAAGGGCTGGCTGGATTATATTAACCCGCAAATTTACTGGCCGATCGACGACCGTTCGGTGCCGTTTAATGTATTGCTCGATTGGTGGAGCGAGAATACTTATAACCGCCATTTGTACATAGGCATGGCCGCTTACCGGATCAATGAACGCAAGGTTGTTAAATTTAAGAACCCGGCCCAATTACCAGATCAGATCAAGTACCTGCGTGCCAACCCGCGCGTACAGGGCAGCGTGTATTTCAGCTCGAACTCGCTTTTAAAAAATCCCCTTGGCTTTACCGACTCGCTGGAAACAACCTACTACCGCTACCCCGCATTACCGCCGCCAATGCTTTGGCTGGATTCAGTTCCGCCGAACCCTGTACGCAATTTAACGGCCGCCCAGGGCGCCGGCGGAGTAGTATTGAAATGGGAAACGCCGCCTTTGGCAAAAGACAAGGAGCCTGTTTACGGCTATGTGATCTACCGTTTTGGGGGTGCCGAAAAGGTAAACTTAACCGACCCGAAGCATTTACTGCACATCCAATATAATGATGCAACAGGCTATAACGACAATACCGCGCAAAAAGGAAAAACCTACCTGTACGTGGTAACAGCTATCGACCGGTTGAAGAATGAAAGCGAACCATCGCCGACGGTGGCAGCGATTATGCGGTGAGAAGGAAGGCATTAAGGGCCAGGACTCGAATAACCGTCATGCCGAATTTGTTTCGGCACCTCACAGGACATTCACGTTTGCCTGGTATGCGATTGCCATATCGTTGACTTGTGTGTCGCATACCTTCAGGTGAGGTGCCGAAGTAAATTCGGCATGACGTAAGTAGTTTTAATATCCCTATCCAACTAACTATTCATCACCGCGCCGCAGTTGATGTCGATTGTTTGCCCGGTGATCGAGCGCTGGGATAACAGGTAGGCTACAAGATCGGCTATTTCCTCCGGTTGGCTCATGCGCTTCAGGGGTACGCTTTGCATTGCTATATCATAAAACTCATCCTTAGTTATCCCTATGCCGTCGGCAATGCCTTGCAGGCCCTGCTGGGCCATATCCGTATCAACCCACCCCGGGCAAATGGCATTTACCAAAATATTTTGCGGCGCAAACTGCACCGCCCACGAGCGCATCAGGCCAAGCAAGCCGGCTTTTGACGCGCAGTAAGCCGAATAATTTGCCACGCCCAGCCTTGCTAAAACAGAAGAAGTGATAAGGATATGGCTTTCGCTCCCGGTATTAAGTTTGGGTAAAAACGTATTTACAAAGTTGTAGGTGCCGGTTAAATTGGTTTCGATAATGGTTTGCCAGCGGTCGGCATTGCCCCAGTTGTTTTCGCCGCCGATGCCTGAATTGGCTACCAGGCCGTCGATAGTTACGTTGCCTACGGCGTTAAACGCGTTGTTTAAGCTTTTCTTATCGGTGATATCTGCGATCAGCATGCTATGTGCCCCCGGTTTAAGGCTGCTGAGCGTTTGCTGTAAATGACCCGCATTACGTCCTAATAAAATGCAGGTATGGCCCTCATTGCTGAGTTTCTGTGCTATGGCGCGGCCAATGCCGCTGCCGGCGCCGCTGATCAGGTATGTTTTGGTCATGAATTTTTAAAAATTGATCAATCCTTTTTCTTTGAGGCGGTTAAGATAAATATCAATTTCTGCATCTCCTAACCCATATATTTTTTCGGTGCTCCAAAACCGCAGGTATATTTCGGGTTTGGTTTTGATACCGTAGTTATATATCTCCAGTAATTTTTGCTCGATGTAATTTAAACCGTGTTCATTCACCTGCAGCCGTCTGAGGTGGGCTTCCAACGCCGGTTTAAGTAAATGGAGATTGCCCCAAAAATCGGTTTCAGCTAAATAAGCTTTTAATTTATCGACATCACGGGTTACATACACGTCCCATGCCTCGCTTGCTATAACAAAGTCCGTTTCGCTGAGCCGTACCCGGATGTTATCGTACAGGTATTCCAATTCCTCTCCCGTTAACTCACCCATGCCCATGAAGTTTTCCTTGCCGGGATAATCTGCTGGGCAAATAAGGTATATGGCGGGTGCAGAAAGATCGGTCTTTTGCTGCATATAGGTCATAGCGCCGATCAGGTTAACCTGGCAATGCAGGTCAAACTCGAACCACAGGTTGATCTCATCGTAAGGTTCACTTAATGTGGAAAGCGTGGCCAGCATTTTTGCCTGGTAATTTTCGGGTGTCTCATGAAAACTTTCAGAGATCCATTCCGAGCGGGCTTTCCAGAAGCTTCCCGATGAAATATCTTCTTGGACCGGGCCTTCCGAAAGTACCTCGTGCCATACAACAGTGTCGCCCGCGAGCCCGGTTTGTTCGAAGCTATACCTTGTAGAATCGCCGTTAAGGATGTGGAGGATATTCATTTTATTAGCTAAAAGCGGAAGGTATAGAGCGCAAAGCTATGAAATTGTTTATAGGCAGCAGTTACTGCGATGTAACATCTTTAAAACGCGAATGCCGTTTTTTTATATTTTATTCTCCCAATAAAGCCTTTAGAGTTTCCAGCGTATCAGCTTCTTCTTTAGGTTTATCTTGCCGCCAGCGCAGTATCCGCGGAAAGCGCAATGCAATACCCGATTTGTGCCGGGTTGAGCGGTTTATACCCTCAAAACCGATCTCGAAAACCAGTTCGGGTTTTACGGTACGCACCGGACCGAATTTTTCGAGCGTGTTGCGCTTTACAAAATAATCAACCTTGTTTATTTCCTGGTCGGTTAAACCGGAATAGGCTTTGGCGAAGGGTACCAGCTTGTCGCCGTCCCAAACGGCAAAAGTGTAGTCGGTATAGAGGTCGGCGCGGCGGCCGTGGCCCTTTTGTGCATAGATCATAACCGCATCCACCGAAAGGGGATCGATCTTCCATTTCCACCAGTCGCCGCGTTTGCGGCCCACCTGGTAGGCAGCACTTTTTCGCTTGAGCATAATGCCTTCGGCGATCATGGCGCGTGATCGTTCCCTTATCGTGGCCAGCTCTTCCCAACTGCTAAACGCTATAAGCCCAGATATGCGGAATATTTCGGGAAAGGGGGTAGCGGCCTGCAGCTTCTCCAAAATAAGCCTGCGGGCGACCTGGGTGCCGGTGCGGATATCTTCACCCTCATACTCCAGGCAATCATACGCGATCACGGCGACGGGGCTTTCTTCCAGTATTTTTTTATTAAGATTTTTACGGCCGATGCGGGTTTGCAGCACATTAAACGGCAGCGGCAATCCGTTCCGGAAGCTTAGTATTTCGCCGTCGATAACAGTGCCATCCGGCAATGCGTTTAAAAAGGGATGCAGCTCGGGGAATTTGTCGGTGGCCAGGTCTTCGCCGCGGCTCCAGATAAATATTCTGCCTTCGCGTTTGATCAGCTGCGCGCGGATACCGTCCCATTTCCATTCAGCCTGCCAGTCAGATTCGTTGCCTAATGATGTCCTTAGTTCTTCCGCCGATCGTTGTTTTTCGGATGTCTCCTGTACGGGATAGGCCAGGAAAAAGGGGTAGGGGCGTGAAATGTCGTCCGCGGCACCTTGTTCTTGTATCAACTCTGCGTACTGGTAAGTTTCCGGCAGCCAGTTTCCCATGATGCGGTGTGTTAAGGCCGCCGCATTTATGCCGGAGATTTCGGACAGCGCCTTTATCACCAGGCTTTGCGATACGCCAACCCTGAAACTGCCGGTCAGCAGTTTATTGAATACAAAACGCTCCTGGCTATCGAGCATGGCCCACGAGTTGAGCAGCCAGGCTTTCTTTTCGTCTTCTGTTTTGTTGGCCAGGGCATTTATCTCGGCTATCCATTCGGTCAGCGTTTTGCTGCTGCTATTGTCGGTTTGCGGCATTAGCAGCGCCATGGTTTCGGCCAGGTCGCCAACTACCTGGTAGCTTTCTCCGAACAGCCAATCCGGAATATGCGATGCTTCGATCGCCCAATTCCTGACCAGCGTAGCGTTGATCTGCCGTTTTGGCTTTCGCCCCGAAAACAGCGCCAGCATATGCATTTTATCCGAATCGGGTACGCTGTTAAAATAGTCTTTCAGTACTTTAACCTTTTCGTTGGTTTTATTGGTTTCATCCAATGCAAGGAATAGCTGGGCAAAAGCTTTCATAGGGCAGGCCCTCCAGTCTCACCTGCATTCTCTCCGGAGGAGTGGACTTTAGAAGCACTATTTTCAACATTCGGCTCATCTTTAAACTCGGGCCCTTCAGGCATGCCAGGGTCTTCATCATCCCCGTAAAGGGTATGCACTTCGCGGGCGTTGTAGCCTATCTCGTTCAAATACCGGGTAAAGGTGGCGGTATAGCCGTGGGTGAGGTACATGCACTCGCAGCCAGAGGCGTCAATGGCGGTGATAAGCCCGTCCCAGTCGGCATGGTCAGATAGCACGAAGCCACGATCGGCGGCGCGCCGTTTTTTTGCCCCGCGAATGGCCATCCATCCCGAGCAGTAACCAAAGCTGTATGGCTGAAACCTGCGCATCCACGGCGAACCTACCGAAGAAGGCGGGGCAATAACAATGCCTTTTCGCACCTCCTCTTTTGGTGTATCAGGGGTGATCCTTTCGGTTGGATTGAGCTGGATGCCGTTCCGCCGCAATGCATCGTTGGTATTTTCAATAACGCCGTGCGTATATACCTTCCCGATCGACAGGTCGAGGTTTTGCAATATGCGCTGCGCCTTGCCTAGCGAATATCCCACCAAAACGGTGGCTGCCCCGTTCTGCAAATTGCCCGCCCACCATTTGTTGATGTCATCAAACACTTCTTTCTGCGGTTTCCATTTATATACCGGCATACCGAACGTACATTCTGAAATAAAGTGGTGGCAGCGCACGGGTTCAAAAGGCGTGGATATGCCATCGTCTTCCACCTTATAATCGCCGGATACCACCCATATCTCGCCCTGGTACGCAATACGTATCTGTGCCGACCCGATCACGTGGCCGGCGGGATGGAAGGAGATCGCCACACCGTTCTTCACCACCTTTTCGCCATATGCAACGGTTTGCAGCTGGATATCACCCAAACGATAGAACAAAACCTCTTTCGAGAAATGATGTGCGAGGTAATGTTTATTGCCCGGATAGGCGTGGTCGCCATGCGCGTGGGTAATTACGGCATCGTCGACAGGTTTCCAGGGATCGATGTAAAACCTGCCTTTATCACAATAAATTCCCCTGTCGGTAAATTCAAGCAGCGGTTTTTTTCCCATACGATAAATAACCCTGATGATGCAAATAGGTTTTAAACAACAAATCCCGGACAGGCCGGGATTTGTTGTTTAACTCAAAATATTTTAGTTCGACATAATGAGCGTGCGGGAAAGTTTATTATCCAGCGTTATATAATCTGTAAGTACCTGGCCGGCTTCACGCTTTAAAAAATCCAGGTCTTCGTTCTTTTTAGGTTTTGTCTCTCCCTTTTTCAAAGGCAGCAACCCCATAGCCACGCGCCGTAAATTATTTTCTTCGAAGGCTTTCTTTTCATCGGCATCGCGCTGTTTTTTTAGCTGCTGTTCGTTTAATACAACGCTTTTATCCTCATCATGCTTTTTGAAATCCGCAATGTCCTGCAAAAGGTATTTGTAGCTTACGCTATTTTCCATGCGCAGTTCGTGAAGCTTTTTCAACTGCGGTATTACCGTGCTGAAGTCGCCCACTTTGGTATAATTGGTGCGTGCTATCACGTCAAACGGCATGGCCGACGGCTCGGTATCTTCGCCATATTTATCCAACGGGATAACCGACGGGAACTGGATATCGGGCGTTACACCCTTATGCTGTGTTGAATTACCGCTGATGCGATAAAATTTGGCGATGGTTAAATTAAGCTGGCCAAAAACGCTCTGGCTTCCGGTTGACACCACTTTCTTGCTTTTTCCCATCAACGCGGCGGTACGCTCGAGCAATGAAGGAGAGATCACCCTGTCAAGGTCGATAGCGTTTTGTACGGAACCCTTTCCATAGGTTTGGGTGCCGATGATCAGCCCGCGGCCATAATCCTGGATAGCGCCTGAAAATATCTCGGTAGCCGACGCGCTGAAACGGTCAACCAGTACGGCGAGCGGGCCTGCGTAAGTAATCGACGGGTCCTCATCTTTATCGACCTCTATCTGGTCTTCCGAATTTCTCACCTGCACCACCGGGCCGGTTTTTATAAATAAGCCTGTAAGCTCGATAGCCTCCATTAACGAACCGCCGCCGTTTTGACGAAGGTCCATAACGATGCCGTCGACATTCTCACGCTTCAGCGAATCGAGGATCAGCTTAACATCGTGTGTGGTACTTTTGTAGTTAGGGTTGCCTGATTTATAATCGTTGAAATCAATATAGAAAGCCGGAACCGATATGAGCCCTATTTTAACTACTTTCCCGTTGCTGTTATAGGTGCGTATCTCTTTTTTAGCCGATTCGTCTTTTAAAATGATCTTCTCGCGCACCATTTCAACGATCTTAGGCTTGGCGCCGGCGCTAACACCTTTAGGCAATATCTCTAACTTTACAATGGTGCCTTTTTTACCGCGAATTAAGGCTATCGCGTTTTCGATACGCCAGCCGATAACATTCTGGAACTCGCCGTCCTTGCCCTGGCCTACGCCTACAATGCGGTCGTCGACATTGATCTGGCGGCTTTTATCGGCCGGGCCGCCGGGTACTATCGACTTGATGGTTACAAACTCGTTCTCGGTATTCAGCGATGCGCCGATACCTTCCAGCTGCCTCGACATATCGATGTTAAAGTTAGCCGCGTTTGACGGTGTGAAATAATTGGTGTGCGGGTCGATGGCTTCGGTAAAAGCATCCATAAACACCTGGAAAACGTCCTGGTTATTTAGCTTATTAACCTGCGATAACAGGTTTTCATATCTTTTCTTGAGCGTCTCTTTATTTTTAGCCATGTCGTTGTTGGCCAATTTCAGGTTGAGCATGTCGTATTTAACACGCAGACCCCATATTTTATCCATTTCGTTTTGCGAAGCGGCCCAGGGTAACTTTTCACGGTTAAAGGTGAAGGTTTCATTGGTGTTGAAATCAAAATTATTATTCAACTGCGCGATGGAGTACTGTACATGCTCGATATATCTTTTTTGATATACGTTGAATATGTAAAATACATCGTTAAGATTGCCGACTTTAACATCATCATCCAAAACAGTTTTGTAGCGGGCAAAATCCGCTATATCCGAAGCCAGGAAGTAGTTGTGGCTTTCATCCAGCAATTTAATATAGCGGTTATACACCACTTCGGATATCGAGTCGTTAAGCTCTACCTTTTTATAGTTATACGTAGATATAAATTTAGCTATGGTTTGGCAAACGATAGCCTGTTTTTCGTCGGGCTGAATATCGTTTGAGCCGGTAACTTTAATGTGCTTTGCCGGAGCGGCATGACATGCAAGGGCCGCACCAAGCACAAGCATTAAATATAATTTCTTCAACATATCTTTCACAGTCTTTAAGTCGGGATTTAAATGAAACATCAATACGTGTCCTAATAGTTCGCTAATGTAAATAAAAAAGAGACCGCTAACTGCCGTCTCCTATTTATGAATAACAATTATACAATAATGTTTTATTTCTTTTTATAAAACGTTACGCATTTGACGATATTGTTACATTGTTGGTTGATTAAGTGAGTTGTTGATTGGGTTGAATAGGTTGATTGGATGAAAAGTTGATTGAGTTGAATAGGTTGATTGAGTGAGTAGTTGATCTGGGATGTGCTAATGATAACTTAATCAACCCAATGAACTCAATCAACTAATCCACTACTCCGCTTTAGCGGCCGTCATGGCAGCCTCGGCGTAGCGTAATTCAGGTTTGGGAGCTGACGATGCCTTATTTTGTTTTATAAACAGGATCTTTTTCTCGATCTGCAGCAGGTCGTCCCTGAAACCGCGGCTCATGGCCATGGCATGCGCTTCGGTAAGGTCTTCCTGCGCTTGTGTATAATCGCCAATTTGGGCTTTTATGGTAGCCAGCTCAATTAAGTTTGAGATGGTGTGCTTATCGTCGTTTTCATTACGCGAGATGATATTACTTTGCAGCAGGAACCATTTTGCTTCCGAAAACCTGTTTTGCTGAACATACAAGGCGGCGAGTTCGCTGAAATTATAGCTGGCATCGTTATATACCCTGAAACGCATGTTGTGCTGAGCGGTTTTCATGATCACGGCTTCGGCAGCTTCGAGGCTGTAGTCGCTGCGATCAAAGTGCGGCATTTGAATTTTAGGCTTGCTGGGCGCCGCGACCGGTATACGCGAAACAGAATGATTGGTAAGCTGTGCCAGCAAAGGCGAGCGTTCGTGCTTTTTTGTTTTCAGATCTAAACGGTACCACTGCGCCGAGGCCGAAAGCCCCAGGGTACAGCAAAGCACAAGCAGAATGAATTTCATTTAATCTTTTCCCGGTAGTTAAATTAATTAATACGTAAAGGTAACGATATAAGTTGGATATCTGAAAGTGAAATTTTTTATATGATTTGGGGATGGCAAATTGCAAACTTCCTGCTAATTGCGTGATTTGGGCCCGCCTGTACCAATTGTACCAGGTGTGTTCACCTGTGTCCACGTGTACCGGGTGGTACACCTGTATCACGTGCATATTCATCGCGATACATCACATAAATTATTCAGCGTTTTGGCGCCGACAAATAAAAATGCCAAAGCAGCATGGTTGCAATGGTGCGATATGGCTGCCAGGTTTCGGCTATTTGCAGGATATGTTCTTTTGTGGCGTCAACCGGGACGTTTTTTACCCGCTTCAAAGCATTTACGGCAGCAAGGTCGCCGGCAGGGAATATATCCGGGTGCTGCAAAACGAACATCAGGTACACATCGGCGGTCCAGTTGCCGATGCCTTTTAAGGCCACCAATTTCGCGCGCACGGCTTCGCCGGGCAGTTGTTCCAGTTCGGTTAAACTTAATTGCCCGCTTATGATGGCTTCGGCGAGGTATTTGATGTAGCCGGTTTTCTGCCGGCTGCAATAGCAGGCTTTCATTTCTTCGTCTGTGAGCAGCAATATCCTCGCGGGTGTTATTTCCTGTATGCGCTCCTTCAACTTATTTAAGGCTGATAACGCCGACGCCAGCGAAACCTGCTGCTCCAGGATGATATGCACAAGCGTTTCAAACGTATTGGGGCGCGACCAGAGCGGGGGATAACCATAGTTGTTTATGATCCCGGCCAGCGCGGAGTCGGCTGATGCAAGTTCATCGCAAATGGTATGGTAGTTGGCGTGGGTAAACTTATTGATCATTGCGGTGTTTTAAACGTACTAATTTTTTTAGGATTTAGCATTTAATTTCAGAAATTTACTGAATGAATAATCTCCCGCCATTAGCCGAGCGCATGCGCCCGAAAAACCTGGACGATTACGTGGGACAAAAACACCTGGTTGGGCCGGGCGCGGTTTTGCGCAAGGCCATTGAATCGGGCGCGCTGCCGTCGATGATCTTTTGGGGCCCGCCGGGGGTAGGGAAAACCACGCTGGCCTATATTATTTCGCAAACGCTGGACAGGCCCTTTTTTTCGCTAAGCGCCATTAACTCGGGGGTTAAGGATGTACGCGAGGTAATAGAAAGAGCGTCGATACTCAAGGAACAAGGACAAACTTTGCCCGTATTGTTTATTGACGAAATACACCGCTTCTCCAAATCGCAGCAGGATTCATTGCTGGGCGCGGTAGAGCGGGGGACGGTTACCCTGATCGGCGCAACCACGGAAAACCCTTCTTTTGAAGTGATCTCGGCATTGCTTTCACGCTGCCAGGTTTATGTACTTCAACCGCTGGACGAGGGCGACCTGGTGAGCCTGCTCGAAAAGGCAAAAAAAGAAGATGAAATTCTTCGAACCAAAAATATCACGATAAAAGAAAACGAAGCCCTGCTGCGCTTATCCGGCGGTGATGCCCGCAAGCTGCTGAATATTTTTGAATTGCTGGTCAACGCGTTCAACAGCAAAAAGATAGTCATTACCAACGACGCGGTACTGGAGCACGTACAGCAAAACATGGCGCTGTACGACAAGGCAGGCGAGCAGCATTATGACATAATTTCAGCTTTCATCAAATCTATGCGCGGGAGCGATCCCAATGGTGCGATATACTGGCTTGCGCGGATGATAACCGGCGGTGAGGACCCGAAGTTTATTGCGCGGCGAATGCTGATCCTGGCTTCCGAAGATATCGGCAATGCCAATCCTAACGCACTTCTCCTCGCGCAAAGCTGCTTTGAAGCAGTAAACGTGATAGGCATGCCGGAATCGCAGCTTATTTTGTCGCAAACGGTCATCTACCTGGCAACGTCGCCAAAAAGCAATTCGGCCACAACAGCCATCGGCGCTGCAATGGAGTTAGTACGCCAAACCGGCGATCTCCCTGTACCGTTACACCTTCGCAATGCGCCTACCAAACTGATGAAAAATTTAGGCTACGGAAAGGATTATAAATACGCCCACAGCTATGAAGGCAATTTTACCGACCTCGATTTCCTGCCGGCTGAAATCAAAGGCACCAAAATTTACGACCCGGGCAACAATGCCCGCGAACAGGAAGCGAGGGAAAAATTAAAGAAACTTTGGGGCGCGAGGTATAAATATTAAAAATCCTTATTCAATAATTTCTCGAGTTCAGCAAAGCTGACATTCATTTTAACACGGCCCTGCCTGGCATACGATATTTCGCCGGTCTCTTCGGAAATGATAATGGCAGTAGCGTCGTTGGTTTCGGTAACCCCGATACCCGCCCGGTGGCGCAAGCCAAACTGCGAAGGAAGGTCGGTTTTTTCAGTGAGCGGCAAGATACAGCTGGCCGATTTGATCATATTCTCGGAAATCACAACCGCTCCGTCATGAAGCGGGCTGTTTTTTTGAAAGATGCTTTCGAGCAAACGCTTGGATATTTTGGCTTCAATAATTTCACAGCTGTTCTGGTAAAATTGCTCATCATAATATTTGGCGAACACGATGAGCGCTCCCGTGCGGGTTTGCTTCATGCTTTTGCAGGCGTCGAGTATAGGTTTGATGCGGGCGTAATTATTTTTTTCAGCCTCGGCTTTACCAAAAAAATATTGCCACCAGGCTTTGTTCCGCTGCAGCGAGGCATTTTTACCCACCAGCAATAGAAACCGTCGTACTTCCTGCTGAAAGACTATGATGATAGCAATGATACCCACATTGGCGAACTGCGCCAGTATCCCCGTCAGCAAGCGCATGTGCAGCGCTTTCACTAAGAAATAAAGTCCGAATACAATGGCCAGACCGATAAAGATATTTGCAGCAATGGTCCCCCTGATCAGGTTGTATAACTGGTAAACCAAAAACGCCACCAACAGCACATCAAGAACATCGAAAAAGGTAAATTTGAACAGGCTTAAATCGAAATATTGCATTTACTAAGGTAGGAATTCTATTAGAGATTAGAGACCGGAGGTTAGAGATTAGTTGAATAGAAAGTCGAAGATAGGGCAATCCTACTAATCTCCAATCTCTAACCTCTGATCTCTTTTTTCGGAAACATCAGCGACGCCACAACGCTCACTACCAATATAACCAGGATGATCAACAGCGAGTTGCCGGTAGTGAGGCCGATCCGGTCGACGTAATTGGCGCCCAGCATTTTTAAACCGATAAAGGCCAGCAGCGCGGCGAGCCCGATCTTAAGGTAATGGAACTTGTCAATAATATTCACCAGCAAAAAGAACATGGAGCGCAGGCCAAGGATGGCGAAAATGTTCGAGAAAAATACAATGTAGGGGTCTTTTGTTATGGAAAAGATAGCCGGTATCGAATCCACCGCGAAAACCAGGTCGGTTACCTCAATGATCAGCAGCACCAGGAAAAGCGGCGTCACCATTTTTTTATGGTTGATCTTTACGAAAAACCGGTTCCCTTCAAATTTCGGGTGCACCGCGAAATACTTTGATGCAAACTTAACCACCTTATGATTTTCGGGGTCTATTTCATCTTCCTTATTCCGGTTGAGGAACATTGCAACGCCGGTATAAACCAAAAATGCGCCGAACAGATATAATATCCAATGAAAATGGCTGATCAGTGCCGACCCTACGAAAATAAATGCGAAGCGCATGATTATAGCGCCGATAATGCCCCAGAACAAAACCTTGTGATAATGCTTTTTATCCACGGCGAAGGCCGTAAAAATAAGTACCATTACAAATATGTTATCTACAGACAGCGCGTACTCAACCACGTAACCGGTTATAAACTCCAGCCCCAGGTTTTTACGGTACAGGCTTAAACTTGCAGGCAGGTTGGTGGGGTCAAGGTTTAGGTGATGAAAGTTTTGGGCATTGACCTGTTGCAAAGCTGCAAAGCTATCAACATGGTGCAGCAGGTGCCCGTATTGCAGAATAAGCACGTAAAAAACGAGTGCCAGCGTTATCCAAACGGCGCTCATAATGGCTGCCCGTTTTATGCTTACCGGTTTGTTGGCTTTTGCAAAAAGGCCCAGGTCGATGGCCAGCATCAATAAAATGAAAACGATAAAGCCCGAAATAAAGATGAGTTCGCTATCCATTATTTATCGCGTTCGGTGGTAAACCGTACCAGTTGCTCCAGTCCCGTCCTGGCTTCGCCTGCTGGGAAAGTGTTTAATATTTCAAAAGCTTCGTCCTGGTATTTTTTCATTTGTGTTTCGGCATATTGCAAGCCGCCTGTTTCTTTAACGAACCGGATGATGCGCGCAATTTTTTCCGGATCATCGTTATGGTTTTTTACCAGGTTGATCATTTCCCTTTTTACTGCCGGTTTACTGTTGTTGAGCGAGTAGATGAGCGGCAGGGTTACTTTTTTCTCCTTGATATCGATACCCAGCGGTTTCCCTACATCATCCGTGCCGAAATCAAACATATCGTCTTTGATCTGGAAGGCGATGCCAGTTTTCTCGCCAAACAGCCGCATCTTTTCGATGGTTGCATCATTCGCCCCGGCCGAGGCCGCTCCGCACTCGCAGCACGACGCGATAAGCGATGCGGTTTTTTGTCGTATCACCTCGTAATAAACCGGTTCCTCAATATCCATTTTCCGCACTTTTTCCACTTGTAGCAATTCACCTTCGATCATTTGCTCCATAGCCTCCGAAACTATTTTTAAAAATCGGAAATCATCGTGTTTGATAGATAGCAGCAGCCCCCTTGATAACAAATAATCACCCACCAAAACCGCGATCTTATTTTTCCAAAGCGCGTTGATCGAAAAAAAGCTGCGGCGGCGGTTGGAGTTATCCACCACGTCATCATGTATGAGGGTGGCTGTGTGCAGCAGTTCAACAAGCGCGGCGCCACGGTGGGTCGACTCGTTAATGCCCCCGCAAATGCTGGCCGAAAAAAATACGAACATTGGCCTGATCTGCTTCCCCTTGCGTTTTACTATATAATGTGTAATGCGGTCGAGTAATGGTACCGAGCTTTGCATGGAAGCCTTAAACTTCCCCTCAAAAACATCAATATCAGCGGCTATAGGTTTTTTGATCTCGTTGATGCCCGGCATTTAATCAATCAAATTGAAGTGTCAATTTACACCCGGACTTTACGCCGGGACAATCAACAGCAAACATAATGTAAAAAAATTTATCTGCCTTAATTTAAGTGCATCAGCAGCATGCGTGTATCGGTGTGGTGTATCAGTTTTGAAAGTGATACAGTTGATACACGTGATACAGTTGATACACCCCCCGAACACCCCCGAACATGGCCACCCAGCCGATCCTCATGCAACTTACAACTAAATTTAATCACCGGTTAAACTATCCGCCTTGTTTTCGCTCTATTAATGTAATAAACCTTATAAACACATTTAGCTTTGCGTGATAATTGTTTTTGATATGTGAGTTAGTTTTTATGGAGCGTTCCGGTTTGCCGGGGCGCTTTTTTGGTTGAATATCTTGGTTAGTTGCACTTTATAAACTGTTTTTTTAGCTGCATCTTTGTATAACCAGGTCCATCATAAACACCAAAATCATGGAACGAGCAACAATGGCGCCCAAAACCGGGGTCAATACGGCGCACAAAGAAATTCCCGGTAACCCATCAACTGCCACCACCAGCAAATTAAAATTGAACGACCGCAGCAACGGCGAACCATTACGGCTGCTGTCGGAAGCCGACTGGAAGTTTTGGATCGAAAACGGTTATGTGGTGATCAAAAATGTTGTACCAAGGGAGCAGGTGGCAAAACTTGCCGGCTTGCTGTGGGAATTTGAAGGCAAAGACCCGAACAATAAGGCAACCTGGTACACCGCGCCTTTGTCTGAAATGAAAATGAAGGAGCTGAGCAATACCGGGATGGTAGAAATATACCACCACCAGTATATCTGGGACAACCGGCAATTTCCGAAGGTTCACCAGGCTTTCGCCGATATTTGGGGCACCGAAAAGCTGTGGGTAACCATTGACCGCGCCAATTTGAATTTTCCGGTCCGCCCGGGCCACGAGTATAAGGGATTTATTCACTGGGACTATGACCCGGAAACCAAACCGCAAAATGTACAGGGTGTTTTGGCCCTGGCCGATCAAATGGACGAAAATATGGGCGGCTTTCAATGTATCCCCGAACTGTTTCGTACGTATGATACCTGGAAATTAAGCCAGCCCGATGACCGCGATCATTTTAAGCCCGATACTACCGGCTTTACGCCAACCAAAGTAAAAATGGAGGCAGGCGACCTGCTGATATTCAACAGTTTGCAGCCGCATGGTATCCGTGTAAACAATAGCGGCGATAAAGTGCGTATAGCGCAATATATTTCGATGATGCCGGCCGATGAAGATAACGAAGACATACGCCAGTGGCGGATATCTTCCTGGAAAGAGCGGAAATCGCCGGAAGGCTACGCTTTTCCCGGCGATCCGCTTAAGCGGGAACAGGCACACCCCGTTGCCGTGCTGTCCCCGTTAGGGAAAAAGTTGCTTGGGCTCGAAAAGTGGTGATGCATTAGACAATATTTATTGCTGAATTTCTGTTTGACTCTAATTCCTGTAACTCACAACTCAATTTCCAACCCGTTTCTGCAAGGCTTCAGGATACCGCGCCCCTTCGATAGTTATTTGCGAAGCAGCTTCCTCAATTTCGTTCATATCCTTATCCGTAAGCCTAATGTCCACCGCGCCCAGGTTTTCCTCCAAACGATGCAGCTTTGTCGTGCCGGGTATCGGAACGATCCAGGGTTTTTGGGCCAGCAGCCAGGCCAGTGCGATTTGGGCGGGCGTTGCGTTCTTTTCGGCTGCTATCCTGCCTAGCAGGTCAACCATCCCCTGGTTTGCTTTTCGCGCCTCGGCGGTAAAGCGGGGAACAATGTTGCGGAAGTCAGTTTTATCAAAAGTGGTGTTCTCATTGATTGCACCGGTCAAAAAACCTTTACCCAGCGGACTGAACGGAACGAACCCGATCCCGAGTTCTTCCAGCGTTGGTATAATCTCCTTTTCAGGTTCTCGCCACCACAGCGAATATTCGCTTTGCAAAGCGGCAACAGGTTGTACGGCGTGCGCTTTGCGAATGCTTTGCACTCCGGCTTCCGACATGCCGAAATGTTTCACTTTCCCTTCCTGTATCAGGTCTTTAACCGTACCGGCTACATCTTCCATCGGCACATTGGGGTCAACCCGGTGCTGGTAAAACAGGTCGATGCGGTCGGTCTGTAATCTTTTTAATGATGCTTCGGCCACCTGCCTGATGCGTTCCGGTCGACTGTCGAGGCCTGCTTTCGAATCGCCATTTAAAAAACCGAATTTGGTTGCGATAAACAGCTTGTCGCGAAAGGGGGAAAACGCTTCGCCCAGCAGTTCCTCGTTTGCAAACGGCCCGTAGGCCTCTGCGGTATCAAAGAATGTTACGCCGCGTTCAACGGCTGTGCGTAATAATTTTATGGCGTCCTGTTTATCAGCAGCCGGGCCGTAGCCAAAGCTCAGGCCCATGCACCCCAACCCCATGGCCGAAACTTCCAGCCCGCTTTTTCCTAATTTCCTTTTTTTCATTATTTGCCTTAGTATTTATAGTCGTATTACACTTTTCTATCTTACTTCTTGCCTCTCCCTGTCTTGTCTCTTGATTCCTGGTTCTTGACACTACTTGCCGTAGTCCTCATCCGTCACCTGCTCCATCCAGTCCACAGGCGAACCATTTAGTTTTTCCTGTACGGCGATATGGCTCATGGCGGTAGTAGCCGTGGCCCCGTGCCAATGTTTTTCATTCGGCGCAAAGTATACTACATCGCCGGGGTAGATGTTTTCCTTTGCGCCGCCTTCGCGTTGCACCCAGCCGGCGCCGACGGTAATGATCAGCGTTTGCCCGAAGGGGTGTGTATGCCACGCGGTGCGTGCACCCGGTTCAAAGGTAACCAGCGCCATCGCCACCCGCGCCGGTTCAGCCGGTTCGTTCAGAGGGTCAAGGCGTACCTGTCCTGTAAAATAATCTGCCGGGCCTTTTCCCGATGGTCGTGAGCCTATGCGTTTAATTTCCATGATTGTATTTTTTTACTTCGTTCTCGTATCTTGTTTCTTTCTACCTTGGTTCTTGGCTCTTAATTTCTTCCTTCTAACACTTATCTTTGGCGTTAGTGTTGCTGCTGGCTATTATTATTCATTTTTATCGGCCTGAGCAGAGTCGAGAAAGTGAGAGAACCCATTTTCCATCTGCCGTTTTCTTTGAGATATACCTCGGTCACCATAAAGGCATGGGTAACCTCGTTTCCACTAACTACTGCCAGCAAGTCGATGTCATTTAACAGGATGGCCGTATTACCAAAAATGTTCACCGAAGCGCCGTACACCTCGGCTTTTTTATACCAGATCATACCCCCTTTAATTGTATTCAGCTCTTGGGTTTTTCCCCAGCTTCCACCCATGTGAACAAAGACACATTTTTCATCAAACAAACCGTTTAACGATTCTACGTTTTTGTCTGCCATCCATGTCCATTTTGTTCTGGAAAGATCAAGCAATTCCTGTTCTTCTTTCGTAACGGTTGTAGTTGCCTGGTTCGGCAGTTTAGCCTGGGCATGCGATAGCTGCACGGTAGCTACGCACAATAACATCGCGATAATTGCTTTTTTCATTGTTTTAATTTTACTGTTTAATATTTAGTTGTTTAATTTTCTTTCACCGATCCGTTTTACCATGGCCGGGTCCCGGTGATCAAAGAAGCTGCTCGCATTTGTGTCTAATGTTTTGATGGCTTCCATATCTTCGGCGCTTAATTCAAAATCCAGGCTGCGGAAATTCTCAGCTATTCTTTCTTTACGGACTGATTTCGGAATGGCCACCACGCCCCTTTGTGTAAGCCAGCGGAGTATCACCTGGGCAATTGATTTGTTATACTTGCTGCCGATAGATTGCAGCAGCTCATTGGTGAAAATGTTGTTTTTGCCTTCGGCAAACGGCCCCCACGATTCGATCTGAACGTTGTTTTCCGACATAAACTGCTGCGCCTCGTTTTGCTGATGGAATGGATGTGTTTCAACCTGGTTAACGGCTGGGACGATCTCGTTATGAATGATCAGATCCATTAGCCTGTCCGGGTGAAAGTTGCTCACGCCGATGGCCCTTATCTTTCCTTCTTTATAAAGCTCTTCCATGGCCCGCCACTCACCATACACATCGCCATAGGGCTGATGGATCAGGTATAAATCCAGGTAATCCAGTTGCAGTTTCCTTAGTGAATTCTCGAAAGCCTTTTTCGCTCCTTCATAGCCGTCAGCGTTTATCCACAGTTTGGTTGTGATAAACAGTTTTTCTCGGGCTACGCCGCTCCGCTTTATTGCTTTCCCAACAGCTTCCTCGTTCATATAGGATTGCGCCGTATCGATCAGGCGGTATCCTGTTTCAATCGCATCAACCACACTTCTTTCGCACTCTGCCAGGTCGGTTACCTGGAAGACACCGAAACCTAATATGGGCATTTCAACACCGTTATTTAATTTTACTGTTTGCATATTCGTATTTTAACAATGCAAAGGTCATTTCTTTTAATCGGCCAAATAGGATACAGATTACGGATATGTATACCATTATTACTGATTAGTGAAAAGTTAATAACTAAGGGATGAATAAAGTGATAACTTTGAGTGAATAAAATAATGGCTATGGATAAGTTGCTAAGATTCAATACGATCAGCGAGTATAACGCCTTCAATAATAATACAACTAAGCACCCTTTGATTAGTGTTGTTGATTTCTCAAAGGCCGATCCGAGGGAGGGCTCCCGGATGTATTTCGGTTTTTACACTATATTTCTAAAAGATGTGAAATGCGGCGACCTGGTATATGGCAGAAACACGTACGATTACCAGGAAGGGACATTGGTTTTCTTCGCGCCGGGACAGGTGGCCGGCGTTAACAGTAATGGGGAAATTTACAAGCCGAAAGGCTATGGTCTTGTTTTTCATCCTGATCTGATACACAGCACCTCGCTTGGACGGCATATACAGGACTATTCCTTCTTCGCCTATCAATCAAATGAGGCGCTTCATTTATCAGAGCGTGAAAGGGGCATCGTGTTAGATTGTTTTTCAAAAATAGATTACGAGCTGGAGCACGCTATAGATAAGCACAGCAAAAAACTTATCGTATCCAATATCGAATTGTTTTTGAACTATTGCGTCCGTTTTTACGACCGGCAGTTCATCACCCGCGATAATGTGCACAGCGGTATTTTGGAGCGGTTTGAAAATCTGCTGAATCATTATTTCCAATCTGATAAACCGCAAACCATCGGTTTGCCTTCTGTTGCCTGGTGCGCCGATGAATTAAATCTATCACCAAACTATTTTGGCGACCTGGTAAAAAAGGAAACCGGCAAAACCGCCCAGGAATATATCCAATCTGCATTGATCGATATGGGTAAAGAAAAGATATTTGACAGGGGTAAGACCGTTAGCCAGATCGCCTATGAGCTGGGCTTTAAATACCCGCAGCATTTTGTCCGGTTATTTAAGCAA
Organism: Mucilaginibacter sp.; assembly: GCA_035568395.1. Lineage (GTDB taxonomy): Bacteria > Bacteroidota > Bacteroidia > Sphingobacteriales > Sphingobacteriaceae > Mucilaginibacter. The sequence goes on along the minus strand of DATMOF010000004.1, from coordinate 281,510 downwards.
AGGGTGGGCCATACGCCGAATGAATACCGTATGTTAAACTGAAACAACAATACGAGGATTGTTAACAAGCGGACAAACCAGAGCCCGACAGCGCCGCATGTTCCTGACGTCTTGGCCCTTGATTCTCGCCTCCTCCACCACTTTTTACCTGGCCATTATATTTTCCAGGTTTTCCAGCATTCTTGCCCAGCCGTCTTCCACCAGTTCAGGCTCCACGCCGGTTTGGGTGAAATTCAGCTCGCAGCCGGTTTTGGTGGGCTGAAGGTCGACGGTGACCAGCGACACGCCCGGAAAATGCTCGGGCGCCTCCAGGGTGAAAAGCAGTATATTGGGACGCTCCAATTGCTGGAAAGCGCCGAAATAGGAAATGATCTTTCCCGCGCTGTTGCGCGTTGTAATTAAAAATTCGCCGTCGACTTTAGGATCAATTTTTATTTCGATGATGTCAACCCCCGGGTTTTTAAACAGCCATTGCCTGATCAGTTCCGGTTGCAGCCAGGCATCAAATACCTTTTCGATCGGCGCGTGGAAAAGGTGGTTTAGGTACACGATTCGGATATCTACCAGGTTCATAGCGCAAAAGTTTTAGTAGTGAGAAAACAAGATACGACTTCAATGTTAAGCCTATGTTAAATTTTAAATTTCCCAAAACACCATTCCGAAGGTTATTAACTGTGCTGCGCCCTGGCGCGGGCATGCTGCAAAGCCGCGTTTATCAGAACCAGAAAAAAAGACTCTCACGCGGCCTGCAGTTGTTGCGGTTTTTTTTTAAGCTTTTTTCTTCCTCAAATTCTGGTAGTCGATATAATACAGCACCTTTAAGGAAAAATTATTGTTTTGCGGCTCGTAAAGGGTATTGCGCAGGTTGTGGAAATAGTTTTGCGTAGCATTATTGCTGTTGGTTAACGACGAGTTTTTCCAGGCGATACTGATCTGGCTGCCCGGCGAAAATTCCCACAGGTAAATCATATCAATGTTCCAGGCATTATAGTTTTGGTCGTTATCGTGTTTGAAATTTACCGAGCTCAGGTCCGCAAGCGCGCCGTTCTGCGCCAGGTCGAAATAGCGGTGATTGTTCAGTTCCGACCAATAGTGCCTTAACCGTAACGTCAGTCCCATCACATTGTTAAAGGTGTATTTTAAATTAAAGATGTTTTCAACCGTCTGCACATTTCGCAGGGCGAAAATAGGATTGCCGCTCACGGTATCCTTCGTCGAGAAGCCGATATTATTGATCCGGGGTGTATAGGTTACGTCCTCGCCAAACGAAAACTTGTTACTGATGCGCATGGTAAAATTCGGCTCGATGTCAAAGCCGTAACCGTTCAGGCGGTGAAACCTGCGGTACCGGAAGAATAATCCGCCGTGCAGCCTTTTTGCACGGTTGGTGTTGACATTAAAACCCATCATATCTCCTGCAGGCGCCTGGTAAACACGACCCGCCGTACGCGGTTCATAAAAGTCGTTCCCCGGCTGCTGGTGACTGAAGTTTACATTTACCTGCCAGAAATTTTTAAGGCTGAAATAAGCGCCCAGGTTCTCATTCAGGTATTGATAGGCCGACGGCCGGTACCTGCGCGAATAATAGGTATTTGAAAACATGCCCCACTGCGTGAAAAACTTTTTAGGCTTGTAATTGGCATATTGCAGGTTAATGTTATGATCAAAGTAATTGTTGTTGAATAAAATGCCCAGGTCATTCGGATTGTACCTGTCGTCCACCAGGTCCTCTACCAAAAACCAGGTAAAACTGCCCGACGAACGCCCGCCGGCAGCTTCATAGCTAAAGCCTGTGGTGGCTTTTTTATCCGGGTAGAGCAAATTGCTCATCATACCATAGCCGTTAAAGTTATAGGTGTTGCTTTTGTTATTGATATTGAAAACAAAGCCGCCAACGTCGGCCGAGTAATCCTTGCCGAAGCGGTCGACACTGGTATTGATAAGCGTAACGGATGAATTATATTTAAGATTTTGATCAAGTACCAAAATATTGTAGTTGGTTAACGGCTGTGTACGGAATGTGCGTGTATGGCCTGTACTATCCTGTATTGTGGCATAAGCGGCGTTGGTAACCGCATTAAAAAAACCAATTCCCAGGCCGTTTGCCAGCCTGCCGGATACTTTGGTGGCATTGATCAGCTTTGTTTCGGTCGGATTGCTTACAATAGATTCACCAGGTTTCAGGTTAGCTTGCACCGCCGAATAGTTTAGCGGGGCACCGCCTACACGCCTGGAATAAAAGAGGTTGCCTTTATTAAACAGCTCGGTACCCTCTGTAAAAAACGGCCGGTTCTCATTGTATTTAACCTCGAAAGGGGTAAGGTTCAGTACCTTGTTATCGGATTGTACCTGCCCGAAATCGGGAATGAGGGTCATGTCCAGCGTAAAGCTTTGATTAATGCCATACTTCACATCCATTCCCCCGTTAAACGAATTCGTTGTGTTTTTTACGCCGGGCGTATTATATGGATAATGATTGACATAGGTTGAGAGATATGGATAAAAGGCCAGCCGCACTGGCGGGACGATGTTTTGTATGCCCACCAGGTCGCCCTCCTGGTTGATGAACCCATTTTTCTTGGGATCGATCTCGTTCCAGAACAATTGTTTCTGCTCAATTTGCCTGCGGCGGATCATATTCAATCCCCAAAGTTGAACATCCTTCTTTGAAAAGCGCAGCGCCGAATAAGGTATTCTGAATTCTGCCGTCCAGCCGTCCTTGTCGATTTTTACCTTGCTCTGCCAAACCGCGTTCCAGTTGGGGTCTTCGGTATTACCGTTTGGATTTGGCGCGTACTTGGCGTCGAACTGTACCCCTGCGGCTGTCACATAAAACCCGGTTCCGTTTATGCCGTCGTGATATGTATCCAGTATAAACCCGATAAAATCGTCATTGGCCACGTTATCGCGGGCGGTCAGTTCCTGGGCAATTTTATCTGGCGATGTTTCGTACATTCTGGCCGCCACGTAAATAGCTGAATTATCATAAACGATCCTTACTTCAGTTCGCTCTTCTTTTTTTTCATGCCGTCCGGCCACCGGGTTAAGCTCCACAAAATCCGTTGCAACAGGCGCGTTCTTCCAAACCTCGTCATCCAGCACACCATCGATCTTAGGCGGTTTGCTGATTTTTACAGCAACAAGTTTTTTTGCTGTTTGCTGGGAAAACGCAGCATTGGTTATCCAGGCATTGGTCAATAATACAAATAGGAATGGCAGGTAACGAGACTTCATTTTAATTGTGGTATGGCAGAGGTTATAGGACGGGCAAAAATGGCTATGTGTTACAATATATTTTGTTAATGTTTTGTTAAGAAATGTTAATGTTTGATTTACAGAGGTATAAACTGGTTATTATTCGCTGCGATTTTTATTGCCACCTCGTGAAAAAACAACAAATGCCACCCGATTATTGTCGGGCAGCATTTTGCAAGTAATAAATATCGGTTCACGACCGAAGCTTTCCTTCGCGAACTACCGGCGGACTGTGTCCGCCGTAGCCCGCTTCGGCGGGCGAAGGCGGAGAGGGAGGGATTCGAACCCTCGATACACTTTTGGCGTATACACACTTTCCAGGCGTGCTCTTTCGACCACTCAGACACCTCTCCTGGTACTTTCCTTATATTTCACATGTCATTGCGAGCTATAACGCCGCAATTTCGTCGCTTGTTTACGCCGGGCATGCGAATTTTAACAGGAACGCAAAGGTAAAATAATATTGCTTTTTTCGGGTACAAAAAAACCTGGTTTAAAATCAGGAGCGAAGAACGCTGACACGGACGATAAAAATTCCGGCTAAATTTGGGATAGTGCAGATGTTTCATTGAAACAGTGAAACAGCCTGAAACAGGGTAAAACACTTCAAATAAACACCTGTAATAAGCGCATTAAGTTTTTTGTTCGGATTTGGGTGCGCGAGTTCATGGTGTAAAAAGTGCGAAAACATCCGCAGCAGGGTCAAAATACCTATGAAATACCGTCAAAACACGGTAGTCAGGTCGGGTTAAAGCTCCTATCTTGCAGTATAATTTAAAACTATCCCTTATGATAACTCCACCTGATTTTGAAGTTTACGGCACTAATGCTGCCGCGCTTTTTTCATTAAAAGTTTTTAGAGGAGAGGGTATGGCCCTCCTGGGTATGAATTGGTTAAAAGGCAACCCGCCGGATAATTTTGTCGGGTTTGCTATAGAATACCAGGAACCCAACGGCACGCAGTTTTATCCCATCAGCAACCGTTTGTCGTTTTTGGAGAATGATGGGAGCGTAAATCCTAATATTTTGTCGTCCCGTTTATCGCCTATTCAAAAATTTCGCTGGGTACACTTCCCCTTTAATGCTGATTTACCCGGTTATTTTACTTACCGCGTAACCCCGGTTTTTATGGATAGCAAAAATGTGCTGAGTTATGGTGATTTCCAGCAGGCCGCTATCCAATTGCAGAGCGAAACCTACCCGGGAGAATTGAACGTAGCTTTTACCCGCGGCTTTGTTGCGTCGCAAGCTTTTATCGATCGGTTTTCGAACGGGGGCGATATCAGCACCTTAATACCTTCAGACGCTACCCAGGGTTTAAACTTCGTAGCTACAAATCCAAAAGCCACCGCGGCGCTGAACTGGATGGGGTTCGAGGCCAGGAGCGCTATACTTGCTTTGCTGGATCAGGCCATTGCCGACAATACGGCCCAGGTGAGGGTAACGGCATACGATTTTAATGAACCTGAAGTAGTGAACCGCCTGGTTAAATTAGGAAACCGCCTTAAGGTGATCATCGATGATTCCAACCCCCATGGAAACAATGGTTCTGCCGAGAACCAGGCGGCAACCCTGTTAACGGCTTCGGCAGGCGCCGGTAACGTGCAGCGCCAGCACATGGGTGGTTTGCAGCATAACAAAACCATAGCCGTTAGCGGAAGTGTGCAGGCGGCCGTTGGCGGATCGACAAACTTTTCATGGCGTGGCTTTTGCGTGCAAAATAATAATGCAGTTATTGTGTACGGCGCAGTACCCGTAAAACTATTTTTTGGTGCATTTGATAACTTGTGGAACAATCCAAATAACGCCGGCGGCTTTGCGGCAACGGCCTCGGCCACATGGAACGATTTAAAGTTGCCAAACGTGCAGGCAAAGGTTGCGTTTTCTCCGCATAATGCAGGCAATTCAATTTTGCAGAGCATCGCCGACGACATTAATAAAACCACTTCGAGCTTATTTTATTCGTTAGCCTTCCTGTACCAAACGCCGGGCCCTATACGCACAGCGATTGAAAAGGTGGTAAGCAACAACGCACTTTTTGTGTACGGTATTTCCGATAAAACGGTCGGCGGCTTAAATATCCAGAAGCCTGACGGGAACCTCCCCATCGCTTTTCCCGCGCGGCTGCTTAATAACGTGCCGGAACCGTTTAAAAAAGAGGCATCCGGCGGTGCGGGTGTCAATATGCATCACAAATTTGTGGTTATTGATTTTGATAAACCAACCGCAAGGGTTTACATGGGTTCCTATAATTTCTCGGGTGCTGCCGATCAGCACAACGGAGAAAACCTGCTGCTCATCCAGGACCGAAGGGTAGCTGTTTCATATATGATAGAAGCAGTGGCCATGTTTGACCACTACGAGTTCAGGGACGCCCTGCAAAAAGCCACCACTCCGGACAATAAGATATATCTGCATAAACCGCCGCAAAACCCCGGCGACGTAACCTGGTGGTCAAAAAGCTATACCGATCCGCATAAAATATATGACCGGGAACTTTTTTCAAAAACATAGTTTTTCAACCGTCCACGCAGGCTCAGTTTGAACCGCCTGCCCCACCCGTTCAGGCGTTCTTCGCCTGAATGATGAGACATTGGCAGCGTCACACTGCTATAGGTGTTAGCGTGGACGCTAAATACAAAACCCGTTTAGGCGGAGGACGCCTGAACGGGCGCGGCCATTGAAAATAATCCATCCTTCCGTCATATAACGAAGTCAAAAGGGTAATCATATATCAAAATTAATTTACTTTTATGATTACATTGCTCCCATAAACCCCGTCTATGCATCACAATTCTTTGGCTACCAAGCCGCATTATCCCATACTCGATGGCCTGCGCGGCGTTGCGGCTATTATGGTTGTCGCCTTTCATATTTGCGAGGCACATTCTACAAGCCACCTCGACCAGGTTATCAACCACGGCTATCTCGCTGTCGATTTTTTCTTCCTCCTGTCCGGCTTTGTCATCGGCTATGCTTATGACGACCGCTGGAATAAACTGACTACGGGCGGCTTTTTTAAACGCCGCCTCATCAGGCTGCAGCCCATGGTGGTAATGGGCATGGTAGTGGGCGCTGCGTGTTTCTATTTCCAGGCATCGCCGATGTGGCCGGGCATCAGTGCCGTACCGGTATGGAAAATGCTGCTTGTTATGCTCGTCGGTTTCACGCTGATCCCGGTGCCGCAATCCTTGGATATCAGGGGCTGGCAGGAAATGCACCCGCTGGACGGGCCGGGGTGGTCGCTTTTTTTTGAGTATATCGCCAATATACTATACGCGCTTTTTGTACGTAAATTCTCTAAAACGCTGTTGTCTGTCCTTGTATTCGTGGCAGCCGCCGCGCTGGTACAATACGCTGTTACCAGCGCTACCGGCGACGTGATCGGCGGCTGGTCGCTCGATCCGCTGCAGCTTCGCATCGGTTTTACGCGCATGATGTTCCCTTTCTTTGCCGGCCTGCTGCTTTGCCGCACCGCCAGGCTCACGCAGTTAAAAAATGCATTTTTCTGGTGCAGCCTGTTGCTCGTTATTGTATTCGCAATACCGAGGGTCGGCGGCGAAAAGCAACTTTGGATGAATGGCCTGTACGATTCGCTCGCCATTATCCTGGCATTCCCATTTATTGTTTACCTGGGCGCAAGCGGCCGGATAACCGGCACATTCGCTTCCCGCGTTTGTAAATTCTTTGGCGATATATCGTACCCTATTTATATCACCCATTACCCGCTCATTTATATCTATACCGGCTGGGTAAGCAAACATAAGGACATTACACTATTCCAGGCATGGCCATATGCATTGCTTACGTATGCATCGGCTATAGGTTTAGCCTATGCCTGCCTCAAATTTTATGATGAGCCCGTAAGGCGCTGGTTGAATAAAAAGTTTGGAAATGCTTAATTGATTGAATACCGGAATTATGCAGTACTGATGTTATTCGTCATTCAAACACCCATCCAGCACAAGGTTCTTTTCAAGAGACCCTGCGTTGACAGAGAGATACGGGTGTACCACCTGGTACAGGTGGATACACCTGAACACACCTGAACACACCTGAACACACCTGAACACACTGACAGGATTTTGGCATCGTTTATTTTTCTTTTCCGCCTCTCCCCATCCCCGCAAGGTCTGTCTGAGACGACCTTGCGGAAAGCAATCCTGTTCATTTGATTGAATACCGGAATTATCCAGGACTAATATTATTCGTCCTTCAAACATCCATTCAGCGCAAGGTTCTTTTCAAGCGACCCTGCGTGTGCAAAAAACCCGCTCAAGCGGAGTACGCTTGAACAGCGTGGGTAAACTTCACTCACTCAGCCCTCAAACTCTTGACCGGGTTGGTTAACGCCGCCTTGAAGAGCTGGAAGCTTACCGTTGCCAGGGCAATGACAATGGCGATCAGCGCCGATAATGCGAAAATGTTCCAGTTGATACTGATACGATAAGTGTAACCCTGCAGCCATTGGTTCATCAGGTACCACGTAATTGGCGCGGCAATAGCAAAGCCGATTACAATGAGGATAACAAATTCCTTTGAGAAGAGGTAAACGATGCCCGGTACCGATGCACCCAGGACCTTCCGGATGCCTACCTCCTTGATGCGCTGTACTGCCATAAATGACGCCAGTCCATACAAACCGAGGCAGCTTAGCAAGATGGCTACTACAGCAAACCAGGTATATATATCCGCCAGCTGTTTTTCCTGCTTATACATGTGCGCTATGCGGTCATCCAAAAACTGATATTCGAACGCGTAACCGGGAAACACCTCGTTCCACAGTTTTTCTATGGCAGGCAGTGTGGCAGTTATATTGCCCGTGGTTAGTTTAATATTGGTTAACTGATAGGCCCTTTTAAACGTCGTGATAAACATAGGGGCATCTTCGTTCTTCAATGACCGGTTATGATAGTTTTTCAAAACACCAACAATAAGGCCTTTCATCCTGGGGTTTAAAGCCATTTCCTTGTTTAATGCGAGTTCCGGGTTGCGGATCCCCAGTTTTTGCACCAGTGCCTCGTTCACCAGGAATTCTCTCATCGTGTCGGACGGTAAAACGTTACGGCCGGCAACCAGCGCTAAATGATAGGTTTTAAGGTACTGGTCATCCGCAAACTTAACTATCGAATAAAAATCGGTGTGCTTTGCCGCGTGGTTAAAGTTAAACCAGCCCCAGTTGTCGTCTTCTCCCGATGGCACGTCTGAGCTGAAGCTCAATTGTTCAACGCCTTTCAAATCCAGCAATCTTTTTCTAAGGTAGTCTATTTTGCTATTGCCAACGCTATCACCGGGGAACGGTACATTTACCACCGCATCCTTCGTAAAACCGAGATTGGTGGTATTAAAATAGTTCATTTGTTTCAAAATAATGACGGTGCAGATGATCAGCCCCTGTGCAATAATAAATTGAAATACAACCAGCCCCCGGCGCATGGATATGCCTTTCGCAGTTTTAACAGCCACCTTACTTTTCAGCGCGTTGATCGGATTAAAACCAGAGAGGATCAGCGACGGGTAGAAACCGGCCAGCAGGGTTACGCCAATAGTAAGCGCTATCAAAAACAACGCTACGTTGTACCCGATGAGCATTCCGCCGGATAAGGGGAGATCAAGCACTTTGCCCACTAAAGGAACAGCGATGATACTGATAACCAACGACAGCAGCACGGCTATTATAACGATCACAAATGTCTCGCTCAAAAACTGGAGCTGCAATTGCCCGCGGTTGCCGCCCAGCACCTTGCGGATACCGATCTCCTTTGCCCGGTTTACCGCCTGCGCGGTAGCGAGGTTAATAAAATTTACACAACCGATGATCAGGATGAACGAGGCGATCATCCATAGCATCCTGATCATTTTTGGTGAAATGCTTACGTTAGAGTAATTGCCGGCCTGGTTGTCAAAATGCACATCTTTCAGCGGTTGGGCAATTTCACTGTCGGTAATGCCGTCGGTGTGGTGGTTTTTAACCATGGCGCGCAGCCGCGAGTTAATATGTGCCAGACTTACGTTTGCAGGTATCAAAATATAAGCGCCGAAACTTTGGTTAGTACTGTTCCAGTCTTTTGAGCGCATGATCTGGGCTGTAAAGCCGGTACCCATAGCGATCACTACCTTTAGCTGGAAGTCGGTATTTTTAGGTATCGGCGCCAAAATGCCGGTAATTTTTATCAAATCGCGATTTTCCCATTTAATGGTTTTTCCGATCGCCGTTCTCCAGTCGCCAAAATATTTTTCGGCGGTTTCCTGTGTAAGCAACGCGTTACCAGGATCTTTTAATGGCGCAGCCGAACCAGCCAGCAACGGGAAGTTAAAAAGCTTAAAAAATGCAGGTGTGGTAGCAAATACCCCCGAAGATTCCTTGAATTTTTTTACCGGTTGGCCCGCGACGTTCAATACCTGTATCTGTTCATCGGCCTGGGTAAAGATCGGCACTACTTCCTTTACCTCCGGTATTTCAGTACGCACGCCCTGCGGTATCGCGTATGAAATACCCAAACCATAAAAGATATCCTTACTATCTGAATGGTGATATTCAGTCAACAGCCTGTAAATGCGATCTTTATTGGGGTGGAAATTATCAAAACTGAGATGAAATTGTATTAGCACGAAAATGACAAGGCAAACGGCTATACCGGTGCCCAGGCCTATAATATTGATAAATGTGTAAGACCGCTGACGAACAATATTGCGCCATGCTGTTTTAAATGTATTTGGTATCATAGCTTACGATTAACAGGTTAGTTTTGGATAATACCTGTTAAGCACAATGCAAGTGCCAGCACTATATTGTTGATTTCATGCATAAAACGCGCATATTTACAACAGTATATGTACGTAAACGGACAGTTGTACGTACGGTTTCGTACACTAAACGGAAGTCTCATTCCACCGCCCGTTTAAGCGAAAGATGCTTAAACGGGCGTGGATATATAAGTGTTGACCTACCTCACCAACCCCTCCGCCCTAAACAAATTATCCGTACTCTGCAAAATCTTGGCTTTCAGCTTTGGGTTATAATTTTTATGCGTGCTTAAAAAATTGCGCACAATGTCGGCGGCTTGTTTGTCCTGGTAATTGCCAAATATGGTTTGCAGCCAGGTTTGCGGGAAAAATATGTCGCCGGTAGTTTGTATTTCCTCCACCAGTTCGAGGCTTTTGGCTAAGTATTTTTCGGAGGTTTGCTGCCTTAAGGGGTGGTGCAGGTAAACCATGGCGGCGGTTACCCAGGCTTCCTTGCGGCGGTTGTTTTTATCGGCCAGGCTGTTAAAAAAGGCGTCGCGCTCCTGCTCGTTTAACGAGAGGGCGGGCATTAAAAATTCCAGCCGCTTTTTGCGGTCGCTATTGGTGATGCGGTTTTCCTGCTGCTTTAATATAGTTGTCGGCGTGTCGGTTTTCAGGGCGATGGTTAAAGCCAGCGAGGTATAATCATCCTCGTTCATCTTTACCCCGGCAGGTGGTTTTTGCTGCTGCCATATTGTATACAACCGGCTGTTGGCATCACGGCTCAAATAAATATGCTGGTAGCTGTTAAACAATATCTTTTTGTTATTGGGCAGGGTGTTTTGCTGCATGGCCTCCCACAGGCTATTTTCCAGTTTAGGGGCCAGGGCATTGCGGGTCGCAGGCGGTACAAACTCCCAGTAAATGGCGCCGATGTACCCGGTCAACAGGCGCAGGTTGGTTTCCTCTTTCTCCAGCGCGAGCCCGGCCATAAAGGCATTTAACAGTTCAGCCGGTTTAAAATACCGGGCCGAGAGCATGTTTTCGTAAGCCGAGATATAGACAGAGGCCCGTTGTAACGGGTTAGCGACTGTAAAGATGTGCGCCATGGCCTCTTTATCGGTCGGGAACAGTCCATAACCTATCCCGTTCGAATTATAAATAATATACGATGGCTTAGCCAGGCCCGCGGCCTGTTTTAATTCAAGCTGACTGCCGTTCATGTTTACGGTGATGTCCTTGTTGTGGTCTGGGTAAACGAGCGTTACGGCAAACGTTTGCGGCCAGGTGCGTTGTTCGCCAAACTCCGGGTGCTGGCTGATCGCAAACCGGCTGATCTTACCGCCTGCATAAGTAATATGCGCGTCAAAAACCGGCCGTCCCGGCTGGTTTACCCAAACCTTGTTCCAGGCGTACAGGTTGGCAGTGGTATGCTTGCTCAAAATAGCGATCAGGTCGGGCCAGGTGGCGTTGCTGTAGGCATATTTTTTCAAATACTCCCGCATGCCCATCTGAAATTTTTCCTTGCCCATCAACAGCTCCAGTTGCTGCATCATGATCGGCGCTTTGTGATAAATAATATTGCCGTACATCGAGCCGGCATCCTGTAAATTATCCAGGTCCTGGCGTATGGGGTTAGCGCCCTGCGTACGGTCTACGCTGTAAGCCGCCGGGTAATGGTCCTGTAAAAATTTAAGGTCGAATGTTTCGCGGCCCATTAGCTTAAGCGTTATTTTATCCGCCATAAAATTGGCGAACACTTCCTTCATCCAAACATCGTTAAACCAACGCATGGTTACCATATCGCCAAACCACATGTGCGCGGTTTCGTGCGACAACAGATTGCTGCGGCTGATAAGCATATCCTTTGTTGCTCCATTATCCAAAAACAACGACGAGGCCTTGTATTGCACCGCGCCGGGATGCTCCATACCGCCGAACTGGAAATCGGGTATCGCCACAAAACCCACTTTCTGAAACGGGAATAGTATGCCTGTCCATTGCTGTAAAAATTCAATGGCATCCTTGTGCGCTTTAAATACCGGGACTACGCTGAGTTTAATTTTAGCAGTATCCGTTTCGCGATAAAGAAAATGCGCCGGCCGGTTACCCAGCAACTGCGTAACGGAAGTAAATTTGCCGGCCTCAAAAGCGAACAAATAGGTGCTCAGTTTATCCGAGTTGGTGAAATGGTAAGTTGTTTGTGTGCTTTGCGCGACAGAATCCTTAACGCTGCCGTTGGCTAAAACCTTCCAGCCGGATGGCACGGTCAGGGTCAGTAAAAAATTGGCCTTCAGGTCGGGTTGGTCAAAGCAGGGGAAAACTGTACGCGCGCGGTCGGGCACAAATAAGGTATACAGGTAATCGTCATTGCGGTTTAGCGCCCCGTTGCCTGCTGTAAATTGTATGTAGATCTTATTTTTACCGGTAAGCAACGCGCTGGGCTCAATGATCAGATGCTCAGATACCAACTTCACCGGGACAGTTTTGCCGTTTACCTGCAAACTGCTGATCTGGCTTGCCGGCTGTTTAAAATCAATTTGCAGCGGCTGGTCCTTGCTTTTCAACAGAAATGCAATCGACTCTATGCCTGCGATATCCCCGCTCTTTACCGGCGGAATATCAAAATTAAGCGTGTACTGTATGTTGCTGATCACCGCATGCCGGTAAGTGGCCAGCCGCAGCGAAACGCCGGGTTCAACGGGTACGGGTTTGGTATTTGGCTGCGCAAAAGCAGCGGTGCAAAACCCTATTATCAGTAATGAAAATCTTAGTCGCATTTTTGTTATTCCTATTTAAAAAATTAAAATTTAAGGTCCATCATCTGGATGATCGCGCCGACGCTCATCCAGGCCATTGTGATCACCACCATAGCGCCCAAAATGGTGAGCCAGAGCGGTTGTTTATAGGTGGATATGATCTTGTAGCGATAAGCGGCCACCAGCATAATACCCAGCGAAAGCGGCAAAATAAAACCGTTAATGGCGCCAACGGCCAGCAAGGTTTTAACAGGCTTGCCCACGATCTCAAAAATAATACACGAAGCAATGATAAAACCGATAATGATCTGACGGTTTAATTTAAGTATGACCGGGTGAAAGCTTTTAATAAACGACACCGATGTATAAGCCGAACCCACAACCGACGAGATCCCCGCCGACCACATCACCAAACCAAATACCTTATACCCAAACGCCCCGCTGGCCAGCCGGAATACCGATGCCGCCGGGTTGGTCGGGTCAAGTTTTCCGCCCGCGGTGATAACGCCTAAGGAGGCAATAAACAATAATATCCGCATCACCGAAGCAAGCCCGATGGCGCTTAACGCGCCTTTATTGATCTGGGGTAAATTTGCTATGCCGGTTTGCCGGGCATCAAGCAGGCGGTGGGCCCCGGCAAAGGTAATGTAGCCGCCAACCGTTCCGCCAACAATGGTGAGTACGGCCGTGAAACTAAAGTGTGTGGGATTAACAGCCCTGATGACGGCCTCGGCCAAAGGTGGTTTGCTGATCCAGGCGATATACAGCGCCAGCGTGATCTTGAGCAGCCCCATGGTTTTGGCGAATGTATCCATCGCCTTCCCGGCCTCCTTGTAAATAAATATACCGATGGCAATAATGGCGCTCATGGCCGCGCCCTGGCCAACGCTTACGCCAAGCAATACGTTAAGCCCCAAACCTGCCCCGGCAATGTTGCCGATGTTAAAAGCCATCCCACCTAAAAAAACCAGGAACGACATAAAGTAACCCAGTCCGGGCAAAACCTTGTTGGCGATGTCCTGCGCGGGCTGGTCGGCCACGGCAATGATGCGCCAGATGTTAAGCTGGGCAATAGCGTCAAGGATAACAGAAAGCAGTATAACAAAGCCGAAACTCGCGCCAAGCTGCGCCGTAAATACCGCCGTTTGTGTTAAAAAGCCCGGACCGATAGCTGAAGAAGCCATCAGGAAGGCTGCGCCTAATAAAATGCTCCAGCTAAACTTTTTTTTCATTTACCCGGCGCTTTGATGCTGATCCCTTCGCTCTTTAATTTGGTACTGATCAGTTTGGCAAACTCTACCGCGTGGCTGCCGTCGCCGTGCAGGCATAACGTTTCGGCGTTTAGGGGTATGGTTTTGTTATTGACCGATATGACCTGTTGCTGCTTAACCATCATCATTACCTGGGTGATGGATTGCTGCTCGTCGGTGATCAACGCATTGTTTTGCGAGCGCGGCGTAAGTGAGCCGTCATCCTGGTAAGTCCGGTCGGCAAAAACTTCCGAAGCAGTACGCATACCTATCTGCTTGGCCCATTTGATCATTTCGCTGTTGGCCAGCCCGTATACGATCAACGACGGGTCAAAATCATGCACGGCTTCAACAATGGCTTTGGCCAGGCCGGCATCTTTAGCAGCCATGTTATACAAAGCGCCATGCGCCTTTACATGGTGCAGTTTGCCCCGCGCAGCTTTAACAAAGCCCGACAAGGCCCCTATCTGATAAAGCGTCATCTGGTAAGCTTCATTGGCCGATATTTTCATCTCGCGCCTGCCGAAACCCTGCAAGTCGGGTAAGCCGGGGTGGGCCCCGATGGCTACGCCTTTTTTGATAGCCATTGCCACCGTTTGCTGCATCACCTCCGGGTCGCCGGCATGAAAACCGCAGGCAATATTCGCCGATGTGATGTAATCCATTAATATTTCGTCGTTTAGCATGGGGTAATTGCCAAACGCTTCGCCCATATCGCAATTAAGGTCGATCGATTGCATAGTTATAAGTATTTATTTTCAATAGTTGCCGATAGCTGCTGCAAATGCTTTTCCTGCTCAATATAAAGTCTTTCGGCTTCATTCCAGCTAATTTCGTTAAAATACAGCTCATCGCCGGGTTGTAGCTGCCCGCATAAAGGCATATCAACCGCCGCCACCTGTGCGATCCGTGGGTAACCGCCGGTAGTCTGGCAATCCGCCATCAGCAGCACCAGGCCGCCGTTGCCTGTAACCTGTATGGTGCCGGACGTTACTGCTGTCGACAACAATTCCTGTTTATTCATACGCGACATCGCAGGCCCTTCCAAATGGTAACCCATCCGGTTACTTTTCAGGCTGAGCCTATAAGGCTCGGCAAAAAAACGGCTTACTGATCGCTCGTCAAACCAGCCGGACTCATGGCCCCGGATAACCCGGATGACCTTATGCTCAGAAGAAGAAGTAACCAGGCCGGGTATTTGCCATTTTGGACAGTTTACTACTGCTCCTTTTAAACTGTTCAATATTTTTTCAGCTAGCGCCGACAGGTTGCCTGGCGCAGATAAAACATCCTGCGGCTGCAAGGCCCGGCCTTTAAATCCGCCGAAACCGGCAACTAAACAGGTGCTTTTACTATCTAACACATCGGATACATCCCAACCACCCGCAACAGCCAGGTAGGTGCGGCAGCCACCTGGTTTATTGATTAAATTCATGATAGACCCAGCCGGGATAAACAGCGGCTTGCCCGGCGGCAAAGTTCGTTTATCGATCTCGATGCAAGCGCCACCACCGGCATAGGCGATCAAAATATCGGTTTCGGCTTCCAATCCCGGGCCGCCGTAAGTAAACTCTATAACCGCATCTTCACCGCTGTTTCCCACAGCGTAATTGGCAATACGTGCGGAGTACGCATCCATCACACCCGAAACCGGCACCGCCATTGGCAGCCCCGCCGTACGCCCCATATCCTGTACGGTGGCTAACAGGCCGGCTTTAATTACCCGTATCCGCATCTGTAGCTTTTTGTAAATGACAGAATTCATCCATCCCGATACGTTTAAATTGCACCCGGTCGCTGGCCTTTAATAAGGCAGGTACCGCCCGGGTCGGATCGAATAGTTTAACCGGCGTTTGCCCGATAAGCTGCCAGCCACCGGGTGTTTGTAAGGGGTAGACACCCGTTTGCATCCCCGCTATCCCGACAGAACCTGCCGGTATAACAGCGCGCGGCGTTGCTTTCCGAGGTGCTGCTATGGTTTCGGGCATGCCGCCCAAATAGGCAAACCCCGGCACAAAACCTATCATGTGAACCAGGTAGGTGACCGAGCTATGTATATTAATTACCTCTTCAGTTGTTAATTTATTTAACGCGGCAACATCCGCCAAATCCGGCCCCGGCGTTCCCCCGTAACACACCGGAATTGTAATGAGTTGGGGTTCGGATTGGATAGTCGTCGTCTCTGTTTCATTTAACTGCCCGAGGTAATTACTCACCTTCTGCAGGCAGGTTTTTCCCGGCAGGTTACTTTTTAAAACCTGCAAGGGGTCGAAAAAAACACTCAGGGTATCATAGGCGGGTATGGTGGTTCGCAAACCCTCAAACGGGTGTTCGCGGATCAATTTATCGAAGTTATTAATACGATGCATTAGCTCTTCACTAATGCGGTCGCCAAACGCAATAGTAACCGCTTTTTCGCTGATGGGGTAAATAGAAAGGGCTGTGCGCATGAGCGGTAAATGAATACTTAATTGTGAACCGAATTTAGTAGGAATTATCTGATTTACCATGATAAGTCCTTTTGAATGCGTGGCCGGGCTTTTAACCCCCTTTTTTTGTCTTAAAAAGCCCCCTTCATTAGTTGTTATGCCAATTAACTTTGTTCAGGCAAATAGCATGATGGAATTAATTTAATATTTAAACGATGAGCACGATCAACAAAGCATTTAGCGCCAGGCTGCTGAAAAGCCCTAATAAGGGTGGGTGGACCTATATCATCTGGCCGGAATCGGTTTCATTTTTCAAAACACGCGGGTTGGTAAAGGTAAAGGGGACAATTGATGGACATTCTTTTCAAAGTTCGTTCATGGCTTTGGGTGATGGCACGCATAAGCTTCCTGTTAAAGCGGAACTTCGGAGTTTGCTTAACAAATCAGAAGGCGATGTGGTTAATATTCATTTAAATGAGCGCATTTAAAACGGAAAGAAGGAATAGTAGTTTAATAAAGATTTTTACTGGTTAAACGGACTATTTCATTAGCCGGGCCTCAAAATTTTTCTATATTTAAAGGTCAAATAATTCGGCATGAAAAAATCGTTACTATCCCTATTCCTTATCCTTAGTTCAT
Source organism: Mucilaginibacter sp. (assembly GCA_035568395.1). GTDB lineage: Bacteria > Bacteroidota > Bacteroidia > Sphingobacteriales > Sphingobacteriaceae > Mucilaginibacter. The sequence goes on along the minus strand of DATMOF010000004.1, from coordinate 264,452 downwards.
TCATTGGTAAAGCGCAAAACGGCAGCCAGCTCATCACGGTAACCGATATGACGCGCATTAAGCAGTTAAGCAGCGCCTCATTGTCACATAACGGCACGGAGGTCGCATTTGCCGTCACTTCGGTCGAGCCGGATGAAGCAGCCAAAGGCGAATATGTTTACCGTACGCAAATATGGCTCGTGCCCGCGGATGGCAGCGCCGAAGCCCGGCCGTTGACATCGGCAGCTGTCAACAGCACCCAGCCGGTATGGTCGCCCAACGACGGGCAGATCGCGTTCGCGCGGGTTGTAAAAGGCAAATCACAAATATTTTTACTATCGCTTAACGGTGGCGAACCGGTACAGTTAACAAACGATCCGCATGGCGCCTTGTCGCCGCAATGGTCGCCGGACGGCCGTCACATTTTATACACGGTACATTTATCGTACCCCGAAATGCTGAAGGACTCGGTTTTAAACCCGCACCAGGCCGTTCCGTACTGGGCGCTGGAAACACCGGGCTTTAAAAACAATTTGCCGCTCTCGAAAACAAAACCGAACCCCAATGGCGATCTTGATGCGATCCGGGCATTTTTAAAGCAGGATGAGGCCGATAACAAGGTAAAGGTATTCAATAAGCTCAATTTCGAAGGCGAGGCCAGCACCGAGCCCAACTTCAGCTTCAATCATTATTTTATAATCGATACCAGGGCCGGTGCGAAAGCCATGCCCTTAACTTCCGGTTTCCATAGCTATGCCGGGGCCGTGTTCACACCTGATAGCAGGGAAATCATACTGGCAGCACAGGCCGATACGGCGCTTAATCCCGATCGTTCACTGTCATCCGCCGTCTATAGCATTCCGGTTTCGGGCGGCGTTTTGAAGCCTGTTGTTGCTGAAGACGGTATGATGCTGAGCAACGGGCCGTTATCGCCAAACGGCAAATACCTTATTTACTTTTCGGCGAAACGGGCGCAGATCGATATCCCGCAAATGGTAATATACGATTTGCAGTCGGGCAAAAAACAAACCGTACAGGTCGACCGCAGTGTTACGGGCATGGTATGGTCGCCCGATAGTAAGGATCTTTACTATACCGCGCAATCAAACGGCGGTATCCCTATCTATAAAGTGAATATGGCCACCCTTAAAACAGAGCAGCTGGGAACATACGATGAAGGCTTAAGCAGCCTCGATGTAGGTAAAAAACAGCTGGTATATGTTAAAACCGAAGTGGCCAACCCCTTTGAGCTTTACGCAAGCGATTTAAACAACAGGTCGGCCAAGCGCCTTACCTCGTTTAATGCGGAGTGGCTGAAGGATAAAAAGCTAAGTTTCCCCGAAAAGAAATATTACACCAACAGCAAAGGCCTGAAGGTCGAATACTGGGTAATGAAACCAACCAATTTCGACCCAACCAAAAAATACCCGGTTATGCTGCAGATACACGGCGGCCCGACTGCCATGTGGGGCCCGGGCGAAAATACCATGTGGCACGAGTTCCAGTATTTTTGCGCACAGGGCTATGGCGTGGTTTACAGCAACCCGCGCGGCTCCGGCGGTTATGGCATCGATTTCCTGAAAGCCAACTACCGCGACTGGGGTACAGGCCCGAGCGAAGATGTGCTGGCCGCGCTCGACGGCGCATTGGCAGAAGGGTGGGGCGACAGCAGGCGAACCGTTGCCACGGGAGGTTCGTACGCAGGCTATTTAACCGGCTGGCTTGCAGGCCATACCAAACGCTTTGCCGCTATTTCATCACAGCGCGGGGTGTACGATCTAACCACATTTTTTGGCGAAGGCAATGCCTGGATACTCGTGCCAATGTATTTTGGCGGTTACCCATGGGATGATAATATCAAACCTATACTTGCCCGCGAATCGCCGTTTACGTATGTGAACCAGATCACTACGCCTTATCTGATGCTGCATGGCGAAACCGATTTGCGTACGGGCATTGTACAGGGCGAAATGATGTACAAGGCGCTAAAAGTGTTAAACCGCCCGGTTGAATACGTACAGCACCCCGGCGCCACCCACGAGCTTGTCCGCTCGGGCAACGTTCGCCAGCGCATTGACCAGATGCTGCGGATATACGAGTTTTTTGAGCGGTATATAACGCATTAGCAGCTTATAACTGTTGCTCCGGCATTTGCAATCCACAATCCTGGCAGGTTTGGATCGCATTCTATTTACTCTTGATTTAACTCTGTATTAAATCTTTACAACTTCTGTCAATATAAATCGCAGGAATAATGAAACTTTTCCCGCGATTTTACAGTATAAAAAACACCTATTAATTTATACGCATTTATTTAACTATCGCGCTATTTGTTTAAATTCGTTTTCTTAAAACAGTAAGAAGGCAATTTACATTTCAGCCGCGTGTTTAATATAGCGGTATAATGCCGATCCTATGATAGAACATGTACTCTCCATTATAAGCGCTTCGCCAACCCCGTCTCTTATATTGAATGCCAATGCCCCCGATTTTACAATTGCAGAGGCAAATGACGCATTTTTAAACCTGACAAAAAGCGAAAGACATCATATTATAGGCAAACGGATATTTGATGCATTTCCGCAAAAGGCTGATGACTCCTGGTCAAAAAGAAGGAAAATCTTATACAATTCGCTCGTACATGCATTCCTGGTAAAAAAAGCACACAAAATAACACTCTTAAAATATGATCTGCCGGTAACGCATGATGATGATGGCCATACGCGTTTTTGGAATTTTGATACCTATCCTATCCTGGATGATGCCGGCGAAGTAAAATTCATCGTGCAAAACCCTGTTGATGTTACCCAGATGGTTATAACGGATCAGGCCAATTTTACCTTTGATAATAAGTTGCTGGTTGATAAAAATTTTCAGCACCCCTTATTTAACGAATACCCCGATGCCATTTCAACCCTCGATGTAAAAGGTAATTTTATAAGCGCGAATAAAGTTTTGATTGACCTGCTGGAATGCAGGTTAGAAGAACTGCTTAAATTATCATTCATCTATTTTATAGCGCCTGAAAATTTTGATGAAGTTTTCCGCTGTTTTCAAAAAGCGATTAAAGGCGAAATTCAACAGTTTGATACCCGGATAATAACGGCAAAAGGCACCTCCCTGAATATTCAAATTACTAACCTTCCAATAATTATAAATAACGAAACTATTGGGATTTATACCGTAGCTAAAGACATAACTTTAAAAATAAAAACCGAGCAGGAGCTAAAGCTACAGCAGGCAAAACTGGATGATTACCACGAAGCTTTAAAAGCCAGCGAACAGCGTTTCAGAAGCCTGATACAGGAAGGATCTGATCTGATAGCCATATTAGACGCCAATAGTAATTACCTGTATGTAAGCCCTACAGCCAAAGCAGTAGTAGGAATTGAGGCAGATGAGCTTATCGGTAAAAATGCGTTTGATTTTATTTATGAAGATGATAAGCAAAGGGTTATCGACCAGTTTGCGATGCTGACAAAAGAAAAACGCATCGAAATTTTACCCTATCGTTTTAAAAGCAATAACGGGTTCAGGTGGGTTGAAACCATTGTTACAGATATGACTGATGAGCCGGCTGTTGCAGGTTTTGTTGCCAATTCCAGAGATGTTACACAACGAATACAAAACGAGATCATGTTAAAGGAAAATATGGAGCGTTTTGATATCGTTTTACAAGCGACAAGCGATACCATTTGGGATTGGGACCTTGTAAACAATACAGTGATCAGGAACAGAAGTTCTAATAATAAAAAGGAATTATTTACAAATGACTGGTGGACCAATTTGGTCCATCCTGAAGATAAAGAACGGGTTCTTAAAAAGATCAGGCTTCACATAAAAAATAAAAAAGCAAAATGGAAGGACGAATACCGGTTTCGCGATGTCAACGGAAATTATAAGTTTATTCTCGACCGGGGATTTTTGATCTACAATAAAGAAGGCCAGGCTATTCGCATGATAGGCGCTATGCAGGATGTAACTGAACGGGAGAATTATGTTAAAGAAATTAAAGATCAAAACACAAAATTCCGCGAAATTGCATGGATCCAATCCCATTTGGTGCGAGCCCCATTGAGCCGGATAATGGGTGTTGCCAACTTGCTGGCGCATCCTGATTGTGATGAAATGACAAAAAAGGAGTTGCTGGAATACCTCGATCAGTCAACTGCCGAGCTCGACGAAATAATACGGGACATCGTAAAAAAGGCCGAGATACTTTATGAAAAAGGTTAACATCGATTCATCAACCGGAACTGAACGTTCGGTTAACAATGATAAAGCCTGCAATCAAAAATTGCAGGCTTTATCATTGTTGTAATCAAGATTATTCGCTTGTTTGTTACCCTTCGTGGTGAATGATCGACTCCAGGTCTTTCAGATCGGTTTTTTGCTTTCGCTTTAAACCATGCGGCTGCATATAGGGTTGTATCTGATCTTCCGCATGTTCGTCCTGTCCTTCGCCCGAATTCCAGTTCCAGAAAGCAAAACCTCTTTTTGTAAAGTACATAAATGCAACTGCGCCGGCTACAATCGTGCCCGCAACGCCGGCAGCTACCCAAGCGCTGGTGTTATTTTTTTTTATAAATGGGATATCCATGGTGTTTCGTTTTTTATTACTTAACACATAGTTATCGATTTGGTTCTGGATTTAATCATAAATTTCGTTAATAGAAAATAAATATCTCAAAAGATAATATTACAATGAGCAATTACTATCCTCATTTACCGTTATTAAGCCAACGTAACAGGTGGTTATAAAGTCCCGGGCTCGTGATTAATGCCAATGGGCGATTTGTTTACCCGGCCATGTGAATGGTCGGAGAATTTGTGGTCGCGATACAGCTTTTGAATTGAGATCTGGCGGATATGCACTTCTGATTTAGTAGGTTCAGCACAGTCGGGCTGAATAGCTACAGTAGCTTTTTTTGTCATGACACTTTCTCCTTTTTAAATAGTTACAGCAAGTGGCATAACTAAGTTACGGACAAAATCTGCAATTTCAAAGACTTTTTATAGTAGCGGAGTTCGGCGCATTATACGTGCTGCAAAACCTTAACCACCGGTATCTTAAAATAAAACTCGGAGCCATCGCCATCGCTTTGGACACCCACATTGCCGCCATGTCTTTTTATGATCTCTGAGGATATATAAAGCCCCAAACCTAAGCCCGAAAATTTTCGTGATGATTCCTGCACGCGGAAAAACCGGTCGAACACATACTCCTGCTGATCCGCCGGAATGCCTATGCCAAAATCCTTTACCGATACTTTAACTTCACCATTTATCGCCTCGCTGCTGATGACGACTTCATTTGCCTCAGGCGAATACTTTACAGCGTTCGACAAAAAGTTACTGAGGACCTGCTCAAGCCGGTTCTTTTCACCGTGAATGATCGCCGGGATGTTATTTTTGATTACGATGCGGTGCGTTTGTACCGTCAATTGCGTTTGCGCGACAATTTCTTCTATCAGTGCCGCAAGGTCAATATCGGTAAACTGGTAAACCATTTTGCCGGCATGAATTTTAGTTACATCGAGCAGGTCGTCCACCAGCCCGGTCAATTTAACTACCTGTTTGTTGGCCTTCATGATAAAATCCCCGGCCGTGGCTGTTCCATTGGGAGGTACCATTTTTTGCAATATCTGCAGATAGGCCTTCATGGTTGTGATGGGCGTTTTTAGCTCGTGGCTGGCCACGTTCATAAACTCATCCTTTTTCATCATAAGTTCTTCTATCGCCTTTTTGTCCTTTTCCTTTTGCGTAAGTGCGTCTTTTAAGTGTATACGCATCACGTCCATCGTAGCAGCCAATTTTTCGGCTTTGCCTACAGCTTTGTCCGCCAGCATGACGCGCGTTTTAGCAGTGGCTTGCATCTGCTCCTGGGTGAATAAATGCACCAGCAAGGGCAAGACAGCCTGAAGGGGCTCTATTTCATTTTCCGATGGCGACCCGCCCAATAAAATGGCAATGGATTTTTCCGGGCCCGAAATCCCGGTAGCAGTGAGCATATTATTGTTTTCGGGAAAAGGCAAATAACCCGAAAAATATCCGCTTGCCGGGCAGCTGTTTATAAAAGTCTGCCAGGCTCTGCCATCCGGCAAGGTTTGCGGGAAACCGGGGGCCGGTAATAAGATGCCTATCTCCTGGTCGAAAATAAACACCAGTAGGTAGCTGCAGCCGAAGTAGTCAGCTAATTTGATAGCTGCCTGGAACCGGTTTTCCCGGTCGGTTAAGCCCGCGATCAGTTTTAAAAGCATCACTCCGGTATTACGCAAACAACCGCTGTACAATTCTGAAATCCGCTGAACTGGCCATTAACCCGGGCTACTTGGCCATACGTGTTACAGCCTGCATAATTTACACCTTCCAGCGTTTCAGTAACTTTATCCAGTTCAAAGTCAAACTCTCTGCCCATCCTTAACCGCGTGGCAACGCAGTCAAAAAACAATGCCACATTTGGCTTGTGGCCGCCCAGCTGCTTTATTGCGCCTATAGCTGCATCCATAGCCGCTTGTTTTGAACAGTCGTTATCCGTAGTCATAAAACTCACATATGCGCCGTTTGGGATATCGCTCGCCATAGCGATAGAGCCATCGGGCAATACACCAAGCGGTACCCTCAATTTATGGTCGCCGGCAACCTCTATTCCTACTATATTATGCAGAAAGAACGGGATCGGGTCTTCAGGGTTAAAGGTTTGGCCCGTCAATGCCGCATGATCTGCGAACAGCTCAACGGCCGGCCTGGCGTTTAAGCTAACCAGTTTCATGCCGTCGGTTTCTGTTACGCGCATCCTGACGCCAACCGGTTTCCAACCATGCGCCGCACCCACACCAATCGGCTTATTTGATAATATTTCAAGTATGACTGCAGAATCGGTATAAGCCCCGGTGTCATAAAAAACGTGTGTATTTTGAAAGTTTGCATTGTCGCCGGCGCCGCCCCCAAAAAACTGGTACTTGCCCATGGTTTTTTCGGTTAGCAGTTCAATCATTTCATCCGTATAGCCCGACAGGGCATCGGCAAAGATCATCGCCGAATAATATTGGTACTGGTATTCATGTACCGGCGATAGTACGCTGAACAGTCCTTCAGCTACCTTTTCACGGCTGGCCTTAATGCCTTCAGCGTGCCCGGCTGTGAATTTCAATTCATCCGAATATATGGCGACTGCGCATGCCGAATCAGTCCCGAAATCGGCTGAAGTAAATTCGCCCGCCGACGAGCTGCCAACCAAAATACCGGGGCTGCAGGTTTCCTTTAATGCTTTTAATAATGCGGCATACTCATATACCGACGAGGCAAAAACAATCACCACATTAGGAATTTTATCAGCCAATTTTTCAATAATCTTTTGACCAAGCTCACGGCCGGCTAAATAACCATCGCTTAATTCGGTAAAAACAACTGCGGATTGCGTCATAGGTTTGGGATAACTTAATTTAGAGTGTTATATTACAACAGAACAACATTCCGGCTAAATTGATTTAAATAGTTTTGTTACACGTAACACAACCGTGGTAAAACCCGTTTGCTGCCAAAACCGTATGTAAACCTTGTAATTACAGGGATACGAAGTTTTTTCCATAAATTTACGTAGCCTTTTTAACCGAATAACTTAATTAATGATATTTCGAACAGGGACTTTACCGCAGCGGTTTGTGACCTTCTTTACCTTTTATAAGAAGCTTTTGATAGGTTTCATTGTTTCGCTTGTCATCCTGATCACCGTGATGGCTGTGGGCATCGATATCATTAAAAAATTAAATACTTCGGATGATTGGGTTGCTCATACCTACGAAGTTATCGATCTGGCCCATCTGGCAGCTGATAACTACGACGAAGTTGAGGTGAGACAAAGTTTGTTTGATCAAACCCACAACCAGCAAATTTTAAATGCCGCAAAAAACGCCTCAGGTAAGTTAAAAACTCAAATTGAAAAACTGCGGGCGCTTACTATCGATAATCCTTCGCAAACCAGGCGTATCGATTTGCTGCGCAATTGTTTGGAGCATACGGGCTCTGAACGGGTGCAGCCCAAGCAAATGGTGGGCACTTACAGGCAAGATTGTCAGGCTATACTTAATGATATAGTTAATACCGAAAAAACACTGCTTAAACAGCGTAAACAATCGAGCCGGGGCAATAGTAACCTGGCTTTCGAAATCATTTTTGTCAGTTCGCTTTTGGATATCGTTTTCCTGGGCGGGCTGTATTTTTTTATTAAAAAAACCTTCAGGGAGAAACAAACTATAACCGACAGGCTGAAGATAAGCGAAGCTAAATTTGCAAGCGCATTTAGCGATTCAGCATCGGGCATGGCTATCGTGTCGCTTGAAGGCGAATGGATGGAAGTCAATAATTACCTTGAACGGCTGTTAGGGTATTCGAAGGAAGAATTATACAAAACTACGTTTTTGGCTATCACACATCCCGATGATATACCCGCTAATCGTGAGCTATTAAAGAGGGTGCAGGCCGGCGAGATCAATCAGTTCCAGATAGAGAAAAGGCTGATCCATAAAGACGGCACCCCCATTTGGGTAATGGTTAACGTGTCGATCATCCACAATTTGCAGGGTGAGTCATTTGCCGTTTCGCAAATCATTGATATTTCGGCATTGAAAGAGTTAATGGGGAAAATGGAGCTTAAGAATACCGAACTTTCGCACACCGCCAACCAGCTAACAGAAAAACTTACCCAGCTCGAAGATTTTAATAACATAGTAGCACATAATTTACGGGGGCCTGTTAAAACTATCGGGTACGTTTTACAACTGATTGCCGAAGAAGAATCGGAAGATGAAAAGCAACAGTATATGGCTATGCTTTCGGAGATCAGCAACTCGCTAAACGACACGCTCGACGATTTGTTGAAAGTTTTAGAAATAAAACTCGACAAAACGATAAAATCGGATAGCTGTGCTTTGCAGGATGTGACCGATAATATTTCGCTGTTGCTGAAAGGCGATATTTTAAAAGCGAATGCGCTAATAACAACCCATTTCGATGTTAAGCGGATAAACTTCCCGAGGATATACCTTGAAAGCATTTTCTACAATTTGGTAAGCAACAGTTTAAAGTACAGGCGTGATGACGTACAGGTTGAGATAAAAATTTCGTCAACGGAGAGCGGGGAAAAAACATTCTTGATATTTGAAGACAACGGCATAGGAATAGACCTGGCAAGGCACGGTAAGGACATCTTTAAACTCAACAAAGTATTTCATTCGGGTTTTGATAGCAAGGGCGTCGGCTTGTTCATTACCAAAAATCAGATCGAAGCCCATGGTGGAACGATAGAGGTAGAAAGCGTCCCTGGATGCGGTACAAAATTTACAATTGCACTCGTAAATAGCTCGCAACAGGTCGAAGAATTAGCTGCCAGTTTGTAATTGGAATGTGCAATTAATATTCTTCGGCTTTACCTGATCATGTTTTTAAGCTATCAACACGCACTGGCGTAGCCAATCTCAATTCCTGTAAGGCTGCGTTTGTCTTTTCCCTGTTAACGCGGTCAGATTTTGGTTTTCTTACGCTTTCGGCTGCAGCCGGATTTTTATAATAATGCAGGATATTCTCTTTTAACGGATCAGTAAGCTTATCAAAGTTTTTAGCCTTTAGTTTGATCAGCATTTCGCTGTAGGTTTTATCGGCCAAACCATATTCTCCCGGGGCGGTTGGCTTACCCGTATCGAAATCAATATCGGCGAACGTCATGCTTCTGTGGTGTTCCAGGTTGTTCAATGCGTTGGCGTAATGATAAGATGCGGTATCAAACCCTTTGATAAACAGTTTTTCTCCCTCCGGTCCGGGATCTTTAAATTTTAAAGACTTTAGCGGACCTATTTTCGGCAGCACACGGATCACTACAGATAACACCACCGCGGTTATCCCGGGTTTTTCACGCCCCTTGCCATATTCGGCTTCGTATTCCCTTCGCTTCATCTTGTAATGAAACTTTTTCTCGGTCATGTCCGGGTGTGTCTTTATCAGGTCCTGGTTTTTAATAACCCAAGCCGTCCTGGTTAATGCCGGGAGCAGGCTTTTTACCGACCACCGGAACGACGCTACAGCCAAAGGAAAATTCACAAACACATCGTTAATATTTTGCCCGTAGGTTTTTAAAAATGCCCGTTCAAGTACCGGAGTTGCCACCTGGAAGCCGATAAAATTATGATATGATTGCGGTATATAGTTGCCCCTGGCAATTTGCAGCACATCAAAAGCAAATTCCATCCGTTTATGCGAAGTATTGTCCTCATCATAAGTTACCACGCGCCCGAATTTTTGCATCTTAGGGTACACAATGGGTACTGCCACATTAGTGCCCAATGAGTGGCCGTATTTATCGGTCATATAATGCGACAGCGCCCCGAGCGCGAATGCGTATTCGTATAAATTTTGAGACTCGGTTAGCAAAGCGGTAATAAAATCGCCGCTGCGGACATAGTGCAGCAGATTGGTAAAGTACGGATTGCCAAACGGAAAGTAGCCCATATCGGCGATAAGCGAGCCCCCATAAGCGTACGAGCGGGCCTTTTTCAATGAATCTGGCGGCGAATCGGGATATTTTAGTTTTAATAAAGGTAAAATAGACTTGTCCCAGTTGGCATCGATCATCGCTTCATGTGCAAGTACCGAGTAGGCTTTTGAAGCCGCCGGACTTAAAAACATCAATGCGGCGGCCAGTAAAAAACAGCGGCATAATTTAGATAAGTGCATATAACATGGTTAATATCCTTTAAATACCAAAACATCAGGATTTGTTTGTGCTGCGGTATAAATATTATAGGCAAAGCTCCTGTCTTATTGATGGTTAGCTCGTAAATGTGGCGTTAGTGGTGTTAAATATTTCTTACATTTATTATTCTTTTAATTATTGGCCCGCATATTATTACTTTAGTGCATGAAACCTGGCGGCAAATTCCTGAAATCGCTTATTGAAGTATCGCATATCGAATTCCAGGCGTATGATTTTCAGCGCCATGAATTAATTTTTTCGAGCGGATTGGGGCAGCGCATATTGGGATATTCCAAAGAAGATTATGAAAAATTAAGCCGGGATTTTTATGAAAAATTGATCCATCCTGATGATATCCCCATAATGCATCAGGCTATTGAAAAACTCATACATTCATCGCCGCATGAGGTGATTGAGATGACAGCACGCTACAGGCGGTCGGATGGTAATTATATTTGGATTTATACACGCAAACTGGTTTCGGAGAGAAATAAAAAAGGCGAACCCCGTACAATCACAACCATCGCCGAGGATATTACTGTAATGATACAGCTACGGGATGAACTGCGGGAAAAAGTGGAGTTATTGGAATCTATCTCGTACAAAAATTCACACCTGGTGAGAAGCCCCGTCGCCAGCATTATAGGCCTGATCAACCTGATCGAAGAAAAGGATATAATAAGTGCCCATAACATGGAAATTCTTAACTATCTTAAAGACGCGATCGAAAAGTTGGATGCTGTTATTCATGAAATAAACGACATTATACAGAATTAATGTTGCGGACCGTTCAAGTTGACCTTAAGCGCAATTAATAAACGCTTATAGTAAAGGCATTTTTTATATTTGAAGGCTTTCCCGGATCATGAAAAGAAAATTAAATAGATTGCTGTTGTTACTCGCCGTAACAACTGTTGTAATGGCTTCAACCGCAGGCCGGCCCCGTCAAAGATACATCCCGGCTACCGGACATTATCTTTACGTAGCAGTGCCCGGCATACGCGACTATATGGGCTATGGCGGCCATGGCTTGCTGGTGTTTGATATGGATCATCAGCACCGTTTTGTCAGGCGTATTCAAACAAGCGGCTTTCACGCCAATAACCGCCCGTCAAACGTAAAAGGGATCGCGGTGAGCGTTCCGCTCAACAGCATTTATATCAGCACCGTCGAAACGCTGCAAAGGATCGACCTGGCTACCGGGAAGATCATCTGGGAAAAAACCATTCCGGGCGGCTGCGACCGCATGTCGGTATCGCCCGACGGCAAAACGATGTACCTGCCTTCATTTGAAGGCAAAATATGGAACGTGGTTGATTGCAAAACTGGCGAAGTTATCAAAACCATCTCTGGCTTTGGCCGGGCGCATAATACGCTTTATGGCCCGTCAGGCGATCATGTTTACCTGGATGACCTGGCCTCGAACTGGTTAAAAGTCGCCGATACCAAAACACACACCATCACCGGAAAGATAGGCCCGTTTGGAAATTTCATCCGCCCCTTTACCGTAAACGGCGCCGAAACACGTACATTTGTAACCCTCGACAGTTTGCTTGGCTTTGAAGTTGGTGATATTAAAACAGGAAAAAAGCTGGCCCGCATTGTGGTTGAAGGATGGGATAAGGGTCCAGTACGCAGGCACGGTGACCCGAGCCATGGTATCGGCCTTACGCCCGATGAAAAGGAGCTTTGGGTATGCGATGGTTTTAATATGCGGATGCACGTTTTCAGCGCGGCTGCGCCGTACCAGCAATTAACCACCATCCCGCTGCAGGATATGCCCGGGTGGATCACCTTTAGCAGGGATGGCCGGTATGCTTACCCGTCGAGCGGGGAGGTTATCGACGTTAAAACACGCAAGGTGCTTCTAACGTTGAAAGATGAATTTAATAACAGCGTACAAAGCGAGAAAATGATCGAAGTCGACCTTAACAACGGCAAAGCCATAAGCGCAGGCGACCAATTCGGCATCGGGCGTGTAACGCGGTAATAAATATACGGAGAGATGTCAGAGCGGTTCAATGTGCCTGTTTCGAAAACAGGTGTACTGTAACAGGTACCGGGGGTTCGAATCCCTCTCTCTCCGCCTTCGCTCGCCGAAGCGAGCTACGGCGGACGAAGTCCGCTGGAGCCGCGAAGGAGAGCTTCGCCCGCTTAAAAATGCGGTTTATCATAGGTGATAAAGTTGAACAGGTAATCTCTAATAACCGTATTCCAACCTTGTTCACACATTGCATGGCACTCCTTTTCGGGAACAAGCCCTTCGTGTGTAAAGTGAAGAACAGTTTTATCGCCTTTGGTGGTTATCTCAAAAATCATCTTTGTGTTTGCCCATTCATGCGGATCCTTTTTTAACCAGTACAATGTACTATCAGTAACAAGCCATACGATTTTTTTACCGGGAATAACTTCAACTAATTTCTGTTTTGAATAATGGGCACCGGGATGGTTTATTATAAACTCATCATTAAGGTTAATACTTTTCCCTTCAAGATCTTTGCCTCCCCACCATTTAGCAACATCGTTGGTAATGCTCTTGAAAACAAGTTGCGGAGATTTAGAAACTTCTATCGTTGCTGTAAAATTTTTATTTGACATTTTTATTTGACTCAGAATCTACTTTCCTTTTCCATTAACTATAAAGTTGTAAAATATCTCCTTAATGGTCATATCACATATCTGAACTAACCGGTCAGATTCATGCTCAAGAACGACACCATCATAAGTAAATTTGAGCTGGGTACGATTACCCTTAGGCGTTAACTCAAAAATAAATTTTGTACCTGTCCAATCATGGTTGTCTGTTTTGCGCATACTCTCGGTTGTGATCCATGCAACTTTATCATTTGGCACAAATTCAACTACTTTATTTTTTGAATAATGCGAATCGCCCGTTCTGAATACAAACTCGCTGTTAAGTTTAATACTTTCTCCTTCAAACTCTTCTGGCCACCATTTGGAAAGATCAATGAGGTAATCAAAAACATCATTCGGAGATTTTGCAAGCTCAATTCCTACCGTATATTTTGCCGGTTTATAATTGTTGTTTGCCATTTGTGTGAAAACGTCTCGTGCGTATCAAATCGTCGGCTCACGGAAAACCCCTTTTCCTGTAGTAAAATAGGAAAACAAGCTTGTTTTGATCCAGTGCGTCCAGCCTGGTTCACAGTCTTTGTAACACTCAACTTCCGGTGTAAGGCCTTCATGCGTAAAATTCAACTCCGTTATGCCGTTGTTTTCAGTGAGATCAAAGATCAATTTGGTGTTCGCCCATTCCTTTTTATCCGAATACCAGGGCATATTGCAATCGGTAACTAACCAAACAACTCTTTTACCTGGGATCAATTCCGCTACGGTAAAGTTAAAGAAAGAATCGCCGCCCATCTTTACTATAAACTTGTCGTTTTGTTTTTCGGAGCTTCCGCTAAAGGTTATACCCCACCAGCCCGGTACGTTGTTGATCTTTTTGATCGCCTCGCCTGCGCTAATTTTTGCAGTGATACTGCTGTTAAAATCCTTTTTTGCCATTTTATTTAATTTTTTAACAAAGATGGGTGGATGGCAGCTTTAAGTATTGTACAAATCGGAACTCAGCTGTTGAAATTCTTAATACTAAGTTCGTTCGTGCTGTTTTGAAGATCGGTCGGGGTGGCTCCGGTGAACCTTTTAAATGCCCTGATGAAATGGGATTGATCGTGATAGTTATGGTAAATTTTTTCCTTTAGGCTTTGATAATTGGCACCGGTTGAATACGCATGGTAAAATTGTTTGAACCGGACTATCTCTGAGAGATTTTTTGGGCCCGTACCCAGGTGGTCCAAAAACTTTTGGTGAAGCCAGCGTGCACTATAACCGGTTTCCCTCTCAAGCTGCTTAACGGTCAGCAGGCCATCGGTACCCAATATGCGATCGATACAATAATCATAGATCGGGTCGGGCGCCGTTTGCTCCAACTGTTTGATCAGGAAATTTTGCAGGAGCTGCAATTTGAGGGTTACAGAATTTGACCCGGAAAGTTGAGATCGGAGTGCTTCTGCCTGGTTGCCGATCAGGTCTGCTAGCTCCACGATTTGATTTTTGACCTCGGCGTACGATAAATGAAAAAACCGGTACGCCCCGAGCGGGTTGAATTCGATGATTATGGTGCCGGTCTCCGCATCTTCCTTCGCATCAAGCATAACCGGCGAATCGATCATGCCGGTTAAACTCAGTTTATTTTCGCCTTGAATAAAGGCCTTGTCGCCAATGCGGGCCATGATGCCGTTACGATAGGTAAGCGTTAATTTAAAATTCGCATTTGGCACTATCAGCTTTCTTTCCGCAGCGGGAAGACGCCCGCTGCTTTCAAACACAGATATTTTCGCAACATATGGGCTTAGTAAAGGATGTGGTATGACCGGAACGAATCGAAAATTTATCATTTGTCTCTCCGCATGAATTATTACGGACAGTTAAAGATAGCGATTTCTCTGCTTGGATTATATATTAACGAACACACTTGCAACCAAACCGCGTCTCCCGCAATATGGTGCTACGTTTGCCCCGGCAGGTAAAAGGTACATGATTTTGAAGTTGATGAGATAACCGTAAACGTTTCTCGTCAGTCAGTATGCAGCATCACTACGCCGGTATTGGTTGGCTTAGCCAGGATATGCCCGTTAACAGATACGTTACTATAGGTTAGATGCTCGGCATTGTCGATGATCTCATCTTTCGGCGTATGCTGCACAATTACATTTTTTAAGGCGATATTTTTAAGCGGGTTACCCGCTACCCCAACAGCGTAAATGCCCACCTCGCCCGAGCGCGTACAGGTTACATCATGGATGTCGTAGTTGCTGAACAGGGTAGGATAGTGGCCTCCCCGCGAACCGTGATAATTATTTTCGAACCGAATAAATGCCGAACGCGCGCTGTCGCATTGTACATCATTTACATGGATGTTTTCTATAAATCCGCCACGGTCCAGGTTTGATTTAAAATAAATGGCGCTCAAACACCTGGTGATGTGCACATTATACATATAAACATTGCGTACCCCGGCCGACATTTCGCTGCCGATGCAAAGTCCGTTGGTTTTTGAATTGAATATACAGTCCCGAACGATCACGTTTTCGGTGGGCTGCCCTATCCGCCAGCCATCCTGGTCGCGGCCGGCCTTTATTGCCACTCCATCGTCGCCGGTGGTAAAATTGCAGCGCTGAATTAGGACGTTGGTGCACATTTCCGGGTCGCAACCATCGTTGTTCAGGTTCATGCTGTTAATAAGCACATCCTGCACGGTTACATTGTTGCACAAAACAGGGTGAATGATCCAGTAGGGGGCGTCGACGATCGAGATGCCTTCGATCAGCACATTTTTGCAGCCAAAAAACTGAAGCATATCGGGTGGCAAATGTCCGCCCTCGCCAAACACCCGCTGGTATACCGGGGTTCCATCAGTGCCCATTTGTCGTAATTTGTTTTGCTCAGCCGAACGCTGCGGGCGCCATTTCGCAAAGTTTTTACTGGCCGAACCGTTTATTTTGCCATGCCCGGTTATAGCAATATCCGAACATTGATAAGCGTAAAAAAACGGGCAATAATTGTAAAGTTCCGTCCCTTCCCATAAAGTCACCACAGGAGGCAAATAGTCTTTATCGTCTGCCGAAAACGTCAATTCTGCGCCGTCTTCAAAATGCAGGTCAACATGACTTTTCAGTACAACCGGACCCGCTACAAAAAACTTTCCTTTCGGGATGATCACCCGGCCGCCGCCATTAACACTGCATAAACCGATTACTTTGTCAAGTACCGCCTTGCAGTCTGTTTTGCCATCGGCTACCGCACCGTATGATATGATATTATACATAGCGTTCTTAAATTCGGGCGGCTTAATGTTTTTCAGGATCTGGCTAACTGCAGCGGGAACCATTTTATGCGGTTGAGTATGTATTTGTGTGCTGGTGCAAATTGAAGCCAATAAAATTAACATGGCTTTTGGGACAATACTGCCAGGTATCTTCTCAATGATCATATAAGGGACTTTCAACAGGTGTATGCGTTGCTTTAAATACAAACCACGAAAATATGGAAACAATGTTAAATTGACTGTCCGCTATTCAAAACTAATCTCAATCCTTAAACGATATAATAAACTTCGTTCCTTGGTTTATTTTACTTTCAATGGCTATGCGGCCGCCCAGGCTGGTAACGTGGTTATAAACCAGGTACAGGCCGATACCTTTACTGTCGGCGTGATCATGAAACTTCTGGTTAAAGCCAAACACCTTATCTTTTACGTTGTCCATATCAAAGCCCTGGCCTTCATCCGAAAATATTAGCTGCTTTTTGCCATTTTCAATGGCCGAGCAGATATTAATTACCGGCAAGCCCCCCGGCTTTGCGTACTTGATGGAATTGGTAAGCAGATTCAGGAAAATACTTTCGAGATACGTTTTGTTAAATTTTACCTTATTAAATGCAGAAAAGTCGATACTGATCTGCGCCTTTGAATGCTTTATCAATGCGCTTAAAGCATGCCTGATCCCGTCAAGGCATTCAGCCATATCTACCTCTCCGGTTTCAGTGCTCAACACGTTTTTTTGGTTTAAGCGGTCTACATAGTTATCCAGTGTACCTTTTAAATTTTCGGTCGACTTTTTCAGCATCCCGATAAATTCCAGCGTCTCTTCGTCCTGTATTTTTGAAATATCCAGCAAACTGAAAACGGAAAGCAAATTGGCAACAGGCAGGCGCAAGTCGTGCGAGGTGGAATAGGTAAGCTGTTTCAGGTCGTTATTGATCCTTGTCAGGCTGCCAAGCAGCACATTCCGGTCCTCTTCGAGCTTCTTTTTGTGGGTGATGTTTTTAGCGATCGCGAAAACCAGTTGCTCGCTTTTTATCGGCATTGATGTCCATGAAAGCCACACGATCTCGCCGCTTTTTGTCACATACCTGTTTTCAAAGTTCATCAAAGCATTGTCCTGCCGGATGTTGTCCCGCTTCTGCGATGTGACGGTCCTGTCTTCTATGTGCACAAAATCGTCGATCGGCCTCGAGAATAATTCTTCGTTGGTGTAGCCCAGTGTTTTTGAAACGGTAGGATTTATTTTTTTGAAATAGCCATCGAAACCGGCTATACATAAAAGGTCGGGCGATAAGTCGAAAAAGAGTTCCAGGTTATAGATATCCGTTGAATTATCGTTCGCGAATTCAGCAGTCACTGCCATATCTCATTAAAGTTAATTTCCTGCATAAATTTAACAGGATCTTGCCAATTTATACGTAAAGCAACGCAGTTTGTTGCATAGGGCTGATGCTTACCGGCATCGCCTTTACCTTTAATTACATACCTTTGTTTTCCAAAAGTTAAACCATACAAATATTAGGATTTTTTGTTTCTTTTTGTGCAAATTTTTTTACTTATCTTTAACCTTTCCTGATTAAGATGAAGAAGAAGAAGATATTTGTAGTAGAAAATGACGATTCGATCCTTGAGATCGTCGCTTCCCTGCTCACTAACGAGGGATATGATGTACAGGCTTTGAAAACCACGGACGGCATTTACCAGCAGATCGAGAACTACAAACCAAACGTTATACTGCTTGACATCATTCGGCCTACCGACGCGGGAGCAGAACTCTGCCGTACCCTAAAAGCAGATAGCAGGACAAAACATATCCCGGTCATCGTGATGTCGACCCATAACAAAGTCGCCGAAACCATTAAAAGTGTTTGCGCCGACGAAATTGTGCCAAAGCCCTTTGATATTTTCGATTTGCTGAATACGATAGAATTGCAGCTATCGGCATAAGCCAAATTCTTTCCAATTTCGAATACTGAAATTTTAATTTAACTGCTTACATTTAAATTGATGTAATACGGTCTTGACCGTTATATTACTAATGCTTTAATTTATGCAGAGACGACATTTCATTGGTCTTTCGGCAACTGCAGCCGCCGGCCTCGTTTTCAGCAGGCTTGCCCATGCTTCTGGTGATAACGCTTTAATTAATAACCGCGGCGAAGTATGGGGGCAGGCAGGCGCCGGATGGTTCCGGTTAAAACCTGCCGGCAACGCATTGTTTGCTTACCGCGATGTTGAAGTAAATCTGCACCCAAATGGAAATGCCACAGGCGTGTATATTCAATCGCCCACCCTGGCTTTAACAGCGATACGCCTGAAATGGAATCACCATACCGGGCCGGCAGTGAGATCATTGGGCGATCATTGGGAGCGCACATACGGCGATGTGGCCTGGAAAACGCCTGCACCTGCAACCAAAAACCCCTGGTACGTATTGTTGCACGACGATACGCAAACCGCATGTTTTGGCATAAAAACCGGCTGTAACGCCATTTGCTGGTGGGCTGTCAATCCCGATAGTATTGAGTTAACCCTGGATACGCATTCAGGCGGATCAGGTGTTCAATTGGGCACGCGTAAACTACATGCCGCCGACGTTGTAACCACGCTGAGTGTGCCGGGCGAGAATGCTTTCAAAACTGCGCAGCGATTTTGTAGGTTGATGTGCGAAAAGCCACGCTTGCCCAAACAGCCTGTATATGGTATTAACGACTGGTATTTTGCCTATGGTAATAATTCAGCACAACTGATAAAGAACACGACAGCTTTAATGGCGGAGCTGGTAACAGATACTCATAACCGGCCGTTCTCGGTCATTGATGCGGGCTGGGCCAAATATTCGCCTTATTTGCCCGGCGACGGTGGTTGGGCAGATGATTTTTCGCAGCCGAACGAAAAATTTACTGATATGCACCTGATGGCAGGTGATATCAGTAAGTTGGGTATGCGCCCTGGCCTATGGACGCGCCCCTTATGCGCAAAGTACAACGACAGCTCCAATCTGCTGCTGCCAAAAATAAAAGGCCGGGATGACCCTAAGAACCCTGTGCTTGACCCAACCATACCCGAAAACATTGAACGGGTAAAGCGCAACATCTCCATCTATAAACAATGGGGTTTTGAAATGATTAAGCATGATTATACCACCTATGATATTACCGGTAGGTGGGGGTTTCAAATGACTGACAGCATTACACAGCCTGGCTGGTCGTTCAATGATAAAAGCAAAACAACGGCCGAGGTTATAAACCACCTGTACCGCGCCATCCGCGGGTCGGCAGGCGATATGTATATCATTGGCTGCAATACCCTGAGCCATCTTTCGGGCGGCGTATTTGAACTGAATAGGATAGGGGACGATAACAGCGGTGAAGAATGGGCGCGCACCCGCAAAATGGGCGTAAATACGCTCGGCTTCAGGATGCCGCAGCATAATACTTTTTATGCCGCCGATGGCGATTGTGTAGGCTTAACCACGAAAGTGCCCTGGGAAAAAAACAAACAATGGATGCAACTATTGGCCGAAAGCAGCGCCCCGCTTTTCATCTCAACCCAGCCGGATGCCCTTGGCGCAGAACAAAAGGCTTTTATCAAGCAATGCTTCGCAAATGCCGCACGTGTTCAACCGGTTGGCGAACCTTTGGATTGGCTGACCAACCCATTGCCTTCAAAATGGAAATTAAACAACCGCGAGGTTGATTTTGACTGGAGTTAGCAGTTTACCGTTGATCTTTCCGTTTCGCATTTATCTGCTCAGGGAGGTCGATAACTATTTCGGGACGGTTTTTATACAGTATAAATACACCGGTTACGCATAACGGCTTTCCTTTCATGTTTGCCCAATCAAGGCTTATTTTGGTGCCTTTGACTGCCACGGTGTATTTTTGATTGGGAAACGCCCCGCCCATGTTCAATAACGTCAGCGTATCTGCTACTACCCGGACTGAATAAACCGTATCACAAAGCGTACCTGTTTTACCCAGTTTTTTGGTGAACGCTTCACTTGAAAATGTTTGCTGCGCTGATGCGATTTTTACAATTGCCAAAACAACCAGGACGGTAAATATTAATTTTCTCATGATGTGGGTGCGATTAAACGGTGACGACTATACACATATAAACATACGTATTATACGACAAATATCAACGCATCAACGCTATTTTACACTTATTCCGGCACGATACGCTTTGATCGCTCGTACGATCGAGCGGGCCAGTTCATTCTGCCCGCTTTCCGAATTTAAATAATCTTCTTCGTCCGGGTTATTGATATAGCCGGTTTCTATCAAAACAGCTGGCATAGCGCTGTGTGCCAAAACCAGCACGCCCTGCTCTTTTACGCCCCTGCTTTTCCGGCCGTCGGTATCAACAAACTCTGTATTCAAAAGCTTACCGAATAAAATGCTTTGCGCCCGGTATTTTTGCATCACCGTATTTAATATGATCAATGCCGCGGGGTTATTTTCCCCATAGCCCGCATATGTTTTTTTATAATCCTTTTCAATATAAATAGAGGCATTTTCCCGTAAAGCTTCCATCTGTTCCTGCTGCCGGTGAAAGCCGTATACCAACAGCATTACACCTTTTTCTTTATGGGCGCTTTCTGCAGTTCCTTCCGGTGATGAGTTGCAATGAATGGAGATAAACAGGTTCGCGTTGTTCTCATTGGCGATTTCCGATCGCCGGTTTAGCGGGATAAATTTATCGGTGCTGCGCGTCATGATCACGTTAACGTCGTCCATTTCCTCGTTGATCAAATGTTCTACCTTTTTGGCGATGGCCAAAGCTACGTTCTTTTCCGAGGAATATGAACCATGCGCACCGGGGTCCTTGCCGCCATGGCCGGCATCGATAACGATTGTTTTAAATTTAAACGAAGGTTTAGGCGGCTGGCCCGCCGCGTTGAAGACCAGGAATAAGGCCAGTGTATTCAGGACAAGTATTAACCCGGGGGTGTTTTTTATCATTAATAAACTAAGAACGGATTATACAATTTGTTTCGATTTGTTTTTTTCGGTTGCCTTGCTGCATTTTGGGCACAGCCCCGTGGCGTATAGTGTAAAACCCTCCGGTTTAAATCCATGCGGAAGATCGATAGGAGGTAAGTGCAGGTCGTCTAAACAATACACATTTTTGCAATTGGTGCAATTAAAATGCAGATGCTCGTCGTGATGGTGATTTTCCTCGCAGGCCGATGTGCACATCGCAAAATTGGAAGTGCCGTTTAAATCGAAAACTTTATGGATGATGCCCTTTTCTTCGAAGGTATTTAATATCCGGTATAAGGTAACACGATCGATATCATTCATCACCCGTTCAAGGTCGGGCTGCGAGGTGGCTACGTTTTTTGCCGACAACATCGATAGTACCTTAAGGCGCGGACCGGTTTTTTTTAAATGATGCCTTTCAAGCAGTTCCTCAAAATTATTATTACGGCTCTTGCTCATTTCAATAAGGAATATTAAAGGGTAAATTTACTAAGAATAACGCACACCAGTAAAAAGTATTTTGATTTACCGATACCAACAACCGGCACTTTAATGTATTTCGGCCGCTTCGGGATGGGTGTGCTTTAAATGAAAGATGGAATGATTACCGGGGCATACCCTGGCATATTTGTAATTGAAAAAGTGTGCCGCGGCTATCAGTAAACCACCCATCGGGACGATGATGGCCTCATGCCAGCTTCTGACAAATAAATGCCCGCCGATAATGATCATAAATCCGGCTATGAGTAATATAATGGGCAATAAGCTGTGTTTTATGCGGATATAAGTTATACCGATTGCGCTTACCCCAATGCACAGCGCAAAACCGATCATGCCCCACTCAAACCAGGGGTTTGCCAGGAAGCCCAAACCCAGCAAAGGCAGGCTGGTGATCAGGATTGGAACAATGGCGCAATGGATGGCGCATAATACCGAGGCTGTCATTCCCACATTATCCAACTTTGCACTAAACTTCGGGTTTTTCATACGGCAAATATACATACAAATGCAATTGTGTTGCTTTTGTATGTATTATTTTACATTCGCGTTATTTAATTCTGAATAAACATTTCCCGATCTTTTTGGTATTATTACTTTTGCAACGCTAAATTATGACCCTACTTTATGCAGCCAACATCTTTAAAGGATAACTGGACCGAGATATTCAAATCGAGATATAAACGCAACAGGATGATCATCGGTACTTTGATCATGTTTGCAGTTATTTTTACAATGCCTTTATTTTTTGGCCACATTGAAAAGCGGCATGGTGTTATCCTTGATGACTGGGTATTAACGCAAATACCGTCATACAATGTTTCGGTATTGATTTTCTCTATTATTTGGGGAATGGTATTGTTAATACTGATAAGGGCTATTCATAATCCATCCATTTATATTACTTACTGCTGGGCGCTTATATTGGTATGTTTTGCCCGGGCCGTAAGCATTACGCTGGTCCCGCTTGACCCTCCGCAGGGATTTCGCACGTTAACCGACCCCTTTACCGGTATTTTTTACGGAAATGTGATGATCACAAAGGACTTGTTTTTCTCGGGCCATACCTCCACTATGTTCCTGATATTTTTATGCCTGGAGAGAAGGACAGACAAGCTGATAGCTTTGCTGGCGGTTACTTTAGTTGCGGGTTTATTGCTGGTGCAGCATGTGCATTACACCATTGATATTTTGGTGGCGCCTTTTGTTGTTTATGTATGTTACCTTACCACCCGTCATTTTCTTTATAATTATCGTATTAAAACACCTAAGGAGTAACCATAGTGATATTGCTTATTTTATCTTCACATACACGTGTTTGATATTCCCGCGTCCTGATTCCCGTTCGTCGAACTCAAACTTGTTCAGGCTTTTAATCAGCGGAAGCATTTTCGGATAGCCATAGTTCCTCGAGTCGAAGTCGGGCTTCTTTTTTAATATCTGGGTGCCCAGGTTGCCCAGGTAGGCCCAGCCGTTTTCGTCGCCAAGGTCGGTGATGCTATCTTTCACAAGCCTTACAAGTTCCTGGCCTACCTTATCAAGCGGTGCGGCTTTTTGTGATCCCCGCTTTTTCGATGGCCGTACTTTCTTGTCTTCGTCAGGAGCGCTTTCGCTCATCTTCAAAATTTCAATATAAATAAATTTGTCGCAGGCCGTGATAAAAGGTATCAGCGTTTTTTTCTCGCCGATGCCGATCACTTTCATGCCGGCTTCGCGCAGCCTTATAGCTAGCCGGGTAAAATCGCTGTCGCTGGATACAATGCAAAAGCCATCAACCTTGCCCGAATACAATATGTCCATGGCATCGATGATCATAGCGCTGTCGCTCGAATTTTTACCTGTCGAATAACTATATTGCTGGATAGGCGTGATGGCATTTTCAAGCAAAACCGTTTTCCACCCCGAAACCGTCGGCTTGGTCCAGTCGGCATAAATTCTTTTAAAAGTAGGCGTGCCGTATTTCGCAATTTCCTCAAACATCTGCTTCACATTGGCATACGGAACATTGTCGGCATCAATTAAAACAGCAAGTCGAAGGTCTTTGATCGTATCCATGGGTCGATTTGTTAGTGCTATTGGCAAGCGCCAGCCGCGGGAAAACAGATTGGTTTTAATAGTATGTGTAAAGGTATAAATAAATACCTTATAACGTTTGCCAGGGCAGATTTAGACGCGAATCCTAAAATCCCCAAATCCTGCAAATCTTAGTTTATATTTGCTCACATGGCCCATATCTGTTTGGTTGAAGATGAACAAAAGGTTGCCGCTTTTATTTGTAAAGGGCTCAAAGAGCACGGATACAAAATAGCAACTGCTGTTGACGGAACTTCAGCTAAAGCCCTGCTCAAAGATCAAAGCTTCGACGTGCTTATCCTGGATGTGATGCTGCCCGATATAAATGGCATTGAACTTTGCCGGCAGATCCGGCTAACCGATGCTAAAACGCCCATATTGATGCTCACGGCGCTCGACCAGGTACAGAACAAAGTTGACGGCTTAAAGGCCGGTGCCGACGATTACCTGGTTAAACCATTTCACTTCAGTGAACTGCTGGCCCGCATCGAAGCTTTATTGCGACGGCAAAATGCCGAAACGACAGAGAATCATACCCTGATCTTTGACGACCTGAAGCTAGATACATGGAGTAATATTGCCGAACGGGGCGGCAATCAAATAGCCCTCACTGCGAAGGAATATACACTGCTTGAGCTTTTTATGCGGCATCCCAACAAGGTTTTATCCAGAGAATATATTGCTGAGCAGGTGTGGCAAATTGATTTTGATACCGGGACGAATTTTATTGACGTATATGTGAACTATTTACGCAAAAAGATCGAAAAGGGCGCGCAGAACAAATTGATCCATACGGTTATCGGGATGGGATACATTTTAAAAAGCGATAGATAGCCATGAAAATAAAAAACAGGCTTTCTCTTTATTTTACTGCGATAAGCGCGGTTGTGCTGTTAATTGTGGAGGCAGTTATCTGTATTTCATTTAATTCCTTTATTAAAACCGATTTCTATGGGCATTTGATGGTCAGGGCATATGTTACTGCCCAGCGGTACCTCGAGGCGGACGAAATTTCGGCGGATTCACTTAGTCGCGTACAGATACGTTATCTTCAGCGGCTCCCCGACGAGGTTATCAGGTTATATAACGACAAAAATGACGCCTCATTTATTAAGGATAAGAACCAGTTTTGGTCGGCCGCGGTAATTGACGCGGTCAGAAAAAACAAACAGCTTGAATTTACAGAAGGCAACAGGCAAACCGTTGGTATATATTATAATGATAACCAGGGCAACTTCGTCATATTGGTTTCCGCAATTGATGTACAAGGGCATAAAAGGTTATTTGACCTTATTGAAAGCATGGCTATTTTGCTGATAAGCGTAACGGCAGGCCTGTTTGTAACCAGCAGGTTGTTTGCTCAAAAAGCCCTGGAGCCTATCGGCCGGTTGATTGAACAGATGCGCCGGGTGCGGGCGGGCAATTTGAGTTTACGTGTAGACGAAGGGGACGGCAAGGATGAAATAAGTGCGCTTGCCCATAATTTTAACCAGCTTTTGGAGCATTTGGAAAATGCTTTTGAACTACAGCAAACTTTCGTGATCAATGCCTCTCACGAATTAAGGACCCCAATAACCACCATTATCGGCGAGATTGAAATTACCCTGAATAAGCTGCGCACCAATATAGAATACGAACAAGTGTTAAAATCGGTATTAAGCGATGCCGAACGATTAAATGAAACCATTACCAGCCTGCTTGAACTGGCACAAGTAGACATGAACTACACCCAGCCCGCATTTAAACCCGTTGCTATTGATGAACTAATATGGGAACTAAACGATTACTGGAGCCAAAAGGCAGGCAATGGATTGTTTAATGTTAAAATACTCCAATTGCCGGATGACCATGAGCAATTACAAATACCGGCCAACAAATCTTTATTAACCATTGCCCTGAATAATATTATTGGCAATGCATTTAAATTCTCGGGAAATAAAACGGTGCAGTGCGACCTCTATGCTGACGACAAGTGTATCAGCATTAAAATAACCGACCAGGGCGTAGGTATCCCACAGGTTGAATTGGAAAGGATATTTGAATCCTTCTACCGTGGTACTAACGTAAAAGACCATAGCGGCAGTGGGATCGGCCTGTATGTTGCAAATAAGATCATTAAGCTTTTCGGTGGTGCAATTTTGGTTGATTCCGATCCACGAACAGGTACCAACGTAACAATTCAATTCGTTAGGTAAATTCTAATCTTATTCTAATCCCTTCTAATTCAATTTTAATGGAAGAAGGCTAACTTTGCACAATTGAATAAAAAGCATGTTACAACAAATTGTTCGTATTACTTTACTGCATATGGGATTTGTATTCCTGGCGTCGTATGCAAATGCCGGGGGACAACAAAGCGACACACTTAAATTAACTATCAGGCAGGCAGAGGATCGGTTTTTAAAAAACAACCTGCAGCTAATGGCCCAGCGCTATAATATTGATATAGCGGGGGCACAGGTTATCACAGCCAGACTTTTCACCAACCCCGACTTTGCTATAAACAACGGTATTGCCGGCACAAACGAATCCAACCCAATGTCGGAACAATCAGCAAGCATTTCGCAGCTGATAACAACTGCGGGTAAGCGTAACAAGAATATTAAGCTGGCTAAGATTGGCGTTGAACAGGCCAGGTACCAGTTTTTTGATTTGCTGCGGACGCTTAAAAATACGCTAAGGATAGATTTCTTTACCGTTTACTATCAGCGTCAGTCGGCAAAGGTGTATGACCAGGAGATCGGCTCGCTGTCGAAAACACTAACCATTTTTAAGCAGCAATACGCCAAAGGCAACATTGCCCAAAAAGAGGTTTTGCGTATACAGTCGCAGCTTTATTCGCTACAGGCGGAATATAACAACCTGCAAACCGGCATCGATACCACCGAAAAAGAACTGAAAATAATGCTTCGGATACCGGCCGGCACCGCTATTGACCCGCAGGTTAATGAGGATATTACAGGTAAGGATGTTTTGACAAATGTTCCTTATCAACGACTGCTGGATTCGGCGCTTGTAAACCGTTATGATTTGCGGTATAGCAAGGCATCGGTTGATTATAATAATACCAACCTGGCATTGCAGAAAGCGACCGCCGTTCCGGATGTTTCATTATCATTAAATTTTGATAAACTGGGTTCGTACGGTCATAACTTTTTGAGTGCGGGGCTGAATGTGCCGCTGCCGCTGTTTAACCGCAACCAGGGAAACATCAGGCAGGCAAACCTGCAGGTCGATCAAAGCAAACTACAGTTTCAAAACCAGCAAAACCAGGTAGTGAACGACGTAACGACAAGCTATAAAATAGCCTTAAGGCTCGAAAGCCTGTATAACAGCTTTGACCCTCAATTTAAGCAGGACTTTACGCATCTTATTGGCGAGGTATTTAAGAATTACGAAAAGCGAAACATTAGCATGCTCGAATTTCTTGACTTTTACGATTCCTATAAAACCAATACCGTTCAGTTGAATAACCTCCTGTTAAATCGCGTTACCTCGCTTGAGCAATTGAACTATGTTACCGGAACACCTTTTTTTAATAAATAATCATAGTGCAAAAAAATGTATAATAAATATAAAATTCTAATTATTTCCACTGCTTTAATCGTGGCGGGATTCGCTTTACAAAGCTGCCACCACGCAGACGAAAGCCAGGAGAAGGATACCCGTTTCCAGGTTACCGATAGCTTGTTAAATAGCCTGCTGATCGACACCGTGAAAGAAGCCAGCGCTTTATCGCAATTCACGCTGACGGGCAGCATCGCACCCGATGAAAATAAGATGGTGAAGGTTTTCCCGATGGTTAGCGGGGTAGCGCAGAACGTACACGTACAATTAGGCGACGTAGTTAGTAAAGGTCAAACGCTTGCGATTATGAAAAGCGCGGAGATGGCCGGCTTCACAAAGGATTATATTTCGTCCACGGCTGATGTCAGAAATACGCGGCGCATTATGGAATCGACGCAGGACCTGTACAAAAGTGGCCTTGCTTCACAAAAAGATCTGGAACAGGCAAAGTCCGACTACCAGAAAGCGCTGGCCGAAAGCAAGCGCGCAGGTGCAGTAATATCGATAAATAAAAGCAACAGTAACGGTTACGAGCTTAAAGCGCCCATATCGGGATTTGTGGTTGAGAAGAATCTTACCAGCAATACCCAGGTACGGGCAGACAATAGCCAGAACCTGTTTACCATCGCTGACCTGTCGACAGTATATGTGCTGGTGAATGTATACGAATCGGATATATCAAAAATACAAACCGGGGATCCCGTAAAGGTTACCACGCTGTCGTATCCTGATAAAGTGTTTGATGGCAAGATCGACCGGATCGATAATATGCTCGACCCGGACAACAAAGTAATGCATGCCCGGATCAAGATCAATAACCCCGGCAATTTGCTTAAGCCCGGTATGTTCGCCAATATACAGATCCGGGCCAAATCAGGCGAGGACCTGCCTGAAGTTAACACAAGGGCGCTGGTGTTTGATAACGATAAAAACTACGTTATTGTGGTTGACGGGAAAGCCAAGGTGCACATACAGCCCGTTACCATTGCCAAAACAGTTGAAGACAGGGCATACATCAGCAAAGGCGTAAAGCCCGGCGATCGTATTGTAGCCTCAAGGCAGGTGTATTTATATGAATCATTAAAAGACTAACCGCTGGATTTCGAATTTCGGATGTTCGATTTCGGATTTTCCGATAGTTCTAAATCCGAAATTGAAAATTCGACATCCGAAATAAAATCCCATGAATCGATTTATAAAAAATATTCTATCCTTCGCCTTAAAAAACAGGTTCTTCATATTCTTTGTGACTGCCCTGATGGCGGTTGGAGGGTACATCAGCTTTAAAACGATCAGCATTGATGCTTTTCCGGATGTTACCAATACTTCGGTAACTATCATTTCGCAATGGCCCGGAAGAAGCGCTGAAGAGGTGGAGAAATTTGTGACCCGCCCGATTGAAATTGCCATGAACCCTGCGGAGAAAAAGACCAGCATCCGGTCATCTTCGCTATTCGGCCTTTCGGTAGTAAAAATAACCTTCGACGACCAGGTTGATTATCCCTTTGCGCGGCTGCAGATCAACAACCATTTAGCCGATGCCAATTTACCCGACGGCGTAAATCCTTCGGTGCAGCCGCCTTATGGCCCAACAGGCGAGATCTACCGTTTTACATTAACCAGTAACCGGCGGTCGGCACGTGAATTAAAAACAATTGAAGACTGGGTAGTTGAGCGCGAAATTCGTGCAGTTCCAGGTGTTGCGGATGTGAATAGTTTTGGCGGTGAGGTAAAAACCTACCAGATAACCATTGATCCGCAAAAGGCGGTGCAGTATAACGTAACGCCATTACAGTTGTATGATGCCGTATCAAAGAGTAATGTTAACGTGGGCGGTGATGTGATCGACCAGGGCGGGCAGGCTTATGTAGTAAGAGGTATTGGGCTGCTGAACAACATCGACGAAATAAAAAATATCGTCATCAATAACATCAAAGGCACACCAATTTATGTTAAAACGATTGCCGAGGTAACCGAGTCGGCACTGCCAAGGCTTGGGCAGGTTGGCCGTGATAAGGATCCGGATGTAATTGAAGGCATCGTGGTAATGCGCAAGGGCGAAAACCCCAGCGAGGTGATCAAAAACCTGAAAGCCAAGGTTAAACAACTTAACAATAAAATACTGCCTGATGATGTAAAGCTGAAAACATTTTATGACCGCGAGGACCTGGTAAATTTTGCCACGCATACGGTAATGCATAATATGTTTGAAGGAATAATTTTTGTTACCGTTATCGTATTCCTTTTCATGGCCGACTGGCGCACTACGCTAATCGTATCGCTTATTATCCCGCTGGCGCTGCTGTTCGCCTTCATTTGTTTAAAGCTGAAGGGGATGTCGGCTAACCTGTTGTCGATGGGGGCGATTGACTTCGGTATCATCATAGATGGGGCGGTGGTTATGGTTGAGGGAATATTTGTGTTGCTCGATCATAAGGCCAAAGAGGTAGGGATGGAGAGCTATAACCGGCTGAGCAAATTAGGTTTGATAAAACAAGCCTGCATGGTAAACGGCAAAGGGATATTTTTTGCGAAGCTCATCATCATTACCGGCTTGCTGCCGATATTCAGCTTCGAGAAGGTTGAAGGCAAGATGTTTTCACCCTTAGCGTGGACGCTGGGCTTTGCCTTGCTGGGAGCGGTTATCTTAACATTCACCTTTGTGCCGGCATTTGCCAGCGTACTGCTGCGCAAGAATGTGAAGGAAAAGCATAATGTTTTTGTTGAGTTTATCACGCGCAACGCTATGCGCTTTTACTCGCTTTGTTTCAAAGCCCGCAAACTGGTTTTCCCCGTGGCCATTATAGCCCTGGTGATCAGTATAGGCTGCTTTAGCCTTTTAGGTACCGAATTTTTACCCGAATTGAACGAGGGCGCCATTTACGTGCGCGCAACCGGCCCGCTAAGCATTTCTTTAAAGGAGTCCGTGAAAATGGCGAACGAAATGCGCAGCATCTTCCTGAGTTTCGACGAGGTAAAACAGGTGATGTCGCAAACGGGCAGGCCCAATGACGGAACCGATGCGACCGGTTTTTATAATATTGAATTTCACGTTGATATTTACCCGCAGGAGGAATGGAAGCGTAAGGAAACAAAAGAGGAGCTGATCCGGCGAATGCAGGAAAAACTAAAGTTCTTCCCCGGTGTCGACCTCAACTTTTCGCAGCCTATCTCGGATAACGTTGAGGAGGCGGTATCAGGTGTAAAAGGCTCGATCGTAGTTAAATTATTCGGCGATGATTATAAGTATATCGAAAGCCAGGAACAGCACATCTACTCCATTTTAAAAGGCGTAAAGGGTATCGAAGACTTGGGCATACTGCATAACATGGGTCAGCCCGAATTGCAGATCGACCTCAACCAGCAGGAGATGGCCCAATATGGCGTAACTGCTGCAGATGCCAATGCGGTGATCGAGATGGCGATAGGAGGTAAGGCTGCTACGCAAATCTATGAAGGCGAACGTAAGTTTGATCTCCGTATACGTTACCCCGAAAGTTTTAGAAACAATGAACTATCAATTGGTGACCTGCGTGTGCCAACGCTTAATAACAATACCGTTCCGTTGCGCGAGATCGCTACTATAAAAAGGATCACAGGTATCAGTATGATCTATCGCGACGACCACTCACGCTATGGAGCAATAAAATTCTCTATCCGCGGCCGCGACATGGGCAGCACCATCAGCGAAGCTCAGGGCAAGGTAAACGATCAAATTAAACTGCCTAAAGGCTATTCCCTGCAATGGGCCGGCGATTTTGAAAATCAGCAGCGCGCTACAAAAAGATTGAGCCAGGTGGTACCTGTCAGTTTGCTCATTATCTTTTTTATCCTGTTTATATTGTTCGGTAATTTCAGAGACTCACTATTGGTTTTAAACAATGTGCCGTTCGCGATAATGGGTGGCATACTGGCGCTGCTAATTACCGGGATAAACTTTAATATTTCTGCCGGTATCGGGTTTATCGCACTGTTTGGTATCTGTGTGCAGAACGGGGTTATTTTGATCACTAAATTTAAAAGCAACATCACCGAATTGAAGCACCATACCACATGGACATCCTTCGGCGATGCGATCAAAGACGGCGTCGCCGATCGTTTGCGGCCTGTTGTTATGACAGCCATGATGGCGGCAATAGGGTTATTGCCGGCAGCCATGTCAAATGGAATTGGTTCCGAAGCATCAAAACCACTAGCGATCGTGGTGATAGGCGGCCTGATAACCAATACCATATTTAACCTTTTTGTATTCCCGATCGTATTCTTCTGGTCGTACCGCAAACGTGTTGAAAGTGGGGTGGTAAACAGGATATAACTCTTTATTATTCATATCAAATTTGTTACAATTGAGTAAATATTAGTAATTTGGAGCCCAGCCGATACGAATATGAATGACTTAGAGATCTATTTTAACGAGAACCAAAAAAGAATAATTACTAAGTGGGACCATTACTTTGATATATACGACCGGCATTTTAGTAAATACCGGAATAAGGAAATTGTATTATTAGAAATTGGCACTTACCATGGTGGGAGTTTGCAAATGTGGAAGCATTATTTTGGTGATAAAGCCAAAATTTATGGCATAGATATCAATCCTAATTGCAAGCAGGCAGAAGATGAAAATATTACTATTTTAATAGGATCGCAATCCGACCGCGACTTTCTGAAAAAAGTAGTCCGTGAGATTCCGCCGATTGACATACTGATCGATGACGGGGGCCATACCATGCTGCAACAAATTGTCTCCTTTGAGGAACTTTTTGATCACATAAAACCCGACGGATGTTACCTGTGTGAAGACCTGCACACGGCGTATTGGAAAGAATACGGCGGCGGTTTTAAACGCCGGGGTAGTTTTATTGAGTACTCAAAAGATTTAATAGATAAATTAAACGCCTATCATTCTGTAGAGGAGGCTCTTCCCGTAAGCACGTTCACCACTTCGGTAAATTCGCTGCACTACTACGACAGCGTATTTGTAATTGAAAAAAAGCAGCGCCCCAAACCAGTGTCGTTGCGTACCGGAACTATCAGTATTCCGGATATGAGCACCCCCAAGTTAACCGGTTTCGCAGCCTACAAAGCGAGGAAGAAGCATAAATTTAAAGTGAGAGTAAATAACATACTGGCATTTTTTAAACTCCCATTGAAAAATGGCATTTATGATTGAATTTGGATTCGTTAACTTTTAAAAGTTGACATCTAATGTATTGCGAAGTAGTATAAATATTTGTTAATCAGCATCTTACTGTAGGTGTCGCACTTTTTGGCGCAGTGTGTCGCACTGTCGCATTGCGCCACCACCAAATTTACCGGCTTAGCTTTACGATACCGTAATCTCACCCCGCATATCTGTTTCCAGCAAATGCTTAACCTGCTGCGGATCATCAAAATTCCCCAGTAAAAACATCATTTTGGTAACAGCTGATTCATACGTCATATCGTAACCATTGGCCACGCCGATATCTTTTAACTGGCGACTGGTTTCGTACCGGCCCAGTTCAACAGTGCCCACTTTGCATTGGGAAATATCCAGTATCACTTTGCCGCTATTGATCGCATTTTTAAGCAGGTCAACAAACCATTGTTCGGTAGTGGTATTGCCTGCACCAAAGGTTTCCATTACAATGCCCCTTACGTCGGCGGTAAGGATCGTTTCAACCACTTTCGCACTGATGCCGGGATATAATTTAAGCACGGCCACATCATTTACCAGGTGCTTATGTACTTTCAAGCCTTCGCCATCCTTCGGGCGTCGGATATCGTTTACGCTGAAACGCAGGTGTACGCCTGATTCAGCAAGAATAGGATAGTTGGGTGAGCGGAACGCTTCGAATTTGGATGAGTTATATTTGAACGAGCGGTTGCCCCTGAATAATTTATAATCGAAGTAGATACAAACTTCGGGTACGCGTGCGCGGTCGTTCTTTTTGGCTTTGGCAATTTCAATGGAGGTCATTAAATTTTCCTTGGCATCCGTTCTCACGGCGCTGATGGGTAATTGCGAGCCGGTAAAAATAACGGGTTTGTCCAGGTTCTCAAGCATAAAGCTCAGCGCGGAAGCGGTAAAAGCCATAGTATCCGAGCCATGCAGGATCACGAAACCGTCAACAGTGTCGTAATTGGCTTCAATTAAAGCAGCAAGCTCGCTCCAGATGGCCGGGTTCATATTGGATGAATCAATGATCTGATCAAAAGAATGCACCTTAATTTTGCAATTAAGTTTCTCCAGCTCAGGCACATTGTCCATTATCTGCTCAAAATTGATCGGTCGGAGTATTTTGGTTTGAGGGTCGCTCAT
The DNA here is from genome assembly GCA_035568395.1 of Mucilaginibacter sp. Classification (GTDB taxonomy): domain Bacteria; phylum Bacteroidota; class Bacteroidia; order Sphingobacteriales; family Sphingobacteriaceae; genus Mucilaginibacter. The sequence continues at coordinate 230,448 of DATMOF010000004.1, read as the reverse complement.
CATACCTATTGTCCCGCCGGTATAAATGATCAATATCTGGCTCATGCGTATTCAGCTAGTACTAAAATAAATCTATTTAAATTTGTTTACACACCAAATACCCGCTTTGAGTTTTCTGTAGTCACATTTGCCACAGTCTCAAGGTCTGTCTGATGCAGTTCCGCAACCTTTTGGGCAACGTAAAGCAAATACGAGCTTTCGTTTGGTTTGCCACGATGCGGAACAGGTGTAAGGTACGGAGAATCCGTTTCTAAAACGATATGCTCCAAACCAATTTCTGTCACAATTTTGTCAAGCCCGGCATTTTTATAGGTAACAACGCCGCCAATTCCCAAATAAAAACCCAGGTCTGTCACTTTATTGGCCTGCTCAAGTGTTCCGGTAAAGCAATGGAAGATCCCGCGTAAATACTCGTCGTTTTCACTTTCCAATACTTCGAAAACCTCGTTGAACGCATCGCGGCAATGAATAACTATTGGAAGCTTTAATGCTTTCGCCCAGGCAATTTGCTGCCTGAAAGCCTCAGTTTGTTCCTTTAAAAGCGTTTTGTCCCAATAAAGATCAATGCCGATCTCGCCGATAGCTACAGCTTTATGATTGCCAATATCAGCTTTGACCGTTGCTAATTCCGCCTGCCAATCAGCTTTTACCGAACAGGGATGTAAGCCGAGCATCGGAAAACACATATTTGGGAAGGATCGCACAAGCGAAGAAACCAGGGGTAGGGAGGAGGCGTCTACATTGGGTAAAAAAAGGCGCGTTACACCATTTTCTTTACACCGCGCTATCAATTCAGCCCGCTTTATATCATCGGTTTCGTAATATAAATGAGTGTGCGTATCGGTAAGTACCATGCGGGCAAATTTAAAGATAAAACACGAACGGCACCTGTTCCATTTTTAAACCCACCCGACTTTAAGGCCGGGCGGGTTTAAAAAATGGTGGCATTATTTCTTTGTAACCGTGGTTTTCTTTTTTACAGCAGTGTGTGTGCTGCCGGCTGTTTTCTTCACCGCCGGTTTTGCAGTCACCGGATGTTTGATCGGTTTAACTTTTACCAGTTCAACATCAAATACCAGCGTGCTATACGGTGGTATAGCGTCGCCGTTACCATGTTCGCCATAGCCTAAGTTTGATGGGATAATAAATTTTGCTTTTGCGCCTTCATTCAGTAAAAGCAGGCCTTCATCCCAGCCGGGTATTACACTGCCGGTTCCAACAATAACCTGGATAGGTTCGTATGTGCGGCCAGGTTGTTGTAAGCCCCCGCTTTTGGCAACCGATTCAATACTCGAGTCAAAAAGTTTACCGTCTGTGGTTCGGCCGGCATAGTTCACAAGCAGCGTATCTCCTTTAAGCGGCTTTGACTTAATAGATGGTTTGGTAATCACATATTTTAAACCAGAAGGCGTTGTTTTTAAAATTAACTTATGGTCCGCTATGTATTTAGCCGCATCCGCTTTTTCGGCCGTTTTTACCTTGTCGATAGCCGCATTGCGTTCGGCTATAGCTTCATCTAACGTCTGCGCCCGCTCAATCTTTAAAATAAAAGTGATGGCGGTCCCCTTTGGCAAAAAGGCCGGCCGCTGGTCTTCGTGGCCTGCAAATATCGAATCCGCAGGAATTTTTACCAGGGCGCTGTCCTTAACAGCCAGCAGTGGGAAGATCTCCATCAAATCGGCTACGCCTTTGGAGGGGACTACCTGCGTTTGCACCGGGTGCCCGGCTGCATACGTGCTAAACAGGATAGAATCTTTATAATTTTTTTGAATAAACTGAAAAGTGATAACGTCGTTCAGTTTTAACTTCTCGCCCGGGTTTTGCGTGAATATCTGGTACGAGGCACCTTTGGGTGTCCGCTGCAGGTTGTTTTGTGCGCTGGCGTTAAAAACAATCGTTAACGCAAAGAAGATCAAAATGTATTTCATGGCAATAAAAAAAAGCCTTCCGGGTAATCCGGAAGGCTATATCTGTATTAAGTGTTATTTCTTAACCGGTGGCTGTGGTGGCACAACTGAAGGCACAACTGGTTTTGGTGCATTTGGATTAGGATGAACGATATCAACCAGTTCCACATCAAATATGATGGTCGAGAACGGTGCGATCATACCGTTGCCCTGTTCGCCATAAGCCAGGCTCGATGGTAATATCAAAGTAGCTTTTGCGCCTTTGTTTAACAGCTGGATACCTTCGTCCATACCGGCTATCATGCCTTTTGCGCCAACAGCAAAACGAATTGGCTTGTAGGGGTTCATCGGGTTTATTGGCAATTTGGCTTTTATCGCCTCCGATTTTACACTGGTTTCCAATACTTTATTGGTGATATTTTTAACAGTATAGTTAACAACGGCTGTATCGCCAACTGCGGGTTTTGGCCCCGAACCCTGGCTGGTTATAATATAATTTAAACCAGATGGCGTTTGCGTAACGTTGAGTTTGTTATCGGCTATATATTTTTTAATTTTTGCCGGCTCTTCCTTCTTCATCAGGTCGGTCTGCGTTTTTACATACGCTTGTATGCGGCCCTGGAATACCTGGTCGCTCAGGCTTCCTTTTGAGATCACCTTTTCAACCTTGATCTGGTAAACAATGTATTTTCCTTTAAAAGGCATCTTTTGCGCGCCCTTCCTGGTAATCGAATCGATATTTGTTTTTACAGTCGCGCTGTCGCCTTCCGAAAGAAATTTGAGAGCGGCAAAAATATCACCCTTAGCCTGGGGCTTCGGCATAACAGTATATGAAGGGTGCCCGGCATCGTAGGTATTTAATAAAATTGAATCCGCATCGGTTTTGGCGATCAGGTTCACACTGATAAAGTCACCCTCTTTGATCGAAGGGCCGCCTTTGTCAACATTGATATTATATAACAATCCGCCTTCGCCTTTCTTAAATCCGCCATTGCAACTTGCTAATCCTATAGCTGCAAGCGTTAAAATCATTAATCTTTTTTTCATTTTTATTGGGTTAGTAGTTTTTTATATTCGGGTAAAATTAATTTGAATTTATCGACAACCTCTTCGAGGCTGCCGGTTGAGGTACCGCCTGCCGCATTGCGGTGGCCACCGCCGTTAAAATATTTTTTGCAAATATCGTTAGCCGGAAATTCACCTTTCGAACGCAAGGATAGCTTTACCTGATCAGGTCGCTCAACAATAAATGCAGCTAAACGAATACCTGATATCGACAAGGCATAATTGACTATTCCCTCTGTTTCACCAGTCAGGATGTCATATTTTTCCAGATCGTGTTTGTTGGCGATAATAATTGCCGTGTTATATTCATATAAAACTTCGAGGTGTTTTGACAAACAAACTCCTAAAAAGCGAAGCCGGCTTTCGGATGAGTTATTATAAACCAGGTCATATATATGCCAGTTTACCGCGCCGGCATCTATCAGGTCGGCAGTTATGCGATGCACGGCCGAAGTGGTATTTGGCAGGCAGAACGAGGCCGAGTCAGTCATGATGCCTGTATACAAACAGGTGGCTACATCCTTATTGATCAGGGCCTTATTATTAAGCTCATCAGCAATAAACGAATAAATTAATTGAGCTGTGGCACAGGCATTAATATTCCAGTAGCGGTAATCATCAAAATCTTCTGGTTCCAAATGGTGATCGATCAGGATTTTCAGCGCGGGGCTTTCTCCTACCAGTACCCCCATTTCATTGATCCGGCCCAGCGCATTAAAGTCAAGGCAAAAGATCATATCGGCGTTGCTGATCAGCGTTGCCGCCTCCTTCTCATTTTCGGTGTAGATCATTACATCTCCATTACCCGGCAGCCACGCTAAATATTCAGGATAGTCGGTTGGCGTAATAACTTTTGCATGGTGCCCCTGCTGTATCAAATAGTTATACAAACCCAAAGACGAGCCCATAGCATCACCATCAGGTTTATGATGGGTAGTAATCACTATCTTTTTGGGCTGCGCTAAAAGTTCAGTAAGCGAGGCAATATCTAACATCAATTTTAAAAAGAGTTGCAAAGCTAAATAAATAAATCAAATGCAGCTATCTTATTTAATGTAAAAGGCTTTATGTTTCCATTACAAAAAGCTACTTTTGCGCCAAATTAAAAGCCAAATTAAAATAGGCTGCAATCGCTGGTTTACGCATTATTCAGCGTAAAAGATGCGGCATTCTATTTTAAATGAAAAAATTAAATACATAATTGATGAAAGACAATAAAACATTTACCATGATAAAGCCCGATGCTGTCGCGAACGGGCATATCGGTGCAATTTTAGACCAGATCATAAAAGGCGGTTTTAAGATAACTGCCATGAAATACACAAAGCTAACCGAACAAAAAGCCGGTGAGTTTTACGAGGTGCATAAAGAGCGCCCGTTTTATGGCGAACTCGTTAGTTTTATGTCATCAGGCCCTATCGTTGCAGCTATTTTGGAGAAAGACAACGCGGTTGATGATTTTCGTAAGTTAATTGGCGCTACCGACCCTTCCAAAGCCGACAAAGGCACAATACGCCAGTTATTCGCGGAGTCAATAGGCGCCAATGCGATTCATGGGTCAGATTCAGCCGAAAACGCTCAAATTGAAGGAAACTTCTTCTTTTCGTCTCTCGAAAAGTTCTAAAAACTAAAAAGCCGGTGCACATTTTTTGAATGTGCACCGGCTTTTCTTTGCGTGCTAAAGAAAAACGATCTCGTCTACCAGCACACCCTTTGCATCCTCATTTATTTTATCGATGATCTGTGTTCGCATCATCATTAACTCGTTTTTTATGACGGACGATTCAATACGCAGGAAAAGTTTTTTATCGTGTATAAATAATTCTTTTGTGCGGTTGGCTACCGACTTCCCCACCAGGTCAGGCCAGTTGGCAATTACGCCGGTTTCATCATACTTTCGTTTGATCTTGTAAACCTGCATCATTTGCTCGATCGCTTCCTTCAGCGATTTATCATTGGCTTTACGCATCAATTTCGCCTCCTTTCACTTTAAACAGCTTGATAGCTACACCAATCGCACTGAATATACCTTTAACCCGGTTTTCACTTGTATCAGTAATAAAAACCTGCCCGAAATCGTGGTTTGATATCATCTGCATAAGTTTGGTTACCCGTTTATCGTCCAGCTTATCAAATATATCGTCGAGCAGCAATATCGGCTTAAACCCGTTCTGGTGGTTTAAAAAACTGTATTGCGATAGTTTTAAAGCGATTAAAAAGGATTTTTGCTGGCCCTGTGAGCCGAATTTTTTCATCGGCATGCCATGAATTGCAAACACCAGGTCGTCTTTATGGATACCGTTGGTGGTGCGTTCAAGAGCGCGATCCTTTTCTACACTTCGTTTTAGTAAACCTGCAAAATCGTCGGTTAACAGCTGCGACTCGTAAACCATGTCAACCTGTTCGGCGTCGTCACTCAAAAACCGGTAATGGCTATTAAATATTTCGGTAAAGCTCGCCATAAAAGCCTTCCGTTTTTCAAATATCAGGTTTCCCGAAGTGGTAAGCTGTTCATCCAAAACCTCTAACAAATGCGGGTCGTACCGGCCCGTATCTGCAATGAGTTTTAGCAGCGCGTTGCGGTTTGCCAATACTTTATTATATGTTATTAATTCATCCAGGTACGAGTTGTCGGTTTGTGATATAACGTTATCAATAAATTTTCGCCGTTCTTCGCTGCCTTCTATAATAATGCTGATATCATAGGGCGATACCATCACCAAAGGGAACAGGCCGATGTGATCAGCCAACCGCTGGTAGTCCTTTTTATTCCGTTTGAATTGTTTTTTTTGATTGCGTTTAACACCGCATGATACGGCCTCTTTATGCCCGTTTTTATTAAAGTTGCCATTGATAATAAAAAAATCGGCGCCTTGTTTTATTTGCTGGCTGTCGATCGGATTAAAATAACTTTTACAGAGTGATAGATAATGGATCGCGTCCAGCAAATTGGTTTTACCCGCTCCGTTGTCGCCCGTAAAAACATTTACACCCTCGCTAAACGACAGCCCGGCTTCTGCATAGTTCTTAAAATTAATTACCGATAGCTGCTTTAAATACATAAGGAGTGGTCAAATTTAGTGATTAGCGGTTAGAGATTGGAGATTAGTTGAATTAAATAAGTGCCCGGAATAATTGCGCCCGCTTAGCGGCTGATCTCCAATCTCCGGCCTCTAATTCCGCCGCTCAAAAATATAATCCAAAAGGTATTGCTAAAAATTTTGAAAACCGTATTTTTGCACACTTAATTTTAGAGTAGAAATGTCAAAAACTCAGGCAAGTAACAAGGAAGTAGTAGAAAATAAGGACTTTGGCCAAACAAGCAGGTTTGTACACGAGAATCAAAAGAGCCTGATATTTATTGGCGCCGCCATCGTGGCAATGGTCATTATTTATATTGCTTATCAAAAATTATATATCGCTCCGCGCGAAATTACCGCTGCAAATCAAATGCATGTAGCACAGGACTTTTGGGCTAAAAAAGATTGGGATAAAGCTATTAAGGGCGATGCCGGTTACCCCGGATTTGAGAAGATCGTGAACGATTATAGCAACACAAAGGCTGCTAACCTGGCATATTTTTACCTGGGGACGGCCTATTTAAACAAAGGGGAATACCAAAAAGCAATTGATAATTTGACCAATTTTCGCGGCAGCGATATTATGGTAGCCGCCGAGGCGTTTGGAAACACAGGTGACGCATATGTTGAATTGAAAGACTACAGCCAGGCCGAAACTTACTTCAAAAAAGCCGCCGACAAAGCGAAAAATAAATTTCTGACGCCATTCTATTTAAAAAAACTTGGATTGGTTTACGAAGCGCAGCGCGACAACAAATCGGCTGATGACGCTTATAAAAGAATAAAAAGCGAATACCCGGAAAGCATTCAGTCGCAAAATATAGACGAGTATATTGCGCGCGTCGAAGCAAAAATGTAAACTGATATCGAAATTCGGATTTTCGATTTCGGATTTTTACATATCGGTTTACTTGTTAACACCAAACCCAATTTGTAATACCATTCAAATTGAATAATTCCGAAATCGAAAATTCGAAATCCGAAATAAAAAATGGCTACCCGGCTTAAAAATTTATCCGATCATTCTCAAACCGAAGTTCCGTCAGCTGCGCCCTATCGTTTCGGGATAGTCGTTGCCGAGTGGAATGCGGAGATCACCAATGCGCTTTATAATGCGGCCTTTCAAACCCTTATTGATCATGGGGCTGCAATTGAAAATATTTCCTCGTATTATGTTCCGGGCAGTTTTGAATTAACTTCGGCTGCAGATATTTTATTACAGCAAAATAAAATTGACGCTGTAATTTGCCTGGGCTGTGTTATACAGGGCGAAACCAGGCACTTTGATTTTATCTGCAACGCCGTGGCAAACGGATTAAGTAATGTGGCTATAAAATATTCAAAACCGGTCATTTTCGGAGTCTTAACTACCGGCAACCAGCAACAGGCTATTGACCGTGCCGGCGGTAAGCATGGCAACAAGGGTGATGAAGCGGCAATTACAGCTATTAAGATGGCCGAATTTTCTGTAACTTTAAATAATAGTTTGCGTTAAAGCTATCACGGCGAGATTTAAACCTGCCTTCAATGGCTGACCGTTTAAAATTGGTATTCTTTTTGAATGCCATGAAGTAGTTATATCACAAACACTTAAATACGATGAAAAAATTAATTTACATTGCGTTATTTTCTTTACTGTTAGGAAGCTTATCTTCATGTTCAGATAGGTTATGCCCTGCGTACTCTTCTTACCCAAGAAGCGGACGTTAACAGGAGGGTGTCATATTTTGACATTTATATAAAACTGAACCTGGAAATCTGCTGTTTTGCGTTATAAGCGTATATAAGCTTATTTTATTATTTATGAATTGGACTACACTCGAATCAGCAGCGCAAATAGAGGAAATCAAAAATCAGCAGCAATACAGTGTTATTTTTAAGCACAGTACGCGCTGCTCGATCAGTATGATGGTTAAAAAGCGGTTTGAAATGGACTGGGATAAACTTCCGGGAAATTTACCGCTTTATTTTTTGGATCTGATCAAATACCGTTCACTATCAAATCAAATCGCAGATGACTTCCAGGTTCATCATGAATCACCCCAACTGCTATTGATCAAGGACGGATCCTGCATCCTTGATCTTTCCCACGGAGAAATATCGGTCGAAGAGGCGTTATCTGTTATAAAAAATTAATGTCACTAAAGTTAACAGTCTGTAGCTATTTCAGGACAATTATAAACAGACGATTAAATAAGTTATCTTTTTAGTTTTAAAAAATTTACAATTCGGCGTTTTCTTTAACCGGCCATCCAAAATCTACTGTTTTTTTCAGATCTTCATGAACGCTGTAATAAACCGGGCAGGTAAGCGCCGCACGTTCAAGCATCGCCTGTTCCTGTTCGGTATATTGTTTCGGAAATTTAAAGCTTATAATTATTTCAGCAACCCGGCGCGGATCGGCAGCCATAATCTTGGTGATGGAACAGGTGGTATTATCTATATCAATATTATGCGCGCGTGCTTTGATACCCATAATGGTAAGCATGCAGCTCGCCAGCGAAGCCGATAAAAGATCGGTTGGTGAAAACGCCTCGCCCTTTCCCTGGTTATCAACCGGGGCATCTGTAATAATTTTTGTGCCCGATTGTACGTGGGTTGCTTCCGTTCTTAGTCCGCCAAGGTAAACAGTTTCTATTGTTGCCATGTCTAAATTAAATTATATACAAAGCTAAGTTTAAACTTTAGTTTTTAAACTTTTCATCTGTCATTTTTATCTTTCAAATGCCATGTTTAATACCGGTCGTTCAAAGTTTACAAGCTTTTTAACTATTTTTGCGTCATGATCGATTTGCCGGTAGTTCCTGTAAGCCAACCCCAGCGCAAACCCGACTGGCTTCGGGTAAAGCTGCCTGTTGGTAAAGACTATGCGCACGTACGCAGCCTGGTTGATACACATAAACTGCATACCATCTGTGAAAGCGGCAACTGCCCCAATATGGGCGAATGCTGGGGCGCAGGTACAGCCACGTTTATGATATTGGGCAATATCTGTACACGCTCCTGCTCGTTTTGCGCGGTTGCCACCGGCCGGCCGTTAGCGGTCGATGCCGATGAACCAAACAGGGTTGCCAATTCGGTTAAACTGATGCAGGTTAAGCATTGTGTAATTACCTCGGTTGACCGTGACGACCTGAAGGACGGCGGTTCAATTATATGGGCCGAAACGATCAACGCCATACGCCGTGAAAGCCCCGGAACAACCCTGGAAACTTTGCTGCCCGACTTTAGAGGGATTTGGGAAAACCTGGAGCGCGTGTTGGAAACCAGGCCCGAAGTGGTGTCACACAACCTTGAAACCGTGCGACGTTTAACTCGCGAGGTGCGAATACAAGCAAAATATGATCGTAGCCTTGAGTGTTTGAAACATGTTTCATTAGCCGGGTTACGGACAAAATCGGGCATCATGCTTGGTTTAGGCGAGACGGAAGACGACATTTTGGAGGCTATGGACGACTTGCTTGACGCCGGCGTTCAAATATTAACCCTGGGCCAGTACCTGCAGCCCACACGCAGCCATCATCCCGTGATCGACTGGATACACCCCGATCAATTTGCACGACTAAAAGAGACCGGACTTGATAAAGGATTTAAATATGTAGAGAGCGGCCCGCTTGTCCGATCATCCTATCACGCAGAAAAACATCTGTTTGAATTGTGATAAATCCTCTCTATCTTCATCACGTTGACCAGGCAAAGTAAAATATCACTTCCGGAAGAAGAATTAGTGCGTGCATTAAGGAGTCGCGAAAAAATTGCGATGGAAGCGCTGTATGACATGTACTCGGCATCGTTGTACGGTGTTATTTTGCGGGTGATTGTTGAAACTGAGATAGCCGAAGATGTGTTGCAGGATACATTTGTCAAGATATGGCATTCGTTTTCGAGCTATGATGCCGAAAAGGGCCGCTTATTTACCTGGATGGTAAATATTGCACGCAATTTAGCTATTGATAAGCTACGCTCGAAAGACTATAAAAATCAAAATAAAAACCAGGACATTGATAATACCGTAACTATTATCGACGAACAAAGAAACTCGGTTTACAAGCCGGAGCTGTTGGGCGTTAAGGAGTTGGTGGAAACATTAAAGCCCGAGCAAAAGGCTATACTCGACCTCGTTTACTTTAAAGGGTATACCCATGTGGAGGCAGCGGATGAGCTGGGCGTTCCTTTAGGAACGATAAAAACAAGATTACGGATGGCTGTTCAGCAACTCAGAAAATATTTTAATTGAAGTGGAAGATATAAAAGCATATATTGAATCGGGCATTTTGGAGCTTTACGTTTTGGGGGATGTAACCCCGGCCGAAAAGCTGCAGGTGGAGGAGATGGCTTTAAAACATCCCGCTATAAAAGCTGAACTGGCAGAGATCGAAAAATCGATGGAACTATATGCTAAACGTAACGCCGTTGAACCTCCTGAGCATTTACGTGATCGGATATTAAATAGTGTGCTTACCAATTTTGCCGATGACCGCAATTTCGGCAGAACTAATACAGGTACGGCCCCGGATAATATTGTTGCACTACCTGTCCAAAGGAGCTATAATTTTTATAAATATGCGTTTGCCGCCTGCCTTGCTTTATTGCTTGCAAGTAGCATTGCTTTGATAACATTATATAATCAGCTGCAGCAGTCAAATAATCAGCTGGCTGTGTTGCAAACTGATAAACAGCATTTTGCGAATAGAGTAAACCTAATGGACCATGAGTTGAGTGTGTTCCGGAACCCTTCTTTCAAGTTCATGAAACTAAAAGGAACAGCTCATGCCCCGTCTGCCGTGCTTATGGTTGCTTGGAATCCTGTTAACAAAAAGGTGATGATAGACATGGGCAGCATGAAAATGCCTGCAAATGATAAAAATCACCAGTATCAGTTATGGGCCCTCGTAGGCAACAAACCGGTCGATCTTGGTGTTTTTGACATGAAGTCTGACTCGACTGATATGAAAGAGATGAAATCTATCGCTTCTGCCAACGCATTTGCTGTTACCCTTGAACCACGCGGCGGAAGCGCATCGCCAACAATGGACCAAATGATGGTTATCGGTCAGTTTTAACAGCCCTTTTTCTTCCCGTTCTCTCCTGCATTTTTATCCATAAATCAATCGAAATTTTGTCACTGTTAAAACAATGTTGCAGGGTAAGTTGTTGGTAACTATAATTTTACAACCAAACCGGTTGGTTAAAGTAACAAAACGCCCTCTTCAAACGTCTATTGATTAGCAGATTTGTGACAACATAAGGATATCTGTTCTGCGTGTTTTAAATCTGTGCATAATTTGAGTATTAGTTCTTTATAAGATCAGTTAATAGTTAATCGAAAAAGGCAGTACAATACTTACTGCCTTTTTTTATGCCATTAATTTTGCCATTGTAACCGGCAGGTGCGAAGTAAGCTGATGAGGCGTAACCACATTCATCCGGTTGGGCAAAGCCAACTCATCGCCTGCTTTGCCATGAATATAGCATCCTATAATACACGCTTCTTCGGGGGAATATTTTTGTGCCAGTAACGAGGTGATAACACCGGTTAGCACATCGCCCATGCCACCGGTAGCCATAGCTGGATTACTCGTCGTATTAAAATATACTTTGCCTTCGGGTGATATGGTTAACGTATAATCGTTTTTTAATACGATAAAAAACTTATGCTCCTGTGCTTTTTGAATTCCCATTTGCATCCGCTGCCACCAGTTAGTATGTTCGCCAAATAGCCGGTCGAATTCTTTCATGTGCGGTGTAAGGATACTGTTTTCGGGTATCTCGCGCCAAAGTTCTCTATGGACAGCCAGCAAGTTCAAGGCGTCGGCATCAATCACCAACGGTTTTTTAAAATTGGCTAAAATATCTGTAAGCAACATAAGCGCGTCTTCTTCTTTACCTAAGCCCGGCCCTATCCCGATTGCAGAAAAACTATCCCATCCAATTTTAGATATTTCAAACCCGCTTCTTACCAATGCCATAATTTCGGGCATATAACAGTTTAATGCGGTAAGGCCGCTGGCCGGTACACATGCCGTGGTTAAACCCGAACCTGCATATACACAAGCTGACGCACTCAGCAAGGCCGCACCCATGGTTTCTGCCTGCCCGGCAACGATAAGCGAATGTCCGTAAGTCCCTTTATTAGTAAACCGGGTACGCGGCCGCAGCATTTTCCGGATATCTTTTTCTTCAGTAGCCTGGTAGGGCGAATGCAACGAACGGACAAATGTTTCGTCAATGCCAATATTCACTGCTTCCCAGCATTTGATGTGGGGTGCCGACTCCCGCAGTAAAAAGTTAATTTTCGGCGCCTGGAAGGTGATTACCAGGTCGGCCCTTAAAACAGCTGCATCCCCCGGAATCTCGCCATCGGTGAAAAGCCCCGTCGGTACATCAACCGCTACTGTTGTCTTTTTCAGGCCGTTGAGGTGGTTAATAAGCCGCTTGTAGTCGCCCTCCAGCGGCTTATTTAAGCCACTGCCCAATAATGCGTCGATTATAACGTCGCTTTCTTCCGGCGGCAGGTTAGCCGCTGCACCAATTTCCGATATTGGAACATGCGTTTGTTTCAGGCGGTTAAAATTTACATTAAAATCGTCAGAGGCTTTTTTTGTAAAACGTGCAATTTTAACATTCAGGGCGTTGTAGTGGTGGTCACCCAGCATTCTTGCTATAGCCAGGCCATCCCCGCCGTTATTACCTGTGCCGCAATAAATGGTTATGGATTTTTCTTTATTGGGGAAGTGATTAATAAACCAGCCTACGAAAGCTTTCGCCGCACGTTCCATCAAATTCAGCGATGAAATCGGTTCATGGGTTATGGTGTAAGCATCAGCTTCACGGATTTGGGGGGCAGTTAACAACGGGAGCATACTACCTAAAGATAAGATTGTTTATTTTGTTTGTTAAACAAACTTTATACAAATTTCCGGGCGGCAGCAAAACTATCCACCTGCTTTTTTAACCTTGTAACCTTCGGCCTGCAGCAGTATTAAAATTTTATCCCTGAAGTCGCCTTGTATCAATATCTCGCCGTCTTTAACCGAGCCGCCAACGCCACACCTGGTTTTGAGCTTTTTGCCGATCATCTCGAGATCGGCAATAGTACCTACAAAACCTGCAATGCTTGTTACCAGTTTGCCGCCGCCTTTTCGGTCGAGGTAAATTTTAAGATTTTGCTGCTGCGGAGGTAAAGTCGCGGGAGAGTTGCTGGTATTTTCCTTATATTGAAAATCCGGATCTGTAGAATATACTACCCCTGTAAAGTTTTTTTTTGACATAATTATAAGTCAAAATTAAAAATTAAAAAGTCAAAATAGCCAGAATGTTAACTCAATAAGCTTTTGAATTTAAACTTTTGACTTTCTATAATCTCCTACTATAACTTTCAATGAATTCGGTACCAGCTCAATTTCAGTCTGCGCTCCTGTGATCTGGGGTTCCCCATCAAGATGTACCGGGCCGGGACCTCTTCGTTTTATATGAATATGTTTACCCCGGATGATTTCGAGATACTTCGTGCTATCGGTTCTCTTAGTGAGCATGCGTACGCCCATTTCAAGTAATCTCCAGAAAGGGAATTCTTTTATAATACAAATGTCCAATAATCCATCCTGTACCGAGGCGTGAGGCGAGATATGCGCGTTGTTACCATATTGGGATGAATTGGCAAAGCTTAGCATAAATGCTTCCCGTTCGTACGAAGTGCCATCGACCTCAATGTGGTAGGTTTCGGGTTTATATTTATTAAATTCCTGTATAGACGATACCAGGTAAGTAAAGAAACCGCGTTTTCGTCGTTTCGCAAACACTTCGCTGATATGCGCATCAAAACCCATACCGGCCATATTAAAAAAGGGCCTGCCATTGACTTTAGCAGAGTCTATCACTTCAACACGACTGGTGTTTAATGCCCGGATAGCTTTTGGCGCATTCATTGATATACCCAGGAAACGTGCGAGCCCATTGCCAGAACCATAAGGAACTATTCCCAGCATCGTATCGGTGCCTACAATGGCAGATGCCACTTCATTCACAGTACCATCTCCGCCTACAGCCACAATAAGATCGAATTTATTTACAGCCTCCTTGGCGATCTGCCTGGCATGGGCAGGGCCATCGCTGTAAACGATAACTGCCTCAAATTTGGCTGCATCCAGGTATTTTTTTATCAATTCCGGAACGTCATCCTTTTTTTTTCCTCCCGATATAGGATTGATGATAAATAAAGCTTTTCGTTCCAATTAAATATATTTTCTGCTGCCAAAAGTAAATCTATTTTCGGCTTTGTAAAAATTGTTTTATTTTAGCGGCCTGAAAGTGGACTGATTTAATGCCCGCAACCGATAACTACCAGTGCGGACTGGATTGCAACCACGTAAAAAAGTGCTAAAACCATGCTTCTTTTTACTGCGGATCCCTTTAAAACGCTTCTTTCATTTAAAAACAGTGCTTATTCAGCGTTAAATTAATTTATTAGTAAAATTTATGTCATATTTATTTACGTCCGAGTCAGTATCAGAAGGACACCCGGATAAAGTTGCCGATCAGATATCAGATGCATTAATCGACCAGTTTTTAGCCTTTGATCCCGATTCAAAAGTTGCCTGTGAAACGCTTGTTACAACAGGCCTGGTAGTATTAGGTGGCGAGGTAAAATCAAAGGCCTACCTCGATGTTCAAAAGATTGCCCGCGAAGTAATCAATAAAATAGGTTACACGAAGGGGGAATATATGTTCGATGGTAACTCATGTGCGGTATTATCGGCGATTCACGAGCAATCGCCTGATATTAACCAGGGTGTTGAACGTACGGCAAAAGAAGAGCAAGGCGCCGGCGACCAGGGGATGATGTTCGGCTACGCCACTATCGAAACAGACAACTACATGCCGTTGGCATTGGATATTGCGCATGCTTTATTAATTGAGTTGGCCGCTATTCGCCGCGAAAATACAGATATTAAATACTTGCGTCCTGATGCAAAATCGCAGGTAACGCTGGAATACGATGATAACAACCAGCCTGTCCGCATTGATGCGATCGTTATATCAACCCAGCATGATGATTTTGATGAAGAAAAAACCATGCTCGAGAAGATCAGCAAAGATATTATCAGCATACTTATTCCACGGGTTAAAGCTAAGTATGCCAAATACGCGCATTTCTTTGGCGATGGTATAAAATACCATATTAACCCAACCGGTAAATTTGTGATCGGCGGTCCGCATGGCGACACTGGTTTAACAGGCCGCAAAATTATTGTGGACACGTACGGTGGCAAAGGGGCTCACGGTGGTGGAGCATTCTCTGGTAAGGATCCTTCAAAGGTCGACCGTTCAGCAGCTTACGCAACCCGTCACATTGCCAAAAACCTGGTGGCTGCCGGTGTTTGCAACGAAGTATTGGTGCAGGTGTCATACGCTATAGGTGTGGCCCAGCCTATGGGTATCTATGTAAATACTTATGGTACTGGTAAGGTTGGCTTAACAGACGGCGAAATAGCGAAAAAGGTAGAATCTATATTCAATATGACGCCTTATGCCATTGAAACACGGTTTAAGCTGCGCAACCCTATTTATAGCGAAACTGCCGCTTACGGCCACTTCGGCAAACCGAGTCAAACAGTTACTAAAACTTTTGTAAGTCCCGAAGGAAGGGTTGTGAATAAAGAAGTGGAACTGTTTACCTGGGAAAAACTCGATTACGTAGATAAGGTAAAGCAAGCTTTCGGCTTGTAATTGATCAAATTACTACTTACTACCCTAACTTCATACGAAAGGCCGGAATTCAATTCCGGCCTTTTTTTGCAATTGATAACCGCCTGAGGACTTGATGTTTAATATAAGTCGCCCCTCTTTGAGCGAGTAGTCTAATCACCGATGGGGTCAATGGTTGCGTTCTCTACCATCAGCATCACAGTCTTTTTAGGCGCCCTGGTGCGGTGCATAACGCCTTTGGTGACCGTTAGTCCCTGCATAGGCGCCAGTTCAACAGTTTTATCTTCCAGGTCGATATATAATTTCCCATCCAGTACAAAAAAGAATTCGTCGTCATTATCGTGCTTATGCCAATGGTATTCGCCTTCCACAATCCCGATGCGGGCTACACTATCGTTGATTTTAGTGAGGGTTTGATTAAACCATTTTTCCTTGTTCTCCGCAACGATTGCAGGTACGTCGATCAGTTCAAGATGATCATACTTAATATTCATCTGCTGGTTGTAATTGTATTTGGCTGACATACTAAACGGGTTTAATTTTTGTTGGAATATAACTTTTATAAAAGTAGGCAATTCAACAATACTAAATAATACGCCGGTTTTTTTATCGGTTTTTAAAGCTTGTTTGTTAACCCAACGTTATTATTTAACCAATAACTTGCATCTCCTTTAAATTTTCACTAAATATCCGTACCTTTGCGCCAAATTTAGAGGCGCATTTACATGCAGAAAATAAGAAATATAGCGATCATCGCACACGTTGACCACGGCAAAACTACCTTGGTTGATAAGATTTTACACAGCTGTGCTACCTTCAGGGACAACGAGCAAACCGGCGAACTGATATTAGACAGCAACGACCTGGAGCGCGAACGTGGTATTACCATCGTTTCAAAAAACGTTTCGGTACGGTACAAAGACGTTAAGATAAACATTATAGATACCCCTGGTCACGCCGACTTTGGGGGCGAAGTGGAGCGCGTATTGAAAATGGCCGACGGCGTGTTGTTGCTTTGCGACGCCTTTGAGGGCGCGATGCCCCAAACCCGTTTTGTAACACAAAAAGCTTTGGCATTAGGCTTAAAGCCGATTGTTGTTGTAAACAAGGTAGATAAGGAAAACTGCCGTCCCGAAGAGGTTTATGAGCAAATATTTGAATTGTTTTTTAACCTGGAAGCGACTGAAGATCAACTGGATTTCCCGGTAATATATGGCTCTTCAAAACAGGGCTGGATGAGTACCGACTGGAAAGTGCCTACTGATAATATTTTTCCATTGATGGACGCAATTTTGGAAACTATTCCCCCGGCGCCGATTAGTGAAGGTACCTTACAAATGCAGATAACCTCGTTGGATTATTCTTCATTCGTTGGCCGGATAGCCATTGGCCGCGTAGCTCGTGGTACCATTAAGGAAAATATGCCGGTATCATTGGTAAAACGCGATGGTACTATTCAAAAATCAAGAATAAAAGAGCTATATACGTTTGAAGGGCTCGGGAAAGTGAAAGCGACCTCGGTTAGTTCTGGTGATATTTGTGCTGTAGTGGGTATTGAAGGTTTTGACATCGGCGATACCATAGCTGATTTTGATAACCCCGAGCAATTGTCGGTTATTAAAATTGACGAGCCGACCATGAACATGCTGTTCACCATCAATACCTCGCCGTTTTTTGGCAAGGAAGGAAAATTTGTAACCTCACGCCATTTGCGCGACAGGCTGTATAAAGAAATGGAGAAAAACCTGGCGCTGAAAGTTGTCGAAACCGATTCGCCCGATTCATACCTGGTATATGGACGCGGTATCCTTCACTTATCGGTATTGATTGAAACCATGCGCCGCGAAGGATACGAATTACAGGTAGGACAGCCGCAGGTTATCGTAAAAGAAATTGACGGCGTTAAATGTGAACCCATTGAAACTTTAATAGTTGATGTACCCGGCGAGGTGGCAGGAAAGGTTATTGAACTGGTAACCCAGCGCAAAGGCGACCTGCTGGTTATGGAGCCAAAGGGCGACTTACAGCATTTGGAATTCGATATTCCTGCACGCGGTATTATTGGTTTACGTAATAACGTATTAACCGCTACAGCCGGCGAGGCCATTATGGCGCACAGGTTTAAAGCCTACGAGCCATGGAAGGGAACTATTCCCGGCCGTTTAAATGGTGTATTGGTATCAATGGATACCGGTAAAACAACCGCTTTCGCTATAGATAAATTGCAGGATAGGGGCCGTTTCCATATTGACCCGGGAGTGGATGTTTACGAAGGACAAGTGTTAGGCGAGCACATCCGCGATAATGATTTGGTTATTAATTTAACCAAAGGCAAACAGTTAACTAACATGCGTGCATCCGGCAGTGATACTAACGTACGTATTGCCCCGGCTATTAAATTTTCGCTTGAGGAGTCAATGGAATATATACAAGCTGATGAATATATCGAAGTTACGCCGCAAAGCATCCGCATGCGTAAAATATTCCTGAACGAAAACGAACGGAAAATAAATGCCAAGAAGTTTGTGAACCAGTAATTAATCGCTGCTGAAATTCACTTCGGAATATTCATAACGGTGCGTTAATATACTTATTAACGCACCGTATCTTTTCGTACCGATGTTACAACGGTACAATTATCCCTCCTAAAAAGTTCGGTCGCCACTGCGCGTGCCACAATCATATTTTGAAAATAATTATCACATTACTTAAAACCAATGAATTATTTGCTTGTTTATTAATCAACTTTTGTTTGCCTATCGTATTGGATTTTTGTACACGATCAACTAAACATATCACTATGAAAAAACTTTTTTTTGTAATAGCTGTTGGCGTAGCCCTGCTAAATTCATGTTCAAAGAACATTACTCCCGCTCCCGAAACGCTTAAAGGGATACTTTTAGGCAAAGATACATTAACCATGTACGTTGGCGATACGAGGCAGCTGCCATATACCTTGACACCTTCCGATATTAGCACAAAAACACTAACCTTTAAGTCATCCGATTCGACAATAATTTCGATATCAAACAGCGGGCTTTTGACCGCACGGAAAACGGGGTTATCTGTAGTTTCTGTAACCAACCAGGATAAAACTGTTTCGGTGGAAGCTTTAGTGTCGGTATTGCCCAAACGGGTAATAGATAGTTTGAAGGTTGGTCTTATCGCTTACTACCCATTCAACTACGATAGTGCCGTGGATTCATCCGGGAACGGCAATGACGGGACGATCTACGATATAACTTCGGTTTCCGACCGGTTTGGGAAGCCGAATTCTGCATTCTATTTTAATGGCGTAAGCAGTTACATTGATGTAAAGGATAACGCGGCTTTGAGGTTAAGCAATACAGATTTTACACTCAATTCATGGGTTAATATGCCAAATTACAGTGCTTCATATGGCAGCCTGGTACTCAGTAAAAGAGGGCCTAATTCAAGCAATGGCTGGATATATGGCGTTGGCGGTTATGGCAATTTAACGAACAGTGTGGGCGCACTTGGTACGATAACGTACAATGTTTCGGGCGGCCCTGATCCGTATGCCGCCGGAAAAGTTACGGTTGGCCTCAATCAATGGCACATGTTAACTGTTGTTTATAGCTTTCAAAAGAAACAGGCGTCAATTTATGTAGATGGTGTTTTAGATACGGTAACCAGCAATATCCCGTCGCCTAATGCATTAACAACAAGCGATATGTTTATAGGGGCGGATAGCCAGGGTTCTTTTAATCCAAGCGCTTCGAGCTATTTTGTAAAGGGGAAGATAGACGATATAAGAATATATGGCAGAGCGCTGAATGTTAGCGAAATTTCAAAATTATATCATCTTACCCATTAATAATGCAAACTGGTTGTTAAAAACAAAGGGCCGGCATTTATGCCGGCCCTTTGTTTTTAACTCGCTTAAAGGCCATAAGTATTTTTCAATAACGTAAACAAATAAGTTTAAATTTGCCAAATGAACGGCAATAGCAGATTAAAGCCTACACTGTTTTCTACAAGATATGTACATTTAACAAAGCTGCGCGACGCAACTTTGAAGACTATGCGTGAATTAACTGAGGCAGATAAAACATGTACACTGATCGATTTTGGTTGTGGAGACATGCCTTACAGATCGGCTATTGAGCCATTGGTTGGTAAATATATCGGTGTAGACCTCGACTTAAATCCTAAAGCCGATCATCACATAGACTATGACAGCAAAACCACATTGCCGGATAATTATTGTGATATTATTCTTTCGAACCAGGTTTTAGAGCATGTGGATTCTCCGCATAGCTATTTGTCTGAAGCTCTGCGTATTTTAAAACCCGGTGGCAGTGCTATTTTTACTACCCACGGTTATTGGTATTACCACCCAACTCCCTACGATTACTGGCGTTGGACAAGCGCCGGTCTTAAAAAAACGATTGAAGCTGAAGGATTTCAAATTAAATCATTTCATGGCATAATGGGACTTGCGGCAAGTGGTATACAGCTTTTTCAGGATGCCATTTTGTTAAAACTGCCAAAAGTATTAAATCCGCCCTTTGCCTTCGTTATGCAAAGCTTTATCAGGCTGTTTGATAAAATACATTCACAGGAGCAAAGGGACCGCGACGCTTCTCTGTATGTAGTGGTCGTTCAAAAACCAATCCGTTAAAATTGATGAAGCCTTTTAACCTTTGTATTATAAAGCCTAATGAGGATTCATTTTCTGAAACATTTATACAGGAGCATATAAACCGCCTGCCCGGTAATAAGAAGGTAATTTATGGCGGTGCTTTTCCGCTATATGATGATCGTGGCAAGTATTTAATTAAGTCAAAAACTAGCTTGTTAAGCTACCTGTTTCAAAAAAAAATACTGAAGAGAAAAAATATTCCGGTGCGAAATAAGGCGTTAGCAGCGTATCTTACCAGGGAAAAAATCGATGTTGTTTTTGCCGAATATGGCATGGTGGGGGCAATGGTTACACCCGCCTGCAAAATGGCAAATGTTCCGCTGATTATTCATTTTCATGGTGCCGATGTGCATCATCAGCCTACTATAAAAGAGTATTTGCCTTTTTATCAGGAGGCTTTTTTATATGCAAGTTACCTTGTTTCCGTATCTGGTGTTATGACACAGGAACTTGTTAAGTTAGGCGCTCCGCCCGAAAAGATAGTTACGGCATCTTGTGGTGTTGATACGCTAACATTTCCCGTGATTGATATTTCTCATTCCGACAGGAACTTTTTATCGGTTGGCCGTTTCGTCGAAAAAAAATCACCTGTTTCGGTTGTGCGGGCTTTTAAAATAGTAAGTGAAAAATTTCCCGATGCCCATCTTTGGATGGCGGGAAATGGTCCCTTATTCAATGAGACCAATGATTTAATTAAGCATTTGAATCTGGAATCTAAAATTACTTTAACCGGTGTTGTGAATACTGATCAGTTAAAGAAATTGATGCAGCAATCCCGTTGTTTTGTTCAGCATTCAGTAACCGCGGATAATGGCGACAAAGAAGGGACGCCTGTCACCATACTTGAAGCCGGATCATCAGGCCTGGCTATAGTTAGTACCTTGCATGCCGGCATTATGGAAGCGGTTATAAATGGTGAAACAGGTTACCTGGTTGATGAACATGATATTGATGGCATGGCCCATTATATGATAAAAATTGCTGCTGACGTTAAGCTTGCTTCTGAACTTGGAATCAAGGAAGCAGCACATATCCGTAAGTGCTATGATATAAATGACAGAATCAATACTTTAACCTCGATACTCGAAGATTCAATAAAAAAAAACTAATATGCTAAAAGATATTCTACATAAAATCCTCAATAAATACGGTTATGACCTGGTTAAACCTGACAAACGATTGGTTGTAAACGGGCTGCCGGCTGATTTTGATAAAAATACCATTGATACCTATAAAAGGGTAAAGCCATACACCATGACTACGCCCGAGCGCATAGCTGCTATATGCAATGCGATAAATTATTTGGTTGAAAATAATATCGGAGGTGATGTTGTTGAATGTGGTGTTTGGCGTGGAGGGAGTACTATGGCTGCTATTGATACTTTGCTAAAAGCAGGAGATCAAAGCAGAGAAATTTATCTTTATGATACATTCGAGGGAATGTCTGAACCAACTGAACTTGATAAGCTTTCTACCGGAACGGTAGCCGATGAATTATTAAAAACCAGCGACAAAGATGATCCAACATCAGTTTGGTGTTTTTCGACTTTAGAAGAAGTGCAAACTAACGTCAGCAGTTTAAAATATCCGGCCAATTTGGTGCACTATATTAAAGGTAAGGTTGAGGATACAATACCGTCTACTCTTCCCTCGAAAATTGCTTTGTTAAGATTGGATACCGACTGGTACGAGTCCACAGCTCATGAATTGAAATATCTATATCCATTATTGGTTCCGGGCGGTGTAATTATCATTGATGATTACGGGCACTGGGAAGGGGCGAGAAAAGCGGTTGATGAATATATTTCCGGCAACAAATTGCCGTTGTTGCTAAACCGCATTGATTACACCGGCCGTATTGGTGTAAAATATTAAACCGAAATGGGGATAGTTAAAAAACAGGTATATAAAAACACCCTGGTATCATATGCAGGAATGGTGATCGCATATGTAAATACCATTTTATTATTCCCGTTTTTTGTTACAAATGAGCAGTATGGTTTATATAATTTACTGATTAGCTTATCGGTACTATATTCTCTTATTGCTTCTTTAGGCATTCCAGGGATTGTTGCCAAATATTTCCCATTTTATCGGACTGAAGACGGCACCCATCATGGTTTTATCCACTTGACAGCAATAATATCAGCAGGCGGCTTTTTGATTTTAACATTGCTGCTATTTCTTTTAAAGCCCGTCATATTAAGTCAGTATGTGCACAATTCACCCCTATTTGTAAAATATTACTACTACTTAATACCGTTAACATTATTTACTATTTTTTTCAATTTTCTCGAAGTCACAGGGCGGGTGATTTATCGAACCATATTTTCGAGCTTTTTGCGCGACGTGCTGGTTCGGCTTATTACAACAGCTTTACTATTAATGCTGGCAGTACGATGGATCGATTTCAATGGCTTTATCGTGTTTTATATAGCAAGTTGGGGAGTGATATCCATCCTGCTATTATTATCGTTGTTTGTTACCAAAAAGTTTTCGTACCGACTGGGTGAATCAAGATTCGGAAAAATAAAAAAGAAAGAAATTCTGAATTATGGGTTTTACACGATGATCTCTGTTGCCATTTATGTTTTGTTGCAGAAGGTGGATGTTATCATGCTAAGCTCCATAGTAGGCGATGCGGTACAGGGTGTGTATAGCTGGTATTTTAATATTGCAATAGTTATCAGCATACCGGCTCAGGCACTTAGCAGAACTACGTACCAGATCGTCGCGGATTCATGGAAAGCTAAAAACATGCATAATATTGCAGATATATACCAAAAAACCTCAATCATCCAAATGGTAATAGGGTGTCTGCTTTTTGTTGGAATTATCATAAATAAAGACAATTTATTAGCCATCGTTCATGACAATCTTAAGGCACAGCAATTTAATGTGGTCATTCTTATCGGGCTCGGATTTTTGGTTGACATTACCGGTGGGCTCAATACTTATATCATCACAACCTCCCATAAATATAAGGTGGTAACCGTATTTGTGATTGCTTCCAGCATATTTTGCATAGGATTGAATTATA
The DNA here is from genome assembly GCA_035568395.1 of Mucilaginibacter sp. GTDB lineage: Bacteria > Bacteroidota > Bacteroidia > Sphingobacteriales > Sphingobacteriaceae > Mucilaginibacter. The sequence continues at coordinate 206,982 of DATMOF010000004.1, read as the reverse complement.
TACTTATTCCAAAATATGGCGGGATAGGAGCTGCGATTGCTTATTTAATGACAATGATCGGGCTTAACTTTTGTACATGGTTTTATATAAAACTAAGGTTCAATATGCAGCCATTTACTTACAAGCATTTAATTGTAATACCCATTGCCTTTATAAGTTATTTAGCAGGTCATTTTTTTTGGAAAGCACCCAATTTGTATTTAGATATCTTGTTACGAAGCGGAGTTACCGCCGCTATCTATTTATCGTTTATTTATTATCTAAAAATTTCAGATGATTTAAATGAAAAGTATGGGAGCTTGATAAATAAATGGATTTTAAGAAGTAATAAATAACGTAATATTTAATCTGACTCAGGCGCGAATCAGCTATTTCTTTAGCAGGGTCGTTTTACATAAATAGCTTTCAATTATTTTCCGTAGCGAATCAGCCTAAGAAGTGATACAAGTGAAGCTAAAATTTTATCTTCGCATATTATGCATCAACCCCTCACAAGCGGCACCGTCAAAAACGCGTACGACGAGTTTTACCAGGAACATGACGAAGCCTGGCGTATGCTGGGCGCTAAATACAAGGCACAGCATATCATTGATGTTTGCAAAGGCCATACTTTCAAAAAGGTGCTCGAAGTTGGCGCCGGTGACGGGAGCATTTTGAAATTATTGGCCGACCAAAATTTTGCGCCGGAGTATCATGCCGTGGAAATATCGGAAAGCGGCGTAGGGCATATCCTGTCCCGGAATATTAATAACTTGTTATCTGTTCAGCTGTTTGACGGTTACCAGTTGCCCTTTGAGGACGACAGCTTCGACCTGATCATACTTTCGCACGTGTTGGAGCATGTTGAGCACGAGCGTATGTTATTACGCGAGATGAAACGGGTTGCCCGGCATTTTGTTATCGAGGTTCCGCTTGATTACCGGAAGGGTGTAGATACGCGCATCAAGCACTTTTTAGCTTATGGGCATATCAATGTATATACGCCAACGTCGCTTCGTTATTTATTGGGTACTGAGGGATTTGAACTGGAAAAAGACCTGACTTCGATGATCGAGCCCGAAGTCACCAAATTCAATACCTATATCAATCAAAAAAAACCAAAAGGCTTTATAACCGACTTGAAAATCTCATTTGAATTTGCGGTTAAAAACTCACTAACGAAATTGTTCGGCAAAAAACTGGACGAGAAATTTGCAAATGCCTATACCGTGCTTTGCCGGAAGGCTGATAAACAGATAAATATATTCTGAAAATTAGTGCTCATTCATGCAAAACCCCGCCCCGATAGCCTTATTCGTTTATAACCGGCCCGAACATACACGGCGGACTATATCTTACCTGCAAAAAAACTTACTGGCTGATGAATCGCGGTTGTTTATCTTCTCGGATGCAGCGAAAACGGATGGCGATAAAACAAAGGTAGAAGAGGTAAGGCAGCAGCTGAAAAAGATTGAAGGCTTTAAGGTGGTAAAAGTTATTGAACGTAAGCAAAACCTGGGGCTCGCCAATTCTATTATCAGCGGCGTTACCCAGTTGGTAAATGAATATGGCAAAGTTGTCGTTTTTGAGGATGACCTTATTTCATCCCCTTTTACTTTACAATATTTTAACGAGGCTCTCACGCGTTACGCTGATGAACCAAAGGTAATGCATATTGGTGCATACATGTATAACCTGCGTAACAAAGATCTGCCGCAAACTTTTTTTTTCAGGGCTGCTACCAGTTGGGGTTGGGCCACATGGGCCAGGGCATGGAAAGATTTTGAGCCGGATGCCGGTAAATTGATTGACCAGTTCGATACAAAGAAGATCAGCCGGTTTTCAATCGAAGGAACAATGAATTTCTGGAAACAGATCGAAGGATTTAAAGCCGGTAAAAACGATTCCTGGGCCATACGCTGGTACGCCTCTATATTTTTAAAGAACGGCTTAACGTTAAATCCCGCAATTTCACTTATCCACAATATCGGTAACGACGGTACCGGTATTCATTCCAATAAGGAAAACATCTACCACGTGCAGGTGGCAAAGCATCCTGTAACGCAATTTCCGACTGTAATTACAGAAGACCAGCATGCCTACCAGGCCATTAAACAATTCCTAAAAAACCGGAAAGGCAGTTTACTGCAAAGGGGGTTACGGTTTATAAAGCAGATGCAGGTAAAATATCTTACAAAAAGATCGTAAGGTTGTTTTTATACCTTTTTCCTGCTCGTATTCCCGCTTACAGGATATGCCTTTAGCCAAAGAAAAGTTAGCAGCCTGAAAATGAGCGTGTACAATAAATAGGTTAAAATGGCAGCGAATCCAACAAGGATTGTAATTCTTAGCACCTCGCCCATGGAGTATACGGTTTGGTGCCAGCCAGGTACAATCGCATTAAGAAAATCATTATAGATAAGCACCGAAATGATCAGGTATAACAAATAGAATGTTATAATAATGGATATTATTTTAAGTAATATGGCATGACGGCGTATCATAATTTTGATCTGGTTTTATTGTTAGACAACCAAACAACGAATTTGTTGCATTTTTACTTTACAGCCTTCACCACGATATAAGGCGAGAGCACTTTACTTTCAAACGGGATGATTTTGGTTAACACTTTGCCGGCCAGCCAGATCGTTTTAACCAATGCCTTAACCGCTCCGTTTTGTTGCGAACTGTTTTCGAGCCAGGTGCTGAACCGGCCGTGATAATAAGCTTCAATCTCACTAAGCCCTAAAGCGCGGCAATGGTCGGCCAGTAATCGGGGATTCATGCTATCAATATTGTGCTTATCATAATTATCCCGGTCGAATTTGCGCTGTACCCACCCGTTAACCCCCTTAAAATTAGGCAGGGTTATGAAAAGAACGCCGCCCGGTTTTAAAAACTGGAGATGCGTTTCAATAATGGCTTTGGTGTCGTTGAAATGTTCGATAAGCCCGAACGATAGCACCATGTCGTATAGCTTCGCGGGGCGGTAAGTAAACAAGTCAGCTTCGACGATCTCGATATCGCCCGGTTTCAGCCCGTTCTTTTCAAGCAACTGGTTAATTAACCCGTCGTGTATGTAATAGTCGAACAGGGTTGTTTCGAGGTGTTGGTACTTTTTTAAATAGGTGGCATAATATCCCGGGAAACCGCCCAGCTCAATAGCCGTTTTGATATTTTTTTCCGCAATAAGCTTAGCCAGGATATCGCCAAAAACATAGTTGGGTTTGATATGAAATATCAGGTCTTTTTTAGATTCCCAAAACGATTTCCAGAAAGCCCGGTCGGTTAAATTTTGTTCCATTAATTATAAGCTGTTTTAGCTATGCTGCTTTGCCGGTTTTTTCTCTTCTAACGCTCTCGCCGGGTTACCAACCGCAACGCAGCCGGAGGGTATATCTTTAATAACTACGCTGCCCGCGCCGATAACTACATTATCTCCGATCGTCACGTCGCCGATAATGCAAACGTTAGCCCCTATATCCACATTATTGCCAATGCGGGGGCATTTGCTGAAGGTGCCGTCGGCCAGTCTTTTATGGCCGATGGTTGTTGAGTTTCTTAATGTGCAATTTTCGCCAATAATGGTGCCCTTGTTCACTACAAGGGCCTGGCCGTGATAAAGCGAAAGCATTTTACCGATGGTTAGTTTCCGCGGCAACTCGATCCCCAATATCCACTCTACACTAAAACGGTACCACATAAGATAAGGGAAAAAGATGATCTTGGTGACGGTGTACTTATTAAAAGCCTGCAGCAGGCGGAATAAAAACATAACCAGTTGCCCTTTGAAATTCTGCCGGTTGGCTTGCCAATCCTGGAATAAATAAGCAAATGGGTTCATTGTACGGGTAACCGGGTTTAGTTAAAGTTAGTGCAGGCATATTGCCGCGTCTTCAAAAGTAAAGTTTTCATTTTAGAATTGTTATAATTGCCGGTATAATTAGCGCCGCTTAATGAAAGTAACCCTTATCAACACATCTGATGCCGGCGGCGGTGCGCCGGTAGCCTGTATGCGTCTGCTAAAAGCGCTCCGGTTAAAACAGGTGGATGCCGGTATGCTGGTGCAGGAAAAAAAAACAAATGATCCTGCTGTAAAGGTTATAGGTATAGGTTGGCCGGGCAGGTTAAAAGCCGCATTCGACTTTTTTTACGAGCGCATTCCTTTCATTTTATTCAAAGCAAAAAACAAGTCTTTACGGTTTGCCTTCTCAACTGCCAACGTGGGCACCGACATTAGCGATAACCAGGAAATTTTAAATGCCGATATTTTGCACCTGCACTGGACAAATTTTGGCTACCTTTCAATTAACGATCTAAAAAAGTTATTTAACGCCGGTAAACCGGTCGTTTGGACCTTGCACGATATGTGGGCTTTTACCGGCGGCTGCCACTACTCCGGCGGTTGTGATCATTTTATCAATCACTGCGGCGATTGCTGGATGTTGCGCGATGCAGACGAACATGACCTGTCGTTTACCGGCTGGACCAGGAAAATGGATATGTTTAAGCATACGAAGAATGTGGTTTTTGTGACCTGCAGTCATTGGCTGGCAAATGTTGCACGTACGAGTTCGTTATTAAAAGACTTCCGCATCGAAACCATACCCAATCCGATCGATACCACCATTTTTTTACCTAAAGACAAAGCTACTGCCCGGGAAAAATGGCATATCGCGGCCGATGCAAAAATCATTTTGTTTGGTGCGGCCAATATCATGGACAGGCGCAAAGGCATTACCTACCTTGTTGACGCCCTTGCGGAGTTGAAAAAAAACTATCCGGAACAAAATATTGAGATCGTTATTTTTGGAAAGAACAAATTCTTCGACGTAAGTATGCTGCCCTTTAAAGTGCATGAGTTGAACCTGATCAGTTCGCAGGATGACCTGGTTGACCTTTACAGCCTCGCTGATGTATTTGTAACACCGGCGATAGAAGATAACCTGCCCAATACTGTAATGGAGGCGCTGGCTTGCGGAACACCCGTGGTGGCGTTTAACATAGGCGGAATACCCGATATGGTTGAACATCGCCGAAACGGGTACCTGGCTGAATTTAAATCCCCTGCCGATTTCGCTGCTGGTATCCACTACGTTTTAAACACGGAAAACAAAGCTGAATTGGCTATAAACGCCAGGAAGAAGGTGCTGGATAATTTCACGAATGAAATTGTAGCAGAAAAATACATGGACTTGTATCAAACCATTTTAAATAAATGACCGGTTTGAAACCAACATTGTCAGTTATTACGGTGGTGTTTAACAATGCCCGGGATATTGAGCGTACGCTGCTTTCGGTCATCAACCAAACTTACCCGGCGATCGAGTATATTGTTATTGATGGACAATCAACCGATGGAACGCTGGAGATAATCCAACGATACAAAGACCATATTGCAAATATCATCAGCGAAAAAGATGAGGGCATTTATGATGCGATGAACAAGGGGTTGGCAATAGCCACATGTGACTATGTTATTTTTATGAATTCAGCCGATGAGTTTTATGCAAATGATACGGTTGAGCAGGTATTTGCTGCTTCGCCGGATGGAGATATTTATTACGGAGAAACAGAGATGATCAATGAAGCCGGTGAGGTTCTCGGCCAGCGCCGGCATAAAGCGCCGGAGCAGTTCAACTGGCGAAGCTTTAATTACGGCATGAGCGTAAGCCACCAGGCCATCTATATCCGTAAATCGATAACCGAACCCTTCGACCGGCAATATCAGCTTAGCGCGGATATAGACTGGATCATCCGCGCGGCTAAAAAAGCGAAAAAAATAGTCAATGTAAATCGTTATGTGGCCCGTTACCAGGTAGGAGGTATGTCAAAAGCAAAACATCGCCAAAGTTTACTCGAGCGTTTTGATATTATGAAAAAGTATTATGGTTTGGTCCCGACTGTTTTAAACCATGCCGTTATTGCCTATAACCTGGGCAAATACTGGCTGAGGAATCGAAGGACGAACGATTAAAATAACCCTTTTTGTCATTGCGAGCGATAGCGCAGCAATCTCATAGCTATGCACCACGGTCATTTATGTTGAGGAGATTGCTGCGCTATCGCTCGCAATGACATGGTTTACTTTTTCTTAACAGCCAGTTTCTTCTTCCTTACCTCGCTGTAAGCTGCTCCACCTAATGCCAGCACCAGCAGAACAGAGCCGGCCAATGAAATAGTTTCACCAGTATAATAAGATGCCGGGTGGAAGATAAACTCTATCTTATGGTTCCCAACAGGTATCTCTGCCGCGCGCAAAACGTAATTGGCCCTGAAGTACGGCTGTTCTTTCCCGTCGATCAACATTTTCCATCCCTTGTCGTAATATATCTCCGAAAAAACAGCGATCTCGGCGGTAGTTGAGCCAGATTGATAAACCAAATGGTCAGGGTTATAATGAGTCAGTTTGATCGTCGCGTTAGCATCACCGCCCAGTGCTATTTTTGTATCTATCAGGTTTTTGTACCGCTGGTCAACAATGGCTTCGTCTTTTGGCGAAAAGCTGCTTATAGCCTGCATTTCTTCGTCGGCATTTTTCGCAAATTTTACACTTTTCACAAACCAGGCATGTCCGCAGGCTGTTTGATTGGCCACCATAGCCAGGTTTTGCGATTTATCGGCCGTTATCATATACTTGGTGTTCAGCATATCCAGCACATCGTGGTTAACACTTTTTGTAAGCTGGTTCTCCACAAGTTCGTCGTACCGTTTTAAACGGGCTGCCGAATAGCCGCCTATTGATTTATAAAAATATGGTGTTATCGCATCTTGCAGCAATATTTGCGTAAGGTCGATGACCCTGAAATCAGGATCGGTATCCCGTAAAATAAATTCGTCAACAGGCCTTGGTTTAGGCGTTTGTACATCCTGCTTGTCAACAAACTGATCATCCTTCAGGTAGCGCTTATCGACGGTCCACAAGTCAACCAATATCACCGCAAGGAAAGCAATCGACACGGTAGTTGCATTTATTTTTTGCTTCAGGAATGCCCAAAGCAATCCAAAACCGATCAATACAAATATCAGCGACCTTACGGCGTCGGCACGAGCTATCGATTCCCTGTCCTGTACGAGCGCGTTAGCCATGGCATTGGCCAGTGCACCATCGCCACGGGTAAATTGCGTAAGCTGGTTAATTAACGATTGGTGCGTACTTGGCCTGAATGATAATAAAACATCAGGCAATACAACCAATAACAATGCTACGCCGCCTGTAATATAAAGCGCGATCTTAGCTTTGTTAAACAGCATCTTTTTATCCGGGTTGCTGATCGCTTCATTAATGGCGAGCAGCGCCAGTATCGGGAAGCACAACATTGCCACTGCCAGGATGGACTCAACCGCCCTGAACTTATTATATAGGGGGAAATAATTAAAAAACAAGTCGGATATGAGCGGGAAGTTTTTGCCGAATGACAATAACATGGTCAATACCACCGTGGCCAGCACCCACCATTTAATGGGGTTTTTAACCACCATTAATCCAAAAATAAACAGGAAGCAAATGACAGCCCCAAAATACCAGGGCCCTTCGGTAAATGGTTTCTCGCCCCAGTACAAGGGCAGGTTTTGGGCGATGTTTTGGGCCTGTGCGGCATCGACTCCTTTATCGATCAATACTTTTGCAACCTTTGAATCTTCGCCGGTTGAACCTCTCGTAATGCCGCCGTACGCATTCGGTACCAGGAAGGTTAAAGTTTCGCCCACGCCTTCGCTATACTCATAAGCGTAATCACGTTTTACACCATTGCCCGCCTCTGTAGTGTTTTTTGTTAAATTAGCTTGCCCGCGGATAGACTCTTTGCTATACTCATACGTACTCCATAATGCAGAGGCATTGACTAGTATAGCCAATACCGTCGCAGCTGCTATATAAACCAATGATTTGACGAATGCCGCAGTAGTTTTGCTTCTGATGGCCAGCACCAATTCTATTACCAGTAATATCAATAAGGCGATAAGCAGATAATAGGTCATTTGTATGTGATTGGCTTTTATTTCTATTGCCAGAAATATCGCCAGTAACGATCCACCCAACAAATATCTCCCGTTTTTAACGAGAATTATTGACGCCAGTATTGGCGCAAATAACGCTATGGCAAACTCCTGGTTGGCGTGCCCTGCGGCTATATAAATGATGTTATACGACGAAAAAGTAAAGGCAAGCGCTCCCGTTGCCGCCAGCCATGGGTTCAGCTTTAATACATTGAACAGGAAATAGGAGCCAAACATCAGCATGAAAACAATATATATAGGCGATGGAAATGCAGTGTCTAAAAAATTAATGACATGCGTGGCAATGCTGCCTGAATAAGGGGCCCATATTTGAAAAGCCGGCATACCGCCCAGTATTTGGTTGGTCCAAAGAATAGTCGTATCCTTTGCTTTATAATCGTTGATCTCTTTTTGGGTTGACTGGGCACGGGTAACATCATTTTGCCCTAAACTTTTACCCTGAAAAGCAGGGGTAAAATAAATAAAGCATAACACTAAAAAAATTGCGGCAATTATAAAGTGAATGCCATTCCGCTTGAACCAGTTATTCATCTGAGTTTTTTTAAAAAGGGATAATTATATTCTTCAAAAATAGAAATTTGAATGAGATTAAGAAGTATTAAGTAACGTGTATCAAGTATCAAGTAAAATTGCAGTGTAAATACCGGCTAAAAAGGTGTCTTGCTGCCAGATACTAACGACTTGATAGTAATTTTAAAATGTCTTGGTAATTGCACGCTATTTCCCCGGGTTTTCGGTCACATGGAACACGCCTGTTGATTGATTGATATGCCAGGGGTATAAACTTTCATTGCTGTCGAAATTTGTTCCGTTCATCACGTTGCCGTTATTCATGATAATTTGCACGGGCTTTGTTGAGAAAAGTTTTTTGTTGGTCTGGTCGTCAATCAATTCGTCTGATTTAAATACCTCGCCCTGGGCGTTGGTGGCCACCACGTTTTTCCGGAATTCAATGATGTTTTCTTTCTCGCGGCGGATGGCGTAATCAGCTATTATCGTGCCCTTTTCTTTTAGATTGTCGTCGTAAAAAATGATTTTTACACCCTTTGGCATTTCAGAATAAGGCTTGGTTTTATCGTCCAGCTGGATCATTAAAGGGGTTGTGAGCTTAGCTTTAACTTTTGCGGAATCGCTGTAAATGATCTCAACACCGGTTGACCTTGATATGGGTTTGTTCTCTTCTTTAGATGCGATCTTTTTAATGTCGTCCAAAGAATTTTCGCATGCGTTTAGCAACAGCATGCAAATTAACAGTGCCGGCAAATACAGGATCGATCTTTTTTTTGCCCGACTATCCATCAAATAAAATTAATCGAATTTATACCGCTGGAACCATTTATCGTTCAACGTAAAGCCCAGGTGCAGGTTTACATAATTTTCTTTCACCAGGCCATTTGTTAACGTTCCGCGCTGGCCGATCTCTGCAGAGAAATTCACCTTATAGAAGCTTAAATTATTAGGTGCCAGCGGCAGGCCCAGGCCGACGGTTACCGCGTATCGTTTTATATTGGTGTTATTTAAATTCAAATAGGTTTGATCGTAAATAAACCCTAACCGGTAATCGGTGCGGGCAAAGTAATTGTGCAGCGCATTAATGTTAGGGGTGAACTGGCCACCTACGTTTAATGTTTTACTATCCTGAAAACCTTGATTTGCACCCGCTATCGTAAGGTTTGACCATTTTCCCATTGTATAATCGGCACCGATCAAAAACTTCAGATCGTTTTGAAATGAGATACCAAAATGGTTGATCTGCGGAAGCTGTATCTTGCTTTTTGCACCTTGATTGTTAACCACCGAGTCGATTGCCAGGTTTTGATTGCCGCTGGCGTCGTAGGTATAGTGACTAACGATATAAGAGCTGGTCGTCGTTATCCGGGAATTTGCTGACGCTGAATAACCGAGTATAAGGTGTTTTTGCTTTTGGTCGCCAAAATCAAATGAATATTGCACACCATAATCATACGTTAAGCCACCCACTGCGTTGCTTTGTTCTACCCTCGAATTTAAGGTTCCGTATAATGCTGGTATTTCGGTTGAGCTGTACTGCTGTAAATTGCCAAATATGTAGGCCACGTTTGCACCTATTAGCAGATGCTTGCCCAAACCAAAGCCGTAACCGAGGTAAGCCTTTGATAAACCGCCGTCGCCATTATAAATATAATTTACGGCGTTGGTATCGGCTGGTGAACCGGTGCCAAAACCTTTGCTTAGTGTTTGCTTATAGTTGTAACCCATTTGGCTGTATGGCAGTAACCCAAAGCTAAGCGCCGAGCGTTTGCTAACAGGTATCGCGAATGCCACGTGGCTCAACCTGAAATTGCCATTAGTCGAACTAGGCTGGCCCGTTTGATTCAAACTAACGACGTTTGAATAAATACCCGCATCGATGGTGGTAAAGCCGATTGCCCCGTATGAAGCCGGGTTTAGAACATTGATATTATTATAACCGCTGATCCTGTTTACGGCCGTACCAATCCCGCCCATGCCTATGCTTTGCGGCAATGCTTCCGGAATGATATCGCCCAGGCCAAATTTTGAATAGGGAGAACTTGTCGTAGCCGTAGATTGCGCCATTGCTCCTGTTACAGTAATAGCAAGTATAAATGTTATAAAAAGCCTGGTGTATTTAATCATTATTGTTTTGTGTAACTGCATTCAATCCTTTTAGAACCAGGTAAGGCTCATTTTTAATATAGGGGGCAAAGATGCTATTTTTTAACAGGGTATCAAAAAAAATACTGTCGCCCCCGCTTAGTATAATATTCATATCTGCACCGTCGTTTTTATAGTTCTCAATAAAGCCGGTTAGCTCATATTTTATCCCGTTTTGCACACCCGAACGGATGGCCGTTGCGGTGTCATTTCCAAAACTTTTGTCAAAAGTTTCATCCGCATTAAGCTGCGGGAGGCCCGCTGTATAATAATTCAAAGCCTTATAACGCATACTTAATCCTGGTGATATACTGCCACCATAATAATTTCCGCCTGCGTCGACCCAGTCATATGTTATGCAGGTGCCGGCATCAATTACCAGGTTGTTTTTACCCGGGAACAAATGATTTGCACCTATTACAGCTGCTAACCTGTCAAGCCCGAGCGTTCCCGGTGTCAGGTAATGGTTAATGATCCCATAGGCCATTTCCCTGTTAAAATGCGTTACCGGGATCTTACCGGATAATGTGGCCTGCCAGTCCTCTTTATCTTTTTTTACTGATGATATGATCGCTTTGTTGATTTGATAATCGCTTAAAAAACCATCTAACACTTTTATATCAACCGTTTGAAACTGTTCAACATGCAGTAACTCATCCTGCTTAAAAACAGCAACTTTTGTGTATGTATTGCCAATGTCAATAACCAGTATCATTTCCCCGGACTTCATTTCGTGCAACGGCATAACATATCCACCCGTGACAATCCCCGCCACTTATCCGTTAAGCTTTTGACTTTTGACTTTTGATTTTTGACTTGGGGATGCGCCATCAGGCTTTAACCATTGATAATATGGATTCAAAAATAGCAAGCCCGTCCTCGTTGGCTACCAAAGCATCCGAGGCGCGCTCAGGATGCGGCATAAACCCAAATACGTTTCGTTCAATATTGCAAACACCGGCAATATTATCCAATGACCCGTTCGGATTAGCTTCCATGGTGATATTGCCTGCCTCATCGCAATATCTGAACAGCACCTGGTCGTTATCATTAATAGCGCTTAAAACATCCGCATCAGCAAAGAAATTACCCTCGCCATGAGCGATCGGTATCTTTAATGCCCTTTGCGGATCAATTTGTGCCGTGATCAATGAATTTGAGGTTTGCGCCTTCATGTGGATATTACGGCAAATAAATTTACGGTTCTCGTTATGCAGCAAGGCTCCCGGTAGTAAACCGGCTTCGGTTAATATCTGGAAGCCATTGCAGATACCCAGCACATACCCACCCCTGGCCGCAAACTGTATAACTTCCTGCATGATAGGGGAGAAACGTGCGATCGCGCCAGAGCGCAAATAATCGCCAAACGAAAACCCGCCCGGTAATACGATAAATTCAGCACCCTGCAGGTCATGGTCCTTATGCCACAGGCGTACTACCTGCTGACCCAGTATTTTCTCTAATACGTAAATGATGTCCTCATCGCAATTGGACCCGGGAAATATGACTACTCCAAACTTCATGGTACAAAACTAATATAACCGATGAAATTTGAACGTATTTAAAGGTTAAAAAGTGTTAAACTGGAAATAGATAATGCTGATCAGCAGTAAATAGAAAAGCGACTCGTAGAACCACTTACGCTTGGCGTACAAAAAGTAGTAGGAAAAGAATACTGCCGCGGGTACTGCGCACAATACAAAATGATTCAGGTGAAACGCAGCTTTTGTGTAAAACGACAGGCTTGCTACTACAAAAACAAAAAATAGCAGTTGGAAGGATTTACGCACATGCACATAGCTTTTAAAGAAGTTTTGCTGCAATTTAAAAAAGCAAAGCACCAGGATAAGCAGTACAGGGATTAAAACCAGGTAGTTATAATAGTTGATGTGGATGCTTTCGGGAAATTTGGTGCCCAGGGGGAGCCATGTCGTGTAAAGGTCGGGCAGATTGTCGTTCAAATAGTAATATACGCCTAAAAAGAAAAATATGGTGGCGTAGCCAATTATGCCGGCCAGCCACTCGCGCCAGTTAAACGGCCTGAAAAGCATTAACGCAGCCCAGATAGCTAAAAACAAATAGTTAAAGGGCAAATAAATGACCGAGCCGATAGCTATCATCATACCCAAATCATAGGCCGGCGATTTTGCATCATTGCTCTTATATAAACTGAATAACCTGAACAGCATCCAGATAACCAGGAAATTGCATATCAATGGCGGGCTTAAAACTAAAAATGGCGTAAATAACCCGGAAACGGTGATATACATTAAAGCCGGTAAAAACGTGGGCTTACCCAGTAAATTATAACGGTTAACTAGAAAATTGACGAGCAATGCTTGTATAAACACAATGATGCCGGCAATTACGATGTTAGAAAGAGGGGTGAAAGTATATACGGATGGAACCGGCAGCAATAACCGCATATATGGCCCCGAAAAGTCAAACGCTATTTGAGCAGGCGTATGAAACAGGTAAACCGCCCGTAATACAAAAAGTAAAATTGCCAGCCAAAAGATATTAAACGGACTATGGGCCTTAAAAGCATTTATCATTCCAGCTGTTTTATGCGATACGAAATTAGCACAAAAACTGCTTATGATAAAACAGGCTGGGGTTTTGCGTATTGTTTTACCATATTATCTATTATTTGAGCCGTCTCATCCGGGAAATTCACCCGTATTCGCTTGTCATCGTACAGCCAGTTATTAATGTGGTAAATGAATTGGTCGTCAATTTCAGTGATTACTGGCACGCCCATTTTTGATGCAGCCAGGGCATTACATTGCTGCTCATACTGGTTTTTCATTGGAATCATCAGCACCTTCTTTTGTAAAAAAAGTGCTTCTGCCGGCCCTTCAAACCCGCCACCGGTCAATAGTCCCTCGCAATTGGCAAGGCTGTTATTGAAGGCTTCATTGTTTACCGGGAATATTTGAACATTCCCCTCCCGGTAATAAGTCTTTTGCCGTTTAGAGAAAATCTGCCATTGTACCTTATCCGTTTTTTTTAACAGCCTGGTAAGCATCTTGTCATCGTAGGCAGGCAGGTAAACGGTATAATGCCCCAGGTTTCCCGGTTGTAAATTCCTGATTTCACTCCTGATCACCGGGGTGTGAATGAAATCATCATATCGCTCAAAATGAAACCCGATATGGTATGTTGTTGGAGAATAATATTTGAAAAGCCACTCTGCGAAGCTCCAGTTATGGGGCCTCGGCGTTTTTGGTGAAACAAAAGAACATTGATGGCTTAAAGATACGGACGGTACTTTTTGAAGCCTGCAGGCCCAGGCGGTTACCGGTTCAAAATCATTAATAATAAGGTCGTATTGCTGTAAAGGCAAAGTGCGTATATCATGCAAAAGCCTGCGGGAATTCATGATCTTATAAGTTGCCCATTTGTCAACGCCGCCATTTGTACCAAATACAAAACTAAAACCATGAAACCTGTATTTAAGCGGCTGCGATAAGGTTACCTCAGCCTGTGTGCCGCTCACTAACAGGTCAACCTCACCATGCTGCTGCAATAGGGGGACAATTTCGCGGGCCCGGCTAATATGTCCGTTTCCTGTTCCCTGTATTGCGTATAGTATTTTCATGGTAGTTGTTGAAGTTTAAGTTGAATGTTGCCAATATCCGGATTTATTGTTTACGGATTTGATAAATCAACAACTATTCGGGAGCAACCTCGGCCACAAATTTAACATTACAACGTTACAACCTTTCAACGTGAATTATCCCTGTTCCTGCTTAAATCTTTCGAGTAATATTTTTACGTCCAATTTAGCATCAAGATCCTCCGCGTCGGTTTTATCGTCTTCGTCGGCGTCACTGTGAAAGTCATTGGGGTTATATTTGAATATCGTCCAGTCATTATTATGATATTCAAGCGCGGAGAGGCTTTCCACCCAATCACCGGAATTGAGATAAACAACCGATCCCGTTTTGCTGGTCGATGTCATTTCTCTGATCTCGGCCTGGTGGATATGACCGCAGATTACATACTGGTAAGATTTATCAATGGCGAGATCGGCGGCGGTTTGCTCAAACTGGTTGATAAATTTTACAGCATCTTTAAACTTCGCCTTAACTTTCTGCGAAAAGCTCATTTTCTGACGTCCCATAGCTGTCAGAAACCAATTGGTTATGCTATTGATCAGGATCAGCGTGTCATAGCCGATGGCCCCCAATTTAGCCAGCCATTTAGAATGCTGCATGGTAACGTCGAAAACGTCGCCATGAAATATCCAGGCTTTTTTTCCATCGATATTCAACACCAGTTTATCCTGCAGCCGGAAGGAGCCGAGGGTAAAATCACTGAATTTACGCATCATCTCGTCGTGGTTGCCCGTTAAATAGTATACCGGGACGCCTTCCGTAACAAATTTCAATATCCGGCGCACAACCTTCATGTGGGCCTCGGGCCAGTATGATTTGCTGAACTGCCAGATATCAATGATATCGCCGTTCAGGATAAGCAATTTGGGCTTTATGCTTTTTAAATATTTTAACAGTTCTTTGGCGTGACAGCCATAGGTGCCTAAATGCACGTCGGATATAACTACTATATCAACTTCGCGTTTTGCCATTAAAATTTGGGGGATAATTTCCTGCCTGGTATATTATACCCGGAAGGTAGAGATTGATCTTGTGTGCAACGATTATTCTTCTTCGTCGTCGTCATTTACCTTTAATTCATACGGACTGAGGTAAAATATTCCAACCAGGAACAATAACCCTGCAACGACCATATAAGTATATGCAAATTCAAAATTCATCATGCGGAATTTTTACAAATATCGGGTTATCAGGTTATCTTACTGTTAAGACTACGTTAAATGTAAAAGGTTTCAAATTAACTGAAACTTTTTTTTATGCGCCGCAGCTGTTTCAAATGATGCTCTAAGTGTATACGTATAAACTTAAACCACTGTTTGGCATTCAGCATACCCAACCGCGGATGTTTATATCGCGAGTCGGGCGGGGCGCTTTTAACTAACATTACGGCATCGTCAACCCGTTTGCGACATTTTATTAATAAATTTTTTGCTTCCTCCTTACTGATCTTACTAACCGGCATTTTTGCCGCTACGGCTGCTGGAAGTTTTGTCTTTATAGGAGGGAAACTGCCGGTAAACATCATCAACCTGCCCAAAAAGGTTAAACCGTCCTCTGTAGGCGGGCAACCATTTGCACATTTCTCCAAACCGATTGTCGACCCCAGCGTGGCCATTAAAATATGTGAATACACCTCGGCAAACGACCAGCCCCCGGCGGCCGGCGTGGTTTGAAAGACGTCGTCGGGTATTAAATCCAGTTGTGAGCGGTAACTATCCAGTGCTGCCTCAATAGCGAATCGCTCCCTGGTTATATTCATATCGATTGATTGATTTAATTAATCTTTTATATCTATCCCTGCTTGTCTTAAAATTCCATGCAAGGTTCCTTTTTTCAGATCCTTGGCATGCATCGGAACAACCGTTCTTTTACTATTAGCTCTGTTTACATAAATATGATGACTGCCATTGACACGGGCAAGTTCAAAGCCGTGTGCTAGTAAAATAGCAATAATTTCTTTAGGGGTATAAGATTTCATTAAGATGCAAAGGTCAATGAGTACTCCAGGCTTTTACTGTCGTCCGGAACAGGCTCACCATCTTCTTCTAAGCTTTCGACATATAGTGTTATAGCCTCTTTTGCCATCTCAATTGCTTCTTCTATGGTCTCTCCCTGGGTAAAACATCCGGGCAATGCAGGTACTGCAACGCTAAATCCACCTTCATTTTCAGGAGTGAGCAAAATACGATATGTGCGTTGTTTCATAACTACAAATTTACATAATATTTTAATCCAAAATTAGCCGGAATTTACTTATAGCATTAAAGTTAATTCTTTTAAATGAGTTACCTGCAAGGGTACATCGTCAGGTTTTGGTAAATTAAAGGGATTGAAATAAATCGCATCCATGCCAAAGTTCAGCGCACCGTAAACATCGGCCTCCAGGCTGTCGCCGATCATCAGGCTTTCATTTTTTGTTGCTCCGGCCAATGACAGCGCGTGCTCAAATATGGCCTTATCGGGTTTATTAACGCCTACGATCTCGGAAATGATGACATGCTGAAAGTACCGCCCGATGTTGGTATTGCCTATTTTTAATTCGGACGATTCTTTAAAGCCGTTCGATATCAGGTGCAGGGTATATTTGCTTTGAAGATATTGCAGCGTTTCGTGCGCATGCGGGAACAGGTGGGTTTTGGTAGGGCAAAGCAATACATAAGCATCTTCGAACCCTTCCGGAAGCAGGTCGGGATGAACGCCCAACTCAATGAATGTTTTTTTAAACCGCGCTTCGCGGAGTTCCTCTTTCGTTATTTTGCCTGTATGATATTCTGCCCAAAGTCGGTGGTTGTTGCGCGTGTAGGTTTCAATAAACAGATCGGCGGAATGCAGCCCGATATCGGCCAGTTTATGAACGCCGTATAGCTCGTGTAAAGCTTCTTCGGCATTTTTGTCGAAATCCCAAATGGTATGGTCGAGATCGAAGAAAAGATGTTTGTATTTGATTTCGGATTTCGGATGCTCAATTTCGGATTGCATTATAGGATGTATGATAGTTGTGGGCGTAATCTTTGGTTCAGTTAATAAAGGTTGAGAGGCCTTATTGCCTTTAGTAAGACTTCTTTTGTGGGTGCTGCCTATTATCAAAGAAGTTTAATAAGATCAAATTCTCCTCTTCAATTCTGTAAAACAGTGTATTATGTTTTGTTATTACAATTCCCCTTATTTGTTTTTCAAAGTGTTCGACTGATCCCATTTCAGGGTTTAACGCCAAAAGTTCAATTATGCGATATGCCCGAACAATAAAATCGCGGGTTACCCGATCTCCCCACTCGTTTTGTAAATATTTAATAATGGAATTGAAGTTATTGCTTGCGCGACGATTCCAGATTATGGTTTTAACCATTTTTCGTGCTGAAGTTTAACTTGTTCATGGCTTAACAGGTTGTCACTGTTAAAGCTTTCTTCATAGGCTATCAGCAATTCTTGTTTTTCACTTTCGCTGAGATCGTTCCAAAGATGGCCGTTATAGTCGTGATTGATTTTTTGAATTAATTGATAATAGCTTTTTAAAAGCTCTTCATCCTCAATACTATCTATCAGGTGATGGAAATCATCTTTTATTTTCATGACGTGAAATATTGTACTAAAATAACCATTATCAGCAACTCTGCAAAACATAGCTGATCAAAAACCATTCCGCTGACAATTCATTATTCCGGATGTGCAATTCATCATTAACAGAAATCAAACTTTCTTGCTGACATACAGTTGTCATTACCGTCAGTTAATTTTGAATTTATAATTGAAATATGAAACTCGAAGTTTGATTATCCGGGCATTCAATCTCAAATCTCACGTCTCATATCTCAAATCTAAAACCGTATTTTTGTATAACTCTATGAATTTCAATCTAACATCTCAATACCTACCCACCGGCGACCAGCCCGAAGCAATACGACAGCTGGTTGAAGGTGTCAATAATAGCGACCCGTTCCAGACGCTTCTCGGAGTTACCGGATCGGGCAAAACGTTTACGATAGCCAATGTTATCGCGCAAACGCAAAAGCCGACACTCATATTAAGTCATAACAAAACGCTTGCAGCCCAGTTATACGGCGAGTTTAAGCAGTTTTTCCCGGAAAACGCGGTGAACTACTTTGTATCCTATTACGATTATTACCAGCCGGAAGCATTTATCCCAACCACCAATACCTACATCGAAAAGGACCTGCAGATAAACGAAGAAATTGAAAAGCTGCGCCTGCGCACTACCTCGGCGCTGATGTCGGGCAGGAGGGATGTTATCGTGGTGTCGTCCATTTCATGCATATACGGCATGGGTAACCCGGAGGATTTTAAAGATTCAGTTTTTCGTTTTGCCGTAGGCACGCGCATCAGCCGGAATGCTTTTTTGCACCGTTTGGTTGAGATACTATACTCCCGCACCACTGCTGATTTTAAGCGCGGTACCTTCAGAGTGAAAGGTGATGTGGTTGATATTTTCCCGGCGTATATGGATATCGCGTACAGGGTTTCTTTTTTTGGCGATGATATCGAAGAGCTAAGCACTTTTGATATCACGAGTGGAAAAACCATTGAAAAAATGACGCACATGGTGTTGTTCCCGGCTAATTTATATGTCGCGCCGCGCGAGCGGTTCACCCAATCCATCTGGGCGATACAGGAAGAGTTGGAAAGCCGCAAAAAACAATTCATTGGCGATGGCCGGTTCCTGGAAGCAAAGCGGCTTGAGGAGCGGGTAAATTACGACCTGGAAATGATCCGCGAGTTGGGATATTGTTCCGGTATCGAAAATTATTCGCGTTTTTTTGACGGTCGGCAACCCGGCGCGAGGCCCTTTTGCCTACTGGATTATTTCCCGGATGATTATTTGATGGTGATCGATGAGAGCCACGTCACCGTGCCGCAGATCAGGGCAATGTACGGCGGTGATCGTTCACGCAAAATGTCGCTGGTTGATTATGGCTTCCGTTTGCCGGCAGCCCTGGACAACCGCCCGCTGAATTTCCAGGAGTTTGAGCGCCTGGCGCCCCAAACAATATACGTAAGTGCTACCCCGGGCGATTTCGAGCTCGAAAAATCGGGAGGTGTGGTAGTTGAGCAGGTAATACGCCCAACCGGCTTGCTCGATCCGGTGATCGACATACGCCCGGTTATAAACCAGGTGGATGACCTGCTTGAAGAAGTGGATAAAACTGTGAAAATGGGCGACCGGGTGCTGGTTACCACACTTACCAAGCGGATGTCCGAAGAGTTGGCAAAATATATGGACAGGCTGGGTATTAAGTGCCGCTATATCCACTCAGAAGTTAAAACACTCGAAAGGGTCGAAATATTACGCGGCCTGCGCCTGGGCGAATTTGATGTGCTTATCGGGATCAACTTATTAAGAGAGGGATTGGACTTGCCTGAAGTTTCGCTGGTGGCTATCCTGGATGCGGATAAGGAAGGTTTCCTGCGGTCGGAGCGCTCGCTTATACAAACTATCGGTCGTGCCGCGCGCAACGACAGGGGCCGGGTTATTATGTACGCCGATAAAATTACCGATTCGATGCAGGTGACAATGGACGAAACCAACAGGCGCCGCGATATTCAAATCCGTTACAATACTGAACACGGCATCACCCCGACCACGGTAGGAAAAACCCGCAGCGAAATTATGGAACAAACTTCGGTAATGGACTTTAAAGGCGGTATGCAAAAGGCCTACGTTGAAGCCGATGTAGTTACGCTGGCAGCGGATCCTATTGTTCAGTATATGACCAAACCCGATCTGAAGAAATCTATCGAAAACACCAGGAAGGAAATGCTTGCGGCTGCCAAAAACATGGATTTTTTACTCGCCGCCAAGCTCCGCGACGAAATGTTTGCGCTCGAAAAGATGATGGAGGAGAAGTTTTAATTTGAAAATGTGTTGATTTAAAAATGGAAAAGATGATAAACCTGCTTCATTATCAAATCCTATTGTCAAATTTTCAAATTACCAAATCTTCGAATTATTTCTTTGTAACAAATCCGGTTATCGGCCTGTCATAAAACGAGGCAAAATCATAAGCAAACAATTTTGCCGTTATAATATTTATATTTGTACGTTTAATTTTAACCAATATGCCGGAGTTTCTCAGTTTCCTGCTCACCATATTATTAGTTTGGTACATTATACGCGCACTGGCCCGTATATTGTTGCCAATGCTTTTTCAAAGCGTTATCAATAAAGCCCAGCAGCAGCAACATCATCAGCAAAATTATAACCAGTCAACCACGCAGAGTAAAGTAAAGGTTGATTATATGCCTAAATCAAAAAAAGGCGCAGTTCCGGATTCTGAAGGAGAATTTGTGGACTACGAAGAGATAAAATAAGGTGCTATGATTCCTGAAGAGATATTCAAGCGCAGGCGTAATCACAATAATACGCCCGAATCAGTATTGCTTATCATCGCCAATTACATTGTTTTTTTTGTCGCACTCTCCTTATTTACCGGCCGCGATCATGTCAATTGGTTTTTTTGGGTGGTGCTGGGTTGCCTCGCCCTCTACAATTTTTTTACCATACGCCGGAACCGCGAAGAGTATAACCGGGTTACTACGATCGCTTATTTAGGCAGCCTGGTTGTGCTGGTGGCTGTTTTCTTCATCTTCCGGGGTAGGGCATAACGGGAGTTTCCCTGCACCTTTAGCACACTAATCCCCAGCGCTTTTATCTGCAAAATTTGTGTTATAGAATTTTACTAAAAGTTGTATCTTGCGCCCTCTTTTTAACTATATAAAATAAATATTCTACGAATATGGGTGTAATGGGTTTTTTGCGGGAAAGGATGGGGAAAATTCTCGCATTTTTAATTGGGTTCGCGTTGCTTGCTTTTATTGTCGGCGATTTTGCCAAATCGGGCGGGTCAATGTTCAGGGACGACCGGAACGAGTTGGGTGAGGTTAGCGGTGAGAAGATCCCGTATGACGATTTCACTAAAAAGGTTGACCAAAACAGCGCTCAATTTAAACAGCAGTCGGGTGGTAACTTAAGTCCGCAGATCACCAGCTACGTACAGGAATCAACCTGGAACCAAATGGTGGCCCAGGCGGTTTTATCGAAAGAAGTTGATAAGTTGGGTTTGACGGTAGGTGATGACGAAACCAAGTCAATGATAAGCGGCAGCAATCCAAACCCGCAGATCGTACAGGCTTTCGGCGATCCTAAAACAGGCCAGTTAGACAGGGCAAAGCTGAACACGTTTTTAAACAACCTTGCTTCGTCAAAGGCGGATGATCCGCTCAGGCAGCAGTGGGCTGACTTTTTAACACAAATGATCCAGGCTAAGACGTCTGAAAAATATATTTCTTTGGTAACTAACGGCCTGTACGTCAACTCACTTGAGGCTAAGGATGATTATGAAGCCAAAAACAAGCTGGCTAATTTTAAATATGTTACGCTTGACTACTCTTCGGTGCCTGATAATAAAATAACCATTACGGATAATGATTACCAGGCTTACTATGATGCGCATAAGGCCGAATTCAAAACTCAGCAGGAACTAAGGACCTTTGATTATGTTACTTTTAGCGCCGCGCCTTCAAAGGAGGATTCAGCCACTATAAAAAAACAAATTGAAAGATTGAGAGATAGTTTAAGAACTACTAAAAATGATTCTCTTTTTGTTCAATTGAACGCCGAAACAAAAGCGCCGCTAACGTTCCAGCACAAAGGACGTCTTGAGCCGAAGCTGGATTCAGTGATCTTTAACGCCCCCAAAGGCTTTATTTACGGGCCTTATATATCAAACGGAAGCTATAAAGTTGCCAAACTGGTTGACGCAAAGGTTGAACCGGATTCAGTAAAGGCACGTCATATACTGATAGACGATAAAGCTATTGGCCTTGAAAAAGCTATGGCGAAAGCAGATTCTATCAAAAAACAAATCCAGGCCGGAAAATCGTTTGCCGATATGGCCAATATGTTTTCTATCGACAAAAACTCAGCTGTAAAAGGCGGTGACCTGGGAACTTTTGGCCGCGGCGCCATGATACCGGCGTTTGAAGACGCCGCGTTCAGCGCTAAAAAAGGCGACCTGATCATAGTACCAAGCCAATTTGGTGTTCACTTAATACAGGTTGAAGATCAAAAGGGATCATCGAAGGTGGTAAAGGTGGCTATTGTCGATGTGCCGTTAAAGGCCAGCAGCGGTACGCAAACTTCTGTTTACAGTAAAGCACAGGGATTTATCGGATCGCTTACAAAGGATAATTTTGATGCGCAGGCAAATAAAGCCGGTTTGAAAAAGAAAACTGCTACCGATATTAACGGTGTTGCCGCTTCCGTTCTGGGTATTGATAATGCCCGCGAAATTGTACGGTGGGCATTTACAGCTCAGCCAGGCGACTTTTCCGATAAAGTTTATATCGTAGGTGATCAATATATCATCGCACACCTGGTGCAAATTAAGCCAAAAGGCATTGCGCCGCTGGAAACTGTTAAGAAACAGATAGAGCCAATGGTTAAAAACCAGGTAAAAGCCAAATTATTGTCAGCCAAACTACAGGCTGCTTTAAGCGGGTCTTCTTCGATAGACCAGGTGGCTCAAAAAGCAGCAACTAAAGTGTTACCTGTACAAAATATGGTGTTTGCAAACCCGGTGATCCCCGGTTCATCAGCAGAATATAAACTGATCGGAACCGTGTTCGGTTCGCAGCCAAATAAGTTGTCAAAACCGGTTGAAGGGCAAACAGGCGTATACGTATTTGTTTTAGATGGCTTTACCAACCCGGCACCGCTTACCAATGCTGTAAGAGAACGGCAGCAAATTGGCCAGGCATTGCTGCAGCGCGCTGATTCGCAGATATTTGATGCGCTTAAGGAAAAAGCTGACGTAAAGGATTACAGGGCTAAATTTTTATAACAACGCATTACGCTGCCATTTTAAAGTAAAAAAACGCAAATCGGCAGCATGACAGTTAGCGGAGCGTGCTCAGAAGACTGTATTAACGAAATTTAAAGTAATTTTGTATCCGGGAACAGCATCACGTTGTTCCCGGATTTTTTTTGCAAATGGAAATACAGGAAAATATAGTCAATAAGGTGGCGCAAAGTGGCCTGGTCACTTTGGACCCCGCTTCGTTTTATCCGGCCGGAGACCGTGTTGTTTATGATATAGCGGACAACCTGTTCCAGGGGCTCATTTTACGTGAGAAGGATTTCAGGGAATTTGTAAAAACGCACGATTGGTCGCAATACCAGGGTAAAAATGTAGCAGTTACCTGCTCTGCAGATGCTATTGTGCCCGCCTGGGCCTATATGTTGCTGGCCAACAAACTGGCCCCATATGCCACCGAAGTGGTTTTTGGTAACGAGGATGTACTTGAAACCATATTGTTTATAAAAAACATCAACAATATGGATGTCGAGGAATACCGCGACCAGCGTATTGTTATAAAGGGCTGCGGGGAAATCCCGGTGCCCGTTTCGGCGTATGTTGAGTTAACAAAAAAACTTACCCCCGTTGTTAAAAGCCTGATGTTTGGTGAGCCGTGCTCTACAGTGCCTATTTATAAAAAGAGAGATTGACTTTTAAGTATTGAGTTCGAGTCTTTAGTCCTAAGCCGAAAGTTTGGGCTGGTAAAAATAAATCGTTATTTCTGCGTTATAAACAAACGAAACCAATTGTAACGAACTTGCTGGTCAGTGCGTATTAAAACAAAACGCCGGCATATTGCTTAAAACTTAGGACTATAATCTCCCGACTAAATGATAAAACAGGTTTTTCTTGTAATCTTACTAATAGGCAGCACCTCTTTCAATTCTTTTAGCCAGGAGACGTTAAAAGCCGGCGAGCCGGTATTTAAAATCGGCGAAAAATTAAGCTACTCATTAAAATATGGATTTTTTACCGCTGCGACAGCAAACCTGCGCGTAGAGGAAACCGATAAAGTTTTTGAGGGGCACCCAGCCTACCACATCGTTGTGGATGCCAAAACCGCCGGCGCGTTCGACGTTTTTTATAAAGTGCGCAACCGGTATGAAACATTTGTCGATCAAAATACACTCTTACCATACTATTACGCCGAAAACCGTAAGGAAGCCAGCTATAAGCATAAAGATAATGTGACTTTCGATCGCGAGAACAATAGAATTACGGCTGCTAAAGGCGTTTACCCGTTCAAGGGGAAGGTGTTCGACTTTCTATCCGCTTATTACTTTTCACGTGGCATCGACATTTCGCACATCCATATAGGCGAGAGGTTTGATCTGCAATACTTTTTAGAAGACGGCGTGCATACACTGAGTATTACTTATGTGGGTAAAGAAGTTGTTGAATCGGATATAGGAAAGTTTAACTGCCTGAAGTTTAATCCGACTATAATTCCGGGCCGTGTTTTCAGAAAGGATAGTAAGTTGTACCTTTGGATCACAGACGACAACAACAGGATACCTGTAAAGGCCCATGTTGAACTGATAGTAGGCAGCCTATCGATGGAGATCACGGGAGCCAATAATCTTAAATACCCATTA
The DNA here is from genome assembly GCA_035568395.1 of Mucilaginibacter sp. Lineage (GTDB taxonomy): Bacteria > Bacteroidota > Bacteroidia > Sphingobacteriales > Sphingobacteriaceae > Mucilaginibacter. The sequence goes on along the minus strand of DATMOF010000004.1, from coordinate 182,244 downwards.
AATTCTGTAAGTAAATAATAATGATCGAGGTTGGGAATGTTTTGCTGCACGAGGATGTGGTAACCGAGAATTTTGTTTGTAATTTAAACAAGTGCAAGGGCGCCTGCTGCCTGGAAGGCGACTCCGGTGCGCCGTTGGATGCTAACGAATTGGATATCCTCGATGAAATCTATCCGAAAGTAAAACCTTTTATGACTGCCAAAGGCATCAGCACCGTTGAGAAGGTTGGCACGTATGTGAAAGACTTTGAAGGCGATTATACCACCCCGTGTGTTGATGTAAATAAAGAGTGTGCTTACGTGATATGGGAAAATGGCATCACTAAATGCGCTATTGAAAAGGCCTACGAAACCGGCGCGATAAACTGGAAGAAACCGATCAGCTGTCATTTATACCCTATCCGGATAACGAAGTACCCTGAATTTGATGTGCTGAATTATGACCGATGGAGCATTTGCAGCCCTGCGTGTTCACTCGGTGACGAACTCAAAGTGCACGTGCACGAATTTTTAAAAGCCCCACTCATACGCAAGTACGGCGAAGAATGGTACCAGGAATTGGAAGAGCGGTTAGCCGGGATCTGATCAGGACAAATATCTGTGAGATTTAATTAATTGTACCAGGTGTGTTCAGGTGTACCAGGTGTAACCACCTGTACCAGGTGGTACAGTGCATCAGATGTATCTCCGTTACAAATGATACACCGATATAACGCAATAATTCTCAACTAAACTATATTGAATCACCAATCGACTATATCAATCATAACTGTGCCGCTCGAGGTCATAGTCTGATTGTGCGGTAATAATCTTTTTGTGCTTATCGATCTCCGTATCCACGTGATGGTCGTAAACACTATCTGTTACTTGTATATTACGTTCTTTATCACGGTTAGCATAGTGTTCGTCGGCTTCGGATATTTTGGAAACAGCCACATCATACGGCCCTTTCGGCGACATCAGTTTGACGAATACGGGTAAACATTCAAACAAAATAAAAAGGTAGCTAATAAATGACTCCGCCAAATAGGTATCCAGGTCGCGGGTGCCGTTTTCGTTATAAGAGAGCTGTCCCAACGCCCAGTTACGGTCGGAGAAACCGGCTACGTTTGCCAGGCTATCCAATTGGTGCTCGCTAAAGAGCCGGATATTGTTTAGCCCCTCGTAATCTTTACGGGCACTAAGGTATTGCTCCATTTTCGCCTCATTATCCGTCACGGTTTTTAGCCTGTCCTGCTTTTCCTGCAAAACGGTTTGTTTTTGCTTGGCGTATGTGCCATATCCCACTATACCCGAAGTTTGGTTGGTTTTATCGCCAAAAACTTCCTGGTTGAGCTGGAAACGGGAACGGTTAATATCTTTTTCGAGCGAATCTTTCTCTTTTTTCAGGTCGTTGTTTTTACCGAGCTCCATCGCATATTTCTGCATGTAAGTTTTTTGCAGTGTATCTATTTTACGGTGCTGGCCTTTAAGATAGGCCGTCTTTAACTTCTGGCGGATCTCTTTATCAAATATTTTTAACTCTAACGGCCGGGAAATAACGATACCGATCATGATCGCTAATAAAATACGCGGCGATGCCTGTAATATTTGCTGGTTGGTTGTTCCCTGCTTATCGATACTCGAAACAATATAACGGTCCATGTTAAAAATGGCCGTTCCCCATATCAGTCCGAACAAAATAGCAAAGCCCACCGCAAATGCGCTTCCGTTAAAAACGAAATACATGGCGTAGCCGCCCGATAAGCTGGCAAACAACGCTGTGAAAAATATAGTTGCCCCTATACCAACATATTTATTATGTTCAAGCGGATATTTTTTTAGTGTACCAATATGGGCTCCCGAACAGAACCAAAAAAAGCGGGTGATTTTCTTCATTTATCAATAGTCAACATTACAAACATATATAAAACGCGCTTAGGGATTGAATGTTACAAAAGATATACTTAAATATTTGAGCAGAAAATTACCTTTGGGAATAATTTTAATAAAGATGAAAGAAATAAGCGTACAGGAACTGAAAGAAAAGAAGGATAGGGGCGAGGATTTTCAATTGATAGATGTAAGGGAAGATTTTGAATACGAGATGTCGAACCTTGGCGGTGAACTGATACCCCTTGGCGGGATTTTGATTGAAGCCGACAAAGTGGATAAAACTAAACCGGTGGTAGTAATGTGCCGCAGCGGCAAGCGCAGTGCAGCAGCTATCATGCAGTTGGAGCAACTGGGCTACACCAATTTATATAATCTTCAGGGCGGCATTTTAGCATGGGCCGACGAGATCGATCCAACTATTAACGTATATTAGGCGATGTGGAAAAAAGGACTCCTTAATGTTTTGTATAATATTTGCATTTTTTTATGCTTTATTGCTGCTTACCAGTATGGTATTATTCAAAAGCAATATCTATATATCCTTGGCGCTGTCGTATTTATAGTTATATTTATCATTCTCAAGATCAGACTTCTTAAAGAAATAAAGAACGCTTCAAAAAAACCTTAATCTTATCACACTATGCTTATCGCAATTTTAGGGATCATTATACTCGTTGTGGGTACAGTGCTCAAATATTCGCCCGAACCCGGCAACCGTTTCGGACGTACCGTTAGTATTGTAGGGCTGGTTGTTGTTGTTTTGGGAATACTACTTTCCACAATTAAAATTGTAGAACCAGGCAAAGTTGGTGTTCAGGTGCTTTTTGGTAAAGTGCAGGATAATGTACTGGAAAGCGGATTGCATGTGATCAATCCGCTTGTTGAGGTGATAACTTTCAGTATTCAGACCGAAAATTACACCATGAGCGCCAAAAGCAGTGAAGGCGCCGTTCAGGGAGATGATGCCATACGCGTCCTTTCATCCGACGGGCTGGAGGTCACCATTGATCTTTCGGTGTTGTACCGGTTAAATCCGGAGAAAGCGCCTTTCATTCTGCAAAATATCGGCGTAAATTATGAAGATAAAATTGTGCGCCCCGTTACCAGGACCGCAATACGCGATAACGCGGTGAATTACCAGGCTGTTGATCTCTATTCTACAAAAAGGCAGGAGTTCCAGGCTAAAATAAACCAAACCATAACTCAGAATTTTGCAAAGAATGGCCTGGAAGTACAGCAAATATTGGTACGGAATATATCGTTGCCCGCCTCTGTAAAGGCAAGCATCGAATCAAAGATCAATGCCGAACAAGATGCCCAGAAAATGCAGTTTGTGTTACAGAAAGAACGCCAGGAAGCCGACCGTAAACGTGTAGAGGCCCAGGGTATCGCCGATTACCAGAAGATACTTTCAACAGGTTTATCGGACAAGCAATTGCAGTATGAAACCATCAAAGCACAAAAGGAAATAGCATTATCACCTAATACCAAAATCATTATAATGGGTGCCAACAAGGGGAACCCGATTATGCTGAGTGATAAGTAACCTCTTAATTGAAATAGGCGGCATATTTAGCCGGTATCCCGTCTATTGGTTTTATTTTAATGTCCTTATAAAAAACTTCGGCTGCTTCGCATTGCAATTGAATTTTACCTTTTACCAATGGTTTAGTTTCGGCACCAACCGTGTACCTGCTGTTTGATAAGGCCATAACCACCTGCCCGTTAACAATGCGGACGGCTTTGTCGCCGTAGGTTATCAGTTCAATATCATTCCAATCGCCTTTTTTCTCTACATCTGCACCAGCGTGGCAAAAGCCCCCATGCCCGGTACCGTTTCCAAAAGCAGTAAGCGTACCGTTGTTATCAAAGAAGTAATCTTTTCCCTCTTTCCTGGCTTTGATATCCGACATTGAGCTGGCCTGCGTCCAGTAATCGCCCATGCCGCCTTCTGTTACCTGGAATTCCTGGCTCAGCATCCAAGTGCGCCAGTATTCAACCCCGCATTCGCCGATTGAATGATATAAAACGCCTGAATCTTTAACTTCGTCCATACGGGGCACCCATTTTTTGTCGCCCCATTTCATTTTTAGTTTTAGGTCGTAATTGCCAAACTCTTGTTTGGTGAATATGCAGCCATAAATAGGGCCGCCTATTTTCAGGATCAACTCGCCGTTGGCATCAATCGTTGAAAATTCGTTTTCCTCGTTAACATCATAACCCACCGGCTTGATTAGGTTTCCGTTTTCATCCTTCGGCGCCTGGCCTTTATAGCCAAGCTTGTGCCTGAAACTTTGATAGATCCGCCATTTTGATAAATTTTTATCGAGCAGGGATGTCCATTCTTCTTTCGCGTGAAACGAAGTGGACAATAAAAGAATCAGAATACAGCTAAGGGATAATATGGAGCGTTTCATAAGGAATTAATTAAGTAGCACGAATTTCACGAATTAATACGAATTACACGAATTTTGATTTCATGATAGTTTTCTAAACTAATTCGTGAAATTCGCCTAAATTCGTACAATTAGTGTTTAATTCCTAAGCCAGATGCGTCGTTCAATATCCACTTTCCATCTCTAAACTCCGGCATCTTATACGGGTTATTGCTCGTTAAAAACGGCCCGTCCAGATCAGCCCAGTCGCATTGCGGGGCGAGCGCGGCGGCGGCAAGGGTGGCACAGCTTGTTTCGCTCATACAGCCGATCATCAGCTTTAAACCAAGTTCTTTTGCCTTTAATATCATCTGCTGCCCCTCGTACATCCCTGCCGATTTCATAAGCTTGATATTGATGCCATGATAAACCCCTTTGGCTTTTGCAACATCCGGCAGACGTTGTACCGATTCATCTCCTATTATTGGTATGGGGCTGCGTTCGGTAAGCCAGGCATTGCTATCGATATCGGTTTTTAACATAGGCTGCTCTATGAGTAATACACCTTGTTCGTGTAGCCAGTGCGTCATATCCAGGCTCTGCTGCAGGTCGGTCCAGCCCTGGTTGGCGTCAACAAATAGCGGCAGGTCGGTTACCGAACGTATGGTTTTGATCAGGTCCTTATCGCTATCCCGGCCTAACTTAACTTTGATGATCTTACAATCGGGGTTTTCTTTTACTTTTTGAATGATCATCTCGGGCGTATCTATGCCGATGGTGAAACTCGTTGCGGGCATTTTTGCCGGATCGCTGCCCAGCAATTGCCAGCACGATTTATTTTGGAGTTTCCCTTCAAGATCATGCAAGGCTATATCGATACCGGCTTTAATAGCGGGGTTGCCCGGTGCCAGGTTATCCAGATAACCGATGATCTCTTCGAAATTAAACGGGTATTTGAATTGCTTGGACTCTACCTTGCTTAAAAAATCTGTAGCCGACTGAAAACTTTCCCCCATATATGGCACCATGGATGCTTCGCCATAGCCGGTATGCCCCTCATGTTCAACCTGGATCAGCATGACCGGCGTTGAAGTCCGCGAAAATTTGGCGATGGTGAATGTATGCCTGAGCAGCAGTTCGAAAGGTTGGTAAGTCAGTTTCATGTTAAATTCAAAGCTAAAATTTTCCCGTTGATTATGATGCTTATCTTTGCGGCCATGCCCGAAGAAGTTTATCATCCCTTTACCGCCTTTAATTTCAGCAACCGCAACTGCTTTTTAACGGGCCAGTCTTTAAGCTCCGACGAAGAGAAGATACAGGTTTTTCCGCAATGGCTTATGAGCCGCTATAGGCTGGAAGACCAGCCGTTTAAATTGCTGGATGAAAGCATGGCAACTTATAAAGATCTGAAGATCCCCTGCGCCGCGCACGTTAACGAATCATTTCTGGAACCTTTAGAAGCCGAAATAGCTGCCGCGTTTGATACTGGGTACTATGCTGTTAAAAACCTCGACGAGTTGAAATTATTTCAATGGGCCGGAAAGTTGTTATATGGCATTATTTTTAACGAGCTGCAAAGCGGCATCAAACTGCAGCATGCGCAGGGAGAGGAGTTTAATATTTCCCAGTCCATTATCCATAAGTTCAGCAGCCTGCACCTGATGCTGCAAAGCCTGAACCTTCCCATCAGTTTTGAAGATTTTAAACCCTGGAGCATCTTTTTATTTAAGGTTGACAACAACCCCGAAGAATTTGGCTACCGCGACGAGATCAACACGCTAACTTTTTCCCTGCGGATAAAAGACTTTGGACTGATCATTTGCCTGCAGGATAATGGTGCGAACAAAAAATATCACCAGGAAGTATTTGAAAAAATTAAAGGCGAAGTTTTGCACCCCATACAATTTGAAGAGTTCTGCGGCAGGGTGTTTTATTCGGCCTACCTGTTTAACCGCTTGCCGGAGTACAATATTTTGCCTGTCGGCGATGATATTTACATTGAGGCAATGCCCTTGCGGGGAATGAGCAGCAAACCGCTGTTTGACGACTGGATAAACAAAATTTACGGCCAGGTGCTCGAAAGCTTCTGGAAAAATTGGGGCTTCCTGTTGCTGGAGATCGTCAAAAATCCCGAAAGGCCTATGAGCTTTTTATTTAACCCGGACGGCGGCCTGATTAATGCATCAGCGATTGAACTCCCCCGGTGATCTCAGTTATAAAGCCGTTCACAATGTGAGGGTTCAAAATAATAGTGATCAGCAGCCCGCTTAGTGCGCCAAACATGTGCGCATCATGGTTGATATTATCGCGCGAATATTTAGAAGCGTAGTTGCAGTAAACCAAATACAATACGCCGAATAACACGGCCGGTATCCCGATCGGTATTGGCACAATCATCATTTTACTTAACGGGCTAAATAAGATATAGCTAAATATAACTGCGCTCACCGCGCCCGATGCGCCCAAACTGTGGTACCATTGGTCGTTTTTGTGTTTATATACCGTAGGCAAGTCACTTAAAATTAAACTTGCTACATATAATAATCCGAACTGCCAGTGCCCCAATACTGCTTCCAGTTGAAAAGCAAAGAAATAATACGACATCATATTAAAGAACAGGTGCATCCAGTCGTTATGAATAAGCCCGCTTGTTATTATAGTATAAGTCCGCTTGCCGCGATAAACACTGTAAGGGTGTAAGATCATGTTGGCATAAGCATTCTCATTCGAAAACGCCCATAAAGAAGTAAGTATCGTTATCACAAATATGACCGACGCCACAGGCGACAGCATCAGGTATTCCATCATTTCAGATCGAGTTTAGCGTTGTTCAATAATCTGCCAACGGGGTAGCGAAGGTATGTTTTTTCGAAATAGGGCGAGTTGCGGTAAACCCAATTTAATTGCGCCGCTGCGTTCGCCGCAAGCTTTGGGTCTTTTTGTTTTTCGTCGTCCAGCTTTTTCTTTAGTTCCGGATCATTTTTAAGCAGGTCGGCGGCGACATCTTCAAATACATAGTCGGAAAAATATTCTTTCTCGCCTAAAACCGAATCAAAAAAGTTCCAGGCAAAAAACGAATCCACGCCCTGAGGCTCCAAAGTCTCAACAATATACCTGTTAAGCGGCTGGTTGGTATAAACAATGTAATCGCCCTCATAAAACTTAACCTGTATGTCAACCGGGTTTAACTTAATATTGCTGTGCAGGTAATGCCCCTCGTAAGGCCGTTGCGGCGTTTTGTAATCGGCAATGTAATACATTTGCAAATTGAGGGTTGTATCGTGTGCTAGCCTGCGCATGGCCACGTTATTCAGCTTAAATAAATCGATAACTTTGCCCCACGCCTGCGGGATAACGTACGCCAAAGGTTTATCAGCTGTCGCGGTCACTTTGTAGTTATCAAAATATTTGATGGTTTTAGTGTATGGCTTGCTTCGGTCGTAATATAAGCGGCTTAGGCCGCTCACCTCGCTTGGTTTGTGACCGGCATAATAACCTTTAAACACGAGGGTATCATAATGGTCCTTATCCAGTTCCCAATTTAGGGCAAAAGTTTGCTGTTTGCTTACCTGCTCATCCGCCTTCCGTTTTAATTCGCCGATCAATTTGGCGTCACGCTCGTAAATATCTACCAGGTTTTGCATAAAGTCGTAAGTGGCATACACCCGTTTGTCGAACGGTTTGAGCATGTGGGTTTCTGTAATGTAGCTGATGATGTTGTGCTGGGACGTATACCCTGTTGCAAAGCGCGGCGTTTCTAAAAAACTCACTATGCCATTATCCGGGCTTTTCTCTTCACTTTCTACATAGGGCGTCATTTCGTATCCGCTTTTGATCATTCGTTTATAAAGCTCGGGCGAAAGTATTTTAGACGTGTAGTCGGCCAGGATAGGCGTTTGCTTATCCTTTTGTGTTTCAATCAGCGTCATTACATATTGGTAATCAGCACCATCGCTGGTATGGTTATCCAGGAAAACTTCGGGGTTCCAGCTGTTTAATATTTTTTCGAAGGCAAACGCATTCCTGCTGTCGGCTTTAATAAAATCACGGTTTAAATCAAGGTTGCGGTAATTGCCCCTGAAACCGTAAGCGCGCGGCCCGTTCTGGTTAATGCGGCTTACGCCGCGGTTGAGACAGCCATCAATATTATATACCGCTATAACGCATATCACCACATCTTTTGGCAGTGCATTTTTCTTAAGCAGATCGCGCGAAAGCATCATACTGGCATCAATGCCTTCCGGTTCCCCGGGATGGATGCCGTTGTTGATCAGCAATACCCTTTTATTTTGTTTTTTGATCAACGTCGGATCGAAAACCTTGTCGCGCGATAATACAATAAGGGTTAAAGGTTTGCCAACATCCGTTGTGCCATAATTAAGCAGTTTCATTTGTGGATATTGCCTGCTTAGCTTTTGATAGTAAGCAATTATTTCGTAGTAGGTAGCCGTGTAGTTTTTATCCCTGCTCAATTCAAAAGGGGTAAGCTGGGCATGTGCCTGGCAAAAAATAAAACAAACGAGCACGACTGATAGAATTTTTTTCATGAATCGGGTTTTGACAAATATAGTTATGGGTGAACTATAAAGCGAATGGAATCAGGGAGAGTCTTAAAAGAGCAGGGAAAAGCCGGAATATAAATTATATCGTTTATTTAACCTCCTGCTGAATCTTTTTGGGAAGACTGTTAAATACCAATTCGTACGAGCGGTCGATCATGTCAACCAATTGTTTATTGGTTAAAGTGCCGTCCATCAACACGGTATTCCACATTTTTTTATTCATATGGTAACCCGGCTGAACTTCTGTGTAGCGTTCTCGCAAATCGATGGCCAGTTCCGGGTCGCACTTTACATTGAAGCTATTGCCCTCACTTATTCCGGCAAGTAAAAACATTTTACCGCCGACCTTAAAAACCAGCGTGTCGTCGCCAAAGGGCAACCCTTCGGTAGCTCCCGGTTTTTGAAGGCAATAATCACGAAGTTCTTCTAAGTTCAAATCAATATTTTGACAGCCGGACGGATTTGTTATACGAAACAATATTACCGAAAAAATATTTGAACTCAACGAAAATTTGCCGGTATTGATCGGGCGAATTGTTTTTAAATCTTGCACTTGGGTCGTTGTAACCATCGATGCCCGAGCCAAATACAACGTTATGTGCGTATCCGAAGTTAATGGCATACGTTGGTTCCTCATAGGGGTTGTAAAGTTTCACCTCGTAGCCAATACGCAGGGGCACTATAACACCAATGTTACTGTTATTCCCGGGAAATCTATAGGTAGCATCATAAATACTATAGCGTTGATTTTGGATTGCGTTAGACATAAGGCCTATTCCTGATCCAACATAAAAGTTTTTTACGAAGTTCAGAAAAGAGTTATCATGGTAATCAATGCCCGCGCCAAACTGCAGGTCGGCACGTATAATAGCTGCCTTATAATGATCATCGTATTGACGGCCGTATTTGTCCAAAGCCTGCGTCAAACCGCCTCCTGATAACTGGCCGGTCTGTATTTCAGCGGTTATAGGTAAATAGGGATTATAATTATAAATAAAATTCATATGAAACTCGGGATGATTATACTGGGTATTCACATTCGTATATCCGCGAATATAGCTTGCGCCGATGCCTATCCCGTACTCCTGGTAATTATAGGCGAGCTGCCCTTTAACAACTATTGCTAAAAAAACAAATACTTGAAGTAAAATTATTTTTTTCATACGAAATATATTTAATCACACAAATCCTGTTCCATTTATTTGGCTGTTCTCTGGTTTCGGGGCTTCCAATAACAGTGTAACGGTAACAAATCAATCCGTACGCTGAGAGAAAAACCAAATTGAGTTTGGCTTTTTTACGATAAAACACATGATTTTGTTACATAATATTATTGCCCGTCAGCCATAATCAGTCTTGTGGGTATAGAAGAGTATTTGGAATTTATGGCATGATCCATAAGAGCAGTCACAATAAACTACGTGACGCAATGGATTGATAATAAGATTAAAAAAGTACGGAGTGTATTATTTGTTCTTCAAATAATGTTTGACACCAATAATGAACTGCCGGTACTGGCCAATGGTTGAGTGCTGAAATATGCTATGCGGGTCGTTGTACCCGTCTAATCCGCTGTTGAATACTATATTATGAGTATATCCGATATCAATGGCATAACGAACATCGTTTACGGCATCATAAATCTTCAGCTCGTGCCCGATCCGCACTGCGATCGTCGGGTTGATGCTGTGATCGGACCCTCCAAACCGATATGTCGGAACATAAATGCTATAACGTTGTACCGAAACATTGTTAGCGATAAAGCCTGCGCCCGCGCCGAAATAAAAGTTTTTTATAAAGTTTAGCAGAGTATGGCCATCTTTATTAAAGAGCTGGCCGTCCGTATTGATCATACCCTCTAACCGGAAATCGGCGTGCAAATTAAAAGCTAAATAAAAGTTGTTATAAACCCGCCCTGAAATATCTTCACTCGGCTTTAAACCTCCGCCCGATAATTCACCTGATTGAAGTTCGGCTACCCACGAGAAATGGGGTTTATGATTGTAAATGAGGCTGAGGTTAAACGCGGGGCGATCATACTGTGTGTTTAAATTTGTAAAGCCCCTCCCATATGCCGCCTCAGTACCAATTGCAAATCTCGGGCGCTCTTCGTCCTGTGCCTTGCAAATAAGCACTGAAATTATTGTTATAAAGAATAGGATGATTTTTTTCAAAACTTAAACTATTGGTTGATATTTAAATTTTTTAATTATTAGAATAAGGTTTGCAGCCAATCCTATTAATCTGCGTCAAAAAATGTTTTTACAAATATACACTTATGAATTTATTAGTCAAGTGGCTGTTATGTAGCATTTTATATTAAATAATTGTTACGGGCAAACCAACCTGATTGAATGTAGTTCCATTAACCGAAGGGCAACATATAAAATAAGCTTTGGGTTAAATAATACTGCATTGTCGTGGGCGGGTCACGCGTAAAAACCGATCGTATATGAATATTCAACCAGGTCCATCGTTAAAATATTTCTTTGAATAGCAGATTATTGGCTCAGATTTACAATTTTTGAGCCATTTGACACGGTTTTGCAACCGGCTGGCTATCCGGCTCAATTTTAAAATACATTTATGGACTTATCACGCGATTACACGGTTACCGAACGTTTTTTGCGCTATGTAACTGTCGATACCCAATCAGATCCCAATTCTACCTCTTTTCCGTCAACTGAAAAACAAAAAGACCTCGGCAGAATACTGGTGAATGAATTGCTGGCAATAGGCATAAACGACGCCCATCTCGACGAATTCGGGTATGTATATGCTATGATACCAGCCAATACCGAAAAAGTTGGCATTCCCGTAATTTGTCTCTGCTCGCATATGGACACTTCGCCAGATTGCAGCGGGTTAAATGTAAAACCCATTATACACAAAAATTACCAGGGAGGCGATATCGTTTTGCCCGACGATTCTTCACAGGTTATCCGCTTAAGTGAGCACCCCGATCTGCACAACCAAATCGGTAATGATTTGATAACAGCAAGCGGCACAACCTTGCTTGGCGCCGACAACAAAGCGGGGGTGGCTGAGATCATGGATGCCTGCTACCAGCTGGTTAATCATCCGGAGATCAGACGCGGACAGATCAGGATATTGTTTACACCGGATGAGGAAATTGGCCGCGGGGTGGATAAACTCGACATGAAAAAGCTGAGTGCTTATGCAGGCTACACCATTGACGGTGAAAGCGCGGGCAATATGGAAAATGAAACGTTCTCGGCCGACGGCGCAAAGCTGACCATAAAAGGGATAAGCGCACACCCGGGTTTTGCAAAAGGCAAGATGGAAAGCGCGATAAAAATTGCAGGCCGCATCATTGCCGCCCTTCCTGCTGAGCTATCGCCCGAAGGAACCGAAGGCAAGCAGGGATTTGTACATCCCGTAGCCGTAGAAGGCCATGTAGAAAAAGCGAGTATCGATTTTATCATCCGCGATTTTACAGACGAAAAATTGACCGAACACGCCAACGCAATACGCACCATTGCTGATAGAGTATTACAGCAATTTCCCGCATCATCATATCACCTGAACACCAGGCCCCAGTACCGAAACATGAAAGTCGTTTTAGACGAGTACCCACAGGTGGTCGATTATGCAATGGAAGCTATAAAACGCGCTGGCCTCGACGCAAAATTGTGCAGCATACGCGGCGGTACTGATGGCTCACGGCTATCATTTATGGGTTTGCCCTGCCCGAATATTTTTGCAGGCGAGCACGCCTTCCACAGCAAACAGGAATGGGTATCGGTACAGGATATGCAAAAAGCCGTTGATACCATTGTGCATTTATGTGCGATTTGGGAAGAGAGAAGTTAATGTGCGGATGCGCAGATTCCGGATGTGCAGATGCTGGTCGTTTCTACTGTACCGGCTGTATCATTTTGAAAGTGGTACAGTATGATACAGTTGATACAGTGTGATGCACTGGCACATTTGCCACTATATAGCCCTATACTAATACCGGGTATTGGCTTGCTAATTCGGCGGCGATAAAAAATGCCGTCACACTGCGTTTTACGAATGCGAGATTGTATTTGGCTATAATTTATTAAATCTGATTCCGCACATGCGGGAGAACATCCGAAACGGCGTAGCTTTCCTGAACGCCTTTGAAAAACACAAACCGTGAAAATCCGAAATCCAACTACTCCGCCAGTAAACCGTCAGTCAGTTTCTCAAACTCATCAATGAACTGTGTATAGTAAACGCCGGTTCCCGGGCCGCTGAAGCCGGTGTGTATTTTGCGTACATCGCCTTTTTTATCGATGATGATAGTTGTCGGGAATCCCTTAAAGTCGGCCAGCATGGGCAGACTTTTTTCAGGGTCGCCCTTTCCGGGAGTATACCCGGTGATCAGCAACGGATAAGGGATGTTGAAATGCGACTTCAACTGCCGCAGTGTTTTTTGCGATTGGGCAAAGTCGGTGGTGCGCTCATAAGCCAGCCCCATGATCTCAACACCTTTTGCGTGATATTTTTTATAATAGCGGCTCACAAAATAATTAGTTTCGTCCATGCAATTCGGACACCAGGAACCAAGCATCTGTATAATAACCACTTTATTTTTAAACCTGTCGTCTGATAATGAGACCTTTTTGCCGTTAATATCCCGGAAGGCAAAAGCTATTTTTTTATAACCTGGTTTCAATGTCGCCAGCGAATAGGCATCGGGCAGTTTAGCACTGGCGTCCTTAACTGCCGTCCACTTATCGATCCCCGAAAGGCCTGAATAATATTTGCCCTCGCTTATGGTGTTGGCGTTATCTATTTTCGCGATAAATAAAAAGGCGTGCCCGCCGTCAAAACACGAAAGGTAAAATTGATTGCCTGCTATGGTACCTTCAAGAAAACGGTAATCGCCCGAAATGCTTAAAAACGTACCGGTCAGTTTTGAGCCGGTTTGTTTAAACTCGCCTACTAATTTCTCTCTTCCGGGAGCTCCGTCGCCAAAAATGACCGACCACCTGCCCGAAACATTGAATTTTGGCGCCGGCGCTGCTTTGAAAAAACGCCACGCAATGTTCGGCGTAGCGGTGAAATCCATTGCCGCATCTTTATTGCCCAAATGCTTTATCCATCTGCCTGCTAAACCTTTTCCCGTATTTTTTAACCTGAACTCCGAATTGAACAAAGGCATGTGAATAAACACCGAATCGCCTTTTGTTTTCACGTCTGTTACCTTAAACCTTTCCGCGCCGTTAATGATAGCCAGTTGCTGGTGGCCCGGTATGCCGGTGACATCGAAATTAAAAGGCAGCTCATTTCCGGAAGATGTTTTTAAAACGCCGCGCCAGGTTCCGTTTTGGAGTTTGCTTTGCGCGGATGCATTAAATGCAAAAAGGAATAAGCATATAGGGGCGAGAATATAGCGGGTTTTAATAAGCATTTTCAAACGTATCAAAAATCAGCCGGATTATTTCAGCACCTCGCGGGATATGACAATTCTTTGAATTTCAGAAGTTCCCTCATATATCTGAGTGATCTTTGCGTCGCGCATCAGCCGCTCCACGTGGTACTCTTTTACAAAGCCGTAGCCGCCGTGTATCTGCACCGCTTCAACAGTGGTACGCATCGCCACTTCCGAGGCGTAAAGCTTTGCCATTGAACTGGCCTGTGCGTAGGGGAGGCCGTTATCTTTTAACCAGGCCGCTTTAAAGCATAACAGGCGTGCAGCTTCAATTTCGGTTGCCATATCGGCCAGCTTAAATTGCGTGGCCTGCAGGTCGGCAATGGTTTTGCCAAACGCTTTCCGTTCTTTTGAATATTGCAACGCCAGTTCGTAAGCGCCCGATGCTATGCCCAGCGCCTGTGCGGCAATACCTATGCGTCCGCCATCCAGCGTGTTCATGGCGAATTTAAAGCCAAACCCCTCTTCACCTATGCGATTCTCTTTGGGTACCCTCACATCCTGGAACATTATTGAATGCGTATCCGACCCGCGTATCCCCAGCTTATTTTCCTTGGCGCCAACAGTAAGCCCTTCCATTCCTTTTTCAACTATCAGCACATTAATGCCGTGGTGCCTTTTGGCAGCGTCGGTTTGTGCCATCACCAGGTAGGTTGATGCCGTGCCGCCGTTAGTGATCCAGTTTTTAACACCGTTCAACAAATAATGATCGCCCATGTCGATCGCAGTGGTGCTCTGGGAGGTCGCATCTGACCCGGCTTCCGGTTCCGATAAACAAAAGGCGCCTAGTTTTTCGCCTTTTGCCAGAGGCACCAGGTATTTTTGTTTTTGCGTTTCAGTGCCATATTTTTCAAGACCGTAACAAACCAGCGAATTATTTACCGATACAACTACCGAGGTTGAGGCGTCAATTTTTGAAAGCTCTTCCAAAGCAAGCACATACGAAATAGAATCCAGGCCGCTGCCGCCATAGTCGGGCGAAACCATCATGCCTAAAAATCCAAGCTCCGCTAATAGCTTTATCTGTTCGGCCGGAAATTTCTGATGTTCGTCACGCTCAATTACACCGGGCTTAAGTTCGTGCTGCGCAAAATCACGCGCCGCCTGGCGTATCATTAATTGTTCTTCAGTTAATTCAAAATACATATGGTGTTAAATTTGGCTTTCAAAAATAGCATTTAAATATTATGCATGCATAGTAAAAATGTTGACACAAAAAAAGAGAGCTCTTTTGAAGCTCCCTTTCCCCTAATTAATTTAAACTATTGATTAAACCCAAAACAAAGAACAAAAAACCTCAGCTTGGGCGTCTGAGAATTCAAAATAAAGTTTTTCTATAGGTAGATGTATCTTTATGTTTTCACCAGATAGATGCAAGGCTGTATATTCATGTACAAATGTTGAGCCATAATGCCAATACTGGTTCTCAAAGCACAGAAATTCGGAAGTTTTTTGTATGCCATTTCAATAAAGCAGGATTTTAGGCTATTTTTAGCTTGAATTAAGATCAAATCCGGACTTTTGGAATTTATTATTAATCGTGCCGAAAAGTAGTCAGCCGGTTTAATTGTATGATATTTTGTACATGCCTTGTATTTTATTGGGTACACTGAGTTAAAAACAATGAGAAAAAAAAATATTTTCCGTGCCGCCTGTATCGGCATAAGTGGCATCCTGGCGCTAACAGCTTGCAGGCAAAAGGCGCAAACGTACGCGCAAAACGATGTGATCTTTAAAAACCTTGACACTTCGGTAAAGCCGGGCGAGGATTTTTTCAGGTATGCCAACGGCGCCTGGCTTAAAAAAAACCCCATCCCGCCGGCCTATCCCGCCTGGGGTATCGGCAATGTGGTGGAAGAAGAATTAAGGGACCGCTTGAAAAAGATAAACCTCGAAGCTTTAAATGCGCACGCCGCCAAAGGCACCAATACGCAAAAGATCGGCGACTTTTATTTCAGCGGAATGGATACTGCCAGTATCGAAAAGCAGGGTTTGACGCCGCTTAACGCGGAGTTAAAGAGAATTGACGACATAAAAGATGTCAGCAGCCTGGTTGACGAATTTGCACACCTGCACACCATCGGCGTTCAAACGCCCATTGCAGCGGGAGTAGGGCAGGATGCAAAAAATAGCAGTAAAAATATGCTGCAGCTATACCAGGGCGGGCTGGGGTTGCCGGATCGCGACTTTTATTATAATACCGATCAGCACAGTACCGCTGTACGGAACGATTACCGGCAAAAGCACCTGCCTGCCGTGTATCAATTAAGCGGGCTAAACCCCGGCGAGGCAAATGCGGCCGGCGGCAAAACCTATGATCTTGAAAAGTTTCTGGCCGACAGTTCGAGGCGGCTTGAAAACCTGCGCGATCCCTATCGCAACTACAATAAAATGCCCGTAGCCGGTCTCGGCAAACTGGCGCCAGATATTGACTGGGTAAGGGCATTTGAAAAAATGGATTATAAAAAGGTCGATACGGTAATTGTTGGTCAGCCGGAATATTACAGGGCTTTAAATAAAGCGCTTAAAATATTTACCATTAACGATTGGAAGAATTACCTGCGTAAAAACGTGGTGTCGGCCCTTTCGCCTTTTTTAAGCAAACCTTTTGACCGCGAAAGTTTCCGGTTCTACGGCACGGTGTTAAGGGGCAGCAAAGAACAGCTGCCACGCTGGAAACGTGTGCTGGATACCGAAAACAGCCTAATGGGCGAAGTGCTCGGCCAGATATTCGTAAAGCAATATTTTCCCGAAAAAACAAAGGCGCGTTATGTTGCCCTGGTTGAAGCGATGCGCAATACCTTTAAGGAGCATATTGAAAAACTGGAATGGATGAGTGCGCAAACCAAACAAAGGGCCTACGAAAAATTAGCGAAGGTAAAACCGAAAGTCGGGTATCCGGATCATTGGAAAGACTTCTCAACGCTGAGCATCGACCGCGGACCATTTGTTTTAAATGTAATGCGGGCCAATAATTTCTGGCACAGGTATGATGCGAGTAAACTTGGCAAGCCCGTCGACCGTACCGAATGGGACATAACGCCTCAAACGTATAATGCCTATTACAACCCGTCAAATAACGAGATCGTGCTGCCGGCGGCACAGTTTGTTATACCGGGCGCGGCGGATGAGGATATAGATGATGCCGTAATTTATGGTTACGCCGCGGCCTCGACCATCGGCCACGAAATGACCCACGGGTTCGACGACATGGGCAGGCAGTTTGACGCCAGCGGTAATTTAAAGGAGTGGTGGCTGCCGCAGGATTCAATAAAATTTACCCAGCGCGCCCAAATGCTGGTGAACCAGTTTAACGGGTACAGTATTTATGGCCTGCACGTGAATGGCAAAGCAACCCAGGGCGAGAACATTGCCGACCTTGGCGGGATCGTGATCGGTTTGGATGCTTTTAAGAAAACCGAACAATATAAAGAGGGCAAAACCATAAACGGCCTGACGCCGGTGCAGCGTTACTTTTTAGGATATGCTTTGGGCTGGCTCGGACAGGAACGGAAGGAAGCGCTATCGAGCCAGATACTCACCAACGAACATGCGCCCGGCTTTATGCGTGTGAACGGGCCGTTTACCGATGTGCCTGAATTTTACGATGCATTTCATATCAAAAAAGGCGATAAAATGTGGCTCGACCCCGACAAGCGTGTCAGGATATGGTAAGCAATAGCGCCCTTTGCGAATAGGCTTTAAAGTTTAACTATATTTGGCCATGCAAACAATGCATTTTCTGCAGGGCTGGTGGCACCACCAAAACTGGCTCGAAGTGAGCGGTGTAGTTACCGGCCTTTTATGTGTTTACCTGGCCGCCATCAATAACATCTGGAACTGGCCTATCGCCATCGTCAGCGTTGGTATTTACATTTTCATTTTTTTTGACGCCCGGCTGTTTGCCGATATGGGTCTGCAGGTTTATTTTATGCTTACCAATATTTACGGCTGGTACTATTGGAACAACAAGCCCGCTAATGAAAGCAAAATACCTGTTGTATTAATTACCCGGCGGGAGTTATTCATCTCGGTCATCGCCGTTGTGATTTTTACGTTTGTGCTGGGATCTATTTTGAAATATACCCCGGCATCATATCCCTATATCGATAGTTTTTGCGCCGCGTGCAGCCTTGTGGCACAGGTATTTTTAGCGCGTAAGGTGTTGGAAAACTGGCTGATTTGGATATTTGTCGATATCATTTATGTAGGTGTTTATATATTCAAAGGGCTCAACCTCACCGCCATTATGTACGGTATTTATGTAGCTATCGCCTTATTAGGGTATATCGACTGGAGAAAAGAGTACAAAAAACAGCTTTTGTAATTTCGGATTTATAAAGTGACCAATGTGACATTGTAATTCATACAATACCCCAAATGCAACAATCCGAAATCGAACATCCGAAATCCGACATCCTAAAAATAGCTATCGTCGGGCCCGAATCAACAGGTAAGTCAACCATGTCGGCGTACCTGGCAAATCACTATCATACGGTTTGGGTGCCGGAGTTTGCGAGGGGATACTGCGAAAAACTCACCGCGCCGCCCACCTGGCAGGACGAGATAAATATGTTCTACGGCCAGTTGGCGCTCGAAAAAGAATTGCTGCCAAAGGCAAACAAGCTGCTTATTTGCGATACCACATTTATCACCGTCAAAATATGGAGCGACCAAATCTTCGGCAAATCGCCGCAGGAAGTGCTCGACGAATTGCCAAAACATCCGTACGATCTGTACCTGCTCCTCAGTATCGACCTGCCCTGGCAGGACGACCCGCTGCGCGATTTCCCGCACATGCGCGAACATTTTATGGCTATATGGCATAAAGAGCTTCAGGCGTTAAACGCCCAGTACGAAGTAATAACCGGCACAGGTACCGAAAGGTATAACAGCGCAGTAAAGGTTATTGACAATTTCCTCGTTTCCCGGCATCAGTAATGCAAATCTATTCGACTTAACAGCCACTGCGACTCCTGCCTTCTTGGCTCTTGGTTCTTGGCTCTTGTCTCTTAATTCTCAACTTTTCATTTTTATCTGATCAACTTTTTTTTACCTTTGCAGCCATAACCAATACCGCGCCTATAGCTCAGTTGGTTAGAGTAGAAGACTCATAATCTTTTGGTCCCTGGTTCGAGCCCAGGTGGGCGCACTTTTTAGGCATCAAGCCAGAACACGAACCCTCTAAATTGCTGATTTAGAGGGTTTTTTATTTTATTCCCGCTCAAAGTACTCCAAAGAAAACCGGAATTCTGAACACCTATCCGTCCACCTGTTTTTAGTTTTTAATTTAGGTGGACGGTTAAACGATAACGTGTTGTGATGCAAGGCATTACAAGGGTATAAATAGCCCAAAAACGCCCGTTTCGTTTAACTGTCAGCTCCTGAAAATGGCCAAAAACAGGATGTAATTATTCATTCATTAACTAAAAAAATGTGAAAAATGAGAACATCACAGACATTCGGGGTTTTCTTTACGATCAAAAAAGAGAAGGCCAAAGACGGAAAAACAGCGGTCTACGCCTGCGTAACCGTAAACAAGGAAAAATGCTATATCGCCTTAAAGCAGACCGTAGAGGTCAGTAAGTGGGATTATGGCAAAGGAAATGTAAAAGGAAACAAAGAGGAAACCAAAGAAGCCAATGCTTACCTGGACGAAACAAAGCTGACGTTAAACAACCTTTATAAAGATATGCAGCTAAGTGGTA
The DNA here is from genome assembly GCA_035568395.1 of Mucilaginibacter sp. Classification (GTDB taxonomy): domain Bacteria; phylum Bacteroidota; class Bacteroidia; order Sphingobacteriales; family Sphingobacteriaceae; genus Mucilaginibacter. Next base: position 162,300 of record DATMOF010000004.1, on the reverse strand, counting down.
AGCATATCACTGCTCAGTCTATAAAATCATTGTTTCTTGGAGAGAGCGATCTAGAGGAGCGTTACACGCTCGGCAGGCTTATGGATTATCATTATGAAACTGCTTCGGCTTCCTTGAAATGGAGCACGCTTAAACATTACGCGGTGACCCGCAGATACCTGGAGAAGTTTCTGAAGGAAAAGAAGTGCATAGCCGACATTTTTATCCATGAGATCGATTACAAGTTTATCATAGACTTTGAAACTTTTCTACGAAATCACAAGCCTATCGATCACCAGAAACCGATGAATAACAATGGCGTGATGAAACACCTGATCCGGCTTCGGAAAATGACTACGCTTGCGCTGAAACTAACGTGGATCAATAAAGACCCGTTTAAAAATTACAAATTCCGTTACAAGAAGGTCGAGACGGATTTCCTCACTCAAGGGGAATTGCATGCCATAGAGAAAAAGGTATTTGAAGTTGAGCGCCTCAATATGATCCGTGACCTCTTTGTGTTCAGTTGCTACACTGGCCTCTCTTTCGTCGATCTGATGAACTTGCGGGACGCCAATATCACCATTAGCGAAGATGGGGAACGCTGGATAAAAATATACCGCCAAAAGAGTCACGAACCAACCAATATCCCACTATTGCCAACTGCGGCCGTAATTCTGAATCTGTATGATGACAATCCACGGTCGATAGCCAATGGCACCATATTCCCCCGTATATCCAATCAAAAGGTCAACAGCTATCTAAAGGAAATAGGTGTCATCTGCGGAATTAAAAAGAAACTGACCTTCGGCGTGGCCCGCCATACGTTTGCCACCACCGTCACGCTCTCTAATAATGTGCCGATTGAGACTGTAAGTAAAATGATGGGGCATACCAAAATCGCTACAACGCAGATATATGCCCGCGTACTAATGAAAAAAATAAGCGATGACATGGGCAGGTTAAAAAAGATTATTGAGAGTCGCCCTGCGGCAACGGAATAGATCACAGCCATTTAATACGATAACGAAATCAAATTTTTAATATCATTTTTTGGAGGTCACAATTTGTGACCCCCAAGTTAAAAGCAAAGCAAATTATGAACGAGTTAAATATGAGCGACAAGGAAATCGCCGAAAAAATATATCTAATACGCGGCGTTAAAGTAATGCTGGACAAAGACCTTGCTGAAATGTACGGTACAATTCCCAAAAGGCTAAGGCAACAGGTAAAACGGAATATGGAACGTTTTCCTGAACACTTTATGTTCCAGTTAAATGAAAACGAAGTCAGTTCAATGGTATCACAAAATGTGATACTTTCAAGGCAGTATCTGGGTGGAAGTTTACCTTATGTATTCAGCGAACATGGAATACTCATGCTGGCGAATGTAATCAAGAGTCCGCAGGCTATCGCAATGAGCATCAAGATTATCGAGGTCTTCGTCAAATTCAGAGAAATGCTAATCTCCCACAAAGACCTTTTGCTCAAATTCGAGCAATTAGAAAAATTGGTAACTCAACATGATGACGATATTCAATCTATTTTCCGTGCACTCAAACAACTGATTCAACAAAAGAATGAACCGAGAGAACCAATTGGCTTTAAGTTGAATGTTTAGCATAATGTGTCGCATTTTGCGATACCTTGAAGGGGTCACAATTTGTGACCCCTTCAATAAATAAACAAATTAATCTGTACAATATCTTGTTTGAGGACGCAATTTGCGACCTCAATTATTAGCCGATCAAACAATTAGGCCCACAGAAAAGTTTCAAGGAGCCAAATTGGCACCTTAAACCGAAAACAGATTGTTTTTAAACCCGATAATCTGTAACGCCGGGTTTTTATATCGGGTAAGGTATCACATCATGTGATACCTTATAGCCATGCACAAATTGAAATGCTATACCCCCAGGTAACCACAAAGAAAACGAAACAAAGCCTGTGTTATTTCTTCTTTTAGTAATGGCTTTGCCTCAGTCGATGTACTTACATCCACTTTACTATTTTGAAATGCTATAGTGTACATAAAATCGCCGGTAATAGCAGGTACTTTTATTTGAAACCCGTCATAATGCTGAAGTGTATATGGCGTATATGAAGGGTCGATGTTCTCAAGAACAGTTTTCAAATCTTTGTCAAGGTCCGCCTTTAGGCCCTCAAAGCTTTTATTGTGAAGGTTAGGCAGCCAAAAAGTTAACCTGCCACTCGAAATGCCTGCTTTGTCGACCTCATCTAACTCATTCCAAAATGCATTGTATTCATCTTTGATTTTTAGCCATATAGTTCCTAAACTCCAGTCAAACCCATAATTTCCTAATATATTATTATGCTGGATAAACCATTGCTGTTTCCCATTACTGTAGAATTTATGGAGGTCCGTAAACGCTTCTTGTAAGGCGTCGAGTTTGGTATCCCTGGTCGGATCTGGTTTGATTTGCGGGTCTTTACTGTCCCTTAATTCCTGACGGTAGTCTTTAATATGCTGTATAATCTTGCTAATACGGCTACGGAAAGCGCTGATCCTTTCTGCTGAAAATGTATTGTTGTAACTCATGTACAAAGATACGGAATTTGATTCTGGCCGGGGGGTATATATCGTCAGCGCATATCAATATTAGATTATTTAACCATTAGGAAAAAATAACAACCTTACGTTAAAGTGTTGAAAATCGCTGTGATTGCTTCCACATTTTTGTTACCCCAAACACAAGAATTATGGAAAGAGGACATGATACGACCAACCGGCCATCGATCAGACGGGATCAATTGGTCACCGTACAGGATTTACTGGATTTTAAAGACTCGCTGGTTAGTGATGTGAAAAAGCTATTAAAGGAAGCTGCGGGCGTACCCGCGCAGCAATGGCTGAAGGCTGTGGATGTGAAAAAAATGCTGCGCCTGAGCGATGGAAAATTGCAATACCTACGGGATAAAGGCATTATCCCTTTTAAAAAACTTGGCGGAGTTACTTATTACAACCTTAATGAAATCCAGGAGTTGATGAGTTCCGGCAAATTGGATACCCAATTAAAGTCGGCATGAAACGCAAGGCACGCAGGATAATCGTGAAGCCCGGTAGTAAGCCAAAGCCGGCAGTACAAAACGGCTTTGGCTTTGAAATGCCGCCGGATCGCAGTCTGGTAGAGATCTATTTCGACCAGAAAGGCCTCGCCGAAGAAGCGGCCGTTTTTTACAGTTTTTATGAAGAGGCTAATTGGCGAAGTCCCAAAGGTACACCATACCGAAACTGGAAGATACTGGCCACCGACTGGATTTTCAATTACGAACAAGAGTTAAAACTGCAAAAGCGGCTTCGTCAAAACCAGAGCGCATTTAGCGGTCTGTAATTCTATTTATACAGCGATCTATAATTATAAACTTTTAGCATTCTATACCATGGCAAAAATCATCACACTCGCACATCAGAAAGGTGGCGTAGGCAAAAGCACCTTAGCAATAAATTTAGCTTTATGTTTCCAGGACCAACTTTCCGTAGCCTTAGTGGATACAGATTTGCAGGGCAGTCTTTATCATATTCGGGAAGATTTTCCTGACTTGGCTATTATCGGTGCCGATAAGTTAGCGGATATCAGAAAGCTGGATTACGACCTGGTTATCATTGATACACCTCCTTATTTGTCCAGCCGGCTCCCGGAACTGTTCCTGCATTCAGATTTTATTTTAGTGCCCACTAAAGCCGGTTTCTTTGATGTGATGGCCATCAGGGCCACGCTTGCGCTGATCAAAGAAGCGCAGATGAAAGCCCCGGCGTTGAAAGCAGGTATTGTTCGGAACATGATCAAACCTCGGTCCGGCATTACTAAAGACGTAACCGGGCTGCTGCTGGATCTGGGAACGCCGCTGTTGCAGACCATCATTCATGATCGGGTGAGCATTGCGCGGTCAGCGATCACGGCAGGCATTTTAAACAGTGATGACCGAAAGGCAAAAGAAGAAATTACCTCGCTGGCCGGTGAGGTCGTCGACCTCATCAGCGCCTGATATAGCATTATAGGTTGTTGTAAATCTACAATGCTATAAATACAGTATTGCAGATAACTATAAATCTATAGCTATAGAAATATAACAAGGTGTTTTTCGGATTATAGAATTATACAATTACAGAGCATGGATAATTACAAAAACAAGCTGGGCAGTTTAGCGGATAAACTCAAACAGGAACGACCTAAAACACCCATCCAGGAAGTTCAACCGGTCAAAGTTGAAATCGCTAAAGAAGTAGAAGCGCAATTCAACAACTGGATACCGAAAAGCCTTTTGAAGAAAATCAAAGCCTACGGGGTTGAAAACGATCAGTCGTTAAAGGACATCAATATAGCCGCATTACAGTTGTTCCTGACGACAAAAGCGAAACTTCATAAAACAATTACAAATGCCGATTAAACAACTGATAACAGGTTCAGACTGCCTCTTCGGAGCAGTCAGCAAGATGTACGTTTGTCAGACAAACGAATCTTGCCGGCTGACCTCCTTTGGTCGGTCGCGGTCCAGGAAAAATGCTCCGAAGTCGCATTTTTAACAATCTAAGCCAATGGAAAAGCCAGACGAAAACCGTAGCCGCAGGGTGATCATTCGTTTCAAACCGGCTGAATTCCAACTGCTCGAAGGCCGGTTTAAAAAGACGATGTTCAGGAAACTGAGTGAATATACCCGGAATGTCCTGCTCGAAAAAACCATTACCGTTACCTACCGGGACAGGGCAATGGATGATGTGCTGGAAGAAATGATCCTGCTGCGAAGGGAGCTGAATGCCATTGGCAATAATTTAAATCAGGCCGTGAGAAATATCAATAGTGCCGATGGTTCGGCAGATAACCGTTTGTGGATGAATTTGCTAAGCGTCATCAACAGTAAGCTGGAGCCAACTATCGTGGAGATCAAAGAGCGGATGAATCAATATGCAGAGATATGGTCGCAAAAATTAAAAGCGGGAAAAGCCTGACGGGTGCGCTCAATTATAACGAAAACAAGATGAAGCAAAATAAAGCCAGTCTAATTGAAGCCATGGGTTACTATAAAGACACACCTGATTTGAATTTTTATGACAAGCTATTGCGGCTGACTGATCTCGCCGGGCGGAACGAACGGACAAAAACCAATACCGTGCATATCTCGCTGAACTTTGCAAATGGTGAAAATTTACCTGATGAAACCCTCCGGGCCATTGTAAAAGACTATATGAAGGGCATTGGCTTCGGGAGCCAGCCTTATCTGGTCTACCGGCACACGGATGCCGGGCACCCGCATATTCATATCGTCACCACCAATATCAAAAAGGACGGTGAACGGATCAGCCTGCATTATCTCGGACAGAACCAATCAGAAAAAGCACGCAAGGCAATTGAAATCAAATACAAGCTGACGAAAGCCGAAGAACAACAAAAGCAAAAGCCCAACTTAAAAATGGACGTATCGGCAGCGGAATATGGTAAAACCGAAACCAGGCGGGCAATCACCAATATCCTCGGTTATACTTTAAGGGCTTATAAGTTCACCAGTGTTCCCGAACTGAATGCGGTGTTACAGCAGTACAATGTACAGGCTGATCGCGGTTCCAAAGACTCCCGGATGTATGCGAAGGCTGGTTTGGTTTATTGGATATTGGATAAGCGCGGCAACAAAGTAGGCGTTCCTATAAAAGCCAGCAGTATCTACGGCAGGCCGACGCTGAAGACGCTGGAAGAAAAATTCCGCTTGAATGAAACATTGCGCAAGCCGCTAAAAGCAGGTCTAATCAAAGCCATCGACGAAGTGCTGGCCAGACCGCAAAGTAAAAGCAGTTTTCAAAAAGCACTCCGTGAGAAAGGCATCCAGGTGTTGTTCCGTGAAAATGAAGGGGGCCGTATTTACGGGGTGACTTTTATCGACCAAAAGAACAAGGCCGTGTTTAATGGCAGTGACCTTGGTAAAGTATACAGTGCCAATTTAATGGCTGCAGCCTTCCGTCCTGAGCCATCCCCTGTTTACAAAAAGTGCGACAGGCAAGACGCTAACCAGCAAACACCTGACAGCGACCCCCGGCAAAATAATATGCTATTGGACAACCTGCTCGGACCGGCAAGCGACGATCCGGCGGCACTCAATAAATTTAAGAAAAAGAAAAAACGTAAAGGACAACATTTATAAATCTATTGTTATGCAAACTGGCGAAAACGAACACGCCCTCCGAAAGATCATCGACTTTACCCGACTAATTAGTTTAGTGATACTGGTTATCCACTTCTATTTAACCTGTTATACAGCGTTCGAACAATTACATCTGGCATCGGTTTTTGTCGACCGGCTCCTTCAACCGGTTGCGAAATTAGTTATTTTTAAGTCGATCCTTTTCACCAAATGCCTTGCACTTATTTTATTGCTGGTTTCTTTAACCGGGGCCAAAGGCAGAAGGGACGGCAAAGTTAGGTTGATAACTGCCTTAATCTACGTAGTAATCGGTGGCCTGTTATACATATTAAGCGGCCTTGTTTTGCAATTGTCGGGCAGGTTGTTATTGGTCGCGGGCCTATATATCAGTGTTACCACTATTGGTTACTTGCTCCTGTTGGCTGGTATTACCCTGCTATTCCGCTTGCTTAAAATCAATCTGGGCAAGGATATTTTTAATAAAGAAAATGAGACCTTTCCACAGGAAGAACGTTTGATCGAAAATGAATATTCCATTAATCTGCCCGCTAAATACCGCTTAAAAGATAAGGAACGACGTAGCTGGATTAACATTATTAATCCCTTCAGAGGAACCTTAGTCGGCGGAGGCCCCGGAGCCGGCAAAACTTATTTTGTGATCCGGCATATAATTACCCAGCATATACAAAAGGGATTCTGCATGTTGATTTATGATTTCAAGTATGACGACCTCTCCAGGATTGCTTACAACACATTACTAAAATTTGGCAAACGTTCATTTTACGTGATCAATTTTGAAAAGATAATGCACCGTTGCAACCCGTTGGAGCCTCAAACGATGGGCGACATAAGTGATGCCATCGAATCGAGCCGGACAATTATGCTTGGTTTAAACCGCGAATGGATACGCAAGCAGGGGGATTTTTTCGTCGAGTCGCCTATAAATTTTGTGACCGCTTTAATTTGGTTTTTGAAGAAATACGAGGGCGGTCGATATTGCACATTGCCGCATGTTATAGAGCTCTCGCTGGTTGATTATAAATATTTATTTGAAATACTATCTGGCGAACCTGAAATAGAAGTATTCATTAACCCTTTTATCTCCGCCTGGACAAATGAGGCTTACGAACAGTTGGAGGGTCAGGTTGCCAGTGCTAAGATTAGCCTGGCGCGCTTATCCTCCCCACAGTTATACTATGTTTTAAGCGGAAATGATTTTTCCCTGGACATTAATAATCCGGATGATCCGAAAGTGGTTTGCCTGGCTAATAACCCGCAAAAGTCGCAGGTTTACAGTGCCGTGCTTTCACTTTACATTAATCGCATTACCAAACTGGTGAATAAGAAAGGAAAGCAGAAATGTAGCTTAATTTTTGACGAATTTCCAACGATCTACTTTAACGGCATTGATAACCTGATTGCAACGGCCCGGTCTAATAAGGTAGCGGTGACTTTAGGCGTACAGGACTACAGCCAGTTAAAAAAAGATTATGGCCGGGATCAGGCAGAGGTCATTATGAATATTGTAGGCAATGTTATTTGTGGACAAGTAACAGGTGATACGGCTAAACAACTTTCTGAGCGTTTCGGCAAGATCAACCAGGTCAAGGAAAGCCTATCTGTTAATGCAACGGATACATCTATCAATAAATCAACACAACTGGATTATGCCATACCGGCATCTAAAATAGCAAACCTATCATCAGGGGAATTTGTGGGTGCTATTGCCGACAATCCCGATAACAAAACAGAACTTAAGACTTTCCATTGCGAGATTCAGAATGATCATGCTGCCATTACGGAGGAAGAGCTACGATACAAGGGTATCCCAGCCATTAGAAAGGTAAACCAGTCCGATATTTTAATCAATTACCAACGGGTAAAGGAAGATATAAAAATGCTTGTCGAGACGGTCATACAACCCAATGCCTGATGCCATTATTCAAGCTTAAAATTAAAAGTATTTTTTTGATAGGTTCTATTATAAATACTTAATTTAGGATGTCCTAAACTTTTCAATATGTGCAATACTCTGGTCTCTTCGAAAACTCATGTTGCGGCTTACAGCAACCGAAAAAAACATTTTTCCGGCCTGATAGTACTGATCAGTTTGTTAATCATTCAAACAGGTTACGCCCAGGTGAAAGTGATTGTCAATTCAGATATTCACTATGAACCCATTTTGCCTGTTTCACTGGATGCCTATAAATCGGTTCAGGATCGAGATAACTCTACCCAAAACCCTAAACTTGGTTTTGGAGTCGCCATTTCCGGCGGCGGGTCAAGGGCGCAATATTTCGGTTTAGGGGTACTTATGGGATTGGAGCAAATAAAAGATCCGGCGCAGGGTGCCAACCGGAACCTGCTCAACGATGTGGATTATTTTTCGACCGCTTCCGGTGGTGGTTTTGCTGCCGGGTACTATTTAACGATAAAGAAGAATGTGCTCTTAGCTCCTGACAAGACGTTCAATTCTTTTGGTGATTTCTGGCTTTCCCGCCGCAGGATCGACGAGTTGCAGGAATTTATATGGCAAAGTGCTGAAATCTGGGATTTTATTTTAAAATTCAAAGGTTACGAGCGAAATAGCCGGAAATCGATGCCTGAAGTTATTGACCAACAACTCCTTCAGTATGATCCGACGCCCGGTTCTAAAAAATTCAGCGAACGCATGCGATTGAAAGATTTTTTTGTATCGGTATCGGATAGCCGGCAGCCGACCTTGCCAATGTTTGTCGCCAACGGGACTGTATTTAATAACGTCGAAAGACTTCCGTTTATGCCGCATATTTTGAAGGGACTGGATGTTAACCGTTCATTGGAGCCTGTTGACAATAGTTTTGAAAATAACCCCGCTTATGAATTTCCGTTAACCTATGCGATTTCAGGCAGTGCCGCTTTTCCAGGTATTTTACCACAAGTTCAGTTAGGATTAGCTTCGACGAACACCAAAGTGATCCGGATAGTAGACGGAGGCGTCGTAGATAATCTCGGATACAAAACATTGATCGAATTGTTAAGTAGTGATCATAAAGTTACAGACGAGGCAAAGCGGGCCTTAATTATAGATTGTTCGGCGGTGGGGGAAGCAGAACGCTACAGCGACAAGGGTATTGCGAGCCAGATCGGTGTTTTGAAATCAGCTTTACTGTTTACCGTTGATTCAAAATATGTTACTCGTAAGGAAGATATCGAAAATGATTTGATTGCTCATCACATCCCCTTGACGAACTATCTGATGGTGGGATTTAATACTCTGAAAAAGAGATTGATGGCTAAGGATACAGCTGATGATCGGGAATTGATCGAACTTAGGAAATATTTACGGCAAGATGCAGGTCAAACTGAAAGTTCAAAGGCAAGTGATAACCGGTGGCTGGAACTTTTATCGAAATTTGAAGCCAGTGTTAAGCTTCACTGTAAGATCAAAAATCCGAATAATTATGTGATCAACGATGATAATTGGCAAGGCAACGAATTAAGGACAATTGATCTGATTACATTTGATGATTTCAAAAATTTTACCCTGGCCGATGACCTCATGCTTTATGAATTGGCCTCCCAAATAGAAACAAAAATGAAGATATATAAATCTGAAAAGATCATACTTACTCTTGCCGGTAAATATGTTGTTTACCTTGAGCAAAACAAGTTAAACCAATTGTATCATTTGAATTGAAATAAATAATTCTAATTTTTTCGAAGGCTTTTTATTTTCTGTCTTGTATACTTTTTATCGTAAAATTCATACCATTTAACCAATACATCTTCTCCTAATTTTTCGTAGATGTATGAATACTGTGTTTCCCGTCTTTTTCTCTGATAAATATTACTTTTCCCAATCTGTTTTTTTAAGTCTTCGTTGAAAGATTTCGACGTAGGGTTATGGTGAATGAATATACCAAAGTTATTTCGACAAAAACTTTGATATTCCTTGGTGAAACACAAAAAATTATGCCACATTTCATCGATAATCCCCAACGAGTTGTCAATGGCAATCTTGGTAGGAACGCCGGGTAAACCAATACTTCTTTCGTATTGTGCTGTAGCTATAAGCCAAAGCCACTTTAAACAATCCGAAAATATCTCACGGGCTTCCTCTTCCGTTATATTAAAAAGTTCTGTGAAGCGATAAATAATGTCTTCGTTTTGATAAGCCGTCACGGCCTCGATTGACTTTATCTCAAATTTTGATTTCATATTAATCAAAACATTTCTCACCACAGGAATCGCAATCATCCTTTGTTATTTTTTTCCCTGTTTTCCCAAATTTTTTATCTAACAGTCTATTTATTAAATTCTGCTTGGTTATATTTAAAGAAGCCGGAAGGCCCGGCGCGCTCTTTAAATCTTTATTTGCTGTTTGCTTTGTCATATTGTTGGCTATGTCTTAAAGGGTAAATCTACTATCGTTTCGTTGAGTTTATTATCCTGAAATTTATTAATCCATTCTGGATTTATAATCTTATTATTGAGATAATCTGTCATAAAATCAAATACTTCACAATTAGCATGATCCGGGGTTTTATATAAATTTAATCTAAGTTCTTTGTCGTTGACAGCCAATTGCTCAATAAACCATTTTAAAAAATCAACTTTTAAAGTACATTTTATATTAACTGTCAAATGAAAACTTGAAGAATCCACCGCCTTTGCTTCATGCCAAAGTCCCCTTGGCAGATAAAGTACGTCACCGGGTGTCATTTTGTAAAACCTTTGATCATTTTTATCAGGTTTCCCCTGGTCGTAATATTGCTGCGCTGGCAAAGGGTAATTACCGGCATCTCCATAAATGCTCCAATCCTTTTCGCCTAATATCTGAATAATAAAGATTTCATGATGGTCGTAATGGGCCTCAAAACCTTGGGTGTTTTTTTGAGTTAAATAGGCATTGATCTGTACCGTCTCCTTTACTTCAGATGAAAGCTGATTACAAAAATCGGATATTTCTTGGGAGTAATTGTTTAGTCCACTTAAAATGAGCGTTGCGCCGTTTTCGCAAAGATCTCTTATTTTGGTAAGCGATATTTTTTTTGCTAAATTTCCCTGTGTTTTGTCGTTGTCCACAAATCGTGCCTCCGGTAACACCTTGCCATTTTTGATCAACCTTACGGTCGGATACGATAGATGATGTTGGCTAAAGTACAATGTTTTATTAAAAGCATTTAGGCCATAAAGATTTTCCGTCTCAACGGTTGATTTGGAGAATAATTCTTTCTTAGTCCAATATTTGTCAAAGAAATCGTCCCGCCCGACATCGCCAATAAGGTAATCTAATACTCCCATAATTATTTAGCCTGAACAAGGTACCGTTTTAAAAATCTGTTTTGTGAGCCGGAAATGGCTGTTCTGCCGTGAAGAAATCTCTTGTTATCTATAACCAAAACATCTCCTTTTTCTAACGTGAGAGGGTGCTGTTGCGCTGCTAATTCAAAATTAATTTTGGCTAACAATTCTTTGGTCTCAGCATGCTCATCACCTCTGGTAAGCCATGGTACATAATGGAAGATTAATTTCCCGTTCCGTTCCTTCACCATCGGACAGTACTTTAACTCATTTTTATTAAAAATATCCTTAATTTCAACGGTACGCAATGCCTTTTGCTGCCAGGACGATAATTTGTCATACACCTCAAGGAAATCACTGATTAAAGTCAATCCGCCTTCAGTACTGGGTTCTATGCATTCCATTATTAGGTAATCTGCATCCGGATGATCCGTGTGGAGTTCCATTGCCTTGTTAGAATTTGATAGTTTTCCCGGTTTCTCTTGTATTTGAATGTCTTTTTCTTGAATAACTTTACCGAGAAAATTGATAACGGTATGCAACTTCAGCAAATTGTTAACTTTCAAATGTATATAGCCTTTTGTTTCCAAGGTCTGTTTTAATTTCATCTCAGTTTTCATGACCTCTTTATAGTTCATCAATTCAGCGTAAACATCTACGAACATTGATTTTACATATCCGCCGCTTTTCACCCGTGTGAATTTTGCATCAATGCCTTCTGCTCCGATTAAAATTATATTTTTTATAAAATTAGTATTTTCCGGTCCCTGATTGAAAATGACTGTTAACTGTTTTTCTACTTCCTGAGCTAATCTGATAAGATGAAAAGTCGAGCTAACAATAATCAAATTATGTGATTCTTGCTTTGACAGCCGATTCAGGCATTTTTTTAGATTGGTAATTGAATTATAAGATTCATTTTCTTCAATAACTCTGAAATTATCTAACAGGCCGATATTCATTTTTTTTATTAGTTCATAAAATGTATTGTGAATAAATTTGCTTTCTTGTGCTATACTCACCTTATCCGGACCGGTAGGATTATCGAGGGGATTTCCGCCTGAAGCGTAAATAGTTAAATTGTGTTTAAAATTATCTAAAACCCTTATTGCTTTTAATACACGTCCCGTAAGCATTCCAGCATGTTGACATCCCGGAATAATCATGATATTTTTGTCGCCGGTATCGTTAACAATAGTCTTTAATCCATCTTCTTCCATTGTAACTGAGTTACATAACACGACATCTTCGTAGCCTAAGTTAAAAATAAGATCACGGCAACAATTTAATCCCTCATTGATCAACCCTAAGTCATTTAAAAACTCCTTTTCATATAGCTTTTGAATTTGGCTGGCAGTAATATCAGGAATCAAATTTTGAGATCCGTATAACGCCATACAGATATCCTTTAATTCCTGACTTATGTAATTCTCTTTACATAAGTTATTTATTTTATCCTTGTCTTGGGGAGTAAGGCAATTTTCAGCCCTGTAAAGACTTTCAAAAATATTCCTCAGGCGCTCATCTATAACGTTATCGTTAAAGAGTTCATTAATTCTATTTCGCTCGTCATCTGATATTAGTTTTCCCTCTTTATTAAAAGTATTAACCAACCCGACTTTGCTGTTATGAATATGATCCGTAAAGAGTAATTTGTCGAGGTATTTTTCGATTTTAATTTTGTTTTCAATCCCTGTCCAAAGCCAGGGATGAACTCCGTTGTTGGGAATAACTTCTGTCCTTGGAGTTACTTTTTTATGGAATTGCATTTTTTAAAATTAGGTTTTAGGCGTACTTTATCAAATATATAAATGAATTCGCAACTTTTTAGTTCATAATGACTTATGATCATAAATATCGTTGTATTTTTTAAATAAAAAGTCCCCTGAGCGCTCGCCGCCGGGGACTTTTAACCTAAACCTTATCACAATAAGCAGGCGGGTTACCTGCCGTTAGATGGCGCAAGTTAATTATTTTTCAGACTTTCATCTTAGCGCCCTTGCCTTGCTTTTTTCCGGGCAGTTCCTCCTGTTGCTGCGTCTGTTTTTTATCCTGTCTTTGCTCATTTTTGAATTCCGGCTTTTTATAGTGTTCCATTTGCTGGGCCTCGCCTTTATAATTAGTCAAATTGACGCGGTGCTCTGCCGGGTTGGCTTCCAGATAAAGCTTGACCGTTTTACCATCTTTGACAGCCTCAACCTGGTGGCGATTGCCTTTCTCCAGTGATTTCAGTAGTTTTTCACGGGCGCCGGGTTCGTCGATGCCGACGATAGCCATTTTATCAATTGCCCGTTCGGGTTTGTAGTTCCAGTTCTCGGTAAATGGACGTAGTTTGAAGTTCCCGTTTTCCGTTTTAGTCTCTTTATCAAGGATCAGCCAGGCGTGATATTTATCGCCCTCTTTGTTTTCCAGTTGTTTGTAAACCGCCCGGCCCTCCATTAAATTATAGGACTCTTTGGCCGTAATGCCATTGCCTTTATTGAGATAAAAAATTTGCTGCATATCCTTGCCCTGCAGGGCAGCATCGTACCGGTTAAAAAAGTACATTTCGTTTTCATCGCCGCGTTTGAAATGCAACGTATAATCGACTTTCTGCCGGTTATACTCCTGCGTAGTATTCAGTTCGAATTCCGGCTTTTCTGCTTTGATGTTTTTTTCCAGCTCCGTATTCAGCTTTTCACCGAAACCGAGGTTCAATAAATTCTTTTGCAGGTAACTTAAATTTTGTGTGTTCATCGTCTGTTGTCTAAGAGGTTAATTTCAGGTTCTGTTATTTTTCAGTAATACCGGAAAGCCCGCCTTTAGCTTGACTTTTATCCGTTTTACTTTTTTGCTGAAAAGTCCTTTGGCGGCGTTAATGCCGCCCGCAGCTGCCTGTGTCGCAAGCGACGGGTCCATGCTGAGGAACTGCATATTTTCGATGGCGTCATTTGCTCCGCTGCCGGCCGCCCCCGCGAATTCCGCCTCCGGTGCAGGTATTCCGGGCATACCGTCCATACTATAAACGGTCAGGTTGACAGGGATAATAGCATCGTTGAGGCGGATGTTTTTGATTTCCAGTAAAAGGCGCTGGTTGGTGATCGTGGCAGTGCCGAAGATTAAGGTTCCTTTAGGGATTACCGTCCCTTTGAAAACAAGGCTGTCATTCATCCGCAATTTGACAGCACCACCCTGTAAAACTTTCTGGTTGCCGTCTATAACAGCTGGAATAGCCTGGAATGGGCTCTCGCTGACAGTTGCACCGGTTGCGGCATCGGATTTTGTCAGTTCAGGGTGTTGAATCGCCTGTATTTGCCCGAGCATTTTGCTGAGTTGCTGCATTTGCGGGTCATTACCCTGGCTGCTGTTCATGGCCTTCATCATGGTTTCCAGTTTATTAACCTGTTGATTAAAGTCCTTATTGGGTGCAGCATTTTTAGTTATTCCGGTGGGTGATGATAGTTCCCGCGTTTGCGGCTGGTTGATCTGCTGATTGATGGCCGCAAGTTTTTGGTTAATGCGCGTTACATTGGGATCGGTGTAACCTGAAGTTAGCGGGCTGCTGTTTACCGGGGTTTTCAAATCAGCGATATTCCTGCTATCTTTTTGAAAACCGAATTTTTGCAGGAGCGGATTATTGTTATTGGACCGTTGCCGTTCAGAATCCAAACTGGCCTGCGCATAAAAGCTCATCTTATCCTTTGGCTTTTCATGTTTATTAAATTTTGCCATCGGAACGCTGGTGTTCAGACCGGGGTTGTTGTTAGCCTGGCTATTGGTGGCCTTCTTTTTCCCACCGCCTAAAGCATAAAAACCAAGTGTACTAAAGGCAAAAATTAATAGTGGCAGAATCAACAGGAATTTCCGCTTTCTTAGATACTGGATTGAATGTCTTGTTTCCATAAGATTGATTTTTATAATGATTTGATAATATAATAACAGCTTAAAGCGCCAAACACGAGCAGGAACAGGACTAAAGCGGTCAGCTTTGCAGTCCGGTCCCAGTGCTGTGTTTTGCGGTTGAGGAAGTTGGCCAGTTTGATTTGTCGTTGAATAATACGCCCGGCAATCCGCACAGCCAATGCTTCGGCTTTTGGGTTAATACTTTGTTGGTTTTTCTTAAAGAATTTCATGGCTTGGTGTTCGTTGTGGCTAAATCTTTATTTTCCAGGGTTTCCCATCGCTCGATCAGGAATCCATGCGGGTTATTGTCCGAGCGGGAAATGTTGCGCAGGTAACCCTGCGTGACCAGGCTGCGGTTAACCGTTGAACTTGTCCTGATCAGCTTTTCTGAGGCGAAACATTTGAAAAAAAACGGATATTGGTTCATATCCAGTTGGATGCTGTCTACGCTGACCTGTTCACTGATATTGCCGGCGATCAGGTTAGCATAAAATCCGGATTCTTTCAGGTTATCATATTGAGTTTTGGCGCTGGCATCTGCGAGGTAAAGCGCTCTGGTTACTGTTGCCTGGATTTGCTTGTCATCAGGGTCAAGGTTGAAAAAGTCTTCGTGGAAAATCCTGATGTGATCACGGGCCTCTACCGGGATATTGGTTTTGCGGTCGGCAGCAAATGCTTCTAAAGCTTTACCATTGGCCAGGATGTAAATATGGCTCTTAAAATCTGCCGAGGATTGGTAGCTTTTGTAAATCGCAAAGCAGGAGATGCCCGCACAGGCCAGGATCAGCAAATAGCTGAAGCGTTTGATATGCTTAAACGCGGTGTCGATATTTTTAAGTTGACTGAACATGATTATGAAGTTTTAGGGTCGCCGGATAATTTGTCTTTCTGGTAGCTGTTGCCTTTATCTTTGAAATAACCTTCCGATTCGCTGTTCACCGCCATGTTTTGCGTGGCGTTTTCCCGCTGGTTACCGAAAGCGTCTGCTGCAAAGCCGCCGGCGGCAACGACACTCCGGCTGGAACTGGCCACCAGGCTATTGATCTTTTGTACCAAAGCATTACCACCGCCGGCATGTACGATATAGTTTGCGGTAGTTGGAACGGTGAAATAACCGACGATACCGATCAGTAAAAAAATCAGATAGGCGGTGTCGGTACTGTTGAAAAAGGTATCGCCCGTACTTTGGATCTGGACAATATCCAAAGTCAGCATGTTTTGCTGCACCTTGCCGATAATTGAGCCGAATATATTAGCGACCGGCAGCCATAGAAATACATTCACATAACGCGCCATCCAAACGGTAAGCGTATGCTGGAAACCATCAAAAACGGCAATTCCGAATACCAGCGGACCGAGTATCGCCAACACGATCAACTGGAAGGTGCGGATGGTATTGATGCAAAGCGCTGCGGCTTCATACAACACCTGGAGTACCTCGGACATCCATTCCTTGATGGAGTTTTTAAAATTGTATTCGGCTTTGGCCATGGCAAATTTCATATCATTGCCGATGCTGCCCAGCATGCCTTCATTACTGTCGTTGGGATCATCCGGGTGGGTATATTTATACCATTTATCACGGTCGCCCTGACCATCCGTGCCAACATACATTTGGTATTGCGTCGTCTGTTTTTCGGCGTTTTCCTTTTGCTGCAATAGCGTGGCAATAGCTGCATTGGAATCCTGCACCATATTGTTGGTGGTGCTTTCTACCGGTTGCATTACGCCGTTCATAACCGAAATGACTGTAGGAAACAGCATAATGGCCATACCTAATGCAAAAGGACGCAGGAGGGGATAAAAGTCGATGGGTTCGGATGCGGCAATATTGCGCCAGACGCGCGCCGCGATATACCATAGCGCGGCAAAGCCGGCGATGCCTTGTGCCGCGCCGATCAGCTGACTGCAAAGCGGCAGCATTTGGCTGTATACTTGTTCCAAGGTGGCTTGTAAGCCGCTGATGTTATCCATAATCAATAGAGTTTTTGTAAGGTCGATAGATCATTTAGGTTCCGCCGGCGCTGGATGTCGAGCACTGCCGTTTCCTGGTCAAAGTGCCGCAGGAAGGTAAGTTTGTCATCGGTATCGGCATAAATGCCGTCGATGGCCCTGATCCGCTCATAATCGCTCATGCGAAGTTTGCCTCCGGCCAGTATGTCCGCCAACCTGCTCAGGTTTTGCAGGCTTTGTTGCAGGAGGGTGGTATAGACGTTTGCCATGTAAGCCATCTCATCGCTATTGAAATGACCGCTTTGCCGGAACTGGCTGTAATAGCGCTGGTATTCGGTGACGATATAACTTTGTTCCAGGATAATGTCAGCCACCCGGCCGTAATTGGCTACCGTCGGGCTAACCATCAACAGGCCGTTTAAAAAGGTAGAATGTAAATTAAAATTGCCGCTGGCAATACTTTTTACCTCGTTATAGCCGCCATTAAGGATGGTATAGCCGGTCTTCATATCGGAAAGGATGCCTTTTAGTTGGGTAAGCTTTTCGATATCCAAAATGAGTTGCGTAAGGTCGCTGCTCTGGGCTTTGGATTTAGTGACGGATAGTGTCAATGACAATACTACAGCAAGCATGCTGAAAAATTTAATTCGTCTCATATAAGGATTTTAATGTTTGCGTGTCGTTGATGCCTTGTTGTCTTTGCGCCCCTAATAGATGGACAGAATTGCAGAAGCTTTGTGAAAACTGGTATTTGTCCTGCATGGCGGTGTGGATTTTACCCAACTGCTTCAACCGTTCATCATCGGTCATTTGCAGCGTTTCATATTGCAGCAGGTTTTGCAATTCGGTCAGATCTGCGCTACAGGCATTCAATAAGTTCATCTTTACAACACCGATATAGTTTTGTTCGTTTTCGGTCAGGCCTCTGAAGGGCTGGCTGAAACTATTTTCGATGTCCGTTTGCCAGGTCAAAATATCCTGCACTTGTGTGTTGTTTTTGACAACTGTGCCCGGTTGCTTTAAAGACGTATAATAGGTGTTATGGGCGTTAAGTTCAGCGGTATTGATTTCAGCAATACCGTTTAGGCCATGCTTCATTACATTATAGCCCATTTTCAGTTCTGACTCGAAAGCATTATAAGCGGCGATCTGCTGCAAGTAGTATTGCTTTTGCTTGTTTGCCTGTCCAAACAGGTCGCTAAAGCTGAAACTCTGCGCCTGGGCGCTTGCTGCTGCCAAAAGCAGCAACGCCGTGAGTTTAATTGATGCCATATAGATTTTTGGTGCTTTGAATATCATTTTCATCATTAGCCCTTTGCAGGCTCAACAGGATATTCTCGTTATTAAATTGTTTGAGGTCGTAATAATTCTGATCAACATTATGCGAGGTTTTATTGATGAGTTCCATTCGCTTTCCGTCGCTCATTTGCGTTTTGAAGGAATTGACCAGGTTTACCAACTGGTCGAGGTTGTTGATGCTGGCCTTGAGGATGCCGCTGTAAACAGAGGAAATGTATTGCAACTCTGTTACAGAAAAATGCTTATCCCGCTGTGTTAATGACCAGGCGCTTTGATATTCCCTAACCAGTGCTTGTTGCTCCAGCGTGATGTTTCGTACTTGTTCGTAATCCGAAATGATGTCTTTTACCTTAAACAGCTCATTATAATAGTTACTAAACAAGGTTTCCTGTTGCTGATTGACGCCTGCGATTTGCGAGAGCTTCATCTGATTGAGTTCATTTTCAACCACTTTCTGGGCGTTTTGCAGCCATATCGTTTGGTTTTGTGCGCGTTGTACCCCCAGGTCTATCGCTCTTATAATTTTGCCGACCGTTTGCTTCAATACCTCAGTGATCACAAATTGCGCGTTCGCTTTTTGTTCGGGAAGGATCATTAGCACAGCAACCAGGCTGATGGGCAAGATGATTTTATACATTTTCATGGCAGCAGAATTAAAGTTTCCGGTATTGGCTATCGCCGATGGTGAGTGTTTGCTGATCGGGTTGAAATTGGAACAGGCTGCCGTTTTGTGTGAGCTGCAAAACCTGTTTTGTATCGTCCCAAAGCCCGGTAAATGATTTGATTTTATGCTCTGCCGGTTGCTGCCGACCATTTGTTATCCGCCAAAAAGTCGTTCGCCTGATAACATGGTAGCTATTTGCATTGTGCGGGTCAGCAGTGATCAGCAGGGTATCATTAGCAATACTGTACTCACTTTTTGCACAGTTGACATAGATTCCTGGAATAGAATTGACTGTATTTTGATGGGTACAGGCTGTCCAAAGGCTGATGGGCAGCAGAAAGATTTTGATCATATTTTTCATAATTCATGGGTTAGTGCGTTAATTCCTTTTTCCATGCTGCCATATCTGGCGGCATATTCCTGTACCTTGACCCGCTCTTTACCTTCAGTGGTAAAGGCGTAATATTCTTCAGGGCAGAGCTCATTTTTATAGACCTTGACGACCTGACCGCCGATGTCCACGCAGATTTCGCGGTTATCTTTGTTGACGGATAACAGGATAGTTTTGGCTTTTTCAGATAACCCGAGGGTATCCTGCAGTTTGTCAAACTTGTGCATGAACTTCCGCATATCCATCAGTATCTTGATGTCGGCATTATTGATGATAGCATCTTTAATAATGGGCGAACTCACCAGGTCGTCAAGTTCTTGGGTAACCACATTGGGAATGCCGTTGAATTTGCGAATGGTTTTAAAAGCATACTTGAGAAATTCCGCCATACCGGATTTGGCGATGGCCTTCCAGGCTTCGTCAATGGTCAATACCTTCCGGATGCCTTTTAACTTGCGCATTTTGGACAGGAAAAGCTCCATAACGATTAGCGTTACCACCGGGAACAAAATCGGGTGATCTTTGATCTGGTCCAGCTCTATCACTACAAAGCGCTGGTTAAGCAGGTCAAGGTTTTCGGTGGCGTTAAGCAGGTAATCGAATTCGCCGCCCTTATAGTAAGGTCGCAGAACATATAGGAAACTGTCGATATCGAAATCCCGGTCTTTTACCTTATGCTCCTTCAGTACTTCGGTGTAATGGATTTCAAGGTATTCGTAAAAGGTATTGAAACAAGGGAACAGCGAATGGTCCTTTTCTAATTGTTGATAGTACCCTTGTAACGCATTGGACAGGGCCACATATTCGCTGCGATTAAAATTCTCATTTTCCTGCTTCCACAACGCGACCAGCAGCGCTTTCAGGCTTTCCTTTTTTTCGGTGTCCAGTATAGCCCCGTCCGTTAAATAGAAAGGGTTGAATTTGATGGGATCGTCTTCAGTATAGGTAAAATAATAGCCACCGACCAGTTCACAAAGCCCGAGGTAGCTGCCGCCGATGTCCACGGTTACGCAATGCGCACCCTGGTCGTACAGGGTACGCAATATATGATTGACTGTCATCGATTTGCCGCCGCCCGAAGTGCCGCAAACAAGCATCCCCATATTGGAAGTGATGCCACGCCGCCTGGGTGCATCAAACAGGTCTACATAAACAGGTTTGGCCGATAAGCGGTCACAAAAACGGATACCTTCTCCAGGAGGGTCGCTGCGGTAATTGCTTTCCAGGTTCAGGAAGCAGGTAGCCTGCTCCAAAAACGTATCGAATGTGTCGTTCATCGGGAAGTCGGCGGCGTTGCCGGGAATGCCCGCCCACCAGAGTTGGGCGGCTCCGTCAGTTTCCTGTTTGCTGACCGCGCCGATCTTCGCCATCGCAGAACCGACCAGGTTTTTAATATCCTGTAAAGCTCCGGCTTGGTTCGTCCAGGCCATCACATTGAAGTGTGCCTTAACCGGCAACCTTCCCTGGCTGATTGCCTCGTTTAAAAAATCATTGGTCGCATCCCTGCCGATGGCATTTTCACGGCTGTACGCGGAGAGCGATTGCAGACGACGCTTTTTGGCCTCCAGCAATTTCATGGTTTTTTGGGCGTCGTCAATGAAAATGTACTGGTTATAATCATGATCGCAGTCCAGCAGTAGGTTTAATTGTGTAGCAAAACCGATGGGGAAGCGGGTACGATCAGTGCTGAATTTATCGTAGTCTATACGGCTGCCGCAAAGCGAAGGCAAATCTTCGGCATCATTCAGGGTAAAGAGCTGGCTATAATGGTCGCCGATCCGAATGTCGTCTTTCAAATGGATGTCCTTGATCATCGGTTGTTCGTCTGCGCCAAGCAAAAAACAATACTGTTCCAACAGGCCTGCTTTTTCTGTTGTCCCCGCCAGTTCATCATCGCTTAACCTGCGGAGCCTGATGAAACCACTGTCGGAAAGGATACGCTCGAACTGCCCCGCCTTTTCCAAAAACTCCTGTAAGAATCGGGGTTCAAGGGTCTGCCTGGGGACAATTGTTTTGCGCATCACGCCGGAAAAAGCACTGCTGGCTGTACGTCTGTCCTCCGCCTTTTTGGTGAGTAGTATCGCACATGAATGATCCAAATAGGGGCGGCCATTGAAATAACGGTTGGCGGCCCCGGCTAAAAACCCGTTCTGAGATTTTGCTTCCTTATAAAAACTACGCCTGAAGCGGTCCTTTTTGTGCAGGATACTGTGTTTCGGCAAAACCCGGAGTGCACTCACCCAGGACTGATGGTACGTTTCATAATCCGCGCCGGACAGGGTGAAGATGTCGGGTAACATCGCTTCGTAAGCGATGGTAATATCGCCCTGGGCAGAAAGCATCGCGTCATGTTCTACCTGATAGATTGGAAATATTTTTTCGATAGCGATCATAAAGGATTTTTTAAGGAAGTGAATATCTTTCTTGACCGGAAATACAGGTAATTGGGCAGGCTGCCTTTAGCGCGTTTTTTCATCAGTCCATATTGTCCATATTTATGGCTGAGTTTAAATACATAGCTGATGAGTACACCACCGGCACCGAAAATGAGGGTCAGGCAGATATACATATTGATGCCGGTCAGGTACAGAACGAAGAACAGGATCAACAGGCTAACCAGTCCAGCGGCGAGATAGCCAATGTATTGCGCGCGTAGCCCTTTGAACTCGATGCTTTTATTGATACCCTTGTTGATTTGATACACGCTGCTCATAAGCCAAAAAAGGATTTGATGACTGTGGCGACAACTACCAGAAAAATACAGGAGCCGAACCAGGAAGCTGCGACCTTGCCGGTATCATGTTCTCCGGCATTCCATTTTTGATAAACTTTAATAGCGCCTACGATGCCAACTACCGCGCCGATGGCATACATCAAAGTGCAGCCTGTGGTAAAATAACCCTGCACCAACGTGGTAGCTTGTTGAATTCCCGCCGATCCATCCTGGGCCATACAGGTAATTGCTGTAAATAAAAGACTGAGCAATACCCCAGAAAATTTGATGATTTTTTTCATGATTAAATTTTGAATGGTTATTAAATATTATGCTTCAGGCCAGGCGACAGGCCATTCGTTATTGGTTAAATGAAAATGGAGTTGTGTGATTGCACGATCTTTAAGCAGTATCAGCACCGATTCCAGGTCGATTTCTTCACTATAAGCCGCGTATTTGCCGATCAGGATATTTAAAAGCGATAGGAAGCCCGGTTTATCATCACTTTCATGAAAAGCTTCAATCAGCATTTCCGCTTCAGCCAACAGTTCGTCAGCCGGTCCGGGGGGAACAGTTGCGTCGCTAATGTTGTCCGGGTCACTGGCTCCAAAAAGTAATTCTTCCGGGTGATGCAGAGTCGCGTCTATATCCGCTTGGGCAGCACCCATGACAGAAGCCTGCCGGTGAGTTATCAAGGATGGATGATTTTCCGGAGAACGTTGTGACCCGAACAAGAATGATAATTCTGTACGGTAATAGCGGAGGCCTACATAAGCATACCAGGCCAGGAATAGGATCGCGGCAGCGGTGAGGTATTGCTGCCAGGAAATAAAGTTTAACATATTGTCTTCAATTAAACATCGCCGCTCCATCACGGCGATGCTGAAAACAAAATTCCTCCGAATGCAATTCCTTATTTCAACCCTGTTTCATGAGGGTGGAAACGCCTTGATATTACTTTAGCTTATTTTAAAGCTATTTGAAATATAATTATGATTAGAGGCTCATTTTATCGTTAATCCATCTTATTAAAGCATCCTTTAATTTATTTAAAAATACAGGTACATCTTTCTTTCGCCTGGTAATGTCGGTGAACTTATGATAATATTCTTTCAGGTCAATTTGAAATACATATTCCCAAATGCTGACCAATTCGCTGATGTCGATGTTGCCATTGTTCACCGAACCGGAAGCTTTTAGTGAATAAATCAACTCGACAGCATCCGTTTTTGCTGCGGTCCAGTTTGCGGGCGTAAAGGGGAGGGGGAAAAGTAGCTCTCCGACACCGGCCTTCACTTTGACCATCTCCAGGTTCAGGTATTCCTGGAACCGCTCATTGGCGATAATCTTCGATAATTTATAATCGTGACTGGTCGAATATTTTTCATCCTCTTCAAAATCCTCCAGTTCAACATGGACATCAAAGCCGCCCCTGGTAAAATAAATTTCATCCATTTGGGTCATACCGGCCCGGTAATACTGATAGAAGGCGCGGTTATGGTCAAAAAATGTTTTGAGTTCATCAAGGTGAAATTTGATGTAGTCATGCTGGATCGTGTCGCTGCCCGTTGGCCGCTGCATTGTGAAATTGTACACATTGATAAAATAAATGTACTTACTGTAAAACTGCGGTTTGACCTCCTTAAAGAAATTGACTTCTTCGGTCGTGTTTTCAAAAGCATAGCTGGCGATATAGCTTTTGAGCTTGGCCATGGCTTTCTTGCATATCTTGATGGATGACTTTAATTGGTCGGTAGTAGATTCATTGTTTTGGGAAACCTCTTTTAATTGGTTTTCCATAGCGCTGTAGAAGCGTTCTGTAATTGTTCTCATAGGTGGTATGCGGTAGATACTGTTAATCCACTCATACGCGGGACCTGTAAGCACTGCACAGGATAGGCTCTGGTAGGGCCAGGCACAGCACAAACAAGCCCGCGTATCAGCGGTTTGGATGTGCCCCGTGCCTTATAAAATTTACCAGATTTTTCCTGTACGGGAGTTAAAGTTTGTTATTTCTCTCTTGTATTATTCCATCATTGTTTCTTTAATTGTTAAAATAATCGCTGTTTTATCAGCGAGTAGGCTGTTCTCCTTTCTTCAAAAAGGCGCTACCGGTTATTAGCCGGTAAGCGCCACACTTAATCAACTAAACTAAAAATAAAGTTTATCAGGTAAGAAAGTGCACTCACCCTCAATGAATACTGCCTTTCTAATTAACTATTAACTGTTCTTTTATTAACTACTTAAAAAAACAGATAAAGAACGGAGGGAATTTTATGTATCTCATTTTTGATTACTTCTTCTAAAGTCTTTAATAAACCAAATGATCGCCCGGATCATAAAGGCGACAATAAGCCCCAACCCAATCCACAACTCTGTTTCCATTTTCCCATTTTTTAAATAAAGTCGCAACGTTCAATCCGGACATCTTTATACATTTTAACTAAATTGTTCAACTGCTTCCTAAGTGTTTTTCTTATTTCCATTCCTGAGCCGGACACGGATATATTTTTTCTTGTTGACCAATGGTTGACGCTTAGTGATTAAATCAGCCACTTCACGGTATGCTTTGATCGTATCGAATATTTCCTTAAGCTGAATGTTAAATTTCAAAAACAATTCTTCTAAACTAGCCCGGTATATGCCTGCATGTTCATCTCCGAAAGGGAGTTGGTCTATTTTTTCAAGGATATGTTTGTGCTCGTCGTTATTGATCAGTTCAATCGGCATATCGGATATTTATTGAATTTATTCGGCATAAACCAGTCTTTTTGTGAAATATTTAGGATACTCTTTGTAGCCCTGCTGTAAATAAAATTGATGCGCCGGCGTCCGCCAGTATAAGCAGTGCACCTGTATTTGGTCACATTTTCTTTTTTTTGCTTGCTCAGTTACATGTTGTTCGAGCGCTTTGCCAATACTCGGACCTCCAATCGTTTCATCAACTGATAAATACGTGATCAACACCAGTTCCCTATCAAATGCCAGTTGTGGCAAATAGTGTATAGATACAAATCCAAGCACTTCTTTTTGCAATTCATAAACGAAAACTTGATGGGCGTTATTCCCAAATTGCATTTCAAGTTGATTAACCAATAAGCTAATATTCGTCTTATAGCCTAAAGCATCTAATAAAGTTTTTATCGCTGGGGCATCTTTGTAAGTCGCGCTTCTTATATACATAGGATAATTAGTCTTTGGTTTGGTAATAGGCAGCCAATTGCAAAGCCTGGTAAGCGTTGACGAGTCCGCCGTTTACGATATCCAACCTTCTGCTTTAAAGTATCGATTGACAGTTACATTTTTTTAAAAGAAACCGACTGTCGATTTCCTTTTATACTTAATTCTTATTATAGATAGCTTTAATTGAGAAATTCACATCTGTACTAACTACGTTCCTAATACACACTAACGTTTTATTATCTTCCGATAAAGTATAAGTTTCTGTAGATTTGAAATTTCCTTCATTTCCCTCTGGATCAGTCCAGGAATATTGAGCTGTTTCTATCAAAGATTTTTTATCTTCTGACCATTTAACACTACCAATTTTTTTTCTGCCACTCACTGTGGATTCTGTTGGACTGCCACCAAACTGTAATTGTTCCACAGAGATATTAACTTGTGGAGCAATCCCAACAGTTCTTTCTAATCGTATCCCGGTGAGGCTCTGATTTATTTTTATCTCCACAGGGGCATAGGATGTTGGCTGTGAACCAAAATCTGAAAGTTGTAAATTTACTTTCCAATCACCTGTATAGTTGGTGGTTTGCGCCACGGCGTGTATTGTTACACAAATGGTCATAAAAAGAATAATTGTTAGCTTAAATACAGCTTTATAGAGTTTTTCTTTCATTTGATTAGCTATTAAATTATTGTTTAGTTATTTTGAATGACAATTGCTTTGATCTTAACCCCCGAAGACTGAAGGTGCAATATTGTTGCGTTAAAATCTGCATCGCTCTGTACCTTTACCGAGATGATTATCTGTTCGCAAAATCCGCTTGCAGCGGCCAGTGCTATAGAGGAACGGTCAACATTTTCAATGAAGTCACGACCTAACGCAGCAAATAAGTTTCCCTCATTGTAACCTGGCTGAATATTTACTTTCAAGAGGTAAGTTTTGTAATTTATATTCGGTTGATTTTCGCGCTTAAAAACCGAACAACTAACCAGCATTAATCCGATCATGAAGCAAAGGCATAGCCTGACGTTCCGTGAGAAGTCTCGAACCATTATAATAAATTGTTGTATTATTTAATTGGAATACTAAAATTTACGTCCTCCGGTGGCAAACATTGATGATTGTTGCAAACCATAAAATTCAATTTGCCTTTGACGGTTAAGTTGTCTTGTTTTATTTTAACTTTTTGTTGAAATATAACTGACTTCGCAAAATAGAACACATCCATATTAAACGCATCTTCATGTTCGGTCATCGGTTTTGGTTCTATAGCATTTCCAATTAAACGATATGCGTCGCCTGCCGGAGTGAACGAGAAAGATGTCTTTACGGGCCCTCCATCTTTTTGATTGATAGAATAAATACGCCAACCTTCACCAATCTCCGCTTTTAAGATGATCATGTCTTCGTTTCTCTCCAATTTCTTAACGGCAAAACTCCATTTAACGGGCTTTAATATTTGCGCTTTAATTGCACTGCTGGTTAAGATAACCAGCAGTGCAATAGTTGTAATAAGTTTTCTCATTGATTTCCTTTTTTGATCACGATCATATCCAAATCCCGCTCACCTTCAATGAATTTAAGGTCATATTTCGCCAACTCCTTATTTACGTCCTCTACATTCGACATCTTACAATGCAAATCTAAGTCTGCAGCAAATTTCGCGAAGCCCGTCTCATCCACCAAAGGCTCAGGAGATAATTGAAAATAATACGTAGCCAACCTGGCCATTAACCAATTAAATTCATTATTTTTCAGATGAAAATGATAAGCATCGGCGGTCATTTCTTCTTCTCCACCCTTTGAGGCTATTTTATCAATATTACTTGTTCTAATAAGAATTAGACACTTAACTTTCCTCTTTTCCAAACTAGCTGTTATTCCAAGTAACGCATTAAAGCGACTGTTAATATCAATTCTAGCATATTGATACTTAAGTAAGGAATCTTTTAAAGGCACAGTCAACTCATAACAAAAACCGTGATTTTGCATCCACGCTATGTATCCAC
This sequence comes from Mucilaginibacter sp., assembly GCA_035568395.1. Classification (GTDB taxonomy): domain Bacteria; phylum Bacteroidota; class Bacteroidia; order Sphingobacteriales; family Sphingobacteriaceae; genus Mucilaginibacter. Next base: position 134,790 of record DATMOF010000004.1, on the reverse strand, counting down.
TTGTACCCTGACTTTTGGATATAGAATCCAATACTCGATTTGAGAAACTATTAAGTGTAGAGTCCCTAATATCCCAAACTATTCTATTGTCTGATAAAAAATATATCGCGGCATCTTTTGGATCCTTGTTGCCATATCCAAATGTATATTTATATATGTTACTTATACTTTGATTTATCACAGCAATTCTGTTTGGATCCCTACTGGTTGCATATGAATGCTCATTTTCAACATAGCCGGTTAATACTGATTTGGATAAAATATTCTTAGTATTAACTTTACCGATATCTGGATTACCAATTTCAAAAAAAACACTATTCATGTGAACGGGAAGTTCTTTATAACTATTTACTGGTAGTACAGAGAGTTTCGCGTTTACGACGTCCTGGATGGTTTTCATATTTATTGATTCCGAACTCGTAATAGCAAAAACCTTCCCATTCGGATCGATCCAAACATAATGAGGTATTGTGCTGTGGGAGAACATTTTATTCAATAGTGTATCGTCTACTACAGAAGTTGATAAAGTGAATTTCACTAATTTTCGATTGGCAAAGAAAGCGTTAACGGTTTTCTCATCCTGGTATGTAACGGGCATAAACTGAACACGATTAGCAAATTTCTTTTGCAGCATATCTATCGTGTCCATCATAGTTACACATGGCGCACACCATGTTGCCCAAAAGTCCAAAATCAGGTATTTGCCTTTAAAGTCGGATATCTTTGCTTTGTCTACATGATAATTGACGATACGAGACAATACAACATCCGGACATTGATCGCCAATGTTAAGATTCGTTATTTTATTTTGGGCGAAACTGGAGCTAAATACAAAAAATAGCATAATAGTCGTAACAGCATGAATTGAAAATTTCATTTCTTTTAGTTTATTAATTTTTAATATTTTGTTATCTGGAGTTTTGCTGAATTCCACTGATTTGAATTTCCTGATCAGGAATAGGATATACATACTTTGGATCATTCGGTGGCAAGCTGTAAATTTGCCCATTTAAATTTCTTTCAAGGCTAATGGCGTAGTTTGGATCCATATTTAATCTTCTTAGATCAGCCCATCGCAACCCTCTAAAAATCAATTCCTTTCGTCTTTCTGTAAGTACGAGTTGCAAGGCTTGCGCAGAGGTCGTAGCGGTAAATGGAGTAAAATCACCAGCAGTCCACCGATTTTTCATTAATGTATTTAAGTCATCTAATGAACTTGCAGTATTACCCAACCGGGCATTACATTCCGCCCTAATTAAATATATTTCGTCCGTTGCGAGTCCACTAAACATTAATTGCGAACCATCGTAACTACCTTTAAAGGTTAGAGAATTTCCGACTTGCCCAAAGAAAATACTTTTACGCAAATCATTCTGATCGTAAGATTTATATAAATTAGAATCAATAACTAACCTGCTGGGTACCATGTTCGCTGTCCTTCTTAATGCTATCCAAAATATAGTTTCCGTATTGAATTCGGGAATCGGATTACTGGAGCTTGCATTTAGCGTATTGAAATCAAGCAAATTATTATTTATGGCAAGGCAGGAGTCGGCATATAATAGCGCTTTATTGTAGTTCCCCATAGTTAAATAAACCCTTGCCAGCATGGCAAACGCAGCGGGTTTTGAAGGCTGTAGCAGAAACATTGGCCTTATAGGCAACATAGTACTGGCCTTAACCAAGTCATTCGTGATCTGGTCATACGTTTGTTGAACAGTTGAACGAATCGATTTAATAGTAGGGTCTGAACTTACTCTCAGCGGGATGCCTAAGTCAGTGCTTGCCGTCGTTGGATTATAAGGCTTAGCAAAGAGATCAGCTAGGCAATAAAAATTATATGAACGATAAAACAATGCGCTGCCCTGAATATTTGAATAGGTAGCCGGGTTTGATGACTTATTAATTGTCTTAATGCCGTCTAATACTACATTAGCATAAAGAACAGCTTGATAACTATTTTGCCAGTCTGTTCCCTTTGAACCTTGATATATGTCCTTTGCCCACACATAAGTATTTTTGTCTGGAATACTGAATAAAGATTGCCAGTTTGCATAAGTCAAATAATAATTATCGGCCCCGGTTTCGCCCCATGGCGGCTGAACCCCGTAATTGAAAACATTGTAATTATCTAATAAAGCCTGGTAATCTTGCAAAGTAGACGGTATTACCAGGTTTTGAATTGGCTTTGCATCCAGCCAATCCTTTTTACAAGACGGCAAACCGATTGCCAGACTTGCCAATAAAACGAACATTATATACTTAGTTTTCATTTTAAATCGTTTTTTTGTTGTTAAAAATTACCTCTAATTCCAAATGATAAACTGCGTGGGTTTGGAATTCCACCCCTTGGATAGTCGGGATCAAGACCATCTTTATTCGCACGCCAAATAATGCCTAAATTATTCGCGTATGTGTAGAATTGAAGATGACTAAATGGCGATCTTTTCCAATGTGATTTGTCAAGATCATAACTCAACGTCACATCCTGCAAACGAATATGATCACCATTATCCACAGTTACCGATGAAAAGTCATAGAATAGACCTCTCGTTGGATCGTCGGGATAAATCATAGATGGTACATTCGTGAATTTTTCGTCTCCGGGTTTTTGCCAACGTTTGGTGAAATCTATATTGCCTCCTCCTGAATTAAACAGGTCCCCATAATCAATTGAGCTTTTTCTGAAATAATAACCCATTTTATAACTGATATTCACCGATAATGAAATTTGTTTCCAGGCAAAGGTGTTTCTTAATCCTCCAAAATAAGTTGGGTTTGCCGGGCCATTGTATGTGACATCAGATAATTGAGTAGGGTTAGTTAAAGTCGGGTAGTCTTCACTTATTTGACCATTTGCATATCCTCTTGGATTGCCGTTTGTTGGATCCAGTCCAGCCCATCGATAACTGTAAATGCCATAGACCGGCTTCCCTGTTTGAGCATAAATAATACCTCCGGAGCCGTTACCATATAGCACGAGATTATTTACCGGATTTGAGACAGAATATTTAGTCACTCTATCGGTAGTATGACTAAAAAGGAAGCTGGAGGTCCATTTAAATGTTTTATCAATATTCTTAGAATTTAACTGAATGTCCACACCGTTTCCTTTCATAGCAGCGAAATTGCCCCGATAAATGGAATTAAGGGTAACTGGGTTTACGAATCCAACGCTCGGGGCCAAAGTTTGGTCACCAATTAGATTTGTTCCATTTTTGTAATAATATTCGATACTGCCAGAAAGTATCCCACCCTTTGCACCAAAGTCAATTCCTAAATTTGCTGTACTAGTCTTTTCCCATTGCAAATTTGGATTCGGAGGATTCTGTAGTATCGCATAATTTGCATCGGTAAAAAGCGCATGCGAATAATAAAGTGCCGTAGTAAATGCCGTCAAATTTTTATCTAAATTGCCACTAAACCCGTATGTCGCTCGTAATTTCAACGACGGCAGCCAATCGATGTGATAAAAGTTTTCTTTATCAATATCCCATTTTAGACCTGTAGACCATAGTGGCACTGATTTTGAATTGGCATTTACGCCGAAGAAGTTTGATTGGTCAATTCGCCCACTCGCAGAAAAAGTATACCGACCATCAAATGTATAGGCTGCATTACTGAAATAAGAGCGGAAACGGTTCAAGGTTCCGGCAAAATAGAGATTAGTTGGAATTGAGCTATTGTTCTGACTCGGATATAACGGATAATATGTTGTATAATCTACTTGCTGAAACGTATCATTGGTCAGATTATAGCCATATGTAGTATTGCTGCCGGTTGTTGTGCTAACTTGTCTTACTTCAATACCACCAATTGCAGTTATCATGCTCTTACCCCACGAATTGTCGTAGTTGATTTGACCACGAAAATTATTTGCTGTAATGTCTGAATTCGCTGTATTTAAAATCCCCCCGAGAGGAATAACGCCACTACTAAATTGGCCGGTAGGAGTTACATTTGAATATTCATTTGCCAAGTTTCTAGCATAATAGCTATTTTGATCGATTAAATTTTTCCCTTCATTAATACCTCTTTCATACTGATATTTTACGTCTATATTTAATCCTCTGAAAAATGTGTACTTTAATCCTGCAATCGCCCTTATTTCGTACTCGTTAGTAGAGCTAGTATTTAGGTGCTGCTGTAACTCTTGTAACGGGTTTAGCTGCCAGTTTAAAAAACCATTCGCTTGTGCAGACTGAACAAAAGATTGATTGTAATTGTTATAAACTGGTAATGGTGTTCCGTTTGCACTTGCCAGCTGCATATATGGATATGAAATGCCATTATTTAGTTCAGAAAGTGAATTATCTGACTTAGTAATACTTTGCGTATAATTTAACCCTGCAGTTAATGTAAGGTTCTTAATAGGAGTAAATGTATTGAGTGAATTTATTGTAATTCTATCGAACTTGCTGCCTACCTGACTTTGCAGATCATTGTCATATCCGGTAGAGAAATAATAGGTCTCTTTGTCCGTACCCCCACTTAAGTTAAGGCCATATTGCTGATTAACCGCCCTCCGATAAAAATACTTACTCAAATCATTCCGTTCATCTAAACCTCGTAATGCGTTTATTTGACTATTTGCATCCGACGCTGAGATTTGGCCATTTTGCTGTTCATTTAAAATATTTACTACGGGTGAAATGGCTGGAAAGGTTGGGTCGGTTAACTTAGAACTGTAAAATCCCTGATTGAATAGATATTGTTCAACATTGATAAAATCATTAGCATCCAGAAAATTTCGGTCATACTTTAAGTTGGGTTTGTCAGATACAGTAACATTTGAATTAAATCCGACTTTGAGAGGTTGATTCAATCGCCCTCTTTTGGTTGTGATTACAATCACGCCATTCCCAGCACGTACTCCCCAAATTGATGCAGCTGCAGCATCTTTTAGAACCGTTACGCTTTCAACGTCATTAGGATTTATATTGTTTATATCTCCTTCATAGGGGAAATTATCAATAACAATTAATGGATCGGCATTTGCAAATATTGTGCTTAGTCCACGTATCCTTAACACAGTGTTGCCGAAGGCATCTTTGTTAAAAGCCAGACCGCTCGTTATCCCATCTAATTTACTAATTACATCAGTTGATACTCTTAAGTTGTACATGTCTTTATCAGGCTGAGCAAACGAGCCTGTAGCTCTTTCTTGAGGGATGGTTTGGTATCCGGTACTAACAACAACCTCTGTTAATTTGCCACTCTCATTATATAATATCAATCGTGGAAAAGTTAAGTTACCGCCATTAACCTCAACATCACGTGCGTATTTTTTATAGCCAACATATGTAATAACTAGTTTGTATTTGCCATTTGGTACGTTGGTAAATGCAAATTTCCCGTCTGCATCTGTTACACTTATGAATTTTGTGTTTTCTAAAGCAACAGTAGCACCGATTAGCGGGTTGCTTAGACTATCGGTTACGATACCAGTTATATTGGCGGATGGTGCAGTAAAGACTGATTTAATTTTGTCGAGAATAGTAGGAGGTTTTTCTTTTATCACCACCGTTTTGTTCTCCACAGTATAGGTTAAATGTGTATTCTCCAAGCATTTATTCAGTACTTCCAAAAGTGAAGCATCTTTAAAATTGGCATTTACCTTTTGATCTCCACTTAACTGGCTGTCTGACCAAAAGATATTATATCCGGTTTGTTTATTGATCTCTTTGAAAACTTGTTTTAAGGTGACATCTTTTTGGATCAAGGTGAGTCTTTGGGCCAGTCCTTTCGCACTTACCTGCATAAATGCAACGAATATTAAGAATGTTGTAATTTTCATGACCAGCAGGAATTTTTTGATGTACCTGGGCAGTATACATCCATTGTTAGTATAAATTTTATACATTTGGTTGTCTGTTTAAGTGATTAATAGTTGTTCGCACAATAAATTTTGGCTTGTACAGATATCGATCAGGGGCATCGCAAGTGTTCCTGATTTTTTATGCTGTCACCTTTGGTTGCCTAAATGTCTACGGGGATTTTCCTGCTTTTTTCATGTCTAAATTGATTAAGGGTGAATGTTTAATTAGTCTGTGTTTATTTATTTAATACCATAATCCTTTTTCCGTCAATTTTAAATTTCACATCGCCCGTAAGCTCCAGGTTATGCAACACCTGAGAGGCAGTTGCAAAGCGTGTAGAGATTGCAGAAAATGGCTTTGATTTCAGTGTATTACTTTGGTAAACCACATCCACATCATACCAACGGGAAACCTGCCTCATGATATTTTCCAATGGGGTGCTACTGAATAGGAATTTGCCGTTTTTCCAGGCAAAAGCTTCGTCCGTATCTACTTCTTGAATTCTGATGCCACTAGTTGACTGCACAACAACGGCCTGTTGACCCGGCCTTAAAATAGAAGATTTGTTATTTTTTGTAACGCTGATACTACCCTCCAACAATGTCGTTTTTATTGAGGATTCATCAGGGTATGCATTAATATTAAATTCAGTGCCGATATCTTTAGTGATTTGTCCTTTTGCGATTACTGTAAATGGCTTCTGAGTATTATGTACAACATGAAAATCAGCCTCGCCGGTAATTAATTCAACGGTGCGATTGCTGCCCTCGAAGTTCTCAGGGATACGAAGCTTAGTATCCGCATTCAGGTAAGCAATAGTGCCATCGGCAAATTTTACTTGGTGCTGACCGCCACGGGGCACGATAAGCGTATCGTAAAGGATAGCGCTATTAGCCGCGCCAATTGTGTTGTAAACCAGTTTGCCGTCTGCGGTCTTAGTGATTGTTGTATTTCCTTGTTGCGCCAGTAAGCCATTTTTCGCATCGGTAACGCTATATTGTTTCCCGTTGGCCATTTTCAAAATGGCTTTGTTGCTGCCGGGCGCAATATCGTGTGTTTGATTTTGAGCGGTTTGTTGGGTAGGTTTTTTATGAAGTATAAAATATCCGCCAACCGATAAGCAAAGAATAATTGAGGCAGCTGCAGCGATACGTGGCCACAACGCTATCCGCCTTGCAGGTTGGTGTAATGGCTGCACATTGGCACTAATGATTTGCAGGTCCTCTGCCAGTTCTTCTGGGCTAAGGGGTAGCGGGATTTTTTGATTCCATTGCGCATACCAGCTTTCCAGAAATGCAGTTTCCTCAGCAGTGCACTGACCAGCATGGTATTTTTTTACTAATTCTTCAATGTCCTTTTGTTGCATATTAACGCTAAAGACGAAGAAGTTTAACCCAGGGGGTAATGAAAATGAAAAAATATTTTAAAGGAGGGTGAACATAGTACCCAATTTAACACGAAGCACCTTTAATGCATTGTTGACGGTAGATTTAACCGTTTGTTCGGAGAGATTTAGCTGTTCGGCGATTTCCTTGTGAGTGAAATGTCCCTTTCGGCTCAACTCGAAAATTTCCCGCGTGCGGGGTGGCAACGACTGGATTTCCTGATCGATGATGGTCGTCAACAAATTTTGCCTTACCCGGTAATCCGTAGCAATCTGATTGCTTAATGCAAATTCCTGGATCGAAGTTATATAGGATGTTTTTAGTTTTTTACGGGCCAGCAAATCGAATATCCGGTTACGGACCGAAGTGTATAAATATCCTGAAAGCTGACCGCTCAATTCGATTTCTTCACGCTTTAGCCAAAGATGGGTGAATAACTCCTGGATAATATCCCGGCATTCCTCACGGTCTTGCAAACGTTTAAAGGCATGGATATATAATGCGCCGTAGTAACGATTATAAATTTCCTCATACGCCGCATGATTGCCCGACTTAAATAAGTCGGCCAACTCCATATCCGATAGCGTATTGAATGATGCCATGAGTTAATTATTAAACGAAATTACCAAATTAAATAGTGCAAAGGAAATAACGGATTGTGCATTAGAGATAAAGAGGGGAGATTTTAATTGACGATTTTCCCTGTGTAACTAAAACTATATCTTTAGCCATGCTTCATCTGACTTTCAATCTTTTTCTTTATAACCAAGGAAATATTCACGCTTTGTTACGCGCAATTGCTGATCATCACAACACTCATCCGGTTTTTATTGTCCAGATCGGGAACAGTATGCAGATTACATTCGATAGCAACGATGAATTGTATGATATTGAAAAAACTTTTGCCGAAAACTTCCCTGAATATGAATATACTGATGATATATCAGGCAGTAATGAGGAAATTATGTTATCGATAAACAGGATGCAGCATCCGACAAGCGGGGATAACTGGGGCAGGTTATGGAATGAAGATACGATCCGGTCAGAAAAATACCTGGTGAAAAAAAGGGACCGGATGCCGCCGCGTACACCGAATTCGACTTTTCACGTACTGTTTGGCGAAGAACTCAAGGAATATAAAGTCGATATCCGCCGGGTTGCATTGAAAGATACCGACCGGAAGGGCTTTTTAGTTGTAGAGGAAACAGGTGTTGAAGGGGAAAAGCCAAAAATATTAACCGAAATATTGCCGGATCAGACAACTGCATTTTGGGAGGGTTATCGGCTGTTAAGTCCGAAAATTGACACAGAATTTGACATTTTCCTAAAAGAGCAAAAGAAACGTCGAAAGAAAAAAAATAAGAGCATTTGATCAGGACAGCTATTCCCCTAACCAAGACAACTATTCCCCTAACAAGGTTGTCGGGTATTTAGCACTTTTCAATTTTTCTTCATCGGTCGTGAAAGACATCGCGAATTCACCGGTTATCTTTGTTTTAAGAGATAGGATAATGGAAAAATTAAGTTTAAGCCGGGAGGAACTTTATGACCTGTTTTGGTCAAAGCCGCTTGCCCGCTTGTCTGATGAATTGGACTTCAGTATATCCGTGTTACGTCAACTTAGCCTGGAACAGCAAATCCCCTTGCCCTGGCACGGCTACTGGTCAACGCGGCCTTCGAACTTCCCCAGGATGCGTACTTCTCTACCGGAAGTTACTGCTTCACAAACGATTATACTTTCAGAGGCGTTACAGGCAGCGGCACGAGCTTTGCGTTTTCCCGGTGAAACAGCAAATTCCTTCCTGGTGCCTGCAAAACTTAAAGATGCTGATCCGTTAGTCGCTGTTGCTGCCAAAGCCCTTCAGGAAGGCGATCCTTTATATGGACTGGAGGGTATGTATGAAACGCGCCGCGGACAATTGCCGATCCGCGTTTCCAAAAACAACATGGATCGGGCTTTGCGCATCATGGATACGCTGGTCAAATGCTGGCGGCGGCGGGGCTATGAAATCGGCTTTGCAGATAAGGAAACAAAAGTTCATTTACGCAATGTCGAGTTGCGGATCAGCCTGCGTGAAACCGTCAGAATGCTGCCGAAAAAGAAAGCCAGTGACCCCCAGCGCTATGAATCGACCGGCCTGTTGGCGTTCAAAGTCGATGGCTGGCTGGAGCGGGAATGGAAAGACGGAAAAGTACCCCTCGAAAATAATGTGGCCGAGATACTGGATCATATGGAAATTGCAGCACGTGATCTTGAACATATCTGGGTAGAAAACGAAGTCCGGAGAAAAAAAGATGTTGCAGAACAGCAGGTAAAAGCAGCGGAGATTCGAAGCAATGAGCAGGAAAACAAGGCCTTTGAAACGCTTATACTCGAAGCCCAGCGCTGGCAGCAATTGCGGGTACTCGACGATTATCTGAACGAACTGAGCCGTTCCATCCCACGTACTCCGGCTTTTGAGGAATGGCTCAATTGGGCCAGGAACAGGCGCCGAATCTTCGATCCCATTCAACAACGCCAATCCAGTATCGAAATACCATGAATATAGAAGCCAAACTCGACCAGATCATCGAACTGCTCATCCGGATCGAAGCTAAATTGTCTCCCCAAACGGAGCCTAAAGCCCCTGCGGTCGTACCGATAGTGGTATCCAAGCCAACCAAAAGCCAGCTCAAGTTCAAACATATGATCGAATTCGCAGCCGAAATGGATCGTAAATTTTTCTTTTCTGCGATCCGGAAATATGCGCCGCGTTATATGGAAATCCGAAAACACGACCCCAACCACCGGCTCAGTTTTACCCCGCAATTCACACCGAAGATAGACGAGAAAATACAAAAGACAGGTGCGCAGTTTTATAAAGACCTCAGAATATGGTCGGACAATTATTCCCGCGCCGTAGAAGCAGAAGGTGAAAAAGTCCTCCAGCGTGCTATTGGTCGCGTGACTGCCAGGGCCTGATTAAGTTTAACTGATTGCAATCGGGTTGTGACTAATAATTCATTATTCAGGGAATAGCCAGTAATTAACCGGCGTGTAAGCCATTTCACGTAATCGGCGTTCTTCAGGCGACAAGCCGTTGTTGACGATATGGTAGAGATCACTCAACAGTTCTTTATCCTCGAAAACATAGCTATGGCTGTCTTTTGTTCCCAGGTTAGAAGCGTTAACGCTGTCCAATCCATCGGCGACAAATATACCTGTGCCGATTTGCCCCAGCCGGTCACGCAAACTCCGAAGAGAGGCCGAGGTATTCAATGCTTCATCATGATCTGAAGCATAAAGTGTGCGTTGTTTGCCGATCTTATTCAGCGCAGGCAGGATCACGTTAAAGAACTCGCCTTTGTCGATATCCGGTGCGCCGAGAACCAACTGGTAAATCTTTTCCAGTTCTATAGCTTTGTCTGTATCGGCGGCCAGTATATTCAGTGAAATCGTCAGGATGAGTCCGCCCATACTGTGGGCCACGATATGCAACTGTTCCAGTTCAGTGGTCGCCGCAATTTTGGCGATGAAATCCTTCAATATCGGTGCGCTGCTGCGCGCTGCGGCATCGTCAGCGCCATAAGCCGACAGTTTACCGGCGGAAGGCCAGCTGAAAAAACCGGTGTAGCCTTTGAATGGAAGGTCCCAGGCCAATTGGCCAGCACGATAGGCAGCCTCATCAAAAGTAGTATGATAGCCGTGGATGAAAAGCAAACCTTGCTTTTTGGGTTTTTCATTCAACGTCTTGATAAAATCAGCAAGGAAGAATTCTTCGCTCATTTCTCCGGTGGATTTAATCACAAAATGTCTTTTCTCACTTTCAGGCCATCCGAAAAAACGTTCCAGGGCTCCGGGCCTTTCTATATTTCCCTGCCGGTGTTTCCTGGGTATATGGACCTCACAGGTTCCAAATTTGAGTTCCCTTGTTTCTACCTCCCCATAACTTTGAATGCCATCCTTATACTCCAGGCGATTACGGTTGGTTCCGTAAAAAACAGTCATGGAGCCGCCCTGATCTACCTTCGCTTCACGAAGTAAAATGGATTCTTTTTCCAGGTTTCGTGCAAATTCGTATTCATCGGAAGCGATACGTTTATATTGATCTTCACCCTGGTAAGAGATTTCAGGCATCTGCCGGTAGATTAATTGCAATTGTTCGGGGAACTGCTCTTCGATCAGTTTTACTTCATAGGGGTTGAGCGGTTGCAGTTCCGCATCTTCATGAAATAACGGACGCTTAACTTCGCCAAGCGGCCCTTCGGGTATCCATTCGATAGTTAAGGCTACTTCCTGGTTTTCGATCACTTTTTTACGGCTGATATAACCTACCTTATCAATATTCTGCCGGTTAACGCCGAAAATGCGGTCATTCTCATGCAGGTCTTTGGTTTGCCGGATCGAATTCGCCATATTTTTGATGGCGGAAACAGGAATGTCATCGTTGTGAAAATATTTGGCTACGGCGATCTGTATGTTCTGTTTTTGATCGTAGATATTGGCTTTTATTTTTTCCCAATGATAAACCAACTGGCTTGTGGACTCCCCGGAATTTTCCCAGGAGCGAAATTCGGTATCCTCCAATTGTATACCGTAATAGTTGGCTTCCGGTAAAAGGGCAGGCAGGTTTGAATTGCTCATAAAATTATAAGGTTTATCGCGCTAATATCCTGTTTTTGAGCGACAATCGAAAATCATAGAAATGCTGTTGCCTTCGGCCCGGGCCATCCGCTATATCTGCTGCGCAGGATGCCGCTGCTGTCCCTAACAGTCGCGTTTGTATGCTCACCTGGTTCGAAAACAAACACTTACCTCGGGCAAGAGCTTCACCGTCAGGCGGAGCCATTCCTTGCTCAGCACTTGCCAGGACTTTTATAAGCGTTAAGCTTTTAACTGCTTTTTCCAAAAGAAAGGAGAAAAAAGGCAACGAAGTTGGGTACTGGTGTTACCGACTGCTGTAATTGTGCCAAAAGACTACGGCATAATGCCTTTGGCTCGTTCCTCGCCGCAGGCACCCTTCGGGACTTATTCCGTTTCCTTTTGGCGGGTTCAGTACCCACTTCCGGGTTTTCTTTTTTCTCCTTTTTTCTTTTGGAAAAAAGCTTTCAGGGAAAGGGGCGAAAGAGAAAAACAATTAACAAAATTCTTTAACGCTAAAACTTTCAGAAAATGAAAACAGCAGAAAAAAATGCAAAAGGGGTACAAGGTACAACCGCAAAGAACAATGAAGCCGTCAAGACCCAAAATCGTCCAAACATCCCCGGAAAGGAGAAAAACAATGAACCCGCTAAAAATCAAACACCTGCCCCGGCTGCGCAAAATGAGGCGGGCAAAACTGCCGAGGCTGCGACCGTTCAGCCCGCTGCCGAGGTTAACCAACCCGCTCACGTTGCAGCACAACCCGCAAAAGAGGCGGTAAATGCGGAAGAACCCAAAGCCGAAGTTAGGTACATCAAACCCGTCCCTAATTTGGAGCAGACTTTAAAAGCGGTCGACACCCTGCACCGCAAGGGCATACAGCGTTTGGCACTGATAGCACGCATGAAATTGTTGGAAGCCTTCGAGGTGAAACTGATAGAGGAAAACGACGAACTCGAAAGCAATCCTTATCAGGGTTGTAAACTCATTATCGAGGACGACAAGAAACGCCAGTTTGTAACCAATACACCAAACCTGATCCGGATGGTGTCGCAGTTCATCTTTGATGCCTGTCAGGATAAACTGGCTGAGATCGAAGCCGAAATCGTATTTCCCACCGCCTAACTAATTCATTGATGCCCCCGGCAAAGCCGGGGGCATTTTAAGGTTTCACCAAAATTTTAAAGTCATGTTAGACCTGTTTATTGAATTAACCGACCAGCTTTTTTGGGAAGGCTACGCCAAAACTTTAGCCGAAGAAAATCCCGCCTTGTTCCAGTTTGAGTTTAACGAATTCCTTAATAACTACTGCAATGAATGATAAAATATTCCTGCTTTTCAGGCTAACCATAGCCACTAAGCATAAGCATATACAGGAGGCGATCAAAGAGGTTGAAAAAGCGGTCGTGTTGACTATTCCCGATCTGCCCAATGTCAAAATAATAAAGAAAGAGATTTTAAACCTGCATCAGGACACCAAAAAATAAAACGATGAAATGGTTCAAAGAATGTGAAACGCTGGAAGAAGTTAAAGCCCTTTACAAGAAACTGGCAAAACAGTATCATCCCGACTTAGGGGGTGATACCGCTTCCATGCAGGAAATTAACAAGGAGTATGCCTTCGCAACAGCCAAAGCCATCAAAGGCGCAAACCTGTCTGACGAGGAAGCCGAAAACGAAATTCTGTCATCCGAGGCTTACCGCAAAGCAGTGGAGCAAATTGTTCATGTGGACGGTATCACCATCGAACTGGTAGGCTATTGGCTTTGGGTAACCGGGAACACTTACCCGGTAAGAACTACGCTGAAAACAGCCGGGTTTCTGTTCGCTCCCAAAAAAGTTGCCTGGTATTTCCGTACTGCCGAGTATAAGGTGAACCAGAGCAGCGGCAAATCACTCGACCAGATTCGCAGTAAATATGGCAGCGAAGTACTGAATGACGAGCAACCCAAAAAACGTAATTATATCAGATAAAGGATGATTTAAGCACTAATTTTAATAAATTTGAAAATGGATAACTTATTAATGCCGATAAGACCGGGACAGATCTGCAAGGTAATTTCCGCCATTCCTGACATGGAGCCGGAAGAGGTATTTATCATTACGGAGGACCCTGCGGACTTTGGTCCGGAAGATGATATTCTGGTGGTCAGCCTGACAGAGCTGCAACGCAAAATCAGGCATCCGGAAAATGCCGAACGGATTGCTGTTCCTAAAAATGAACTGGTAGTAGTAGGAGATGATCTGGAGTCTTATGTACAATCCTGGAACAATAAAGAGTGATTAAGATGGAACTGATACATAAACGGCCTGGTTTCTGGAAGGAAAATGATTATCCGTATAGCAGGGTGGTAGAAATTACTGCAAAGGACTTGGAGCAACTGGTCAGCGGATTGAGCCGCGAAGATTTGATAGAATGGCTGGTGTGGAATGACCGCAATGGTGTTTATACCGATGAAGATTCACTGCGTGAGTTCGGAGCAGTAATGACACGGGAAGAAGCCACAGAAATAATACTACGACAGGCAGCGGAAAACAGGGTTAATCAATTAACAATAATAAGATGATTGCGGAAATTAAAGATATACAGGATGTGGATGTGTTCTTTCACGACCTGATTAAAGAAGGCGTTAACTGCCACCCCGATGATGACTTTACACAATATGTCAATATTGAAACGGGAGAGGACACTTTTACAGCGCAGGAAGCGGCCATAAGAAACGACCTGATGTCAAAAGCCTTTGAAATATGTGAAAATTCAGGGATTGATATTTACGACATGATGCAGGAAATATTTCTCAAGGAAACCGGGCTTGACAAATACATACCGCTGCCTTCTCAGGGTTATAGCGAAAAATAATCAGGTGTTGCCTTTGATATTCATACAATGGCTGATGTCCACTCAAAAGAAACCAGGAGTTATAATATGTCGCGCATCCGCGGCAAAAACACCAAACCTGAAATTCTGGTAAGAAAATTTCTCTTTTCAAAAGGGTTCCGCTACCGGCTTCACGATAAAAAACTCCCCGGCAAACCGGATATTATACTGCCCAGATATAAGACGGTCATTTTTATCAACGGCTGCTTTTGGCATGGTCACCAGGACTGTAAATACTTTACCGTACCCAAATCCCGGACCGAATGGTGGCTGAACAAAATCAGCCGGAATCAGGAAAATGACCGGACAAGCAACAGTTTGTTAGTGGAAAAAAATTTCCAGGTGATAACCATCTGGGAGTGTCAGTTAAAAAAAAATCTGGTGGAAGAAACATTACAGAATTTAATTGCTACCTTGCGTTCAGCCTGAAACCTTATTCTCATCCCGGCTATGATTTTTTTTCGTTAATTTCCCCAAAAAACGGAAAGGACTTTTTATGCTTCAAACGAGCAGAATAAAGGTTTTTTAATGAAAAGAAATATACATGCAGCTTAAAATTGATCGGTTCAGGAATGGAAATGCTTTAAGGGTACTCGATTTGTTTTCGGGCTGCGGTGGTTTATCACTGGGTTTTAAGAAGGCAGGCTACGAAATTATAGGAAATGTGGAACTTGATCAGGAAGCGGCAAGATCGCACGCCCTGAACTTTCATAAAGGCCACAGATTATTTGAGCAATATGCCAAATCCCGGAATATTGAAGACACATCACCCGTGGACCTGTTCAGAGACCTGGAAATAGAAGGGCCTATTGATCAGCAGATCGATATTATTATCGGCGGACCGCCGTGCCAGGCCTTCACCCGCATCGGCAGGGCCAAACTCCGGGAGATCAACGGCGATGCCGAGGCTTTTCTTAATGACTCCCGAAGTCAGTTATACAAAAGATACCTGGAATATGTCCGGGAGTTGAGGCCGATGGCCATCCTGATGGAGAACGTACCGGATATGCTGAATTACGGCGGCGCCAACATCGCGGAATTTGTCTGCCATGACCTGGAACAATATGGTTATCACTGTAAATATACACTGCTCAATACCGCCTTTTTCGGCCTGCCGCAGATGCGTGAAAGGATGTTTCTGATCGCTGTACACAATACCTTTGCAGGTGAAATTACTTTTCCCGAACCCACCCGGTACATCGAACTGCCAAGAGGGTACAACGGTTCCCGGAATGTAGCACTAAAACATATTGACCTGAACAATCCGGGACATTTTGAAAACCTGCAGCTTAATGCTGGCCTGCCAGCCCCGGTCAGTGCACGGGAAGCGCTTTCTGACCTGCCGGTTATTACGGAGCATCTAACCGGAAAAATGAAACGGGGGATCAAAAAGCTGAATACTGACAGCGCCTATTCACTGGCTGAGCCGGCAAATGATTACCAGCGGCTTATGCGCAACTGGCCCGGTTATGGGGCCGGGACAGGCGTTACAGGCAGTGTGACCAGAATCCTGCCAAGAGACTACCCGATATTCAGGATTATGCAGCCGGGAGATCAATACCCACAGGCTATTCAAAGGGCGGAACAACTACTGGCAACCAGGCTGAATGAGATGAATATAACGGCTGAAAGCGACCCTGAAATCTATAAACAGCTTAAAAAAAGTATTATACCGCCTTACGATGTCGGAAAGTTTCCCAACAAATGGCGCAAGATGGAAACTGATCAGCCGTCCAGAACGCTGATGGCCCACCTTGGAAAGGACTGTTATTCGCATATTCATTACGACAGCGACCAGGCCAGAACAATTACCGTGCGTGAAGCGGCCCGGCTGCAGTCATTTCCTGATGGCTTTGAGTTTTCAGGAGCCATGAATGCGGCATTTCGTCAGATCGGCAATGCTGTACCTCCGCTGATGGCCGAACAGCTCGCCGTTAAAATTATAAACCTTATCAGTACCGGAATACCATGTCAGATAAATTGTTACCAGCCGATGTAGGCGCTGAGATAGTGGCGCCACGGCCTGCTGCCCTGATTGAAACATTCCGCGCCATCGGATATAGTCTGCCCAGCGCGATTGCTGATATCATTGATAACAGTATTTCCGCTGATGCAAAGACTGTTCAGGTGAATTTTAACTGGGCGGAAAGCAATTCTTCTGTGACAATTATTGACGATGGCAAGGGGATGAACGAAAAAGAACTGATCGAGGCTTTACGGCCCGGTACTACCAATCCGCTCGCAGACAGGAATGCAAATGATCTTGGCCGTTTCGGGCTGGGGCTGAAAACGGCTTCATTCTCACAGTGCCGCAGGCTCACCGTGATCTCAAAAAGCAGAGATTCAGGAGAGATCACTTACAGAGCATGGGATCTTGATTATGTTGAGCAGAACGACCAGTGGCAGATCATCAGGTATCTTTCCGATCCTCACCTGCCGGAACTGCTGGATGATTTTGCATCCGGGACAATCATATCGTGGGAAATAATGGATCGGGTGATATATGATCAGAACAAACAGCTTATTTCCGGAAAGAAATTCTGGGAGGCGGTGCGGGAAGTGGAAAAACATCTTTCGATGGTGTTTCACCGGTTTATCGAGCAGAGAAAATTAATGGTATTCCTGAACGGAAATAAACTGAATCCGTGGAATCCGTTTCTGACCGGAGAGCCTGCTACCCAGTCCTTTCCAACAGAGACTTATGACAACGGTAAAATCAGCCTTACCGGATTTGTTCTTCCGCACGCTTCGAAAATTGACACGGATAAATGGAATGAAGCGGCCGGAAGTATGGGCTGGACTGCCCAACAGGGCTTTTACATTTACAGAAAAGACCGGATATTGCTGGCAGGCGACTGGCTCGGACTTTTTAAAAAGGATGATTTTACACGTCTTGCCAGAATAATGGTCGAGATCGACTCATCGCTTGACTTCAGCTGGCAGATCGATATAAGGAAATCACGCGCAGTTCCGCCGAAAATGTTTCAGGATATTCTGAAAAGATACGGCGCAGAGATCAGAAAACTGGCGATTGACGTTTACAGGCATCGCGGTAAACAGAAACAGCGGAAAAAAGATCATTCCCATTTTGAATTTGCCTGGGTCACCGTTGAAGAAGGAGGCCGGGAATATTTCAGGATCAACAGGAAACACCCGTCTTTCCGGATCGTAAAGGAGCAGCTTGGCAAAGAAAGCAGAGAGTTTGAAAAACTGATCACCTTGCTGGAAATGACACTTCCTCTGCCGTCTATCGTTTTTAATGAAAGCCAGTATGCAGATCAGCCTGCTCCTGCACTGAATGCTGACAGCGACTTAATGCTGGATATGATGAAATCGGTTTATAAGAGGCTGCTGAAAGACGGACTGACCCACGCCAAGGCTGTTGAAGAATTATTTTTCATAGAACCATTCAGTAACTATCCTCACCTTGTTGAACAATTAAACTGATATGAAGCTGATCAATCTGAACATACTTGAAGACGGCTCAACAGGATTATCACCGCGGAATGGTGCTTTTCTTGGTGAAGCAGCTTCGGTCTGCCTTAAACACAACGGACATCCGGTGAATATTTCCATGCCTTCGGAGGGACATTTTCAGGAAACCTATGACCTAACCTGCTATGAAGTGGGCGAGGATGCGGTGGGCAGTTTTGCTGACATGCAGGAAACAACTGAATATGGTGCCTGCGGGATAGCTTTGGCAATCATTGCAACAGAGTTATCGCTGCAGGCTGAACGGTCATGGAAAGGGACAGGGTTTGATTATTGGCTGGGTAAGAGAGACGAAGGCCTGCCTTTTGAAAACAGCGCCCGCCTGGAGGTCAGTGGCATCATCAGTGGTACTGAAGAGCAGGCCGCACAACGGCTCAGACAGAAACTTGACCAGACCAAAGTATCGGATGCTGATCCTTATCTGTCCGCTTATGCCATTATAGTAGAATTCAGCAATCCAAGAACATTAACCGGAATAAGATGAACGAACTTGAAAATAAGGTGAACAGCCGTCACGGTGAGTCCATGGAATTTGCCGAAATGGCTTTTTTTGCGAAAAGAAGGAATGAGTTTTACAATTACTGGAAGTTTATTCAGAAGGCGCTCAACCTTGAAAAAGCTGCTGCAAGGGCTTTGGCAAATATGCACGAAGCTGAACCCAGCCGTTCTGTCCTCTATCAGAGCGCCGCGTATCTTGCGCTGAGCCTTGATTCGTTTGAGGAAGCAGAAAAGCTGCTGGCAGAAGCGCTGGACGGCAGCCCGCCTGCTGAGATCCGCGCGGAGATTGACGGATTGCTCGGCACGATAGCACGTAAGAAACGCATCAGAAAAAAAGTATTACATGATGCGCAGGGTTTTCTTGAACTGGCAGATGAGGAACCTGTTGATGATACGAGCCTTCGCCGCGCGCTTTATTCTTCTTTCCGCGGGATAGAAAACTTTTATCCCGATGAAAATATAGAAGATCTCCTGAACAGGATCGCCCTTGAAGTTACGTTTGAACGAATAAATAAGGTAAATGTCCCCGATTATCAGATATTCGACAGTATCAGTCTGACCGATCATTGGGCCAGCCAGCGCGTCAGCCAGGAAGGAGATTTCTGGGACAGCTACAAGGCATTTCTTTGCGATAAGGAAATTGCTTTGCCGACCATAAAAAAACTGGATCTGCTGACTACTGATATCCTGAACCGCCTCGGTAATCCATCGCAGGCTGGCTCCTGGGATAAACGGGGTATGATTGTAGGCGACGTACAATCGGGTAAAACCAGCAATTATATCGGACTGATCAATAAGGCAGCAGACGCAGGTTACCGGATCATTATTGTTTTGTCCGGTTTGTATGAAACGTTAAGAGTACAGACGCAGCAAAGGATAGACGAAGGTTTCACAGGTCATCACTCCATGACCGATAAACCCGGATTGATTGGTTCCGGTAAATACCGGAAAACTACTATGCCCCCGGTACATCCCATTACGCACAGCGGCGATGATGGTGATCTGAAATTACGGAACCTGAGAAATCACCCTTTGAATACCAACGATTACTACGCGCTGGTAATCAAGAAGAATCCGACTGTTTTACGAAGCCTGCTCACATGGTTCTGTAACAGTGTAAATGCAGAAAAAGACGGGGACACACTGCTGATCAGAAACATACCTTTGCTTGTTATAGATGATGAAGCTGATTACGCTTCATTGAATATCAGCAAGGATTTTGTTTCGACCATTAACGGCCAGATCCGGGCCCTTCTCGGGCTGTTTGATCAGAGTGCTTTTGTAGGCTATACGGCTACGCCATTTGCCAATATATTCATTACGGATATCAACCAAACGCGGGATAAAACCATTACTGTAAATGGTAACCGTATCAGACTTGGCGAAGAACTCTTCCCGAAAGATTTTATTATTAATATTCCGCCGCCATCAAATTATATCGGCTATACAAAAGTATTCGGCACCGATCTCGACGATGCGGATGAAGGTGACGAAAAGCTGCTCACAGTCAGTATTATCGCAGGTGATGATGTTTATATTCCCAGGAATCATCGCAAGAACGATGAGCTTCCATCAGGCATTCCTGATGATCTTAAAACAGCGGTTTGCTGTTTTGTTATTGTCTGCGCCTGCAGAATGGCACGCGGCCAGGAAAAAGACGATAGCTCCATGCTGGTACACGTTTCTTGGTACGTGCGCTGGATCAATCATATAGCCGGACTGGTCAATGACTATCTGGAGGAAGTCCGGAATCTGATAAGATATGACACCAACGGTGAGTTTGTTGACAGACTGCAGCAGATCTGGTCAGCTGAGTTTTCAGGCAAAAGTGATGCCGTGATGCAACAGATGGGCTATAGTGATCCGAGGGTAATGGAACATACCTGGGAAGAAATAAGCCAGTATCTGTCAGCAGCAGCTGAAAAAATAGAGGTGAGAGCAGTCCACGGCCCGCAGAAAGGTCTCTCCTACGAAAACACACAACCGCTGAACTATGAAGATTATGAAAACGGTTTGTGGGTGATTGCAGTTGGCGGCAATAAACTTTCTCGTGGCCTGACCCTGGAAGGCCTGTCAATCAGCTATTTCCTTCGGGCGACTAAATTTTATGACACCCTGTTGCAGATGGGAAGATGGTTTGGTTACAGGCCAGGCTATGCCGATCTGTGCAGGCTCTTTACAACGGGAGAGCTTATTCTATGGTATCAGTATATCGCCGGGGCTACTGAAGAGCTTAAAGAACAGTTTGATGTAATGGAGCTTGCCGAGCGAACACCGGAAAACTACGGCCTAAAGGTAAAGAAGACACCCGGAAAAATGCTGATGATATCTTCGGCTATAAAAACCAGGGGAGCCACAGATCTCGAAATGAGCTTTTCCGGCGAACTGCTCGAAACTTATATTCTTTCCAAGTCGCCGGCAATTCTCTCTGCGAATCTTTTTACAGCCGGGAAACTGCTCAACAGCCTCGGATTACCGTCCGGGAAGAAACGGCAGGGGCAGAGTCTGATATGGGAAAATGTACATGTTGATCTCGTGGATCGGTTTCTGGTGGATTATAAAACGAGCCAGGCAAATATTTACCCGCAGTTCCTGCGGGGATATTTCGCATTGCAGGCCACAAAGGGAAAGCTTATTAACTGGACAGTAGTGTTCATCAGCAGCAGCGAGGATGATAGTCCTTATCAGTTTGACACTGATGACGGTCCTTTTTTGATTGGCAGAACAGAACGTAAACAGCGGGTCTTTGAAGACGCTGAAGGCAGGGAGTTTACCGACCCGGAATTGTATTGGATCAGAAAATCCCATATCATCAGCCCGCCGCACGAGTATCTGGATATGGATGCTGACGACAGAAGGTTACTCGAAGCAAAAAACGAGGCTGAGGCAAACGCCACACGCTCTGTAGGTAAATATGTACGCAAATACCGCGGCGCATCATACGGGCTGTTGATTGTTTATGTGCTGCACCCCGACGGATTCGGCGGTACAGATGATCTTCCCGCCATTGGATATGCCATCAGCCTTCCGGTCATCGATAAAGACGAAAGTGTTTCATATATGGTTAACCAGCAGTACATTGACGAACTGACTGCCATGTTCGGGGCGCCGGAAGATGCACAGGAAGATCCGGAGGTTTTAGATGACCAGCAATAATCATATGCCAGGAGAAAATTTTGAGATCATTAATTTCAGCACTCTTCTTTTCCAGGAGGTAAGCGAAATTCTGGAAAACAGCCAGGACGGGGTGTTCCGTGAGGCTGCCTTCACCCAGCAGGTACTCGAATTTCTGTCCGATGCAGACGAAACCGGGAACTGCCAGGTTTGTACTAGTGTCAGCCGGAACAGGACAGGAAACAGGGTGCGGCAGATAAATGCTTATGGCTTGTGGGATGATTACGAAACGCTGGACCTTTTTATTACCGATTACCAGGGTGAGGGCGCCGTTTACACCCTTGAAAAGAACCGTATAACAACTGCCTTCAATCTGGCTTTGAAATACCTGCGCTATCTGCAGAAAGGAGAGTTTGGTTTTACAGAAGAATCTGCTGCCGAAATGGAATTTATATCCAATTTCAATGAATTCAGCGATAAGATCCTGCGGATAAGGATCATATTGATTACTGACGGTATGGTCAGAACTACGTTACCCGTTGCACCCTTGCAGGGCGAAGGCCCGACAATAATCTATGAAGCCTGGGATCTCCAGAGAATTTACCAGGTCTGGTCTTCCCAGGGAAAAAGAGAGCCCATTGAAATTGATATGCCGCTTCAGTTTGGTCAGCATATTGAATGTTTATCGGTCAGCCAGCAGGAAGATCAGTATTCAGCTTATCTGGCCGTAATTCCGGCAGGACTGCTGGCAGATCTCTATAATGTTTATGGAACCCGTCTGCTGGAGCAGAACGTCCGCGTATACCTGCAGAACCTCGGCAAAGTTAACCGGGAAATAAGGAAAACGATTCTTGAAAGCCCCGGTATGTTTATGGCATACAACAACGGTATTTCTGCGACCGCCACGGATGTGGTCTTTGAAACGAACATTGCTACAGGGAAGCCGTTCATCAGATATATTAAGGGCCTTCAGATCGTAAACGGCGGACAGACCACTTCCTCAATCTATTACGCGAGGAAAAAGGACCGTGCCGATCTTTCGAAGATACATGTTCAGATGAAAATTACCCAGGTTCACGATGATATGCAGATGGAAGGACTGGTTTCCCGGATATCCAAATATGCAAACAGCCAGAATAAGGTCAGCGAAATTGATCTTACCTCCAATCAGCCGTTTCAGATCAGATTGGAAGAGCTGTCAAGGACAACCTGGGCAGATCCTCCCGGCAGCACCGGCAGGCAGACACGATGGTTTTACGAACGTGTAAAGGGACAATATAAGGAGGAACTGAACAAGGAACATACCAAAAGCCGGCAACTTACCTTTAAGAATAAGAATCCTCCGCATCAGGTGATCCGGAAAGAAGAGCTTGCCAAATATCACAACAGCTGGAATCTCAAGCCTTTCTGGGTTTCCCGCGGCAGTCAGAAAAACTACCTGCAGTTTATTGCTGAAGAAGGTTCGGTGCAGTCATCACGACAGTATTACAAGGATCATGTGTCCATGGCGATACTGTTTAAGGCAGCTGAGACTATCTATGGTAAAAAGCCATATTCTTTGGGTGATCTGCGTTATCTGGTGGTGCCGTATGCACTTGCATGGCTGAATTACCATACAGCGCAGCGACTGGACCTCTCGGCTATCTGGCTTAACCAATCTGTTTCGAAAGAATTGTGGACGCTGCTGAAATCCATACTCATTAAGGTCAATGAGTTTCTTCAGAAAAAGCCCGACAATTTTGCCCTCATCGGCGAATGGGCGAAACGTGAGGATTGCTGGACCGCTTTATCGGCAATTTTGCCCGAACAGATAGACATAGACCTTTCGTCTGTTAAAGCGGACCTGATGACGGCAACCCCTGAAGTACTAAAGTCGACAGATTCCGTTGTCAGCGCACACCGGGTCGCCGAATGGGAAGCCGTCGAAACCGCCGGAAGGGAAAGACTGCGGTTCGACCTTTTTGAGATCAATGTGATCAGAAATGTAATCAGGAGGCTGAAGAATAACAAAACCATTCCGGAACAGCTCTCGGAGCACGCAATGAAACTTATGGAAGTCTATCAGCAGGAACTTATTTCCGCAATCTGACTGCTTTCAACAAAAACTGACCACCTGATCGCCAGCGCCTCCATGGAAGGCCGGAGCCCGTGGGAAACAGTTAGAAACCTGCCGTTGTATTCTTCATATACTGTGTGTTTTAATAACGGGCTGATAAATACCTGCAATGTCTCCGGTTCAATCCCCAGCAGGTCAGCGTCAAAAAGCGTATGCAGGTCTCTTCTGAGTAATATGCCGTTTGCGATATGATTGTCTTTGATACCACGGTAGGGGCAGATATGGCTGGCTTCCATCGCTAACGGAACCGTACAATCGGACAGCATACAATATGCACCATAGGTTTTGATAAGTTCATTGCGGAATTTATTCTGTTTCGGCCTGATATAGGACTTCAGCATTTTATATTCCCGGCTGTCAGTTACCGATGGCAGATAAGGAGAAACCGGCGTTTTTATTACCGCCGTTCCTATCTCCGGGCGGCTTGCGGTTGTTTTAATGTAATCCGGATAAAGATCATCGAGTATATCAACTTTAGCCTGCTGAATGGAATAGTAGATATTTCTGTTGATATAATAACTGTCAAGCAGCTTAACTGAGGTCTTTGGCGCTGACCTTACGAAAGTGCTTGTGTAAACAGCTTTAAATTCGTCCACCAGAATATCCTCTTCGTCTGGGATATCAAACTCATGTTTTTTTCTGCACTTGTATCTGGGCGATACAGACTTGCGCATATAGTGCTCCTGTGTGCCGCATTCCGGACATCTGTAACGCTTTTTGGGTATATTACTGACAACGCTTATATCTTCAACGGTTGCTATGCCTTTGATGTATTTTTTATCAGCGATAACTATAAAATCACCAGGTTTTATCTTGTCATGGTTTTTTACGGTGGTGTCGTATACATAATGCGACTCCAGTTCGTCAGCATACCCGCTGTTCCCCCCGAATGCACTTTTAGTGCCTTTTGATTTCAATATCCAGAGGCGTTGTGATGGCATTTCCGACAAAAGTTTATAGAGTTACAAATATTCTGAAAAATACTAAGTTACATAAGTGCAATAATATTTCCGCTAACCAAACCCATTTAGCACATTTGATTTCATAACAGATACAGGATATGGCTGTCACCCTTGAAATAATCAATCAGATCAAAAACGATTTTTACCAGGGCCCCGACCATGAAACATTGCAGATTGAGCAAGGACGGGCTGACGCTTTCTGGCAATGGTTCAGGGAAAACAGCAGCGTTTACAAACCGACTGCTTCCAAAGAAGAATTTTTAAGCAAGGATTACCTTCCCGGACAATGCTTCGGAAATTCTCAGATTCTTGCCTATGAAAGCGGACTCAATTATATGGAGGGCTTCGCGATAGCGACGAACAGGTATATTTTTCATGGATTCAACCTTAAATCCGGTGAGGCTGTCGATGTTACTGCTTTCAATTTTGAAAACGACTTTAAAGAACATTTCGGCGGCCTGCCCGTCATGTATGTTGGTCTTGAGGTTTCTTCCGACCTGATTAAACAGGAAAATGAAGAAAGTATAATCAATAAAAGCAAAAATATCGGACATCTGATTTACAAACTGTTCTCCGCACAGAACAATGCAGCAGTTTAAGCAAAAATAAGCCTCATGTCATCCATCCATTTGTTGCCCTTCCAGTAAGCCTCGAGCTCTGTGGATGGCCTGGCCACCGGATGAGCTGCGAAACTCCACATGGTCTGAGGTGTTTTCTTAA
Organism: Mucilaginibacter sp.; assembly: GCA_035568395.1. Classification (GTDB taxonomy): domain Bacteria; phylum Bacteroidota; class Bacteroidia; order Sphingobacteriales; family Sphingobacteriaceae; genus Mucilaginibacter. The sequence goes on along the minus strand of DATMOF010000004.1, from coordinate 109,185 downwards.
AAATCTCCAGCGAAGTCAAAAAAGTTCCCAAAGAACGTATCTCAATTTTTGAATCTTTGTTGTGCTGATTGCGCCAGAGCATCGCTTCTTCCGTTTGCCAGTCTTTCCGGTCGCCTGCCACCAGCACGTAGCGGAATTTTGCTACCGCACCAAATATTCTTTTGGATTCCAGCGGATTGCTGGTAAAATATCTGTCCCAGGACTTCATCTGGTCAATTGCATTATTTAACGGGGCAGCAGCATAATCATTATCCTTAAACAGATTCATCCGTGGTTTTTCTATCTCTACCAATACCCACTCAGGTCCGTCTGAATCATCATTCAGCCAGACGAAATCAGCTTTGTATACGCCGCCGAAAGAAACCTCGCTGAAAACAGGATGTATCCTGTATTTTCTTTTATACAGATCATAAAACAGAAAGCTGTTGGCCTTCAGGATTGCCAGCAGATCTATCTCACGGCCTGTTTCCATTACGGCTTTTAACTTCTTTTCAACTTCGTCGGCATCCCATACAGTCGATGGATCGATATCATCTTCATCAGTTTCATCCTGATCGGTTTCGACTTCTGCTATAGGTGCGGCTTTTGTTTCTGCTTCAGCGGCCTTTTCTGCCGGAACCTCGGGTCCGGCTTCAGGACTTTTGATATTTTCTTCTTCTTTCATAACCGGATGTTGCGGGCTACAAAAATAGAAAGTAGAAACGATATTAAAGGCCTGTATATAGAGGTATTATTGACGGGTAAAGCTTTGAAAATTCAACCAAAAAAAGTATATTTGATTCAGACGGAGGTTTGGACACCAAAGCGTCCACCTCAGTTTTCCGTTCCTTTGGAATAAACTGATTATCAGTACATTATAGAGTTTGGTTCGAGCCCAGGTGGGCGCACTAAGCGGGTAACTCATACAGTTGCCCGCTTTTTTTGTGGTGTTCGCTTTTGGGTGAGTGCGAACACCCCGAACTGTCGCGAACGACCCCGAACACCCGCGAACACGCCACGAACACGCCACGAACATGTCGCGAACAGGCCCGAACAACCCTGAACACGCCATGATATCAACGCATAAAACAGGCAACGATTGATAAATGAACTTTTGTTGGTACATTAGTCTTTAGTTTTTGCAGTTCTCACTATGAACTGTAAAAAGAGTCTCATGATGTGATGTAAACCCACAAAAAATCAAACCTATGAGGCGCGCACCCGGGTATTCAAATTCGGCGTTACCGCCCTTCAATACCAAAACAATGAATAACAGCAGCACACACGACGAGCGCATCGCAAAAATGACCTTTGCCTCCGTCTATCCCTTATATCTGGCCAAAGTCGAAAAGAAAGGCCGCACAAAAGAAGAATTGGATCAGGTTATTACCTGGCTAACCGGCTTTAACGAAAGGCGGCTCCAGGACCTGATCGACAAAAAGGTAACATTTGAAACCTTCTTCGGGCAGGCCTCGCTCCATCCCAACGCACCGCTCATTACCGGGCTCATCTGCGGCTATCGCGTCGAAGAGATCGAAAATCCGTTGACGCAGCAGGTTAGGTACCTGGATAAGTTAGTTGATGAGTTGGCCAAAGGCCGGAAGATGGAAAAAATATTGAGAAGTTAAATTCAACCCGCCACGTTTTTAGCCAGTGTTTGAACCGCCGTCGTGGGGCTTTTTAGATTTTATATTTACATTTAACAAACCAATTAACCCCCACACCATGAAAAGAAAGATATTGACCACGGTGGCTTTGCTCCTTTCCTTTGGCGCGGCATTCGCCTGGTTTGCCGGCATAGATGGCAAATGGTCGGCTATGCTGAAAGCGCCGGATGGCAACGAATTCCCGATAACCTATATTTTTAAAACCGCCGGCGCCACGCTCACAGGTACGGTCACCTCGTCGATAGGCAGTTTCGATATTTCGGATGGCATAGTCAAAGGCGACAGCTTATGGTTCACGGCCAACATCAATACAATGAGGATCAAAAACAAAGGCAGGTATTATGCCGATGGCGACTCAATAAGCCTGCGGGTAGGTACCAGGTCGACGCATACGACATTGAAACGCGTCGTGGATAAATGATGCTCAATCTCAATTGCGCAAATGCAGGGCGCTTTTATGACCGTAAACTGCTGCTGCCTGGCCGAATGATGCTTGAAGTACTGGATTTCCTTTTCGTGTTTTTTTGCGGCCTCTATTGAATCGAACGTGCCCAAATTTTTACGTTTCTTCGTTTCCGGGTCAACTTTCCTGGAGTATATCCGATATTCGCCTGATTTTAATTTCCTGATCATAACTGTCGGTTTTTATTAAAAATAACCACTGGAAAAGCTGAATGTTTTTGGCGTAGCCCTGGCGGGATATATTTACCTGAAATGACTCATTCCTCTTTTCAATGAGCGTTTAAACAAAGTAAAATGAGCCTTACAGCAAAGTGCCCCTGCTTCTTCCAACCGAATTTTGTGAGAAAATAAACGACATGAAAATCATCGACAAAATCTACATCAACGGGCAGTTTGTAACGCCGCACGGTTCGGAAATCTCCGACCTCATCAATCCAACCGTAAATCAGGTTATCGGGCATGTAACGCTCGGCGACGAGGTGGACACGCGTATGGCCATTGCAGCGGCCAAAGCAGCTTTCGTAAAGTTTTCAAAGACAACTGTTGAAGAACGCATCGGGTATTTGCAACGCCTGCATGATGCGGTAATTAAAAGAGTTCCTGAATTAAGGGACGCAACCATCGGGGAATATGGCGCGACTGTTCAGAGGGCAGCATGGTCTAACCAGCTCGCTGCGGAAATCTTCCTGCAATTTATCGGGGTGCTGAAGGATTATTCTTTCGAACGGACGATGGGAAGATCTGTTGTGCGTTATGAGCCTTTGGGTGTCGCCGCGATACTGACAGCATGGAACTCCAATTCAGGTTCCATTTGTATCAAGCTCGCTGCCGCGATTGCTGCAGGTTGCACAACAGTCATCAAGCCGAGCGAGTTCAGCGCTATTCAATCCCAAATATTGACGGAGTGCTTTCACGAGGCAAACCTGCCTGTCGGGGTTATCAACATCGTGAATGGCCGCGGCGATATCGCAGGAATCGAACTTGCAAGAAACCCTGACGTAGCCATGATAGCATTTACAGGTTCTACAGTGGTTGGCAAGATCATTGCGCGTGAAGCTGTTAATACGGTGAAACGGGTTGCCCTTGAGTTGAGCGGCAAGGCGCCAAACGTAATCCTTGACGATGCAGATTTAACAAAGGCAATTCCGATGGCAGTTAACGCCTGCTTCATGAATAATGGACAGGCGTGCATTGCCGGCGCGAGATTACTTGTACCTGAAAATCGATTGGACGATGTAAAGAAGATCGTGAAGGCCACAATTTCGGGGCTGAAAGTGGGAGATCCCGCGAATGAGGAAACAAGCATAGGGCCTTTGGCCGGCCAGAAACAATATGACCGCGTACAGGGCTATATTAAATCGGCAGAACAGGAAGGGGCTGAACTCCTCATTGGAGGTGAAGGGCGTCCGGAAGGATTGAGTGAAGGCTTTTTCGTTAAGCCAACTGCCTTTGCCGGCGCTACCGGGAACATGCGTATTGCCAAAGAGGAGGTATTTGGCCCCGTGCTTTCCATCATGACGTATAAAACGGAAGAGGAAGCAATAGAGATGGCAAATGATACCATCTATGGATTGCTGGCCTATGTCAGCTCGGGCAGCCAGGAAAGAGCGAGGAAAGTGGCTGCACAGATAAATGCGGGCAGGGTGCTTATCAATACCTTAAACCACGACCCGTTAGCACCTTTCGGAGGGTTTAAACAATCCGGCATCGGAAGGGAGGGAGGTGTTTTAGGATTGGAAGAATACCTTGAACCTAAAGCTATCATCGAATAGGTGAAAACAAATTTTAAATCTGCATTTCTTCATTTATTAAATTAACATGGATATGACTTCTGAAACAATCACACTTATCGCCAATATCGCGCTTGCTGTATCGGCCATCATTGCTTTGGTATTTGGCATCGTACAGGTCAAGTCAGCGACACGCGACCGACAGGAAAGGCTTACGCTGGAGGCATTGCGTAATTTCAACACACGGGAATTTTCTGAACTCATGAATTACATTACCGCACACAATATCCCTCCTACGCACGAGGACTGGCGAAAACTTCCCGCGCATGAAGGGATCATTATCACACAGTTTGCACAGGAAATGGAATCGCTCGGCATTCTTGTCGCAGAACGGCTTATTAATATTGAGCTCGTTGATAAAACCATCGGTTCGCTGGTTTCGATTGCCTGGGATAAGTATAAAGTCATGATAGAGGATTCACGCAGGAAACGCCCCGACCCTTTCCTTTGTGAATATTTTCAATGGCTGGCCGAACGCATAGATGAAAGGATGCGCATTGCCCCACGCAAACCATTCTATTTAAAATAAGAGTGAAGATCAGTAACTTCGAATTCCGAATATATTACCGGAAAATATAGAACAAATGACGAAAAAACCGCCCATACAATATTCGTGTTACTTTTCAAGAAGCAGCAAAGGTGAGCAGTTCGTGCCGGAGCATACTTTGGTTTATATTATTTCCGGCTCGTTGGTGATGGCTGATACCAGCCATACACTAAGTTTCAATTCCGGCGACATATACTTTTGCCGGAGGAACAATCTCGTCAAATATACCAAGTGCCCGCCCGAAACGGGGGAGTATAAGTCAATATCAATTTATTTTGACCAGCATACTCTCCGAAACATAAGCCTCGAATACGGATTTAAAACAGATGAACATTCCGTAGCGCCGGCTTTTCAACAAATTCCCTCGCCGGCGATTGGTAACTATATGAGATCGCTTTTGGCTTATGAAACGATACTGACGAACAAGGGAGCGGATGACCTGCTGTTTGTAAAACAGAAGGAGGTCATTCTTCTTTTGCTGAAACTTTTCCCGGCACTTAAAAATATTCTTTTTGATTTTTCCGAGCCGGGAAAAATCGACCTCGAGGCATTTATGGAGAAGAATTATCATTTTAATGTGCAATTGAAACGGTATGCCTATCTCACCGGGAGGAGCCTGGCAACCTTCAAGCGGGATTTTGAGAAGATCTATCATACCACGCCAAGCCGCTGGCTGCTGCAAAGAAGGTTAAGGGAAGCATATCACCTGATAAAAGAAATGAAGAAAGCAGTCTCCGACATCTACCTGGAGTTGGGCTTTGAAGATTTATCACATTTCTCATACGCTTTTAAAAAAGTATATGGTGTTGCGCCGTCAAAGTTGTAGGCACTCGCGAAGGAGCAGGACAAACAGGGAGAACAGCCGGTCAACAAAAAATGCGGCCTGAACAGGTAGAGATTTTTTTCCCGTCCCCGCAGGGTCTCCTGCAAAGGACCCCGCGCTGTAACCGGCCCCGAAACGCAGGGTTCCGTACCGGAGACCCTGCTGAGACCAGAATACCAATGAGCCATACGCCAAATAATATTTGAGCTGTACAGCAAATATTATATGCGAAAAAAAATCCAACTTTACATTAGTAACAATTTAACTGATGTAAATGGATATTCTAAAATTAAGTACAGATTGGGCCAGGGCAGAGGTATTTTCGGCCAAAATAAGTTTGCTGCTTAGCTTGCTGTTTTTCATAGCGGCCATTGGTTTTTGGCAATTAGGCAGAACTGCTATGGCAAAAGCTTTTGTATGGCCAATGCTGGTGGCCGGTGTATCAATTGTCGCGGTGTCGGCAGGGTTGTATTTTGCCAACAAACCACGGATAACACAATTTGAAACGGCTTATCATACCGATGCGAAAGCATTTGTCCAAACGGAAATACAGCGCACGGCAAAATCTCAAAATGACCTTGCACTTGTTTTCAAAGTGCTTCCGCTTATCATTATTGCAGCCGCATTGTTGATCATGTTTGTAAATACATCCTTATGGCGGGCTATTGGCATCACCACTATTGCATTGATGACCGTATTAATGTTTATTGATAGCAACACGGGGGCAAGAAACACAGAATATCACCAACAGTTATTTGCCGGAAAACAATGGACGAGAAAATAATGCCCCTAACTCGGGTTTTGGAAGACAGCTTTGTGTATTCGTGTACCTACGAGCAGCTGTACAGCAGCTACGAACAATTTATTCCCTATCACGTTTTGTCTTTTCAATTTTCCGGCGAAACACATATCCGGCATCAAAACGGCAGGTTGGTCTTAAAAAAGAATCAGCTCCTGTTGACGCAAAAAAATCAACTGGCAAAATCGATCAAAATCCCTGCCGCGGATAAAGTATACAAATGTATCTCTGTCATCATAACGGATACCGCCTTGCAGCAGTATGCATCAAACAATTCCATCCACGAGACCAAAAATTATACAGGAGAAAAAAATATTTTACTAAAACCGGATGTATTGCTGAAAAGTTATTTTCAATCGCTATTGCCATACGTGGAGGAATTTGAAAAAACAAGTAAAAAACTGGCAGCCATTAAAACCAATGAAGCCATTGAACTGCTCCTGCATTCAGACCCTTCTTTGCGTTCTTTTTTATTTGATTTTTCAGCGCCATATAAAATCGACCTGGAAAAATTCATGCTGCAAAACTATCATTACAATGTGCCGGTAGAGCATTTTGCGAAACTCACGGGAAGAAGCTTAGCCGCATTTAAAAGAGATTTTAGCCGGATTTTTCAAAGGTCGCCGCGAAAATGGTTACAGGAAAAAAGATTAGCGGAAGCATACGATCTTATCCGCCAAAAAAAGCGAAAACCAACCGATATCTATATGGAATTAGGTTTTGAGAACCTTTCTCATTTTTATACTTCTTTCAAACAAAAATTTGGCGTAACGCCCGCCGGCATTCAATAACCAACACGATCTTTAAAATTTAAACAATGAATACCGAACAACAATTGCAGCAAGCAGCCGACAGAATGGCTATCAGAAACCTGGTAGATCAATACGCTTATTGTGCCGACACGCGTGATGCACAAGGGCAAATGGCTCTATTTACTGAAGACACCCGCTTTGTGGTTTTCATGGATGCTAAATCGGCAGAACCATCGCAGGTCATCAATAGCAGGGCCGGCCTTTTTCCTGTCTTTGATAACCTTAATACCTATCGCGCCACTATGCACTTCAATGGCCAAAGTACAGTTCTGGAACTGAACGACGATACGGCAACAGGCATTGCCTACTGCATTGCACATCACCAAACCATTAAGGACGGGGTCCAAACACTGATGATCGCCAATATTAAATATCACGACCGCTTTGTAAAGCAACATGGGAAATGGTTGTTTGCCGAGCGTAAGTTAATGGTAGATTGGGTAGAAAACAGGTAGTATCAATAAGCCTGGGCACGAGTGCTATTATGTTCGCAAAAAAGAAGATAATATGGCATTTTTGGCCGGAGGAATATTTGGAGCCTAAAGCTTTTTAGGGTAAAATACAGCGGACTATGTCAAAAAAAAATTGGTGGAGAAACTCCAATGAACGGAATGCCAATGTTGAAGACCGCAAAATTAGCTGGCTTGAACTGTTTTATGATTTGGTTTATGTAATAGCCATATCAAAAATCACGCACAACCTTTCACTTCAGTTAACCATTCCTGGTTTTTTGGACTATTTTTATATGCTGGGGCTGATCTATTGGGGCTGGCTCAATGGCAGTTCCCATCATGATATACTTGGAGCCAATGATGTTCGCACTATTTTTTTAACAATTTGGCAAATAGTTATACTATCTGCACTAATTGTGACTTTAAATAGCCCTGCGGATCGTATTTATTTTAATACTACGGTGGTTATATTGATCATGCAATATTATATAACCTACCTGTGGTGGAGTGAAGGCATTTATGATAAAAATAGCAGGCGTTTGAATCGCTATTATACAGTTATTTATTTATGTGTATTTGCCCTTATTTTCAGTACATTTTTTTTGCATCAGCCTTATTTGCGCATTGTATTTTATGTTGCATTACTATTAAATTATTTACCGCCTTATTTCGAAAACAGGGCATTAAAAGAGAAGCGGTTTGAGTACAGACTAACAAATAGCATGGCTGAACGTTTAGGGCTTTTTACCATTATACTTTTTGGAGAAGTGATTTTAGGCGTTATCAATGGTATATCCGGCTTCCAAAACTTAACATTTTATCATTGGTCGCTGTTTGTAATAAGTATTTTTATCGTATTCACACTTTGGTTTATTTTTTTTAAAATGATCGGCGATAAAACAGTAAAAAGAGGATTTATTAAAAGTAATACTTATGCCGTTTTATTTCTGCCGGTTGCAATGTCTTTAGGAATTATTGGTGTAGCGTTTGAAAAAATATTTATTACTGATGCCGCAGCGTTAAACGATGGAGTTATAAATATGAAATTTTTCTTAGGAATTTTTATCAGTCTTTTTTTAGCTGGTACTTTTTGTATTTCTAAATTAATTGAAACATCAAAATCATATCAGCAAGCACAAGTTAAAATGCAAAGGCTATTACTCTGTGTAATTATTTCCGTTGCCATTATTACTTGCGGATTATCACCATACATGCCACTGTTTGGGTTCTTGTTAGTGATCTTATTTGTACTGCTAATACTGCCTGTTGCCATTTTAATATTCTGGAATAATTTGGAATTATCGATTCCTTGATTCACTGCACATTTTGGCGCGCAAACAGCTTTAGCGACTATTAAAGGCTTGTTTTTTGCCCGGGCGCAATTAGGTTATTTTGCTATACAAATTTCACGGAAGTTTGTATGCTGACAGTATATTCCGTCATCGCAGGTCTCTCGCAGAGGCACATGACCCTTTAGAACAGTTGAAGCGAGGAACTACTTTTTGTTTTCGGTCGTTAACCGAACTGTATCGATCTTTATGGGAATATTCACCTGTAGCACCTTTTCTCGTTGTGGCAGCGATTGGTATTGTTTCTGTAGCAATCTTAACTCTGTTTCCAGATTGTGATTCTTGTGAACGGCATACCATGTGGAAAATATTGATACACTTAGCCCACCAAGTGTAAGCCATCTATTCCACGAAAAGTTTCTTATGGTTCTAACCGTTAGTTTTATTCCTGCAAAATATTCCGCCCCTATGTATGTCAATTGAATACAAAATTTAATTTCGGAATTAGACAAAAATTCAGGGTGCCCAAATTGGCTTTCGTCGTAACGAATGTGATCGTTATTTTTCATTAAGCTGAATAAGGGCATAATTTCATTCCAGCCTTTGGTTCTTTCCGTTGGAGTGTTTTTATGCTGTAAATAGTGCATAATAAAAGGTTTGATATTAAACGAGACTCCAACTCCTTTTTTGTTTAATATTTCCAAGATGTTATAATAAAGCGTTTTTTCCATGTATAAAAATCGCCATAATTTCAGCATCACAAGGTTTAATTTTTTCATTTTCTATATGCTGAAGTGTCTATAACAGCTGTATCTATCAGCGCTCCGCGCCCGCTTATTTTATAAAAGTTTTTGAGCAACCCTAAATAGGTTCCGTCAGCATTTTCGTATTCGCTGAAAAGCAGGTAATTAGATTTTCGGAAACAATACTTTGTATTCAGATTTATTCCCCCGATTGACATTAATGGTTTGCTTGCTTCTTTAAAATCTGTTAAGGTGGGATTGGTGATAACTAACAGCAATAGCAGGACGACTATTGCGATCCAGGTTTTTCGGTTCATGGCGGTGGTGTTTTAGAGTAAAAAATTAATGGCGTGCTGTAATTTCTTTAAGCTACTCATGGGACACCACATCCCAACCCGCAAAAAGATACAGACACGCCAATCGGGCGCACTTATAATCTTTATTGCCGGCTGCTTTAAAATGTGGTGTTTTAGAGAAGCAATAAATTAAGTACAATATTTTTATGCGTTAAATGTAAGCACACTACATCATTTTATCAACAAGTATTTTAACTATATATTTGCACTATGAGTAAGAAAAAAGCAAAAGAGGTTAAGCTCAGAGATCAGCCAAACCCCAATCACAAAAGGGATTTTTTGGATGTTCTTAAAATGGCCGCGCAACCCAAGCAACAAACCGAAAAATAATGTCTGAAAGTCACAAAGCCATTGCGTGGGAAGACGGATTAAAGAAACTTGAAGATAAGTTTAGCAGTTTTTTCAATTCGACCGAGGGCATAAGAAAAACGGATAAATGCCGTTCCATTGCGGATTACATCATAATGTCACCAGATCACAAATCAATAGGCTTTCGGAAAGATTGCGAATTACCCCCGTACATATCTATGGAGGTTCTTATCCTTTTTCGTCAAGTGTACAATTTTCGAATTTAACCCATGTAACCTGATTTTCCAAGTACCAATTAAGCATATGCCCTAATTGTCCCGTACTGCTTTCAATGGGAATATCTTTTTTTAATTCAGGAAAACTAATCGTTATTTTCCCCTCAATATTATATTCGTTGCCGTTGCCGTCTATGATAATCATTGTACTACCTGTTTTAATATCCGGTGAAACATTAGCTGTCCTTCATCCCGGTGGGTGTACCTGAATGAGCATTCATTGGCGTACTTTTCCAAATGTTTTTTCGAAACGTGTATGTGTGTCCCGCCTATTGTCCGTTTTAAATGACTGAAAAATCCCTCTACCGTATTGGTATGTATATTACCCGGCCTAACGTATTCGTCCTGTAAGTGGTTTACTACTTCGTGGCTCATATATCCGGCTAATGCCCGGTATGCCCCGTGCCCGTCTGTTATAAGCCTTGTCCCTGCCTCTACATTACCTTTTACAAAGGGAATGATCGTTTTCATCGTGCCCTCATCCACAACCTTTGTAACAATGCGGCCGCCGCGCTCTAACAGTGTTAAAACAGGCATTTTGTTTATTGTTCCTGTACCGTTTTCGTTCATTTTATCACGCCTGGACTTATGCATATTTTTGTTCTTACCGCCTATATATGTTTCGTCCGCCTCAACGGTCCCGCTTAGCATTTCTGTTAATCCGCCATTAGCCATAAGTGTTCGTATTTGATGACCCATACGCCATGCACATTTGTAAGTAACCCCTAACTGCCTTTGTATCTCTTTTGCACTTACCCCGTTTCTTGTTGATCCGATCAGGTAGATCACATAAAACCAATCCACCAATGAAACTCTTGTCTTTTCGAATACCGTTCCAGCTGTAGGATATAGTTGATACTGACAATCCTTATCAGCGCACTGGTAGCACCTGCGCCCTGTTATACGCTTAAAATTACTTTCCTGACTGCATTGAGGGCAGCAGGGCATTTTAGCGTAGCGGAGCTTAAATATCATATCAAGGCAAACGTCATCGTTTGGATAGTCCCTACGGAACTCGTTGATTGTGTATTTCATGGCTATTGGTTAGATTTGGTTAAAACTTAAATCAGATGGAACAGAAAGAATTTATTGAGGTTTTTGTTGGTGTCAATCCGGTTATGGTATCTATTTCTTCTATTGCAAGTGTTGAAAAAGTTGGTACTGGCTCAACGATTATTTTAAAAGAAAAGGCGATAACCGGTAATTCTCACTATATAGAAACAAACGTTAGTTATTATACGATTAAGGGTTGGATAGAAAACTATCAAACAAAATAGCTATACTCCCCTTGCTTGCTCTGTTAGAGTTTTTGGAGCATCATAAGGGTTTTTTATAATAGCTACATTGCCTATTTTATTTGACAATTCAAGCAGGAGTTCCTGGCCCTCTCTATGTGTTAACCCGGCTAATAATTCCGTTATTTTATTAGCGACTATAACTTGTGTTTCATTTAATGCATAGGTGCTGCCCCAATTTAATTTTAATGGGTTAGTGTTGTTCTCTATTGATTTATTTTGTGTCATTTGGCACATAAGCCGTCAGTTTTTAAATTAAGCCCTCATTATCTCAACTGTCCTGATGGGTTATATGCCCTCGCAGAGGACCCTGCGATGTATTCTCGCGCCAGGGGCTTTTGTGTTTAACCGCGGGCGCTTTTAACCGCCGGGCGCTAAGCACCTGCACGCGTGTGTTACAGAAAATTAATCAGTAACTTAATTTTTTCTTTAGTTTTATATAGTCTTTCAAATTTGCATTATCATGTCGGCAACAGTAGCAGAAAAGCTGGTAGAAATACTGGAGCATACCGGTGTAAAGCATATTCACGGTGTGGTGGGCGACTCGCTCAACGGGATTACCAATGAATTACGTAAATCCAAAAAAATTAAATGGATACATTACCGTCACGAAGAGGCTGCCGCTTTTGCCGCCGGGGCCGAAGCTCAGCTGACGGGAAAGCTGGCCGTATGTGCAGGCAGCTGCGGGCCCGGAAATATGCATCTTATCAATGGACTTTATGATGCGCACCGCAGCAATGCCCCCGTGCTTGCCATAGCCGCGCAAATACCCAGCGAACAGGTAGGCAGCAGCTATTTCCAGGAAACCCGGCCGGAGGCGCTGTTCAGGGAGTGCAGTTATTATTGTGAAACCATAGCCTCTTCGCGGCAGATGCCCCGTGTGCTGCAAATTGCTATTCAAAGCGCTATTGGCCTTAATGGTGTCGCCGTTATTAGTTTATCGGGCGATGTGGCTATGCAGAACATTCCGGATGACGAACTGGAACATCCATTGTTTTTAAATCGCCCAAGCATCCGCCCCTCCGATGCCGACCTGCGGCGGCTGGCCTTGCTGATCAATCAGTCAAAAAAGATAACCCTGCTTTGCGGTGCCGGTTGTGCCGGCGCGCACGATGAGCTAGTAGCACTTGCAGGAAAAACGGCATCGCCGACTGTTCATGCACTCAGGGGAAAAGAACATGTGCAATATGATAACCCCTTTGATGTGGGCATGACCGGGCTTATCGGCATTGCCTCGGGCAACCACGCAGCTCAAAACTGCGATCTGTTGCTGATGCTTGGTACCGATTTTCCTTACAAGGAATGGTACCCTGCAGATTCAAAAATTATCCAGGTAGATATTCGCCCTGAACGTTTGGGAAGAAGGTGTAAACTCGATATGGGGCTTGTAGGGGATGTGAAAGAAACCATTAACGCCTTACTGCCCCTGGTAGATCAAAAAACCGATACCGCCTTTTTAGAACAATGCAGGGAACGATATAAAGAAAACCGGAAGAACCTGGATGCCCACGCCAGGGGTGAAACAGGCAAATTGATCCACCCCGAATACCTTACAAAGATAGTGAGCGATATGGCTGAGGCCGATGGGGTATTTACGGCAGATGTGGGTACGCCCACCGTTTGGGCGGCGAGGTACCTGGATATGAAAACAGGGCGAAGATTGATCGGGTCTTTCAATCATGGCTCCATGGCAAGCGCTATGCCGCAGGCTATCGGGGCGCAATTGGCATTCCCCGCACGACAGGTTATTTCACTATCCGGCGATGGCGGTTTTGCTATGATGATGGGCGACATCCTCACCATTTATCAATATAACTTACCTGTAAAACTTATTGTATATAATAACGGATCCCTTGGTTTTGTAGCCATGGAAATGAAAGTAATTGGTATGCCCCCGTTTGGCACCGATTTAAAGAACCCCAATTTCGCAAAAATGGCCGAAGCCATTGGTATTATGGGTATTCGTGTAGAAAATTCGGAAGATGTGCCTGCGGCGATAAAAAAAGCGCTGGACCATAATGGCCCTGTTTTGGTCGATGTTTTAACAAACCCCACCGAGCTGGCAATGCCGCCTAAAATAAACTTTGACGAGGCAAAAGGATTTGGCATTTATATGATCAGGCAAACCCTGCTTGGCGATGGCGCCGAAGTGTGGGATACGCTTAAAACAAATTTTTTAGAATAATGAATTATAAAGGTTCTTACCGTTGCCCGGATGATTAAACAGAACTATAACCCACAGCTTTTTATTTACATTTTAGAATGTATGATTGGCTTGTGCATCACTTACACGCTGTACAAATGCTTTCCCCGGCACCAGTTTTACTGGAGCATGATCTCGGCTGTATTGGTCATCGCGCCCGACGGTAAAAGTTCAAACCAGCTGGCGTTTGACAGGATGAAAGCAAATATCCTGGGTTCATCGATAGGTTTATTGTTGTTCCTGATCCATCAGCCCAACCTTTTTTTGATCTGTATTGCCGTGCTGCTGACCATTATTACCGGTACATTTTTAAAGCTGCATACGGCATTACGATCCGCGCTTGCAGCTGTAATTATCGTCATGATTCATGAAGAGGGGCAGCACAGCACCTGGCATATCGCAATTGAACGGATGGGCTGTGTAATTGTTGGCTGCATAATCGGCCTGCTGATCACATTTGCTTTTAATTATTTCGATAATTTAAAAAAACAAAGGGATAAGGGCATAGAAACGGAGTAACCCAAATGCAAACAACAGGTAAACAAAAAAGGGTTCGCATATCCCCGCTGGAGCCTGCAAACTGCGCATCCCTCATTCATCCTCTAATTTATATTGTTTTTGCAAAGTATGTATCAGGTTTACAGCATGTTTTTCGGCTTCCCACAAGCGGTCGACATAAAAGGCTGCCACCCCTGCATAAGTTGAGATCAGGTTACCCTCCTTTATCAGTACCGCCTGGTCATTTGTTAAAATTTTTGCATTAGCTATATCTGATGATGATAGGCGTTTTCCACGGCTGCTTAATTTATAATATTTAAAATTGAATATCGTCATACCAAATTCCGCTGATTCATTAAGATACCGTTCATAATAGCTCTGCTGGTTTGCCAGCTTTTTATCAGAATCGTCATATGCGATAATGCTATCGGCGGCAGCTTTATTATGGATGAGCCGCATGCCGCCGGCATTTTTAAGCTGGGTAAATGTCCGTTCGGTGAGCGATACAAAAAAAGGATGTACAAGCCCCTGCCTGAAATAAATATATATTTTGAAATCATAGCCGCCGTTGCTTTTATAACCATACAATAGGTCCGAAAGCGAATCGAGCGCGGCTATACGCATTAGGTTTTGGGAAATTGCGATATGTATGTTAGCGGTGTCGGTGCGCGCATCTTCTATCATCGAAATTACATATTCGTGTTCTTTCGACCGGTCGCTAATGCCTTCTCTTATACTCTCAGCAAAAAAACCCATCGTTACGGCCAGAAAGATCATAAGGCCCTCCAGCAGGTATTCCTTCCAGGGTTTGGGTTTGTGTTCCAGTTGCGGGTGGTGGTGTACTTCCATGATAAGTTAGGTTTGGTTAATACTGTGACCAAAATAGTGATTTTTCTATTAGTAAATAGAATCTACGAGCCGCCTACGAACAGAGCAAACCGTCTCCAGAGAGAAGCTCGATAGGGCGATCTGGAGAATGCTTCACAAGGCGTTGGCGTAGCTTTTGCCAGTAAGGTTGTACGAATGGTAGTGCAAAAGGTATGACAACGCTGAAGCGGTTTGCGAGGCGTAGGTGAGTAAAATATAGATGAGCGACTGGGCTTGAATATGTTGAGTGTTGCAAGCTTCACCTGGTCGACACACCAAGTGAGAGCGCAGTCAAAAGCGAAACTTATGAAAGGACAGAGAGAGCGAATATGAGTGACGACTTTGTGCTCACAAACAGCATGACAGGCTGCTTTGTGCAAGGGGAATTAAAGAGTGGACATTTTATTGTGAATGAGTATATGTATAACGCCAAGTATTTAAAAATGTCCACCTTTAAACAATAAGGCAAAAAGCAGTGAGGGTTTAGTGTGCCGTCAAGCTTACTAAACCGAACAAAGCCTGGCCGTGATGTTTTTCCGTCCCCGCAGGGTCTCTCGCAGAGGACCCTGCGCTGTAACCGGCCCCGAAACGCAGGGTCCCATACCGGAGACCCTGCTGAGACCAGGGGGTACAAAAGGGATTCGCATATCGCGGACCCTTTTTTTGTTCAAGCATACTATCTTTGTACAACAAAATTAAGGCAACCCCAAAATAGCAATAGCAATCTAAAAATACCATGAACAGACGATCTGCGCTTAAAGGCATCGGCGGCATACTTGCAGTCCCGGCTTTAACGTTAAACAGCGCCCCGGCAACCGCGAAGGCGGTATTACGGATAGCGCACTTAACCGATGTCCATTTAAAAAACAAGTTTGATGCGCCTGCCCGCTTTGCAAAATGCCTGCACCACGTGCAGCAGCAAAATCCCAAAGTCGACCTGGTACTGAACGGCGGCGATGTTGTTTTTGATATGAACAAAGAGAACCTGGCCACGATAGATGAGCAGTGGAAACTATGGCACAATACCCTGCAAGCGGAAAGCAGCCTGCCCGTCCGGTATTGTCTGGGCAATCATGATATATGGTGGAACGAGAACGATAAGGGCCAGGCTTTATATGGCAAGCAATACGCCATGGATCAGCTAAAGCTAAGTAAACCGTACTACAGCATGGAGCAAGCCGGTTGGAAAATTATTGTGCTCGACAGCGTGCACCTGGACATTGATAACACCTGGTACATCGGTAAATTAGGCGATGAGCAGTTTGCCTGGCTCGAAAATGAACTAAACACAACCGATAAAAAAACACCCGTAATGGTCATGTCGCACATACCTATCCTCACGGCCCTGTTAATGATCGAGGATAATATCGTAAACCGCTGGGAAATGCTTGGCGGCGATATGCATACCGATACCGCTAAGATCATCAGCCTGTTTTACCGGCACCCCAATGTAAAGCTATGCTTGAGCGGCCACCTGCACATGCGCGATAAGGTGGTATATAACAACGTCACCTACCTGTGCAACGGGGCAGTATCGGGCGCCTGGTGGGTGGGCAACCGCCGCGAAACAGCCCCCGGCTACGGTTTGATAGATCTGTTTGCCGATGGCAGCTTTGAAGAGCGTTATGTGAACTATTAGTATCTTAGTCCTCCATGAACCTAACCCTTATTCAAGACGCGTTGCTTTTACCCGTATCCTGGTGTTTCGTATTTGCGTTTGTAACGTCTGTTGGGTATGCCTTCAGTCCGTTTAGGCGGCAAAGGGGTGTGCTTCATCATAATTTATTTACCTGGTTCTGGTACGGAGTCGGTATAACTGTCGTGTTTCTGCAGGTCTGGAACTTGTTTCGGCCGATCGGTATCTATACTTGGTTCTGCCTGTTTCCCTTCGCCGTTTGGGGGTTTATAAACTTACGGCAGTCGGGATTGCTGCCGGCGGTCAGCAGGCCGCACTGGATCGTTTGGGTGCTGGGTTTGGCCATCCTGGTCTTCCTGGTGGTGTCATCCCTCGACAATAGCTTTATTTACGACACGCTTGTCTATCATTTTTACACCATAAAGTGGTTCAGCATTTACCCTGCTACGCCCGGCACCGGTAACCTGTTTATTTACCTGGGCCTTAATCAGTCTTATTTTCTTTTCCCGGCTTTTTTAGATGGTATCTGGAGCAACTATAAAGGCGCCTGTGCAGCCAGCGGATTGTTTGCTGCGGTGATATGCGGTGAAATAATCCTGGCCAACGCAAAAAGGGTTATCGATAGGAAGTTCACATTCCTATCCGCCTTTCAGTTGCTGTTTTTGCCGCTTTGCATAAATGTGGGTGTGCAAAATCTCAGCAGCCCCACGCCTGATACCTTTATTAACCTGTTAACCTTTAAAGTTTTCTCGGATTTAATAACCTGCCTCAAGGCGAAGAAGGCCGGGTTCCAGGATATTTTCCTGCTGTTGTTTTATTGCGTACTGGGTGTGGTGATGAAGATGAGTTTTGCCGGGGTGGCTTTGGGTATGGGGTTCGTTATTGTCGTTTTGCTATCTGTAAATAAACTATGGCGGTTCAAATACATTGCCGGGACCGCTGCCATTTTATTGCTGTTATTGATACCCTGGGTGCTGCGGGGCATCATATCCACCGGGTACATCGGTTTTCCTGCTTATTCACTCCCGCTGCCTGTTGACTGGCGGGTTCCAAAGCCCGATGTGGTCGGTTTTTATGCCTATATAAAAGGTTTTGCCCGCACCATGCTCCATGGCAAGGCCGCAGCGGATGCAGCCTATAATTACAACTGGCTGCCGGCCTGGATAAAACGGATGGCTACCTCGTTTAACTTTATCCTACCTGTAGTTTTGTGTTTGGGCGTTTGCGGTATAATGGGAGTAAAAAAGATAACAATAAGGCCCCTGGTACTCATCTTCGTCTGTATTCTTATTTCACTCATCTTTTGGTTCTTTACCGCACCCGACGTCCGTTTTGTCCGGTTCACTTTCTGGACCTTAGGTTTGGCGCCCGTGGCGTATCTCATAGCTCAGTTGAACCCGAAATGCCAAAATGTGTTCGGGATCGTTATTGTTTGCTGCTGCCTGGTCATAATGGCCAGGAATTGGAATGGTGATCCGCAACCGCTCGGCGACTTGCCGAAACAGCAGCGGGCTATTTTTACAACAAAGTCCGGGTTAAAGATAAACGTTAACAAAGATACCCCTCCCGGCGATGACTGGCAGGTTAGCGATTGCCCGATACCTTGTTCGGTATTTCCCGATTCTAACCTGACGCTGCGCAAAAAAGCGATAAAGGACGGTTTCAGGAACAGCGCCGGCGATAAAAAGTAAGGTCATAAAGGCCGCGGACTGGCGGCCGGCAATGATGCTTTTTATCAGCTTTTTAAATATCGGGTATGGAATGGTATTAATTTTGTAAAGAAATTATGTAAACCTAGCGTTAATAAAATTGCTAATATATTTTTTATTGCCGTACCGAAATGATAAAACAATATGACATGAAACCGTATATCAGTTTATCGCATGATAATAAGTTATACGGCAAGTTAAGTTCTTCAGTGAAAAGGGATGAGGTTATCTACAAGTTTTTGTTCGATAACTCGCGCGATTACATTTGTTTAAAGAAAAAAAATGACCAATGGGTTTTTGCCGGTGGCATGAAAAGCCCGAATGAATCGTGGATAGGGGAGCTCGGAAAACAAATAGAACAATACGAAGAGAGCCATCTATCCCGCCAGGCTTAACTAAGTCTTTTTTCAGGGAAATACCAAACTTACAGGGTTACCGGTCGATACGACGGGTATCCCTTTTGTCGTTTTTTCCCGACACCTGTTGTAGTCAGATTAGTTCAGTAATTATCGCGTGGGTTCCATCGGGTAGCCTTTATCCCGCCAGTTCGTTTTGAGGTTTACAGGGAGGTCCAGTACCTTGATGTTGGTAAAACCCAGCCCGGCCAGTAGCGAAAAAGCCGGCCTGATGTTGGGGCACTTTGCAAACGGGCAGCAGCCGCAGTATATAACGATCTTTGTATCCCTGGGCAATCCGTAAAGCGCCTTTTTAAAACTTTCAAGGGTTTCAGTTTTACTTACTGCACCAATATGTTTAGCGCCTTTAATGTCCTCAACGGCGCCTATGTTAAAAATAACAGGCTTGCCGGTATTGGGGGAATTTAGGGCTGTTGCTAATTCGCCGGGTTCCATCAGCTGCCGGGCTGTCCACGGGTTAGCAGGGCCTAAGGTCGGGGCCGTTCCCGGCGATGTTTGGGCTTTTAAGCAGGTAGTGGTTGACAGGAAAAATATCAAGCCTGTCACGGTCCTGTAAATCGATCGTTTCATAAGCAATTTGTTCAGCGTAGCTGGATTGACCCCAAAGATAAATATTAACAGCGTATCCGGGTGATCGTATGCCGGTATTATTACAGATATTAATATGCCTTTTAATAAGCATAAATGTTTTTTACTTATCTTCATGGTTCCTAACCATAACCTGAACCATGAGAAAACCGCTGTTAATTTTAATGTTGCTGGGTGTTTTTAGTTTTGCCCGCTCGCAGGTGCTTAGCCCCAGGCAATTGTTCCCGGGGCTGTTTGAGGCCGTACAGTTATCCGGTATCTTTCCCGATAATAAAACCTTTGTTGATGCCGTGCCAAAGCGGGCGCCCGCGCAGATCCTGAAGGATTATAATGATAAAAAAAACCAGCCGGGCTTTGACCTGAAACAGTTTGTGACCGATAATTTTGATGCGCCGGGCGCCTATGCCGGCAGTTTTAAAAGCGATATTTCCGGCGGCATACGCAAGCATATCGATACCTTATGGCAGGTGCTTTACCGCAAACACGATACGGTTTCAAAGTATTCGTCACTGCTTCCCCTGCCGCATGATTTTATTATACCAGGCGGCCGCTTTCGCGAGATTTATTATTGGGACACTTATTTTACCATGCTCGGCCTGCACGAAGCCAACA
This sequence comes from Mucilaginibacter sp., assembly GCA_035568395.1. Classification (GTDB taxonomy): domain Bacteria; phylum Bacteroidota; class Bacteroidia; order Sphingobacteriales; family Sphingobacteriaceae; genus Mucilaginibacter. The sequence goes on along the minus strand of DATMOF010000004.1, from coordinate 89,058 downwards.
AAACACAGATCATTCAAAACATGGTCGATAATTTTGCTTACCTCATCGATAAATACGGTTTCATCCCCAACGGCAGCCGTACTTACTATTTAACACGCTCGCAGCCGCCGTTTTTTTCAATGATGCTCGATGTGCTGGCGAAAGATGAAGGCGAAAAAGTAATTGTAAAATATCAGCCTGAGCTTTTAAAGGAATATGCCTTTTGGATGAAAGGCGCTGAAAAACTAAAAACAGGTCAGGCCTATCGCAACGTGGTGCGCATGCCTGACGGCGAAATCTTGAATCGCTACTGGGATGAATCGGACAAGCCGCGCGAAGAATCGTTCAAAAAGGATGTAGACGCGGCAAAGAATACCAAACAAAAACCCGGCGATTTTTACAGGAATATACGTGCCGCTGCCGAATCGGGCTGGGATTTCAGCACCCGCTGGATGGATACCACCGGCAAACTCGAGACCATTCAAACAACCTTCATTATCCCGGTTGACTTGAATTGCTTGCTGTATCACCTTGAGCTGTCGGTAGCGCGATCATATCAACTGCAGGGCGACAATAGCAAATACCGCTTATATCTTAGCAAAGCCCTCGACCGCAAAAAGGCAATATTAAAATACTCCTGGAGTGAGAAAAACGGCTGGTTTATGGATTATAACTGGAAGCTGAAGCACACCACGCCTAATATAACCCTGGCTGGTACATTCCCGCTTGAGTTTAAGATTGCGGGCTCAAAACAGGCCGAAAAAGTTGCCTCTGTGCTAAAAACCAAATTTTTCAAGCCGGGCGGACTGGTTACTACCCTAAACCGGTCGGGCCAACAGTGGGACAGCCCGAATGCCTGGGCGCCGCTGCAATATATAGCGATCGATGGCCTGAATAACTATCATCAAAATGCCCTTGCCCGCTCGGTAGCCGAAGCGTGGATCAAAACCAATATCGGTGTGTACAATGATACCGGTAAACTGATGGAGAAATATAATGTGGTGGATACAGATGTTAAAGCCGGCGGAGGCGAATACCCCCTGCAGGATGGGTTCGGCTGGACAAACGGTGTGCTGCTCCATTTGCTTAATCATTATCATATTGACCAATTATAGGCAGTATCAAGTATTGAGTATCAAGTAAAATTACGACGTTAAAAGATCGGATAATATCTGTCTTGCTACTTGATACCAGCGACTTGATACTCAATACTATATCAGGCACTTAAATTTTGCTTGATGAAAATATTTTTTAATGCTATTTTTAAAGTATAGCTTAGTGTGCTCCGATAAACCGCATAACGCATGAGATTTTTTTTACTTATTTTTTTCCTGGGTTGTTTTTGCTATCCCGCATTTTCTTCTGCAAACAAGGATAGTCTTTTAGCCGAGTTAAAAAGGGAGCTTACAAGGAAAAAACTTTACGACGATCAAAAGGAAGCGCGTATAAAAAAATTAAAGGATAAATTAGAAGCATCGTCAAAAAACAACTATAAGCTGCAATATGATATTTGCGGCAAACTATACGAGGAGTATAAGAGTTATCAATTTGACTCCGCATATGTTTATACCCAAAAGCTGCTCACAATCAGCATTGCAGCCGGGAACGTTCCCAAACAATACGAAACCAAGATCAAGCTCGGGTTTATTCTTTTATCCTCGGGGATGTTTAAGGAAACGTTTGATTGTTTGAACCATATCAACACCCGATTGTTAGATGACAGCGCCAAATTAGCTTATTATTCGTTGAAAGCCCGGGCCTTCTCCGACCTTGCCGACTACAATAACGATAAAAATTATGCCCCGGCAGATAATGCATCATCCATCAAATACCTTGATTCGGCCATAGCTATAGCCAAGCCCGGCTCATTCGATCAGCTTATGCGCCTTGGCGACAAGCAGCTGCGAACAGGGGAAATAAATCCGCCGTCTCAATACTATACCAAACTGCTTGACCATTACCACCTCACAGCGCATCAACGGGCAATGGTGGCTACCGGCCTGAGCTTTTTTTATGAAGGTCCTTACCAATCCGACACCCGTACGAACCTGTTAACGATTGGCGCTATAAATGATATCAGGTCGTCAACTAAAGAAACGCTGGCCATATTTAAACTGGGCCAGCAAATGTACCTGGACGGGAATTTAAAAGACGCCTATATATTTATACAGCAAGCCATGGACGATGCCCAATATTACGGGGCCAGGTTACGCAAAATAAAGATCGGCGCTGTTTTACCAATTGTTGCTGCGCAAAAGATCATTGCATCCGAGAATGATAAGCAAAGATTCCTGATCTACTTTTTGTCAATTGCCGCGGTTGCTATTTTAATAACCTTAATATCCTTTATCGTATTTATCCAGCTTAAGCGGCTAAAGGCCAAAGAGAAAATAATCGAAGAGAAAAACGTGCAGTTGGAGAAGATCAATGACAGGCTTATAGAAGATACACATATTAAAGAAGAATATATCGGTTATTTTTTTAATGTAATATCCGGCTATATATTAAAGCTCGAAAAGCTTAAAAGAAATGTTGAGCGCAAGTTATCGATAAAAAAGTACGAGGATATTTTACTGTCCGTCAACGAGATCAATATTAAAAAGGAACGCGAGACGCTTTTTTACACATTCGATCATATTTTCTTGAAGATATTTCCAAACTTCATTACAGCCTTTAACTCAATGCTGAAGCCCGAAGACCAGATATGGCCTAAAGAGCACGAAGTGTTAAATACCGATCTGCGGATATTTGCATTAATGCGGCTGGGGATCAGCGATAACGAAACTATTGCCAATATCCTGGAATATTCTGTAAATACCATATATGTTTATAAGATGCGCATCAAAGCAAAAGCGCTCGTATCAAGCGACCAGTTTGACCATAAGATCATGGCAATAAAAGCGATTGATCTGCCCGGTAAACCTTAAATATTTACCCCGGCGGTTTCAACGGGAACAATTAATTACTGTTTATTTGACATATATTAAATAAAGGTTGGTCGCCGTATTTTAAGAAGTTAATACGAGGCTAAAATGAGGTCGGAAATCGCTGCAAAAGCACGTTAAATGATTAAATTACATTTATACTTTTTGCAATTTGTTATTTTTTAACGTATTGTTTATCAATACGTTGACTTTTTATCCGTAACTTTTTTTTTAAATTTTCAGTAAACAAATAGGTAATATTATAACATCTTTATTAATTTGTATGTAATGAGATATTATAATTATCTTTAAGAAAGATTAATATAACTCAAAACCACGGGTATATTAACAGCCCGTTTAAACCATAAACCAATAAGCCGAAAATAGTTTTTCGGGCTACAAGTAAACCAATTAAAGCGAAAAGCTAATTATTAGTTATAAATACGTTAAAAAAGATCTGTTTAGTTGGATCCTTTAGCAGTAATTATTACAGTTGTTTGGTATACAACTAATTTGGTATACAACTAATTATGATATCATGACGAAGTATAATCTGCATGTTTTTAGTAAAATAAATCAGGAAGGAGGAATGTCTCCCTGACCATTTTTGCTATCGCTGATCGCGGTGTGTAAATGAATTTTAGCTGGATTTTACACCCTGTTGGTCCGGTTAATAGCTTTCTAATAATTTTAACATTAACATATCAACCAATAAACCTTTAAAACCAATTTTTATGTATTTAAAAACTCTACTTAAAGTAAGTTGTTTTGCGTTATTCTGCCTTTTTGTGGTGCCGGTTATGGCCCAGAATAGCGTAGTTACAGGCAAAGTAACCGACTCAAAAGATGGTTCGCCGCTCACAGGTGTTTCAGTAGTAGCAAAAGGCACCGCGGCAGGTACAGTAACTGATGTCAACGGATCCTTTAGATTATCCGTACCTTCATCGTCATCTACGCTTGTGCTAACCTATATCGGGTACGATCGAAAAGAGGTTGCCATTACCGGGCCAACCTTAAACATCACCTTAAATCCTTCAAGTACCTCGCTTAGCGAAGTAACTGTGGTGAGCGTTGGTTATGGTTCGCAAAGAAAGAAGGATCTGACCGGTGCCGTAGAAAATTTATCAGCGAAGAACTTCAACCAGGGTGCCATTATTAACCCCGTTGACCAATTATCAGGTAAAGTGGCTGGTTTGACGATTACACAGCCCGGTGGCGACCCTAACCAAAACGCTTCTGTACGTTTAAGGGGACAATCGTCTCTTTCGGGTGGTTTGTCTCCTCTGTTTGTAGTGGATGGCATCGCGCTTGACGACCCCAACCAATTTCAAAACATTCCTCCGGGAGATATCGCGTCTTATGACGTTTTAAAGGATGCTTCGGCGGCTGCTATCTACGGTTCACGTGGCGCCAATGGCGTTATTATCGTTACCACCAAAAAGGGGGTCGCAGGCCGCACGACGATTACTTACGACGGGTTAGTTGGCCTGAGCAACCAGAGTAAGTATTATGACTTGCTGAACAGGACGGACTACCTTTCATACCTCAGTACAACATCTGGCGGTATAGGAAGCTTTGACAAAGGTGGTAATACCGACTGGCAAAAAGCAATCACTCATACTGCCTACCAACAACGCAATTCCGTTTCTATATCCGGCGGAGCAAATGAGTTCAATTATATCGCTTCAGTTAGTTATCAAAAGCAGGACGGTATCGTTTTAAATTCGGCCAAGGAACAATTGGGCCTGCGCTTTAATGCCGAGCAAAAAGCATTAAACGATAAGCTGGATATACACATGGGTATCCAAAACGTAGCCACAAATCGCAGTTTTCTTGATTACAGCAATTTTAGCTATATGTATAATGCGCCGCCGACCTATCCCATAAAGAATGCAGACGGCAGCTATAATGAGTTTAGCGATTTTAACCTCGAAAACCCCGTTGAGCACATCAACGAGCAATATTTGCGCGCTAAAGAGAACCTGACTTTAATGAATGGGTCGGCGGATTATTCACTTAGCAATGCCTTAAAAATAGGTTTGCTCGGATCCATTTCCAAAAATGATATAGAAACGCATGCGTTTGACCCCACTTTTGCCGATCAGGGCAACCTCAACCAGGCCGGCCAGGCAAATGAAAACAGGAACTCCTTTAAAGGGAACGCCCATATCAACTACGATAAGAGCTTTGGCAAGCACAAAATTAGCTTGCTGGGTGCTTATGAGTATAACGATTTTCAATACGATAACTTCCTTGCTACGGGTAAGCAATACCTGATACCACAGCAACTGGATAACAATTTGGGCGCGGGAGTTAACACATTCAACAACATAGGATCCTATAAAGAGGAATACTATCTGACATCGTTTTTTGCACGGGCATTTTACAATTATGATGACCGGTTTTATGTAACTGGTACGATACGTCGTGATAAGTCAACCAAGTTTGGATCAACTTACCAGGTAGGTTATTTCCCATCATTCGACGTAGCATACCGGTTTAAAAAGGACCTGTTCGCCAATGTTGACTGGGTAAACGATATAAAAATAAGGGCCGGCTACGGCGTCACCGGTAACGAGGATGCGATAGGCGTTTATAACACCCTGGAAACGGTATCGCCGGGGAACAAATATTATAACGGCGCTACAAATCAATATCTTGCCAGCTACTCGGTAAATCAAAATGCCAACCCGCTGCTAAGATGGGAAGAAAGGCATGGACGCAATGTGGGTTTGGATTTCGAATTGTTCAATGGCCGTTTATCGGGCAATATGAACTATTTTAATGATGAAACCACCCATTTGTTATATGATTACACTGTTCAAACACCGCCGTTTATTGTTAATACCCTGCTGGCCAACGTAGGTACCATGGTCAATAAAGGGTTTGAATTAGCTTTAACGGGACAAATTGTACGCGGGTCTAAACTAAACTGGACAGCTAATGGTCAGATATCCTTTATCAAAACAACCATTACCAGCTTATCCGGTCAATACTCGTATGCCGGTCAGGTATACCAGTTAAATTCCGATCAGATCCCGGTTGGATATGCGCAGGGTCGCGGATTAAGCTCAAACCCTATTACCTTCCTAAAACCCGGTTACAGCCCGTATGAATTCTTTTTGCCGCATTATACCGGCGTGGATGCAAGCGGCAACCAAACTTTTGACGGTAAGACCATCGCCCAGGTTGCGTCGCCTCCGGGCCACTACATTGACCCAAGCCCTAAATTCAATTATGGTATAACCAATAATTTTGATTACGGGAACTGGAACCTTAACTTTGCTTTAAGAGGCGTTTACGGTCAAAAAATATTCGATAATACACTGCTTGATATTGAAACAGTTACCCGTCTTCCGGGAAACAACGTAACTAAAGAAGCGTTGACAAACGGTATTAAGGACGCACCGGTAGCTTCCGACAAATGGCTTGAAAACGCATCGTTCCTGCGTATGGATAATATTACTTTAGGCTATTCCTTTAAAAACGTAAGTTTTGCAAGCGCATTACGTGTATATGTTTCATCAAACAACCTGTTTGTGATCACCAAATACCGTGGTCTTGACCCGGAAGTTAAAACAGAAAACGCAGGTGGCGGGAATATTTTATTTAACACCAATGTGGCCGGAACACGGAACCAGGCATATATCGACGCCAATTATGGCGGCCAGGCCTATTATCCAAGGGTTAGGTCATTTACATTCGGTTTAAATGTTTCATTAAAATAATAATTGTTTTAAATAATAAAATGATGAAAAGAAATAAAATTGTAATTATTGCCCTCACCACATTGATGGTAGGCAGTATAAGTGAATCCTGTACGAAGCTTAATCTTAAGCCGTACAGTGTGGAGCCGGCCGGTAATTTTTACCAGACACCTGACCAAATAGCAGCAGGTATAGCACCTGCATATACTGCCTTGCAGAATATTCCTGATGGTAACGTAAACCAGATGAATGAGATCACAACAGATGAGATCATTGTGCCGACTCGCGGAAATGACTGGTATGATGGCGGCCAGTGGCAGGGCCTTTGGTTGCATACTTTTAAACCCGATGTTTTTGTTGACGGTGGATGGGGCGATTTGAATAGCGGTATCGGGAAAGTGAATTTTACGCTGAACGTTTTAAACGGCTTATCAACCAAACCTGCAAATATCAACGCGATCAATGCGGAGTTGAAGGTATTGCGCGCTTATTTCATCTTCCAGTTTATGGATATGTTTGGTAATATACCGCTGGTAACCGATTACAACACCGACCCAAGTAAAGTAACGCAAAAAAACCGCGCCGCGGTATATGCTTTTCTTGAAAGCGAATTGACAACCAACGTGCCGTTACTGTCAACTACTGTTGACAAAACGACTTATGGGCGTGTAACGCAGTATGCAGGATATATGTTGTTAGCTAAGTTATATTTGAATGCCCAGGTTTATACCGGAACACCGCAATGGGCAAAAGCCATCGCTGCCGTAAACCAGGTGATCAATTCGGGAAAGTACAGCCTGACAGCTAACTATTTTGATAATTTTTCATTAGCAGACAGAACTGCTTCAACAGAAAATATCCTGGCCGTACCATTTGACAACGTGAACATTCAGGGTAACAACTGGGAAATGCAAACATTGCATTACCAATCGCAAGCTACATTCGGCTTAGCCGGTCAGCCATGGAACGGTTTCTGCTCTACAGCTGATGTTTTAAACAAGTTTACCGGTTCGGATGTACGAAAAGCCCAGTTCCTGGTTGGACAGCAGTATGCTGCCGACAAAGTTACCCCGCTTAAGGATACCCAAACCGGCCTGTCTTTGATTTTTGATCCGAATATTACAACATTATCTTCTGCTGCCGATGCCTTCCGTTTGGCAGGCGCGCGCAACGTAAAGTATACGCCGCAATCCGGTACCGCAGGCAACCAAAGTAATGACATGGTTATTTTTCGCCTGGCAGATGCCTACCTGATGCTGGCCGAAGCTTCTATGCAAAATGGCGACCCGGTAACCGCCCTAACCGCGGTTAATAAAGTAAGGGCACGCGCCGGCGCAACTGCCTGGTTGCCTACTGACCTGACTTTGGCCAGCTTATTAGACGAGCGCAGCCGTGAATTGATGTGGGAAGGCTGGAGAAGGAACGACTTGATCCGCTTCCAGGTGGCTACCGGTACCCACTACTTTACCGGGGCCCGTACTCCGGCTAAGGTTGACGATGGCGATACCCACACGTTTTTATTCCCGATACCTTCTCCCGAATTAAATTCAAATAAGAATTTGGTACAAAACCCGGGTTATTAATTTAATAATTTTGAACTTTTTGAACAGAGTAGTAAGCAATTGCTACTCTGTTTCTTATTTTTATAGGTATATCTGCATATATGCGCATCTCCAAAATTACCCTGGTTTTAATTGCTCCTATTTTTTTCTTTGTTTCCTGCAGCCAAAGCGACAGCCATCATTTTGACCCTAAGGATGCTCTCTTTCAGTTAATGCCGTCATCAAAAACGGGTATAACATTTAACAATACAGTTACCGACCAGGGTAATTTCAATATTTTTAATTACCGCAATTTTTATAACGGCGGCGGCGTAGCCATTGGCGACGTGAACAACGACGGGAAGCCGGATATTTTTTTCACCTCGAACCAGGGCGGAAATAAGCTTTATATAAACAAGGGCAACTGGAAATTTGAGGACGTAACCGAAAAGGCAGGCCTGGGCGGAACGGGAAAGTGGCATACAGGTGTCACTATGGTGGATATTAACGGCGATGGCTGGCTGGATATTTATGTTTGCAATAGCGGCGCTTTGAAGACAGGTGGAAAGGGAAACGAACTGTTCATCAATCAAAAGGACGGAACCTTTAAGGAAGAGGCTGAAAAATATGGACTGTCAGACAAAGGGCTTTCAACACAGGCTATATTTTTTGATTACGACCACGATGGCGACCTGGATTGTTTTATCCTAAATAACAGTTACCGCGCTATTGGCAGTTTTGGATATGACCGCCACCTCCGCAATATCCGCGACCTTAAGGGCGGCCACCGGCTTTACCGGAATGATAACGGCAAATTTGTGGATGTGAGCGAGAAGGCGGGGATATACGGAAGTGAAATTGGGTTTGGATTGGGCGTGGCGGCCGGCGATTTTAATAACAGCGGCTGGGACGACATGTATATAAGCAACGACTTTTTTGAACATGATTACTTGTACATCAACCAGCATAACGGCACTTTTAAAGAGAAAAGTGATGAGGCGATAGGGCACATGAGCACATCGTCGATGGGTTCGGATATGGCCGATATCAATAACGACGGTTTCCTGGATATGGTTACCACGGATATGCTGCCCGAAAGTGATTACCGGTTAAAAACCACCACCAAATTTGATGATTACGACGTATACAATGCCAAGCTTAAAAACGATTTTCATCACCAGTTTACCGCTAATTGCCTTCAGCTTAATAACGGCGACGGTACATTTAGCGAAATAGCGCAATATGCCGGCATCCATGCTACCGACTGGAGCTGGGGTGCGCTCTGTTTTGATTTTAACAACGACGGATGGAAGGACATTTTTGTTACCAATGGTATCAGTAAAGACCTGACCGACCAGGATTTCTTAACTTTCTTTAGCAGTGATGAAGTATTGAACCACGTAAAAAAGGGTGGTTTTAAATTTAAGGAGCTTATTGAAAAAATGCCGTCGCATCCCATTCCCAACTACGGTTTTATCAATCAAAAAAATCTTCAGTTTAAAGATGTTACCGAACAACTGGGCCTTAGTAAACCATCGTTTAGCAACGGTGCCGCCTATGGCGACCTTGATGGCGATGGAGATATGGACCTTGTTGTAAATAACGAAAATGGCCAAGCTTTTATATACCGCAACATGACATCGGAGCGTACACACGCCCATTACCTTAAAGTGAACCTGAAAGGCGCCGGCATGAATACTTTTGGGATAGGTGCAAAGGTTACGGTTTATACCAACGGAATGCAGCAGCTGATTGAGCAAATGCCAACGCGAGGTTTTGAAAGCAGTGTTGAGCCTGTATTGAATTTTGGCCTTGGCGCGAGTAAAAAGGTGGATAGCCTGCGCATAATATGGCCCGATATGAAAATGCAGGTGATCAGGAATATCATCGCTAATAACACCATTACCCTTTATCAAAAACAGGCCAATACGGTATTTAGGCCGGCATCTAAACACACACAAACCTATTATGAGAATGTAACCAGCCGTCAGCTATCGGGCAATATTTATCATAAGGAAAATGACTTTAAGGATTTCGATGTTGAAAGGCTGATCCCCAAAATGCTTTCTACCGAAGGCCCCAAGCTTGCTGTTGGTGATGTAGACGGCGATGGGTTACCCGATTTTTTTATGAGCAATGCTGCCGGCGATACGGCTAAATTATTTATCCGGCAGCGCAATGGAACCTTTATCCAAAAAAAACAATTTGCCTTTGCGCATGATAAGGATTTTGAAGGTATTGGCGCTGAATTTTACGATGTAGACCATGATGGCGATCTCGACCTGATCGTCGTATCCGGCGGGAACCAGGAAAAGGAAGGATCGCTAAGCCTGCTGCCGAGGTTGTATATCAACGATGGCAAGGGAAACTTTACGCGAAGATTTAACAACTGGCCGCAAATATCGGTGAATGCCTCGTGCGTGCGGGTTAACCACCAAAACGGGGATGTTTTTATAGGTGCACGCAGCGTTCCGGGTTCTTATGGTATTATTCCCTCGAGCCGGTTGCTGAAAAATGACGGGCACGGCAATTACACAGATGTTACACAGAGCCTGGCGCCGGTTTTAGGAAAGCTTGGAATGGTTACTGACGCGCAATGGGTGGATGTTGACGGCGATGGAAAAAATGAACTGGTTGTAGTAGGCGATTGGATGCCATTAACGGTATTGAAATATGCCGGCGGAAAGCTTGAAAGATCATACGAGGTGCCAAATTCGTCGGGGTGGTGGAATTGTTTGACCGTAGCCGACTTGAATGGAGACGGAAAGCCCGACCTGGTTGCAGGTAATTTTGGACTTAACTCTAAAATTAAGGCTGATAAAGACCATCCGGCAAAATTATATGTGAGCGATTTTGATAAAAACGGACAAACGGAATGTATCCCGGTATATTATAAATCGGATGGTAAAGCCTATCCTTTTAATTTGCATGATGATCTGTTAAAACAAATACCGGTGTTAAAAAAGAAATTTTTACGGTACAAAGATTACGCCGGCAAATCCATAGAGGAAATATTTACGCCCGACGAGTTGAAAGACGCATCTGTTCTGGAAGTTGAGCAAACACAAACCTGTGTTTTTTATAACACCGGGAAAGGAAATTTCACTATGAAACCGTTGCCTGTGCGGGCCCAGCTATCGCCGGTTTATACCATATTGGTAACTGACATGAATGGCGATGGAAGGAAAGATATGTTTCTGGGAGGGAATTTTTACGGCGTTAAGCCGGAAGTAGGCCGTTTCGACGCAAACTATGGCGTAACATTTTTCGGCAATGCATTAAATTGGTTTGATTATGTGCCGCCGGCCAGCAGCGGCCTGTTTATAAAAGGCGAAGTTAGGGATAGCAGGCAAGTTGGCGGTAAGGCGGGAAATGTGATAATTGTAGCGCGGAACAATGATGCCTTACAGGTATTTAAGCAGGTTAAAAAGTAGTAAAATTGATCTGGATGTTAATGATATCCGAATCATTTTGAGGGAGTTTGTCGTCCAGGTAAGTTTCAAAGGGTGGAAGGGGCATAGGCATTTGCCGGTCGTTAAAATACCGTTGCACGGCTGCGTATACACTCATCCTGTCTTTAAATCTTCCGTGGAACCTTACAGTATAAAGGCTGCCTGTTGCGGGCATCGTCATAAACGCGACCGGTTTTTGGGTAACCACCTTTCCGTTGATCGGAATACCAATATTCACTTCGGATGAATCGCCGGATCGTTGGAAAAATTGCGCGATCAGCGGCTGGGTTTGTTTAAAGCCTTTAGCACCTATAAATCGTTTTAAAACCATCAGCGTTTTTGCAGCTTCGTCAAATTTATTTTTGGCTAAAACAACTTTCCTTATAACAACCACATTCGTGTCTGTCACTTTTTTCCTGATGATTTTATAACCATAGTATAGATCGGCGTCCTCCATAAAATTTTTAAAGTCATCGATGTGCGTTTCGGCGAGCGGTTTATCCGAAGCTAAGTGAACCAGGTACTGCGCCAGGCTTACGCTTTCCGTTGCAACAACTGTTGTATAATTGGGCAGCTTCCCGGGGATCACCGTATAATTATATTCAAATTTATCACCCGCATTGTATTCGCGGATAATAAAAGAATAGCCATTTGTAGACACCTGCAGGCTCGTGGTTAAAAAGCTTAAGGTAAATCCGTTTCTATTTTGTCTTTCAAGGATATTGGGTGAATCAGTTTGATCCGGTTTTCGGAGGTCAGGCCGCCATCTTTTCCAGTTCCCGGCGTTCGCCAATTCTTTATAAACGTTGAAAAACGACGATTTAATGACTACGGCTTTTTGTTGGGAAACAGGGATGAAAATAATAACCGATAATAGTACGATGGCTGATATTAAAACAATAAATTTTTTCATCCGGGTTTGCAGGCTGATCAGGTCGTAAATCTAATTAAAAAAAGCCTGCCAGGGTGATTTACGCTAAGATTTATAGGTTTTTTACCGGCATTTTTTTTGACTTTTTAAGCTCAAAATCCTTGCCCGCCTCATTATTATTCAATACATTTATCAATCAATTATAAGCCGAAAATATAGCAATGCGAAATTTGGGTAAGGTGAATTTTTTTATGTTTCGCCAAATACTCAAATACCCCCGAACAATTTAAATTGGATGATAACAAGCGAAAAATCCGGCTGTAAAAGACTGGCTTTCTATAAGGTTTTTTTTCTATTGATCATTACGGGGATGTATACTTCCTCTTGTAAAAAAACGATTCCTGCACCTGTAATGTTTCAGCTGCTTGATTCATTGCAAACGAATATTCGTTTTACCAACACGATAAGCGATAACGACCCGCCCGGCATTTTAAACTACCTGTACTTTTACAACGGCGGCGGCGTTGCCATCGGCGATATCAACAACGACGGCTTACCCGATATATATTTTACTTCAAATAAAAAAGGAGGCAATAAGCTCTACTTAAACAAAGGTAATTATCAGTTTGAAGATATTACGCAAAAGGCAGGTGTGGCTGGTATTGCCGATTGGTGCACCGGGGTAACCATGGCCGATGTTAACAATGATGGTTACCTGGACATTTATGTATGCGCTGTCGCGGGAAAGCTGGGTTTGCAGGGGCACAATATGCTCTATATCAATAATCACGACGGTACTTTTACTGAGAGGTCGGCCGAATATGGCCTCGACTTTTCGGGCTATTCAACCCAGGCTGCTTTTTTTGATTATAACCACGACGGTAAGCTCGATTGCTTCCTGCTGAACCAGTCAAACCATTCAATAGACACTTACGGCGACACCAGCCTGCGCAAAAAAAATAATAAGCTGGCAGGCAGCAGGCTGTTTTTAAACAATAACGGGCATTTTGTTGATGTAACGCAAAAAGCCGGCATTTACAGTAGTGCATTAGGCTACGGCCTAGGCCTGGCGATCGGTGATTTGAATAACGACGGCTGGGATGATATTTATGTAGGCAATGATTTTCATGAAAACGATTACTACTATGTCAATAATCACAACGGGACTTTTACTGAAGCCGGCGCAAAGCATTTTAACCATTACAGCCGATTTAGCATGGGTAATGATATGGCTGATTTTAATAACGACGGCCAGTTGGATATTGTGACAGCCGACATGCTGCCGGCGGATGAGACTGTCCTGAAAACGTATATGGGCGATGAATCATACGACCAATACAAGCAAAAAATTGTCAACGGCGGTTTCCAATATCAATATTCGCGCAATTGCCTGCAAAAAAACCTCGGAAACGGGGAGGCGTTTAGCGAGGTGGGGTTAATGGATGGCATCGCCGCTACCGACTGGAGCTGGAGCCCGCTGCTCGCCGATTTCAATAACGATGGCATCAAAGACCTTTTTATAGCGAACGGAATAAAACGCCGCCCCACCAATATGGACTACATCAGCTTTATATCCAACTTTACAGTGCAAAAGCGGCTGGCCGGAGGTGCGATGGACGATATCGCGATTGATAAAATGCCTGCCGGCGAGGCGCATAGCTATATTTTTAAAGGCACAAAAAGTGAAAAATTCATTGATGAAAGTGCCCTATGGGGAATAAGGGACACTATGCTTTCAAACGGGGCGGCCTACGCCGACCTGAATAATAGCGGCCATTTAGATTTGGTGACCAACAACATGAATCACGTGGCATGTGTCTATAAAAATCTGTTGAAAGACAACCATTTTCTTAGCATAAAGTTCACCGGCCTGCAGGACAACCGTTTTGGGATAGGGGCGAAGGCGTATGTTTTTTGCGATAAGCAAATGCAGTACGAACAACTGATGCTAACCCGGGGGTTTCAATCATCTGTAGAGCCGAAACTGCATTTTGGGTTAAACGGGCAAAGCAAAATTGATAGTTTGCTGATCATCTGGCCCAATCAAACTTACCAGGTGATGAGGAATGTAAAAGGCGATGTGCAGCTGACCATCGACCAAAAGAATGCCACGGGCCGGTTTGTTTATAAGCAGTTTTTTCCGACCCCGGCTCCTGTCTTAAAAAATATTACCGGTGAAATGAAGCTGACCTGGAAACACCAGGAAAACGATTTTGTAGATTTTAACCAGCAGCCGCTTATCCCGCACATGCTTTCCGCCGAAGGGCCAAGGATAGCTGTTGCCGATGTGAACCACGATGGGCTGGATGATTTTTATATATGCGGGGGCAGGCACCAGCCGGGGGCATTATTCATTCAAACACCCGATGGGCATTTCAAACTTACCGTTCAGCCGGATTTTATAAAAGATGCTGAAAGTGAAGGGGTAGATGCGGTTTTTCTCGATGTAAATCACGACGACAACCCCGACTTGTATGTTGTAAGCGGGGGCAATGAACTGCCGGACGGTTCAGATGCACTGGCCGACCATTTGTATATCAATGATGGCAAAGGCCATTTTACAAGATCGAATGATATCCCGGCAATTAAACGCAATAAATCTGCTGTCGCGGTTGCTGACATAAACCACGACGGTTACCCGGATATTTTTGTTGGCGGCGCACCGGATGCCTTTGCCTTTGGCAGGATACCGGAATCATACCTGCTGATGAATGATGGCCATGGCCATTATCATCAAGCTCCGCTTCCGGATGAATTAAAGTACGCAGGTATGCTGCGCTCTGCCGCGTTTGCCGATCTGGATAACGATGGCTGGCCTGACCTGGTTGTTGCAGGCGAATGGATGCCGGTAAAAATATTCATGAATAAAAAAGGAAAATTTCTCGAACTTCATAATGCCGGGATGGATAAACTATCCGGATGGTGGCAAAGGGTTTTTCTTGCGGATGTGGATGGTGACGGAAAGATGGATATTGTCGCAGGGAATTATGGCCTGAATTCGAAATTGAAGCCGGATGAAGAAAATCCTGTAAAGTTATTTTTATCGGATATTGATAAGAACGGAACCGTCGATCCCATCTTAACTTATAGCATCAACCATAAGGACTACACTTTTTTAGGCAAGGGCGATATTGAAAAACAAGTCCCGTTGATCAAAAAGAAGTTTCTGTACTATCACGATTTTGCGGGTAAAACAGTTAACCAAATATTTGGCGATTCGTTAAGCAGTAAACCTTTGCTTGCCAATTCATTCGCATCAGGCGTGTTTTATAATAAGGGACATGGCAATTTTGAATTTAAAGCATTGCCTGCCTCCGCGCAGGTTTCGCCGCTTTTCGGTTTTGCCACTTTGTCGGGACAAAGCAAAGGAATACTGGCCGGTGGTAATTTTTCGGGTGTGCTGCCCTACGAAGGCCGGTATGATGCGGATTTCGGCGATGTGCTGGTTCCGGATAAAGGACGGAGTTTTAAGGCCCTGTCGCCTGTTTCAGCAGGATTTTTATTAAGAGGAGAAGTACGGGACATCAAAGCGATAAAAACGGCAAAAGGAATTATTTATGCTGTCGCTTTTAACAATAAACAAATTGAATTTTTTAAATCAACCAATTGAATATGAATAAGTTATACGCATTGTTGTCGGGATTGGTGTTGCTTTGCTCAACCCGGGCCGCTGCGCAGGATCAATGGGTAATAAAGGCTGATAAAATTGATCCGGCCAATTATTATGGCGTCACGGTGGCCAACGGGATGATCGGTATCGTATCGTCGCCCGAACCATTTAAGGTAAAAAATGTGGTGCTGGCCGGCGCGTACGATCTGTATGGCCGGGGGCGGGTAAGCAATTTTCTGAACAGTTTCAACCTGCTCAATATGTACCTGGAGATAAACGGTAGGCGGATCGAAGCTAAAAACATCACCAATTTCAGGCAGGAATTGGATATGCAGCACGCTGCCCTCACAACCACTTTTGATTATGGTACCGATGCGTCTGTAAAATATACTTACTATTCCTTACGCCAATTACCCTTTACGGTGTTGATGGATATTTCCATAACCGCTAAAAAAGGAATAAATATTACCGCGGCCAGTGTAATGGAAGCGCCGGACGCATTAAAGGAAGTTCAGAACTATTACAATGAGATCGACAGACCGCACGTAACCATAAGCCTGCTTACCTCAACCGCAAAAAGCCCCACCGGCAAGCTGCAGCTATGCGCGTCGAACACCTTTTTGTTTAATGAGCCGCATACACAGGAGCCGCGTGTGATACACGAAATGTGGGATAACAATATGCACCTGATGAAATTCAGTAAGGCTATTGTGGCGGGACAAACATATAGATATGCCGTTGCCGGTTCATCCATAACATCGGCGCATGATGCTGATCCGTTGAACCAGGCCGAACGTTTAACCATGTTTGCCAAACTGGAGGGGCGCGACCGGCTGATCCAATACCATGAACAAGCCTGGAACGAACTCTGGAAAAGCGATATAAAAATTGAAGGCGACGCGCAGGCGCAGCAGGATGTGCACAGTATGCTGTATCATTTATATTCCTTTTCACGCGCCGGTACAGCATATTCACCGTCGCCTATGGGTCTGTCCGGGCTTGGGTATAACGGACACATTTTTTGGGATGCTGACCTGTGGATGTTCCCTGGTTTATTGGTGCTGCACCCCGAAATAGCCAAATCAATGGTTGAATACCGCTATCAGCGGTTGGGCATGGCCAGGCAAAATGCTTTTTCACACGGGTATAAAGGCGCTATGTTCCCCTGGGAAAGTGCCGACAGCGGGGTAGAGGAAACGCCGGTATGGGCATTAAGCGGCCCTTTTGAGCATCATATCACGGCTTGCGTGGCACTCTCAGCATGGAATTATTATTGCGTAACGCAGGATAAGCAATGGCTGCTCGAAAAAGGCTGGCCGATACTTTCTGCAACAGCTGATTTTTGGGCCAGCCGGGTTGAACGCAACGGGCAGGGCCATTATGATATTAAAGACGTGGTTGCTGCCGATGAATGGGCGGAGAACGTGGATAACGACGCCTTTACCAATGCAGCAGCCAAAGCCAATTTGCAGTTTGCCACTGCTGCTGCTGATATTTTAGGATTTAAAGCTGATCCCGACTGGCAGGTTGTTGCACAGAATATCCCTATATTAAAGCTGCCCGACGGCACCACGCAGGAGTTTGCATCGTATAAGGGTGAAGGCATTAAGCAGGCCGACGTGAATTTGCTTGCGTACCCGTTAAAGACAATAACCGACCCGTCTCAAATAAAAAAAGACTTGGAATATTATGAAAAACGTGTGCCCAATGAAGGTACGCCTGCCATGACGCAGGGAATATTCACGTTATTGTACTCGCGGTTAGGCAACGGCGAAAAAGCCTATCATTTTTTTAAAGATGCTTACGAGCCAAATTTAAACCCGCCGTTCAGGGTGATAGCCGAAACAAAGGGCGGCACAAATCCCTATTTCGCCACAGGCGCTGGCGGCATTGTTCAAAGCTTGTTAATGGGATTTGGCGGGTTGGATATTACGCCAAACGGAATAATCCAGGTTAGCAGTAAATTGCCGGCCCACTGGAAATTATTAACCATAACCGGGGTTGGCCCCGATAAAAAAACCTATACTGTAAAATGATCGTCGTAATTAACTATAAACTTATGAAGCCGTTTTTATTAATATTAGCTGTTAGCTGCGTGATCTTATCATCATGTAAAAAGCCTGATTACAAAGATATTTTACACGATCCATCGCTGTACAGCCGCACGGTGCATGAATTGAACAGCGTTGTTATGGGTAATAATTTTACCCCGGTTGTGGCGTCAAGAAACTATGCCTATGCAACCATTGCCGGGTTCGAGGTGATTGCCGCCGGTTATCCCCGGAAATACCGTTCGCTGGTCTCGCAGGTAAATGGTTTAAAAAGTGTTCCTAAATCTGCACGAAACGAACAGATAGACTTTGAATATGCTGCGTTACTGGCATTTTGTAAGGTTGGCGAGGCGGTTACCTTCCCGGAGGGGAGCTTAAAATATTACGTGGACAGCCTTCACCAGGTAGCTGTTACGCATGGCATGCCAGCCGAAATGGCCGCAAATTCTGAAAAATATGCTAAGGCTGTTGCTGCCGCGATCATGGCATGGAGCAAGAAAGATAATTACTTAACAACCAGGAGCGCCCCAAAATTTGCGATCAACGATTCCCCCGGACGCTGGGTGCCAACCCCTCCGGCATATAGCGAAGCGATAGAGCCGCACTGGAGCGAAATAAGAACGATGGTAATGAAAAACGCGAACGAGTATAGCGTGCCGCCGCCGCCTAAATTTAATGTAAAGGATAAAAACAGTCAATACTATAAAGAAGTAATGCTATCAATGGACGCCGTTAACAAGCTTACGCCCGAGGAAGCGCACATCGCTGATTTTTGGGACGACAACCCGGGTAAGCTTAACGTATCCGGCCATGTGATGTTTATCACCAAGAAATTTTCGCCCCCGGGCCATTGGCTTAGTATTGTGGGCATCGCTGCAAAAAAGAAAAATGCTGATTTTAATACGACCGTGTATGCTTATGCCAAAACCGCGATCGCGCTATTTGATGCGTTTATCGAGTCGTGGACAGCTAAGTACAAGTACGAAACCGCAAGGCCCGAAACCATAATAAACAAATATTTTGACCCTAACTGGCGGCCGCACCTGCAAACACCGCCCTTCCCCGAATACACCTGCGGTCATTGTACCATATCTGCCGCGGCGGCCGAAGCCCTTACAAGTGTTTTTGGCGATAATATGGCCTACACGGATACATCGGAGCTTGAATTTGGCATAAAAAACCGGTCATTCAAGTCCTTCAGGGATGCAGCCGCGGAGAATGTAAGGGCCCGGTTTTACGGCGGGATACACTTTCGTAACTCGTGCATCGTTTCAAATAAATTTGGTAAAAAAGTAGGAGATTCGGTAGTGATACAGCTGACCATGAGAAAGTGATTTAGAATATCGTTTTTTAAAAAATAAAAGTTATAATTTTTGAGATAGGTTTATTTGTAACTATCTGTATATTAATGATTTGAATTTGAAATGTGCCCTTTTATTTTAAATTTTTATTATATAAAAATCATGTGCCTTAAAAGCGGTGTTAACCTTATTGTCCTATCAGTATATTTATATCTAATTCGGGTGGTAATCATTCGATTGAGTAATACAATTGGTTTAGTTGTAAAGTAGCCGGCCTCCGGCTACTTTTTTTGTATAAGTAACTTTAAAACCGAATGAGCCGGATCTTTTTATTTTCAGTCGTAATTTTATTAACGGCACGTGGATGCACCACTAAGCAAACCGCCGTTACTGCACCGACCGCCGACTCGCCTGCCGGCTGGGCACTGCTTCCTTTTATAAAGATCGACAGCGTTAACCCGATTTTGGGTCCCGGCCAGGGAAGTTTTATCGACCCGATATTAAGGGGGAAGGTATTGTGGGAAGAAAAGGATGTGTTTAACCCGGCAATTGTAAACCGCAACGGTAAAATATATATGCTTTACCGCGCTCAGGATAAAACAGGCAAGCCCTCCGGCACCTCGCGTATAGGTTTAGCGGTAAGCCCGGATGCGATGCATTTTACCCGTTTGCCCAGGCCGGTGTTCTATCCGGCAAACGACAAGTATAAAAAACTGGAGTGGACCGGCGGCTGCGAGGACCCCCGTATTGTTGAAGACAGCGCCGGAACTTATTACATGACTTATACCGCCTACGACGGCATAACAGCGCGGCTGCTTGTAGCTACCTCCACCGATTTGCAGCATTGGAAAAAGCACGGGAGTGTATTTGCAAGAGCTTACGGCGGTAAATATGCCGGCAAGTGGAGCAAATCCGGCTCTATCGTTTCTACCTACAACAAGGATGGTAAAGTTGTCGCTACAAAAATTAACGGGAAGTACTGGATGTATTGGGGCGACACGCAAATATGGTGTGCTCAATCCGACGATTTGCTCAATTGGACGCCCGTTGAGATGCAGGCGGGCGAGCGTCCGCCTGTTACCTTACGTTCACAGGCGCTAAACATGCCACTGCTAAAAATTGCCTTGCCCACCCGTGCGGGGAAATTTGACAGCGACCTGGTCGAATCGGGCCCGCCGGCTATGATCACCGCCAGGGGGATACTACTGATCTATAACAGCCGAAACGACCGCTCTTTTGGGGATAAAAACCTGGCCGATGGCACCTATGCGGCAGGCGAGGTTTTGTTTGATAAAACAAACCCCTTACGGATTTTGAAACGCTTGGATACCTGGTTCATTAAACCGGAAAAACCCTACGAAATATCAGGACAGGTTAACCAGGTATGTTTTGTAGAGGGCCTTGCCGCATTTAAAGGCAAATGGTTTTTGTATTACGGCACGGCTGATTCGAAAATCGCTGTGGCTTACAGCCCGGTAAAATAATTGTTACATAGATTTTATTACCTGGTGTAACCTGCTTTTTTAAAAGGACTGGCTTATAGCTTTCGCTTCAATTTAAACTCAAAATTTAGGTGATTGGTTGCTGCGGGTACCCGGCGGCCGTACTAAACCGTTTCCGCTTTCAATTTTTTTGTCAAATGTCGTGGCATGGAAAGAACATTTCGTTCAATTTCATGTTTGAACAATATCCTTTAGTTAAAACTTTATAAGCGGTTAACCAACACTTATAGAAGGGAAGGATATACGGTAATTAAATGATCTTCCAATCATAATGTTTCAAACTGAAATTTCATGAATTGCAGGATTTTATAGTTTATAACACATTGTATGGATGGAAAATTACAAACTTTAAACCACACTTTTACAAACACTTACATGCCAGCTAAATACCCAAATTCAGATGGAGGAACGAATACACTTACCACCGAAGAATGGACCCGGATTGTAAATGAGTTTAATAATACAGAAGCGCCTTATCCAAAAGAAAAAACACTGTTTGGCCTGTTTGAGGAGCAGGTGTTAAAATCGCCGGATGCTATCGCGCTCCGGAAAGGTGATAAGACAATAACTTATGATGAACTGAACAAACAGTCGAACAGGTTAGCGCATCTGCTTATTGATAGCGGTATTTTACCCGAAGACAATATTGGGTTATTGGTTACCCGCGATTTCGAAATGATAATCGGTATGATGGCCATCCTGAAATCGGGCGGCGCTTATGTTCCTATTGATCCCGAATACCCCATTGACAGGCAGGAATATATCTTTAATCAATCTTTATTGAAAATGGTAATCGCCGATAAGGATTACCCGCTTCAAAAACTGATCGACGAAAACAAATTTATTGTAATTGATTTCAGCAACCTAACTGTATTTGACGACAAAAACCCCGGCCTGCAGATCGACAGTAAACAACTGGCTTATACCATTTATACCTCCGGGTCAACCGGGAGGCCCAAGGGCGTGATGATCGAACACCATTCGGCAGTTAACCTGGTCCTTTGGGTTAATGACACCTATAACGTTGGCGGTAATGACCGGCTGCTGTTTATTACCTCTATGTGTTTCGACCTTTCTGTATATGATATTTTCGGGATGTTGTCCGCCGGCGGTACGCTGGTAATTGCCGAAAGCAAGGAGATACAAAATGTGAAAACGCTCCAGGATATGCTGGTCAAATACGACATCACATTCTGGGACTCGGTACCAACCACCATGGATTACCTGGTACGTGACCTGGAACGTGAGCAGCCCGGTTACCGGCATCCGGGATTGAAGACCGTTTTTTTAAGCGGCGACTGGATACCTGTTGACCTGCCCGAACGCATGAAAACATTTTTTCCGGAGGCTAAAGTTATCAGCCTGGGCGGCGCCACGGAGGCCACTGTTTGGTCGAATTATTTCCCCGTTGAGCAAGCCGATAAAAACTGGAAAAGCATCCCATACGGGAAACCGATCACCAATAATTTCTTTTATATACTGGATGAACAGCTGCAGCCCGTACCAATGGGGGTAATGGGCGATCTATACATAGGCGGCGTGGGCGTGGCGCGCGGTTATGCCAACGATCCTGAAAAAACGCGCAATTCTTTCGTTCCCGATCCTTTTAATACAAGCCTGGGCGGGGTAATGTACCGAACCGGCGACCTGGGGCGAATGATGCCCGACTTAAACATGGAATTTTTAGGCCGGAAAGATAACCAGGTAAAAATACAAGGCTTCCGGATTGAATTAGGTGAGATAGAAAGTGTTTTGAACAGCTGCGAAATAGTAAGAAGTGCCGTAGTGCTGGCTAAGGACGATATAGACGGTAAGAAAATGCTTGTCGCTTACATCGTTCCAAAGCAAAAGTTTGACCGCGATGCTGTTGTTAATTTTTTAAAAACCAAGCTGCCGCAATACATGGTGCCGGTGGTATGGATAGAACTCGAAGAGCTGCCGCTAACATCAAATGGCAAGATCGACCGTAAGGCGCTGCCTGACCACCAGGAAGCTATCGCCGAAAAGAAAAAACTTTACGTGGAGCCCGCTACTGAAACAGAAAAGGTAATGGCCGCGCTTTGGAAAGAAAGTATGGGCATTGAGCAGATCAGCGTTGATGATAACTTTTTCGAGCTGGGCGGACATTCGCTGATGGCGGTGCGGATACTATCAAAGTTTGAAAAGAAAACCGGGAAGAATTTCCAGCTTTCGGTGCTTTTCAAATATCCCGACGTCAGGTCGCTAAGTGATTTTATCGATAATTTTCAAAACGAATCCATCTATACATCCCTTGTACCTATCAAACCTTCGGGAACTAAAACTCCGTTGTATATTATTCATGGCGAGGGTTTAAATATCTTAAATTTTAGTCACCTGGCTACCTATGTGGATGCTGAGCAGCCTATTTTCGGGCTGCAGGCCAAAGGCCTTAACGGGGTGGACGAGCCGTTGGATAACCTGCCAGATATTGCCGCGCATTACCTGAGCGAGATATTGCAGCATAATCCCAATGGCCCATATTTATTAGCAGGATATTCGTTTGGCGGATATGTTGCCGTAGAAATGAGAAAGCAATTGGCTGATATGGGCAAGGAGGTAAAAATGCTGATGATGTTTGATACCAATGCCGAAAAAACCGAGTACAAAGATTGGTATTCCGTTTTGCCTAAGAAAGTAAAACGGCATTTGCCAAGGATAGTTAGGTCTTTAATGTCACAGCCAATTAACTTGTTAAAAAATGCAATTCGCAGGATAACAGATAAAATTGCCGAGAACTCTGCAAAAAAGAAGGAGGCTAAAAACTTCTATCAGCAAATAAAAAATATCAAGCACAAGCACCTGATAGCATTCAGGAAATACCCAATGGTTCCGTTTGATGATAAGGTTTATTTATACAGGGCAGATATTTGCGTTCATTATGTAAACGATCCGGCTTACCTGGGCTGGAAAAAATTTGCAAAAAAGGGAGTTGAGTTATTCCATGTTCCCGGCGATCACCTGTCGATGCTGCTGCCGCCGAATGTTAAGGAATTTGCATCGATACTGCAAAAGTCGATGGACGAATGCCAATAGTCTCTATTATTAAATAGGATTTTCTTAAAAATTATATAAAGTGTACTATAATGAATACTGTTCCTCTTACTAATCAAAACCTGGATGATTGTACCGGTGTTTTTCTTAAGTCGTATAACCAACCACCCTGGAATTACCACTGGACTTTTGACAAGGCAAAGCAGTACTTAAGCGAGTATATGAACTGTACCCAGTTTGTCGGGTTTATTTTATACGATGAGGGCGAACCGGTGGGCGCAATCCTGGGCCACAAAAAAACATGGTGGACTGGGCCGCAATTTATGATAGACGAATTCTTTATTTCGCCCGAAAGGCAACGAAAGGGGTACGGCAAAAAGCTATTGGATTTTTGCGATCAGTACGCAAACGAAAACGGCATTGAACTATTGATATTAATGACCAATAAGTATATGCCTGCCTATCAATTCTACACAAAATCAGGGTATATCAATACCGAGCAATACGTGTTTATGTTCAAACAACTGCTTTAAGCAGTTAACATTGCCCTTCAATCGGAATTACAATAACTGGTATAGTTGTTGTAATTCCTTACACGACAGTTTGATTTCTTTAAAATTAAATATAGCTCGCTGTCGCTGAACTACCAGCCTCATTTCCGGCCCAAATCAGGTTACGGAATATTCTCTTTCCAGCCTCCATCGTCCCGATCTTGTTAATTTCTTTCTTATTAAATTATTATTTTTTATGTAATAAAAATATCGAAAAGTCAATGTGAATATCTGTTAGGATAAAAAAATTAATTAAAATGCTATTTCAAAAATTAAATGGCACAAAATATGCTTTAGTCCTACCAAACAACAATTACAACGATGAACAACCGATACAAACTTATCAATAATGTACTAAACGTTATTTTGGATTACTTCCTTTTAAACCTGTCGCTGATTACTGTATACAATCAAACACACCATACAGCTTTTCACTGGCTTATCGATAAAACATTTTTGCATATTGGGTTAATGTTTAACCTGCTGTGGCTTTTATCGGCAAATATAATCCGTTTATACAGGACCGAGTCGGATAACGAAGCTAAGGCATCGCAAAAGCTGATAGCGGCTTATACGTTTTACGTCGTTATCGTATGTTATATAGTGCTGTTCCTCAATCCCATCGATACCTATTTCGTTACCCGGGAATTTTTATTTAATTCCATGACCATGTTTGGTGTTTCGATAGGTGTCTGCCACATTCTACTGGCGCACTTCAGTAAGTATTTTGTTGTTGGCCGTACCTTAAGAAAAGCGATCATCGTAGGCGGTGGCCGCGCAGGAACCGAGTTGTACAATCACTACAAAAACAACCTGAACAGGGGCTATGTTCTGTTAGGGATGTTTGACGATGAGCCTTCGAAAGTTGCTGACGAACAATCATACCTGGGCGACACCAAGGCATGTATGAATTATGTAATTGAAAATAAGGTAGATGAAATTATATGCGCACTGCCTTACTCGCAGCATGATACCATTGAGCGTTTGATAAAAGATTCGGACAAAAACCTGGTAAGGTTTAAACTGGTTCCTGATTTTAGCTACTACCAGGGCTCGCTGTTAAATCAAAGCATCAGCAATGTGCAGGCATTGCCAATACGGGTTGAGCCGCTTGAAGACGTTTTTAACCGTACTGTAAAAAGGTTGTTTGATATTGTGTTTTCTTCTTTGGTGATCGTGTTCATTTTAAGCTGGTTGTTCCCGATCATTTATTTCTTAATAAAATGGGAATCACCGGGCCCTGTGTTCTTCGTTCAAACACGTTCAGGACTGAATAATATTCCATTCAATTGCTATAAATTCAGGAGCATGCGTGTAAATAGTGATTCTGATTCAGTTCAGGCTACACGCGGCGATTCGCGGATCACTAAATTAGGCGCATTCCTGAGGAAAACCAGCCTTGACGAGTTGCCACAGTTCTTTAACGTGTTATTGGGCAATATGTCGGTTGTTGGCCCGCGTCCGCACATGCTGAGCCACACCGAACAATATTCAAAGCTGATCGATCAATTTATGGTTAGGCATTTTATTAAGCCAGGTATTACCGGCTGGGCGCAAACCAATGGCCTGCGCGGCGAAACAAAAACTGTTAACGATATGCTTGCCAGGGTTGAAGCCGATGTTTGGTATATGGAAAACTGGTCGTTCATGCTCGATATAAAGATCATCTTTATGACCGTGTTCAAATCGATATACGGTGATAAAAACGCATTTTAATACCTGTTCCAAAGGGTAGAAGATTCCGGCTGCAAAGCCGGAATTTTTTTGTTTAAACGAAAAATGCCGACTCTTTAACTGCCCGACCTTTTCAGAAACTCGTCAACAATATAGGTGATGAAGAATAAAGCGATTAGCGCGACGAACGTCTCAACCTGGAAGGCGGATATCTTATAGGTTGTATCCTGCAGCTTAAATGCCAGGTTGAACACCACCAGGCTTATTATCGGTAAAAGAAGAAATCTTCTAATAATTATGGTAGTCTTCATCAGGTTTGCTCGAAGAGACGAATTTATCATTTTCATGTTCTAATCGGAAATTTTATTAAAATGGCACGGGCTTACTTCTACGTTAAATTTTAATAAACGTTTCGATTTTTATTAATTTTAAAGATAATTTTATTGTTATTTTATAGTTTTGAGAAATATTCCGAATAAAACTTAGTCAACAATGCCCTTGGGCCGCGATTTATATTTTATCAAAAACCCCGATCTTCTGATATAATGATTTACCGGCTCTTCAATAAGTTTAAACAGGCCTATTGAAAGCGCGTTCAGGATAATAAAAATATACGCCAGGTTTAATGCATCATATTCGAAAGGGGAATGCCAGGTGAGGTCCCATTTATCGTACAGCGTAAAAACAGAGTCATTCAGCACGTTGAAAAGGCCGTGTAAAAGGTTATAGATCCATCCGAGGTGAATAAGATAGAAAATGTACGAGCTTTTACCCAGCAGTTCCACAAACGGTGTTGCCAGGCCGCGTTTCAGCAAAGTTGGTTCTGTAAGCAGACCGTAAAAAAACAAAGCAATGGCCGGCGGAAGCAAATAGTTATTGGTGGTAATGCCTATCGGGCTTTCGAGGCCGGCATTCCATGGCGGGGTAACCGGCTGTAAGGCCGTAATAAGAATACAGATAAATATTGCCGCCAACCCGAGGTAAGTAAAGTTGGTATTATTGCTCCGTTTTATTCCTTTTTTAAGTACATACCGCGCCAGCTGAATACCGACAAAAAACTCGAAACACCTGCCTGCGAACGTAAAAAGAAACATAAAGGTAAAATTCCCAAAAAAGCCATACCAGTTCACGTGGCTGAATATCAACACCAGCAATATCCCGAATAAAGTTATAAGAACGGGCTGGAGATAAAGCTTGTGATATTTTTTTGCGATCAGAAAAATTACCGGCGCCGACAGATAAAAACATTCCTCAACTGTGAGCGACCATCCCTGGGCAATGCCGCTATCCCAAAACCGGTAAAAAAACCCGCGCAGAAAGGTGATGTTTAACAGCATAACGCCCAAAGGATTTGATGAGCCTTTTGTTATCGTTTGGTCGTTTGTAAAGTAGTAATAGGTAAACGCGCCAAGGGTGAGCAGCAAATACATGGGGTAAATGCGCGCCACGCGGTTTTTAATATAATGCTTAAACCAATAAGGCGTTAAATGGAACCCTCTGTAGTAGCGGTAAGTGATCAAAAACCCCGATAGCACAAAGAAAACAGTAACCCCGATGTGAAATTCGCCCAAAAAGCGTTGAACGATATGCGGCAGGCTGCCGTCAAATACATAAGCAAAATGCGATATAAAAACCAGGTAGGCAGCAAACGCGCGCACCCCTGTTAACGCCGGAATATAATTTTGCTGGGATCTTTGTGACAAAACGTATTATTTAGAACCTAAGATGTAGTTTTTCGGCGGAAAAATAAAGCGGGAATAATCTTTATTTAAGCAAATTAGAACCCTCTCCTTTGGAGAGGGCAGGGTGAGGCTAAAGCGCCGATCCCTGTATAACCCCCCTGTTTAATATCTTTTGATCAATATAATATTGTATCTCCGACTTTTTGAGGCCCCAGTTTGGTGCGATGAGCAATTCCATGTCGCTCAAACCAAACAGCCGCTGAATAACAATATCCGGGCGAACAAGGGGAAGCAGCTCGCATAAAAAATCGGCATATTCGTCGAGGGTGAAAAGTTTAAACGGCTCGCGCTTGTATTTAACGCCCATAACGGAGCCCTCAACAATATGCAGATGGTGAAACTTTACGAATGTTATCTGCGGGAAGCGGTTGATCTCATCGGCGTAGCGTAGCATCATTTCGGTAGTTTCCCAGGGAAATCCAAAAATGGTATGCACACAAACGTCGAGCTTGCTGTTTTCGAGTAGCCCCAGGGTGTTAACCAGGTCGTCATGGCTGCAGCCGCGGTTGATCTGCGACAGCGTATCGTTATAGATCGATTCCATACCCATTTCAAGGTCGACGTCAAAGCGGTCGGTATAACTTTCCAGCAGCGCTATTTTTTCGGCGTCGATGCAGTCCGGCCGCGTACCTACCGAAAGGCCGACGATATCTTCGGTGCCATAGCTCAAAGCCTCGTCATACATCATTTTTAAATAATGGGCGGGTGCGTAAGTATTGGTATTCGGTTGAAAATAAATAATGAATTTATCGGCTTTATTCCCTTTCCGGGCACGTTCCATACCCTGGATAACCTGTTCGCGAACTGTCGGTGCGTTACGCGATACAGAGGGGGTAAACGAATCAACATTGCAGTAGGTACAGCCCCCGTAGCCTTTGGAGCCATCGCGGTTAGGGCAGGTAAAGCCGCCATCTACAATTACTTTGAAAACGCGGTGCCCTTTGTATTTTTCGCGCAGCCATGCCCCGTAATTGTTATATCCCTTAAAGCCTTGTTTAGGCGCTGTTTCTGTAACCTGCATTGCTGCAAAGATACACATAAATGGCTACGCATGTTTTGCGTGTGATAAGCAAAACATGCATTCATCATTTATACTGGTCCGGATACTGCGTTAATCTGCTTTCCTAATGCTGCCTGAACCCACCGTACGGCTGTCGGAAATATTTGCATTCCCTGAATATATCACGCTACCGGATCCAACGATATGTGCTGTTATACTATTGTCAGCAGCAAAATAAGCGTTGCCTGATCCGGCTATTGAAACTGAAGCGGTATTGGTTTTAAATTCTTTACCCAGCATTTCACCTGAGCCTGCTATAGCTATGCTGGCATTATTTGACCTGCCATTTAGATGAATAGAACCCGACCCGCTCATGGTAATATGCAGTCCTTCAGATTTCACCGCTGAGGTGATACTGCCCGAGCCGCTTAAAATTAACTTGACATTATCGCCGCTTAATACACCGTCGACAGTCGTAGAGCCAGAACCGGCGTTTGTTATCGCCGATAGCGATTTTGCCGTTACGTAAATATTAATGTCCCCTGCATCATCAGAACCATGTTCACGGTCATAATCATGCTTAAATTGTATTGCTAATTTTTCACCTTTAACCACTGTTTCAATTTCATTAAGTACAGCGGCATCGCCGGTAAGCCTTAAACTTTCAGTCCCGTCGATCTTTACATGAACGTGAAACGGCCCGCCGGAGGCAATACTGTTAAACCCGGAAACTTCCCTTTTCTGTTCGGTTTGGGCAAATGTGTTTGTTGTGGCCGCAATAAATAAGAGTACGGCAAAAATGGAGTAGGTTATTTTTTTCATGACGCTTGTTTATATACAAGATGCCTTTGATTTGCTAAATGTTGCATGAAATAAAAAAACCGGTAATATTATCCGGCAGGTGATGCCTGCGCGGCCTTCTGCAATTTTTTCTCCTCCCGTTTTTTCTTGCGGTCGGCCCGGCGCTGTTTGCGCATCTCTTTTCGGGTCATGCGGTCTTTTTTATTGGCTGCATTCTGGCTAATGCGCGTAGCCGCGGCCTGCTGTGCTTCTTTAGTTATGCCTGCGCAGGGCTTTATACCCGCAAGCAAAGTTTTCCATAGGGTTTTAAAAAATGGCGATGTTCTCGGCCTGGCATAAACCACGTTAAACGACCTGGGTGTTTCGCCGGGGTTGTCGGGGTTGTTGTGCTTGATGATGAATACATTGGTAAACAAGGAAGCTATCTGCTTTTTCTTCAGTACCTCATTCGCTGTGTCGGCATTCATCAGGCTTATCTCCAGGTTGTTGTATAAGATAGACACCGGGCCCGCCGACCTGCTACGATCGCCCTTAATATCAAAATCAAAACGCTTTACTGTGCCGGTGCTAAATTTAACCATCGCCAGCGGTACAACGGCTTTATTGATCGTTGGCAGTTCCATCGGCCCCAGGTGACCCTTATAGCTGAAACTGTGTTTGCTGTCGGTTAAGTTAAAGCTGAAAAAAACATTCAGCTTTCCCTTATTCATGAAATAAGAGGTTAATTGGGCGGTACATATATTATTCTTTTGCAGCGCTTCTTTTTGCGTGGTGATATTTAAAAGATTGCCGCTGGTATTACCGAATGTCAGCGTACCGGTTTTTTTTGACTTTGTATTGTACTCGGTATAATCGATGTTCAGGTGATTTACGCTGATGGTATCGAGTTTTAACGAAGTATTGAGTGTGTGTATAAGCACATTGGGGAATGTTTTTACCTTATCGCTGCTATCCGCAGGCGACGAATTGGGGTTGCTGAATATTGCGATAGTTCCCGAATTTAAAATGAGGCGCGAGGCCGTGAATGTGCGGTACTTATGATAATTTAAAAAGTCGAAATTGTTAAGCTGAATGGAGTCGAGATGGAATGTGAACCTATCGGCCATGCTTTTTCCAAAAAACACGGTTGGTTTAACCGGCTGCATGGCAAATCCCGTGATATTTAAACGCGAAGTTAATGTTGACAGCTTAAGGTTTTTAATAGTATAAGTATATAGGCCGCTGGCCGATTTGCCTTTGTAATTGTTAAGCTCAGCAACAATGTCGCGGCAGTAAAGCAGCCTGGTTTTATCTGTTTGTGTGGCCGAGTCGATTAGCAGGTCGCTGGCGCTCAAGTTCATCTCTTTAAGCTCGGATATTTCCAGTTTATTGCCTGAATAATCCTCGTAACGCAATTTTACATCGCCCAATATGATGCTGCCTACATGAATAGAACGCAGGCTTTTTGATATCTTCTGGTAAGCCGTCCGGTTGTCTTTTACAACGGTGTCCTTCGTATGGTTTAACTGGTAGCTTACCTTTAATTCAGGATTATTGAGCACAATTTCCCCGATTTCGAGCTTGTGCTGGAAATATAATTTGAAAGGATGAATGTGCGATAAAATAAGCCTTTTTACATGCAGCTCTACCAGGTTGTTGGGAGCAAGATGCCTGCTTTTTTCGCTTTCGTAAACACCCGGGTTTGGTTTCAGGGTTATGTTATAAATAACGATGGTGCCCCGGAGAATGTGCAGGTCGGCTGAAGAAAAATTGATGCTGTATAAGCCGTCGCTGCTTTTTGAAACTACATCCTTAACCTTGGCGGCCAATATCGGCGACCAATACTGATTGATCAAAAACCCTAATATTAAGACAATGGCGGTAACTACCAGTAATATCCTGGCGAGCACCCGCTGCCATCTTTGCTTTAAAAAATTAAACGCCCCTTTAAGTTTTGGTAGCTTCATTTGTTTCTGTTAGTGGCGTTTATTTTCGCAGCTTGGTTTATTTACCTGCGGCTCATGCATTTGCCGCGCTCACCCCGCCTGAAAACACGCCGTTTACTTAATTGTTCTGGTCGGTACCCAAATTAAAGCTAATATCTTAAATAGCGCTTTTTTCAGCAAACATATTTATTTAATCGTCTCGCCAATACCGCGCTGGTGCCGTCATTTATTAAAAAAAATTGTTACTGACAATCTGTCACGCTATTTATATTTTATGTACTTTTGCGGACTAATTTTGATTACAACGAATGGATTTACTGATTCCGGATAAGGTGCACGATGAAGCCAGGCAGGGGGAAGCATTATTATTAGAACCGCTGAGTACCACAACCAATAACCGTAAGCTTTATATAGAAAGTTACGGCTGCGCTATGAATTTCTCCGACAGCGAGATTGTAGCGTCTATTTTGCTTGAAAAAGGATTTGAAACAACATCGGATTATAATGTTGCCGATGTTATTTTCATCAATACCTGCTCGATCCGCGAAAATGCGGAACAGCGCGTACGCAACCGTTTAAAGGAATTTACGATAGCAAAGGTACGAAACCCGGGATTGGTGGTAGGCGTACTGGGCTGCATGGCCGAACGGTTAAAATCAAAGTTTCTGGAAGAGGAAAAACTGGTTGATGTAGTGGTTGGCCCGGATGCTTACCGCGACCTGCCGAATTTGATCGAGCAGGTTGAGGGCGGCCAAAGGGCGGTTAACGTGCTTTTATCACGCGAGGAAACTTATGCCGATATAAGCCCGGTACGTTTAAATAGCAATGGCATCAATGCCTTCGTGTCTATTATGCGCGGATGCGATAACATGTGTTCATTCTGTGTTGTGCCTTTCACACGCGGCCGCGAACGCAGCCGCGACCCGCATTCCATTGTGCAGGAGTGTACCGACCTGTTTAACCGGGGATACCGCGAGGTTACCTTGCTGGGACAGAATGTGGATTCGTATAAATGGAAGCAGCCTCAACCTGACCTCTCAAATGTAGAGGGTTCTAATGCGGATGCATTAAATGAAGAAAATAGTAAAGTCCTCTCCTTTCAAGAGGATTTAGGTGAGACTAATTTTGCCAGCCTGCTTGAGATGGTAGCTTTAATTAGTCCCGAACTGCGGGTGCGTTTTTCGACCTCGCATCCCAAGGATATCACCGACGAGGTGCTATACACCATAAAAAAGCACGCTAATATTTGTAATTATATTCATCTGCCCGTTCAATCCGGCAACAGCCGCGTGCTTGAACTGATGAACAGGACATACGATCGCGAATGGTACATTAACCGTATCGATGCCATCAGGCGTATCATACCGGAGTGTGCCATATCGACGGATGTGATAACCGGATTCTGCACCGAAACGGAAGAGGAGCACCAGGATACTTTAAGCATGATGGACTATGTGCATTACGATTTTGCCTACATGTTCATGTATTCCGAGCGGCCCGGTACTTTAGCCGCCAAACGGTACGCTGATGATATACCGGATGAGGTAAAGCGGAGGCGTTTAAAAGAGATTGTGGCCAAGCAGCAGGAACATTCGTACCTGCGCTTGCAGCTGCTCGTCGGCACAACACAAAAAGTTTTGATTGAAGGATTTTCAAAAAAATCCAATAATGACTATTGCGGCCGTAGCGACCAGAACGCCATGGTAGTATTCCCTGTTGGTGAGGGATATAAGCCGGGCGAATATGTAAATGTATTAATTGACAGATGCACAACAGCAACTTTGCTGGGAACAGTAATTAGTTAATTTGATGATTTGAAAATGGCTTAATTTTCAAATCACCGGATTTTCAAATTGAAATTATGGAAATACAAGAAATAAAACAACGCTTTGGTATCATCGGCAATTCGCCGCTGCTTAACCGGGCGATAAATATAGCTAACCAGGTTGCGCCTACAGATATCTCGGTTTTAATAACAGGGGAGAGCGGCAGCGGTAAGGAGGTTTTTTCGCATATCATACACCAGATGAGCCCGCGCAAGCATGGCCCTTTTATAGCCGTAAACTGCGGGGCTATACCCGAGGGGACTATTGACTCGGAATTGTTCGGTCACGAAAAAGGGTCGTATACCGGCGCTGTTGGCGAACGTAAAGGATATTTCGAAACGGTAAACGGCGGCACCATATTTTTAGATGAAATTGCCGAGATGCCTTTGGGCACGCAGGCGCGATTGCTGCGGGTTTTGGAATCGGGCCAGTACATCAGGGTGGGTTCGTCCAAGGTTGAGAAAACGAATGTGCGCGTTATTGCCGCCACGAATGTAGATGTATACGAAGCGGTTAAAAACGGCAAATTCCGCGAAGATCTTTATTACAGGTTGAACACCGTTCCGTTGCGTATACCGCCGCTGCGCGACCGGAAAGAAGATATCTACTTATTATTCCGGAAATTTACATCCGACTTTACCGATAAATACCGCACGCCGCCTATCCAACTGGATGATGAAGCGCAGCAGGTACTGGTCAATTATTCGTGGCCGGGCAACGTCCGACAATTAAAAAACATGGCGGAGCAGCTGGCCGTACTTGAGCGCGACCGCGTTATCACAGCGCAAACGCTGCTAAACTATCTCCCGCAGGAAGCAACCGGCAGAAACCTGCCTATGCGCCTTGACCATCAAAAAGAAGATTTTTCGGAACGTGATATTTTATATAAAGTGCTTTTCGATATGAAGCGCGACATGGTTGAGTTAAAAAAACTCGTGGCCGATATTATCGAACATGGAGGCGTTTCGGTCAACCATGCCAATCATTCACAAGCCATAAACCAGCTATATCGCGACATAGAACTGCCCGGGGCGCCCGAAGCGCAATTTACCTTGCAGCATCCCGTTAATAACAACAATCAATACAATATAACCCAGGACGCCGAAGAAGTTGAAGAGTCACTTTCGCTGATTGATAAAGAATCGGATCTCATCCGCAAGGCCTTAAAAAAGCACAAAGGCAAGCGCAAGCTGGCGGCAAATGAACTCGGCATATCGGAACGGACATTATACAGGAAGATAAAAGAGTTAAATTTATAATTACATGAAACGGCTTTTACGAATAGTTGTCATTTTTCTCGGTTTGATATTTATTTCATCGTCATGTACTTATACCTTAAGTTTGAACGGGGCATCTATACCGCTTGCGATGAAAACAGTGCGGGTTGATTTTTTTGAAAATAATTCGCCGTTAGTAGTAAATACCTTGAGCCGTCAATTTACCGAGGCCCTGAAGACGCGGATACGGAATACAACCCGGTTAGATGTTGTACAGGCCGGTGATGCCGACGCGATATTTTCGGGCAGTATTACCGACTATAATATTGCCCCGGTTTCCATTCAGGCCACCAACAACAATGTTGCCCCTATAGCCGGCGCCAGCCGGTTAACGATAACTGTTCGTGTGAAATATGCTTATGATGCGGATAAAAAGTATAGTTTTGAAGAAACATTTTCAAGATACGAAGATTTTACCGGCGATATCGCTGCAAAGGAGCAGACACTTATCGCGGATATCAATAAGCAATTAACCGAAGACATATTTAACAAAGCCTTTGCAAATTGGTAAGCAATTTGTAGTTTCAAGCACCGTGGAGCAGCAGTTTAATAACCAGCAAAATGAATTTTTATGGGCATTATTGGCCGACCCGGCCAATGATGGGTATGCATACACATCCGACTTGCAGCGCCTGGTTGATGACTTTCCCCACAGCGGCATTTTGCGCGCGCTGCTGGCGCATTCGGACGACAAAAAGCATTTAAAACAAGCGGCAGTTTATTTTAATCCGCATGCTTTGTTTAAACTGGTAAATGCATCATCTGCACTAAATCCGGTTTCGGATCAACGCATCGTTCTTCACGGAAAGAACCGGGCGGAAATGTCAGCGCAAAGCGAAAGCAATAACTCCGCCGAAGAGATACTAACCGGCGCAGAGCATGAACGTCAGGAGGAGCAAAATCGTGAGGGCGTCTATCACGAGACTATAACCATGACTCCGGAGGAGCAATCCGCAGCTACTGAATTACCCCATGAACATCAACCGCATGAAGATATCGAAGATGAAACCTATGAGGAAATTGTAGGTATTGAAGATATAAATACGCAATCTGCACCGGCCGCGGCAGTTGAAGAAGAAAAAATAATTGCGGAAGATGTTACATCGGGTGATTTTTTTACGCTCGATAAAGCATTTGGCGATCATGAACCGGCGGCGGAGACTGAGGAGCCGCAAGGTGAGGCATCCGGGCCTGAAGTGGGGCAGCACGATCTTTCGAAGTATAACGACGATAAAATGCCATACACATTTATGTGGTGGCTTGATAAAACCCGCCGGGAGCATGCCTCAATGCTGCAGCCATACGCTAAACCACCCGCCGCAAACCCGAACGCGGTAAAAAGTCCGGTAAACGAACTGCAGCAGCAGTACTACGAAAATATTTTTCATTTAACATCCCTTGAAGAATTAGGTAAAGATAGCGCCGGGGCTACCCCCGGTTTACAAACCAAGCGTAAGGAACAGGAAATTATCGAGCGTTTTATACAGGAAGAGCCACAGATAAAACCGCAAAGCAGCGATAAGCTTGATAATGAAAATAAAGCAAAAAAAAGCGCGGAAGACCAGGATGAACTGGTAACCGAAACGCTGGCGGCCATTTATACCGACCAAATGCTCTATCATAAAGCTATCGCGTCGTATAGAAAATTGATGTTGAAATTCCCGGAAAAAAGCCGTTACTTTGCCGCGAAGATAGAACAGTTAGAAAAGAGAACCAATTAGAAATAAGACATGTATTTAGTATTATTGATCATAGCTATTGTTGTTTGTGCCCTGCTGGTACTTATGGTATTGATACAAAACCCCAAGGGTGGTGGTTTATCATCAAATTTTTCGAGCTCATCACAACTAATGGGCGTACAAAAAACAGGCGACTTTTTAGAGAAGGGCACCTGGGTGTTGGCCATAACTTTAATGGTTTTGGCGCTGGCAATTAACGTTTCTGTGAAAAACGGAACCGAAAAAAGCGCCGACCCGCAGCTGAAAGAGAAGATCGATAAAGCTTCAAAACCATTGGCCCCTGCAAACACGCCTATGTCGTTGCCCGTTGCTCCGCAGCAGCAGCCGGTTAAAAAGTAAGCAGCATAATATAAAAAAGGCTTTGACTGATGAATTTCGGTCGAAGCCTTTTTCATTTGGTTACTGACATCATGACATTGCAGGTTAAAGTAATGTTAATATTAAAAAATGTCGATTCCCTAAATCTGACAATACATCAGTAAAATATGCCAATTAGGTAAATTGCACTTGGTTGGCATAATTGATGAGCACATGCACACAGAACTTAATTTCTATAAAAACTAATAATCGTATAACTATGTCATTAAAAATTAAACCGATCGGCGACAGAGTAGTTGTGGAAGCTGCCCCTGCCGAAACTATGACCGCTTCTGGTATTTATATTCCGGAAACAGCGCAAGAAAAACCACAAAAGGGTACCATTGTAGCAGTTGGACCTGGTAAATATGCTGATTCAGGTAGCCTTATACCAATTGGTGTAAACGTAGGCGACCAGGTTTTATACGGTAAGTATGCCGGAACTGAAATTACCTATGACGGTAAAGAGCTTTTAATTATGCGCGAATCAGATATTTTCGCGGTTCTTTAAAAGTTGTTGGAAGGTTGCAAAGTTGAAAGGTTGTAAAGTAGCCTTAAACTTGCCAGAATTATATTTCCTATAGTTCACCTAACGTTCCAACTTTACAACATTAAAACATTCAAACAAAAAAATCATGGCAAAACAAGTTAAATACAATGTAGAGGCACGCGATGCCCTGAAAAGAGGCGTTGACCTTTTGGCAAACGCTGTTAAGGTAACATTAGGCCCTAAAGGCCGTCACGTAATTATTGACAAAAAATTCGGTTCACCGGTTATTACTAAAGATGGTGTTACTGTAGCAAAGGAAATTGAGTTAAAGGACCCTATTGAAAACATGGGCGCCCAGATGTTAAAAGAAGTAGCGTCAAAAACAGCTGATATTGCTGGTGACGGTACTACTACAGCTACTGTTTTAGCACAGGCCATTGTTACTGCCGGTATTAAAAACGTAGCCGCCGGCGCAAATCCAATGGATTTGAAACGCGGTATCGACAAAGCTGTTAAAGTTGTTGTTGAAAACCTGAAGTCACAAAAACAAGATGTTGGTGATGATTTTGGTAAGATAAAGCAAGTTGCATCTATCTCTGCAAATAACGATGAGATCATCGGCGAGATGATTGCTGATGCAATGAAAAAAGTAGGTACTTCGGGTGTGATCACCGTTGAAGAAGCAAAAGGAACCGAAACTGAAGTTAAAACTGTTGAAGGTATGCAGTTTGACCGCGGTTATCTTTCTCCGTATTTTGTTACCAACTCCGATAAAATGGAAGTGGAACTGGAAAACCCATATATCCTGATCTACGATAAGAAGATCTCTTCCATGAAGGAATTGCTTCCGATCCTTGAAAAGCAAGTTCAAACAGGTAAACCTTTATTAATTATTGCTGAAGACCTTGACGGCGAAGCGCTGGCTACCCTGGTAGTTAACAAGATCCGTGGCTCACTGAAAGTTGCTGCTGTTAAAGCACCGGGCTTTGGCGACCGTCGTAAAGCTATGCTTGAGGATATCGCTATCCTTACTGGCGGTACCGTGATCTCGGAAGAAAGAGGTTATAAATTAGAAAGTGCTGACCTTTCAATGTTAGGCCAGGCTGAAAAGATCTCTATCGATAAAGATAACACGACTATCATTGATGGTAACGGTAACCCCGATACCATTAAGGGCCGCGTTAGCGAGATCAGGGCACAAATTGAGACCACTACTTCTGATTACGATAAAGAAAAATTACAGGAGCGTTTAGCTAAATTATCAGGCGGTGTTGCTGTATTATATATCGGCGCTGCATCTGAGGTTGAGATGAAAGAGAAGAAAGACCGTGTTGACGATGCTTTACACGCAACCCGTGCGGCTGTTGAAGAAGGTATAGTTGCCGGTGGTGGCGTTGCATTCATTCGCGCAGTTGAAGCCCTGGTAAACCTGAAAGGCGATAATGATGATGAGAATACTGGTATCCAGATCATCCGTCGTGCAATTGAAGAGCCTTTACGCCAGATCTGCGAAAACGCAGGTATCGAAGGTTCTATCGTAGTGCAAAAAGTTAAAGAAGGCAAAGCCGACTTTGGTTACAATGCACGTACCGATAAATATGAAAATTTAATCAAAGCAGGTGTTATCGATCCTACTAAAGTAGGCCGCGTAGCCCTTGAAAATGCAGCTTCGATTGCAGCTATGCTGTTAACTACCGAATGTGTATTGGCTGATGAACCTGAAGAGGACAAAGCCGGTATGCCTCCAATGCATGGCGGCGGCGGTATGGGCGGCATGATGTAATATTTTAGTCCTGAGTCGGTAGTCCGAAGTCCTGAGTCGTTTATTTAAAATAGTGACTTTGACTTACCACTTAAGACTCAAGATTCACGACTCAAAAAACAAATCCCTGTCTATTTTAATAGGCGGGGATTTTGTTTTTTAACGAATACCAACCGGCAATTTTGTGCAATTGAGCTTGCATTTTTTAATCAAATGATTAATCTGGTATTTTTTCAGTTACAATCAGCTTTAAATATATTAATCAGGTGAAAACCCCGTTTCAGGCATATGATTTGATAAGTAGCATACGTAATGAAACATTTTTCACAAAAAACCCGGCGCCACCTTCACAGGCACATTGTTGACTGGGTATTATTTAAAGTCCCCGAGTTATTTGTCATCGTTTACGGCAAATAATAAATTATTAACTTTGGCTCCTGTATGAAATTCCAGGAGTTCTATGACCAGTTCCATATTTGGATCGTAAAAAACGGGCAAAACTATATTTTCGGGCTAATTGTATTTTTTGCCGGGCTTTGGTTTATCAAGATGTTAAGGTCGCGGTTACGCACCCGCATGAGCAAACGTAAAGTCCACTCTACGCTACAACCCTTTTTTCTTAGTCTTACCATTACTGGTCTATATGTATTGCTGATCATTTCGGTCATGCAATTGATCGGTTTCCAGCTCACCATATTTACCACCATCATCGGCGCGTTCAGCGTAGCGGCAGGTTTAGCCCTATCCGGTACGTTTCAGAATTTTGCGGGCGGGGTGCTTATCCTGTTGCTCAAGCCGTTTGACCTCGACGATTTTATAATTGCCCAGGGCCAGGAAGGCAAGGTAACATCTATTCAGATATTTTATACCGTACTGCTTACGCCAGATAACAAAACCATTATTATCCCCAATGGCAAGCTGTTTAATGAAGTGATCGTAAACGTAAGCCGCGAAGGGAAGAGGCGGCTGGATTTTGAAGTAAAGCTCGCTTATGCCAATGACGTGGATAAGGTGATTCAAATTATGCTGGATTCCATCAAATCAACGGCAAACATTTTAAGCGATCCGGCTGTAAGGGTAGGCGTTATCGGGCTTGAAGTAGACAGCATCCGGTACACCGTAAATGTTTGGGTATTGCCCGATAATTTTCTGACTGCGAAAATTGCCCTGATGGAACAAATAATTAAAGATCTGGGTGCTGCCGGGATTGCTTTTCCGAAGGCGGGGTAGAGGCAAGACATTAAGAGTCAAGATAAAAGAGTTAAGAGGCAGGCAGGAGGTCGAGACTCGAACTATATTTCCCACTCCAATGAGCCTCGAAAATCAACGATGGGCGGACAGAGCGTTCCATAGCCTGATGACGTAATTGCCTAATACCATTATTCCCATTAATACTGACACTGTCTTCTTTATCGTATTTTCCGGTGTGTCGAGATTAAAACGTTTGTCGGCAAAACCGTATGTAAAAAAGATGAGTAACGGTATTGCCGCAGGATAGAGTTGTAAGCTTTGATGCAGCTTGCCTTGTATCAATGCAATAACCGACCGCTGGAATCCGCACCCGGGGCATTCAATGCCGGTAATATACTTGAAGGGGCAGGGGAGTAAATGATTTTGCAGCCAGCTGACTGAAAGCAGCCGGCTGCAGAATATTTGTAAGATGGTAACGCTAACCGGCATCAGGGCTGTGGCGGATTGGGGTTATTGAACGGGTTGTTATTGTTCGGTTGATTAAAAGGGTTATTGGGGTTCATGCCCTGGGCTTCAGCAGCCGATGGACCAAGGTATTTATAGGTGCCAAAACCAAGGATAGGATAAAAAACAAAGCCTAATAATACCAATCCCACCGTGAAGCCTTCAGTTTGGCCGAAGCTTTTACTTAATAAATTTACGGTCCATATCATAAACACGATATTTACGCAGGGGATAAAAAATAAAAATATCCACCAGATGGGCTTGCCCACAATTTCGAGCATTACTATCCAGGTATAAACCGGGATGAGCGCTGCCCAGCCTGGTTTGCCGGCTTTTTCGTAAATTTTCCATTTCCCGACAAGGGTTATTACGGCAATAACTATAATCGGAATCAACAAGGCCCCCATAAATGCCATGACTGCTTCAAAAGCAGCGGGTGAGTTTGAATCGTAATTGTTCATTTGTGATAAGGTTAAGTTTTAATGTTGAATGTAATAAATCTATTTTTAATATTCAAAACATAAACACCAAAAAGTATTGATACTATTGTAATTTTGACCGATGCAAAGAGAGCAAATTTCTGTTTTTGATATGTTTAAGATCGGCATCGGCCCGTCCAGTTCACATACGCTGGGCCCGTGGCGTGCTGCCGAACAATTTGTACAACTGCTTGAACAAAAACAAGTTTTGACGCTTGTTGAGCAGCTGAAGATATTACTATATGGCTCACTTGCCAAAACGGGCAGAGGGCACGGAACCGATATAGCTATACTGCTCGGTTTAAGCGGCGATGACCCCGTCGACTTTGAAGTGGACCAGGTATTGCCGAAAACCGAAAATATCCGCTCGTTAAAAAAGCTCGTATTAGCCGGAAAAAGGGAAATTGGTTTTTCTCCAGATGAAGATTTGTTGTTTTTGTTTAACGAAAGCCTGCCTTACCACCCCAACGCCGTTAGTTTCCAGGCGTTTTTAAGTGATGGGACGGCGGTATCAGAAACCTACTATTCAATCGGCGGCGGGTTTGTAGTGCGGGAAGGTGGCCAGGATAATTCCAAAACGGAAGTCGACCTGCCGTTTCCCATTGAAACAGCCAATAACCTGCTGCACTGGTGTATTAAAACCGGGCTCAAAATATCAGAAGTGGTAATGGAAAACGAGCTGGCCTGGAGAACCGAGCAGGAAACGCGGACCGGCGTTTTGAATATATTTAAGGCGATGCGGGATTGTATGTACCGGGGCTGCCATACAGGCGGATTGTTGCCAGGCGGGCTGAATGTTTCGCGTAGGGCCGCGAGTTTGAACCGCAGGCTGACGGGCAGTCTTCAGTATAATAACTTTGATGAGTGGGTTATAGCTATACGCCAAACCGGTAACAATTTTCAGAATATACTGGACTGGGTGAGCTGCTTTGCTTTGGCCATTAACGAAGAGAACGCTTCATTTGGCCGGGTAGTTACGGCACCAACCAACGGCGCCGCGGGGGTTATCCCGGCTGTGCTGCAATATTACCTGGTTTTTTGTGATGGTTATTCGGATGAGCAGATCATGCAGTTTTTACTGACTGCGTCGGAGATAGGAAGTATTTTTAAAAAGGGGGCCACCATTTCGGCGGCGATGGGCGGGTGCCAGGCCGAGATCGGCGTATCATCGGCAATGGCCGCCGCAGCGCTCACCGAATGCCTGGGCGGCACACAGCGCCAGGTATTAATGGCGGCTGAGATAGCGATGGAACACCATCTGGGTATGACCTGCGACCCTATCGGCGGGCTGGTTCAGGTACCCTGCATCGAGCGTAATACCATGGGGGCCATTAAAGCGATAACCGCATCGCAGCTTGCCCTCCAAACCAACCCGGACAATGCCAAAGTAAGCTTAGATGCCGTTGTAAGAACCATGTGGCAAACCGCACTCGATATGAATTCAAAATATAAGGAAACTGCCGACGGCGGTTTGGCGGTTAATATCCCATTGAGCTTACCTGAATGTTAGGTAATGAATGCGCCCCTTGTTCAAAGTGTTCATCTCTCAAAAAAATGAACACCTGAAATTTAATGGCTTCCCCGCCCCAATTCTACCTTCAAAAAACTACAAGATTTATGACGAGGATGTTTTTATTACATTATTTTTGCCGGCTGGTAAAGGGCGCGGCCGCTTAAAATTGTTAAAAGTTGTTAAGCAGCGGTAGTTTTTTTAAAATAAGTGTTAAAAATCGTGATATTTACCCTTCGATAAAACCATTACTTATCATCCATGGAATACAGAAAAATAAATAATCTTTTAGGCTGGCTTTGCTTTGTGATCGCTTCGGTTACTTATATTTTAACGCTTGAGCCGTCGGTTAGCTTTTGGGATTGCGGCGAATTTATTTCGTGCGCGTATCGTCTACAGGTAGCACACCAGCCGGGTTACCCGCTGTTCGCGATGCTCGGCAAGGCGTTTTCGCTGCTTTCCATGGGCGATAATACCAAAGTACCTTACTTTACCAATATGGGATCGGCCCTGGCCAGCGGCGCTACCATTATGTTCCTGTTCTGGACCATTACAGCGCTGGCCCGCAAAATGCTGAATAAAACCGGCGAGGCCATTGAGCAATCCAATATGATATTGATTATGGGCGCCGGTTTGGTTGGCGCGCTTGCGTTTACCTTTACCGATACCTTTTGGTTTTCGGCTGTTGAAACAATTGTATTCGCGCTGTCGTCGCTTTGTACCGCCATCGTGTTCTGGGCCATATTAAAATGGGATGCCCACGCCGATGAGCCTGGTGCGGACCGCTGGCTGCTTTTTATCGCGTATATCATTGGCTTGTCGATAGGTATTCACCTGCTTAACCTGTTAACCATACCGGCTATATCGCTGGTATATTATTTCCGCAGGGGCAGAAACGTGAACGCACGCAATGCCTTTATTGCTTTGTTGATCGGGGTGTTGATACTGGTATTTGTGCAATATGGCATCCGCGGTTACACA
Source organism: Mucilaginibacter sp. (assembly GCA_035568395.1). GTDB lineage: Bacteria > Bacteroidota > Bacteroidia > Sphingobacteriales > Sphingobacteriaceae > Mucilaginibacter. The sequence goes on along the minus strand of DATMOF010000004.1, from coordinate 45,299 downwards.
GTAAAAATAGCGGCCTATTTCGACCTTTTCTTTGTGAATACGCTTGGGCTGGGATTTTGGAGCGGCGCTTTCTTCTTCCTGCTGATCATCGTAGCGGCCCTGGTTGCCGGTATATGGTATAGCGTTAAATACCGGAAACCATTACTAAACCTGGCACTGTTGTGCATCGCATTTATTTATTTTGGATATAGCTCTTTTGCCTATATACCTATACGGGCTGCTGCAAGCCCGGATTTGGATAACTCGCATCCCGATAATGCTTTTATCCTTTACGGGTACTTAAACCGTGTGCAGTACGGAGAAAACCCATTGCTGTTCGGACAGTACTTCGATGCCAAGGTGGTTGACCAGACGGAAGGCAACATCATTTACCGGAAGGGAGAAACAAAATACGAGAATGCAGGCAAGAAGACCAACTATGTTTACGACCATACAACCATACTGCCGCGTATGTACAGCGCCGAGGGCCAGGACCCGCAATTTTACCGCCAATGGCTGCAAATGAGCGAGGGGCAATCACCCAATTTTGGCGATAACCTCAAATGGATGTTTAGTTGGCAGATCTACCAGATGTATGTGAGATACTTTTTATGGAATTATGTGGGGCGTTATAACGATATGGACGGCCAGCAAAACATGACTGGTATCGACGGTAACTGGACAAGCGGTATCCGCGATAACCATAAAAATTTACCAAGATCAGTGATCGACGGAAATACTTATACGCCGCTATTCGCGTTGCCATTTATCATTGGTTTGCTGGGGGCATTTTATCACTTCCAGCGCAAAAAGCGCGATGCCCTGGTGGTACTGATGCTCTTCTTTTTTACCGGAATAGCTATTGTGATGTACGTTAACCAACCGAGTATCCAGCCGCGCGAAAGGGATTATTCGTACGTCGGGTCATTCTATGCCTTCGCCATCTGGATTGGTTTGGGTGTGATAGCACTTGCGGAACTCATCGGCAAAAAAATGAATCCCAAAGTCGCCGCAATAGGCGCCACCGCCGTATGCCTGCTTGCTGCACCGGTATTGATGGCAAAACAGGAATGGAAGGCGCACGACCGTTCTACCAAAATGACGCCGCACGATATGGCTTATAATTACCTGATATCGTGTCCGCCAAATGCGATTTTGTTTACATACGGAGATAATGATACTTACTCGTTATGGTACGACCAGGAGGTAGAAGGAATAAGGCCCGATGTGCGCATCGTAAACCTGAGCCTGTTTACCGGCGACTGGTATATCCACCAGATGCAGTCAAAAATGAATGAATCGGCGCCATTGCCGATCACCATGCCTTACGATAAATATAAAGAAGGTGTGCGCGACGTGATCTATTTCGACGACAAAAAAATACCAGGCGCGGTTGAGGTGAAAGATGTATTTGATTTTATTACATCTGATGATAAACGTACCCAGGTGCAATACCAAAGTGGCGATTACGGGAATTTCCTGCCGACCAAAAACTTTAAGATTACCATTAACCCCGATGATGTACTGAAAAACCATGTCATCACACCTGATCAGAAAGATAAGCTTGCTTCAGTAATGGAGTGGAAATACACTTCCAACTATGTGACCAAGGAAAACCTGGCCATGCTGGATATCCTGGCCCATAACAACTGGGTAAGGCCGATCTGCTTCACCACCACTATCGGCAACGAAAACCTGGTTGGCCTGCAGCCTTACCTGTACAAAGAAGGCTTTACCTATCACCTGATACCGTTTAAACCCGATACAACTACAAAGGACCAGTTGGGCAAAACGAACAGCCTGGTGATGTATAATAACATGATGAACAAGTTTAAATATGGCAATTTTAAAACTGCCAAATTTTTAGACCATGAATCAACTACCATGTTTTACCCGGTTATGCTGACTACTTTTCTTGACCTCGCACAGGGATTGATAAAAGATGGCCATCCTGACCTTGCCGTAAAAGCCCTGCATAAATACGACCAGGAAATGCCTGATATAAACCCGGGACTGGAAGTGGCCGACCGGAAAATATTTATGGCCCAAACAGCCTACCAGCTGCACGATACAGTTTTAGCCAATAAGTTTATAACAAGCGTTGACAGTTACATAACCGATCAGCTCGACTACAACTATTACCTGTTGCAAAATAGCTCGGGCAATTTGAATGTACGCGATGTGCAGTATGGCGCTTCCTTTTTAAACGGGATGATCGCAATGACCGCTGAAAATCATCAAACGGCACTCAACAATAAGCTAAAGGCTCAATTAAAGGATTATGAAACGAAATTCTCTTCTATTTTGAGGCAGCAATAAAAGCTATCTTATAAATTTGACAGCCTCATATTTTATGGGGCTGTTTTTGTTATGGACTTTTTGTGAAAATAACATAAGGTGTATCAATTCTTGAAAGAGATACACGTGATACACTTGATACACGTGATACAGCTGATACAACTGATACAGGTGATACACATGATACATCCGGATAAAAAGCGAATAATTACCTAATAATCAACAACTTAATAAAAATCGTCAAAATAAATTTTGAGATTTTAATTATCAATCGTAATATTGCGATGTATATGGGGCTTACAAAAACAGAAATATTTACCGACGAGCAAAACAGGCTGGCTATTATGCTGAAAGCATTGGCGCATCCGGCCCGTATTGCCATTCTCGAGCAGATCATCAACGCCAACGCCTGCATTTGCGGCGATTTGGTCGACGAACTGGGCCTGGCGCAGGCCACCATATCACAGCATTTAAAAGAACTGAAAACTGCCGGGCTGATACAGGGCACTATCGAGGGCGTGAGTGTGTGTTATTGTATCGAACCAAAAGCATGGAAATTATTAAGCAGTCAGCTGGGCGAATTTTTTAGCCTGTATAAAGAACCGGCTAACTGCTGTTAAAAAAATTTGAAGTAATTGATCGTTATATCGCGATAAATAAATGAGATCATGAATAAAGCAGAAGCTATCACCTGGGAAAAATTTAAAGACACTTTATTGCAGTACCCTGAACTTGATCTGCAATTTCAATACGCAGTGGGCAAATTTGTAGATGCCGCTTATCACATCACGGAGATCAAACAAGCCCCAATCACCTCCGTCGATTGCGGCGGCGTGATAAATGCCTGGACAGAAATTATCGTGCAGCTATGGGTACCCGAAGATCAGCAGCAACTGCGTTCCATGAAGGTAAGTAAAGCTTTATCTATTGTGGAGATCGTAGAAAAGATGATGTCGCTTGATCCAAACGGAACGGTAAAAATTGAATTTGGCAATTCTGAATTCGATACCCGCCAAATGTTCCCTAATGAAATGACGGTTGAAGGTGAAAACCTGGTTATTGATTTGCGCCCTGATGCCGTACAGTGCAAGGCCATTAGCCGCGGCGGTAGTTGTGGTACAAACGATAAAGGTGAGGAATGCTGTGCACCTGCTGCCAGCGAAAAACCAAAAGTAGAATTAAAAAATCTGGCCGTTGCGGCTGCGGCGTGCTGCGGACCCGAATGTTGCAGCTAACTTTGTGTTATGAATATTGAACCGTTAACCGAAAAGCACTGGCCCGAAGTGAAGGCCATTTATAAAAGCGGGGTGGCTACCGGCAATGCAAACTTCTCACTCGCAGAACCCGATTGGAGCGGGTGGGATAAAGCGCATGTGAAAAACTGCCGGTTGGTGGCTACCGAAAACGGCGCCGTTTTGGGCTGGGTAGCGCTCACCGCGATAACCGACCAGTGCGTATTTGCAGGCGTGGCCGAGGTAAGCGTTTATGTTGCCGAAAACGCCCGTGGCAAGGGTATTGGCAAGCAGTTGCTTCATGCCATTATAGACGAAAGCGAGAAAAATAATTTCTGGACGCTCGAAGCGAGGATATTCCCGGAAAATGTGGCGAGTATTAAGATACACGAAGAAAATGGTTTTCGTATCATCGGCAGCCGCGAGCGGATAGGCCGGCTAAACGGTGTTTGGCGCGACACACTATTGCTCGAAAGAAGAAGTGTGAAGGTGGGGATATAATGGAGGGATCAAGAGACGGGAGCCAAGAACCAGGAAGCCGTTTAAAAATGTTAATTTGTTTAACAGCAGTTTATTATTTATAGACGGATTCGATGTAGAGACGCAATGCTTTGCGTCTCCGGCTATACAGGGCGGATTTGCAGTTTAGATTTGCATGCCCGAAACGCAAAGTATTGCGTCTCTACAACCATAAAAATCGTTTTTAAACAGCCCCTAAAATTAAACACAAAATGAGAAACTATCTCGCCGAATTGATCGGAACTTTTGCTTTGGTTTTTTGCGGAACCGGGGCCGTTATTATCGACCAGCAATCCGGCGGGGCGGTTACCCATGTGGGTGTAGCTGTCACCTTTGGTTTGATCGTGATGAGTATGATCTACAGCCTGGGCAATATATCGGGGGCGCACATAAACCCGGCAGTAAGCATCGCGTTTACTATCTCGGGGCGGTTTGCGGTAAAACAGTTGCCGGGATATATTGGCAGCCAGCTTGCAGGCGCTTTGCTCGCCAGCTTTGTTTTAAAGTTGCTTTTCCCGGCTAATGAATTGCTGGGTTCAACCATGCCCGCAGGTACCGAAACGCAATCATTTGTGCTCGAACTGATACTCACATTTTTTTTAATGCTTGTAATTCTAAACGTCGCTATCGGCAGCAAGGAGCAGGGTATGTTTGCCGGGTTGGCGATCGGAGCTGTGGTGGGGTTGGAGGCCATGTTTGCCGGTCCCATTTGCGGCGCTTCTATGAATCCGGCGCGCTCGATAGCACCAGCTATAGCTTCGGGGCATTTTGAACATCTGTGGCTATACGTTATTGCGCCCATTGTTGGTGCTGGCTTAGCGGTACCAACGTGGAAATACCTTACGCATAATGGGAGGCAGGTAATTTAATATACATTTAAAAATACGAATATGAAAAACATCCTGGTGCTGTGCACCGGCAATAGCTGCCGCAGCCAGATAGCAGAGGGCTATTTAAGGCATTTTGCGAAAGATAAAGCCACTATTTATAGCGCCGGCATCGAAACGCACGGCGTTAACCCCAAAGCCATACAGGTAATGGCGGAGGACGGTATCGACATCAGCCACCACACTTCAAATAACGTCGACGAATACGCAGCTATTCCTTTTGATTACGTGATAACCGTATGCGATAACGCGAAAGAAAACTGCCCCTGGTTTCCGACCACGGCTGAACGTTTCCATCACAACTTTACCGATCCCGCAAAGGCAACAGGTACTGCCGGACAGGTAATGGATGAATTCAGAAAAGTTAGGGACGAGATAAAAGCTTACGCCGGGGATTTTGTTAAAACGTATTTGTGATTAGAGTCAAGACTCAAGAACCAGGAGTCAAGACAAAAGCGCCGGCTATTACTTGTTATCTTGATGCCCCGCTCTGTTCCCCTTGTCTTGGCTCTTGCTTCTTGACTCTTGTTTCTAAAACCTAAAACTTCAACGATACCCCTGTCTCAAAATAAAACACGGATGGCTGACTTGATAACCGTGCAGCGATCTGTTTGGGGATATCGTTTTTCACCACGGCATAAGTTGGAGTAAATTGAAAAATAAAATGGCCTGTTTTGTATTCCAACGGGGCTGATAGTTCATAATCCAATAAGGTAAAATTGCCCAGCTGGCTGGTGTATTTGGCGATGAGTGCGTCTTGCGCCGCGGTACGCTTCGCGTTTTTAAATTGTTTTCGGGTTAAATAGGCATCGTAAAAATTTTCCGTCCCGGCATTCATTGCAGCTGTTGGCGAAATAAGCAATAAGTCCTTATCGCCGAACACACCTACAATAATAAAATCATGCGTTATCCCTAAATTTAAGAAAATATCGTTGCCGATCCCTTGTCTGTTGATGTTATAATCAACGCTGACAGAAGGACTGATGATCGTCCCGATATCATAAGTTAAGTTCGCGTTAAAGGTACTGCTGATCCCGGAGCCTATTTGCGTACTGGTTTTACTGTAAAATAATTTCGAATAAGAGGCGCTCCCGGTAAGGTCGTCGGTAATATCAAAATCGTATCCGACTGAGATGTCACCGCCATCAAGTTTCTTTTTCTTGCGGTTAGGAATAACATCCAGCGCTCCCGAAAAATAAATGCCCGATTTTAAGGTGTATTTTACTTGCGGTACGATCATGGGCGTGGCAGTTGTATCGGTACGGCCCATAAAAACATTATTGCTTAAATAGTTGATACCAAATTTAAACGACGACGCATTACCGGTGCTTTTATCATTGGGTTTAATTTTTTCGTCCATGCCGGGCAACGACCCTTGTGTTTGGCTAAAAGCACAAAACGTAAATAATAGTAAAATACAAGTGAGAACAGGTTTAAATAAAAATATTTTCATAATAAGGTTTAAATATTTAATGCTGTGACCGCAACGGTACCCGATAGTTTAATACAATTGAAATATTAAATATTTTGATTGTGAAATTAAACCATTTGTAAATGAGGCCGTTTAACAGATATAAACAAACAAAATAACTAAATCTAAAACTATGAAAAAATTAGGACTAATGGCTGTTGCAGCCCTGTTTGCGGTTGCAGCATTCGCTCAAACAACCACTACGGCAACAAAAACGCCCGAAGAAAAAGCACAGATGAAGGACCTCCGTAAGGATGTACGTGCTTACAATAAGCAAAAGGCCGCCGCGAAGCAAGATATTAATAAAGGGGATCTGGCTGGGGCAAAGGCTGATCTTGCTGCCGCAAAAGCAGACAAAAAAGAGATCAAAGCTGATGCAAAAGTACTTAAAAGCGAAGGTGTTGATCACCCAATTAAATTAGCCGATAAGCAGGTTAAGAAAATTGATGAAAAAGCAGTTAAAACCGATATTAAAGACATCAGTGCTGATAAAGTAGCCGAACAAAAAGCAGTTAAAGCCGGCGACATCAAAGCCGCACAAGCCGATCAGAAAGATATAAAAGCTGATCGTAAGGATTTGAAAAAGGATATCCGCCAGGCCCGCCGTGATGGGATTAAACACCCGGTTCGCCGCGCAAAATAATTAATACCCTAATGTATAAACAGGAAGGGGATGCCGGTTGGCGTCCCTTTTTTTTATTCGCGGGTTTTGCGGTGGTTACGCGCCAGTATAAGCCCGATGGCTGCGCCTACACCCATACCTATGGCCAGGTTATGCACTGCAAAACCAATACCCACGCCCACAGCAAGGCCGGCGGCATAAAATAAAAGAGTGGTTTTGTGCATGGTGGTAAAGGTAGGGCTTTTTTTTGTTCATAGTTGATCGTTCATGGTTCATAGCCGGTTAAACTTCCACAGCATCGCAGCTACATCGCAGCTACTATGAACCATGAACCAATTCAAAACTCCAACTCTCCCAGCCGCCTCATATTTTTCATAATTAAGTATTGCCGGTGCCTCAAATACCGCGTGGGGTGCGTGGCTGACCATTTAAGCGGGCTGGGGAATATCACTGCAATAGCAGCAGCTTCGTGGTTGGTTAGGTCGGAGGCCGGTTTGTTAAAGTAAGCCTGCGAGGCCGCTTCAACGCCGTAAATGCCGTCGCCGGTTTCAATTACATTCAGGTACACCTCCATAATGCGCTTTTTGCTCCAGAATATCTCCATCAAAAAAGTAAACCAGGCCTCAAAACCCTTCCGCACCAGCGACCTGCCCGGCCACAAGAATACATTTTTTGCAGTTTGCTGCGATATGGTACTGCCGCCAATCAGTTTTTTGCTGTGCGCGTTCTTTTTGATCGCCTTTTCAATGGCGCTGAAGTCGAAGCCATGGTTTTCTAAAAATGTTTGGTCTTCGGCGGCCACCGCGGCGCGTTTCATCGGGTCGGCAATGTCGTCGAAATTTTTCCATTGCTTATCGATCTTCCACTCCTTGCCTGCAGCTTTACGCTCAAACCCCCGCTGTATCATCAAAAGTGTAACCGGCGGGTTAACAAAACGAAAAAGTATGACCGCCAGAATACTGCCAACCACAAAAAATACCAGCACCAACTTAACAATGCGCCATATCAGCCTGGGTAATCCGCCTTTGATCATGCGATAAACATACAAATTTATCCTTTGTCATCCTGAACGTAGTGAAGGATCTTCTTCACCTAATAAATATCCTACATGCCCGGGCGCAGAAGATTTTTCGCTACGCTCAAGAGATAGTTCTTCGCTGCCGCTCAGAATGACAAAAAAAGAAAAAGGTGTTAAGCTTTCGCAAAACACCTTTACATAATATTCTAATTCCGAAATTACTCCGCTACCACTTCAAACGGAACTCTAACCTTCACCTCTTTGTGCAGGTTAACATTGGCAATGTACTCGCCAACCATTTTTGGTTCCTGGTCAAAAGTGATACGGCGGCGGTCAACCTCAAAGCCTTCTTTTTTCAAAGCATCGGCAATTTGAATGGTATTGATAGCGCCGAATATTTTGCCTGTTTCGCCGGCTTTAGCACCTATAGAAAGTTTAACACCTTCCAAACGGGCAGCAATAGCATCGGCATCCTTGCGGATCTTATCCTGTTTAAACTGCGCCTGCTTCAGGTTCTCGGCCAGCACCTTGCGGGCCGACTCGGTAGCCTGTATGGCATAACCCTTAGGGATAAGGAAATTACGGCCATAACCTGGTTTAACGTTTACTACATCGTCTTTATCACCGAGGTTTTTTACGTCTTGTTTTAAAATAACTTCCATTGTATATACCTCCTGATTATTTTAATGAATCTGTAACATACGGCAATAAACCGATGTGGCGCGCACGCTTAACAGCCTGGGCCACCTTGCGCTGAAACTTTAACGAAGTTCCGGTTAAACGGCGTGGTAAAACTTTACCCTGGTCGTTTATGAATTTCAATAAAAAGTTAGCGTCTTTATAGTCGATATACTTTATACCGTTCTTTTTAAAACGGCAGTATTTTTTACGTGTATCCTCCACTTTGGGAGCGGTAACGTATTTAATTTGTTCGTTTGCCATTAGCTTGCAGCCTCCTCTGTTTTAACTGGTTTTTTTTGGTTGAATGCGCCGCTGCGTTTTTTCTCATTATACGCGATGGCATGTTTGTCCAGCGAGATAGTGAGGAAACGCAAAACACGCTCATCGCGCCTTAATTCAATCTCCAGTTTGTTAATTAATTCACCCGGAGCCTTAAATTCAGTTAAGTGATAGTACCCTGTAGTCTTTTTTTGAATAGGGTACGCAAGTTTTCTCAAACCCCAATTATCCTCCTGGACAATTTCGGCTCCGTTATCAGTAATGAATTTGCTGTATTTGGCTATAGCCTCCTTAGCAGTATCAACTGATAACAACGGGGTTAGAACGATCACGATTTCGTACTGTTGCATTGTTATACTTTGATTTTTAATTATTTACCCGCTATTACGGGGCTGCAAATATAGGGAGATTTTTGTTATTATCAAACAGTAAATTGAGTTCATTTATAGCCGACTTTGATATTTATCGTAACTATGGAAGGTAATTTAAAAGATTGAACAAAGCTCATCATTTTCCTAACCCCTCCATTTTGCCTGCAAAAGGGAGGGTGGTCGAGTGAAACGATGACCGGGTGGGTAAATATACGCGCGGTGTTAACGCCAATGCTGCCAACTGTGCAATTTGGGCGTTTCCCTGCGGGCCGCGCTATCCGTTCATACGCCTGCAGGCATTGCGCGCAGGCCGGTATCCACTCTATCGCTAACGCAATAAATGCTTAAGTTAAATATATGACTTGACTATAACTCATTCTCTCATATTCGGCTGCTGTATAATCGCTAAACAATCTATAATTTTGCCTGTCTAACTATAAAAACAACATGAGCATCCCCAAAACCATAACCATCGCCGCCAAAAGCGCACACCCCTTAACCGTTAACCGTTTGGGTTACGGCACCATGCGCCTTACCGGCCCCGAAATATACGGCGAACCTGCCAACCGGCCCGAAGCTTTACAAATCTTAAAGCAGGCTATAAAAAGCGGCATCAATTTTTTAGACACTGCCGATTACTACGGCGAAGACGTCACCAACCGCTTAATTGCCGAAGCATTATACCCATACCCCAAAGACCTGGTGATCTGCACCAAGGTTGGCGGCGCGCGCAAGCCTGATAAAAGCTGGATACCGTTTAACCGTCCCGAAAACCTGCGCAGCAGTATTGATAATAACCTGCGTACGCTTAAACAAGAGCAAATCTCACTCGTTCATTTCAGGGCGATTGCCGGTGCCGGCGCACCTTTTAAGGAATCAATGGATGCCATGTTTGAACTTCAAAAAGAAGGCAAGATATTGCATGTGGGCGTTAGCAACGTAACCCGCGATGAGTTGGAAACAGCGATGAAGATGGGCGAGATAGCCACCGTCGAAAATATGTACGGTCACGCCCAGCGCACCACGCATAGAGCCGGGCATATGGAAAGCAACGGCGGCGAAGAAGTGCTGGATATTTGCGAACAAAACAACATACCGCTTATCCCGTATTTTTCATTGTTTTTATCCATGCCGAAAAAAGATATGCGCATGGCCGAAATAGCAAAAAAATATGGCATCAGCGAAGTGCAGGCAAACATCGCCTGGCTGCTGCACCGTTCACCATGGATATTGCCCATACCCGGAACATCCTCATTAAAGCATTTCGAAGAAAACTTAAAAGCCGCCGATATTGAATTGACTGAAGAGGATATGAAGTTTCTTGATTAATTAACCATTATCTTTGAGAAAACTTAACAGACTTACGAAGTTTTCAAAACTTCGTAAGTCTAAGACGATTTTATTTATCTGTCCATTTGTGTATGTCGCTTAACAATTTTGAAAATGCTTCGCCCTTGTTAGAGTTGTCTCCAACAAGCAACACGAATTTGTCGGATATAGCGCCGGATAGAACAGGTGCAATAATATTTCTATCCCCCGGTGACGGCGACTCCTTTGATGACGAAGAACAGGACGACTGGTCGGACGTTGACGACGAAGATTTCGAAGACATGGCCGAAGACGAAAACGACCTCCACGAAATAGAGCTCGAAAACGACATCTTAGACCCCGAAGACGACGACCACCTCCCGCCTGAGGAAGATTTTTAGAAATAAAACGAGCGTTGTCATGCTGAGCCCCGTCGAAGCATGTGCGCAAAGGCCTTTACACGCATCCTTCGAGAGCCTCAGGATAACATCCTTTATGATTTACCAACAATTCATCGATCATGTTTTAACATACCCAATTTCTCATTACCTTAGTAGCTGTGGATAATTTTATTGTTTCGGCACGCAAATATCGCCCGGCTACCTTTGAAAGTGTTGTAGGTCAGCAGCATATAACCAGCACGTTAAAAAACGCCATAAAAAATAACCAGCTGGCGCAGGCCTTTTTATTCTGCGGCCCGCGTGGCGTGGGCAAAACAACCTGCGCGCGTATCCTGGCAAAAACCATCAACTGCGAAAATTTGCAGCCCAACGGCGAAGCTTGCGGCGTTTGCGCCTCATGCCAGTCGTTCCAAAATGGAAATTCTTTTAACGTACACGAGTTGGACGCCGCATCCAATAACTCGGTCGACGATATCCGCAGCCTGATCGAGCAGGTGCGCATACCGCCCCAGGCTGTGCGCTATAAAATATATATCATTGACGAGGTGCACATGCTGTCGCAGGCCGCCTTCAACGCGTTCCTGAAAACACTGGAAGAGCCGCCGCATTACGCCATATTTATTTTAGCCACTACCGAGAAACATAAAATACTGCCCACCATACTTTCGCGCTGCCAGATATTTGATTTCAACCGCATCCGTGTAGAGGATATGGCGGCACACCTGGCATCCATCGCCCAAAAGGAAAACATCAGCTACGAGGCCGACGGATTACATATCATCGCCCAAAAGGCCGACGGCGGCTTACGCGATGCCTTGTCGATGTTCGACCAGATCGTGAGCTTCTCCGGCGGGAACGTAACATACCGCTCGGTAATTGATAACCTCAACATCCTCGACTACGATTACTATTTCAATGTAACCGATAGCCTGTTAACCGAGGACAGTGCCAAAACCTTGTTACTTTTTGACGAGATATTGGCCCGCGGTTTCGATGGTGCACATTTTATATCCGGCTTGTCGGAGCATTTCCGCAACCTGCTGGTAAGTAAAGACCAGTCGACATTGAAATTGCTTGAAGTAAGCGAAGGTATAAAAGCCAAATACCTGCAGCAATCGCAGGCATCCAGCGTTTCATTCCTGCTTTCGGCAATGAACATCGCCAACCAGTGCGACCTGAGCTACAAGCAAAGCAAAAATCAGCGCTTGCAGGTTGAGCTGGCGCTGCTTAAAATGTGTAACCTGGTATCGGTCTTTAGCCTGGCCGCCAACCCGCTTAACGCGATGCCCGCCACAGGTGAGCAAATAAAAAAAAAACCTGATACCGCAGCAATAGCACCCGAAAAGCCGGTCAAAGAGGAAGCAGTATCAGTGGTCAGCGAGGCGCCGCTTGGTTACAACACAGCTAAAGATCAGCCTGAAGATAAACGGCTGATAAAAGAAGTTAAAGAGGAACCGCCGGCCGAAAAGCCTAAGGTATTTATCCCCAACGCGAACGGTGCAGGCACCTCGGTAAAGATCCCTTCGTTAAAAGACATGGGTAAATCTGCCGAAGTGTTGCTTGAGGAAGAAGACCCCTATATAAAAGGCGATGACAAAGAAGATTTCACCCCCGATCAATTCCTGCAATGCTGGAGCGATTTCGCGGCGCAGCTCAAGGCCGACGGTAAGAAAAACGCACTGACTATTTTCATCTCGACGCCACCGACTTTAATTGGCCCGAATAGCTACGAGATCGTTGTTGAAAATAAAGTGCAGGAAAATATGTTCCGCGATGAGCGCCCCAACTTGCATAACTTTTTGCGCAGCAATTTGAAAAACTACGATATTGAAGTAAGCGTTCGTGTAGATGAAAAAGCCGTAGTAAAGCGCCCGTACACTGCCTCCGAAAAGTTCCAGCACATGGCCGCCAAAAACCCGGCCCTGGTTGATTTGAAAAATAAATTTAATTTGGATTTTGATTAGGGCCGATATTGCAAACTGCCAACAGCAAACTGCCAACTGGCTACACCACCTGGTTCAAAATCAAAACCCCCGCTAACCCAACGACCGACACGATCGATTCCATCACCGACCACGAACGGATAGTGTCTTTAATGGATAGGTTAAAATATTCCTTAAACATCCAGAAGCCCCCATCGTTTACATGTGAAAAGGCCAGGCTGCCCGCGCCGATCGATAACACCATCAGGTTGGGATTTATCGTTGGATCGTGCAATACCATAGCGGATAAAATACCGGCTGCGGTTAACCCTGCTACCGTTGCTGAGCCCAAACTTATCCGGATAACGGCTGCGATGATCCACCCTAAAACCAGCGGCTGTAAATTAAAGCTTTGCAAAAGGCTGGTAATACTGTTGTTTATGCCACTATCTGTAAGCACCTGTTTGAATGCGCCCGAGCCGGCAATGATCAGCAATATCAGTGAAATATCTTTTACGGCATCCCCATAAATGGTGCCCAAGTATTTCATCGTTTTGCCTTGTGTCAGGCCAAGGGTATAAGTAGCAACGATAAGGGAAATGATCATCACAATGGGCGCATCGCCGATAAAAGCAATTAATTTGTGTGCAATGTCGTCGGTATGGTTGGTATTCAGGTATAATGTGCTGCCCGCCAGTAAAATAACCGGCAATAATGCCGTTAAAAAGCTGTTGGCCGGGCCGGGAAGTTTGTCAGGCGGCAACTCCTCGGCCCTGAACGTTGCCAGCGGTGTAGACGGGATATTTTTCAAGGTACGGGAAAAAACAGGCCCGGCCAGTATGATTGCCGGAATAGCCAATATAACCCCGTAAATTAATGTTTTACCCATATTGGCATGGAAGATCAGCACCAGCGCCGAGGGGGAAGGGTGGGGCGGCAAAAAACCATGCGTAACCGATAGCGCCGCCAGCATCGGCAACCCGATATATACCGCCGGGAGCTTATATTTATACACCACCGAAAAGATCAGCGGCACCATTAATACAAAACCTGTGTTATAAAACAAAGGTATCCCCACAATAAAGCCAACTGCTACCAGCGCCCATTGAATATATTTAACGCCAAGCAGGTTAACCAAAACTTCTGCTATCTTTTGCGCTGCGCCGCTATCGGCCACCAATTTTCCGAGCATCGCCCCAAGGCAAATGATGATCGTTATGGTGCCCAGCGTTTCGCCCAGCCCTTTTTGAACAGACGCGGCCACTTTATCTAACGGAATGCCTAATAATAAGCCCGCGGTTATCGAAACGATCAGGAAGGCTACAAAAGGGTTTACCCTGGCCCAACTCACCAAAACCACGAGCAAAATTATACAGAATAGGATGATGAGTAACGGCATTCAGGCAATCGGTTTAAAAGGTTATCCGACTAATGTAATAACAATATTTGTATTTGGAATTCCTGCAGATAAAATTGTTATTTTTAACGTAAATATTACAACTATGAAAGTGATCCCATATCTCAACTTCCAGGGCAATACCGAAGAAGTAATGAATACCTACCAAAAAATATTCAACGGTCAAATACACGACGTAAGCCGCTTTGGCGATGCTGATTTCCCCATGCCTGAAGAACAAAAGAGTAAGATCATGCATGCACGGCTAACCTTTGACGATAATACCCTGATGTTCTCAGATGGCATGCCAAACGATAAAATTAATCATGGCGACGGCATTCATTTAAGCATTGGCTTAACCGATGAAGCGCAGGCCCGGTCAATTTTTAACCAGCTTGCCGAAGGCGGCCATGTTGAACGGCCAATGGAAAAACAATTTTGGGGCGCATTGTTCGGACAGGTGACCGATAAGTTTGGAATCCACTGGATGATAAACTGCGATTTGTGAGATAGGAGCTTACCTACTCTTTCACCGCCGTAACCCTTGACCCATCCTTACCTGCCGTTTCAAAAATGATCTCCTTATCCGTTAGTTTCGATACCACAAATGGAAACTCTCTTTTCTTCCCGTCGGGCATGCTTTCGGTATATTGAATGTTATTACCATCGGTTGTAAACCTGCCGTGCGATAAAACCTGGTTGTTCCAGGTGATCACAAGGTCTTTGCTTTTGGTGAAAAGGATATTGGGCGCCTGGCGTTGCAGTTCGAAGCCGTTCACGCTGTCGGGCGGGTTGTTTGGTTTTTCAACCCTCACGTATTTCCATTTTCCGTAGAGCTGTTCGGGGTTTATAGCGGGCTTGCACGAAGCAAGAAAAAGTAACAATACAGCGACTGGTATAAAAAAAGTATTTTTCATGATGACGGTAATTTGCCCGAAAATACTAAAATGATCGCCGGAAAGTTTATTTCCCGGGTGTTATTCATTTCACCCATTGCCAGCATCGCCTAATTCTTTTACTTTTAGCGCCTTGATGATTTAATAACTTTTTATGAAATACTTGTTCGCTGCCAATAAAATAACTTTAACGCTTGTATTCTTTAGCCTGCTCACATTTACACTGCAGGCACAAAATAAACAACAATATATCAGCTTGACAGAGGCGCTGCGTTCGGGTGGCAACCTCTCCGGCAACCCCGGCCCGCAAAGCGTAAACTGGACCAACGGCGGCAATAAATACTCCTATACCGAAAACGACGAAATTCATTCCATGGACCCGCAAACCCTGAAGGAAGAATTGATCTTCAATAACAAAGGCCTCAATTTTCCGGCGTCCGATAAAGCGTTCAACTATGAGTCTTTTCAATGGTCGCATGATTCAAAGCACCTGGTTTTTAAAACCAATTTCAGGCCTATTTACCGCCGTTCAGGTATAGCCGATTATTATATTTACGACCTCGGCTCCAAACAATTAAAACAGACAGCAAAAGATGCCCGCACAGCCGAGCTCTCGCCCGACGGTTCAAAAGTGGGCATGGAGCGAAGCGGCAATATGTTTGTTTACAATTTCGCGACGGGCAAAGAGCAGCAGCTAACACACGACGTGACCAGCGAGAACGGCACATTCAACGGCCATTACGATTGGGTGTACGAAGAAGAATTTGGCCAGGCCCAAGCCTGGAACTGGTCGAAAGACAGTCGGTATATCGCTTTCTGGCAGTTTGATGAAAAGCCCGTTCCCGATTTCGAAATGACCAATTACGAAGGCCTGCACCCTGACCGTATCCACATCTCCATTCCACAGGTTGGCGACCCTAACCCGAAGGTAAAGATCGGTGTGGTTGATGTGGCATTGGGCAAAAAGGTTTGGCTTACGCCAGACGAAACCGGCGATTTTTACATCCCCCGCATCTACTGGACCAGCAATCCCGATGTGCTGGCGCTAATGACCCTTAACCGCGCGCAGAATCACATGAAGCTTTACTTTTTTAATGTAAAGACGGGTGAGCACCATGTTGTGCTCGAAGAAAAGAATACAACCTGGGTAGCAGTGTTTAATTTTTATACCAACGTAAACGATATGGTTTACTTCCCCGAGAATTCGAAAGAATTTTTCTGGGTATCCGACCGTTCGGGCTATTACCATATCTACCGTTATGGGTACGATGGCAAATTGCTCAACCAGGTAACAAAAGGCGACTGGGATATGATAAAAGTTTCGGGCATCGATCCTGAAGCAAAAAAGATTTATTATTTATCGGCCGAGGATTCGGGTCTTGATCAGCAGTTTTATTCTATCAGATTTGATGGCTCCGATAAAACGAAACTTTCAACCGTGCCGGGTTTTCATGACATCAATATGTCGCCCAACGCAAAATACTACCTCGAATCGTACAGTAATGTCAGCACGCCATTGCATGTGGCCCTTTGTGACGGCCAGGGCAAAACGCTTAAAATGCTCGAAGACAATCACGCTGTAAACGAGTATTTACAAACGCATGCCTACTCGGCGCCGGAATACTTTAAATTTAAAACGTCCGACGGTGTAAGTCTGGACGGCTATATGATAAAGCCTTACAACTTCGATCCCACAAAAAAATACCCGGTGGTGATGACCGTTTACGGTGGCCCGGAGTCGCACGACGTATTTAACAGCTTTTCAACGGATATGTGGCAGCAGTGGCTCGCCCAAAACGGCTACATTGTGGCCAATGTAAATAACCGAGGCATCGCCAATTATGGCAGCGCCTTTATGAAAGTGGTTTACAAACAGCTGGGTAAGTACGAGAGCAACGACTTTGCCGAAACCGCCAATTACCTCGCTAAATTGCCGTTTGTGGATGGCGCAAAAATGGCTATCATGGGTGCCAGTTATGGCGGCTATAGCACAACCTACACGCTGCTAACCCACCCCGGTGTATTTAAAGTAGGCATAGCCAACTCGCCGGTTACCGACTGGCGTTTGTATGACGATGTTTATACTGAGCGGTACATGGGCACCCTGCCCGACAATGAATCCGGCTATAAAGCAAGCTCGGATATGACCTATGCCGCCAATCTGAAAGACCATTTATTGCTGATCCATTCCATGAGCGATGATAACGTGCACCCCGCCAATACCATGCAGCTGTTAACAGCCTTAACCAACGCAGGTAAGGATGCCGAACTGCGTATTTATCCGCCCGGCGCACACGGCGCGGCCTATAACTGGCAAAGCTATATCCTCATATCCGATGTAAGCTTCCAGTTCCTGGAAAGGTATTTGAAAGGGAATAATGATTTGCCGAATTTGAATAGTAAATAAACACCGCGTCATTGCGAGGAACGAAGCAATCTTTATACTTTACAGAGCGGCCCTGCAAATCGGGGATTGCTTCGTTCCTCGCGATGACGGGGAGTGTAAATTAGTTTTCCGCACTCAGGCTTTTTCTCCACAATAAACCCGAAATCGAAATTCCAAAATTCGAAATAGTTAACTTTGTTTCTTCTTTAGGAGGATAAAACCCGTCATGCCCGATTTTTCACACTTACACGTACATACCCAGTTTTCATTGCTCGACGGCGCTGCCGATATATCAAAGCTTTATAAAAAAGCGGCGGCGGACGGCATGAAGGCCCTGGCCATTACCGACCACGGCAATATGTTCGGTGTGTTTAAGTTTGTGGCCGAGGCCGGTAAGCATAACGTAAAGCCTATTGTAGGCTGCGAGTTTTATGTGGTAGACGACCGCCATAAAAAACAGTTCACCAAAGAGAAAAAAGATAAAAGATACCACCAGTTGATGCTGGCAAAAAACCCCGAAGGCTATAAAAACCTGGTGAAACTATGTTCTGCAGGGTATATGGAAGGCCTTTACAGCAAATGGCCCCGTATTGATAAGGAGCTGATCTTAAAGCATCACAAGGGGCTGATCGCGACAACCTGCTGTTTGGGCGCATCGGTACCGCAAGCCATTTTATCAAACGGTGAAGCAGCGGCGGAAGTGGAATTCAAATGGTGGCTCGACCTGTTTGGCGAGGATTACTACATTGAACTGCAGCGCCACGACATCCCCGAGCAAAATACGGTGAATGAAGTATTGCTGAAATTTGCCAAAAAGTACAATGTAAAGGTGATCTGTTCCAACGATTCGCACTACGTTGACCAGCAGGATTCGAATGCCCACGATATCTTACTTTGTGTGAATACGGGCGATATGCAAAGCACGCCCATTGCTACCGATGAAGAGGGAGGTAAAGGCTATCGTTTTGGTTTCCCGAACGACCAGTTCTATTTTAAGACACAGGCCGAAATGGGCAAGCTGTTCGAGGACCTGCCCGAATCACTGGACAACACCAACGAGATCGTCGATAAGGTAGAGGTGCTGAAGCTGAAGCGGGATATTTTGCTTCCCAATTTCGTTATCCCGGATGAATTTAAGATACATAATACACCGGATGCAGATACCCTAAATCAATGGGAGTATTTAAAGCATTTAACTTTCCTGGGCGCTAAAGAGCGCTATATCGACCTGACGCCAGAAGTTGAGGAGCGCATCAATTTTGAATTGTTCACGGTAAAAACCATGGGTTTTGCCGGGTACTTTTTAATCGTTGCCGACTTTATAAAGGCCGGCCGCGATATGGGCGTGTTTATTGGTCCGGGCCGTGGGTCGGCCGCGGGATCGGTTGTGGCCTATTGTATAGGTATCACGAACATCGATCCCATCAAATATAACCTCCTGTTTGAGCGTTTCCTGAACCCAGACCGCAAGTCGATGCCTGATATTGATACGGATTTTGACGATGCAGGCCGCCAGAAGGTGATCGACTATGTGGTAGATAAATACGGCAAGAACCAGGTAGCGCAAATCATAACCTACGGCTCAATGGCCGCGCGTACCAGTATACAGGACGTGGGCCGGGTACTGGACATGCCGCTGTCCGATGTGAATGCGATTAAAAAGCTGGTGCCGGAAACTTTAGGGATCACCTTGCGGGATGCCATTGAACAGGTGCCGGAATTAAAGGAAATATTAAAAGGCAACGATCTTAAAGCCCAGGTTTTACGGGAGGCCGAAAAGCTCGAAGGCTCGGTCCGGAATACCGGGGTGCATGCCGCGGGTATCATCATCGCCCCGTATGATCTCACCGATATTGTGCCCGTTGCAGTAGCAAAAGACTCCGACCTGCTGGTTACCCAGTACGACGGCCGTGTGATCGAGGACGCAGGCGTTATTAAAATGGACTTTTTGGGTTTGAAAACCTTAACCATCCTCAAAGATGCATTAAGGCTCATCAAGCAAAACCACGGCGTAACCATCGATATCGATACCATCCCGCTTGACGACCTGAAAACTTTTGAGCTTTACCAGCGTGGCGATACCAACGGTACGTTCCAGTTTGAAAGCGACGGTATGCAAATGTACCTGCGCGATCTGAAGCCGGATAAGTTTGAGGACCTGATCGCCATGAACGCCCTGTACCGCCCGGGCCCGATAGAATACATTCCCAACTTCATCAACCGTAAGCACGGCCGCGAGCCGATCACTTTCGACCTTGCAGATATGGAAGAGTACCTGGGCGAAACCTATGGTATTACCGTTTACCAGGAGCAGGTGATGCTTTTATCGCAAAAGCTGGCAGGTTTCAGCAAAGGCGATGCCGACGTTTTGCGTAAGGCGATGGGTAAGAAGCAGATAGAGGTGCTCAACAAAATGGAGGCACAGTTTATGGATGGCGCTGCCGCCAAGGGCCACCCAAAAGATAAGCTCACCAAAATATGGAACGACTGGAAGGCCTTTGCGCAGTACGCGTTCAATAAATCACATTCCACCTGCTATGCCTTCGTAGCCTACCAAACAGCTTATTTAAAGGCCCATTACCCGTCGGAATATATGGCTGCGGTTTTAAATAACCAGAACAACATGGAGAAGATCACCTTCTTTATGGAAGAGTGCCGCCGCATGGGGGTACAGGTTTTGGGCCCGGATATCAACGAGTCGGATATGGCGTTTGCTGTTAACAGCAAAGGGCAGATCCGTTTCGGGCTTACCGGTGTAAAAGGGGTTGGCGATAAAGCTGTTGAAAGTATTATCGAGGAGCGCAACGAGCGCGGCCCATATAAATCGGTATACGACTTCGCGCAGCGGTCAAATACGAAGAGTGTAAACCGTAAATCGTATGAGAATTTGGTTTATGGCGGCGCCTTTGACGAATTTGGATTAAACAGGGCGCAGTTTTTTGCAAAAACAGAAAACGGCGTTTTAACCGGCATCGAACGCCTGATAAAATATGCCAACGATTACCAGAATACGCAAAGCAGCTCGCAGTCATCATTGTTTGGCGGGTCTGTTGCTTCATATATCCCTGAGCCCGCCATGCCGCAAACAGAGGAATGGGCGTTGATTGAAAAATTAAAATACGAAAAGGAGGTGATCGGCATTTATCTGACCGGCCACCCGCTTGATAATTATAAGGTTGAGCTGGAACGGTTTTGCAATACCAATATCAGCGACCTTAAGATGATGCAGAAGGCACGTTCGGGCGAGGGCGGTGATGAGATCATGGCAGCGTTTAACCAGCTGCGCAAGCGCGGCGAAATATGCATCGGCGGCCTTGTCGGCAATGTGCAGCACAAAATGACCAAAAACGGCAAACCGTTCGGCACATTTGTATTGGAGGACTATAACGAATCGTACGAGTTTGCTTTGTTTGGTGACGATTATGTAAAGTTCCGTAACCTGCTGGTCGATGGTTACTTCTTGCACCTAAAAGGCATCATCGAAGAAAAATTCAGGCAAAAGGACAACTGGGATATGAAAATATTAACCATGAGCCTGTTGTCGGAAATGCGTGATAAGCACACCAAATCGCTTACCGTTTGTCTCGATTTGAATACCCTGACAAGTAATTTGCTGGACAATATACAGGAAGTCATCAACGTCAACAACCAAAAGTACCCGGTAAAAAATTGTACCCTCCGGTTCGTGATCAAAGACAGGGATGAATCAATGCTGGTTGACCTCCCTTCAAAAACCTTCAAAGTAAACCCCAGCGATGATTTGATGGCGGATATATTCACCCTAACAAATGCCCAGCCGGTGTTGAATTAAGTAAGTATTTTGAAAATTTGGTGATTTGAAGATTTGAAAATGGTTAAATTTGTTATATCCAAATCAGTATCTATGACCACTGCGGCTAAAAGGGAAAAATTACACGATTTTGTTGACTCTGCTGATGATCTACAGGTTAAAGCAATATATGATAAGATTGAGGATTATATTACCGGAAAATCGTCCGATTCAATTATTAAAATAAAGAAGATGGATGTTACCCTGGTACGTAATAAACTAAAAGGTTAATTTATCTTTTTCCTGTAAGTGATAGGGGTGTAGCAAAGTTATATTTATCTTTTAAATCAGTTAATTTCCCCCCTCTTTCCAAATGCTCATGTATTGCCTTTTTATCTTCAAGCATTTTTTTGAAAATAGCTGATCCCCTGGAGTTAAGCGGCTTATGTTTTGCGTTTTGAGTACTCATTTTCTCAAAAATAAGCACATTATTTTAACCTTCAAAGAACAAAAGACTGTTTCACCCCTGTTTCAGGTTGTTTCACCTGTTTCAGTGAAACAGGCCGGTTATTATTTAAAAGCTGAAAATTTCTGCTTCTCCTTTCGGACTTTCCCGACTTTCGGACTTTCCGACTTTCCCAAAAAAACTATCTTTGCCCTATTATGAGCAAATCAACCGACGAACTTTTTAAAAACGTTATATCGCACGCAAAAGAATATGGCTTTGTTTTTCCTTCCAGCGAAATCTACGACGGCTTAAGCGCCGTTTATGATTACGGGCAAAATGGGGTGGAATTAAAGAACAATATCAAAACCTACTGGTGGAAAGCCATGGTGCAGATGCATGAGAACATTGTTGGTATTGATTCTGCTATATTTATGCACCCCACCATCTGGAAAGCAAGCGGTCACGTTGACGGCTTCAGTGACCCGATGATCGATAACAAGGTTACTAAAAAAAGGTACAGAGCTGACCAATTACTCGAAGATAAGGTAAGCGAACTAATGGCAAAGGCAGTTGAAGAAGCCAAAGCTAAAGGCATTGCCACCAATCACGAAGATGGATTTTTGAGCGAACCAGCAAATGTTGTTAAGGAACAGGCTTATCAAGCTTTTTTAAATCAAGATAAAGATTATCAAGAAGGGCGTAAGTTAATGCGAAAAGTGGAAGATCTAATAAAAGACGATAATCTTGCAGGTCTTAGAAACTTAATTATTGAGTATAAAATTAAAGACCCTCTGAGTAAAGAGGAGCCAGATTGGACCGAAGTGCGCCAGTTTAACCTGATGTTCAGCACCCAGATGGGGGCCATAGCGGATGACGCCGACCTGGTTTACCTTCGGCCCGAAACCGCACAGGGCATATTTGTGAACTACCTTAACGTACAAAAATCCGGCAGGATGAAAATTCCTTTCGGGATAGCGCAGATCGGTAAGGCGTTCCGTAACGAAGTAATTGCACGCCAGTTTATTATCCGTATGCGCGAGTTTGAGCAGATGGAGATGCAATATTTTGTGCGCCCCGGTACGCAGAAGGAATGGTTCGAAAAATGGAAAAAAACGCGTTTACAATGGCACCTGGCATTGGGAACTGCTTCCGAAAAATACCGCTACCACGAGCATACCAAGCTGGCCCATTACGCCGATGCTGCTTTCGATATTGAATTTGATTTCCCCTTTGGCTTTAAAGAGGTGGAAGGCATCCATAGCCGCACGGATTTTGATTTGAGCCAGCATCAAAAGTTTTCAGGCAAAAAAATGCAGTATTTTGATCCTGAAATTGATCCGGAAACAGATAAGCCTTATGGCAACTATATCCCCTACGTGATCGAGACATCAATCGGCCTGGACAGGATGTTCCTGTTAACCATGATAAATGCTTACGAGGAAGAAGATCTGAGCACCGAAGAAAAACAGGACAGCCGTACCGTACTGCGCCTGCACCCATGCCTGGCGCCGGTAAAAGCGGCCATTTTCCCGCTGATAAAAAAAGACGGCCTGCCCGAAAAGGCGCGCGAGATAATGGATAAGCTGAAATTTGATTTCAACCTGCAATACGAAGAAAAAGATGCCATCGGCAAACGCTACCGCCGCCAGGATGCCATCGGCACACCGTTTTGCATTACCGTCGATCACCAAACACTGGAAGACAATACTGTAACCATCCGCCACCGTGATACCATGCAGCAGGAGCGGGTGGATGCCGACAAACTCGAAAAAATAATCGGCGATTTGGTTAGCTGGAAGAATTTGTTGAAATAACCCTCGTAGAGACGCAATGCATTGCGTCTCTACATCATGCCACCATATTTAATACCTGAGACGCAAAGTATTGCGTCTCTTCAATAAAACATTTACATTTAATGCCGTGGAAAACTACGAAACCAAAATAGGCATTAAATCGTGGGCGGAAGAAGACCGTCCCCGCGAAAAGCTAAGCGCCCAGGGCCGCCGCGCATTAACCGATGCCGAGCTCATCGCCATCCTGATCGGCTCCGGCAGCCGTAACGAAACTGCGGTTGAACTAAGCAAGCGTATCCTCCACCATTACGACAACGACCTCAACAAACTCGGCAAGGCATCCATTAACGAGCTTTCCAACTTTAAAGGTATCGGCGAAGCAAAAGCCATTTCCATTATTGCCGCGCTCGAGATCGGCCGCCGCCGTAACGATTTCGAAACAAAAACGCCCGACGTCATCGGCAGCAGCCGGGATGCCTACAATATTATGCGCCGCCACCTGGTTGATTTGAACCATGAAGAATTTTGGATCATACTGGTTGGCAGGTCGCAAAAAGTGCTGGCGAAAGAACTCGTCAGCAAAGGTGGGCTATCAGCAACCGTGGTCGATCCCAAAATTATCTTCAGTATCGCCCTGCAGCACCAGGCTACAGGGATTATCATGATCCATAACCATCCTTCCGGAAATTTAAAACCAAGCCATAACGATATTCATCTCACCAAAAAACTGGCCGAAGCAGGCACACTGCTGGAAATTAAAATACTCGACCACCTGATCATCAGCGACAGCGGCTTCTATAGCTTTGCTGATGAAGGGTTGTTTTGAGGATTTCAGAAGTCGGATGCCGATTTCGGAATGTTATTTTTTTCGGACGAGCGCAGCGTAGTCCGGGTGAGTCAACTGTGCGAGCGATTAATAAACATTACCAGAAACAACATCACAATTCGACTGTTATACCAAAGTACTAATCCCAATACCATGATAACTCCCGACAACCAAATCCCCTTAGACGATTCACAAGATTCAGATGCCGAAGATCAGCAAAGCCAGCAGGACATCCATTCAAATGGTTTTGACGATATACCCGAGTCTGGCGATATGATAGACGAAGACGAGTCAGACAACCTGCGGCAGGCGTACGATGCCGCCGAGTCATCTTATACCCTTAATTTAGATGATGACGATACTTCTGATGATGACTAAGTGAAGCAGAAAGCCAAAAGGGACTTTATGCTTTGGTCTTTTAGCTTTTCGCTACCTTTTACCTTTCGCCTTTAACCTTTCACCCTAAATTGTATCTTTGCCGATTATCATTTCGGTTTAATGAAGATATCGTACAACTGGCTTAAAGATTTTATTGATACGGAAAAATCTCCCGAAGAGATTTCGACCATACTTACAGGTATTGGCCTGGAAGTGGAAAGCCTGGAGAAGGTACAGCCTATTCCCGGCGGACTGGAAGGGTTGGTGGTTGGTTACGTGAAGGAATGTCACCAGCACCCCAATGCCGATAGACTACGGGTTACCAAAGTAGATGCCGGTACAGGCGAAGACTTACAGATAGTTTGCGGCGCGCACAACGTTGCCGTAGGGCAGAAGGTAGTAGTCGCAACCGTTGGTACAATGGTAAATCCCACAACCGGAGAGCCTTTTAAGATCAATAAGTCGAAGATCAGGGGGGAAGTATCCGAAGGGATGATCTGTGCCGAAGACGAGATAGGTTTGGGTACCGATCATGCCGGTATTATGGTGCTTGACGCCGATGCCCGGGTGGGTATGCTTGCCAAAGATTACTTTAAACTAAACGACGATTACCTGTACGAGATCGGCTTAACGCCTAACCGCGCAGATGCGACCTCGCATTTAGGTACCGCGCGGGATATTGCGGCTTTCTTAAAAATACCCGTTAAAAAGCCGGACGTTTCGGCGTTCAAAGTTGAAAATACCAGCCGCACGATAAAAGTGATGGTTGAAAATGAGCAGGCCAGTCCAAGATATTCAGGTGTGACAATTTCGGGTGTTGAGGTTAAAGAATCGCCAAAATGGCTGAAGGAAAGATTGAGCGTTATCGGCATTCGTTCTATAAATAACATTGTGGATGCCACCAATTATGTTTTGCACGACCTGGGCCAGCCGCTGCACGCCTTTGATGCGGATGCGATAAAAGGCAACACCGTTATCGTAAAAAATTGGCCGGAAGGTACTTTGTTTAAAACGCTTGATGAGGTTGAACGCAAACTGTCTGCCGATGACCTGATGATCGGCAATGCAGAAGAGCCTATGTGCATTGCCGGCGTGTTCGGCGGAGCAGCATCCGGGGTAAAACCAACCACAAAAAGCATCTTCCTTGAAAGCGCTTATTTCAACGCGGTTTCCGTACGTAAAACGTCAAAGCGTCATGGCTTAAAAACCGACGCCTCGTTCAGGTTCGAGCGCGGCACCGACCCGGATATGACCGTTTTTGCCCTGAAGCGCGCAGCCTTACTAATAAAAGAAGTGGCCGGTGGGACGATCTCGTCCGAAATATCCGATCATTACCCTAACCCGGTACAACCATTTGCTGTCGAAATAAGTTATAAGCACGTCGACAGGCTGATCGGCAAAACTATCCCGCATGGCGAAATAAAAGACATTATAAAAGCCCTGGATATTGAAGTGGTTGGCGAAACCGGCGAGGGGCTTTCTTTAAAAGTGCCCCCGTACCGCGTTGACATAACCCGCGAGGTAGATATTGTTGAAGAGATCCTGCGTATTTACGGCTATAACAACATTGAGATACCTACACAGATAAGGGCGTCATTAAATACGTCGGTTAGGCCCGAAAAGGACACGGTGCAAAACATGTTGTCGGATTTGCTTACCGCGAATGGGTTTAACGAG
This sequence comes from Mucilaginibacter sp., assembly GCA_035568395.1. Lineage (GTDB taxonomy): Bacteria > Bacteroidota > Bacteroidia > Sphingobacteriales > Sphingobacteriaceae > Mucilaginibacter. The sequence continues at coordinate 18,742 of DATMOF010000004.1, read as the reverse complement.
ATCATGTCAAACTCGCTGACCAAATCGGCTTATTCGTCGAACCCGGATAAAGCGGTCAAGATTTTGAACCCTTTAAGCAACGACCTGGATGTGATGCGCCAAACGATGCTGTTTTCGGGCCTGGAGGCGGTTGCCTACAACCAGAATCGTAAAAATGCAGATTTGAAATTGTATGAGTTTGGCAAAGTGTATTCGGTTGAAGAAGAAAAATACAACGAGGCGCAGCGTTTTGCCATTTTCCTTGCCGGGGCAGGCAGCGCCGAACAATGGAATCAAAAAGCAAGCCCGGTTTCTTTTTACAATTTAAAAGCCATTGTCGACGGGATAATAAGCAAATTGAACATTGCCGACTACGCCGTTGAGGATTCAACCTGTAAAAAGCTCGCTTATGGCCTGCAATATAAATTAAACAACAAGCAGTTGGTTAAATTTGGTTCGGTTGCTGCCGGGTCGTTAAAACTGGCCGATGTGGACAAAGAAGTTTTCTACGCCGATTTTGATTTCGACATGATCCTCAAACTCGCCCGGAAAAATAAGATCGTTTACCAGGATGTTTCAAAATTTCCGGCAGTGCGGCGCGACCTTTCCATGCTGATCGATAAAAATGTTTCATTCGGCCAGCTAAAACAGATCGCCCAAAAAACCGAGCGCAAGCTGCTGCTGGATGTAAACGTGTTTGATGTATACCAGGGCGACAAACTGCCCGAAGGCAAAAAATCATATGCGCTAAGCTTCATCCTGCAGGACAACGAAAAAACACTGACAGATAAGGCAATCGACGCTATCATGCAAAAAATCGTCTATAATCTTGGCAAGGAAGCAGGAGCGGAGATAAGGAAATAATTAGCGAGTTAGTGAATTAGTGATTTGGTGAATGATTATTTCTTTAATATTGTCTGATAATTTTTAGCAACACTCACTAATTCAATAAATCACCAATTCACTAAATGGCGTTAGCTGAACAATTAGGTACAATTGTAGAAAGGACGGAACGCTTAATTGAGCTTTGCGCCGCTTTGCAGGAGGAAAATGACCTGTTGAAACTGGAGAGTGAAGCATTGACCGTTGCCCTGGAAAGCAGCAAAAATAAGACAAAAGACCTCGAAGAAAAGCTCCGGGTATTGAAGATGGCAAAATCATTTTCAGAAACAAATGAAAAAAGTCTTGACATAAAGCAAAAAATTAACGAATTTGTGCAAGAAATTGATAAGTGTATTGTATTGCTGAAAAAGTAGTGCAAAAGTGAATAGCTCAAATGGGAGAAATCTCCATAAAAATAAATATTGCTGACAGAGTTTACCCCTTAAAGGTAAACATGGAAGAAGAAGAAATAATACGACGGGCTGCCAAACTGATTAATGACCGGATAAAAGAATATCAGGAAAATTACGCGGTAAGGGACAAACAGGATTTGCTTTCGATGTGTGTGTTGCATTATGCAACATCTGCATTAAAAGCCGATAAAAAAGTTACTGTTGAGGATACGGAGGTAACCGAAAAGGTTTACCAGCTGGATCATTTGTTAAACGGATTTTTTTCAAAGCAATAACGTTCTTTGTATAACACGAGCAATTAAGATTTAGCCGCGGTTAAATTTTAAGTTTCACTATTAAAAACTTAACGCTTCAATATCAGTGGATTAGAGAGGTATGCGTTAATCGGTAGATCAACGGTAACCCGGGATCCCAACCAGGATAGAAGTTTTAAATACATGACACTTAAAAATTTAGACGCGGTTTTTTTATTATATACCAATTATAAACATGGATACATTATTATACATTATCATCGGCGTACTGGTGGGCGTTCCTACGGGAATCGTCATCGGGCGCTTCTTGCTGAGGAAGCTGTTTAAAGATCAGGAGATATCGGCTCAGAACAAGGTTAAGAAAATTTTAAAAGATGCTGAAAACGACTCCGAGATCCTGAAAAAGAATAAATTACTGGAAGCAAAAGAGCGGTTTTTACAAATGAAAGCCGAGCACGAGCAGCAGATTAACGAAAAGAATAACCAGATCAACCAGCGTGAAAACGGCGTAAAGCAGAAGGAGCAGTCCTTTAACTCGCGTTTGGAGAACATGAACCGCAAGGAAGCTGAGATCGACAATATCCGTAAAAACCTGGAGCGCCAGACGGAAATTGTGGCCAGGAAGCAGGAGGAAGTTGAGCACCTGAAAAACCAGCATATACAACAGCTGGAAACCATTGCCGGCCTATCAGCCGAAGACGCGACAAATCAGCTGGTTGATACTTTACGCGAAGAGGCCCGCAGCAAGGCTATGGCGCAGATAAAAGATATTGTTGACGAGGCCAAGCTTACTGCTACCAAGGAAGCGAAAAAGATCGTTATCCAAACCATCCAGCGTACAGCTACCGAAAGTGCGATAGAGAACACCGTTTCGATTTTCAATATCGAAAATGACGAGATCAAAGGCCGTATCATCGGCCGCGAAGGACGAAATATCCGCGCCCTGGAAGCCGCTACAGGGATCGAGATCATTGTTGACGATACGCCCGAGGCCATTATCCTTTCGGGCTTCGACCCGGTTAGGCGCGAGATCGCCCGCCTTGCAATGCACCGCCTGGTAACCGACGGACGGATACATCCGGCCCGTATTGAAGAGGTAGTTGCCAAAACCAAAAAGCAAATAGAAGAAGAGATCGTTGAGATAGGCGAACGCACGGTGATCGACCTGGGTATTACTGGCCTGCATCCTGAGCTTATCCGCATGGTTGGCCGTATGCGCTACCGTTCGTCCTACGGACAGAACCTGCTGCAGCACTCGCGCGAGGTAGCCAATTTCTGCGCTACAATGGCGGCCGAGCTTGGCTTGAATGTGAAACTCGCAAAACGCGCCGGATTGCTGCACGATATTGGTAAAGTACCTGACGACAACCCGGAACTGCCGCATGCCATTTTGGGTATGCAGCTAGCCGAAAAATATAAGGAGCATCCCGAAGTTTGTAATGCAATCGGGGCCCACCATGATGAAGTTGAAATGACCTCGATGCTTTCGCCGATCATACAGGTTTGTGATGCCATATCAGGCGCACGTCCCGGCGCACGCCGCGAGGTGGTTGAAGGCTACATCAAACGTTTAAAGGAACTCGAAGAACTGGCACTGTCGTATCCCGGTGTCGAAAAGTCCTTTGCAATACAGGCGGGCCGCGAGTTGCGTGTTGTTGTTGAGAGCGAGAAGATAACCGATGCACAATCAGAAGTGCTGGCTGCCGATATCTCAAACCGCATACAAACCGAAATGACGTACCCCGGCCAGATCAAGGTAACTGTTATCCGGGAAACCAGGTCGGTTGCTTTTGCCAAATAAAAAATAAATTGTCATTGCAGGAACGAAGCAATCGCGAACTTTACAGAGAAATTATGTAAGGTGTGCGATTGCTTCTGCTCAAATAGGATAATGGCGATGACCTTATAAAAAGGAATATCAATTGAAAACCACGGCTGTTAAATCTAAATCCCCTACGGTTGTCGAAACTCGCCCCGTTGACATCTATTTCGCCGAATACGCCAAAAGCCACCAAAACCCAACCAATAAGCTCATCCACTGGATATGCGTTCCGCTCATCGTATTTAGCATTATGGGGCTGGTATGGGCCATTCCGTTTCCGTATATCAAATTCATGGGGCAGTACAATGGCTATTTCAACTGGGCCTCGTTTTTAGTCGCCTTCAGTATCTTTTATTACTATAAACTTTCACCGGTACTGTCCTATTTAATGCTGCTGGTATTATTTTGGCTTTAGCTACTGTATTATTGCACTGGTTGATTGGCAAAAAGCGGGTGGGCCGGCTATGTGGCAGGTTTGTGCGGTTGTTTTTGTGTTGTCGTGGATAGGCCAGTTCATCGGCCATAAAATTGAAGGTAAAAAGCCGTCATTTTTAGATGACGTCAAGTTTCTGCTTATCGGGCCTGCCTGGCTGCTTCATTTTTTGCTGAAACGGATTTCGATCAGGTATTAATACTTGATATTTTAGGATCGGCTCATACATTGCAACAATGTCCTGCAAATTTTATTTAATTTAACAGCGGCAATTGATTGAATGAAAACCCGGGTTAAAAACTATCTGTCTATAACTAAAAAAGAATGGAACGGACTGGTAGTGCTGGTTGTTTTGATCGTGATGGTATTGGCAGCGCCTTATGTTTACAGGCTGTTCCGCACCGAGCCTGTAATTAATTTTAAAGATTTCGATAAAGCCGTTGCGCAGTTGAGCAAGACGGCGCCTCAAACTTTTTCAAAAAACAATGCTGGGTCCGATGTTAAAATACAGCACCCGGTTATGTTTCCTTTCGACCCGAACAATCTTACGGTTGCACAATGGCAACAACTGGGTTTAAGCGAGCACCAGGCCAATGTGATCCGGCATTACCAGGCGAAGGGCGGCAGGTTTTATCGCAAGGAAGATGTGAAGAAGATATACGCCATAACCCCCGCTGATTATCAGCGACTGGAACCTTACATTAATATTCCTGAAGAGGCACGGACGAAAAAAGCCAAACCCGGAGAGATCATCGAACTCAACACCGCCGATTCGGCCAGGCTGACGGAGCTCAAAGGCATCGGCCCTTCGTTTGCTATGCGTATTATCCGTTACCGGGGAAGGCTCGGCGGTTTCTTTCGTAAAGAGCAATTGAAAGAGATAAATGGTATAGATTCTTTGAAATACGTCGATGTGCAAGGCCAGGTTTCTGTTGACCCGCACGGGGTAAAAAAGATAAATATCAATAACATTTCTTTTGATCAGCTGCGCTTGTTTCCCTACCTGAATTATAGCCAGGTAAATGCCATTATACAGTATCGCGCGCAGCATGGTAATTATACGGCTATAGCCGATATGGAAAACATCGTATTGCTGGATAAATTAACAATACATAAAATAACACCCTATATAAATTTCAAATGATAGCCGAGCAGATCAAAGCAGCCATCCGCGATATACCCGACTTCCCGAAACCCGGGATAGTGTTTAAGGATATCACACCTATATTAAAGGACCCCGGTTTATGTACAGGGATACTCGATGCGTTTGTGGAGCAGCTCAAAGGCACACGCATAGATGCCATAGCCGGCATCGAAAGCAGGGGATTTTTATTTGGATTAAGCCTGGCCACCCGGCTCGGTATTCCTTTTGTCCCGGTACGCAAAGCCGGTAAGCTACCCTTTACCATCAAGCAAAAAGCCTACAAACTCGAATACGGCACGGCCACTATAGAACTGCATACCGATGCCTTTGAACCCGGCCAGCACATCCTTATTCACGACGACCTGCTGGCAACCGGCGGAACTGCCCTCGCAGCAAGCGAGCTCATCACCGAAATGGGCGGCATTATTGCCGGATTTTCGTTTGTAGTAGGATTAGGATTTTTAAATGGCCGCGAACGGCTGGCACCGGTTTGTAATAATATACTTGTACTGGCTGATTACTAACACATATCTTCCTTATAGCAGAACCGACCATTCCTTAAACCCGATAGAAGCGATACCGGCCACTTCGTGGGCCTCAGTGCAGGCTGGCGCCTAACGCCTGTGCAGTATTAGCGCATAGCGGGACCGCCGATGGTAGAAAGCACTGCCTTTTTTTTTCAAAACAAAATCTACCCAATTTTAAAGAGATATTGCTCGTTTTTCACTATTTCATACATAAACATCACCACCGGAAGAAAAAGTTATAATATTAATAACCTGAAAACTAGTTGGGATAAACCCTCCTAAACAAACTAAACCAACAAATCATACTATATACCAAAGTGTTCATTATTCGGCGGGGTGTAGGAGCAAACCAATGCGGTAATTATTGCGTTACTTTGCTGTAAACCAATTATAAAATGGACACTTTATTAGCGGAAACTCCGCAGTTTGGCGGGTATGATTTTTCAACCAGCGACAACCAGCAAATGATAGGCCAGATGGCCAAAGACTTTGCCGAAAAACATATCAGGCCGCACGTGATGGAATGGGACGAAGCGCAGCATTTCCCTATCGACCTGTTTAAAAAGCTGGGAGAGCTGGGCATGATGGGTGTTGTTGTTCCCGAACAGTACGGCGGCTCTGGCTTTGGTTATTTTGAGTACGTTCGGGTGATCGTTGAGATCGCTAAGGTATGCGGCTCAATCGGGTTATCGGTAGCTGCGCATAACTCGCTTTGCACCGGGCATATCCTGGCGTTCGCGAACGAGGAGCAAAAACATCGCTGGCTGCCCAAACTGGCAACCGCCGAATGGCTGGGCGCCTGGGGCCTTACTGAAGCCAACACCGGCTCCGATGCGATGGGTATGAACACCACCGCCGTTTTGGATGGCGACGACTATATTGTAAACGGTTCAAAAAACTGGATAACACACGGCAAGTCCGGAGATGTTGCCGTAGTGATGGTGCGCACCGGCGAAAAGGGCGACTCGAAAGGTATTTCGGCGCTGGTTATTGAAAAAGGCACGCCGGGTTTTACAAGTGGAAAAAAGGAAAACAAGCTTGGCATGCGCGCATCGGAAACGACCGAGCTGATATTTGATAACTGCCGCGTTCCCAAAGCAAATCTTTTGGGCAATGAAGGCGATGGCTTTAAGCAGGCGATGAAAGTGCTGGATGGCGGCCGTATTTCAATCGCGGCGCTGTCCTTAGGTATAGCCAAAGGCGCTTTTGAAGCAGCCGTTGCCTATTCGAAAGAACGCAAACAATTCGGGCAGCCAATAAGCAATTTCCAGGGCATAGCCTTTAAACTGGCTGATATGGCAACCGAAATTGAAGCGGCCGAACTGCTGATCATGCAGGCTGCCGATTTAAAGAACAGGCACCTGCCTGTAACCAAGCAATCGGCCATGGCTAAATATTTTGCATCCGAAGTAGCGGTGCGAACCGCAACCGAAGCTGTTCAGATATTCGGCGGGTACGGCTACACCAAAGATTTTCCGGTTGAAAAATATTATCGTGACGCCAAATTGTGTACCATCGGCGAAGGTACATCCGAGATACAAAAGATCGTGATAAGCAGGGAGGTTTTGAGGTAAACACTGTAGAGACGCAATGCATTGCGTCTCTACGACGATATTTTAAAATCACTATTTGATAATCAAAACATTATCTCTACCTTTGCCTTCCCTGAAAGGAGGTATTTGGGAATTATGATCATTATTAACGTAAAAGACGGCGAATCATTAGATAAAGCATTAAAACGCTTCAAAAAGAAATTTGAAAAAACAGGGGTTTTAAGAGAGCTGCGCAGTCGCCAGGCCTTCGAAAAAAAATCTGTTACCCGCCGTCACGTGGTTAAACACGCCATCTACAAGCAAAATATGAACTTAGAAGGTACTGTTTAATTCTTCAAAAGAATTTTCAGTTTTTCTGATCACTATACAAAAACTATTTGTACATTCATCGTTCGGATGTACAAGTAGTTTTTATGTTTTTAGAGCGTTTTATCCGGTATATTCAATTCGAAAAAAGGTACTCCCCGCATACCGTTTCTGCTTATAGATCCGATCTCGACCAGTTTATAGGTTACCTTAACAATCCCGATCATAAAATTCCTGCGCCCGAGCCTGAAATAACACACCCCGCGCAAATAAGCCATTACCATATCCGCAACTGGATGGTTGAGCTGATGAACCACGATGTCATCGCCCGCTCCGTCAGCCGCAAGATAGCTACGCTGCGCAAATACTTTAAGTTCCTGGTGCAGGAGGGTGTGATCACGGTTAACCCGGCCGCTAAAATAAACGCACCAAAGATTCCAAAAAACTTGCCCGTAGTGGTGGAGGATGCTAAGCTTACGCAGATGCTGGATGACGGCGAAGTGTTCGGCAAGGATTTTAAAGGCCTTCGGGATAAGCTGATCATCGAGATGCTGTTCGGTACCGGCATGCGGCTTTCGGAGCTGCTGGGTGTTAAAGAAAGTGATATTAACACCTATGAAGGCACCGTAAAGGTGTTGGGCAAGCGTAATAAGGAGCGCATCATCCCGGTAAACAACGAATTAAAGGTGTTACTAATTGATTATCTGAACGTTAAGAAAAGTCAAAATTTCGACAACAATTCAACCGCGCTGATCGTTACTGATAAAGGGTCCGATGCTTACGCAAAGCTTATTTATTTAACAGTGCACAAATACCTTTCTTATATATCAACCCAGGATAAAAAGAGCCCGCACGTGCTGCGCCACACCTTTGCAACAACCTTATTAAATCGCGGCGCCGATCTGAACGCCATCAAGGAGCTTCTCGGCCATGCTAACCTTAGCGCTACCCAAATCTATACGCACAATTCTGTTGAACGATTAAAGTCTATTTACAAACAAGCCCATCCAAAGGCATAACAAGGAGGAATCATGAAAATCACAGTGCAATCTATTCGTTTTAATGCAGACAAAAAATTGTTGGATTTTATCCAGAAGAAGGCTGATAAGCTTGATACTTTTTATGATCATATTATCAGCGGTGAAGTATATTTAAAACTCGAAAATGTAGAGGATGAGGCCAATAAGATAACGGAGATTAAACTGATGTTGCCGGGCAACCAGATATTTGCAAAAGAACAATGTAAAACGTTCGAAGAAGCTACCGATCTGGTGGTTGAGAGCCTGCGCAAGCAAATTGAAAAACATAAGCAAAAGAAAAATATAGTAGCCGAAGCTGCGAAAAAAGCGGTGATAATGGCGGCAGAAGACGGTTTTTAATTAAAAAAGCAATAAAATTTTGCAGGGATCGGTGGGTAAACAGCCCGCCGATTTTTTTTGAAAAATAAATTTAAAGAATATTGTATTTTTGTAATAATGACTACTCTTACAGTAAATATTAATAATAAGAAAACCGAAAAAGCCATTAAAGCGGTATTGGATGCCTTTGGTTTGGATTACAATATAATGCAGGATGCTGATACGGCGAAACGGCCATTAAATAAATCGGAGCAAGTGATTTATGATCGCCTGAAAAGATCAGCGGAAGAGATCAGGCTGTACAAGGAAGGCAAGATTAAGCTCCAGGACGCAAGTGAATTCTTAAATGAGCTATAAGGTTATTATAGCTTCTGAATTTGCTAAGGAAGCAAAAAGGATTGCAAAAAAACATATAGGAATTAAAACTGATATTGCTAAGCTAATTGAAGATTTAGCTATCAATCCAACTATGGGCATCCAACTTGGCCATGATTTTTATAAAATAAGAATGCCCATCTCAGGGACAAATAAAGGAAAGTCGGGTGGGGCAAGAGTTATCACTTATGTTATTTTAGATCAAAAAACAGTTCTGCTAATCGAAATTTATCTTAAAAGTGAACATAGTTCAGCCGATATAAGCATTCTTGTGCAGCGGTTAAAAGATCAGGGACTGATATAATTAAATACTTTTCCACATACAATCTCGCGAAAAATCCCCCAAAATTATCTTCCAAATTCTGCTTGTATTTTTTTGAAAAATAAATTTTGTTCAGCATTAAAATTGTGTAAATTTGCAATCCCTTTCGGAAAGGCATATAACACGTATTCCTTTTGTAAAACGGGTGGTTCTTTAAAATAAAAAATATAGCCTTATTAATTAACCGGTACAATTCAGATGATCAGTAATGATCAGGGTAGGTAAGAAAGGTATAATATAAGCCTCCTTAGCTCAGCTGGTAGAGCGACTGACTTGTAATCAGTAGGTCATTGGTTCGATCCCGATAGGAGGCTCTGTTATTTCGAATATCGAATTTCCAATTTCGAATTTTTAAATCCGAAATCGTAAATCGTAAATCCGAAATTGACAATGGGGGGATACCAGAGCGGTCAAATGGGACGGACTGTAAATCCGTTGCTTCGGCTACGAAGGTTCGAATCCTTCTCCCCCCACGAGGATTAATTAGTGAAGGTTTGAATTAGTGATTTAGTGAATTAAAAATTCAATCACTAATTCACTCAATCGCTAATTCACTAATTAGTAAGCGGAAGTAGCTCAGTTGGTAGAGCGATAGCCTTCCAAGCTATAGGTCGCGAGTTCGAACCTCGTCTTCCGCTCAGTTACAGTGGGCAGTAGCCAGTTTACAGTCGGCAGTTATAACTGATAGCTGCAAACTAAAAACTGCAAACTGAAAATCAGCCGACGTAGCTCAGGGGTAGAGCACTTCCTTGGTAAGGAAGAGGTCATGGGTTCAAATCCCATTGTTGGCTCAATGTTTAACACACAGAATAACAATTTTTAAGTATAAATTAACCTACAAATAATTAAATATACATCATGGCAAAAGAAAAGTTTGACCGCAGTAAACCGCACTTAAACATCGGTACGATCGGTCACGTTGACCACGGTAAAACAACCCTTACCGCAGCTATTACAAAAGTATTGGCTGATAAAGGTTTCTCAGAAGCACGTTCTTTCGATTCGATCGACTCGGCTCCTGAAGAAAAAGAGCGTGGTATTACTATTAATACAGCGCACGTTGAGTATTCAACTGCAACCCGTCACTATGCGCACGTTGACTGTCCGGGTCACGCTGACTATGTGAAGAACATGGTTACCGGTGCTGCTCAGATGGACGGTGCAATTATAGTTGTTGCCGCTACTGACGGTCCGATGCCTCAAACCCGCGAGCACATTCTTTTGGCTCGTCAGGTAGGTGTGCCTTCATTGGTTGTATTCATGAATAAAGTGGATATGGTTGATGATCCCGAATTGTTAGAATTAGTTGAAATGGAAATTCGTGAATTATTATCATTCTACGAATATCCTGGTGATGATATCCCTGTAATTCAAGGTTCGGCTCTTGGTGGCTTGAACGGCGATCCAAAATGGGTTGAAAAAATTATGGAATTGATGAATGCTGTTGATTCATACATTCCAATTCCACCACGTTTAACTGATCTTCCATTCCTGATGCCGGTTGAAGACGTATTCTCGATCACTGGTCGTGGTACTGTTGCAACTGGTCGTATCGAGCGTGGTGTGATCAACTCTGGCGAGGCTGTTGACATCCTGGGTATGGGTGCCGAGAACTTAAAATCAACTGTTACAGGTGTGGAAATGTTCCGCAAGATCCTTGACAGGGGAGAAGCTGGTGACAACGTGGGTTTATTGTTGCGTGGTATTGAAAAAACCGATATCCGTCGTGGTATGGTTATTTGCAAACCAGGTTCAGTAACCCCGCACACCGATTTCAAAGCCGAAGTTTACGTATTATCAAAAGCAGAAGGTGGCCGTCACACGCCGTTCTTCAACAAATACCGTCCGCAATTCTATTTCCGTACAACCGACGTAACCGGTGAAATTACACTGGCCGAAGGTGTAGAAATGGTTATGCCTGGTGATAACGTTACCATCACAGTAAAATTGATCAACGCTATCGCAATGGAAAAAGGCTTACGTTTCGCTATCCGTGAAGGTGGCAGAACAGTAGGTGCTGGTCAGGTAACTGAAATTTTGAAATAATAAGTTTCAAAAAGGTTAATTGGAAACATAAGTCTGCTGGTTAAAAAGCGGGCTTATGTTTTCTTAGTTATAATAAACGGGAATAGTTCAATGGTAGAATAGAGGTCTCCAAAACCTTTGATCAGGGTTCGAATCCTTGTTCCCGTGCGTACAGTAAAACAACAAAAATGGCTAACGTATCTGAGTATATAAAAGAGTCGTATATAGAGTTAACCCAGAAAGTAACCTGGCCAACCTGGAGTGAATTGATAAACAGTGCTATTTTGGTATTGGTTGCCTCGTTAATAATTGCATTGATAATATTGCTGATGGATCAGACGATAGGTTATGTGCTTAAACAATTTTATAGTTCACTAACCTAATTATATAAAGATGAGTGATCAGTTAAAATGGTATGTAGTAAGGGCCATTAGCGGGAAGGAAAAGAAAGTGAAACAATATATAGATGCCGAGATCAACCGTTTAGGTATTTCGCATTTAGTTCCGCAGGTTTTGATCCCGACCGAAAAGTACTACCAGATGCGCGACGGAAAGAAAATTGCAAAAGAGCGCAATTTCTTCCCGGGATATGTATTGATGGAAGCAGCGCTTGATGCCGAAATTGAGCATATTATAAAAAATATAAACAGCGTGATCGGGTTTTTAGGCGATAAGGCCGGAAACGCTATCCCGCTGCGCCAGGCCGAAGTTAATCGTATTTTAGGTAAGGTTGACGAAATGAGCGCCCAGGGCGAAACAATGAATGTGCCTTATTATATAGGCGAGAACGTAAAAGTGATGGACGGGCCATTCAACGGGTTTAGCGGGGTGATTGAAGAGGTTAACGAAGAAAAGAAAAAATTAAAAGTAATGGTAAAGATATTCGGAAGGCGCACGCCGCTCGAATTGAATTACATGCAGGTAGAGAAGGAATAATTATTGAAGGATTGAATTAGTGAATTACTGAATTAGTGATTGACCGATCCAAAATATAAAAATGCATAAATGTGTTATTTATTGAATTAGCAAGAAATCACTAATTCACTAATTCAATAAATCACTAATTAAAAGGTCTTAAATGTTACTTAGCTTCCACTTATTAACATTGAGTTATAATTTAAACAAATAAAAATGGCAAAAGAAGTCGGTGCGATGGTAAAGCTGCAGGTAAAGGGTGGCGCTGCAAATCCATCACCTCCAATCGGCCCAGCATTGGGTGCAAAAGGGGTGAATATTATGGAGTTTTGCAAGCAATTCAATGCACGCACCCAGGATAAACCTGGCAAAGTGTTACCGGTAGTAATTACTGTTTATGTCGATAAATCTTTCGATTTTATCATCAAAACCCCTCCTGTTGCTATCCAGTTATTGGAAGTATCAGGTTTAAAAGGTGGTTCGGCCGAGCCTAACCGTAAAAAAGTTGCCAGTGTAAACTGGAACCAGGTTGAGACGATAGCCAAGGATAAAATGACTGATTTGAACGCATTTACAGTAGAATCAGCCATGAAAATGGTGGCAGGTACTGCCCGCAGTATGGGGATAACCGTATCAGGTACGGCACCCTGGAACTAACAATCAATTTCGGATTTCGGATTTTCAATTTCGAATTTAAATTGAGAAACCGGGAGCCGATTATTAACGTTTCGAATCAGGAAAAGACGAGGACAATAAATCCGAAATCGAAAATCCGAAATCCGAAATAAAAAATTAAATCAGTTTAAGACAGTGGCTAGATTAACAAAAAATCAAAAAGTGGCACTCTCCAAAATTGAGGTAAACAAATCGTATTCTTTACAGGATGCGTCAACTTTGGTAAAAGATATTACTACTACCAAGTTTGATTCATCAGTTGATATTGATGTTCGTTTAGGTGTCGATCCGCGTAAAGCCAATCAAATGGTGCGTGGTATTGCAACCTTACCTCATGGAACCGGTAAAACTGTACGTGTTTTGGTGCTTTGCACTCCTGATAAGGAACAAGAAGCAAAAGACGCAGGTGCAGATTTTGTTGGTTTGGATGATTATATTGCCAAAATTGAAGGTGGATGGACTGACGTTGATATCATCATCACAATGCCTAGTGTTATGGCTAAAGTAGGTCGTTTGGGTCGTATTCTCGGTCCGCGTAACCTTATGCCTAACCCTAAATCAGGTACAGTAACGCCCGAAGTGGGAAAAGCGGTAGCTGATGTAAAAGGTGGTAAGATCGACTTCAAGGTTGATAAAACCGGCATTATCCATGCTTCAATCGGAAAAGTATCTTTCCCTGCTGATAAAATTTATGAAAATGCTTTGGAAGTATTGCAAACCATTTCAAAATTAAAACCTTCAGCAGCAAAAGGAACATATTTCAAGAGTATTCATCTCTCGTCAACCATGTCGCCTGGAATTGAAATTGAAACTAAAACAGTAGCGGGGATCTAATCATGAATAAAGAAGAAAAACACGAGCTGGTTCTTGCCCTTACTGAACAAATGAAGGAGTATGGTAATTTTTATATTACTGATACTTCGGATTTAACGGTTGAAAAAGTCAATACCATCCGTCGTAAATGTTTCGAAAGCGACATTACGATGCAGGTAGCTAAAAACAGCTTGATCAAAAAAGCGATGGAAGCTGCCGGCGGCGATTATTCGCCCATGTATGATGTGCTTAAAGGTTCATCATCAATCCTTTTCTCAAAATCAAGCACTGCCCCGGCAAAGCTGATCAAACAGTTAAGGAAGCAAGGCGAAAAACCGATTTTGAAAGCTGCTTATATTGATGCAGCCATATTTATCGGCGACAATCAGTTGGACACCCTGATCAATTTAAAATCAAAGGAACAACTGATCGGAGAGATCATCGGATTATTGCAATCACCAGCGAAGAACGTTATTTCTGCATTGAAATCAGGCGGAAATACATTGGCAGGAGTTGTAAAAACACTACAGGAAAGAGGTTAACGAACACCTTAAAGTTCGATATTAAAAAACACAAAGCATTAAAAGTAAATTAAAAATAAAATGGCGGATTTAAAAGCGTTTGCTGAACAGTTGGTAAACTTAACAGTAAAAGAAGTAAACGAATTAGCTCACATATTAAAAGATGAGTATGGTATTGAGCCTGCTGCTGCAGCTGTGTCTGTTGCTGCTGCTGCTCCAAGCGGAGGCGATGATGCCCCTGCGGCTGCTGCTGCACAAACAGCATTTGACGTTATCCTGAAAGAAGCAGGCGGCGCTAAATTAGCAGTTGTTAAATTAGTAAAAGACTTAACCGGCCTTGGTTTGAAAGAAGCTAAAGACTTAGTTGATGGCGCACCTAAAGAAGTAAAAACTGGTGTTTCCAAAGAAGAAGCTGAAGCTATGAAAAAACAACTGGAAGAAGCCGGAGCGGTAGTTGAGGTTAAGTAATTTAACCCATACCAAAAAAGCATCAGACTCCGGCCATTTTGGTCGGGGTCTATTGCTGTTTATAATGATGAGATATTAGAATAGAGATCGGTGATTAGAGATTAGAGATTTGCTGCCCGTTGTTTGATCAGGCTAAATTTTTTAACCCTTCTAATCTCTAACCTCCAACCTCTAATCTCTGACCCACACAACATCTACATCAGTTTATTAATAAACTAAATTAAAATCCCTTGGCAAACAAAATTAATCAAAGAGTAAATTTTGCAACCAGCAGGAAGGTTTTGGACTACCCCGACTTTCTTGATGTTCAGCTGCAATCTTTCCAGGAATTTTTTCAATTGGAAACTACTTCGGACAACCGTTATAAAGAAGGGCTGTTTAAAGTGTTTGCCGAAAACTTTCCTATCTCCGATTCAAGAAACATCTTCGTTTTAGAGTTTCTTGATTACTTTATTGATCCGCCACGTTACGATATACAGGAATGTATTGAGCGCGGATTAACTTACAGTGTGCCTTTAAAAGCCAAGCTTCGCTTATCATGTAATGATGAGGAACACGAAGATTTCGAAACAATTGTACAGGATGTGTACCTGGGAACTATTCCCTACATGACACCGAAAGGTACTTTTGTTATCAATGGCGCCGAGCGTGTAATTGTTTCGCAGTTGCACCGTTCACCAGGTGTGTTCTTCGGCCAAAGCCGCCACACAAACGGTACAAAATTGTATTCGGCCCGTGTAATTCCGTTTAAGGGATCATGGATCGAGTTTGCTACTGACGTTAACAACGTGATGTATGCCTACATCGACCGTAAAAAGAAATTCCCGGTAACTACCCTGCTTCGCGCGATAGGTTATGATTCTGATAAAGATATATTGGAATTATTTGAACTTGCCGACGAGGTTAAAGTAAGCAAATCAGGCTTAAAGAAATTTATCGGCCGTAAGCTTGCCGCAAGGGTGTTAAAGAAATGGGTTGAAGACTTTGTTGATGAAGATACCGGCGAAGTTGTTTCTATTGACCGTAATGAAATCATCCTGGAGCGTGAAACTGTGCTTGAAGACGATCATATCGATATGATCATCGATGCCGGTGTTAAGACTATCATCCTGAACAAGGAAGATGCTGCCACCAGCGGTGACTATACCATTATATATAACACTTTACAAAAAGATACTTCAAATTCAGAAAAAGAGGCGGTTGAGCATATCTACCGTCAATTACGTAACGCTGAACCGCCTGATGAAGAAACAGCGCGCGGTATCATCGACCGTTTATTCTTTTCTGATAAAAGATATGACCTGGGCGATGTGGGCCGTTACCGCATCAACCGCAAGTTAAAACTGACAACCTCTGATGAGACGAAGGTTTTAACCAAGCAGGATATTATCGCGATCGTGAAATATCTGATCAAGCTTATCAACTCAAAAGCCGAGGTGGATGATATTGACCACTTATCAAACCGTCGTGTGCGTACCGTAGGCGAGCAGTTATATGCTCAGTTTGGTGTTGGTTTAGCCCGTATGGCGCGTACCATCCGCGAGCGGATGAATATTCGCGATAACGAGGTGTTCACGCCAACCGACCTGATCAACGCACGTACATTATCTTCGGTGATCAATTCGTTCTTCGGAACAAACCAGCTATCGCAGTTTATGGACCAAACCAACCCACTGGCAGAGATCACGCACAAGCGTCGTCTGTCAGCCTTAGGGCCCGGTGGTCTTTCACGTGAGCGTGCCGGTTTCGAGGTTCGTGACGTACACTACACCCACTATGGCCGTTTGTGTACCATTGAAACACCCGAAGGCCCGAACATTGGCTTGATCTCGTCACTTTGCGTACACGCCAAGATCAACAATTTAGGCTTTATCGAAACACCATACAAACGTGTGGTTGACGGTAAGGTACAGGTTCAGGAAGATGTGATTTACCTGTCTGCAGAAGATGAAGACGGTAAAACCATAGGCCAGGCTAACGCGCATTATGATGATAAGGGTGTTTTTGCCCTTCCAAAGGTAAAAGCACGTTTTGAAGGTGACTTCCCGATCATTGAGCCGGAAAGATTAGACTTAATGGATATTGCGCCAAACCAGATCACTTCGATCGCGGCTTCATTAATTCCGTTCCTGGAACATGATGATGCTAACCGTGCATTGATGGGATCGAACATGCAGCGCCAGGCAGTGCCTTTATTGCGCCCTGAAGCGCCGATTGTAGGTACCGGTTTGGAAGGCCGTGTGGCAAAAGATTCACGTACCCTTATCAACGCCGAAGGCGATGGTGTGGTTGAATACGTGGATGCCAACGAAATTCGTATCCGTTATGACCGTAACGAACTGGACCGCCTGATATCATTTGATGGCGATACAAGGAGCTACCGTTTAACAAAATTCAAGAAAACCAACCAGAGCACAACTATTAACCTGAAGCCGATCGTTAAAAAAGGGCAGCGCGTTGAAAAAGGACAAGTGCTTTGCGAAGGATATGCTACACAGGATGGCGAGCTTGCATTGGGCCGTAACCTTAAAGTGGCGTTCATGCCATGGCAGGGTTATAACTTTGAGGATGCGATCGTAATTTCTGAGCGTGTGGTATCGCAGGATATATTTACTTCCCTTCACGTTGAAGAATTTGAACTGGAAGTGCGTGATACAAAACGCGGCGAGGAAGAACTGACACCGGATATTCCGAACGTATCGGAAGAAGCCACTAAAGATCTTGACGAAGACGGAATTATCCGTGTAGGCGCCGAGGTTAAGGAAGGCGACATCCTGATCGGTAAGATCACGCCAAAAGGCGAGTCGGACCCATCACCGGAAGAGAAACTGTTACGTGCCATATTTGGTGATAAAGCAGGTGATGTGAAGGATGCATCATTAAAAACTCCGCCGTCTATCGCGGGTGTGGTTATTGATACCAAATTGTTCTCACGTGCCAAAAAAACAACTAAAGCCGAAGAAAAGGCGCAGTTGGAAAAACTGGATACCAAGCACGATAAAGCTGTTAAAGAACTTAAAAATACTTTGATCGAAAAGTTATTTGAGATCGTTAACGGTAAAACATCACAGGGTGTTTATAACGTTTACAAAGAACTGCAAGTTCCGAAAGGCGTAAAATTCACACAGAAGATACTGGTTGAGCTTAATTTCGAAAACATTAATCCAACCAAGTGGACAACTGACGATGATAAAAACGACCAGATAAAGATCCTTCTTCATAACTATAACATCAAGGTTAACGAAGAACTGGGTGCTTACCGTCGCGATAAATTCGCTATCAGTGTGGGTGACGAACTGCCTTCAGGCATCGTGCAAATGGCTAAAGTTTACATCGCTAAAAAGCGTAAGCTTAAAGTGGGTGATAAAATGGCCGGCCGTCACGGTAACAAAGGTATCGTTGCACGTATTGTACGTGACGAGGATATGCCATTCCTTGAAGACGGAACACCGGTTGATATTGTGTTGAACCCGCTGGGCGTACCTTCGCGTATGAACCTTGGCCAGATATATGAAACTGTATTGGGATGGGCCGGTAAAGAACTGGGCATTAAATTCGCAACGCCAATTTTTGATGGTGCAAGCCATGATGAGGTGGAAGAGTGGGTTAAAAAGGCCAACTTACCTGAATCGGGCCGTACCTATTTATACAATGGCTTAACAGGCGACCGTTTCGACCAGCAAACAACAGTAGGTATCATATACATGCTGAAACTTGGACACATGGTTGATGATAAGATGCACGCACGTTCTATCGGGCCATACTCATTAATTACACAACAGCCATTGGGTGGTAAAGCCCAGTTTGGTGGTCAGCGTTTTGGTGAAATGGAAGTTTGGGCGCTTGAAGCATTCGGTGCATCAAACATACTGCAGGAAATATTGACTGTTAAATCTGATGATGTTATTGGCCGTGCCAAAACATATGAGGCTATTGTTAAAGGCGAAAACCTGCCAA